>CAMYLZ010000025.1 GCA_947259375.1 uncultured Parvularculaceae bacterium | reverse complement strand
TGATCGAAGGAAACGCCGTCTTTGAGCTTCAGCTGGCCGTCGACGACTTCGAAACGCGCGTCGGAGACCGCGAAGGCGAGGCTGTCGCCGTCATCCGGGTCAAAGGCCGACAGGGTTCCGACCACGGCGCCGGCGTCGTTCTCGTCGATGGCGGCGTTCGACAGCTGGAGATCGCTCGGGCCTTCATTAAGGTCGGCGACGGCGATGGAGAAGGTCTCTACGGTCTCGAGCCCGCCCTGATCGGTCGCGGTGACCGTGACGTCGATGGCGTCAGCAGTTTCGTGATCGAAGGAAACGCCGTCTTTGAGCTTCAGCTGGCCGTCGACGACTTCGAAACGCGCGTCGGAGACCGCGAAGGCGAGGTTGTCGCCGTCATCGGGGTCATAGGCCGACAGGGTTCCGACCACGGCGCCGGCGTCGTTCTCATCGATGGCGGCGTTCGAAAGCTGGAGATCGCTCGGGCCTTCATTGAGATCGGCGACGGCGATCGTGACAGTTTTGGTGTAGCTGTCGCCGCCGCTGTCTACGACTCGCAGAACGAGTTCATACGAATCTTGCGTTTCATGATCGAGCGACGCGCCATCTTTAAGGCGCAATTCATCGCCGACCACTTCAAAAAGGCCGGAAGCATCTTCGACGATGGAAAAGTCTGCCGTGTCGCCTTCGTCCGGGTCGGTCGCGGTCAGCGTCGCGACCGTTGCGCCAGGCGCGTTCTCAGGCGTCGTTTCTGCGGACAGACGAATATCGGTTGGCGCATCATTGAAAGGGTAGGGTGCGTCGTCGCCGCTTTCGGGCGCGTCACCGTTATCGCTTGAAGGGTGCGGGCCGGCGTCAGCGGTCGCGGGTGTCGTCCCGGATGTGGTCGTGTCGCCTTCCGCGGAATGTTCGGGTGGCGCGCTTTTGCCGGCGGTGCGCTTCGGCGAAGGGACGGTACTGTCCGGTGAATTGACGACATTTTCAGAGGGAGAGCGGCCATCAGAAGAGACGTTGGTTTCTCTTACTGGGGCTTGGCCGCCTGTTGAGACGCCTTCGTTGGGCTGTTCGCTGATGCCGGTGGGCGTTATCGCCGGATCCGGTGCGCCCCCGTCATGCGGACTCTCCGCCTGTCGCCAGGCTCCATCCGGCTGATCTCCGTAATGCAGGCTTCCCAAGCCGCTGAGCGCCTCTCCGCCACCGGCATCCGGCATGTCCGTTTCCTGCGCTTTTCTGAGCGCTTCGCGTTCCATGTCGAGTGTCAGATCTTCGCTTGAAGCAGTATTTACGTCCGCTTCGCCCGTAGACGGAGTTTTTGGCTCGGTAGCCGGATTTGCCTTTTCATTCGACATCAGACTTCTCTTTGTGTGTGCACAACAGAACGAAGCCTACGGACAATGGCTTAATCAGAAACTTAATAATCTGGTTAATCTCTCGTAAATCACGATGGAAATCCGGGCGTGCTTATCTTTCCGAAAGGATTTAACCATAAACAAGGCGGGCATATGTAGTAACGAGTTGATGCCCCTATATGCTTTTCAACGCCCAAAAAACGACGCAGGGAATTTCTGGCGAGGAAGAAACCAGCGGGACGCCTCTGTCCGCGCCGCCCTTGAGCTTGTCCACCTATATCGCTTCGGGTGTGGTGAATGTCCTTGCATTGGCGTTGCCCCTTACAATCCTGCAGATCTATGACCGGGTCTTGCCGAACGCGGCATTCGGCACGTTGACGGCGCTAGTGATCGTCCTGGCCGGGGTAATCATCGTGGATGGCGTGCTGAAATATTTCCGGTCCGCAATCGTCAATTGGTCGGCGGCGTCGTTCACGCACAATCTATCCACCAAAGCGCTGTCCGCCATGTTGTCGACGCGGCCTTCACGGTTTAGCCAGGCGACGGCGAGCGAGCACCTTGAACGAATGAACGCCATAAACGGACTCGGCGCGTATTTGGGCGGACAGTCGCGAATTGTCGCTGTAGATATTCTGTTTATTCCGATTTTCGCCGGCGTAATCGCGCTTGTAGGCGGATCGATTTTCTTCGTTGTCCTCGCGCTGTTTGGGATATTCGGTTATCTCGCGCTGCGGCGGACGAAGGCCCTCAATGAAGCGATTGCGGAACGGGAAACCCATGAAGCTCGAAAGCATGACTTCATCATCGAGGTGCTGCGTTCAATGCAAACGGTAAAAGCGACCGCGATGGAACCGCTCATGATGCGGCGTTTCGAGCGTTTGCAGTCGGCGGCGAGCGTGATCACGAAACGCGTCATAGTGCTTACTGGAACGGCCCAGACCTACTCGGCACTGTATGCATCAACATCGGTCGTTGCGATAGTCGGTATCGGTGCGGTCCTTGTCGTTCATGGGCGGTTGACGCTCGGTGCGCTTGCATGCTGCATACTTTTGTCGTCGCAGCTTTTGCAGCCATTGATGCGGTCTTTAGCGAGCTGGAATGATATTCAATTGGCCAAGCATCGCCGCGCCCGCATCACTTCGCTGTTTGACGAGTGCGACGAGGTGCAGGCGCGCGCGGTCTCGCATCAAAAAATTGTCGGCGCCCAAAGTGTAGCGTTACGCGGCGTTACGGTGCGCCACGGGGAAGCAGCGCCATTGTTCGAGAATGTTCATCTCGAAATTCCCGCGGGCGCCATGGTCGCGTTCAAGGGGGCGGATGGTTCTGGCCGTTCTTCGCTTCTGAGGATATTGATGGGCGATACGCCGCTTGCGGCAGGCGATGCATGTATTGGCGATAATCCGAATCTGGCGGAAGCGCGGGCGCTTGTTCGTTATGTGGGGCAGTCGCCGACAATCTTCCGCGGCACGATTCTCGACAATATTACACTGTTTGGCGAAATACCGGCGAAGACGGCGCTTTCCGCCGCGCGCCTGATTGGCCTTGACGAAGATGTTGTCCGCATGCCGCTTGGCTATGACACGGTTTTAAAGAGCGCGCATGGCCGCGATGTACCGGCGCCGATGGCGCAGCAGATCAGTATTGCGCGCGCATTGGCGCTGCGGCCTTCAGTGTTGATATTGGATGAGGCGAACACGGTGCTCGATTTTGCCGGCGAGCAACGATTTGTCGAGGCGTTGGAACGATTGCGCGGAAAAACCACGATCGTTCTTGCGACCCATCGGCCGTCGCTGCTCAGGCTCGCTGATGACGTTTATGAAGTGGCCAATGGAAAAGTCGTCCGACAAAACGACGATTGCTCCGGTGAAAGGCAGGCTGCGTCATGATGCAAGCCCGGCAAACAGATACAAATACGCAATGTGGGGAAAATGCCGAGCCATGCACGACGGGCGCGGCGAATGGGCAAGACGCGCATCCGGTTCATCGCATGCAGGCGCAGTTGCGTGCCGCATTAAAAGCAACGCATGCCGGAAAAAAAACGACGAATGACGACTGCATTGCAGTAATTAACCGATTTCTCGAACAGACCGGGTGGGCGCAAGGCAAGCGCCGCGTTTTTGAAGCAATGCCGCATGCGGACGGTGTCGATACGGTAGCGGCGTTCCGGTCGGTGCTGTTTCGGTTGGGGTATAATACGGTTTGCGAACCAGCACGGGCGGGAAATCTGCGTGACGAATATCTGCCCTGTTTCATCCGTCGCGCTGACGGCTCTATTGTCCTGGCGGAAAAGCCTGATAGCGACGGCGCCTTGACGGTGTTCGATCCGGCGACCTGTCGAAGCCGCAAGGTTGCGCGCGAAGATATCGACGGTCTCGTGATTTTTCCCGAGGCGGCGGAAGACGCAGAGCTGCAAACCGGTGCGCCGCGGAAAGGATGGGCGAGCGATGCTCTGTCGGCATTCAAGCCTGTCATTCGACAAATCTTCCTGATCAGCTTTGTCGTCAACTTGTTCGCGCTTACGCCGCCGCTATTCGTCATGACGGTCTATGACAAGGCGGTCGGCGCCAAGTCGCTGGACGTGCTGCTTGGCCTAGCTGTCGGGATCTTGTTCGTAGTCGCGGCGGACCTCGCTATGCGCCAATTGCGAGTCCGGTTACAAGCCTATCTCGGCGCGCGGCTTGATGAACAACTGAGTGAAACGGCATTCCGCCATTTACTGCATCTGTCACTGGCGCATACGGATGAAGCGCCGATCGGCGCGCAGCTCACCCGTTTGCGGCAGATGACGTCATTGCATGAGGCCTTTACCGGGCCGCTGGCCAATGCCTGCTTCGACCTTCCGTTTCTGTTGCTGTTTGTTGCGGTGATCGCCGTTATCGGCGGGCCATTGGTCTGGGTGCCGGTAACACTTGTGGCGCTTTACGCTGTCGTTGCCGCCTGGGCGCTGCCGCGCACGAGCACGCTTGTGCGAGAGGCTGGTGATGTGCGGGCACGGTTGAACAACCTGACTGTCGAGGCAGTCTCATCCCAACGCGCTATTCATGACCTTGGCGCAGAGCATGTCTGGCTGCGCCGTCAGCGTCGCTTGTCGGCTCAAGCTGCCGTCGCCAATATGAAGGCGCGTCAGCTCAATTTCCTGATCCAGTCTTTCTCGCAATCCATGGTGGCGGTCGCCGGCGTCGCGATCCTGACGATCGGCGCCGGGCTGGTGGTTGCCGGTGAGCTTAGCCCCGGCGCGCTGATAGCGGTAATGGCGCTGTCCTGGCGGGTGCTCGGCCCCATTCGCAACCTTTTCCTGAGCGGGTTGACGCTCGGGCAGACCCTGCAAAGCGTTCAACAGATTGACCGGCTGGTGCGGATGCCATTGGAACGCGAGCCGAATTCCGGTCCATCGATCCCGCGGGCGTTCAACGGGCACGTTGTTTTTGAGAATGTTACGTTCCGATATCCCGGCGCCCGCGAGCCGTCGTTGCGCGGCGTGTCGTTTGAAGTCAAGCCGGGAGAGATGCTGTGCCTTTATGGGCAAGGAGGGTCCGGTGTCGGAACGGCGCTCCGGGTGCTGATGGGGCTCTACCAACAGCAGGCAGGATCGATCTTCGTCGATGGTCTCGATCTGCGGCAGCTCGACAAGGGTGAATGGCGCCATGCGCTCGGCGTTGGATTGCAAACGCCGGACCTTTTCCATGGCACGATTGCGCAAAATATTCGCCTTGCGCGGCCCGACGCCAGCGACGAGGAAATCGATGCGGTTGTGCGGCGACTGGGTATCGACAAGTATTTTGGCGGCGCCCTTGAGCACGGGCTCAACACCCGTTGCTCGGCCATGGCGCGCTCGACCTGGCCGGACCCCTTGCTGAGCCGCATCGCGCTGGCGCGCGCCTTCGTCAAGGATGCGCCGATCTATTTGCTGGATGAGCCGGCGGCGCGGCTTGATGCGTCGGGCGAGCGCGCGTTGCTTTCAATTTTAGAAGAAAAACGGCGTAAGAGCGCCATCATCATGACGACGCAGCGGCCGAGCCATATGCGCCTTGCGGACAAAGTCGTCTGGCTTGAGCGCGGTGCGGTGCGGGATATGGGCCCCCCTGAAAATGTCGTGCCGAAAATTCTGGCGACGTGAGGAGGGGGCGATGAGTAATAAATATAGCGCGGACGGAACAATGGACAATAAAGCGCGACACGCGGAACAAAAATATGATTCGGTTGGCGAGCGCCACGGGCTCGCCATGCCAATCGAACTGGAAGAAGGAGCGCCGCCGTTCCTGGCCCGCGCCTCCATGGCGATCCTAAGCGGTCTCGTCATCCTTCTGCTAATTTGGGCGAATATCGCCAATGTGCGCGAGCTATCCGTTGCGACCGGCGAAATTGCGCCGTCCGGATCGACGCGCGAAGCGGCCCATCTAGAGGGCGGTATTGTCGATGCGGTGCTGGTTGCGCCGGGCGATGAAGTGAGTGAAGGCGATCCGCTGATCCGTATGCGGTCGGAAAATGCCGGCGGCGAGTTCAACAGGTTTGAAGCGCGCCGCGCCAATCTCGAACTGCGCTCGGAGCGGCTGGCGGCGCAGGCAGCGGGGCGAACGCCGGAATTCTCGAAATTTGAAGCGGACTGGCCCAATATGGTCGCCGAAGAACGCACCGTGTTTAGCTCTGGCGTGGAACAACACCGCGCCAATATGGCGACATTTGTCGAACGTGAGGCGTCGGCCGGATCCGAAGTTACGAAAGCGCAAGCCGAGCAGGCGGCGGAGACCGACCTTCTGGAATTGGCGCGCCAGCAACTGGCTATCCAGGAAGAGCTGATTGGCGACGGTTTTACTTCAAAGCAGTCTTACTTGCAGGCGAAAGCCGCTGTCGCTTCGGCGCAGGCGAAGGCCGCGGGCGCCCGCTCACGGCTTGACCAGGCGCGCCGGGCGCGCAAGGCGGCCCGCGCCGACCGAGAAGGCGCGGAAGCGGAATATAAAACACGCATCGCCGAGGAACGCTCGGCCGTTGTCGCCGAACTTGCCGAACTGGTGAAGCCGATTGCATCGCTGAAAGACCGGTCCGATCGGTTGACGGTGCGCGCGCCCATTGCCGGCGTTGTTAATGACGTGCTGGTGAATGGTCGCGGCGACGTGGTGCGACCCGGCGGCGTCGTTGCGGAGATTACGCCGCTTGGCGTCAAGCTGATGGCCGAAGTGCGCGTCGATCCGAAAGATATCGGACATATCAGGGTCGGATTGCAAACGGATGTCAGCGTTACCACGTTCGATCCAAATAGATATGGTAAGATCAATGGGCAGATCGCCTTTGTTTCCGCTGATGCGTTCACGGATGAACGCACGGGCGAGGCCTATTACAAAGCCTATGTCGCGTTATCGGAACAGACCATCGGGGCCGGCGCGCGCGAGCGCGCGCTGACGCCGGGCATGCAGGTGCGGGCCGAAATCGTCACGGATTCTCGCACCTTGATGCAATATGCGCTCAAACCCGTCTCGCGCTCGCTTGACCGGGCGTTCACCGAAAGGTGAGCCCCGGCGTTTTTGGACGCGGTTTTGATCGGTCATTTTCCGCAACAGCGTTGAAATGCGCGAGCAATTCGGCCAGTTAGTGGCGGCGTTCGCGCGCCTTGTGATCCAGCCCGTCGGGTCTGGCTTTGGGCCCGCTTCTTGTTGCCTGGATGCTCAATATATGACCGAAAATGCCCCTTCTTTGACCGTTTATTCTTCGCGCGAAGCGATGGCGGAGATGTTGGCCAAGGAAATCGCAGCCAGCCTGGCCGCCGCCATAAGTGAGAAAGGCGAGGCGGCGATCGCGCTATCGGGCGGTTCGACGCCGGCCGGGCTTTATGAGGCGTTATCGGCGCATGATCTCGACTGGCGGCGGGTGACGGCGGCGCTGGTGGATGAGCGCTGGGTTCCGCCCGGTGCGGCCGGATCGAATGAGACCTTTGCGAAAGATACGCTGCAAAGAGGCAAGGCCGCCGGCGTAAAGCTGATCGGCATGTGGTCGAACGCTCCGTCGCCGGCTGACGGCCTAGGCGCGGCGCAAAAGCGCTACGGCGCCATTGAGGAATTTGACGTTGTCATTCTTGGCATGGGCAATGACGGCCATACGGCGTCCTGGTTTCCCGAATGCGACGGGCTGGCGCGCGCGCTTGGCGATGAAGACCGCCTTGCCGCCATCACCGCCAGGCGCAGCGAGGTGACCGGCGATCATTTGCAGCGTATGACGCTGACGCTTGGCGCCATCAAATCCGCGTCCTTTATCTATTTGCTGCTTTCCGGCGAGGAAAAACGCAAAACCATTGAAACAGCGTCGCAGGAAGGCCCGGTTGCGCAAATGCCCGTGCGGGCGATCTTGCGCGCGCGCCCTGACCTTAAAGTCTGTTGGGCGGCCTGAAGGAGAAAATCGTGGCGAATTTGAATGAAACGCTTGATCGCGTCACTGATCGTATTCGTGAACGCAGCCGTCAATCGCGCAACGCTTATTTAAAGCAAATGCGCGCGGCCGCGTCGGACGGACCGCATCGAAGCCATGTGTCCTGCGGCAATCTCGCCCATGCGGCGGCGGCTTGTCCGGCGGATGCAAAAAAAGCGCTCGCCAGGGGCGATGGTCCGAATATCGGGATTGTCACCGCCTATAACGACATGCTTTCCGCGCACCAGCCGCTTGGCGCTTATCCGGAAACCATCAAGGCGACCCTTGCCGAGGCGGGCGCCACGGCGCAAATCGCCGGCGGCGTGCCGGCCATGTGCGATGGCGTCACGCAAGGCCAACCCGGCATGGATTTGTCATTATTCTCGCGCGACGTGATTGCAATGGCGACGGCGGTGTCGCTGTCGCACAATGTTTTCGACGGCGCGCTGATGCTCGGGGTGTGCGACAAGATCGTGCCGGGCCTCTTTATTGGCGCGGCGCGCTTTGGCCATTTGCCAGTGATATTCCTGCCAGCCGGGCCGATGAGTTCAGGCCTTACGAATGATGAGAAAGCGCGCGTGCGTCAGCTCTATGCGGAAGGCAAGGTCGGCCGGGACGAACTTTTGAAGGCGGAAAGCGAAAGCTATCATTCGCCAGGCACCTGCACATTTTATGGCACTGCGAATTCGAACCAGATGATGATGGAGGTGATGGGCCTGCATCTTCCAGGCTCGGCTTTCGTCAATCCGGGCACGCCCCTGCGTCATGCAATTGTCGAAGAAACCGCGCGGCGCGTTGCTGCGACGACGGCGCTTGGCGATGAATATATTCCGTTCTGTGACGTTATTGACGAACGCGCCATCATCAACGCGATTGTCGGTCTGCACGCGACAGGCGGCTCGACCAATCATACGATTCACGTGATCGCCATGGCGCGCGCCGTGGGCGTGAATGTGAATTGGGATGATTTTAGAGATCTCTCGCAAGTCACGCCTTTGCTGTCGCGAATTTATCCGAACGGATCGGCGGATGTGAACCATTTCCACGCCGCCGGCGGGCTCGGCTTTGTCATCCGTGAGCTGATCGATGCGGGGTTGTTGCATGGGGATGTGAAGACGGTTATGGGCGAGGGGCTGGCTCATTTTGCAGCGGAGCCGTCATTGGATGACGGGCGCCTTTCATGGCGCAAGCCGCCGGCGCAGTCCGGCGATCCGGATGTCTTGCGGACGGTGGCCGATCCGGTGTCCGAGACCGGCGGCCTTGAATTGCTCGACGGGAATATCGGTCGGTCGGTAATCAAGGTTTCCGCGGTCAAGCCGGAGCGGCGCATCGTTGAGGCGCCGGCGATTGTTTTCCATTCGCAAAAAGACTTGATCGACCGTTTCAAGGCGGGCGAGCTCAATCGCGATTTTGTTGCGGTTGTCCCGTTTCAGGGACCGAAAGCCAACGGCATGCCTGAGCTGCACAAGCTGACGCCGCCGCTCGGCGTGCTCCAGGACAAGGGTTTCAAAGTGGCGCTTATTACCGATGGACGCATGTCCGGCGCCAGCGGCAAGGTGCCGGCGGCGATCCACATGTCGCCGGAAGCGCTCGATGGCGGGGCCATTGGCAAAATCCGCGATGGCGACATCATTCGTCTGGATGCGGAAAAAGGTACGCTTGAGGTCAAATGCGCCGATGGCGAATTGGCCGCGCGCGAGATTGAGTCTCCGGCGCTTGACCAAGACCGCTGGGGGACTGGCCGCGAGTTGTTCGCCGGCATGCGTGCACATGTCACCAGCGCCGAGGACGGCGCCATGACTTTTCAGCTTGCAGAACGGACAGGCGCCTAACGGCGCCGTAGCGTCATCTGGATCGGACCTTCCGCTCGACCGTGCACGAACTGGTCGACCATTGGATTGTCGGAATTGTCGATCTCTTCCGGCGTGCCGCGCCAGATGATGCGGCCCTGATAGAGCATGGCGATCTCGTCGGCGATTTTTCGCGCCGAAGCCATGTCATGAGTGATCGAGACCGCTGTCGCGCCAAGCGCCTTTACCCGCTCAACGATGAGGTTGTTGATGACATCGGCCATGATCGGGTCGAGGCCAGTGGTAGGCTCGTCGAAAAACAGAATTTGCGGGTCCGATGCGATGGCGCGCGCGAGCGAGACGCGCTTTTGCATGCCGCCGGACAGCGCGGCGGGCGCCAGTTCGCCAACCTCGGGCGCCAGTCCGACTTGTGAAAGGCAATCGAGCGCTTTTTGTTTCGCCTCCCGGCGCGGTTTGTTCTCCGCATAAATCAGACGAAAGGCGATGTTTTCCCACACGGGCAGGCTGTCAAACAGCGCCGCGCCCTGAAACAACATGCCGGTCTGGCCGGTGACGAATTTTCGATCCGCCGGCGTCTGGCGAGCGATGTCTCGGCCGCCAATTTCGATAGAGCCGCGATCGGGGCATAAAATGCCGAGAATGCATTTGAGAAGTACAGATTTACCGGTGCCCGACCCGCCGATCACCACGAGGGAGCGGCCTTCCTCGACATCGAGATCGACGCCGCGCAAGACTTCATTGGCGCCAAATCGTTTGTGGAGGCCGCGCAGGCGGATTTTTTTCAAGTTTTCCATGGCGGCGTCAGAACTCCACCAGCAGCGAGGTCATGAAATAGTTCGACGCCAGGACAACGACCGCCGCTGCGACAACGGCGGTTCGGGTCGCAGACCCGACGCCTTGCGCGCCGCCAGCGCTGTTATAGCCGTAATAGCAGCCCATGACAGATATCAGGTAACCGAACACGGCGGCTTTGATCAGCCCACTGACGACGTCGCGGTTCTCAAGAAATTCGGCGATATTGGTGACGAAAATCGGCCCGGAAAAGTCGAGCAGATAGACTGCGACGAGATAGCCGCCATAAACGCCGACGATGTCGGCGATCAGGACCAGAATCGGCAATGAGACGGTAGTCGCCAGAATGCGCGGTGCGATGAGATATTTGAACGGGTCTACGGCGAGCGTCGAAATCGCATCGATCTGTTCGGTGACGCGCATGGTGCCGATCTCCGCCGACATGGCTGAAGAGCAACGTCCCGCCACCATCAGCGCGGCGAGCACCGGGCCCAATTCGCGCACAATCGATACGCCGAGAATCTGCGGCAGGAAGGTTTCTGCATTGAAGCGCAGGCTGCCGTCATAAATATTGAGCGCCAGCGCCGCGCCGGTGAATATCGCGGTGAGGCCGACAACGGGCAGTGAGGCAAAACCAATGCGCGCCAGCGAGCTGAAGAACGCCCGCCAGTAAAAAGGGCCGGTAAACCACGCAAGCGCGCCGCGCGCGCCGAAAGCGGCGATGCGCCCGGTCTCATGTACGGCGTCGATAAAGACGCTTCCTGTCAAGGCGAATGGGTTCATGTAAATCCCCTGCTGCGCCTAGAGGTAGCGGCGATCCACGCGTGCGCCAAGCCCTGTAAGCAAGTCATAAGGCGCCATCGCGCAGTTCTTCGCGGTTTCGTGAAGGCGCATGCCGGGTCCGAAAAATTCGGCCATATCGCCGAGCCTCGGCGGCGCTTCGAGATCAGTCACATCGAGAGTGATGAAATCCATGGAAATGCGTCCGGCAATCGGCGCGCGCGCGCCGTTGACGACGGCTTGGTGGCGGTTGCCGCCGGCGCGCGGGAAACCGTCGCCATAACCGATCGCCGCCGTGGCGATCAGCGTTTCGCGCTGCGCGATGAAGGTCGCGCCATAACCCACCGTTTCGCCAAGCGGCAAGCTGTGCAACTGGACAATGGGCGCGCGCAAAGCGACAGCGGGGGCGATGCGTTGATCGTCTATCTCGAAAGGCGTGCCGCCATATAGCGCAATGCCGGGACGGACGAGATCGAAATGAAATTCCGGGTCCATAAGCGCGCCAGCGGATGCAGAAAGGCTCAGCCGGGCCCCGGGAAAATGCGCCGCCGCATCGATGAACATCTCGCGCTGGCGTCTGTTTTTCGGATGCGCGGGCGTAGCCCCGCAAGCGAGGTGGCTCATCGCCAGGGTGATGTTGAGATCGAGCCGCGCTATGTCGGCAATATCGTTTATAGCCGCGCCGCGCCGGTTCATGCCGGTGTCGATATGAACGCCCGCCGGCGCGCCGTTCATGCGCGCGGTCCACAATTTTGCTTCATCGAGACTGTTCAGCGTCGGCGTCAGGTTGTGTTTTTCAAACAGCGGTAAGGTTTGTTCATTCGGCCCATCGAAGACATAGATCACCGGCTCGGCCGCATTTAGGGCCTCGCGCAGCCGCACGCCTTCTTCAGGGTAGACCACGAAAAAGACGTCGCATTGTTCGCGCTCAGCGAGTGCGCGCGCAATCGGAGCCATTCCAAGACCATATGCGTCGCATTTGACGACCGCGGACATTTTCGCGCCCCTGACCGCACTGCGAATCATCGCGAAATTGGCGCAAATGGCGTTGAGATCAATATCGGCCCAAGGGCCGCGATGCATAGGGCTGCTGCTCGTCATGGGCACAGCATTAAGCGGGTTTTTGCGGCCGGAAAAGGGCGCGCCTGCGCAATCCCGATGCGCCCCGGAACTAATGACGCAAAGACCTAGTGATCATGCGCGCCAAAACGGCCATCGTCGGCGAGATCCGAGAACTTGGTGTATTTCTGTTCGAAATGCACATCGACCTTGCCGATCGGCCCGTGCCGCTGTTTGCCGATAATCACCTCGGCGATGGCGTTGATCTCATCGAGCTTGGCTTGCCATGTCAGGTGCTCTTCGGTGCCTTCGCGCGGTTCGGAGCGGCGCAAATAGTATTCTTCGCGATAGACGAACAAGACAACGTCCGCATCCTGCTCGATCGAGCCTGATTCACGAAGGTCGGCGAGTTGCGGGCGTTTGTCGTCGCGCGACTCGACCTGCCGTGAAAGCTGCGAGAGCGCGATGACCGGCACCTCGAGCTCTTTCGCGAGTGCTTTGAGCCCCTGGCTGATCTCGGTGATCTCCTGGACGCGGCCGTCATTACGGCGGGCCGAGCCGGTAATGAGCTGCAGATAATCGACGACCAGCAGACCAAGTCCGTGTTGACGCTTTAGGCGTCGCGCCCTTGCGGCGAGTTGGGCGATGGAAAGCCCGCCCGTGTCGTCAATATAAAGCCGCAATTTCTCAAGTTCGCGGGCGGCGTGGTAAATCCGGTCGAATTGTTCTTGATCGACCTCGCCGCGGCGGATTTTTTCCGACGGTACTTCCGCGAATTCGGACATGATGCGCGTGGCGAGCTGGTCGGCCGACATTTCCAGCGAGAAAAAGCCGACAACCCCGCCTTCGACTGGCTTCATCGTGCCGTCTTGCTGTTTTTCTTCGCGATAGGCTTTCGCCGCACTGACCGCAATGTTGGTGGCGAGCGAGGTCTTCCCCATGGACGGACGTCCGGCGAGGATGATGAGGTCGGACGGGTGCAAGCCGCCCATCATGCGGTCAAGGTCGCTCAGGCCTGAGCTGATGCCCGCAAGGCCGCCATCGCGTTTGACCGCGGCGTTCGCCATGTTGACCGCTTCGGTCAGCGCCGAGCGGAACGTCTTGAAGCCGCCGCCATATTTGCCGGTTTCCGCCAGCTTGTAGAGCGACTGCTCAGCGTCTTGCAATTGTTGCGACGGGCTGTCGTCAAGCGTCGCGATTTTCGCCCGGTCAAACATTTCCGAGCCGATGGACATGAGGCCGCGACACACCGAGAGGTCGAACACGATCTTGGCGTAATCGGTTGCACCGGCGGTTGAAGGAACATTCGCTGCGAGTTGTTCGAGGTATTTTTTACCGCCAGCCTCAAGATAGCCTTGCGCCTTGGCGAGATAGGTATCGATGGTGACCGGAGAGGCGAGGCGGCCGGAGTTAATCAGGTCGCCGCAAGCCTGATAAATCAATTGATGGACGGGGTCGTAAAAATGTTCCTCTTTGAGGAATGTGGAGATGCGGTAAAAAATCTCGTTGTCGAAAAGAACCGCGCCGAGGATCGCCTGTTCTGCATCAAGGCTTACGGGGAGCTTTTCCTCCGTACCTTGATTAAGCGCCGCTCCCGGGTTTGATCCATCTGCCATGCATAATGTTAAATCAAAAAAAGCGCCGGCTGAACAGACAGCCGGCGCTTAAATTTTCCCACATGGGGCGGGCGAAGCGAAAGCCTAGCTTTCGTCGCTCTTGTCTTGTGTATCGCTGTCGGCGCTCGTTTCTTCAACGGCGGCGCCGGCGTTCTCGTCAAAGAATTCAGGCGTTGATTCATCGCCTTTTTCTTCGGCCTGGTCTTCAGGACGGGCAAGCACGTTTTCGCCGCGCGCCTGCCGTTCGGCTTCATCTTCGGAACGGGCGATGTTCACATTGATGTTCGCGTCAACTTCCGGGTGAAGCACAATGCGGACCGGGAACACGCCGAGCGATTTAAGCGGCTTGTCGAGGCGCACTTGCGCGCGTTCGATCTTGACGCCGCCTTGCGATGCTGCATCTGCGATATCGCGCGTCGTTACGGAGCCATAGAGAATGCCAAGCTCAGACGACTGGCGAATGATGACGAAAGAGCTGCCGTTGATTTTTTCGGCGGCGCTTTCGGCTTCCGTTTTGCGTTCAAGGTTGCGTGCTTCGAGATCAGCGCGTTGCGCTTCGAAGACCTTCTTGTTGTCGTCATTTGCACGCAGCGCTTTTTTCTGCGGCAAAAGGAAATTTCGCGCATAGCCGGGACGGACTTTGACGACGTCGCCCATCTGGCCGAGATTTTCAACGCGTTCGAGGAGAATGACGTCCATGGGTCTTACTCCGAAACATAGGGAAGAAGCGCGAGCACGCGGGCGCGTTTGATGGCGCGGGCCAGTTCACGCTGCTTCTTGTGAGAGACGGCGGAAATCCGCGACGGAACGATCTTGCCGCGCTCGGAAATGAAGCGCTGCAGCAATTTCGGATCCTTGTAATCGATCTTCGGCGCGTTATCGCCGGAGAACGGACAGGTCTTGCGACGTCTGAAAAACGGTTTGGCCATGTCTTTCGTTCCTTTCCTGCTTACCGGCGACGATCGCCGCGATCACCGCGGTCGCCTTTGTCGCCGCGGTCGCGGCGCGAAAGGACCGGCGAGGGATCGGCGTTAAGCTCATCGACCTTCACGGTCAGCATGCGCAGGACGTCGTCATTGATCTTTTCCTGGCGTTCAAGCTCTTCGATCGCCTGTGCGGGCGCATTGATGTTGAAAAGGCTGTAATGGCCTTTGCGGTTTTTCTTGATCTTGTACTGAAGGTTGCGAAGGCCCCAATATTCGGACTTCTCAATCTTTCCGCCGTGATCGGTGACGATCTTGGCGAGGGTTTCGGTCAGACCTTCGACTTGCGCCGGGGAAATATCCTGGCGCGCAATGAAGATGTGCTCATATAGCGGCATGAAGCCAGCTCCTGCTTATGGCGATGGAGACCCGGGGAGACCAGAGCTGGCGAACTCCCTTACGGCCTGTGGCTCGCAAAGCTAAGGGACCATCCCTTGAACCTGGAAGGCGGAGCTTCCAGGCGCCTGCGACCATCGCTCGTGAAGGCGTGGGGATTAGCCGAGGCGGGCGGTCTTTGCAAGCGCGAAATGGGCCGGCCTTAAGCGAACCAGCGCTCCAGCGCCGACCGGAAAAATGCAAGCGTTTGCGCCTCGCTGCAATTTGCGCCTGCATAATCCCTTGCGGCGGCTCCGAGTTTTGCGGCAAGCGCCGGTTCCGCATTGAGGCGGCGCAAGGCCGCAGCGAGGGAGTCGGCATCGCCCGGTGGAACCAGCAGTCCTGTTTGCTCATTCGTCAGATAGTCGCAAACACCCGCCGCTTCGGTCACGACCTGCGCCTTGCCAAGATGCATGCCGCCTACCAGCGTCACCAGCCCGCATGGCGTCTCGCGGCTGCGCAAAGGGATGATCGCGGCCTTTGCGCGCCAGATGACGGACCAGGCGTCGTCAAAGGGCAGGTTAAACAGGACTTTCAAATTCGCGGGCGCGTCAAGCCCGGAGAAATTGTGCGGGCGCGCGACGGCGACGAATTGCAAGTCGGGACAGGCGCGCGCCGCCTCGCATAACACGCCGTAATCGCGGGCCTCGCCGCCCAGTGAGGCGAAGTATTCCCCTTCGATGCTATCGCCCGCCGGCGCATTGATTGGCGGCGCAACGCCCCAAGGCGCGCGCCAGAGCTTGTTGGGGTCAATTCGGAAATAATCGCTGTAAAGGCGTTGTTCCGTTTCAGTAAATACCGCCAGCGCATCAGTTTTCTGGAACGCCGGCGTCATCAGCAATTTGCGCAGACCGGAAGGCAGGTCGGTAAAGTTGAATGAAAAAGCGAGGTGTTTTGCGGCCGAAGATTGCGGCCGCGCCACCCATTGCGTCCACGCCGTCGCCCAAGGGCCATGTGAGACGACCAGGTCGAAAGGCGTTTCTTGATGGTCGCGCGCGAGCGCTCTTGCGCCGCGCCAGCGGGCAAGCGCGTTCGCGCGACCCTTTCGATCAGCCATTGAATAAATATGCCAGTCAAGCGGCCGTCCGGCGATCTCGAATGCCGGCCCGGCGATATCACGCAGCCATGCCCAGCCGGGATCCGGATCGGCGGAAATCGAAGCGATTCGAATGGGAGCGCGTTCTGACATCAGTTCCTGCTGGAATTTGGGATTGTCTTAGCGCGTTTGGGCTGCTGCGCGATAGTTTCCGCCAAGTTTCTTCCCGCCTTCCCAAGCTTGCCCTTGTCACGGAGCGCGGCTATGTCCGCGTCTTCAAGGATTCGAGGAGGCAGGCGGCCCATGGCGCGCGCATTCATTTTTCCCGGTCAAGGCAGTCAGGCGGTCGGCATGGGCGCAGCGCTGGGCGACGCATTCCCGGCCGCGCGGGAGGTCTTCGAGGAAGTCGACGAGGCGCTCGGTCAGAATCTTTCCAAGCTCATGCGCGAAGGTCCTATTGAAGAACTGACGCTGACCGCCAACACCCAGCCGGCGCTGATGGCGCATTCGATCGCCGCCATGCGGGTGCTTGAAACCGAAGCGGGCGCGGATGTCGCCGGCGCCATGTTCGTCGCCGGCCATTCGCTTGGTGAGTATTCGGCGCTTTGCGCCGCGGGTGCGATCAGCCTTTCCGATACCGCCAAGTTGCTGCGCATTCGCGGCGAGGCGATGCAGCAGGCGGTCCCTGTGGGCAAAGGGGCCATGGCCGCGCTGATCGGCGTTGACCTTGAAAGCGCGCAAAAGGCCATCGACGCCGCGCCGGAAGGCGGCGTTTGCGAGATCGCGAATGACAATGCGCCCGGCCAAGTGGTGATTTCCGGCGCTAGGGAGCGGGTAGAAGCGGTGTGCGCCGGCGCGAAAGAGTTTGGCGCGAAGATCGCCAAGCTCCTGCCGGTCTCCGCGCCTTTTCATTCCTCGCTGATGCAGCCGGCGGCGGATCGCATGGCGGAAGCGCTCGGCAATGTTTCGATCAAGGCGCCGGCGACAACGCTGGTGGCGAATATGACGGCGGGCGAATGCCTGCGTCCGGATGAGATTCGCGAATTGCTAGTTAAACAGGTAACGGGTCGCGTGCGCTGGACTGAAAGCGTTTCTTTCATGGCCGCGCAAGGATGCGATCAGTTCGTCGAGGTCGGCGCAGGCAAGGTGCTGTGCGGTCTGGTCCGGCGTATCGCCAAGGGCGCAACGACTTTGAATGTCGGCGAGCCCGGCGACATTGACGCCTTCGTCAAAGCTTAATTTATCCGTAGACAGAAAGAAGGATACGGCATGTTCGACTTAACCGGCAAACGGGCGCTGATTACGGGCGCGACAGGCGGCATTGGCGCAGCGGTGGCGAAGGCGCTGCATGCGCGCGGCGCGGCTGTCGCGCTTTCAGGCACCCGCAAGGAAAAGCTTGATGCGCTCGCCGAAGAGCTGAAAGACCGTGCACATGTGACGCCGTGCAATCTTTCCGATCTTGACGCGGTTGATGCGCTGCCCAAACAGGCAAGCGAGGCTATGGGCGGTCTTGATGTTGTCGTTTCAAATGCCGGCGTCACCCGCGATACGCTTATGATGATGATGAAACCGGAAATGTGGGACGAGGTGCTGGCCATTAACCTCACCGCCTATTTCCGGCTCGCCAAGGCATCCTTGCGCGGCATGACCAAGCAGCGATTCGGCCGCATTATCGGCGTTACCTCGGTTGTCGGTTTCACTGGGAACGCGGGGCAGGCGAATTACGCCGCGTCCAAAGCCGGCATGGTCGGCATGTCAAAGTCACTGGCGCAGGAAGTCGCGAGCCGCAACGTGACAGTCAATTGCATTGCGCCGGGCTTTATTGCGACGGCGATGACCGACGCGCTCAACGAACAACAACGGGAAGCCATTCTGGGGAAAATTCCTGCCGGCGCGATGGGCGCGCCCGAAGATATCGCTTCGGCCGCGCTCTATCTTGCTTCCGACGAAGCGCGTTATGTTACCGGCCAGACCATTCATGTAAATGGCGGCATGGCGATGGTATAAAGCCCGGCCGTTTAAATGCGGCGGTTTTGCCGTTGCAACAATCTGCAATATGCCGTAATTGCGCCCTCGAAAAGCGCGTTTCGGGCAGGTCCGCCCTGTAATTATTGCGAACCCGTTAGAAAGCGTAAGAAACCCGTAAAGACCAAGGAGCGTTGAATGTCTGATCTTGCAGAACGCGTTAAGAAAATTGTTGTCGAGCACCTCGATGTCGATCCGGCCAAGGTAGATCCGAAGGCGAGCTTCATCGACGATCTCGGCGCGGACAGTCTCGATATTGTCGAACTCGTTATGGCGTTCGAAGAAGAATTCGACGTTGAGATTCCTGATGACGCTGCTGAAACGATCCAGTCGGTCGGCGACGCGATCAAATTCATCGAAGAGCAAAAAGGCTAAATCGCTCTTAGCGGTGACGAAAGACCAGGAGCGTCCGGACCGGCGGCGCCGCTTGCCAATCACAATATCGATCAAGCAAGCGCTGCTGTTGTGCCGCTCCGCGTCACAACTCGGTGGAGGTCGGTAATATGCGCCGTGTCGTCGTTACAGGAATGGGCCTCGTCACGCCGCTGGGCGTCGGGCTGGAGCCTGTCTGGAAACGCCTGCTTGCCGGCGAATCCGGCGCTGGGCCGATTGAGCAATTCGACGCGTCTAACATGGCGTGCCGGATTGCCTGTTCGGTACCGCGTTCGGATGGTTCGGGCGGCGGCGCTGAAGCGGGCGATGCTGCGTTTAATCCGGATGACTGGGTTGAGCCGCGTGAACAGCGCCGTATCAACGAATTCATTCTCTATGGAATCGCCGCCGCGCAAATGGCGTTTGATGATTCCGGCCTTGAGTTGAAAACGACGGAAGACGCTGAGCGCGCCGGCGTGATGACCGGTTCGGGGATCGGCGGGCTGAGCGGCATTGAACGCGAAGTCTTGGTGCTGAATGAAAAAGGGCCGCGCCGGGTCTCGCCATTCTTTATTACCGGCAATCTCATAAACCTCGTATCCGGTCAGGTATCGATCCGGCTCGGTTTTAAAGGGCCGAACCATGCGGTAGTGACCGCATGTTCTTCCGGTGCGCACGCCATCGGCGATGCGGCGCGTCTGATTGCGCTGGATGATGCGGATGTCATGCTCGCGGGCGGGGCCGAAGCGGCGATCTGTCCTATCGGCATTTCAGGTTTTGCTTCCTGCAAGGCGCTGTCGACGCATTTCAATGACGATCCGAAGCGCGGGTCGCGCCCTTATGACAGCGACCGCGACGGTTTCGTCATGGGAGAGGGCGCCGGCTTTGTCATGCTTGAGGAATATGAGCGAGCGAAAGCGCGTGGCGCCAAGATTTATGGCGAGGTGATCGGCTATGGATTGTCCGGGGACGCCTATCACATCACCGCGCCGGCCGAAGACGGCAATGGCGGCTATCGGTCCATGAAGATGGCGTTGAACCGTGCTGGATTAACGCCAGGCGACATCGATTATATCAACGCCCACGGCACCTCTACGCCGGTCGGCGATGAGATTGAGCTGCGTGCGATTGAGCGCCTGTTCGGCGACACCGCAGCCAACAATCTCGTCATGTCATCGACAAAGTCGGCCATTGGTCACCTGCTGGGCGCTGCCGGCTCGGTGGAGGCGATTTTCTGCCTGCTTGCCATGCGCGACGGCATCGCACCGCCGACCATCAATCTCGATAACCCGTCGGTCGAGACCTCGATCAACCTCGCCGCAAATGAAGCGGTGAAAAAACCGATCAATGTCACGCTTTCAAATTCCTTCGGATTTGGCGGCACTAACGCATCACTGGTGATGCGGCGCGTAGACGGCTAAACTTCGTCGGAATCGATAGGATCGGGACAATCGGGCGGCGGCATGGAAAGCGAACAGCCAATCCAGCAACACAGTCAGTCACGGCGTGGTGGGATAAAATCATTCATCCTGTTCGCGCTGGCGCTCGCCTTGCTGTCGGCGCTGGCCCTCGCGGCAGGCGGATATATGGCCTATCGCATGGCAACCGGTCCGGGCCCATCGACTGAGGACACGATCATTCTGCTCGAAGCGGGCAGTTCAGCTTCGTCAATCGCCGGCGATCTTGAAGCAGCCGGGGTTATCGAGCACCGCGAGCTTTTTGTCGCTGCAGTGCGCCTGCGCGGCGTGCAGGACCAAGTCAAGGCGGGCGAATATAACATCCCCGCCGAGGCAAGCGTCATGGAGATCATCGATCTCCTGATCGAGGGCAAAAGCATACTTTATTATTTCACGACGGCCGAAGGCCTGACGACGGCGCAGGTTCTGCGGGCGATCGGCGCGAATGAGATTCTTACTGGCGAGGTGACGTTGGACATCGCTGAAGGCGAATTGTTGCCCGAAACATACGCCTTTCACCGCGGCGATTCGCGTGACGACGTCCTTGAACGGATGGTGAAAGCACAGGACGATTTGATCGCGCGCATCTGGGACGGTCGAGCGACGGAATTGCCGATCGCAACGCCGGAAGAGGCGATTATTCTCGCCTCGATCGTTGAAAAGGAAACCGCCGTGCCGGAGGAACGCGACCGTATCGCGGCGGTGTTCGTCAACCGGTTGAAACGCGGCATGCGGCTCGAATCGGATCCGACCATCATTTACGGGCTTACCGGCGGCGAGCCACTGGGGCGGGGTTTGCGGCTCAGCGAATTGCGCAAGGAAACGCCTTACAACACCTATGTGATCAGAGGGCTGCCGCCGACGCCGATCGCCAATCCGGGCGGGGCGTCCATAAAAGCGGTGCTCAACCCGGCGGATACGGATGATCTGTTTTTCGTCGCGGACGGTTCGGGCGGGCATGCATTTGCGACCAATCTTCGCGATCATGAACGCAATGTCGCGCAATGGCGCCGGGTAGAGCGCCAGCGTGCGCAGCAAGGCGGATAGGTGGCTTCTTCTCACGCATCAATGACAGGCTTTGCCCGCCAGGACGGTGCTTTTGAGCGCTGGCGCTGGAACTGGGAGCTGAAAACCGTTAATGCCCGCGGGCTTGAATGGCGCTGCCGTCTACCCGCCGGCCATGACGCGCTCGATCCGCGACTGCGCGCCGCCGCCAAGGGAAAGATCGCTCGCGGATCGTTCAATGCAACGCTCAACCTTTCAGCGAGCGCTGATGAAGCCCAGTTCCGCATCAACGACGCCATGCTCGCCGAGGCTTGCCGGATGATCGAGCGGGTGCGGTTGACGATGGAATGCGCGCCGCCGCAACCGGAAGGCGTGCTCGCCATTCGCGGCGTCGTCGAGCCGAAAGATGATGCGGGCGATGCGACTGAGCTAAAGGCGCTCCAAGATGCGATTGTCGCGTCCTTTGAACAGGGCGTAGGCGCGCTCGTTGATGCCCGGCGCCAAGAAGGCGCGGCGCTGTCCGCCGTGCTTGCCGACCAGTTTAATCAGATCGAACAATTGACGGCGCAGGCGGCGGGCCAGGCGGCGGCCGCGCCCGCAGCGCTCAAAGCGCGCATCGAAACCCAGTTGAAAGAACTTCTCGCCGATGGCGGCGTGCCCGAAGAACGCCTGGCACAAGAAGCCGCGCTGCTGGCGGTCAAAGCCGATATTCGCGAGGAACTTGACCGGCTTGTCTCCCATGTGGCGGCGGGACGCGCGTTGCTCGCGAAAGACGGGCCCGTCGGGCGCGAGCTTGATTTCCTGACGCAGGAGCTCAACCGTGAAGCCAATACGCTGTGCTCCAAGGCGCCGGACATGGAACTGAAGCGGCTCGGGCTGGAATTGAAGCGCGTGATCGATCAGGTCCGCGAGCAGGTGCAGAATGTGGAATAGAACGCGATGATTGGCGGTGATCAATCCGTGGCTCGGCGAGGGCTCATGTTTATCCTGTCGAGCCCGTCAGGCGCCGGCAAGACGACGCTTGCTGACCGGCTGCTCGCCAATGATGATGCGTTGACCTTGTCCGTATCAGCGACAACGCGTCCGCGCCGTCCGGGTGAAGCGCATGGCAAGGATTACTATTTCGTCTCGGAAGATGAATTCATCCGCATGCGCGACAATAATGAGTTTCTGGAATGGGCGAATGTCTTCGGTCATTATTATGCGACGCCGCGCTCGCTGGTGGAGGAGACCCTTCGTCAGGGCAAGGATGTTCTGTTCGATATTGACTGGCAGGGCGCGCAACAGCTTGACGAGGTGGCGGGCGAGGATGTGGTGAAGGTCTTCATCCTGCCGCCATCGCGCGAAGAGCTTGAGCGCCGCTTGCGCAAGCGCGCGCAGGACCCGGAAAACGTCGTCAAAAAGCGCATGGCCAAGGCGGATTCTGAAATGTCGCACTGGGCGGAATATGACTATGTGATCATCAATTACGACCTCGACGAATCCGAAAAACTGTTGCGCTCGATCCTGTTTGCAGAGCGCTTGAAACGCCGCCGTCAGGTGGGGCTTGCGAAGGTCGTCAAAGACATGATCAACGAGGGGTGACGGCGGCGCATCGTTTGAGCGTCTGCGTCACAAGGCTCTTTCATCCGGCTGGTGCAGGCCGACAATATTGCCTTCCGTGTCCTTGAAATAGGCGACCCAGCCGACGCCGGAGATCGGAAATTTGGCCATCGCCTCGTGGCCGCCAGCGGCGAGCGCTTTTGCAAAATAACCGTCAATGTCATCGACTTCGATGGTGACGACCCAACTGCTCACCGGCTGGCCGTCGGCGGGGGTGGGGCCCTGGCGCTTCATGATCGCGCCGTGAATACCAGGCTCGGGGTCCGGGCCAGTCGCTAGCCCCCAATATTCCATCTCGCCGAAGCGGGTTGCTTGCCAGTCAAACACGGTCTCATAAAACTTGATCGCGCGTTCCGGCTCGGCGGCGTGAATTTCAAAATGCATAGGTCTTGGCATTGCTCTCTCCCATGGTCGCCGGCGCCATCATAGCACATGGGTTCGCGCGCCGAATGACGGGCGACGTTCAATCTGTGAGGGGCTGCGCCGCCGCGCCAATGCGCTCTGCAAGGTAGTCGACAAACACGCGCACTTTGGGTGCGAGACGGCGATTGCTGGAAAAGACCGCATGAATGGGTGTTGATGGTGGGTCGAGCGGAAAGTCGCTCAGCAGCCGGACCAACCGGTCACGCTCTATTTCCTCACCGACGATCCACGAGGGGGCCATGATGACTCCGAGGTCGGCGAGCGCCGCATTGCGCAGGAACACAAGACTGTTGACATTGAGCCGGCCGGCGATGGCGACCTCTTTCGGGCCGTCCGTAGACTGAAAGCGCCAGATATTGCGTCCCGGAGCCGTACGGAAGGAAAGGCAGTTATGGGTCGCAAGTTCACCCGGGTTCGCTGGCGCGCCATAACGCTTGAGATAATCCGGACTGGCGCAGATAACAGAGCGGCTGGTGGCGATCTTGCGCGCTACATAGTCGGAATCATCGAGGTGGCCCATGCGAATGGCGACATCGATGCCGCTTTCCACCAAGTCGACCATAGCGGCGCTCATCGAAAGGCGCAGTTGAATGTCGGGATACCGATCAAGAAATTCCGGTAGTACCGGTTCGATAAAGGCGAGCGCAAAATCGGCCTCCGCGCTGACATGGAGGCGGCCGGTCGGCCGCTCCGCCAAGCGATTGACGGCGCGTTTTGCGTCATCGAGATCGCCGACGATCCGCCGTGCGTGGGTCAGATAAGTCTCTCCCGCTTCGGTCAGGCTTTGCTTTCTGGTCGTGCGATGAAACAGCCGGACGCCAAGCTCGGCCTCGAGTTGTGAAATCTGTCGCGAAATCGATGACGGCGTCACGCCGAGAAACCGGGCGGCTTCGGAAAAGCTTCCTTTTTCAACCACATGGACGAAAAGGCGGGTATTATGCAGTTCCAACATTTGTGAAGCCTATGCACAAATGCTTCAAAAATCGACTGGTTTTTCAAATTGCCAGAACAGCCATTTTAGCGCCATTGCCACGAATGATGGAGATGGAAATGGCGAAAACTGTACTTGTTACCGGCGCGTCCACGGGCTTTGGCCGGCTGACCGCCGAAATGTTGGCTGCCGCCGGGTGCAATGTGATTGCAGCGATGCGCAGCCCGACCACCAAAAACCGCGAGCATGCGCTGGCGCTGCGCAAACTCGGCGTCAGCGTTTGCGAGCTTGATGTAACGGATGACGATTCGGTCGAGCAGGCGGTTGCGGCGATCGCTGCCGATGCCGGGCGCATCGATGTGCTCGTGAATAATGCCGGGATTGCTTCAGCGGGCGTTTCCGAAGCGTTTACGGCGCGCGAGCTTGCCGCCCTGTTCGACGTCAATGTCTTTGGCGTGCACCGCATGATGCGCGCGGTCCTGCCATTGATGCGCGACCGCAAGGATGGGCTCATCATCAATGTCGGCTCTATTCTCGGCCGCGTGACATTTCCGTTCTTCGGTCATTACGGCGCCAGCAAATTTGCCGTAGAAGCGATGACCGATAGCTATCGTTATGAGGTTTCCCAATTCGGTATCGATGTGTGCCTCGTCCAGCCGAGCGCCTATCCGACGCAAATGTATGGCAGCGCCATGCAGCCGGCCGACATAGAAGCCGTCGAATCCTACGGGGAGATCGGCAAGATCCCGGCGGCGATGTTCGAACAATTCTCGACGATGCTTTCCGGCGACGATGCGCCGGACCCGCAAGACGTTGCAAAAGCGATTGGTGAGCTGATCAAGACGAAAAAAGGCGCGCGCCCCGAACGCGTCGTTGTCGGCGCCGGTTTCGGGGCGGACGCGATCAACGAAGCGACGAGACCGGTTCAGGCGCAGGTCGTTGAAGGTCTTGGGCTCGGTCATCTCGCCAAGGTCAAAAAAGGCCTGTTCGGCTGAACCGGGCGCCGTTAGCCAGAAACGCAAACCAGTTAGAAACGGAGAACGACATGCCATATGTCGAAGTCAAAGTGTTCAAGGACGAGCTTGATCGCGATCAGTCAGGCGCGTTAATCAAAAAAATTACCGACGCAGTCGCTGAAGTGACGCATGAAAAACTGCGGGCGGCGACGTGGGTCGTCATCAATGAGGTCAATGACGGTCAATGGGGCGTCGGCGGCGCGGCGCTCGGCCTCGACGACGTCAAGAAAATGATAGCCGGAGAATGAACATGCTGGAATTTGAACTTCTTGACGAGGATACGGCCCCGGAGGGATCGCTTGACGCCTTGGCGGTCACGCGGAAAAATTTCGGCATGATCCCGAATGTGGAAAAGGTAATGGCTGCGGCGCCGCCGCTTTTATCCGCATACGCCTATATGTGGGACTTGTTTGACACGACGTCGCTGTCGCTGGTGGAGCGCCAGGTCGTCTATATGACCGCGAATTATGAAAACGAGTGCAACTACTGCGTTCCGTGGCACACCTTGTTGGCGGAGAAAGCCGGCATCGCGGCCCACGACATTGAAGCATTGCGCAATAATGGCGATCTTGTTGATGAAAAACTCGAAGCGCTGCGTGCGTTCACGCGCGCGCTCATCGCCAATCGGGGCAAGGTCGCTCATGCCGACCTGCAACGGTTCTTCACGGCTGGTTACAACCAGGCGCAAGCGCTGGAAGTTATTCTCGGGCTCGCGATTAAGCTGATCAGCAATTACACCAATTCAATTGCCGCAACGCCGCTCGATAGCGAGGTGGAGCATTTGCGCTGGTCGAAGCCGGTCATCAAGGAGCGCGGAATGGACTGAACCGGTCCGCTTAGCCCTTAATGAAAAGCGCGTCTCGCCTGGCCGGCGGACGCGCTTTTTAGTGTTTAAAGAGGGCAGGAGTTACTTGAACAACACCTTCGCAATTTCATAAGAGCGCGCGCCGCCTGGAGCGGCGACCTCGACGCTGTCGCCTTCGGACTTGCCAATGAGCGCACGGGCGATCGGCGAAGAAACAGAAATCTTGCGCAGCTTAACGTCCGCTTCGAGATCGCCGACAATTTGCCAGATTTTTTCTTCCTCGGTGTCCTCGTCAATCAGGGTGACGGTCGCGCCGAACTTGACCGTGTCGCCATTCAATGTCTTGACGTCGATCACCTGGGCGCGCGTGTATTTGTCCTCAAGGTCGAGAATTTGGCTTTCAATCCAGCCCTGACGGTCCTTGGCGGCATGATATTCTGCGTTTTCCGAAAGGTCGCCATGGGCGCGCGCTTCGGCGATCGCCTGAATGACGGCGGGGCGCTCTTCGTTTTTGAGTTTTTTCAGGTCGGCTTCGAGTTGTTGGTAGCCGCCAAGCGTCATCGGAAATTTTTCCATTTCTCGCCCTTTCCTTGAGGCCCAAGGCGTAGCGCCTTGAATGAAAGCGAAAAAAATAGCGCGGCCGGGCGGCATCCGCCTGGCCGTCGCCGTTTTTAGCAAAACGGCTATGTAGTCTCAGGCGATCGCGATTTCAAGTGCCCGCCGGCGCTGGTTTTTTAGCATAAATTGCTGAAAATAAAGCGCTAATCGCGGGCGAAAATGCGCGACAGGGTGTGGAAAACTGTAAAAACCCGCGTCACAGCGCCGGGTGATAGGATTGTAGGGGCGCTACATCGAGATCGCCGGCGCGCATCGCCTCGATGGCCCGAACCGCGGCGCGTGCGCCTGCGCAGGTGGTGATGCAGGGGATTTTCTGGGTCAGCGCCGTGGTGCGGATCGAACGCGAATCCTTGATCGACTGAGCGCCTTCGGTGGTGTTGAACACCATGTGCACTTCGCCGTTTTTGAGCGCATCGACAATGTGCGGGCGGCCTTCGAGGACCTTGTTTACACGGTCGACGCCAAGGCCCTGATCAAGGAAATAATCCGCCGTGCCGCCGGTGGCGATGATTTTGAAACCCATTTCCAACAGGCGTCGGGCTGCATCCGTCATCAACGGTTTGTCGGAATCCTTCAGCGAGATAAAAACGCATCCGCTCATCGGAATGCGCGCGCCGGCGGCGATGAGGCTTTTTGCCCGCGAGCGGTCGAAATTGACGTCGATGCCCATGACCTCGCCGGTCGAGCGCATTTCCGGCCCGAGCATGGTGTCGACGCCGGGAAAGCGCGCGAAAGGAAACACGACTTCCTTGACCGACATATGGTTGGGTTGCG
Source organism: uncultured Parvularculaceae bacterium (assembly GCA_947259375.1). Lineage (GTDB taxonomy): Bacteria > Pseudomonadota > Alphaproteobacteria > Caulobacterales > Parvularculaceae > Hyphococcus. The sequence continues at coordinate 511,958 of CAMYLZ010000025.1, read as the reverse complement.
GGCGCGTTAGTTTCAAATCGCTGATTTTTTCGCCCGCCATCACCTTTGCCGCGATGCGCGCGATCGGCATGCCGATGGACTTTGCGACGAAAGGCGCGGTGCGCGACGCGCGCGGATTGACTTCCAGCAGATAGATGTCTTCACCCTTGATCGCATACTGAACATTCATCAGGCCAATGACGCCAAGTTCAAGCGCGAGGCGGCGGGTCTGTTCCTCAAGCGCCGCAATGACAGCATCGGAAAGGGTGTAAGGCGGTAGGGAACACGCGCTGTCGCCGGAATGGACGCCCGCTTCTTCGACATGCTCCATGACGCCGGCGATGAAGACCTCTGCGCCGTCAGCGATGGCGTCCACGTCGACCTCAATCGCATTTTGCAGATATTGATCGAGCAGGAGCGGCTCGTCTTTATTGATCTCGATCATCGTCGTGGCGAGGTATCGCCTCAAGGAATCCTCGTCGCGGATGATTTCCATGGCGCGCCCGCCAAGGACATAGGACGGGCGCGTCACCAGCGGATAGCCGACTTGCGCGGCGATTTCGGCGGCTGCTTCGCGCGACGGCGCGGTTGCATTTTTCGGCTGTTTAAGGCCGAGCTTGTGCACGAGTTTCTGGAAGCGCTCGCGGTCCTCGGCGAGGTCGATGGCGTCATAGGGCGTGCCGAGAATAGGCACGCCTTCGGCTTCAAGGATGCCGGCGAGCTTTAGCGGCGTCTGTCCGCCATATTGAACAATAACGCCGAGAAGTTCCCCATGCTCGCGTTCCTTGGCGACGATTTCGAGAACGTCTTCAGCCGTCAGCGGCTCGAAATAAAGCCTGTCCGAAGTGTCGTAATCGGTCGAGACGGTTTCGGGATTGCAATTCACCATCACCGATTCAACGCCAATATCGGCCAGCGCGAACGCCGCGTGACAGCAGCAATAATCGAATTCGATGCCCTGGCCGATCCGGTTCGGGCCGCCGCCGAGAATGATGACTTTCTTGCGATCCGACGGCGCGGCTTCACATGCCGGCGCATCCCCGAATGGCGGTTCGTAGGCGGAGTACATGTAAGGGGTCTTGGCGGCGAATTCCGCCGCACAAGTGTCGATGCGCTTATAGACAGGCGCGACGCCGCGCATCCGGCGATGATCGCGCACCGCCTTTTCATCGCCGCCGCACAATTGTGCGAGCCGCTTGTCGGAAAAGCCCATGGCTTTAACCGCGCGCAGGCGCTCAACGTCGTCAGGCAACCCGTCGCGTTCGATAGCTTTTTCCGCAGCGACGATTTCCGCGATTTGCTCAAGAAACCACGGATCATACTGGGTGATGGCGCGCACTTGCTCGATGGGGAGTTCATGGCGAAACGCCTGCGCGGTTACCCGCAGGCGATCAGGCGTTGGCGCGGCGAGCGCGGCGCGAAATGCATTGACATCGTCGCCTTCGCCAAGGCCCGGAATGGCGATGGGATCAAACCCGCAAAGCCCCGTCTCCAGCGAGCGCAGCGCTTTTTGCGCCGATTCAGAAAACGTGCGGCCGATGGCCATGGCTTCGCCGACGGACTTCATTGCTGTCGACAGCATCGGTTCCGAGCCTGGGAATTTCTCAAACGCAAAGCGCGGGATCTTGGTGACCACATAGTCGATGCTCGGCTCGAAGGACGCCGGCGTCGCGCCGGTAATGTCATTGTCGAGTTCGTCAAGCGTGTAACCGACCGCGAGCTTCGCGGCGATGCGAGCGATGGGAAAGCCGGTCGCTTTTGAGGCGAGGGCGGAAGAACGCGACACGCGCGGGTTCATCTCGATGACGACAAGCCGGCCATTGTCCGGATTGACCGCGAATTGCACGTTCGATCCGCCGGTCTCGACGCCGATCTCGCGCATTACCGCGATTGACGCGTTGCGCATGATCTGGAATTCCTTGTCGGTCAGCGTCTGCGCCGGTGCGACGGTGATGGAATCGCCTGTATGAACGCCCATGGGATCGACATTTTCGATGGAGCAGATGATGACGCAATTGTCCGCCTTGTCGCGGACGACCTCCATCTCGAACTCTTTCCAGCCGAGCAGGCTTTCGTCGATCAGCACTTGGCCGACGGGCGATGCGTCAATGCCGGTGCGCACGAAATGCTCGAATTCTTCGCGATTATAGGCGACCCCGCCGCCAGTGCCGCCGAGCGTGAAAGCCGGGCGGATGATCGCCGGAAGGCCGATATCGTCGAGATAGACCATGCCGCTGGCGACGCCTTTTGCGCGGTCATAGCCGATGACCTTGCCTGTCTCGTCCGTGATCGCGGGGGAGGAAGCGATGGCCGAACGCGGGTTTTCAAGCCCGATCTTTTCCATGGCGACGCGGAATTTTTCGCGGTCCTCGGCCTTTTCGATCACGTCGGCGCGGGCGCCGATCATCTCGACGCCGTATTTTTCAAGTACGCCAGCCTTTTCAAGATCAAGCGCGCAATTGAGCGCAGTCTGGCCGCCCATGGTGGGAAGAAGCGCGTCAGGCCGCTCGCGCGCGATGACTTTCTCGACATAGTCCGGCGTGATCGGTTCGATATAGGTGGCGTCGGCGAGCTCCGGATCGGTCATGATGGTCGCTGGATTGGAATTGACGAGTATGACCCGGTAGCCTTCCTCTTTCAGCGCTTTGACCGCCTGAACGCCGGAATAATCGAACTCGCAGGCCTGACCGATGACGATCGGCCCTGCGCCGATGATGAGGATCGAAGAAATGTCGTTGCGTTTCGGCATTTTTACTCGCGCGCGCATCCGCGCGTCGGGCGAGCCTCAGTGGCGGCTGCTCGCGCGCGGGGTGGGAATCAATTGTCGATTAAAGCGGTGTCTTAGGGGAAGGCGGCGGCGAGGGGAAGGCCCCCGCCATGGTCTTTTTTCACATCATGCGATACGCCTTGACATGATACCAAAAGGTTTCGTAAATATGAAACCATAAGGTTTCAGGACTGCCTGGTTTCACCAGAAAAGGCGCTCGTCATGCCCCACGCCGACAAGGCCCAACCGGTTTTCCGCGCGCTTGCCGACCCCACGCGGCGCGCCATCATTTCCATGCTGGCCGACGGCGCGCGACCGATTGCCGATATCGCCGCCGAATTCCAGATGACGCGGCCGGCGGTCGCCAAGCATCTTGCGATCCTGCGCGACGGGGATCTCATTCGCGTTGAGCCGCGCGGGCGCGAGCGCATCAATCATCTCAACCCGAGGGGGCTCAAAACGGCCGCGCGGTGGATCAACCTGTTCGACCGTTTCTGGGACGACCGTCTCGGCAAGCTCAAACAAGTCGTGGAGGAAAAATCATGACACAGATGAAAATCGTCAAGACGCTATTCCTGAAAGCCCCGCCGGAGCATGTGTGGTCATTCCTGACCGAGGCTGACAAGCTGGCTTTGTGGTTCCATCGCGGCGGCGCCGATTTGGTCGAAGGGGGTGACTATCTGCTCGAGACTAACACCTATGGCCAGGAAGGCGAAAAGCTGTGCTGGGGCAAGGTGGTCGAGGCGAAAAAGCCGGAACGGCTGGTTCATACCTTCACCCATAATCACCTTAAGGGCATTGAGACGCGATGCGTCTGGACACTGGAGGCGGTGACTGGCGGCACGATCGTCACGCTGGTTCACGATGGCTGGGAAAAGGTCGAGGAAGATCCTTTCGCCATGGCGGCGGATCACGACAAGGGTTGGGACGAGCATTTCGCTCGCCTGCGCCGCGTGGCGAACTGAACGCTCCGCATATTGTGAGCGCTGCAAGCGCCGGCGCGCCTTGTCGCGCTGCGGTGCGACCTCAATGATGGCGCAAACCCGCTAACAGAATTGTTGCGGAGAATAAATCATAATTGGAGAAGCCAATGCCCCTTGTGGTCTATGAATTTTCACCAACCCGATCGGATCGGGTGCGATGGACGCTCGCCGAACTTTGTCAGTCTTACGAGTCGGTCAAGGGACGCGAGCTGATCGGTTCGGACCGTCTGCGCAAGGTTCACCCCCTGAGCAAGCTGCCGGCGATTGAAGATGACGGCCGGCCGTTATTTGAATCGGCGGCGATTTGCACCTGGCTTGCCGACAAGCACGCCGATAAGGGCCTCATCGCCGAGACTGGAAGCTGGGAGCGGGCGCTGCATGAGCAATGGGTCGCATTCGCGCTGACGGAAGTCGAAGCGCATTTGTGGTCAACCGCGCGCAACAACTTTCTTTACCCTGAAGAAATGCGCATTCCGGCGATTATTGAGCAAAACAACGCCGAATTGAAGCGCGCGCTACCGGTTCTTGATGACTATCTCGGAGAACATGAATATCTCGCGGGCGACAAATTCTCGGTGACGGACATTATTGTCGGCTTTGCCGTCAACTGGGCGCGCCGGTCAGGCGCATGCGCGGGGCTCGATCGCCTCATCGCGTATAATATGCGCCTGCTGGATCGTCCGCACTGCCCTTTGATGCGTGAATAGGCGCTCCTGAACAATTTTTTAGCTACGGGATGGCGGCCGGCTGCGCCATCCCGTGTTACACATCGGTTCGTGAAGTAGGAACGAAGGGCTCTCGAAGCGATGATGTTCAAGACAACCCACCTCGCATTGGCATATGCAGGACTTGCCGCCATGTCCGGCGCGGCGGCGCAGGAATCGGTCAATATCCGCGAATGGGAAGCGCCCTACGAAAACTCGCGGCCGCGCGATCCGTTTGCGGAGAATGCGCATTCGATCTGGTTCGTCGGCCAGCGCACCGGATATCTCGGCCATCTGGACGCCAAGACCGGCGCTTTTTCGAAAATTGACCTGAAAGACGGGTCGCACCCGCATAATGTCATTGTCGGCTCTGACGGCATTGTCTGGTATGCGGGCAACCGCACGGCGTTGATCGGCCGGTATGATCCGCAAACGGAAGAGATCGAAGAAATCGCGATGCCGGACCCGGCGGCGCGCGACCCCCATACGCTTATCATGGATGCGGATGAAAAACATATCTGGTTCACGATGCAAAGCGCAAATATGATCGGTCGATTGACGATAGAGAACCGCAAAGTCGATCTTGTGCCGTCGCCGGTCGAGCGCTCGCGTCCTTACGGCATCAAGATCGGCCCGAATGGTGCGGTCTGGGTCGTCCTGCTGGGCTCGAACAAGCTGGTCAAACTCGATCCGGAAACCATGGATCTGCGCGTAATTGATTTGCCGCGTGAAGCGGCGCGCCCGCGCCGGCTTGAAGTGACCGGCGACGGCCGCGTCTGGTATGTGGATTACGCCAAGGGCTTTCTCGGTGCATATGAACCAGAGGCGGAAGAATTCGCGGAATGGCGGTTGCCTCAGGGTGCGGCGGCGCGTCCTTACGGCACGGCGACGGATGCGTCTGGCCGTATCTGGGTCGCCGCCACCGGCGTGCAGCCGAATGTGTTTTTAGGATTCGATCCGAAAACCGGGAAATGGTTTAGCGCAACCGATATACCGTCGGGCGGCGGGACCGTCCGGCATATGCATTATCACGAGCCGTCCGGCGCTGTCTGGTTTGGAACCGACACCAATTTCATCGGCCGCGCGATCGTCGAGCCGCGGGACGAGTGACCAGGCTCTAATGGATGGCGCGGGCGCCATGGACGGCGACAGCGCATTCCCAGCCGTCATATTCCCAACCACGCTCGGCGAACCAGTCAGCGAGCGCCGTCGTGTAGGCGTCGAAATCGGTTGCCGCTGCGACAGAGCGGAATTGCTCCATAACGAGGCCTTTGCGCGTCGCTGCGTTTGAGACCATGAGATCACGGGCGGTGAGTTCGGCGATCATTTCCCTTCGCCGCGCGCGGTCTGCGCTGCGCGTCGGATAGGCGTAATGCAGCACGTGGCGAATGGCGCGGCCGTCATCGCCCATGGATGCGAGTTGCTTGCGCACGGCGTCATTGGCCTCGCGCGAGCCCATAGAGGTGTTCTTTTCAAGCTTGGTGACTTTTTTCAGCGCCATGATCAGACCGCCAATCTCATTGCCAGCGCTTGCTCAGCTTCTGGTCAATTTCGTTCGCCGGTTTTTGTTCCGCCCCCTGATAGCCGGTAATATGGTCTGCGACGAACGGGTTCGATTGCCGTTCTTTGCCAAAAGTCGAGGTTGGGCCGTGCCCCGGCACGAATTGTAAATCGCCGAGCGGCCAGAGCTTTTGCGTGATAGACGCGATCAGCGTCGCATGATCGCCGCGCGGAAAATCCGTGCGGCCGATGGAGCCGGAAAACAGCACGTCGCCGACAAAAGCGAGATTGGCGCCCTCGTGATAAATAACCACATGGCCGGGCGTGTGGCCGGGCGTGGTGATTACGCCGAATTCAATTCTGTCTAGCGTCAGTGTGTCGCCGTCATTAAGCCACTGGTCCGGCGCGCAATCCTCGCCCATGCCGGGATGGCCATATTGCGCCCATTGTCCGGCAATGGCCTCGAGCCAGAACGTGTCTTCTTTTTCCGGCCCGATGATCGGCGCGCCAGTGGCGCGTTTGATCGCCTCGGCGCCGCCCGCATGGTCAAGGTGGCCATGGGTGAGCCAGATTTGTTCGATGGTCGCGCCGAATTCTTCCGCGGCTTTGAGAATCTTGTCGGCCTCGCCGCCGGGATCGACCACGGCGGCCTTGCCGCTCGGCGCGCGAATGATGGAGCAATTCTGCTGCAACGGCGTCACGGGGACGACGCGGACCTGGAACGGGGCTTGTGATTGGTTCGTATTCATAAGCAGGCAGTGATAGCGGCTCGATTTGCTGAAAGCTATGGCGCGCCGGTTTTAATGGCGCGCAACGTCACGAGGGCGGTTGCGCAATGAACGCGCTCACCGTTTGTTTCGCCATAAACGTCCGATTGAACGACGCCGATCGTGCCGCCGGAAGAGATGACTTTCGCTTCGGCAAAAACGATATCGCCTTTGGTGGGTTTCATCAGGTTGATTTTAAGCTCAACCGTCAGGCAAACCTTGCCCTCCGGCAGGGTCGAGGCATAGGCGGCGCCTGCTGCATGGTCCGCCAATCCGGTGACGACGCCCGCATGGACGAAGCCCATGAATTGATTGAGGTCGTCCCGCGGCGTCATTTCAAGCGTGACGCTGCCTTTGTCGAAGGCGCGCACCTTGAAACCGGAGGCTTTGGTAAAGCCGGTGTCGGTTATCCGCTCGAACAGCGTTTGTAGATTGCTTTTGCTCATGGCGGAAATCATATGGCGCGTCCAGGGTAATTGAAACTGAGATTAACAGTCGGCTGGCGAGATGGGCTGTTGCAAATTCGAACGCAGCTATTCAACATTTTGCGATGACGTTGAAAATCTCCAACCGGGACGCCCGAAGGTTGTGGCTGACGAAGCAGGGTCTCGCCCGTCAGCCGGCAGGCGCGCTTGATGCCGACCGCCTGCTTTCGAATCTCGAGGAGATCGGCTTCGTCCAGCTCGACACGATCCGCGTTATTGCGCGTGCGCATGATCACATTCTTTGGTCGCGCAACCAGAATTATCGCGAGGGCATGCTCGACGAGTTGGTGAAGGACCGCCGCGCGTTTGAGCATTTCACCCATGATGCATCGGTCATTCCGATGGATTATTATCCCTATTGGCGCCGTCAGTTCGGGCGCATGCAAGCGTTTTTCGAAAAAGGGCGTTGGCGCGAGGCGATGCCGTCGCCGCGTGAATCGCAGGCGATTTTGAAGCGGATCGAAAAGGAAGGCCCGCTCTCAACCCGGCATTTCGAGGCGCAGGCGAAAAAGACGAAACATGCCTGGGGGCGCCCGCCGCATAAATATGCGCTCGACTTTTACTGGTATGCAGGGGTGCTTTCGACCTGTCACCGGCGCAATTTCATCAAGCATTATGATCTGGCGGAGCGGATTATTCCCGGCGCGCTGCGGGCGAAAAAAATCAGCGACGCGGCGCAAGTCGATTGGCTTTGCACCAATGCGCTGGCGCGAATGGGCTTCGCCAGCGAAGGCGACATTCAGCGCTTCTGGGATGCGATGGTCCTCGCCGAGGTCAAGGCTTGGGTGAAAAAGCGGCGCAAAGACCTGATTGATGTAGAGATTGACGGTGCGGACGGCGCCTTCAAGGGAATTGCTTTCGCATCGATCGAAGATGAGGTTGCGGCACTCAAGGCGCCGACTAGCCGATTGCGGATGCTCAACCCGTTCGACCCGGTGATCCGCGACCGCAACCGGTTGAAACGGTTGTTTGGTTTTGATTATCGGATCGAGATTTTCGTCCCCGCCGCGAAGCGTCAATATGGCTATTATGTCTATCCGCTGCTGGAGGGCGAGCGCATGGTGGGGCGCATTGAGGCGAAAGCGGACCGCAAGCAGGCGCGCATCACGGTTGAAAACCTCTGGTGGGAACCGGGCGTGAAGCCGACGCCGGCGCGGCGTAAAAAACTTGATGCGGAACTTGATCGTATCGCGCGGTTCATCGGCGCGCGCGATATTGAATGGAATTCCGCAAAGAAATGAGCAGAGCCCATCGCTCTGGATGAGCGCCGGATTTTGCAGCGCGGTGCAATAACGGCATTGAGGTTGTGTTCCGGCGCATACGGAACGACAATGCGTGAAATGGGAGGCGCTTTATGGAAGACAAAATTGAAAAGGTCGTTGACCTTGCCGCGCCGGTTTCGCGCGTTTGGCGCGCGTTAACGGATCACAGGGAGTTTGGCGAATGGTTCCGCGTCGACCTTGAAGCGCCGTTCGTCGTCGGCGAAGTCTCGCGCGGACAGATTACATATCCCGGCCATGAACACGTAAAGTGGTGGGCGCTGGTCGAGCGGATGGAGCACGAACAGCTATTTGCGATGTCCTGGTATGCGCATCTTGACGATCCCGATGCGGCAACGCCGGATGACCCCAAAACCATGTTCGAATTCAGGCTTGAGCCGAAAGGCGACAGCACGCGCCTTACGATTTTGGAATGGGGTTTTGCGCATTTGCCGGAGCCGCAGCGTACGGAATGCCTGCGTCGGAACAGCGAGGGCTGGGACATCCAGTCAAAGAATATCGCCGCGCATGTGGAGGCATGAGAGCTGGCAGCCTTCAGGCCGCCGCTTTCTTCACGCTGTCCACGAACCGCTGGAAGATGTAAAAACTGTCTTGCGGGCCGGGAGAGGCTTCCGGGTGATATTGCACGGAAAAAGCCGGCGCGTCTTTCAGCGCGATGCCGCAATTGGTGCCGTCAAACAGCGACATATGCGTTGCCTCGACATTATCGGGCAGGGCGTCTGCATCGACCGTAAAGCCGTGATTCATGGAAACGATCTCGACCTTGCCGGTCGCCAGATCCGTCACCGGATGATTGGCGCCGTGATGGCCTTGAGTCATTTTCTTGGTTTTGCCGCCAACGGCGATCGCCAGCATCTGATGGCCGAGACAGATGCCGAGCAGCGGGATTTTCGCTTCGATCAGCTTGCGAATGACCGGCACGGCGTATTCGCCTGTTGCGGCCGGATCGCCCGGACCGTTTGAAAGGACAACGCCGTCCGGATTGCGCGCGGCGATTTCTTCAAAGCTTGTCTTGCCGCTCACCACCGAAACGCGCGCGCCCTCGGCGCCAAGGCGGCGCAGGATGTTCTGTTTCACCCCATAATCGATGACGACCACATGCGGGCCGGATCCGTCATGCGCGGCATAGCCGGCGCCCCATTCCCAGCCTGCTTCGTCATTGGCGTAAGGTTGCAGCGTCGTAACGTCCTTGGCGAGGTCGCGGCCCTCAAGACCCTCCCATTCGGCGGCGCGCTTTTTCAGCGCATCGATATCGAATTTGCCGGACGGATTATGGGCGATGATCCCGTGCGGCATGCCGCGCTCGCGGATCAGCGCGGTCAGCGCGCGTGTATCGACGCCCGCGATGCCGACGATCCCGCGGCGGCGCATCCAGGCGCAAATGTCGAGCTGCGCGCGATAGTTTGACGGGCTGGTGGGCGCGGCGCGGAAGATCGCTCCGCGTGCGGCCATGGATTTCGAATCGCTTTCTACATCGTCGGCATTGACCCCGACATTGCCGATATGCGGGCAGGTAAAGGTGATGAGCTGGCCCGCATAGGACAGGTCGGTGAGAATCTCCTGATAGCCGGTCATCGCCGTATTGAAACAAACCTCACCGATCGCTTCTCCCGGCGCGCCGAGGCCTTCGCCGTAAATGCTTGTTCCATCGGCCAAAACCAGCACGGCGGTTGGGCGGGTGGCGGGTGCTTGACTAATCTTCATAGATGCATATCTCTTCGCAGCTTTGTTGCTTCATGCGGCGATGCGCGGGAGACGGGGACGAATGCCCCCGCCGTGCGCCACCCCGGGGGCGCGCAAATTGGCGGGAAGCTAAGCGAACGGACCGAAATGGTCAATGACGGATAAGATAGAAATTATCCATAAAAAACAGATAGTTAAAATAAAAAAGACCAAGCGGCGCGCATCTTGACAGACGCGGCGGCCGCTGGCGACGGAGAATCACGATGCTCAAAGAGCAGATCGACACGGCCCTGAAATCGGCGATGCGCGCGAAGGATCAGAAATTGCGCGTCGCGACGCTGCGGCTGATCAATGCGGCGATCAAGGACCGCGATATTGCCGCGCGGGCCGAGGATCGCTGCGAGGGCGCGACGGATGAAGAAATCCTCGCGATCCTCACCAAGATGGTCAAACAGCGCGAGGAGAGCGCTGAGGCCTTCGACAAGGGCTGCCGCCCGGAGCTTGCGGAAAAAGAACGGGCCGAAATTGAGGTGATCCGTGATTTCCTGCCGCGTCAATTGACCGAAGATGAAATCAAGGTCGCAGTGGAGAAGGTGATCGACGAATATGACGCGTCGGGCCTCAAAGATATGGGCAAATGCATGGGCGCGCTGAAAGAGCGTTACAATGGCGCCATGGATTTCGGCTGCGCCGGCAAGCTGATGAAAGAACAATTAACCTAGACCGCCGCGGGCAACCGGTCGCGAAAGCGGCGGCTGCCGGGAATGATGGTTCCGTCATTCATCTCGATGCGCACATCGCCTTCGCCGGTCGGCTCGATCTTGCGGATGAAATCCCTGTTGACCACCCATGAGCGGTGAACGCGCAGCGCCCCGGCGCCTGCATCCGCGAGCTGGTTCTCGATGGCGGCGAGCGTCGCGCGCGCAAGATGGGTCTCGTTCCCGGCCTTGATCTCCACATAGTTGGAAGCGGATTTCGCCCAGGCGATGCTGGCGGCGTCGACAAACACGGACCGGCCGCCGCATTTCAATGTCAGCCGTTTCGAGCGGCGGGCGTCTTCGCGAGCCGCGGCCAGCTCGCGGCGTTGCTGGTCAAGTTGCCGGCCGAATACGATGATGAAAACGAAGAGCGCATAACCGAGCAGGTCTTTGCGATATTCGTAAATGAAATCGCGCAGCAGATTGTCGGTGAAAATATAAGGGCCGGAAAATGCCGCCCAGAAAATGATCTTTCGCAACGCCACCATGGTGCTCACATGCAGCACTGAAACAACGACGCTGGCGGCGAGGTGGAAGGCCAATACGAACCGCCAGTCATGCTGGCCGGGTGTCGCCATTGTCGCGAGGCGGGCGATCAGCGGAAACAGCGCAAGGAAAACACCGAATCCGGTCGCCTCAAAGATGACCACATAAATTACCGGGAAGTCGCTGTTTGACTTGCCTATTTCCGTTGCGGCCGAGAGTACGTCAACGAGATAACCCGCCGCCATGAAGGCGGCGATCCAGTAAAAGGTCACGCGGTCCGCATGCGCGTCTTCGCGCTGGGGCGTTAGTCGTTTTGCGGCGTTCGCGATCATCATCATTGGCCGCCCATTTACGGCGCGCCCGGCGTCGCTCGCAACATCTATGGCGTGTTTGCCGGCTGAAATCAGCCAATTTTGTCCTATGTCCGTCCCGGCTCGCCGCCATTCGTCCCAGACGGCGTATTTGAACGGCGTTTCGTCACAAAGGGCCGCGCCGCATCCCTTTGCGCTGGCGGATTGCGCAAGCGGGCGAATATTTGCGGGCTTTGCGAGCGAAACGATGAAGATGTGGAGCGGTCTGTGATGGTGGTGGCGGAAGGCAATGAGGGCATGTTTACCAATGGCGGGCGGCGTTACGATCTCGACTGGCTGCGCGTCATCGCTTTCGGGCTGCTGATTTTTTACCATGTGGGCATGTTCTATGTGAGCTGGGGCTGGCATGTGAAAAGCGCCTATGCGGGCCCGGCGGCGGAGCCGTTCATGTCGATCGTCAATCCGTGGCGGCTGGCGCTGTTGTTTTTCATCTCCGGCGCGGCGATCCGCTTTGCGACGGACAAGACTGCTTCGCATTGGCGATTCGCCGGCTCGCGCGCTTACCGGCTGGGATTGCCGATCCTCTTTGCAATGGTTTTATGGGTCGCGCCGCAGAGCTATCTGGAGTTGCGTGAGGCGCAGGCGATTGAGCCGGGCTATCTCGCTTTTTGGGGCAACTATCTGAAGCTCGAACAGCTTTATCCGATCATCACGCCCACATGGAACCATCTATGGTACGTGGTCTATCTGCTCGTTTACGTCCTGTTGATCGCGCCGTTGCTGCCGTTGATGCGCCGCCTGGCCGCTGGCGCGGGTGCGCGGGCGCTGCAATTGATCGCGGGCGGGCCGGCGCGGCTGCTGATCCTCATCATCATTCCATTCGTGATTTACGATATGACGCTGAGCCCGCGTTTCCCGACCACCCATGCGCTGTGGGGCGACTGGGCGAACCACGCGCATCGCTTCACCATTTTTCTGCTCGGCTATTTCGCGGCGAAACATCTCGGGTTCTGGCGCTCGGTCGACCGGGCGCTGCCCGCGGCGGCGGTGCTGGTGATCGTGCTGATGGCGTTGGGCGTCCTGATCGAAGCCAATGCGGCGGCGCTGGCGGGCTCGCGCCTTGCGCAGATCCCTTTGATCGATCAGGTCGTCGATGGTTTTGATGTTCTATATGCCTGGAGTTTCATCGTACTGCTGCTCGGCGCGGCGCAGCGCTGGCTCAATCGGCCGTCGCGCATGTTGCGATACCTCACTGACGCGGTCTTTTGTTATTACATCCTGCATCAGACGATCATCGTTATCGCCGGTTACTATCTGACGCCCTTGCGCCTCGGGGTGTGGCTGGAATTTTCCATCGTCAGCGTGACGACCATTGCCGGCTGCGCGGCGGGGTATGAGATCTTTAAGCGCGTCGCTTATCTGCGCCCCTTTTTGGGAATCAAAAAAACCGGGCTGTAGGAGTAGGCATTTCATTACGAAACGTAATTCTCAGTGCGCCGATCATTCGCCCACGTCTCGCTGAATTGCTGAAAAAATCGAAAGGGGCGACTTTTTGCCGCTTCGGCGGGGCCCGTGGAGTTCGCGCCCGGCAACGCATGCTTGCGGCCAAGTTTTTCCTTTCTATATTGACCGTCAATCGAGGCCGCGATCCGGGGAGGCGGCCCCGTCAAAAAAAACAAAGTCACTCAACGGAGTAATTATGAAAATTTGGCTTGTTACGGTTGCAGCTTTGGGCTTGCTAACCGGCTGTGATCGAGAAAAACAGAACACAGTAGCGTCAACCGATAATTCAAAAGTTGTCCAAAACAGTTTCGGCAAGACGGCAATCGACGCGATTTTGGATGGCTACAAACATAATGAAAACTTCATGGGCAGTGTCGCCATCTATCAAGATGGCGCTCCCGTCTATGCATATGTCTCGGGGTATAGCGATTTTGAAAGTAACAAACGCGCCTCCCTCGAAACGAAATATCGGATAGGATCAGTCACGAAAACATTCACAGCGCTGCTAACGCTCTTGGCTGTTGAGGATGAGAAAATTACCCTAACGCAAACATTGGATCGTTTTTACCCGGAGATTCCGAATGCGCACGCGATCACGATAGAGCAAATGCTGAGCCATCGTAGCGGCATTCACAGTTACACCGGCGATCCGAATTTCCTGAATTATTTGAAAGACGGCGTAACGGAAAGCGAATTGATCAATGTCATCGCTTCTTATCCGAGCGATTTCGAGCCGGGCGCGAATGAAGCCTACAGCAACTCGAAAGCCTATTTGTTAACGTTGATTCTGGAACGCATTTACGAGCAACCTTATGCAAAGCTGATTGAAAGCAAGATTACAAAACCGCTGGCGCTTGCAAATACATATTATGCGGAAGAGCTTTCTGCTGCGAGGGGCGAGGCGTATTCATATCATAATGAATCCGGAATGAACCGGGCCGACATAGCCGACCACTCTGTATTGCGCGGCGCTGGCGGGCTTGTTTCTACGCCGACAGATTTGGCGAAGGTTTTCGATGCGGTGTTCACGGGCAAGCTCATCAATGAAGACAGCTTGCGGAAAATGATCGCTATTAAAGATACTTATGGATTGGGCGTTGAAAAATTCACCTTCGCGGGAAAGCTCAGCTACGGACACAGAGGGCGCGTTGATGAGTTCAACTCAATTGCTCTGTACAACCCGGAAGAGCGCATTAGCCTGGCGGTTATAGACAATTCCAGCTTCAATGAAGCGCCGGAGATCGTGAAGGATATATTGAATGCATATTTTGATGGAGAAAATCCCCCAATTTCCGTGGAAGAGTTGGAAAAATTTGTCGGAAAATACGAGGCGCTCGAAACGGATGATAATGATATCGTGGAATTCGAACGCAGCGAAAGCGAGCTCATATTGGTTATAAACGGAGAATTCAGGGAACAGTTGGCGTACCGAGGAAACAATAGTTTTCTATTCGATCAATCCTATGCGCCGGCGATCATTTTTACATTCTCGGAAGATGGCGAGCGCCTTGTGTTGAAACAGGGAGACGCCGAGGCTGAATATAAAAAGAAAAGTTAGCGATTGAAGCAGGGGCCTTTACATTAACGGCGCGCGGCGGCCTGGCTCCGCGCGCGTCGTCGGGCGGCGTTTTTTCGCTCTTTGCGCGGCCAGACGGCGGGCGTGTTGAGCCGCTTCGTAGCCGCGTTTGCGACAAAGGAAGTTGCACATCCTGCCGGGCGCATGATGAGGCGCCGGCGCGCTTTCAGGGAAAAAATGCCATACACGCATGACGCGCAAGGCATAGTCAAAAATACAACTTATCTGATGAAAATCTTCATGAATCCCGCTTTCGGTGGATAGTTATCCACCAGTTTTCAGGCGGCCTTATGATGCCTCTCAAGTTGAATAACACGTGACCGCCGCATCGCGCCGCTTTGCCGGCAATATGCGGCGGCGGAGGAATAATGGTCTGGGAATTCTTGCGAGCGGCGACGTTATTATTATGCCTGAGCGTTCTCTTTTGCGCGGCGTTTGCGCAAATGCGGCTTCAAAGCGATTTTACGCAGCCGGATGGTCTTGGGCGTCACTTCGACCAGCTCGTCTTCGTCAATATAAGAGATCGCCTGTTCCAGCGTCAGCCGCTTGGGCGGCGTCAGTCTTACGGCTTCGTCCTTGCCGGCGGCGCGGATGTTTGTGAGTTGCTTGGCCTTCAACGGATTGACGTCGAGGTCGTCGGGCTTGGCGTTTTCGCCGACAATCATGCCTTCATAAACCTGATCGCCCGGCGCGATGAACATGATCCCACGCTCTTCAAGGTTCCAGATGGCGTAAGGCACCGCGGCGCCGTCGCCGTTGGAAATCAGGACGCCATTGCGGCGGCCCTCGATCGCGCCCTTATGCGGCGCATGTTCGAGATAGGAGCGGTTCATGACGCCGGTGCCGCGCGTATCGGTGAGGAACTCGCCGTGATAGCCGATCAGAGCGCGCGACGGCGCATGCATGACAAGTCGGGTCTTGCCGGCGCCGGCGGGCTTCATCTCCGCGAGCTCGGCCTTTTTCATGGAGAGCTTTTCGATGACGACGCCGGAATAATCGTCATCGACATCGATCACCACTTCCTCGATGGGTTCGAGCACCTGTCCCGCATCGTCGGTGCGGGTGACGACGCGCGGGCGAGAGACCGCCATCTCGAAGCCTTCGCGGCGCATATTCTCGATCAGGACGCCAAGCTGCAACTCGCCGCGGCCGGCGACTTCGAAGGCGTCTTTCGATTCTGTTTCGGTGACGGAGATCGCCACATCGCCTTCCGCCTGGCGGAGCAGCCTTTCGCGAATGACGCGGGACTGTACCTTGTCGCCTTCACGGCCGGCGAGCGGCGAATCATTCGCCGCAATGGTGACGGAAAGGGTCGGCGGGTCGATCGGCTGGGCGGGAAGGGCGTCGGTGACCGGGAGATCGCAGATCGTGTCGGAAACCGAGGCTTTGGAAAATCCGGCTATCGCGACAATGTCGCCGGGAAAGGCTTCATCCACTGGCTGGCGCTTGAGGCCGCGAAAGGCGAGAACTTTGGTGACGCGCGCCTGTTCGATGGTTTTGCCGTCGCGCGAGAGCGCTTTCATGGTGACGCCCGGCTTGGCGACGCCGGAAACGACGCGGCCTGTCAACAGCCGGCCGAGATAAGGGTCCGCCTCAAGAGTCGTCGCCAGCATCGCGAAGGGCGCGCCGTTGGCGTCCGCCGCAATGTCGGGCTCCGGCACATGGGCGAGAACGGTCTTGAACAGCGCGTCGAGATTTTGACGCGGCCCGTCAAGGCTCTCGTCGGCCCAGCCATCGCGCCCGGCGGCGTAAAGCACGGGGAAATCAAGCTGCTCGTCATTGGCGCCAAGCGCGGCGAAAAGGTCGAAAGCAGCGTCGAGCGCCTTGTCCGGATCGGCGCTCGGCCGGTCGACCTTGTTGAGGACGACGACAGGCTTCAGCCCCAGCGCCAGCGCTTTCGACAGGACGAATTTGGTCTGCGGCATCGGGCCTTCGGCGGCGTCGATCAGCAACAGGCAGCCATCGACCATGGACAGGATGCGCTCCACCTCGCCGCCGAAATCGGCGTGGCCTGGCGTGTCGACGATGTTGAGCCGCACCGGCGTTGCGCCCTTTTCCCAGACGACGCTGGTGCATTTGGCGAGGATGGTGATGCCCCGCTCGCGCTCAATGTCGTTGGAGTCCATCGCGCGTTCAGCCATTTCGGCATTGTCGCGCACGGCGCCGGACTGGCGCAGCATCTCATCGACGAGCGTGGTTTTGCCATGATCGACGTGGGCGATGATGGCGATATTGCGGAGCGGAATGTTGCTTTGCGTCATGGCCGCCGCCTCTGCGCGTTTTCTGACGGTTTGGCAAGGGGGCGGCATGGGGAAAAGCGGTTAACCGGCTTGCTATGCGGGCGCGCCGGTTACGCTTATATCTCTTGCTTCTTCTCGTTTTTGCGTAATTGAGAGCTCGATGGTCCGTTTCACGCCTGATTTTCTGGATGAGCTGAAGTCGCGGCTGCGCCCGTCCGACGTCATCGGGCGCTATGTGAAGCTCAAAAAGCAAGGCAATGAATGGGCCGGCCTGTCGCCTTTCACCAAGGAAAAGACGCCGAGCTTTTTCGTCAACGACCAGAAGGGTTTTTATCACTGCTTTTCTTCGGGCAAGCATGGCGACGTGATCTCGTTCCTGCAGGAAACTCAGCAGATGAGTTTCTACGAGGCGGTGGAGGGTCTCGCGGAAGAGGCCGGGATGCCGCTGCCCACCGAAAGCCCGGGCGAGGCGGCGCGGGCGGAAAAGGCCAAGGGTCTCGCGGAAGCTTCCGCGGCGGCGGCGAAATTTTTCGCCGCAATGTTGCACCGGGCCGATGGGCGTCACGCGTTAGACTATTTGCGCGGGCGCGAGGTGACGGATGAGCAGATCGCCGCCTTTCAGGTTGGCTATGCCCCACGCGGCCGCAATGCGCTGAAAGACTACCTCCTCAATAAGGGATTTACGGAGGGCGTGCTGATCGAGTCGGGGCTGTTGATAAAGCCGGACGACGGCTCGGCGAGTTTTGATCGCTTTCGCAACCGGGTGATGTTCCCGATCCTCGGCACGCGCGATCGGGTGATCGCCTTTGGCGGGCGGGCGCTCGACCCGGATGCCCGGGCGAAATATCTGAACTCGCCGGAAACGCCGCTTTTTCACAAGAGCTCGGTGCTTTACAATTACGCGCCCGCGCGGATGGCCGCCGCCGCCGACAAGGGCGCATTGATCGTCGCCGAAGGCTATATGGATGTTATCGCGCTGTGGGGCGCCGGCATCAAACGCGCGGTGGCGCCGCTCGGCACGGCGCTGACCGAAGACCAATTGTCGTTATTGTGGCGCGCCTCCGACGAGCCGGTCCTGTGCTTTGACGGCGACCGGGCCGGGCTCGGGGCGGCCCATCGCGCTGTCGATCGCGCGCTGGCAATGCTGAAACCAGGCAAATCCCTGCGTTTTGCGTTCCTGCCGGAAGGAAAAGACCCGGACGACCTCCTTCGCGCCGAAGGGCCGGGGGCGATGATGACGGTGCTCAATGCGGCGCGCCCGTTGGTCGATGTTTTGTGGGAGCGCGAAACCGGGGCGCAACCACTCGACACGCCTGAGCGCCGGGCGAAATTGCGCGCGCATTTGCGCAGCCTCGTTAAGGAAATCGCCGATAAAGATGTGCGCGATGCTTATGGCGCGGAGCTCAGTCAGCGGCTCGACGCCTATTTTCGCCCGCAATCGCAAAAATCAGGAGAAGGCCAGGCCGGCGGCGGCCGCGAAGGCGGTTGGGGCGCGGCGCGGGGGCATGGCGGCGGCGGCGGCTTCCGGCGTGACCGCAAAGGGCAGGGCTTTCGCTTTGCTGTGCCGGCGCGCCCATCGCCGGGCCTGCGCCAGCCGTCGCAATGGGTGCGCGAGGCCTCTTTGATTCTCTCCGCCATCAACCATCCGGCACTGATCGAACGTCAGGAAACTGCCTTTCTTGAGCTTGAAATCGCCGATTCAGCGCTCAAATTACTGCTAAGCGAGGTTCTGTCCGCGTTTTCAACTGATCCGGCCCTTGACAGTCCTGCGTTGAAAAGCCATCTCACGCAAACCGGTGCGGCAGGAAGCTTGGAGCGGGTCATTCATGACACCCAGCTCTCGAAACACAAATTCCTGCGCCCCGACGCTGAGATCGACGAGGTAGAACAAGGGTTCACGAACGCCCTTGCCCATCACCTGTTCGAATCGACCTTGAAACAGGAGGTGGCGCGCTCGGCGTCTCAGATTTTCACGGATGGCGATGACGCTTGGAAGGCGGCGGCGGCGGCGCGCGAGGAACTGGTTAATTCCAGCAAGCATGAGGATGATGGCGGCGAAGGCGATTCCCCCCAAAACTTCGCAGATGCGCTCGAGCAGATGAAACGGACAGTCGACAAAAAATTCGGTCGGTAAGGATTTCAAAAAACATGGCGAAAAAGGCGGCGGCGAAAAAAGACAAGGATGTGGTCGAAACGGGCGACGGTCCGATTCTCGATCTCACCGATGCGGATGTGAAAAAGTTTTTGAAGTCCGCCAAGGCGCGCGGCTTCGTAACTTATGACGAGCTCAACAAGGTGCTGCCGTCGGAGAAAGTCTCTTCAGAACAGATCGAAGACATCATGGCCCTGCTTTCGGAGATGGGCATCAACGTCGTCGAGCATGAAGAAGACGACGACGCTGACAATGACAACGATAATGAAGAAGCAGCGAGCCCTAAGTCCAAAGCCGTCGCGCTGAAAGACGAAAAAAAAGGCGGCAGCGTTGTCACCACCAATACCGGCGCTTCGGCTGATCGAACCGACGATCCGGTGCGCATGTATCTGCGCGAGATGGGGACGGTCGAGCTGCTTTCCCGCGAAGGCGAAATCGCCATCGCCAAGCGCATCGAGGCCGGCCGTGAGACGATGATCCGCGCCTTGTGCGAAAGCTCCCTGACATTCGAGGCCATCACCGTCTGGCGTGACGAACTTGAAGAAGGTCGGGTGTTGCTGCGAGACATTATCGACCTCGACGCCACATATGGCGGCGGGCCGGAATCGCGCCCGGACATGACCCAGCCGGAAGTCGCTGAGCGGGTTCAGCGCGAAGAGGCCGAAAAGGCTGAAAACAGCGAGGACGACGAGGAAGATTTCGACGAGGGTGCGCTGTCGCTATCGGCCATGGAAGCCGAGCTGCGTGACGGCGTGATGGAGAAGTTTGACGTCATCTCCAGCGATTACAAAAAGTTGCGCCGCCTTCAGGACATCATGATTGAGGAGCATCTTAAAGGCGACGACCTGACAGCGTCCCAGACGCGGCGCTTTAAAAAGCTGCAAAAAGACATTGTCGAGCGCGTGCGTTCGGTGCGTCTCAACAATCAGCGGATCGAAGCGCTGGTCGAGCAGCTTTACGACATCAATCGCCGATTGATGGCGCTTGAGGGGAAACTCGTGCGGCTCGCCGACAGCTATGGCGTCAACCGGCAGGAATTTCTCGGCGAATATATCGGCGCCGAACTCGATCCCGAGTGGTTTACCCGCATTTCCGAAAAAACCGGCAAGGGCTGGAAGAATTTTACCGGTAAGGCGGAAGCGAAAGTCCAGGATATCCGCGACGAAATCGGCCACCTCGCGACGGAGACGGGTCTTACGGTTCAGGACTTCCGCCGCATCGTGTCCATGGTTCAAAAAGGCGAGCGCGAAGCGCGCATCGCCAAGAAGGAGATGGTCGAAGCGAACCTCCGGCTCGTGATTTCCATCGCCAAGAAATACACCAATCGCGGCCTGCAATTCCTCGATCTCATCCAGGAAGGCAATATCGGTTTGATGAAAGCGGTGGACAAATTCGAATATCGCCGCGGCTATAAATTCTCGACTTACGCGACCTGGTGGATCCGCCAGGCGATCACCCGGTCCATCGCTGACCAGGCGCGTACCATCCGTATTCCTGTGCACATGATTGAGACGATCAACAAGATCGTTCGCACCTCGCGCCAGATGCTGCATGAAATCGGCCGCGAGCCGACGCCGGAAGAGCTTGCCGAAAAGCTTTCCATGCCGCTCGAAAAAGTTCGTAAGGTGATGAAGATCGCCAAAGAGCCGATCTCGCTTGAAACGCCGATCGGCGATGAGGAAGACTCACATCTCGGCGACTTCATTGAAGACAAGAACACGATCCTGCCGATCGACGCGGCGATCCAGTCTAACCTGCGCGAGACGACGACGCGGGTGCTCGCTTCGCTGACGCCGCGTGAAGAACGTGTGCTGAGGATGCGTTTCGGCATTGGCATGAACACTGACCATACGCTCGAAGAAGTCGGCCAGCAATTCTCGGTGACGCGCGAGCGCATCCGCCAGATCGAGGCGAAGGCGCTGAGGAAGCTCAAGCACCCGTCACGGTCGCGGAAGCTGAGGAGCTTTTTGGATAATTGACGCGTAGCATGTTTTAGCGCTCGGGCTGTAAAGCGCGGTTCTGGCCGAGCAAGAGGGTGCGGCCGATCAAAGCGAAGCCAGCCGAATATAAAACGCCTGCAATGGCGAACCCGATTTCTGCCTGGGCGAGGAGACCGCCCAGGATATTTGCTATTAACGAGGTAAGCCAGCAACCGGCAGCGATTGGAGCGATTTTGCGTTTCAACATCACAAGTGAAAGCGTCAGTAATCCGATTGCAATGACGGCGATGCCTGATTGATATGAATCTCTTCCGAATGCGATGCTGTCAGGCCCAGTGATCAGCGCTAATCCGGCCGCTGCAATGACGAATCCTATGACACCGACAATGCCGAGCCGTGACGAATGTGCAAAATAAAACGTCGCCAATCCGAGCAGGATCGACACGTCAATATAAAAGGCCAGTATTTCAAGTACAGCGTCTTCATCTCGCCACGGAACAAAGCTCATTCCCATCCGCAAAACGGCGCCGACTATCGTCGCCCAGCCAATAATGATGTGTGGCAGCGCCAAGCGCTGGTCTTGCGTTGATCCTGGATTGGGCATGCTAAATTCCTTGGTAACGCCAGCCGTCCGGTCCGTCTTGCATCGCGCCAGATGATGCGGCGTCTTGGGCGTAGCGCGAAGCGGGGGGTGGAATTGATTAACACTCGGCTTTGCTCAGCGAATCACAAGAAAAGAGTAGCGATAAATCGGAGTATCCCATGTCCTCACCCGTCGGCTCGAAAGCCAATCCGTCGCAATTTGACTGCTATAACGACCTTGCTGAAGACGAGCCCTATTTTGTTATTCGCGCGGACGACCCGTTGTCGGACGCGTTGATTGAATTGCACGCTTATATCGGCGCCGGGCAATCGGGCGCGGCGCATAACAAGCTCGCCGAAATCATGGAGCTGACGCGCGACCGTCCGCCACGACCATCGGATTCGCCGAAATATCGCGAAACTTTCGCCATTTCGCAGGCCATGGAAAGCTGGCGCCAGTCGAAGCGTTAAACGCATCGCGCCATCTGCATCGCAGCCTTGCACGGGGCGCGGCAAGCGCTAAGGTCCGCGACGAGATTAACGCCTGTTCACCGGCGCGGCCGGGGACGATTAGGGAGCTTTAAAAATGGCGATTGACGGCAAATGGAACCTCACGATCAAAACCCCCATGGGTGATCAGACAGGCGTCCTTACATTGAAGCAGGAAGGCGACGCACTCACCGGCGAGATGACCGGTCCGGCTGGCGCGACGCCGATTGAAAACGGCGCCGTCGAAGGCGACGTTCTGAAATGGCACGCTAAGGTGACCTCGCCGATGCCGATCACGCTTGAATTTGAAGGCAAGCAGGATGGCGACAACTTGTCCGGCAGCGTCAAGCTTGGCGCCTTCGGCAATTCGACCTTCTCCGGCGTTGCTGCGTAAACGGTCCGCCAGCATGATCAGGATCGCCGCCGCCGTCGCCGCTTCCATTGCGCTTGCTGCTTGCGGCGGCGAGCCTGTATCGCAATCAGAAAAGCTGGCTGCGCCAGAGGCGTCAGCCGCGGCCGCGTCGGAAACGGCGCCTTCGACTGATTCGATCGCCGAAGATTTCGTCAAGCTGGCGCTTGGCGTCGGCCAGCATGATGCCGCGTTCGTAGATGCTTACCATGGGCCAGCAGAATGGGTCGCCGCGGCCGAAAGCGAACAACGCTCGCTTGAAGCGCTTGAAGCGGATGCACACGCGCTTCTCACCGCTATTGAAAGCGTAAATGGCGATGCGCCGGACATTCGCGGCGCGATGCTTGAGAAACTAATCCGCGCCGCGCTGACGCGCATTCAAATGGTGCGTGGGCAGACATTTTCGTTCGATGAAGAAACGCGCCTTCTCTATGACGCCGTGGCGCCGGAATATGATGTCGCGGTGTTTGATGCGGCGCTCGAGAACATTGATGCGCTTTTGCCAGGCGAGGGGCCGCTCAATGAACGTGTCGACTCTTTCCGCAATCGCCTTGCAATCCCTGAAGACAAGCTGCAACCGGTCTTCGACGCGGCAATCGCCGAATGCAAAGCGCGTACGCTCGCTCATTATGACTTGCCTGAAGGCGAGCGTTTCAGCGTCGAATATGTGAACGACAAACCATGGAGCGGCTATAACTGGTATCAGGGCGATTATGAAAGCCTGATCCAGGTCAATACGGATTTCCCGATTATTATCGACCGCGCAGTCGATCTAGGCTGTCATGAAGGATATCCCGGGCATCATGTCTGGAACTCGCTATTGGAGCGGGACGTGCTCGGGCGCGAAGGATGGATCGAATATTCCGTTTACCCGCTATTCTCGCCTTTATCGGTGACGGCCGAGGGCTCCGCCAATTACGGCATCGAGCTCGCTTTTCCGGGCGATGAAAAGATTGAATTCGAGCGCGATGTCCTGTTTCCGCTGGCGGGGCTTGATCCGGAGGACGCCGCGAAGCTCGCCGAATTGAATGCGCTGCAGGGCGAGCTTTCCCATGCGCGTAATATGATTGCGCGCGACTATCTTGATGGACGCATCGACCGACACACGGCGATCGCCATGATGGCCAAATATCGCCTTGAGTCCGAAGCGCGTGCGGAACAGTCCATACGGTTCGTGGAAACCTATCGCGGCTATGTTTTGAATTACACGATTGGGCGCGATATCATCGCCGATTATGTGGAAAGGAACGCCGGCGGTGAAGAAGGGCGCTGGGCGGCGTTTGAAACGCTGCTGACGACGCCGCTCTCGGCGTCTGACCTTGCCGGCCCTGGATAACGAAACGAAGTGACATTCAAGGCAATTATTCAGCGCATTCACCTTTGGGCGGGTTTGGTGCTCGGCCTGCAAGTACTGCTGTGGATGGCGAGCGGCGTTGTCATGAGCTGGTTTCCGATCGAGCTTGTACGGGGCGAAACGAATGCTTATGCGGCGCCGCCGGCGGTGCTGGAGCCGGCGACTTACGCATCGCCCGGCGGCGTGTTAGCGCAGGCGGGTGGCGCAACGTCGCTGCAATTGACCCACTGGCTCGGACGCCCTGTCTATATAACGCGCGGGCCGGGCGGCGCGGCGGGGCTTTATGACGCCGCCACCGGCGAGCGCCTGTCGCCATTGTCTGAAGCGAACGCCCGCAAAGTCGCAGAAAAAGACTATTTGGGCGGTGGTGGGATTGTCAGCGCGGCGCTCATTTCATTTCCGCCCCAGGAGTATCGCGGCGAGCGGCCGGTTTGGCGCATTGATTATAATGATCGCTTGCATACGCGGCTTTACATATCTCCGACGAGCGGGGCTGTACGTGCGCGCCGCAATGATATCTGGCGGATATATGACTTCTTCTGGATGCTGCACATCATGGATTACGAAGAACGCGAGGATTATAATAATCCGTTGATTATGGCGGCGTCCGCGGCTGGTTTGGTTTTCGCGCTGTCGGGAATGATCATTGTCGCCTATCGCCTGCGGCGCCGGCGTTACATGAACGATCTGGAACTTGCGACCGGCGGCGGAAAAAGGCGCAATGGCGTTGAGGGGCGTGCGCAAAACAAAACGCGCTGACCATTGCTCAGCGCGCCTTAACCAGTAAGGATTGTATCGCCTGTTTAAAAAGCGAAATAAATCGGCTCGGGGCCCGCGAGCTGCTTTTTCGCTTCGTCGTCCTCGCCCGCAGCGCCGGCCGGCGCATTCTCGGCTGATTCCGGACACCCTTCTTCAGCGTTCGAATGATCGTGCGACGTTGACGCTACAACGACCGAACGTTCCGTTTCAGCTCTGCCGATGAATTTCGCTACAATCTCTGCGAAGAGCGATTTCGACGCGCTGTGCTTGTCGCCCTCGTCGAGAGTGGTTCGTGAAAATACCGAAAACGAGACATCGCCCGGACTTACAGCATGGGCGTTAGACGCTGCAAATGCAGGCAGCGTCAACGCTGTTAGTAGAAGCACTGATCTGCGCATGATGGACCTCCCGAGCGCAAACTATGCCCATGAAACGGCTGCAACGGCAAGCCCGCAAGCGTCGTATGCGAATGGCAAAACCTTACGATACGGTAAGTTTTTCCATGGCCTTGAGGCTTTACACGCTGGTTTGGAATTATAAACAAAACCAGCGGGTTAGAGCTTTCGCCCGTTTACTCGGCTCAGGCTGAAGCGAGCGCTTCCAGCGGCGGCGTAAATGGCGATCCCAGGGCGTCCGCGACCGCCTTGTAGGTCACGAGGCCGTGATGGACATTCAGTCCGGCGCGTAGATGCTCGTTTTCACGCAGGGCGTCCAACCCTTGGTTCGCCAAGGTCAGACCATGCGCAAGCGTCGCATTATTGAGCGCGTGAGACGATGTCAGCGGCACAGCGCCTGGCATATTGGCGACGCAGTAATGAATAACGCCGTCCACCACATAGGTCGGATTCTCGTGCGTTGTGGGCTTTGAAGTTTCGAAGCAGCCGCCCTGATCGATCGCGACGTCAACAAGAACGGAGCCTTCCTTCATCCCTTTCAGCATCTCGCGCGTAACAAGCTTCGGCGCGCTGGCGCCTGGAATCAATACTGCGCCGACGACTACATCGGCGCCGTCGGTTTCTTCATCCAGCGCCTCAAAAGTCGAATAGCGGGTTTTCGCCCGTCCATTGAACAGCTCATCGAGCTCCGCAAGCCGCCTTTGCGAGCGGTCGAGAATGGTAACATCCGCGCCAAGACCCACAGCCATTCGCGCGGCGTGGGTTCCGACGACGCCGCCGCCGATCACCAGCACTTTCGCGGGCAGCACGCCTGGCACGCCGCCCATCAGCAGACCGCGGCCGCCCTGATGGGCCGTCAGCGCATAGGCGGCGGCCTGGATCGACAATCGTCCAGCGACTTCGCTCATGGGCGCAAGCAGGGGCAAGCCGCCATGGGGGTCCGTCACTGTTTCGTAGGCGACCGCAGTGACGCCTGAATCGATCAGGCCGCGTGCCTGTTCCGGATCCGGCGCAAGATGAAGATAGGTGTAAAGAATTTGTCCCTTGCGCAATTGCGTCCATTCGCTTGGTTGCGGTTCCTTGACCTTGACGATCATGTCAGCCGCTTCAAAGACGGACTTGGCGTCGGGCGCGATTTTTGCGCCGGCAGCGATGTAATCCTCGTCAGCGGCTTTAATGCCGGCGCCGGCGCCGCTTTCGATCAGAACCTCATGACCATTTTGAACATATTCACGCACGCTGCCGGGGACGAGACCGACGCGATATTCGTGAACTTTGATTTCCTTGGGAACGCCGATCAGCATTTTGGACCTCCAGCCAATGATTTGGCGCGGATTATATTCATTTTTTCGCGTAGATTTTTGATATTTTTCCAATATGTAGAGTTTGCGGGGAAGGAAATTCAATAAATGGCATAAAAATATGGATGACATTTCGGAACTGGACAGGTTCGATACCGCTATTCTCGAGATACTGCAGCATGATGGACAATGTTCATTCGCCGAGCTGAGCGAGCGGGTCGGATTATCGCCGTCAGCTTGTCACAAACGGGTCAAAGCGCTTTGGCGGTCCGGAGTCATCACGCAGCAGGTCGCCTTGGTTGATGAGCGCCGCGCCGGTCTGGAGACTTCCGTATTCGTTCAGGCGACGCTGAAAAACCAGCACCAGACGACGCTTACCGCCTTTGAAAAGGCCGTGGCGATGCATCGGGAAATCATGGAGTGTTACCTGATGGCGGGATTGTCGGATTACTTGCTGCGTATTTTGTGCCGCGACGGCGCCGATTATGAGCGTATCCATACAGAGATATTGACGCAATTGCCGGGTGTCGATCGCGTCATCACCAATTTCGCCATTCGCAATGTGCTACGGCGCACGGCTGTGCCGATTTAACCATGTTTGTCAACATTACCGTACGTTCACTGAAAATACGAATAAAGTTGCAATTTGCGGTTTAAATGCACGGAAAAGCTTCTTCGTCCACTATGCCTAAAGTGAAAGGACGATAAAGCGATGCTGACCACTGCGCGTGTTGACATTCCTGCGCCGATTGCGGCTCGGCTCAAATCGGCTGCGGATTATTCCGATAATGTGAATGATTACGCCCGGGAAGACCTGATCGGCTTCAACCGGCCAATTGCCGCGACTTTTGCGCTGCTCGCGCCGCTGACGATTGCAATCGCTTTCCATGGGGGCGGGATGGTGCTGGCGGCGCAAGCGGCGGGTGCGATTTTGCTGATTGCGGCCGGGGGTATTGTCGTGGTGGGCCGGCAGGAATGGCCGAATATTGTGGCGAAATTTCAGACTAACGCCATGGCCAAAAAGAAGGCCATTGCCGACTTGCGTTGCGGTTTCGGTGAATCGTCTTTTCTGAGCAATGGCCGCGCGCCGAAATTTTACGACCATGACAATGGCGTACTGGTGATTGCCGATGCCGGGGACTTCAAAACGTTGTTTTTTGATATTTCCAATGACGGGTGCGACCCGCGATGGGAGATGTATGAAAATGGCGAGATCCGCCGCCGGGTCTGGCGTTGGCTCAGATTGCCGATCTCACGCGAGGTTGTAAAATTCACGACCGAAGGCGCACGGTTGGCCGGTCACGCTGAGACGCCGCATATTCAATCCATCGAGGCTTGGGAGGCGATCAACGTGGCGCTTGGCGAGCCTATGGACGGGGCGATCATTCACCAGCAATTTGACGAGGTAGCCGACAATATCCATCGCCTGATGATGTATTGACGGGGGCGGCGTCGACAACAATTTCACCCCCCTTACAATTGCTCGACGTCACTGCTACATGGGGCGAATGGCGACGCTAATAGACAAAGTCGGCGCCGCGCTCCCAGAAAAGCCGGAGCGGCCGCGCCACCCGGAAAAGCAGAACCGAGCGGAGACACCGGTCTTGCGCAAGCCCGAATGGATTCGCGTGAAAGCGCCGATTTCGAAGGGGTTTTCTCAAACCCGCGACATCGTTCGGTCCAAGAATTTGCATACGGTGTGCGAAGAAGCAGCCTGCCCGAATATCGGCGAGTGCTGGGACAAGCGGCACGCAACCATGATGATCATGGGTGACACTTGCACGCGCGCTTGCGCTTTCTGCAATATAAGGACCGGGCTGCCGGCGCCATTGGATACGCAAGAGCCGTCGCATGTGGCCGAAGCTGTCGCCGAGATGGGCCTCAAGCATGTTGTCATCACCTCGGTCGATCGTGATGATCTGGAGGATGGCGGTGCGAATCATTTCGCGCGTGTCGTGCGAGCGATTCGGAATGCGGCGCCGAAGACAACGATTGAAATTCTGACCCCCGACTTTTTGCGCAAGAACGGTGCGGCGGAAACCGTCATCGATTCCGGGCCGGATGTTTTTAACCACAACCTCGAGACGGTGCCGCGCCTTTATCTCTCGATCCGTCCCGGCGCGCGTTACTATCATTCCTTGCGGTTGCTTGAACGCGTGAAAGAGCGCGATCCGCAGATGTTTACCAAATCCGGGATAATGGTTGGCCTTGGCGAAACCAGAGAGGAAGTGATGCAGGTAATGGACGACATGCGATCGGCAGGCATCGACTTCATTACTATCGGCCAATATCTCCAGCCGACGCGCAAGCATGCCGCCATCGACCGTTTCGTACATCCGGATGAATTCAAATCTTACGAGACCATAGCCCGTGCAAAAGGCTTCTTGATGGTGGCCGCTTCACCTTTGACGCGCTCATCTCATCATGCCGGCGAAGACTTCGCCAAGCTGCGAGCAGCACGCGCGGCGAAGCGGTAAGAAATCATTGCCGACAATCCCGGCGGCAGCCTTCCCGGCAGCGGCGGTCGAGCAGATTACGCGCCTCGCCGCACAGCACCAGGACGTCCTGGTCTTCGATCGTGTCGCCATTGCGCGCGGCGGCCTTTTGCCGCTGGTTTTGTCGTTGCCTCTGTTTTTGTGCCTGGATTGAGGTCTGTCCGACAATAGTCGTAACGCGCACGCGATTGTTGCGAGCGGCGGCGATGCGTTGTTCCGAATCCCTTTCAAGGCGGCGCAAGTCTTCCGAAAGGTTGGCAAATCGGCGTTCGGCGTCCTTGTAATCCGACGCTGACATGTAACAGGCAGCTTCGTCATAGAACCGCATTTCAAGACAATGCATATGCGCTTTGCAGCGCATGACCACTGAGTTGTAAGCAGCGTTGACTTCTTCGCGAAACGTTTCGAGCGGCGCGGCGTTGACATTCGGCGCATTGCCGCGCGTGGCGATAATCATTTGCACGGCTGAAAGGTAGTTCTGCCTGTCGCCTGCAAATTGCGCTTCGCAAGTCGCGTCCGCGACGCTGGTTCGGGAGGCGGCCGCTGGCGGCGTGACGCCGCGCCAGGAATATTTGCTCACCGACTTTGATTTTCCGTCGGCACAGCCTGAGAGTGCGAGCGCAACGGCGATAATGGTCATCGTCGATCGGTTCATTTGTATCCCCTTATAGTTTGCGAGTGCGAGTCAGCGAATGGGCGATCAAAGTCGGAAGTCGAAATCAAGCGTGATCATGCCAGTGCAACATGCCCGCGGCGGGGCGAGAAAGCCGGCGCGCCAGCCGACGAAATAGCCGAGCGTGACGAAAATCAGCGCAATCAATATGGCTGCGGCGATACGCATGCATAGGCAGGGCTTTTTGCCGTCATCGGCGGGCGGGCTATCCCGGCGCAGGTCGAATATCGCAATATCGTGAAACTGCTTGTTGGGTTGCATGATTTCGGCTCCCCCCGAGCAATGCAAGTGTAGATAGAATAGAAGCCGATATACAACTATAGGTGGTGCATTGTCCATATAGCTCATTCAAAATTCTGCTGGGGAAATCCGCGACTTGCGACGACTCAACGGCGCGCTTATCTAACGCATTGCGCGAATTGGCTTTTTCGCGCGGCGATGAGGAAACCCGCGTGATGACGCTGAAGCTTTATGACCTTGCCCTGGCTGATCAGGAAGTGCGGCCAAGCCCGTTTTGTTGGCGCGCAAAATTTGCGCTGCTACATGTGGGCGCGCCATTTGAGGCAGTGCCGTTACGGTTTACGGATAAGGATAATTATCCGCATTCCGATCACAAGCGGTTGCCAATTCTCGTGAATGGCGATGATATCATCTGCGATAGCGCCAATATCTGCGCCTATTTGGAAAAAACTTTCGATGGCGAACCGCTAGTGAGAACGTCAGGCGAGCGCGCGGCGGCTGAATTCTACAATGCGTGGTTAGGCGCATCGCTGTTTCCGGCGCTCGCGCCTATGCTCCTTGTGCATGTGCATGCCGCCGCTCATGAAGACGACAAGGCGTATTTCCGCCAGACGCGCGAGAAACGCCTCGGCAAAACGCTTGAAGAGGCGGCTGCAACGCCTGGCTTGAGAGATCAAACCGAGGAAGCGCTGCAAACATTGGCTGCGCCGCTTGTGCGCCACCGTTTCCTTGGGGGAGAACAGGCGAATCTAAGCGACTACAATGTGTTCAGCGTGTTTATGTGGGCGCGTAGCATTGCGAGTGATGAGTTATTTGAAGCGCCACAGGCTGTAGCGGCCTGGCAAGAGCGAATGCTTGATCTGTTCGACGAATATGGCCGCAAAGTCAAGCGCGTTTCGTGACGGTAAAACGTACGCAGACAGAAGTTCCTTATACGGCGAATGAGATGTTTGATCTTGTCGCGGATGTTGAACGCTATCCCGAGTTCCTACCCTGGTGTACGGCGTTGCGCATCGTTGAAAAGGGCGTTTGTGACGGCGATGGCGAATTGGTCGCCGACATGATTGTCGCCTACAAGGTTTTTCGCGAGCGGTTTCGTAGTCGCGTGAGCCTGCATCAGGGCGAAGGGCGGATCGAAGCGACGTATGTGGATGGACCGTTTCGTAATTTGCAAAATCGCTGGCATTTTGTCGACAAGCCAGACGGCGGCTCGATTATCGATTTTGAAATCGCCTTCGAGTTCAAAAACGTTCTCCTGCAGGCGACGGCGCACGCTGTCTTCGACAAGGCGTTCGCACGCATGGCGGAAGCGTTCGTAAAGCGCGCCAAGGCGGTTTACGGGTAACAGCATGGTAGCGGACGGTGAGTATGAAGTTTGTGCGGGTATCTGTGGTAGCAAGCGTAGCTGCTCTTTGTGCGTCATGTGATGGCGTTTCGGACGATGCGTTGTCGCGGCTGGGCGCAGAATTTGATCCGCAAATTGCCTGGGAGGAATTTGAAACCACGCTGCGTTTCCGCTACGCCTATATCGAGCGCGAAGATTTCGACGTCGATGAACTACTGAGCCGTTCGCGACAAATAGCTTTCGACAGCCGCAATGCCGATGAATTTCGAGACATACTTCAGCGCACGTCTTATGCGTTCTCAGATCCACATTTCATTGTCGGGCCGTTTAGCGACGACGACTACAACATAGTCCCCACGAGCTCCGATATTAAGGTTGCCTTTAACGCGGACGCACTCGAGGTGGTGGACGTGCGTGCGGGTTCGGCGGCCGATAGGGCTGGGATTCGGCCGGGATGGATCATTGAAAAAATCAACGGCGAAGCGGCGATGGCGGCGGCGCTGGCGCCGTTCGCGGACCTCATGGCGAACCCAACCCTTATACAGAAAAACTATGCGGCAAATCTCGCTGTAAACGGGCGGCGCGCCGGGGAGCGCGTCATCGAATTTTCAGCGGCAGGCGAAAGAATTACGATTACACTGACATCGCCGCGCGAATTCGCCATAGATGTGAGCAATGCGCCGATTCTGGAAACGACGCGTCGTGGTGAGTTTGGAATTATCCGGATCAATAATGCGCTCGGCGATAACGCCATGATAGAGGAGTTCGATCGCGCGTTGAACGCTCTTCTTGACACGAGCGGGCTGGTCATTGATTTGAGAAATACGCCGAGCGGCGGCAACACGGAAGTCGCACGAAGCATTATCGGCCATTTCATCACCGACATCCGATCATATCAGGTTCACGAAATTCCGTCTTTCGACCGGGAGTTCGGCGTGCCTAGACGGTTTATCGAACAGGTCGCGCCGCGTGTGCCATATTACGCAAATCCCGTGGTGGTGCTTGGCGGCCATTGGACCGGCAGCATGGGCGAAGGGATTGTCATCGGCATGGATGCGGCGACGCGCGCGCATGTCGTTGCATCGGACATGGGCGACCTATTAGGCGCGGTCAGCAATTACTCGTTGAACGCGTCAGGCGCGATCGTGGACATCGGCGATGAGGCATTGTTCCATGTGGATGGGACGCCGCGGGAAGATTTCGTTGCGGCGACGGCGTTGAGAAACGCTGATCGCGACGCCGAAGGCGGCGATCCGGCGATGACGGCGGCGCTGGAATACTTGCAGCGGCCGTAATTTTCTTAGTGATGCCGGATGGCACACGGCAGCGTCTTTAAGGCGTTTGCGCATGTCTGAGGCGTTTGCGAAAAGAGCGGAAGCGGTTTACGGGCGCCGTTAGGCCGAGCTATCCGGCATGGTCTCTTTACGATTATGGTGAGCAGTGCCGAAAACCGCCGGTATTAACCCTTCGCGGCGTTTCGCGCTACAATGCGTCATGAGCCTGTTTTCTTCGCGCCGGGAACGCCGCCTTTGGCTAATGGTTCTTGCGATAGTCATGGCGATCTATGCAACGCTCGGTTTTACTCCGGCCATTTCCGGCGTTTTGCGCGAGAATGGTCTGTTGGAGCTTGCATTCGCCGCCGGCGCCGGCCTCGTGGCGCTGGTAGTGGTTATTCACGGACTGAAGTCGAACGGCGCCGGAGTGGTTTTCCTATTGAGCGTGTTGGCAGTCTATTTGCTGGTCCTGGTGCGGATCGAAAGCCCGGAAGAGCGAACGCACATTGTCGAATATGGCGTGCTTGCTATTCTACTATTTGAAGCATTTGCAGAGCGAGCGAAGAATGACCGCTACGCGTTAACGCCGTCTTTTTCGGCGATCATCCTTGCAAGCGCTATAGGTGTAGCGGATGAGCTGATCCAAGCTTGGCTGCCAAACCGGGTTTTTGACCTGCGCGATATAGCATTCAATATTCTTGCTAGCGCGCTGGCAGTGCTTTCCAGCATGACGCTTGCATGGATGCGCGATCGTCGCGGACGCGCGTGACAGATGTGAGAGTTGATGCGCCTTGATATCTGACTGGCTTAAGATGTTTCGGAGTTAAGGCGTGTCAAAATAAGATGCAAGGCGGTTTCGGTTGCTTTCGTGCGGACGAAATCACGGGAGCCCTCAGCAAAAACACGCCGCTCAATGCGGGTCTTGCCGTCGCGGTCAGCGAGGCCGAACCAGACGAGGCCGACGGGCTTGCTGTCCGAGCCGCCGTCAGGCCCGGCAATGCCGGTAACGGAAACGGCGATGTCAGCACGAGAATTGATCAGCGCGCCGATCGCCATTAGGCGAGCAACCGGTGCGCTAACTGCGCCGTGCAGATCGATTAATTCCATCGGCACGCCGAGCATGTCAACTTTTGCTTCATTCGAATAAGTGACGAAACCGCGCTCGGCCACGGCAGACGACCCGGGCACGTCCGTGAGTGCGGCGGCAACCATCCCGCCTGTACAGGACTCAGCAGTGGCGACCATCATGCCTTTGGCGCCGGCTTTGTCGACGATCGCCTGGGCGAGCGACCAGATGCGATGGGTTTGGGTCATTATAGTCTTTCCGCCGGCAAGGCCACGGTCGCCGTCGCCATCGCGGCGATGCCTTCACGCCGCCCGGTAAAGCCAAGTTGTTCTGTGGTCGTTGCTTTGACGGAGACGCGCTGTCGGTCGATCTGGAGGATTTCCGCGAGCGCGTCCTGCATCTTTGTCCGGTGCGGTCCGATTTTCGGCGCTTCGCACATCAGCGTCACGTCGCAATGGGTTATTCTTCCACCGCGTTCGATAACGAGATCGCGCGCTTTCTCCAGGAAAACATGGCTGGCGGCGCCTTTCCATTGTGGATCGGAGGGCGGAAAATGATCGCCGATATCGCCTTCGCCGATTGCGCCGAAAATAGCGTCCGTAAGCGCATGCATACCGACATCGGCGTCAGAATGACCTTTGAGCTTTTTCTCATGCGGAATTTTGACGCCGCAGAGAATGACGGTATTGCCGTTTTCAAAGGCGTGAACGTCGAAACCATGTCCGTTGCGGTATTCCATCTGTTTCGCCTTTCGGCCAAGGAGCGTTTCGGCCATACCGAAATCGTCGGCTTGGGTGATTTTCATATTATCGGGCGAACCGGCGACCAACGCGACGGACAAGCCCGCTGCTTCTGCAACGGCGGCGTCATCGGTGAGTTGTTGGCCTTTGGCCGCGCGGTGTGCGGTGAGGATATTCTCAAAACGGAACCCTTGCGGCGTTTGCGCTCGCCAGAGTGCGTTGCGCGGCACAGTCGCTTCGATCTGGCG
Source organism: uncultured Parvularculaceae bacterium (assembly GCA_947259375.1). Classification (GTDB taxonomy): domain Bacteria; phylum Pseudomonadota; class Alphaproteobacteria; order Caulobacterales; family Parvularculaceae; genus Hyphococcus. The sequence continues at coordinate 477,474 of CAMYLZ010000025.1, read as the reverse complement.
CCCTTCAGCGCGTTTGATTGTGTCATGCACTGGGAGCGCGGCAATGGCGCCGTCGTTGTTTTCGAGCGCGCCGATGACACGGGCGATGGTTGCCGCGTCGATGAAGGGCCTTGCCGCATCGTGGATTAGAACGGCTTTCGGCTTGCTTTCCTTGATGCTTTCAATCCCAAGCTGAACGGAATCCTGACGCTCGGCGCCGCCGAAGACGGGTTCGAGGAGTTTCGGGTGGGGCAGAAGCGCACTCATCGCCGCGTCGTATTCAGCACGGTCGTCGCGGTGAATGATCACTCTGACGGCGTCGATCTGGGCGTGGTTCAAGAAAGCCTCGGCTGTCCTGGCAATGACCGATCGGCCCGCCAGATCGCGATATTGCTTCGGCCCGCCCGGGCCGGCGCGCGTGCCGCGCCCGGCGGCGACGATGATGGCGATGGTATTAAACTTGACCATATTGATCCGAGCTCATTTGTGCGTTGCTGCTTTAACGGGTAAATGGAGGCCAAGCCAAGAACCCTTGCGCAATAAACCGTGAGTTGAATGCTTCAGATTGCCGACATTACGTTGAAAAACAACGTTGCGCTGGCGCCCATGTCGGGCGTGTCCGACTTGCCGTTTCGGCGGGCGGCGACGCGCTTCGGCGTTGGGCTGGTGGTGTCGGAGATGACTGCGTCGGAAGAGCTTGCGCGCGGCCGGCCGGATGTGGTGCGTCGAGCTGAGGGCGATGGCGAGATTTTCCCATTTGTCATACAGCTTGCCGGACGTGAGGCTGATTGGATGGCGGAAGGCGCGCGGCTCGCCGAAAAAGCGGGTGCGGATATCATCGATATCAATATGGGTTGCCCGTCGCGGCAGGTGACCGGCGCGCTCTCCGGTTCCGCACTGATGCGTAATCTCGATCACGCCATGACGTTGATCGAGGCGACGGTCTCGGCGACATCGAAGCCGGTGACACTGAAAATGCGCCTCGGCTGGGACTGGGACTGTCTTAATGCACCGGAACTCGCGAGCCGCGCCGATAACGCGGGCGTCCATATGATTACGGTGCATGGTCGGACGCGCAACGACTTTTATACGGGAACAGCGAATTGGGCGGCGGTTCGCGCCGTCAAGGAGTCTGTCGCCATACCTGTGATCGTCAATGGCGATATTGTTGACCTTGCGTCGGCGCGAAACGCTTTGAGCCAATCCGGTGCTGACGGCGTTATGGTCGGCCGCGCTGCAACGGGGCGGCCATGGTTGCCAGGCTGCATTGCCGCCGCGCTCCGGTCGGGCGCTGCGCTCGCACTTCCTGCGATAGACGCGCAGCGGGATACCGTCCTTACCCATTACCGTGAGAGCATTGCTCACTATGGCGCGCCGCTTGGCGTGCGCATGGCGCGTAAACATCTTGCAGCGTATATTGATTATGCACCGATCTTGATCGATCCGGTGCTGCGCCGCAGTTTGCGCGGCATGATTTGCCGCCTTTCCTCACCAGAAAGGGTCGAGGCCGCCCTCATTGCCTTTTATGCGGGCGATTACGGCAATGTTGACAAAGCTGTCGCATAGATTTCTGGCGACTGTTTTTGCTGTTTCATTTTAGCAACAAATGTGTTGATTTTCTGCAACAACGGTCGCACTGTCCGGATTGGTTCAATGATTGCAGGCGATTGCCGCCGAGGGCCAGATCCGCGGACGGGCTCAGATAGCACGCCCGCAACGGCAGGGTATTGAGGATTCGGGTGATGACACCCACCGGGATGGCGTAGGTTGAGTGACCAATTTCAGCTTGACGAAACCGCTGACAACGCGAGCAGCGCCACGCGGCGTTTCGCGCCCGAATGGGTGTTTTCCAACACCACGGCGGCGGCGGCGCTGATCGGCGCCGGAGCGGTGGCGTTCTTGACGACGTGGTTCTTGATGTCGCCATTAGTCGAGTCGGTCGATCGCGCCTTTCTGAGGGCGATGATCATCGGCAATGTGGTGATCGCAGCCGGGTTTGCGCTTCTAGTGGGCGTGCGACTTTACCATGTCTGGTCGGGGCGTCGGAACCAGCTTGCGGGTTCGCGCACACATATGCAGCTTGTTGGTGTTTTCTCGCTGATCGCCGTCGTGCCGGCATTCATCGCCTTTTTGTTCGCATTTACGATTTTGCGCACTAGCCTTAACGACGTTTTCAGCGAACGGATCGAGAAATATCAGAACACTGCACGCGACCTTGCAAACGCGCTCGTTAACATCAATGGCGCGCAAATGCAGCAAAGCATGCGTTTGATTGCACAGGATATTTCACGGCAGGAAGAAGCTGGCGTTGGTTTTGAAGAAACACCCATCAGTTTCCGGCGCTATCTTTATGCACAAGCGCAAGTAAGAGGCCTGTCGGCTCTTTACCTTGTTGACGGAGAAGGGCGGATTATCATCCGTGCAGAAATCGAACCCGGGCCTTATAAGCTGCCTGCGGCCGACAAGTTGTCGGACTTGCGCAATAGCGCGCCGGGTGAGTTGTTTATATTCGGCGTCAATGACGATGCGACTTTCGATACCTTCCGCGGCGCCTTGCGGCTTGGCTATTATGACGGCGGTTTCCTGGTGGCCTATGAGCCGATTGATCCGGCGACCACGCAAAACCTCTTCGCGGTCCAGGATGTGCGAAAGGACTGGCGGGAAGCTGAGCTCGGACGTTCCCGGCTCGAGCGTGTTTTCCTCGCTGGGTATATTGTGCTGGCGATTATCATACTGTTTGGCGCGATCTGGTTGGCGCTGTGGGCGGCGACGCGCATCGTCCAACCCATCGGTCGGCTAGTGAATATGGCCGAGCGGGTTTCAGGCGGCGATTTGGGGGCGCGGGTCGAAGTCTACGGGGAAGACGGCGAGCTCGGCGTGCTCGCGCGATCAATGAACCACATGACGGCTCAGTTGCAAACTCAGCGAGATGATCTCATCGACACCAACCGTCAGTTCGACGAACGCCGCCGTTTTACCGAAGCAGTTTTGTCAGGGGTGTCGGCTGGCGTGATTGGCCTGGCCGCCGACGGTCGCATTACGATCGCCAACAAATCGGCTGCAGAACTTCTGAGCGGCGGCAAGAAGAGCTTGACGGGCCAGAATATTGCGATGTTCATGCCGGAACTATCGGAAGTGCTTGAACGCGCCGATGCATCACCCTATCCGGAAGTCGGCGACCAGATTGATGTCGTGCGTCAAGGGCGCACGCGCACGCTGAATGTGCGTATCGTGAAGGATACCGCTGGCGACGGCGCCAATTACGTCGCGACATTTGATGACATTACCCAGCTGATTGCTGCTCAGCGCAACGCCGCCTGGGGTGACGTTGCGCGCCGCATCGCGCATGAAATTAAAAACCCGTTGACGCCTATCCAACTGTCGGCAGAGCGCCTGCGGCGAAAATATCTTAGCGAGATTCATTCGAGTCCGGACGTTTTCGAACGCTGCACGGAGACGATTATTCGCCAAGTCAGTGATATTGGTCGTATGGTGGATGAATTCTCCTCTTTTGCCCGCATGCCAAAACCGGTAATTGGACCTGAGGACGTGCGCGAACTCGTGAAGGCGGCAGTCTTCCCGCAAAAGGTCGCATTCTCGGATATTGAGTTTACGCTGGCTTCGCCGACAGATCCCGTAACGGTCCAGTGTGATGGCCGGCTGATCGTTCAGGCCTTGTCGAACTTGCTGAAAAACGCCGCTGAATCAATTGGCGCGCGGCTCTCCGATCTTGATGAGGCCGATGGCAGTGCGCCGGGTAAAATTTTTGTGCAGGTCGAAACCGACGAAGCAATGTCGAAGGTGCATATCATCGACAATGGCGTTGGCCTCCCGAAAGAGGAGCGTCATCGTCTGGCTGAACCCTATATCACAACGCGGACCAAAGGTACTGGGCTTGGGCTCGCTATCGTTAAGAAGGTCGCCGAGGAACATGGCGGCTCTCTAGAGTTTAGTGATGATCACACGCTCGGTGAAACGGGCGCGCGGATGACTATAGCGCTACCGCGAGCGCGCGATGAAAGTGCGGCGCAAATCGCGACAGCCGCGGAATGAACGATAGAAAGGGTGAAAACGGTGAGTAATCTATGAGTATTGATGTCCTGGTCGTTGATGACGAAGCTGATATTCGCGAGCTCATTTCGGGCATTCTTGAAGATGAGGGCTTTAACCCGCGTACGGCGTCAGACTCCGCCTCTGCGTTGGCGGCTGTTCGCGACCGGTGCCCGTCGCTGGTGATATTGGATGTCTGGCTGCAAAATTCAGAGCTTGACGGTATAGAAATTCTTGAGACGCTGAAAAAACTGCACCCAGGCCTGCCGGTTGTTATTATTTCTGGACACGGAACAATAGAAACGGCAGTCGCGGCGATCAAGAAGGGCGCCTATGACTTCGTTGAAAAACCATTCAATGCTGACCGGCTAATCCTTGCGGTCAATCGCGCCCTTGAGGCTGCACGCTTGACCCGAGAGGTTACTGAACTGCGTGAACGTACGCCGGACTGGGGTTTGATCGGCTCTTCTGCCGTCATTTCTTCGTTGCGCAATGTTATTGAACGGGTGTCGGACGCACGCTCGCGCGTTTTGATTGCCGGCCCTCCCGGATCGGGCAAAGAAATGATCGCTCGTCTCTTGCATTCCGGTTCGAGCCGTCATTCGCGACCGTTCGTTGTGGTAAGCGCTGCATCTATCGCGCCGGAGCGGATGGAGGAAGAACTCTTCGGGATCGAAGGCGAAGACGGCGAGACGCGGATGATTGGCCTAATGGAAAAGGCGCATGGCGGAACTTTGATGTTCGACGAAGTCAGCGACATGCCGCTTGAGACGCAGGGAAAGATCCTACGGGTTCTGGTCGAGCAACGCTTCAAGCGCGTTGGCGGTCAAAAGGCTGTCGAAGTGGATGTGCGGATTGTCTCAACGACCTCGCGCGATTTGTTGGGGCTTGCGGCGGATGGAAAGTTCCGTGAGGATTTATATCACCGGCTGAATGTCGTTTCTATCAATGCGCCCGGCCTAGATGAGAGACGCGAGGATATTCCGGCGCTCACCGCCTTTTTTGTCGATCGTATTGCGAAGGCGTCCGGCCTGCCGAAGCGTCCTTTGTCGGTGGAGGCGCTCGCCGCGCTTCAGGCCTGTGCGTGGCCGGGCAATGTGCGCCAGCTTCGCAATGTCATAGAGCGAACGCTGATCCTCATGGGGCGTGATCCCGAAATTGAAATTACTTGTGAGCATCTGCCGACGGAAGTGATGGATTCCGGTTTAACGATTCCCGCGGGAGAGGGGTTGGAACAAATCATCACCTTGCCTCTACGTGACGCCAGAGAACGCTTCGAAAGAGAATATCTGATTGCTCAGATTAACCGCTTTGGCGGAAATATCTCCCGTACTGCGTCTTTTATCGGTATGGAAAGGTCTGCGTTGCATAGGAAGCTCAAGGCGTTGGGCGTAAACGGACAGGCTCGTGCGGAGAGCGCGTAAATAAAACCGAAGGGATTTTTGTGTCCCTGGCGAACAAACAAAGGTTGATTTGACCATGCGCGTGATCGTCTGCGGCGCCGGCCGTGTTGGTGTCGGCATCGCCCGGCGCCTTTCCCGTGAAAACAACGAAGTAACGGTGGTTGATCAGTCAAAAGAACTGATCCGCGCTGTCGTCGAGCGGCTCGATGTGCGCGGCGTGGTCGGGAATGGCGCTTATCCCGAAACGCTGGAGGAAGCTGGCGCGCGCGAAGCGGACATGATCATCGCGGTAACGTTTTCCGACGAAGTCAACATGGTGGCGTGCCAGATTGCACACTCCTTGTTCGATGTGCCAACGAAGATCGCCCGCGTACGCGCGCAAGGGTATCTTGATCCGCGATATTCCGACCTGTTCTCGCGCGCGCATTTGCCAATAGATGTTGTTATCTCTCCTGAACGGGAAGTTTCCGAAGCAATCATCCAGCGGATGTCAACGCCCGGAGCGTTTGAAATAAAATCATTCGTCGAAGGACGCGTATGGGCTGTCGGCGTAAAGCTGAGAGAGGATTGCCCAATCATCAATACGCCGTTACGTCAGGTGGCGGAATTATTCCCTGATCTCAAGATCACGATTGTCGCCATAAAACGGGGCGAGCAAATGTGGCGCGCGCATTCCGGCGACCAGCTGGATCCGGGGGATCGGGTGTTTTTTATTGCTGATCGCCAAGATGTAACGCGCGCGCTGGAGATAATGGGGGAAGGCGCGCGGCAAGCGCGGCGCGTTATTATTATTGGCGGTGGCAATATTGGCCTGTTCGTGGCTAAGGGTCTTGAGAAGCTCGGCGCCATGAAAATCAGAATGATCGAACGTGATCGCAAGCGTGCTGAGTTTGTTGCCGAGGAACTCGAGCGAACAATCGTTCTTCAAGGCGATGCGCTTGATCGTGCGGTATTGAAAGAGGCGGGAGTTGCCGAGGCGGAAACGGTGGTCTCCGTAACCGACAATGATCAAGTCAATATCCTCGCTTCCGTTGTCGCCAAACGCGAAGGATCACGGCGATCGCTAGCACTCATTAACGATCTCGATTATGGTCCGATTTCAGAGTCGGTCGGCGTGGACCGCTATGTGGATCCGCGTGCGACGACTATCTCGACCATACTTCAACATGTGCGGCGCGGGCGCATTAAAGGCGTTTATTCTCTTTCGGACGGCGCGGCAGAATTGATCGATGCGGTTGCGCTTGAAACTTCGCCGCTCGTGAATAAACCATTGCGTGAAGCGAGCTTGCCGGAAGGCGTAATGATTGGCGCGGTTTATCGCGATAACGGTGTTCAAATGCCGACCGGCGATACGATCATTAATGCTGGCGATCGCGTCGTACTTTTATCGATGCGTGAAAACGTGAAGGACGTAGAGCAGATGTTCCGCGTCAGTCTCGAGTATTTCTAATTTCTTGAAACCGGCCGGGCGGCGACATGGCGTGGACAGGCATCCTTCGTACTTTTGCAGCCATGTTAATCATCATGGCGGTAGCGCTAATCCCGCCGGCCTTGACGGCCTTGGCGACGGGCGAGGCGACGCTCGGCGCATATGTTTTTGCGAGCGCCATGACGGCGATGGTCGGCGCGGCGGCCTATGCAGCCAGTTCAGGTCGGCGCAAGCCATCGGGTTTCCGCGGCGCGTTAAGTGTTGTGCTTTTGTGGTGGGTGGTGATTCCGCTATTTGGCGTGGTGCCGGTCATGGCGGAAGGGATGACCTTCGCCGACGCTTATTTTGAAACCGTATCGGCCATGACGACAACCGGTGGCTGGCTCTCTCAGGAGGGCGCCGTTGCGTTAAGGTCTGGCGCCTTGTGGCGGGCTGAGCTGCAATGGCTGGGCGGCTTGGCGTCGCTTGCAATTGCGGCCGCGATTTTCATCCGGCCAGCTTTCATAGGCATTGATACGCTGCTGCCGCCATTCTCGCGCGGCGAACATGATTCCTTTTTGCGCCCGTTACGGAATGCTGTTTCAGCGTTCATTGGCGTTTACACGCTCGTTACGCTGGCGGCGTTCTCAACCATTGCCGTTGCTGGCGCAGATACCTTTGACGCATTAATTCTGGCCATGACGACGACGGCTTCTGGAGGGTTTATTCCGAACACGGACGGGGTGAATGCGTATGGCTCGGGGGTGCTGTTCGGAATTTTTATTTTCACGCTTCTCGGCGGCGTAAATTTCGTATTGATCGCCCGGGTTGTGCGGGGACAGCAAGAACGATTGCGCGATATCGAAACCGGCGCCTTTTTGATCATTGTTTTGTGGGCTGCGGTGCTTTTCTGGGTGACCGCCGGCGCGGGAGATGTTGTGTTATTTGCGCCGCAATTGTTCAACGCGGCTTCGCTGGTAACGACAAATGGCTACATTGTAGGTAAAGCGCCGCCCCTCCTGACGGTGCTCGTGACAGCTATAATCGGCGCGGCGGCGGTTTCGACGGCAGGCGGCTTCAAGATATTGCGTTGGCTTGTGATTATGCGGCGGGGTCGCGAGGAGTTACGGCGTTTGATCATGCCTAGTCGTATTTTTGGCGCTCGTCAGGTAGCCAACGAACTTGGCGTGTGGATGCATTTTCTTGTATTCACCCTCACTCTTTCCGGACTTTTGGTTGCTGTCAGTTTTGGCGGACATTCCTTTGAATTGGCGGCGGCCGCGGCGACCGCTGCCCTTAGTAATACCGGCCCATTGATTGGGCTTGCCGCAGACGGCACGGAAGGCTACGCAGTTTTTCAGCCCGCGCTTCGATGGCTGCTTTTGGCGGGAATGGTGTTGGGCCGCCTTGAAGCAGCAGTTGCATTGGCGCTGATCAACCGCGCTTTCTGGAGATGGTGAACTCATGTCACGATATGCCTATGTGAACGGCCAATTCAAGCAGGCCCGCAACGCCGTGACGCATATTGAAGATCGCGGTTATCAGTTTGCCGACGGCATTTATGAAGTCTGCACGATAGTGAATGGACGCTATTGCGACTTTGACGGTCACTTTGCTCGAATGCAGCGGTCCTTGCGAGAATTGCGCATTTCACCGCCGATTGGGCGCGCGGCATTGGAATTGAAAATTCGAGAGTTATTGAAGCGCAACAAGCTGCGCACCGCCTTGGTCTACATTCAGGTTACGCGTGGCGTTGCGCCTCGAAATCACCTCTTTCCGATATCCGGAACACCACCTGTGCTGGTAATGACAGCGCGTCGTTTTAATCTTGAAGAGAGCGATGCAAAAGCACGAAAAGGCGTTAAGCTTGCCTCTCAAGATGACATTCGATGGGGGCGGGTCGACATTAAGACTGTCGGACTGTTGCCAAACGTGCTTGCAAAACAGGCGGCGGCGGAAGCGGGCGCGGCTGAAGCATTGTTGGTGCGCGATCGCGTGGTGACGGAGTGTTCCGCTTCTAATGCTTGGATTGTCGATAAGGCGGGCACGCTGATTACCCATCCGAAAGGGAATTCTATTCTGGGCGGCATTACACGTGAGACAACAATTGCCTGCGCCGCAGAATTACATATTAAGGTTGAAGAACGGGCCTTTACTCTTGAGGAAGCGAAAGCCGCAGGTGAGGCATTTTACACCTCTGCAACGTCTTTTGTAATGCCGGTTATCAAGATTGACGATGTGACCATCGCTGACGGGCAGCCTGGGCCGGTGGCCATGCGCCTGCGCGAGGCTTATAAGGCGAAGGTTTGCAGTGCCTAATTCATTGTAAATTAACATATAATTAGAATTTCAGGCTCCTTCGGAAGCCAAAAGCGGTTGCGCGTCGCGCATTTCCAAGCCAGAATGATTTTGCACCGCAGCAAATTAGCCACAAACGATCAACCGACTCGGAGAAGCGGGAAAAATGAGCGAAAAAAAGCAAAACTTACAAGACACCTTCCTGAACCATGTACGCAAAACCAAGGTTCCCGTAACGATATTTCTCGTGAACGGCGTAAAGCTGCAGGGAATTGTCAGTTGGTTCGACAATTTTTGCGTCTTGTTGAAGCGCGACGGCCATGCGCAACTGGTCTATAAACATGCCATATCGACGGTCATGCCGCAGGGGCCGATAACACTCTGGGATGGCGAAGAAGCTGAATAGAAATTCCCAAAGATTGCGTGGCTGAGCGGGGGCACCGTTTGAAAGACAAACGGTGCGCAATTTTTGCGACAGACTGAAATCAGGATATCCATTGACCGACGCTATTTCTGCGATTGTCATTCATCCTGCGATACGAGGGCAGGAGAGCGCGCGTGCGCCAAATGCGCGCCTTGAGGAAGCTGTTGGCCTCGCAGCGGCCATCAATCTTAAAATCGTTAAGGCGGAGGTTGCATCGGTGGCGCACCCGCGTCCGGCGACGCAAATCGGTGTAGGTAAAGTTGAAGAAATTGGCCATGCGCTTGACGCTATATCGCCGCGTCCGGAATTAGTGATTGTCGATAGCGCATTATCGCCAGTGCAGCACCGGAATCTTGAAAAGGCATGGAATGCCAAGGTGCTTGACCGTACTGCGCTAATCCTTGAGATTTTTGGAGAGCGTGCACAGACGGCTGAGGGACGGCTGCAGGTCGATCTTGCACATCTTGCTTATCAGCGCTCGCGGCTAGTGCGATCATGGACGCACCTAGAACGCCAGAGAGGCGGCGCCGGGTTTCTCGGCGGTCCGGGAGAGCGCCAAATAGAATCCGACCGCCGCGCGCTTGATGACCAGATCGTTCGTCTCAAGAAAAAACTGGAAGATGTCAGGCGTACCCGAACATTGCAGCGCGCAAAAAGAAAGAAAGCGCCGCACCCGGTAATCGCGCTTGTCGGATATACCAATGCTGGTAAATCGACCTTGTTCAATCGGATGACAAAAGCCAGCGTCAAAGCGCAAGATTTGTTGTTTGCAACGCTGGATCCCACGATGAGGGCGATTGATTTGCCATCGGGGGTTCGGGCGATCCTTTCCGATACGGTGGGATTTATTTCCGACTTGCCGACCGAGCTTGTCGCTGCGTTTCGTGCGACCTTGGAAGAAGTCCTTGAAGCGGATGTCATTGTGCATGTGCGTGACGTTTCTCATCCTGACACCGATGCGCAACGAAGCGACGTTATTTCGGTATTGCGAACACTCGGTATCGCGGAGGACGATGAACGGCCGGTAATTGAAGCGCTAAACAAGGTTGACCAGCTTTCTGACGACGAGCTGATGGACGTGCGCGCGATAGCGAGTGTGGATCGATTGAACGCCGAGGGGGCGCTTCAGCGGATACCCATTTCAGCGACGACAGGTGAGGGCGTCAAGAACCTGTTTGACGCTATTGAGGGGGCATTGACGGCGGCTCATGAGACTACCGCGTTGTTGCTGCCAGCGCCTTTTGGTGCTGCACGCGCCTGGCTGCATCAGCGTACGGAAGTCTTGAATGAGACGGCAAGCGGCGTCGATCTTGTGGTAACGACGCGACTTTCTAAAAAGGCGGAAGGACAGTTTTTGAAATTATTTCCGTCGGCGCGCCTTGCGTCCGAACACGCGGCGGCCTTGGGCGGCGCATGATCATAGATCCGGTAAAAGTCGCTGCGGTAATTCAGGAAGTCGCTGAAGAAGAAATCGCTCCGCGTTTTGGTGCGCTTAGCGCAGGAGATATCGACACGAAGTCTGGACCCAATGATTTTGTGACCGCGGCGGATCATGCGGCGGAAGCGCGCCTAAAGAAGGCGCTTGCCGGGCTCTATCCGGGCGCCGGGTTTATCGGCGAAGAAGCTGCCGCCCAGGATCCATCGACCCTCGAGCAGCTCGATGGATCGGGCCCGTTTTGGATTGTCGATCCATTGGACGGAACCCGCAATTTCGTTCAGGGCGTGCGTGAGTTCGGTTCGATTGTCGCGCTGGTCGAGAATGGTCAAATCCGTCAAGGTTGGATTTACGCTATACCTGATCAAGCATTCCTCATCGGCGAAAATGGCGCTGGCGCTACTTGGCGGGGTGAGCGGTTGCAAGGCTCGACCTCAGTTCATGAGCCATTGGCTGGCTATCGTGCTGTGGGGGCGCTTTCGGATGAATGGCGAAACCGCATTATGCCGGTGTTGCGCAGGCACTTTAAAACCGAGCCGGCGCGTTGTTCCGCATACGCCTATATCAACCTTATCACTGGACGGTACGATTTCGCGGTATCTTCGCGTTGTAGTCCGTGGGATCATGCCGCTGGCGTCGTCTCGCTGCGCGAAGTGGGCGGGCGTGCTGAATATCTTGACGATCGCCAGCCATATATGCCGCGTGCTACATTTGGGCGCCCGATGTTGGTCGCGGGTAATGACGCGGTTTGGTCGTGCGTTTGCGAAACATTGCTGCGTTGACGCGTTTGCGGCTGCATCAACCTTCGAGATAGCCGTTGTCTTTCAGATACATGACGATCTGATCCGCGGCGTTAGCCGCTTGGACTTCAGATGTGTCGATATCGATTTCGGCAAGTTCCGGCGCTTCATAAGCGGAGTCAATTCCCGTAAAGTTTTTGATTTCGCCGCGCCGCGCTTTTGCGTACAGGCCTTTGATGTCTCGCTGTTCGCACACTTCAAGCGGTGTTGAGATATAGACTTCGATGAACTCGCCGTCCTCCATTAGTTCGCGCGCCATTCGCCGTTCGCTCTGGAACGGCGAGATGAAGGAAACGAGTACGATCAGTCCAGCGTCTGCCATCAATCGCCCCGTTTCACCCACACGGCGTATGTTTTCAACCCGGTCCGCATCCGAAAAGCCGAGATCTTTGTTCAAGCCGTGGCGGACATTATCGCCATCAAGCGTGTAAGTGTGCCGACCGAGATCATGCAGCCGTTTTTCGACCAGGTTGGCAACGGTCGACTTTCCGGAGCCGGAAAGCCCGGTAAACCAAAGCACGCATGGTCGCTGGTGCTTGGCGCTTGCGCGGGCGGCTTTATTGACGTCGAGATCCTGCCAATGGACGTTTTTCGCGCGACGCAGCGAAAAGTCGATCATGCCGGCGCCGATCGTCGCATTGGTGCGTTTGTCGATCAGGATAAACGAGCCAGTTCGGCGATTGTCCTTGTAGGAATCAAATGCAATAGGTTGCGCCAGATTGAAATTGCAGAAACCAACTTCATTTAATTCCAAGGTTTTGCCAGACAAATGCTCCAGCGTATTGACATTGACCTTGTGCTTAAGTTCAGTGATCGTTGCTGGGACAATTCGGTTGGCGGTCTTGAGGAGATACTGGCGGCCGGGAAAGAGTGCGTCTTCGGCCATCCATAAAAGATGTGCAGCAAACTGGTCGGTCTGTTCGGCCGGCGCCTTGCCTGCGCAAATCACGTCGCCTCGTGAGATGTCGATTTCGTCTTCCAGCGTCAGGGTCACGGCCATGTCAGGCGTCGCTTCGGCGAGCGTTCCGTCCATAGTGACGATTGACTTGACTTTCGAACGTTTTGCGGAGGGCAAGACGACTATGTGGTCGCCCGGCCGGACAACGCCGCTGGCGATCGTGCCGGAAAAACCACGAAAGTCGAGGTCAGGACGGTTCACCCATTGTACCGGTAGGCGCAGCGGTTTTTCCGATAACCCGCCGCGCACTTTGACCGTCTCAAGGAATTGCAGGAGCGCGCAGCCATTGTACCATGGGGTTTCGCGGCTTTTTCCCGTGACATTGACGCCGTCGAGCGCGGACATTGGGATGCAGGTAATTGATTCAAAGCCGAGGTCTTTCGCGAATTCGCGGTAATCTGTCTCAATTTTTTCAAATGTGCCTTCGGAATATCCGACCAGGTCCATCTTGTTGACCGCAACGGCGATATGACGAATGCCCAGCAATGACGCGATATAGCTATGTCGCCGAGTTTGCGTCAGTACGCCCTTGCGCGCGTCAATGAGTATAACGGCGAGATCGGCAGTAGAGGCGCCCGTCGCCATATTGCGCGTGTACTGTTCATGGCCTGGCGTGTCGGCCACGATGAACTTGCGCTTGTCCGTCGAGAAGAATCGATAAGCGACATCAATGGTGATGCCTTGTTCGCGTTCTGCGGCAAGGCCGTCAACTAATAGGGCGAAGTCGATTTTATCGCCCTGCGTGCCGTGTTTCTTGGTGTCGCTTTCGAGCGCCGAAAGCTGATCATCATAGAGCAGCTTTGAATCATAAAGCAGGCGTCCGATTAATGTGGACTTGCCATCATCGACGCTGCCGCAGGTAATGAAGCGCAGCATCGATTTTTTCTCATGAGCGGCGAGATATTCGACGACGTCGTCGGAAGCGGTGAGGGTGGATACGGACATTTAGAAATACCCCTCCTGTTTTTTCTTTTCCATGGAGGCTGACTGGTCGTGATCGATGATCCGGCCCTGCCGTTCAGACGTCCGCGCGAGCAGCATTTCCTGAATGATTTCCGGCAAAGTTGTTGCGCTTGACTCAATGGCGCCGGTAAGCGGGTAGCAGCCCAGAGTCCGGAAGCGGACCATCTCTTCGCGCGGCGCGTCGCCATTGAGCGGCATGCGATCATCGTCAACCATGATCAACGTGCCGTCACGTTCGACCACCGGGCGTTTTGCTGCGAAATAGAGCGGGACGATAGGGATGTTCTCCCGGTAGATATACTGCCAGATATCGAGCTCGGTCCAGTTTGAGAGCGGGAAAACGCGGATTGACTCTCCGTTTGCGATTTGTGTGTTGTAGATGTTCCAAAGTTCCGGGCGCTGATTTTTCGGATCCCAGCGATGGCCGGCGGAACGGAAGGAAAAAATGCGCTCCTTGGCGCGGGATTTTTCCTCGTCGCGCCGCGCGCCGCCGAATGCCGCATCAAACTTGTATTTGTCGAGGGCCTGTTTTAGCGCCTGGGTCTTCATAATGTCCGTATGAACCTGGCTGCCGTGGCTGAACGGACCAACGCCCTGGTCGACCCCTTCCCGATTAACATGGACAATGAGATCAAGGCCAAGTCGCGCCGCAGTTTCATCCCGGAACCGGATCATCTCGTTGAATTTCCAGGTGGTGTCGACATGCAACAATGGGAAGGGCGGTTTGGACGGATAGAACGCCTTTAGCGCTAGGTGCAGCATTACTGCGGAGTCTTTGCCGACAGAATAGAGCATCACGGGGTTTTCCGCTTCCGCGGCAACCTCGCGCATAATGTGGATGGCTTCCGCTTCCAGCCGGTCGAGATGGGTCATCGCCGTCGCGGAGATGAGCGCATCGTCTTTTTTCGTTGATCGTGTCGTTAAATCATGCGTCGCGGTGTTTGAAGCTTCCAGTTCAGTTAGGCGCGTGCGGGCCGTCTCCAGCGTCTTCAAGGTGCATTGCCCGCCAGATTTCAGGCGCGCAAGTCCTTTTCCGTCGTTCAATAATTTGCGTGAGATGGTCGAAATGGAAAGGCCGCTTTGGTCCGAAAGCCTCTCGGCGCGGCGGACAAGCTCAAGAATCTGCGATTCGGACATTGTGGGATAAATCCCCTCTTTGGTGTTCCAACGATAGGGGTTAACACCATTCAGAGGGGAAACTCAACACTAATCCCACGAAGAATCTTTTAATCGGTCAATAGAAAATGTGATCAAAGTGGGAACGATCCCAATCCCAGGTCTTAATGAGGGAAGGCAGGTACGGCGTTCATCGCCGCACCTGATCATTGGGCTATTTCACGCCTTTAAGGCGACGGTTGAAGAAATCGAGGATCAGCCGATCACGATGGATGCGGTTGGCCCTAGAGCGGAAGCCGTGCTTTTCGCCGGGATAGGTCATGAGTTCAAATGAGGCGCCCTGACTTTGCAGTGCATTCATTAATTTGACCGAATTCTGGAAGACGACATTGTCGTCCGCCATGCCATGGATGACGAGAAGGTCGGCGGTCAAGCCGTCAAGGTCGGTAAAGACGGACCCGCGCGCATAGGCCTCGGCCTCTTCCTGCGGCTTTCCCATATAGCGTTCGGTATAGGCTGTATCATAGAGCGACCAGTCGGTGACCGGAGCGCCGGATACGCCGGCTGCAAAAAGGTCGGGCGTTGCCGTCAGCATGCGCATGGTCATATAGCCGCCATAGGACCAGCCATATACGCCGATCCGATCTGGATCGACGAAGGAGAGCGATTTCAAGAATCGCGCGCCGACAGCCTGGTCTTCGACTTCTGTTGTACCCATGGCGCGATAGAGCGTGTTTTCAAACGCCGTACCGCGATTATACGCGCCGCGATTATCGAGTTTGAATACGACATATCCTTCATCTGCAAGCATTTGTGCAAAAAGGTCGCCCCATGAATTGCGGACGAGCTGTGCATGCGGACCACCATAAACGAGGATGATTGCAGGCGCACGCTGGCGACGCTTGAGGTTCGTCGGTTTCAATATCTTGTAGTCCAGGGGCGTGCCGTCGGCCGCCTCTAGCTGGCCATACTCCCATTCAATATGAGAACTCAGGTAGGGCGTGTACGGATGGGCACCGTCAAGAGCGTTTTCCTTGAGCCAGAATCGAAAAGCCCCGTCTTTGTCATGAACGCTAGTTTGAGGTGGTTGCAATTGGCTCGAAAATGTTCTGATCGCTGTTTGGCAATTCCTGGAATAATTTGCATAATGCGAGCCGGCCTTTGACGAAAGTTGTGTGGGCTCGCCGCCGTCGATCGATACTGAAAACAGGTGCGATTCAAGCGGTGTTTCGCGCCAGCCACGGTAATAAATAAGGCCGGCGTCTTCGTTAACGCAAGATAGACCGTTGACGAGACCAGCCCCTCCAGTGATCTGGCCGACGAGCGCGCCGTCAGCGCCATACCGATAAAGATGATTGAAGCCTGAACGTTCTGAGCCCCAGATAAAACCGCCTTCCGACAGTGCCCGGAAATCATGGTTGAGATTGACCCACGTCTCGGCAGCTTCAGAAAGCACAAGCCGCGTTTTGCCTGTGGCAGGGTCGGCGGCGAGAAGGTCCAACCGTTTTTGGTCGCGGGAAAGGCGCTCCACATAGAGCGTAGAGGCGTCAGCGGACCAATGCACGCGTGCGAGATAAATGTCCGAATTGTCGCCTAGATCCACCCAAGCTGTTTCGCCGCCTTTTGCTTTTACCACGCCAAGTTTGATTCGGACATTGTCAGCGCCGGCGAACGGGTAGCGCTGGCGGATCGTAACAACGTCGTCAGCATTGATGTCTATCCGCTCAGCTACCGGAACCGGCGCCTCGTCGATTTGCGTAAAGGCGATGCGGGCGTCGTCCGGCGACCACCAATAACCGGTATCGCGGTCAAGTTCTTCCTGTGAGACGAATTCCGAAACAGCATTTCGGATGGCGCCGCCTGCGCCGGATGTGGCTTTACGTTCGCGTTTCGCCTTTAGATCGTAGACATAAAGCTCGTCTTCGCGAACATAAGAGACGTAGCCGCCATCGGGTGAAAACTTGGCGTCCGTCTCAAACGCGTCGGTTGAAGTCAGTTGTTGTGGTTCGCCGGTCTCGAGATCATAGACGAAAACATCGCCGCCAAGCGGAAACAAGATGCGCCGGCCTTGCTCGTCCCACTGGTAAGATGTGATGCCGTTGTCATAGATCCGCTGGCGTTCGCGGCGATTTTTTTCCTCTTCGGACAGCTCGACGTCGCCGGAAACCAGATCAGTAGAGGAGACCAGCAGGCGCGGTTCGCCTGTTTCAATGTCATAGGCCCACAGGTCCAATTGGCGGGAATCGCTTTCGCGGCCTTTGAGGACAGTCACCAGGCTGCCGTCTGGCGATACAGCCGCGCCGCGCAATGATGGACCGTTGAGCGAAGTGCTGGCGTTCAACACTTCCGGCGTCAGTTTGGCGTCAGCAGAACCTGGCGCGACGGCCAATGCCATCGCGCTCAACATAATCGCAAAACTCATAAACGAATGCCCCTTAACTTGGCGTGGTCTGCCCCCTTGAGGCCGGACATTGGGCGAATATGTACATGCATGCAATAGAGAGCGGGTTACTTCTCCGGCAAGCTTGGCGACCCCCATTCATTTTCGCCAAAAAGCGCGCGAGACCCGCCATACAGGCAAAGCGCAATTGCATGGCTTCGCAATCGCGCCTAACCATGCGCCGAAAAAGTGATTCGGACTGTCGGAGGCGGCATGGATTTTTGGATGGCGGCCATCCTGGCGCTTGCTGGTGTTGCGGCCGGGTGGATCAACGTGCTCGCAGGCGGCGGATCAATCCTCGCAGTTCCCGTAATGGTGTTCGTCGGTTTGCCCGGCCCGGTCGCTAACGGAACCAACCGCATTGGCATCATCGCGCAAAATATTGCCGCGGTGAGCGGCTTTTTTCGAAACGGTCTTTCGGACTTCCGTTTGAGCGCTTCGCTGGCGGCATGCGCATCGATCGGCGCATATTTCGGCGCCTCGCTCGGCGTGCAGCTTGAGGGGGTGTGGTTCGAGCGAACGCTCGCGCTTATCATGCTCGCCGTAATTGTTGTGACAATGACCGGGGCCGGTCAAAAACCGGTCGTTGCAGGAGGCAAGGTTAAGAACCTCCTCATCGGTCATATTCTTTTTATTGGCGCGGGCTTTTGGGGCGGCTTCATTCAAATTGGGGTCGGACTAATCATGATGCCTATTTTGAACCGTGTCATGGGGCTCGACCTTGTTCGAACCAATATGCACAAGGTTTTCGTCGCGCTGGTGTTTTCCTTCGTGGCGCTCGCAGTCTTTGCTTCCAAGGTTGAAATCGAATGGGCGCTGGGCTTGGCGCTTGCCGCTGGATATGCCGTCGGCGGCTGGCTCGGGGCGCATATGGCGGTAAAACGGGGGGAAGGGCTGATCAAGAAGGTATTCTATGTCGCCTTAGCGGCAATGGCGGTTAAGTTATTGTTTTTCTGAAAAAACTTTTCCAGAGGCGTTATGCCGCCAATTTCCCTCACGGCTTTCCTTTGACAGCTTGTCGCAGGCGCGGCAGATGAGGGCCTGCGATTATCGAGGCGCTGCCGGTCAGCGTCCGCCCGTTCACGAAAATGAGGATAATTCCATGGAAACCCATGACGTTCGCGCGCACCGTTCGAAAGACAATCTGAAACGCGAAGACCAGCTCGCCTGGAAAATCGCCGACGTTGCCGCCGACCCGGTGGAAGTCGACGCCGAAGCGACCGACATGATCATCAACCGTATTATCGATAACGCTTCGGTGGCGATCGCATCGCTCAATCGGGGCCCGATCAAATCGGCGCGGGCGATGGCGAACGCGCATATGCGTTCGGGTGGCGCGACGGTGTTTGGCCTTCCCGCCGATCATACGGTTTGCGCCGAATGGGCTGCCTGGGCGAACGGCACGGCGGTGCGCGAGCTCGATTATCACGATACGTTTCTGGCGGCGGATTATTCACATCCCGGCGACAACATTCCCCCGGTGCTTGCGGTCGCACAGCAATGCGGACGGGACGGGCGCGATTTGGTGCGCGGCATCGCGACTGGATATGAAATTCAGGTCAATCTTGTGAAGGCGATTTGCCTGCACGAGCACAAGATCGACCACATCGCCCATATCGGCCCGTCGGCAAGCGCTGCGGTCGGGACGCTGCTCAGCTTGCCGACCGAAGTGATCTATCAGTCTGTACAACAAGGATTGCATACAACTGTAACGACCCGCCAGTCGCGAAAGGGCGAAATCTCTTCGTGGAAAGCTTTTGCCCCGGCCTATGCGGGCAAGCTCGCCATTGAGGCGGTGGACCGTTGCATGCGCGGCGAGGGCGCGCCGTCGCCGATCTATGAAGGCGAAGATTCGGTCATCGCTTACATTCTCAACGGCCGCACCGCGCGCGACAAGGGCGAGAGCCCTTATGAGCCGACTTATCACGTACCGCTTCCGGGCGCTGGCGAGGCCAAGCGGGCGATCCTTGAAACCTATACCAAAGAGCACTCCGCAGAATATCAGTCACAGGCGCTGATCGACCTTGCTTTCCGCATGGGCAAAGCGATCGAAGGCAAGGGTGGTTTCGACAATGTAAAGTCAATCGTTCTGCATACCTCGCACCACACCCATTACGTCATTGGCACGGGCTCTGGCGACCCGCAGAAAATGGACCCGAATGCGTCGCGGGAAACGCTCGACCATTCGATCATGTATATTTTTGCGGTGGCGTTGCAGGATGGCGAATGGCACCATGTGCGTTCATATGCGCCGGAACGAGCCCAGCGCCCGGATACGGTGCGGTTGTGGCACAAAATTTCGACCATCGAAGATCCGGAATGGACCCGCCGTTATCACAGTCACGACCCGAATGAGAAAGCCTTTGGCGCACGCGTCGTCGTCACCATGGAGGACGGAACCGTGATCGAGGATGAGCTTGGCATCGCCAATGCACACCCATTTGGCGCGCGTCCCTTTGGCCGAGCTGAATATATTAACAAGTTCAAGACGCTTACGGACGACATTGTGGATGCCTCCGAATCTTCGCGCTTCCTTGATCTCGTTCAGCAATTGCCGAATCTCTCAGCCGAGCAGGTGCGTTTGCTCAATCCTGTCGCACCGCGAGGCTATCTGGTTGAGAATGAGGCAAAGGGGATATTCTGATTTGGCGCGCCCCCATTGAGACAGGTGAGAATGCGCTGTGCAAAGGGGGCGCCGCCGTCGCCCGGCGATCGATGCAGCCATTAATGAATACGAGGAAAACGTAATGCTCTTCACTTCAAAATCCGCTGCGGAAAAACGCGCAGAATTCCGCAAAGGCCTCGCCTCGGGCAAGCTGCTTCAGTTTCCGGGCGCGTTCAACCCGCTCTGCGCACAGATGATAGAACAAAAAGGGTTTGATGGCGTTTATATTTCGGGCGCCGTCATGTCCGCGGATCTGTGTCTGCCGGATATCGGCATTGCTACGATGACCGAGTTCGTCGATCGCGGTCAGCAGATCGCGCGGGTGACGGATCTGCCGGCTTTTATCGATATTGATACTGGCTTTGGCGAGCCGATGGCGGCGGCGCGCACGGTGCGATCAATGGAAGAGGCAGGCCTTGCCGGGTGCCATATCGAAGACCAAGTGATGCCGAAGCGCTGCGGCCACCTCGACGGCAAGGAAATCGTATCGACCGACATTATGATCCAGCGCGTCAAAGCCGCTGCGGAAGCCAAACGCGATCCGAATTTTGTTTTGATCGCGCGGTCCGATGCACGGGCTGTTGAGGGGCTCGACGCCGCTATTGACCGGATGAAGGCTTACGTTGACGCCGGTGCGGATATGATCTTCCCGGAAGCGATGAAGTCGGAAAAGGAATTCGAAGCGGTCAGGGAAGCGCTCGACGTGCCGATCCTCGCCAATATGACGGAATTCGGAAAGTCTCGATTGCTGAACAAAAAAGAGCTTGAGGATCTCGGCTTCAACGTCGTGATTTATCCGGTCACGACATTGCGCCTCGCGATGGGTGCTTGTGATCGCGGCCTCGACGCCATTCTCCGCGACGGCGACCAGAACGGCATTTTGGATCAGATGCAACATCGCCGTGATCTCTATGACTTGTTGCGCTATCACGAATACAACAAGTTCGATGAGTCGATTTACAACTTTCAGGTTGGCGACACGCCGGTTGAATAACGTCCATCGGCCGGAAGCGGCCGCGCGCCAGAAAAGACTTAGGTAGGAGACAACCCAAAATGACGGACACGCAAATCAAATACGGCCTAGCCGGCGTGGTGACGGATGACACGGCAGTTTCGAAAGTGATGCCGGAGTCGAATTCACTGACATATCGCGGATATGCGGTGCAAGATCTCGCGACCCAATGCCGGTTTGAAGAAACTGCGTATCTCATCTGGAATGGCGAGCTTCCCACCAATGACCAACTCGATGCCTTCATCGCGAAAGAACGTAGCCAGCGCGGAATTTCCAAGGATCTTTTGGAAGTCATGCGTAAATTCCCAAAGGGCGCACACCCGATGGCGACGCTGCGTACGGCTGTGAGTTTTCTCGGGCTGGAAGATACGGAAATCGAAGACCATGCAACGGATAATCTGTATGATCGCTCAGTAAGTCTTTATGCGAAGATTCCGGAAATCGTTGCGGCGGACTTCCGCTTGCGTAATGGCAAAGAGCCGATTGCGCCACGCGACGATCTTGGCTTCTCGGAGAATTTTTTCCATATGTGCTTCGGTGAAGTGCCCGCACCGGAAATCGTGAAATGTTTCGATATCTCGATGACGCTTTACGCCGAGCATTCGTTTAACGCCTCAACGTTTACGGCCCGGGTTATCGCATCCTCGCTTTCGGGAGTTTACTCCGCTGTCACCGGCGCGATCGGGTCGCTGAAAGGCCCGCTTCATGGCGGCGCCAACGAAGCCGTAATGCATATGCTGAAAGAGGTTGGTACGGCTGAAAATGCAAAGGCATGGATGCTGGATGCGCTCGCCACGAAGAAGAAGATCATGGGTTTCGGACACCGGGTCTATCGCTCGGGAGACAGCCGTGTGCCGACCATGACCGACGCCTATCAGAAGATGGTAGATATTATCGGAACCGATGAAGCCAAAATGTATTGGGATATGAGCCGGATTCTCGATGAGACCATGGTCGCGGAAAAAGGCATTTATCCCAATCTCGATTTCCCGGCGGGTCCAGCTTACTATCTGATGGGCTTTGAAATTCCCATGTTCACGCCAATATTTGTGATGAGCCGGATTACTGGCTGGACAGCGCATATTATGGAACAACTTGGCGATAATAAGTTGATCCGGCCGTTGTCAAACTATACAGGTCCGGCGCAGCGCGATGTTCCGCCAATGGGCGATCGATAGGAGCGGGAATGCCTGGCCAGCAACGGGTTAGAACCGATGCAGAACGCGCGCGCGCCGAAGAGGCCGTGCGCGAGCTTATTCGTTGGGTTGGCGATGACCCTGAGCGCGAGGGCCTGAAAGATACGCCGCGCCGTGTGGCCGATGCGTTTCTGGAATATTTTCAGGGCTATGAGCAAAACCCCGCGGAATATCTCGAACGCACTTTCGAACAGGTGGGCGGATATGACGAGATCGTACTGTTGCGCGATATTCCGTTTCATTCCCATTGCGAGCATCACCTCGCGCCAATCATGGGCAAGGCGCATGTGGCTTACCTGCCGACTGACCGTGTTGTCGGCATTTCAAAACTCGCCCGCGTCGTTCAGACGTTCGCCAAGCGGATGCAGGTGCAGGAACGTTTGACGGCGGAGGTCGCCGATTGCATTCAGGACGTATTGCAACCGCAAGGCGTCGCTGTGATTATTGAAGCGACCCATGCCTGCATGACTTGCCGCGGTGTTGAAACGCCGGGCGTCATCATGACAACCAGCCGGATGATGGGCGTGTTCCGCAACGATGACAAAGCGCGTTCGGAAGTCTTGAAGCTCATCGGAATTTCATAACATTTCAGCCAACGAGGTCACTTATGGCTTACGATTGCATCCTCACCGAAACCGACGGGAATGTCGGCATCATCACGCTCAACCGGCCGGATGCCCTAAATGCATTCAACAAGCAGCTTATGGACGAGGTGACGGAGGCGGTTCGCGCATTTGAAGCGGACGACGCTATTGGTTGCCTCATTGTAACTGGATCGGAAAAAGCGTTCGCCGCGGGCGCTGACATCAAGGAGATGGCGTCGAAAGATTATATCGATGTCTACAGGGAAGAATTCATCACTGCGAACTGGGAAGAGGTGACGCGGGCAAGAAAGCCGGTCATTGCTGCGGTGAGTGGTTATGCTCTTGGCGGCGGCTGCGAACTCGCCCTGATGTGTGATTTTATTATCGCTGCGGATAACGCAAAGTTCGGTCAGCCCGAGATTTCAATCGGCGCCATGCCAGGCGCCGGCGGTACGCAGCGCCTTGCGCGCTTTATCGGCAAATCCAAAGCCATGGAAATGTGCCTTACCGGCCGCATGATGGATGCGGAAGAGGCTGAACGCTGCGGTCTCGTCAGCCGAATTGTACCAAAGGGCGAGTTGCGCGATGAAGCGATCCGTGTCGCCAAACAGATTGCCGGCTTTTCTCGCCCGATCGCTATGCTGACCAAAGAGTCTGTAAACCGTGCATATGAAATGACGCTTACTGAAGGCGTGCGGTTCGAGCGCCGTGTTTTTCATTCGGTGTTCGCTTTTGAGGATCAAAAAGAGGGCATGGCTGCTTTCAATGAAAAACGAAAACCAGTCTTCAAAAACCGTTAGGCGCGGTTAGGCGGCTCGGACAGGGGAGGTCCGCGCAAGGATGGAAAATCTCGTACTCGCCTTTACGATCATCGGTTTTCTGGGGGTCGGGGCGCAATGGCTTGCCTGGCGCTTTAATTTCCCCGCGATTGTCTTGATGGCGATCGCCGGAGTTTTGGCCGGGCCGGTATTCAATATTTTCGCCGCGCCGGGCGCGGCGCCCGGCACGCCGCCGATGGAGGCGATGTTCGGCGAGTTTTACCGCCCGGTGATCGCAGTCGCCGTGGCGGTAATCCTTTTTGAAGGCGGTTTGCAGCTTAATTTTTCTGAATTGCGCGGATTGACCCGCGGCGTGCAGCGGCTGGTGTTTCCCGGCGTGCCGATCGCCTGGTTTCTGGGCGCGGCGGCGGCCTATCTTATTGCTGGGTTGTCCTGGCCGATCGCCCTGCTTTTTGGCGGTATCATGGTGGTGACCGGTCCGACGGTGATCATCCCGCTTTTGCGTCAATCCAAGCTCAATGCGCGGCCAGCGACGCTGTTGAAATGGGAGGGCATCGTCAATGATCCGATTGGCGCACTGCTCGCGGTGCTGGTTTACGAATTTCTCGTGATCGGCGAGCATGGCGCCACATCCGGAGAGATTGTCAGCTCGCTCATCCTTGCAGCATCGCTTTCGGCTGGTTTGGGTTTCGCGATCGGACGATTTGTAGCGACATCGTTCCGGCGGGGTTTCGTCCCGGAGTATTTGAAGCCGCCCCTGCTTCTGGTGCTGGTGCTGACCTGTTTTGAACTGGCGAACCTACTTCAGGAAGAGGCGGGGCTGTTGTCGGTAACCGCTATGGGCGTGACGCTCGCGAATTCAAAAATCGCCAGCATAAACGAATTGCGCCTGTTCAAGGAAAATATCGCGGTGCTGCTGGTTTCCGGTGTTTTCGTAATCCTCACGGCCAATCTTACGGCGCAATCCATTGGCGCGCTTGACTGGTCCGTGTTTTGGTTTCTCGCCGCCATGCTTTTTGTGGTTCGACCGCTGACTGTTTTGGTTTCTACCATCGGCGCCGGTCTGCCATGGAAAGAACGCTTGCTTGTCGGCTGGGTTGCGCCGCGCGGTATCGTCGCGGTTGCTGTGTCGAGTTTCTTCGGCGCATCGTTATTGGAGGCTGGCTATGTGGATGGCGGCAAGCTTATTCCGCTAGCCTTCGGTATGGTGTTTGCGACAGTCGTGTTGCACGGCTTTACGATCGGGCCGTTAGCAAAAGCCTTGGGATTAGCGTCGCGGCAGCGTCCCGGCGTCTTGATTGTCGGCGCCTCGCCATTTTCAGTGGCGCTGGCGGCGAAACTGAAAGAAATGGGAACACCCGCAATGGTCGCGGATACGAGCTGGCGACGGTTGAAGCCGGCACGGCTCGCTAATGTGGAAACATATTACGGCGAGATACTTTCTGAGGTGACCGAGCATCATGTTGATCTCAACCGGTTCGGCTATCTTTTGGCGCTTGGCGGCAATGAAGCACATAACGCGCTGGTGGCCACTGACCTTGCGCCGGAATTGGGGCGCGCTGCGATCTTTCAGGTAAATGCGCGCGGCAAGGATGAAGATGACCGCAAGGCGCTGTCTTATACGCTGCAAGGACGAACATTTCTGCATTCGGGCGCGGCGCTTGATGAGCTGTTGCGCCGGCATTACGGAGGATGGGGTTTTCAGCGCACGAGGCTGTCGGAAGAGTATCCGCCGGAGCAGTATAAGGCGGATCTCGGCGCGGATCACGAAATCATTCTGGTCATGCGCAAAGGGGCGCTGGTTTTTGCATCACGCGAGGCGCCGGTGTCATTCGAGATAGGCGATACAGTGCTGGCCTATATTCCCAAACCTGAGGAAACGAATGCCGAGCGATCCAGATCCGCGTCGAGGGATGCGGGTGAACGAGATCACGAACCGGCCTGAATAGACTGGTTTCTTAACCAACCGTATACGCCTATTCTCCGACCAATCCTTAACGGCGCATTAGCGCTTGCGCGCTAGTGTTTCCGCTGGATATGGAGAACATGCGCGCATTGAAACCTTTCATGACGTCGCAAGGGTCGGGCCTTGCGGACTACGCGTCCCGATTGGGTGATGCGCTGGCGCGTCAACGCGCGGACCTTGAGGCGCGCGCTGCGCGCGCCGAGGCGGAAATTGCGATCAAGTCACGCTCTGAGTTTCTGGCCAACATGAATCACGAACTGCGCACGCCGTTAAATGCAATCATAGGCTTCGCGACGATGTTGCGCGATGGTGAGGAGTTTGAACTTGGCGAGGAACAACGGCGCAGCTACGCGGAATATATTTTACAGTCAGCGGACTTATTGCTTGGGCATATCAACACGCTTCTTGACGTCGCGGCGCTCGAAAGCGGAAAAGTGGAAATCGAGGACGAGGCGATAGATGTGAGCGCCATCCTCGCCGAGGCGATCGACCGGGCGCGAACGCGCGCAAGCGCTGCAGAAGTGTCTATCGAGCGGCTTGATGAATGCGGTCCGGTGCATGGCTGGGGCGACCCGCAAAGGCTAGGGCAGGCGATCGATCACCTTTTGCAGACAGCGATTAAGATGAGCAGCAAAGGCGGCCGCATATTGGTGCGCGCCGCCACTGCAAAATCGGATTGGGCCGAAATCGCCATTCGTGACGAGGGCGACGGGCTCGACAAGGAGGCGCTCTATGGCGCGCTCGACATATTCAAGGAAACATTGCGCGGCCTTGACCGTTCATGGATGGGGCCAGGCGTTGGTTATGCGATCGCAAAAACTTTCCTGGAAATGCAGGGTGGTTGTTTCAGCATTGACAGCCGGGTCGGCGAGGGGACGCTTGTGCAGATTTCATTGCCGCCGGCAGCGGCGGTGACCCGAGGAAGCGAAGAAACAGAAAGTCACGATGGGCATGAACAGCCTGCGGAGAAACAGCATGGCGCCGCATAAGTCACAGGCAAGAAAACCGCTCGTCTCTCGCAAGGGCGCGGCGGCGCCCACAGCGGAAGCGTTCGATATGGCGTTTCGCGACAAGCCGCGGGTCGGCACTGTCGTTTCGGTGACCGGTTCGCATGCGCTTGTATTGCTTGATGAAGACAAGCCCGGCGCAGATCGCGCTTCACGCCCGCAACTCGGCGCCATTATGAGCGTTGATGCCGGTCACTCGATTGTGCTGGGGCTGGTATCTGCAATGAGCAACCCGGCGCCGAGCCTCGATACCGGCGCGGCGGAAATGCGGATTATCGAAATTGAATTGATTGGGGAGTTCACGAAACCGACCATCAATGCGCCGGCGCGCTTCCGCAGGGGTGTTTCCGCCTATCCGACGCTCGGCGATAATGTGCATGTGGCGACCCGGGATGAGTTGACGGCGCTGTTTTCGGTTAATGGCGCTGCGAGCGTGCGCGTCGGGGTGGTCAAGCAGGACACGCAAATTCCGGCCACAGTGAATGTCGATGAGATCTTCGCCCGCCATTGCGCCGTGCTCGGTACAACGGGTGCGGGCAAGTCATGCGCGATCGCCCTGTTATTGCGCGCTGTCCTGCAACGGTTTCCTCACGCGCATATCGTGGTTCTCGATCCGCACAATGAGTATGCGAAGAGCTTCGATAATCGCGCCGTCGTGTTCGATCCATCGACGTTCTCGCTGCCTTATTGGACCCTTACTTTCGATGAGCTGGTTGAGGTGCTCTATCCGGGGCGGGCGCGCGATTCAGAAGAAATCGAAATTCTCGCCGACCTCTTGCCGGCGGCCAAAAAGTCGAACCTTTCCGGGTCGGCGCGGGTTGGGCGGTTACGGGCGGATGTGTCGGCAATCACTGTAGACACGCCAATACCCTATCGTATTTCGGACTTGCTCGGTTTGATCGACAAGGCATTAGGGGGGCTCGATAGTTCGCGTAATGTCGCGCCTTACAAACGCCTGCGCAGCCGCATCTATACGATTAGTCAGGATGCGCGCTACGCATTCATGTTTGGCGGCCTGAGCGTACAAGACACGTTAAAGGGGATGTTGAGCGAGCTGTTCCGGATACCCGCAGACGGAAAGCCGGTAAGCGTCATCGAGCTTGGCGGGCTGCCTGCCGATGTGGTGCAGGTCGTTGTCTCCGTCGTGTCGCGCCTGGCGTTCGAGTTCGGCATGTGGAGCAAGGGCGCGGCGCCGATCGCCCTCGTTTGCGAGGATGCGCATCGCTACGCCCCGGCGGATCCTAGCGAAGGCTTTGCGCCGACGCGGCGTTCGCTGGTGCGCATCGCCAAGGAAGGCCGCAAGACGGGCGTTTCCTTATGGATCGCATCCCAGCGGCCGACGGAGCTCGATCCGACAATCCTTTCACAATGCAACACGATATTCGCCATGCGCCTCGCGAACCAGGCCGATCAGGAAGCGTTGCGCGCAGCAGCGCCCGATGCATCGACCAGCCTTTTGAGCTGCTTGCCGTCATTGGGGCTTGGCGAAGCGATCGCCATCGGCGAAGGCGTACCCATGCCGACACGGATCCGTTTCGATGCGCTGCCGAGCCAGGCGGTGCCGCGCAGTATCAATGCCTGTTTCACCGATGGTTGGTCAGTAGAGATCGAAGATAACAGCTTCATCGACCGGATTGTCGAGCAATGGCGCGCCCAGCGCATGCTAACCCCAGAAATCGAATAGCATCAGACAAAGAGAGATTGGAATTAGCGCCTTGACTGCCTCTTGATCCGCGGCGCGTGGTCGTCACAATAGCCGCAAACGGAGGCGATAGCATGAAATTCCTGATTTCTTTTGCGGCGGTGCTAGCGATGGGGTCTTCGGTTCTGGCCGAGGACCGTGCGGGCGCGCCTGTCACCATCGTCATTCATGGCGGCGCCGGCGCGCTCGAACCTGGCCGCTATACCCCAGAGGAAGAGGCCGCGTTCAAAGCCAAGCTCACCGAAGCGCTTGATGCCGGATACGCCGTGTTGGAAGAAGGCGGCGCGGCGTTGGAAGCGATCGAAGCGGCCATCGTGCTGATGGAAGACTCGCCGCTTTTTAACGCTGGTAAAGGCGCGGTCTTCACGCGCGATGGCGCGAACGAACTGGACGCTTCCGTGATGGATGGCGCGACATTGAATGCGGGCGCCATCGCCGGCGTCAAAACAGTCAAGAATCCAATTAGGCTAGCGCGCGCCGTCATGGAAAATTCCGAGCATGTCATGTTTGCGCGGGAGGGGGCAGAGGCGTTCGCAAAAGAGCAGCAACTTGAGCTGGTTGATCGTGGCTATTTTTATACGGAGCATCGCTGGCAAAGCTACCGGAACGCGCTTGAGCGTGAAGAACTGAAGGAACAAGGCGCGGCGCCCGCTGACTTCAAATACGGAACCGTTGGCGCTGTCGCGCTTGATGCGCATGGCAATCTCGCGGCGGGCACCTCCACTGGCGGCATGACTTTGAAGCGTTATGGCCGCGTCGGCGACGCGCCGATCATTGGTGCGGGAACGTTCGCCGACAATAAATCCTGTGCGGTTTCATCGACCGGCTGGGGCGAGTATTTCATGCGCCTAACCATCGCGCGGGACATTTGTGCGCAGGTTGAATATGGCGGCGCCAGCATTGCGGATGCGGCCAGCGACGTCATTCACAAACGGTTGCAATCTCTCGGCGGCGATGGCGGCGTTATTGTGCTCGGCCCGGATGGCGCCTACGCCATGACCTTCAACACAGCGGGCATGTTCCGCGGCGTGAAAAACGCCGATGAATCACGGATTGCAATCTACGGCGAGTAAGCGTGCCGCACGCCGGGTCACGAGTGAAATAACCGCTCTACATCGTCGCGTTTGAACAGCGCTGTTCCTTCCGACATGCGCGTTGCGCCGGCCGCCGCCATGCCATAGCGCAACGCCTTTTCATTGCTCCAGTCTTGAACAAGCCCTGTTAGTAGTCCGGCTACGAATGAATCGCCTGCG
Organism: uncultured Parvularculaceae bacterium; assembly: GCA_947259375.1. Classification (GTDB taxonomy): domain Bacteria; phylum Pseudomonadota; class Alphaproteobacteria; order Caulobacterales; family Parvularculaceae; genus Hyphococcus. Next base: position 448,036 of record CAMYLZ010000025.1, on the reverse strand, counting down.
CCGACCGCGCTGGTCGCCTTGATTTTGTAGGACGGCGCGAAAGCAACATTGTCTTTGGTCGCCATGAGCGAGCCGTCGCCGCCATGGCTAATCACCATGCATTCGGCTTTTCCTTGCGCGACGCAGTCACGCGCGAAAACTTCGATCTCATCGCGCCATTGAAGCGTGCGGCCGGCGAGCGCCGGATATTCATGTTCATTCTGGCGAAGCATATAGACGCCCTCTTCGAGCGCTGCATCTAGACCGTGAATGGAATCGAGGACGAAGCGCGCGCCTTGTGCTTTGGCGACGCGCGCCGCCTGCGCCCAGTAGTCGGCCGGCGCGTCCGGCGGCAGGCTGCCGCTGGCGACGACGAAATCGCCCGGTTCCGCTTCTTCCGCAATCGCATTCAAGAATCGGTCCGCCTCTTCTTTTGTCATCACGGCGCCCGGCAGGTTGAAACGGTATTCGTCGCCGGTCGCTTTGTTTTGAACATGAAAGGCGAGGCGGCTGTCGCCGGAAATCGGGATCATCCGCATGGGAACGCCCTCAGCCGCGACGGACTTGATCAACGCATCGCCATAAACGCCGCCGGCGGTGAAAATGGCGAGCGTGTGCGCGCCGAGGCGCGACACAGCGCGCGCAACATTCACGCCGCCGCCGCCGGGATGCATTTTCGGATCATGGCAGCGCAATTTGCGGTTCGGTTCGACGAAATCAGCTTCGACCGCGTAATCAAGCGCCGGGTTAGGCGTCAGGGTGATGATGCGGTTCACGACAATAGGCCCAATGATTTAAAACTGGCGTGCCGGTCATGGCCGATGACGAGGTGATCATGCACGCGAATGTTAAGCGCCGCCGCGGCCTTGACGATCTGATTGGTCATTTCGATGTCGGCGCGCGACGGGGTCGGGTCTCCGGAGGGATGGTTGTGGACGAGAATAATCGCCGAGGCGCCGAGCTCCAGCGCGCGCTTGACGACTTCGCGCGGATAGACGGGCGTATGATCGACGGTGCCGCGCTGTTGCACTTCATCCGCAATCAGAATGTTTTTCCGATCGAGAAACAGGATGCGGAAAAGCTCTGTTTTCTCATCGGCCATGGCTGCGCGACAATAGGAAAGGAGCGCATCCCATGAGGAGATGACAGGCCGTTTCAGGATGCGCGCCTGTGAGAGCTTGACGGCGGCCACCTGGAGAATTTTCAGTTCCTGTACGACCCGTTCCGAAACGCCTTTGATTTCCGTCAAACGATCGGCCGGCGCCGCGACAACCTGGGGGAAACCGCCAAACGCGGCGATCAGCTCTTTCGCAAGGGGCTTGACGTCGCGGCGCGGAATAGCGCGGAAAAGGACAAGTTCAAGAAGCTCGTAATCCTGAACGGCGTCGGCGCCGGCTTTCATGAAACGTTCGCGCAGTCGATCGCGATGGCCTGCGGCGTGGTTGCCTTTGGGGGCGGTTTTGGCTGGCGCATCCATCCGGGGCGACGTCAATATGGCGGCCTGTCGAGGCCCTTGGGAGACTTGGTGAAAATCTCAACGCCGTCTTCGGTCACGCCGATCGAATGTTCGAACTGGGCCGACAGCGACCTGTCGCGCGAAACCGCGGTCCAGCCGTCTTTCAGCAGTTTTACCTCCGGCTTGCCGTCATTGATCATCGGCTCGACAGTGAAAAACATACCAGGGCGCAATTCCGTATCCGGCGCGCGGTGCACGCCGCCCCAGCGATCTTTATATTCCGCATAATGAACGACATTCGGCGCGTCGTGAAACACGCGGCCGAGCCCGTGCCCGCAGAAATCGCGCACGACGGAAAAACCTTGCCCTTCCGCCAGCGTCTGGATGGCGGCGCCGATATCGCGAAGCGTGGCGCCCGGCTTGACGGCGTTGATGCCGGCCATCATGGCGTCATAAGTCGCATCGACGAGACGCCGGGCTTTCACTTTCGGTTCGCCGGCAAAGAACATGCGGCTGGTGTCGCCATGCCAGCCATCGAGGATAACCGTCACGTCGATATTCAAAATATCGCCCTTGCGCAGCGCTTTCGGGCCCGGAATGCCGTGACAGATGACGTGATTGAGCGAGATGCAGCTTGAGTGGCGATAGCCTTTGTAACCGACGGTCGCCGGAACGCCGCCATGATCGAGCATGAATTCACGCGCCAACTTGTCGAGGGCGATTGTCTCTATGCCCGGCTCGACATGTTCGGTAAGCATATCGAGGCAGGACGCCGCCAATTGGCCGGCTTTGCGCATGCCTTCGAAATTTTCCGGCCGGTGCAATTTGATGGCGCCGGTGCGGATTTCTGTTTCATCTTCGAGGGCGGCTTCGGTCATGTCCGGTCCAATTGAATGTCGAGCGGCTTGCGCAGCACAATTTCACTTGTCGTTACTTCGCAATCATAGCACAGGAGTTCAACCCCTGCTGCGGCGGCGGAATTGAGGGCCCTGGCGTAGCCGGGGTCGAGGTCGGCGGCGGTCGTGAAGCGAGCGCAATCGCTGCGTTGGACGATGAACAGCATTACCGCGCGACGGCCGGCGGCGACGACAGCCTCAAGCTCTTTGAGGTGCTTCATGCCGCGTGCGGTCACGCTGTCCGGAAATTCCGCCAAGCGGGGCGCGCGGGAAAGGTGGACGTTCTTGACTTCCACATAGCAGGGTTTACCGCGCCGGCCGCCCTCCAGATAGAGATCGATCCGGCTGGCATCGCCGTATTTCACTTCACGGCGGATCTGCGCATATCCAGTCAATTCCGGAATGACGCCGGCCTCTATGGCCTCAAGGGCGATGTGATTGGGGTTGGCGGTGTTGATGGGAATGAGCGTGTCGTCGGCCTCGACCATCTCCCAGGAAAAGCCAAGCTTGCGGTTCGGGTTCCCGTGTTCATGCGCCCAGACCCGCGCGCCCTCAATCGCGACTCCCAGCATGGAGCCCGGATTGGCGCAATGGGCGGTGACCTCCCGCCCGTCATCAAGCGCAATATCGGCGAGAAAGCGCTTGTATCTTTTGACCAGCCTGCCGGGCAGGAGAGGTTGTGGGAGGCGCATGTTCCGGCGTGTTTCGTTTCACATTATTCATTTTATTCGGCAGAGGCGAAGCGGCGCTGTCGCCAGCGCCGCCCCATTGGTGTCAGGTGCGGATTAGTTATTCAGGTGCGGCGTCGCCTCGCAGATATTCATCGAGGAAAGAGATATAGGCTTGCGACGCGGTGATGCGATTGTCCCGGCTTCTGAAGCCATGACCTTCATCCGGGAACAGCACATATTCCACCGGAACGCCATTCTCGCGCAGTGCCGCCACCATCTCGTCGCTCTCGACTTGCAACACGCGCGGATCATTGGCGCCTTGAACCACGAGGACGGGTTTCGTCACATTATCCGCATGGAACAGCGGCGAGATACGGCGGTGCCTTTCGCCATCCGTCTCAGGGTCGCCCATTTCATCGTAAAGCGCTTCCTTGAAGGATTCCCACCAGGGCGGAATGCTGGTCAGCGTGCGCACCCAGTTGGTGACGCCGAAAATGTTGATGCCGACATCGAACACCTCCGGTTCGAACGCCAGCGCCGCCATGACCATGTAGCCGCCATAAGACCCGCCAATGATCCCGATGCGCTCGCTATCGACCCAGTCGAGCCCTTCCAGATAGGTCCGGCCATAGACGATATCCTGCAAGTCCACGTCGCCGTGCTTTTTGTCATCGAGATGAAAGAAAGTCTTTCCGTAGCCTGAGGAGCCACGATTATTGGCGCCGAGAACAGCGTAGCCGTTATTGACGAGATGCTGGATCGTCGCCGAATAGCCAGTGCGTGTTTGCCCGCCGGGTCCGCCATGGACCCAGACCAGCGCCGGCGCCGGATTGTCGGCGCTCGCACCCTTCGGTTTGTAGAGGATCGACGGGATTTTCAGGCCGTCAAAGCTCTCATAACGGACGACTTCGCTCTCCACGAGATGCGCCGGGTTGATTTCCGGGTTCAGCGCCTCCGTATGCTGCGCGAATTTCTTGCCGTTTATATCAGCGGTGAAGGCATTTGACGGCGACGTTGACGCGTTTACGAGAAACGCAATTGTCTTTTCGTCCGACGTAAAGCGCACATTGCGCAGATCGCCTTCCGGCAGGCCTTTCGGCAATTTCAGCGCCTTGCCGCGCTTGCGGTCCGTGATTGTCACCGCGGTCGAGGCATCGACATTGGCGCCGTGCACCTGGTACCGGCCCGACGGCGAGAATGACACAAAGGAAATATCCCAGTCGTCAGTGATCAGGACTTTTTTCTCGCCGGTTTTAAGATCGTGGGTCCAGGCTTGCGTAAACTCGCCATGCTCATCCGTGCCATAGACCAGCTTGTCGCCTTCAGGCGTAAAGTCATAGACCGCGTGCGAGATGTTGCCCTGATGGGCGGTGATGTTTGCCGGCGCGCCGCCGCCAGCGAGGTCGATCAGATAAATATCGTCATCGGCGGAAGTGCGTGATTTGACGCCGGCCGCATAAGCGCCGTCGCGAGAGACCGTGACGCCGCCAAGGCCAAGGTCGTTGGCGAAAATCATCTCGCGTTCAAAGGTCGATGCGTCATAGCGATAAAGGTCGAAAAAGCGGTTGTCCCGTTCATTGGTCTGGAGGATGAAGCCGGCGCCGTCATCGACCCAGCCGACAAAGCCGGCCTTGAGGTTGTCGCCGGGGGTGAGGTCGCGCGGCGCCATATCCGGCCCGTCCGCAAAAACGTGATTGAGCTCGTCGCCGCCATTGTCCGAAGTGTAAAGGAAACGGGCGCCGTCGGGGAAAAACGAAATGGCGTAGGTTGCGCTGGTCTCGGACGCGGTCAGCGGCGTGCGTTCATTGGTTTCGAGGTTCAGCAAATATGCATTATAAACCCCGCTTTCATCGGATGTGATCAACAATCCGCCATCGCCCGCTGAGAACGCATATTCGCCGCCGGCGATGCCGATATCCGTGGTCTTGTAGAACGCCTCGGCTGAATAGATCGGCGGCGCTTCCGCCATCGCCGTCGCAGGCGCAAATGCAACCAAGGCGGCGAGCGTAAATCCGTTGAGTTTCATGGTCACCCTCAAATTATTGCTGTGGTCGACTATAGGAAAGCTTTCGGCTATGCGACAACCACGAATTCCTGACGTCGGAAGCGAGAAAATCATGGCGAAGCAGAAAACTGCGGCGATCCTGGCGATTGGCGATGAGTTGCTGTCCGGCCGGACGCGCGATGCGAATATGCACTTTCTCGCGGGCTGGCTGACCGAGCGCGGCGTCGCCCTCAAGGAAGCGCGCGTCGTTGGCGATGAAATCCTGGATATCGCAGCGGCGCTGAACGCGTTGCGCGGCGCCTATGACTATGTCTTCACCTCTGGCGGCATCGGTCCGACCCATGACGATATCACCGTTGATGCGATTGCCGCCGCGCTGGATGTGCCGGTGATCGAACACCCGCAAGCGGCGGCGATGATCCGCGCATTTTATGCCGCGCGCAATGTCGAGGCGACGCCGGCGCGGTTGCGCATGGCGCGCACGCCGGAAGGGGCGGAATTGATTGAAAACCCGGTATCCGGCGCGCCCGGCGTCAAGATCGGCAATATATTCGTCATGGCCGGCGTGCCGCGCATATTCCAGGCGATGCTCGATGCGCTCGACAAGGAGATCGCGCGCGGCGAAATCATTCATTCGCTTGCGGCGACCGCGCGTAACCTGCCGGAGTCGATGATCGCCGATCATTTGCGCGAAATTCAGGCGGCCTGCGACGGCGTCGCAATCGGCAGCTATCCGATAGACGGCGACGTCAAGGGCGTGACCGTGGTGGCGCGCGCGGTAAATGCCGACGCCGCCCAACAAGCGATCGACGCTGTCTGCAACGCTATGCGCGCCCTCGGTTTCGAGCCGGAACTGAAGGACCGGCGCTGAGCGCGCCTGCGGGCGGGCGGCGCCCATCGACGAATCCCCGGCTTTGATGTAGGCGATGGGCGCGCGGCGCGTGATGTCGCGATATAACAAAAATGAACAGGGAGCGCGGGCGTGCTTGGCGTCTTCGAGATATTCAAGGTGGGCATCGGCCCGTCCTCGTCGCATACGGTCGGGCCGATGCGCATTGGCGTACGCTTTCTGGAGGAGGCAGCGCGCGCCGGCGTGCTTGCAAGCGCGGCAAGAGTCAAGGCCGACCTTCATGGGTCGCTGGCGCTCACCGGCATCGGTCATGGCACGGACAAAGCCGTCATGCTCGGCCTGATGGGGTTCAAACCGGACGAGACCGACCCGGATGCGGCGGACAAGGCTGTCGCGGCGTTGCATTCCGGCGGTCGGTTGACGCTTTTCGATGGCCCGGAAATCGCCTTTGACCCGAAAACCGACATTGATTTGCGCGGCGACATCACGCCGAGCCTGCATCCCAATGAAATGCGTCTCACGCTTTTTGACAGCAGCGGCGCCGAGCTTTTCTCGCAAGTCTATTATTCCGTCGGCGGCGGGTTCATCGCCAGTGAAAAACAACTGACCGCGCCGGCGGAGGATGATTTGATCGTTGGCGCGCGCGCCGGGCGTCATGCATTCGCTTCCGCGCGGGAGCTTTTGGCGCTGTGTCGTGATGGCGGCTTGTCGATCTCCGATATTGTCCTTGAAAATGAGGACGAACACCGCCCGCGCGACGAAACCCAAGCGATGCTTGACCGCATCTGGTTCGCGATGCGCGATTGCGTTGATCGCGGGCTGAAGACCCGAGGCGAGTTGCCGGGCGGGCTTAAAGTCAAACGCCGCGCGCCGGCGCTTTACGCCAAGCTGGCCGAGGCGCCGCTGGCCAATGAGCGCGAGCAATTGTTCGACTGGCTGAATGTCTACGCCATGGCGGTGAATGAGGAAAACGCGGCCGGCGGGCGCGTGGTGACGGCGCCCACCAATGGCGCGGCGGGAATTATTCCTTCCGTCCTCCGACATTATTGCGTCGTCGATGGTGAGGAAAATCTCGGTCATATCCGCACCTTCCTTCTTACCGCCGCCGGCATCGGCATTCTCTACAAGCAGCGCGCATCGATTTCGGGCGCGGAGATGGGCTGCCAGGGCGAGGTGGGCGTCGCCTGTTCCATGGCGGCGGGCGGCCTCGCCGCCGTCTGGGGCGGAACGCCGGCGCAGGTCGAGCACGCCGCCGAGATCGGCATGGAGCATAATCTCGGCCTTACCTGCGACCCTGTTGGCGGCCTCGTGCAGATCCCATGCATCGAGCGGAACGCCATCGGCGCGGTGAAAGCGGTCAATGCCGCGCGGCTCGCCTTGCGGGCGTCCGAAGAGCATAAAGTCTCCCTCGATCAGGTGATCGAAACCATGCGTCAGACCGGCCTCGACATGTCGCGTAAATATAAGGAAACCTCTGAGGGCGGGCTGGCTGTCAATGTCGTCGAGTGCTGATCACTCAGCCTTCGGAACAAGTGCGATGGCGCGCAAGGGCCCGCCCGAGCCGCCTTCGATCTTCATTGGCAGAGCGATCATCAACGCGCCGGTTGCCGGCAGCCGGTCGAGCGCGGTGAGGTTCTCAAATCCGGGCACATTGGCCGCGCCCATGATGCGGTGCACGGGAAAATCCGTCGACGGTCCGTAATCGGTGGAGCCGGTATCGACGCCCATGGCGGCGACTTTACGCTCCTCCACGAGCATGCGTGCGGCGTCTTCGCCAAAACTCGGAAAGGCGAGGGCCGCCGGGTCCGTCCCGCCGAGATAGCGTTCCGCGTCCGGCCAGAAACGCGACCAGCCGGTGCGCAACAGCACGATGGTTCCGGGCGCGATCTCGCCATGCGCCGTTTCGAATGCGGTGAGGTCTCGCGGCGTCAGGCGGTAAAGCGGATCGTCCCCGGCCTGTTCACTGACATCGATGACGACCGCCGGCGCGACCAGCCGCGACAGCGGCACGGCGGCGGCCTTGTCGCCTTTCGGATGGAAGTGATAGGGCGCGTCGAGATGCGTGCCGCCATGCTCCGGCCCGGCGAAAGTGAAGGCGGAATAGAACATGCCGTCCTCGCGTTCGCCTTCGAACACGGTTTCCTGCTCAAAGCGCAACGGCGCGGTCGGCCAATAGACGGTATCGGGCCCGAATGCATGGCTGAGATCGACAATGTCATAACGGGAAAGGTCGATGCCGTCAGTCGTGAGCGCCTGGCCTTCGGCGTGCGGGGCGCTGGTTTGCGGTCCGCAGGCGGTAAGCGCGAGCGCGGCAATTAGGGTGAAAACCTGGCCTGTATGTTTTCTCGTCATCCGCATTGGTCATCCCTTTCTTCGCCGTTCTATTTGGCCTGCCGTAGCGGCGACGCTAGCCCTGTTTCCGGGGAGCGGCAATCAACGGTGCGTCCCGCGCCGCAACTGTCGGCATCCGGCATGTTGACACTATAAGGGCGCCGGCAAGGGGGTGGATAACTATCCACCAAAGGCGGGATTCATGGCTGTTTTCATCACATAAGTTGTATTTTTTCATGGGGTATGCGCGCCATGCGTGTGGGTGGTTTTGGGGTGTTGGTTATCCCGGACGCGCAGCATTAACATGCCGCGCCGCGCACGGGATGACAGCGGAAGGGGCTTTCGCATTGGCTCGGAGAGAAGCACTGCCTGCCCGCCGCCGACTCGCCACGACTTGATCGTGGCGTCCATCTCTAAAACCAACCGCCTACGCTGTGGTCGCGGAAAGGGCGTGAGCTGGACCCCACGCTTAAAGCGTGGGGAGTCGCGAGAGGAAAGGCTGGCGATGTAGTTGATACTTATCCTCCCGCGTGATTCTGGGCGCCGACCCGGGACCCATGGCGCGCCCTTTCCGCACGCGCCGACTCGCCACGACTTGATCGTGGCGTCCATCTTCAAAACCAACCGCCTGGGCTGTGGGCGGGGCACCGGGCCCGTGCGGAACCGCGGGTGGTGAGGGTTTGTGAGACCTGTAGGACGCGCAGCGGCGTGGTTGCCTCATGAACTGAGTTGATTGATTGACATATTCTGTTGCTCTGATCTTTTGTTGCGCCCCCCCTAAATCCGGGCGTTCAGCCGGATTTAAAGCCAAGCAAGACCGGAGAATAATGTGTCTCACTACGAAATGATTAAAACCCAACTCGGCCATATGGTGCCGTTCGCAAAACATGCAGGGGTCGAATTGCTTTCGATTGATGACGGCGTGGCGGAGGCGCAGTTAGAACAGACAGATTCCAGCATCAATCATTTAAAATCGCAGCATGCTGGCGCGCTGTTTACGCTTGGAGAAACTGCATCAGGCGGCGCGATGGCGGGCGCTCTTTACTCCGTTCTTATGTCGGTAAAGCCGGTGGCCGCCAACGCGACGATTGATTACAAGCGTATCGCAAAAGGAACAATCAAGGCGCATGCGAAGACGTCGCGTCCCAGCCGCGACCTTCTCAAAGAATTGCAGGACGAGGGAAAAGTCCAGTTTGACGTTCTCGTCGATCTCACGGATGAGGAGAGCCGGACAGTCGCACAGATGACGGTCGCTTGGCACGTAAGGCGATGAAAACAAGAGGTAGTCTAGTTTCTGCGTCGGGTTTTGTTGCGCAAATGCGACTTCCTCGCCGCCGTTCAACTCACCGCGACCGTATGCTACTGGTTATGAATCTGGACCCTAAGCCACTTTCCTTTTCGCCTTTTTCTTCCCAGCAGTTTTCGCCTTCGCGACAGGCGTCGCGCTTGATTTCATCCCCGCCTTGAGCAGCGGTTTCAGGAATTTGCCGGTGTAGCTGCGCGCGACTTTGGCGACGTCCTCCGGCGTGCCGGCCGCGACGATCTGGCCGCCGCCATCGCCGCCTTCGGGCCCTAGGTCGAGGATCCAGTCCGCCTGTTTGATGACATCGAGATTATGCTCGATGATGACGACCGTATTGCCATTGCCGGCGAGTTCCTGGATGACTTCCATCAGCCTGCGGACGTCCTCGAAATGAAGGCCTGTGGTCGGCTCGTCGAGAATGTAAAGCGTGCGGCCCGTCGCCCGTTTTGACAGCTCCTTCGACAATTTCACGCGCTGCGCTTCGCCGCCGGAAAGCGTCGTCGCCTGTTGGCCTATATGAATATAGCCAAGGCCGACGCGGGCGAGCGTTTTCAGCTTGTCGCGGATCGACGGCACGGCCTTGAAGAACTCGGCGCCTTCCTCAACCGTCATGTCGAGCACATCGGCGATGGATTTGTCCTTGAACTTCACCTCCAGCGTTTCGCGGTTGTAACGCTTGCCCTTGCAGACGTCGCAAGTGACATAGACGTCGGGCAGGAAGTGCATCTCGATCTTGATGACGCCGTCGCCCTGGCACGCCTCGCAGCGCCCGCCCTTGACGTTGAAGGAAAAACGCCCCGGCTTATAGCCGCGCGCTTTGGCTTCCGGCAGGCCGGCGAACCAGTCGCGGATCGGCGTGAACGCGCCCGTATAGGTCGCCGGGTTGGAGCGCGGCGTGCGCCCGATAGGCGACTGGTCGATATCGATCACCTTGTCGAAATGTTCGAGGCCGGAGATTTTGTCATGCTCGGCCGGCGCGTCCTTGGAATTGTAGAGACGGCGCGCCGCGGCCTTGTAGAGCGTTTCAATAACCAGGGTCGACTTGCCGCCGCCGGACACGCCGGTGACGCAGGTCAGAAGCCCGATGGGAATCTCGGCGGTGACGTTTTTGAGGTTGTTCTCGCGCGCGCCGGCGATCTTGATGGTTTTGGTCTTGCGATAAGGGCGGCGCTCGGCCGGCACCGGCACTTCGCGCCGATGGCTGAGATAATCGCCGGTCAGCGAGCCTTCGGTGTTCATGATATCGTCGACGGAGCCTTGGGCGATGATCTCGCCGCCATGAATGCCGGCGCCGGGGCCGATATCGACGACATGATCGGCGGCGCGGATCGCTTCTTCGTCATGTTCAACGACGATCACGGAATTGCCGAGATCGCGCAGGCGCATCAGCGTTTCGAGCAAGCGTTCATTGTCGCGCTGATGCAGGCCGATGGATGGTTCGTCGAGCACGTAAAGCACGCCGGTAAGGCCTGACCCGATTTGCGAGGCGAGGCGGATGCGTTGTGACTCACCGCCAGAAAGCGTGCCGGAAGCGCGCGACAGGGTGAGGTAATCGAGGCCAACATTGTTGAGGAAGGAAAGCCGCTCGCGAATTTCTTTCAAAATTCGCGCGGCGATCTCCATGTCTTTTTTCGACAGTTTGCCTTCCAGCGCATCGAACCACGCGCCGGCCGCCTTGATCGAAAATTGCGTCGCTTCGGAAATCGAAAGCCCGTCAATTTTAACGGCCAGCGCTTCGGGCTTCAAACGCAGCCCGTTGCACGCCTCGCAATGGGTCACCGATTGAAAGCGCGAAAGTTCCTCGCGCACCCAGGCGCTGTCCGTTTCGCGCCAGCGCCGCTCAAGATTGGGGATCACGCCTTCGAAAGGCTTGACCGTTTCAAACTTGCGCGCGCCGTCGGCATAGATGAACTTCACTTCTTCGTCGCCGGTGCCGTATAGCACGACGTCTTTCGCCTCGTCGGAAAGTTCGTCCCAGGCGACCGTGACCTTGAATTTGTAATGGCGGGCCAGCGCCTGCAGCGTTTGCGCATAATAGGGCGAGGTGCCTTTCGACCAGGGCGCAATCGCGCCGTTATTGAGCGCCAGCGCGCCGTCAGGCACGACCAGTTCTTCGTCGAATATCATTTCCGTACCCAGCCCATCGCAGGAAGGGCAGGCGCCCGCCGGCGCATTGAACGAAAACAGGCGTGGTTCGATTTCATCGATGGTGAAACCGGAAATGGGGCACGCGAATTTGGCGGAAAAAATGGTGCGCTGCGGCGCGCCCTTGTCGTCTTTCTTGTCGGCGCTTTCCGCAATGGCGATGCCGTCGGCAAGCTCAAGCGCGGTTTCAAACGATTCCGCAAGGCGTGATTGAATGCCGTCCTTGACGACAACGCGATCGACGACGACTTCAATATCGTGCTTGATCTTCTTGTTGAGCGCGGGAACGTCGGCGATTTCATAATATTCGCCATCGACTTTCACCCGCTGGAAGCCTTTTTTCAAAAGCTCGGCGAATTCCTTTTTGTACTCGCCCTTGCGTCCGCGAACGATCGGCGCGAGCAGATAAAAACGCGCGCGTTCGCCTTCCTTCATCAGACGGTCGACCATTTCGGTGACAGTCTGCGAGGTAATCGGCTGGCCGGTTGCCGGCGAATAGGGAACGCCGATGCGCGCCCATAACAGGCGCATATAGTCGTAGATTTCCGTCACCGTGCCGACGGTCGACCGCGGATTGCGCGAGGTGGTTTTCTGCTCGATGGAAATCGCCGGGGAAAGCCCGTCGATCTGGTCCACATCGGGCTTTTGCATCAGTTCGAGGAACTGGCGCGCATAAGCCGACAGGCTTTCCACATAGCGGCGCTGGCCTTCGGCGTAGATCGTGTCAAAGGCGAGCGAGGATTTTCCGGAACCGGACAAGCCGGTCATGACGATCAACTCGTCGCGCGGCAGTTCGACGGTGACGTTCTTCAGATTGTGCTCGCGCGCGCCGGCGATGCGGATCGATTTCAAACTCATCTGGGGCTTTCGTCTCTTTTATACGCAGAATACGGCAGGCTGCTTTGGACCGTGCCGCGCTAGGCGACTTGGCTCAAAGCGCCTTTATATCGCCGTTGACATGAAGAACAAGCTGTGAACATTTTGTCGCCCCCGCGCCTGTGCGATTGGGGAGAACCAATCGTTGAATGCAGCGCGAATCCGCGCGATTAGCTTATCCGAACGGTATTTCAGGAGATATTTCATGGCTGGCAGCGTCAACAAAGTCATCTTGGTCGGCAATCTGGGCGCCGACCCGGAAGTACGCAAGTTTCAGAACGGCGGATCCGTCTGCAATTTGCGCGTGGCGACGTCAGAAAACTGGAAAGACAGAAATACCGGCGAGCGGCGCGAGAAAACCGAATGGCACTCCGTTGCGATCTTTTCCGAAGGTCTGGTGCGCGTCGCCGAGCAATATCTGAAAAAGGGCTCGAAGGTTTATCTCGAAGGCCAGCTCGAAACGCGCAAGTGGCAGGATCAAAACGGTAATGACCGTTATACGACCGAAGTTGTCTTGCGTAATTTCAATTCATCGATGGTGATGCTCGATGGAAGAAGCGGCGGCGGTGGCGGCGGTTACCAACGCGACGACAACGGAATGTCAGAACAAGGCCGTTCTTCTGGCGGACAAAGTTATGAGTTGGACGACGACATTCCGTTTTAATTCGCAAAACGAATCAAAAAATCCAAAAAATGTTTGATGCGCGCGCATGACGTTGCGCGCATACAATACTTTTTTAGTAAATTCGGTTATTGTTCAGCTTTCGAATCATGATTCGGAGGTGAACCATGGCGGTCAAGAGAAAAACGACCAAGAGAAAAGCGGCGAAGAAAACCGCGAAACGTAAAACGACCAAGCGTAAGTCGACAGCGAAGAAGGCTGTGAAGCGTAAGGCGCCAGCCAAGCGCAAAACAACCAAGCGCAAAGCGACGAAGAAGAAAGCGACCAAGCGTAAAACGGCGAAAAAAGCCGTGAAACGCAAGGCGGTTAAGCGCAAGACGACAAAGCGCAAAACTGCAAAGCGCAAAACGGCGAAGAAAGCCGTGAAGCGTAAAGCGCCTGCCAAGCGCAAGGCCGCGAAGAAGAAAACGACCAAGCGCAAGACGGCGAAGAAAGCGGTGAAACGCAAAACCGCCAAGCGTAAAACGACCAAGCGCAAGACGGCGAAACGCGCAACCAAGCGCCGGTAATCGGCGCCGTGTTTCAGGCGCAAATGTTCTGAAACATGTCTGTTTTGATCAATCGCCGCTCAAAAAAGTGATGTATAGAAGCATCACTTGCGTAAAAAGAGGGCTTTTCATCGGGCCGGCGGTAATCGGGCCGATGACAGGCGGGGGTATTCCGCAACAAGACGAGATCAAAACGCCCAAAGCGTTTTACGACACTGGAATTCCGCAAACGAATTCATCAAAAGCCCCGGCGCGCATTGCCGGGGCTTTATTTTTTCCACAGGTTTGACGTGATCAAACGGCTCAGCGCTTGCGGTTTTCTGATCGCCCTTGCCGCATGATATGCTGTGGCGGTTTCTTATCCGTCCGCATGGCAAGCTTGCCGTTATAGTTTTGCTTTGAACGCAATTCGTTTGGGGAGGCGAAGCAATGAGCTCAATGAGTTTTCTTGGAGTGGTCCACCGCGCTAATTTGTTTCGCAGTGCGGCAACGCTTTTCATGCTTTCTGCATCTGCATGCGCGACTCAGCATGACGGATATGAGGCATGGACCGCGCTCGGATATTTAACGCCGGGCCCGACAAGCGAGCCGGAAGTCATCGGCGTTTATGCGACCGAGGGCGAATGCGAGAAAGCAACGCGAGACTGGATGAGCCGCCAGGTGGTCGGCAATCCGATCTTTGCCGAATGCATGACGACGGACCAAAACTGATCGCGCTAGCGTTCATCCACCGGAAATGGACCGTCTTCGAAAATTTCGTCGTGATAGCCCTTGGCGCCGATATCGTGCATCAATTCGCTGAAAGGCGGCGTGTCGGCAGCGAGGCGTTCGATGGCGGATTGAAAAGTGATTTGCGGCTCCCAGACCAAATCGCGGCGCGCTGCGTCATTTACATAAACCCGGTCGATGGAAGGAAACATCGTCCAGCCGCGCCGCGCATATTCTTCGTCAAAGGACGCATAACGGCGCAGCACCGCCGGCGCATCGCGCCGCAATTCCTCAAGATCGCTTTTTGCGAAAGGCGAGGTCGCGCTGATGATATAGCGGCCGAAACCGATATCGCGCGCGCGCTCCAGCGCACATAGATGCGCGCGCGCCGCGTCGCCAATATCGACGCGCCGGTAAACCAGCTCGTTCACCTTGGCGTTGAGGTCGTCATAGCCGTCCCTGATCGCGCGGCTGTCATCTTCCTCAGGAAAGAATCGCGAAGTGCGCAAGACGAGCGCCGGCAATGCGTATTTTTCATGAAACAGCGAACACAGATGTTCCGCCGACAATTTGGTAATGCCGTAAATATTCTTCGGCCGGGGCCGCAATTCTTCGCTCACCCAGGCGGCAGGCGCGCCTTGTTCCGGCCGCAGCACATGGCCGAAAGCGCTGGTCGTGCTGGTGAAGATGAACGCGCCGAGCCCGAATTTGCGCGCTGCTTCGAGCAGGTTCAGCGTGCCGGTGATGTTGACGTCAATAAATTCCTGGCGCGTATGAGTCGCCACATGCGGCTTGTGCAGCGTTGCCGTATGGATGATCGCATCGGCGCCGCGCACGCATTCGTCGACGAAATCGGGATCGGCGATCGATCCCGGATGCGTGGTGTAAGGCCCTTGCTTGATATCGAGCCCAACAGCGTCATGTCCGGTTGCGGCCAGCAAGCGCATCAGCGCTTCGCCAAGATGGCCGGACGACCCGGTGACGAGAATTTTCATGGCGCGCTTTCCTGAATTGAATAGGTGAATGCGGCTTATTGTTGGCAAGGCTTTGCGGCGGAAATCAACGCCTTTGCCCCGGATCAGTCTTGCTGCGGGGGTGCGCCGGGGCGTTCCAAGGGCAGACCCGGCAAGCCGAACATCGCCAGCTTAAGGCTGTCGGCGATTCGTTCGGCGCGGACCATGAAATAAGAGACGGTTTGCGGAGAGGACGCGGTTTCTTTCAGCGTTTCATAAAACAGCCCGAGCCAGATCTGGAAGTGATGCGGTTCGACATTGGTCAGCGCCGCGTGCTTTGGAACCGGGCGGCCTGAATAGCGCCCGGCATTGAGCGCGACCGACGCCCAGAAATCTTTCATGCGGGCAAGATGCACGTCCCACTTTTCGCCGATCTTTTCATTGAAGATTGGCCCAAGCACCGAATGGTCGCGAATCTTGCTGTAAAACGCATCGACAAGCGTGTCGATGAAAGCGTCATCGATTCCCATCTCCTGCGCGGTCGCCTGGATTTCGCTTCGGCGTTCATCGGCGGTTCGAACCCTTGTCTGTCCGTTCTTTACTGCCATGGTCGGATGTTCCTGTATTGCGGGCGCCCGGTTACGCCGCATCGGCGCCAAGCAGCGCGCGCAGTTTCGAATTGCGGCGAACGAGGTCGGCGAGCGTGTATTGATCGACGACGCTGAGAAACGCTTCAATCGCTTCATTGAGAACGCCTTTCAGGCGGCAAGCAGGCGTGATCAGACAACCGCCGCCATCGCCCTGGAAGCACTCGACGACCGAGAAATCCGCCTCCATGCGGCGGATTACGTCGCCGATATTGATTGTTTCCGCTCTCCGGGCGAGCGCCAAACCGCCGCTGCGCCCGCGCACCGTCTCAATAACGCCTTCCTTGCCGAGAATATGCGCGACTTTCATCAAATGGTTTCTTGAAATGTCATAACGCGCAGCAACATCTGCGATCGTGACGAGCTGATCGGTGTTGACGGCGAGCTGCATGAGCAGCCTGAGAGCATAATCGGTTTGCAAATTTAGTCGCATGACGCTGTCCTGAAAAGAGGCATTTTGCATATTGAATATTCCACCATGACTCAATATAAAAGAAGTATATCAAATACCACGAATAGGAACGATGGCGATGGGATTGCCCGCAACAGCAATGGAAACGGGTGTTTTTGAAGCCGAGCTCACAAGCGCGCTCGCGGGCCAAGGGGCGCGCCCGCATTTGAAGCTGGTCGAAAAGGGCGCGCGAGCGGCGCCCGGCGCAAGTCTTCCGGCCGAAGCGTACCGGGCGCTGGCGCTGGTGAACGCCGCTATTCTTGGCGTCTTTTGGCTGACTTTTCACAATCACTAGGGCGCGCTGTTCATGATGGCGATCATCGGCATGGGGCTGATCATCGCCGGCGCCCGCTAGGGGCTGATCAGATTTCAAACCGGTCGAGGGCGGCTGTCGTCTCGTCGCCGCCGACTTTTGCCGCGCCGCCAAGCACATAGATGGCGTCGCCCAGCGCGACCGCGCCGAGCCCGTGACGGCGGCGGGGCATCGCGGCGACGGCGCGCCACTGGTCCGTATCGGGATCATATTCCCAGCTTTCGGCGAAAACACCGCCGGGGCGGGGTGAGAAATATTCGCCGCCAAAGGCGTAAATCTTTCCGTTCAGCACCGCGGCGGCGAGGCCGGCTTGTCCCTTTGGCATGGGCCGCGCTTTCTCCCACCGGTCCGACATCGGGTCGTAAACATCGACCGCGCCGGTATTGCCATCGGTCACTGTGCGCCCGCCAATAACGTAAAGCACGCCATTGACGACGGCGCCGGCGGCGGAATTGCGGGCCCGCGGCAGCGGCGCCAGGGCGCGCCAGCGACCGTCGGACGGGTCGTAATACCAGTGCTCATCGGTATCGATATGGTCGGACCATTCGGCGTTGCGGCTGCCTGATGGCGAGCGCCCGCCGGCGATATGGATGTAGCCGTTCAGCGACGCGCAAACCGTTTCAGCTTGCGGGTGCGGCAGGGCGACCATCACCTCCCAATCGCCGTCAAGGTCGCGCAAGCGCCAGCAACTAGGCTGCATGCGCCAGCCGCCGCGTGCATCGCGGGCAAAGCCGCCGACGCCATAAAGCAGGCCATTATTGTTGACGAGGGCGATATGATGGCGCGGCTCGGGCAGGGAAGTCCCATAGCCCCAGCCGTCATAGGCCGGATCGTAAAATGTCACGGCGTCGGTCACGTTGAACGCGCCTTGCGGCGTCAGCCCCCCGGCATTGACCACGAGGTCCATCGCGGATGGTTTGAGGCTGGCGTCCGGCGCGCGCTTTTTTCGGAACGGCGCGGGGTAAATCTCCTGCACCGGGAATGGCATGTCGGCGAGCGGCGACCAGGCGCCCATGGGCGCATCCGCATACGCCCTAATGGGCGTTGCGGCAATCGCGGCGGCCAGTCCGGCGCCGCCGGCAAGCACTGATCGCCTGTTGATGTTGTTCATGCGTTTCCCCAATGCAGCGTTCCTTTATGGTCGCCTTTACACCCCGCGCACGGCGGTACAGGCAACACGCGCGCCGGCCCCGCCAATCGGCTGTGTCATGTGGTCGTCGGCGTTCTCATGAACAATGATCGCGAAACCGTCCGCATCCGCCAGTCCGGGCTTTGTATTATCCGCACGCGGTTTAAAAAATACGGCGCTGTTGAAAATCTCTGCGACCGCGCGTCCGTCGGCGCCGGCAAAGACATTAGCCATGTCGGCGGCTTCCGGGCCGGCCGGGTTGAGCAAGCCATGCGCATTGTCCTCAGGGTCGATATGCCCGCCCGACGCCTTGAAGCCTGCCGCGCCGTCGCTGCAATCACCGGCTTGATGCAGGTGAACGCCATGCCAGCCGGGCGTGAGGCCGGTCAGCTCGATCCGCATCAGAACGCCATGCGGCGTGTCCTTGAACATGGCTGCTCCGTTCGGCGCGCCTTGCGGGCTGATGAAAAGGACTGCGGCGTCGGCCCAGTCGGCCGGCGCGAGGGACGATGGCGGCGCGCTTGTCTGTGCCGGCTCGCCGGCATTCCCGCAGGCCGCCAAAAGGAGCATGCAAACACCTGAAATTACGCAACTATTTTTGAACTTAAACAAGAGAACCCTCAGCATTGCCTCAAGGGAGAGCATAAACCAGAACCGCGAGGGGATAAACTCGGCCGATATCCCCGCAAAAGCTTGGCTTTGAAGGGCGCCAATGCTAAGCGGAAGTGTTCTTTTCCAACTGATTCCAAAAGGTTTTATACGTGGCCGACAACGACGGCGATCTTCCCGAAAATACTGATGAAACGGCTTCCGTAGCGCCTTCGGACGGGGTTTCCACGATCTCTATCGAAGAAGAGATGCGCAAGTCGTATCTCGACTATGCGATGAGCGTTATCGTCAGCCGCGCCATTCCCGATGCGCGCGACGGGCTGAAGCCCGTGCACCGGCGCATCCTCTGGTCGATGCATGAAAACGGGCATGTTTTCAGCAAGCCCTATCGTAAATCCGCGCGCATCGTCGGCGATGTGATCGGTAAATATCACCCGCATGGCGACCAGGCGATTTATGACGCGCTCGTCCGGCTGGCGCAGGATTTTTCCATGCGCCTGCCGCTGATCGACGGACAGGGCAATTTCGGCTCGATTGACGGCGATCCGGCGGCGGCCATGCGCTATACCGAATGCCGGATGGAGAAGGTGTCGAATTCGCTTCTCGCCGATATCGAAAAAGACACGGTCGCGTTTCAGACCAACTATGACGGCTCCGAGCAGGAGCCGACGGTCCTGCCGGCGCGCTTTCCGAATTTGCTGGTCAATGGTTCGGGCGGCATCGCTGTCGGCAT
The DNA here is from genome assembly GCA_947259375.1 of uncultured Parvularculaceae bacterium. GTDB lineage: Bacteria > Pseudomonadota > Alphaproteobacteria > Caulobacterales > Parvularculaceae > Hyphococcus. Next base: position 428,811 of record CAMYLZ010000025.1, on the reverse strand, counting down.
GGCGACCAATATTCCGCCGCACAATCTTGGCGAGATTGTCGATGCGACGGTCGCCATGGTCGACGACCCGGATATTTCAGACGACGCGCTTCTCGAAATGGTGCCGGGCCCGGATTTCCCGACCGGCGGCACTATTCTCGGCCGCGCCGGCGCCAAAGCCGGGCTGATGCTCGGTCGCGGTTCGGTGGTCATGCGCGGGCGCGCGACGATCGAGGAGATCCGCAAGGACCGCTACGCCGTCATCATCACCGAGATCCCTTATCAGGTGAACAAGGCGCTGATGGTGGAGCGTATCGCCGGCCTTGTCCGCGAGAAGAAAATCGAAGGCATCGCCGATATTCGCGATGAATCGAGCCGGCAAGGCATTCGCGTGGTGATCGAGCTGCGGCGCGATGCGACGCCTGACGTCGTGCTCAACCAGCTTTACCGCCACTCGCAATTGCAGACGAGTTTCGGCGTCAACATGCTGGCGCTGAATGGCGGCAAGCCGCAGCAATTGACCTTGCGCGACGTGTTGGCGGCTTTCATCGATTTCCGCGAGGAAGTCATCACGCGGCGGACGAAATTCGATCTCAACAAGGCGCGCGATCGGGCGCATGTCCTGGTCGGTCTTGCTATTGCGGTCGCCAATATCGACGAAGTGGTTGCGCTGATCCGTAATGCGCCGGATCCGAACACCGCGAAGGAACAATTGATGGCGCGCGACTGGCCGGCGAAGGATCTGGCGCCGTTGGTTCTGCTGGTCGCCGATCCGCGCCACCTGATGACCGAAGGCGGCACGCTGCGCCTTTCCGAAGTGCAGGCTAAAGCCATCCTTGATCTGCGCCTGCAGCGCTTGACCGCGCTTGGCCGCGATGAGATCGGCGATGAGTTGAAAGGCCTGGCGGAGAAAATCGCCGATTATCTCGACATCCTGCGCAATCGCGACCGGGTGATGACGATCATCAAGGACGAGCTGATCGCCGTGCGAGAAGAGTTCGCTACGCCTCGAAAGACAGAAATCGTCGAGGCGGAAGGCGAGGTCGAAGACGAAGACCTGATCGCCCGAGACGAGATGGTCGTGACCGTGACCCATGCCGGTTATGTGAAGCGTACGGCGCTTTCGACCTACCGGGCGCAAAAACGCGGCGGCAAGGGCCGCGCCGGTATGAAGTTCAAGGACGAGGATTTCGTCAATCAGCTTTTCGTCGGCAATACGCACACGCCGTTATTGTTTTTCACGTCCACCGGCATGGCCTACAAGCTGAAACTATGGCGATTGCCGGAAGGCGCACCGAATTCGCGCGGCAAGGCGTTCGTCAATCTGCTGCCGCTGGGGCCGGATGAGCGGGTCACCAATATCCTGCCGCTGCCCGAAGACGAAGAAGCGTGGGAGCAGCTCCACGTTATGTTCGCCACCAGGTCCGGCAATGTCCGGCGCAACAAGCTTTCGGACTTCCAGCGGGTCAACCGCAACGGCAAGATCGCGATGAAGCTCGATGATGGCGATAGCATCATCGGCGTGCAGATCTGCCGAGAGGATGGAGACGTCTTGTTGACGACCGCGCAGGGCATGTGCATTCGCTTCCCGGTCGATGCGGTGCGGGTCTTTGCCGGGCGCACCTCGACAGGCGTGCGCGGGATCAAGCTCGACAGCGGCAACAGCGTGATTTCCATGGCGATCCTGCGTCATGTGAATACGTCGTCTGACGAGGCGAAAGCCTATCTCAAACACGCCGCCGCCATGCGCCGGGCGGCGGGCGAACATGACGCCGAAGACCCGGAAGACAGCGATGCGTCAGACGTGGCGATCAGCCCGGAACGGCTCGCTGAGCTTGGCGCGGCGGAGCAGTTCATCCTCACCGTCACCGAAAACGGTTATGGCAAGCGGACATCGTCTTACGAATACCGGACGTCAGGGCGCGGCGGCAAAGGCATCATCGCCATTCAGACCACCGACCGGAACGGGCCTGTGGTGGCCGCTTTCCCGCTGGAGGAGAGCGACCAAATCATGCTGGTCACCGATGGCGGCCAGCTTATCCGCACGCCGGTTGACGATATCCGCATTGCCGGGCGCAACACCCAAGGGGTGACGATCTTCCGCACGCGCGAGGATGAAAAAGTCGTGTCCGTCGGCCGCATCGAGGAAGTGGATGATGAGGATGAAGCCGAGGAGACGGACGAAGGCGCGTGAGGGACGCGCCGCTTTCAGGCAAGAATAGCGAGTTCTCGATGACCAAACTGATTGGCCTTTATCCCGGCACGTTCGATCCCATCACCCTCGGGCATGTGGACATTATAGAGCGTGCGGTGAAACTCGTCGACGAGCTGGTCATCGGGGTTGCGATCAATCGCGACAAAGCCCCGCTCTTCTCGCTCGAAGAGCGGGTCGAAATGGTTGAAACCGAAATGGCGCGCGTTTCGAAAAATGCCGGCGTGCCGATCAAAGTGATCCCGTTTGAAACGCTGCTGATGAAATTCGCCGAGGACGTGAAGGCGAATATCATCGTGCGCGGCCTCAGGGCGGTTTCGGATTTCGAATATGAATTCCAGATGGTAGGCATGAACCAGGTGCTGAATGACGAGATCGAAACCGTGTTTTTGATGGCCGATGCGCGCTACCAGTCAATCGCCTCGCGGCTCGTCAAGGAAATCGCGCGGCTTGGCGGTGATATTGACGCCTTTACGCCAGCGCATGCGGCCGAAAGGCTGTACGCCAAATTTTCCAAGGCTTGATTTTTCGGATAGATGCAGGCTGCTTTAGGACTGTGAATCAACAGGGCGAAGGCTTGATGGGAGTGCATATGCGTAGAAAGTCCATTTGGGCGGCGGCCTCACTGGCGGCGATTACCGGGGCGTTAGCGGCGGTGGTCAATCTCGGTCCCGCTGCGGCGAAAGACGACCAGGATGCGGAAGCACGGCCGACGCCGGGCGCCTTCCTTGAAGCCGCGCCGGAGGCCGACTGGCGCCCGCTCGATCCTGAAAACACCATTTATATGGATTTGCCTGCCGGGCTGGTGGTGATCGAATTGCGCCCCGATTTCGCCCCGAACCATGTGGCGCGGGTCAAGGAGCTGACGCGGGAAGGCTTTTATGATGGGTTGACTTTTCACCGCGTTATCGAGGGGTTCATGGCGCAGGGCGGCGATCCGAAAGGCGACGGCTCCGGCGGCTCGGAAAAACCCGACATTGAGGCGGAATTCACTCGGGATTCAGGTGCGGTGGCTGACTTTGTGCAGATCGGCCGCGACCGCATTGCGCCGCGCGTCGGTTATGTGGATGGCATGCCGGCGGCGGCGCAGCCCGAGGGGCTGCGCTCATTCCTGACGACGCGCGATGTCGATCTCTGGCCGGTGCATTGCCCCGGCGTCATGTCCATGGCCCGGGCGACGGACCCGAACAGCGCCAACAGCCAGTTCTTTTTGATGATTGGCGATTCGCGTTTGAACCTCGATCGGCGCTATACCGGCTGGGGCTGGATCGTTGACGGGTTCGAAGCGACCCGGCGCATTGTGCGCGGCGAGCCGCCCAGCCGCCCGACGCCGATCATCCGCATGCGCGTTGCCGCCGATGTTCCGTCTGGCGATCGCGAAAACATTCGCGTGCTGAAGACCGATAGCGACACATTCCGGGAGTATTTAATGCTTTCGGGCGATTTGAACGAAAATGGGTATGTAAAGGATATTTGTGAAATCCGCGTGCCCGTGAAAGTGGACGGAAAGATAGAGCGATGAGCGATAAACTGATTTTGAGCCTTGATACAGGCGACGTAACGATCGAGACCTTCCCAGACAAGGCGCCTGACCATGTGGCGCGCATCAAGGAACTCGCCGAAGACGGGTTTTACGACGGGCTGACGGCGCATCGCGTGATTGAAGGCTTCATGGCGCAAATGGGTTGCCCGCGCGGCGACGGCACCGGCGGTTCGGGCCAGAACCTCAAGGCGGAATTCAACGATGTCAGCCATCAGCGCGGCGTTTGTTCCATGGCGCGGGCGCAAAACCCGGACAGCGCCGACAGCCAGTTCTTCATCTGTTTCGATGACGCATCATTCCTTGACGGTCAGTATACGGCATGGGGCAAGGTGGTTGACGGCATGGAGCGTGTGGATGCGATGAACCGCGGCGAGCCGCCGGCGACGCCGACGAAAATCGTCAAGTTTCGCGTCGCGGCTTAGGCGGGCAATCAGGCATTCGCCGGCCTTTGCCAAAACAGCAATTCGGCCCTCTTCCGGCGGCGGGAGAGGGCCTTTTCATGCGTAAACCAAATTGCAGTGAGCGCGGTTTAGTCTCTCATGTGAATTCAGCGAAGCGCCGGCAGGCAAGCACGCAAAGCGTCGTCTAGAGAAATGCAGATGAACATCGCCTATCTCATGAACACCTATCCCTTAATCTCGACGACATTTATCCGTCGTGAGATCGAGGCGCTGGAGCGGCAGGGCCAGCCGGTAAAGCGCTACGCCATGCGGCGCTGGGACGGCGCGCTGGTCGATGCGGGCGACAAGGCCGATGGCGAGCGAACGCATTACATTCTCTCGGGCAATGCGGGCGGGCTTTTGGCCGCTTTTTTCCGGGCGCTTTTTACCAATCCGGCCGCAATGGCGAAGGCCGTCGGCCCCTGGTTTTCATTGCTCAAAAATGCGCGCGGCGGCATAATCCGTCACGCGGCCTATTTCCTGGAGGCGATCTATTTCCGCCAACAGGCGGCGCGCGACAAGATCGATCATGTGCATGTCCATTTCGCCACCAATGCGGCGGCGGTCGCCATGCTGGCGCGGATCATGGGCGGGCCGACTTATTCCTTTACCGTACACGGACCGGATGAGCTGACCGATGCGCCACTGCTCAGCTTTCCGGCCAAGATCGACCATGCAAGTTTCATTGTCGCCATATCGCATTTTTGCAAATCGCAAATCATCCGGTTCTCATCGATCGAGGCGGACGGCAAAATCCGCATCGTCCATTGCGGGCTGAAGCTTGGCGATTTCGATCCCGCCCCGCCGGCGGCGAACAAGACATTTGTGTGCGTCGGGCGGCTTTGTCCGCAAAAAGGCCAGGCGCAGATCCCGGCGGCGGTCGCCGCCTTGAAAGCGAAACATCCTGAGATCAACGTCATCCTCGTCGGCGATGGCGAGTCCCGCGCGGAAATCGAATCGGAGATTGCCCGCTGCGGCGTCGCGGACAATGTCCTCATTGCCGGATGGATGGAAAACGACAAGGTGCGCGAGGCGATCAGGGCCGCACGCTGCTTTTTGCTGCCAACCTTCGCGGAAGGATTGCCGGTGGTGATCATGGAGGCGTTTGCGCTCGCCCGGCCGGTGATTTCGACATATGTCGCCGGCATTCCCGAACTCGTCGATGAGGATTGCGGCTGGATCGTTCCGCCCGGCGATGGCGATGCGCTGGTCGCGGCGATGGATTCGGCGCTTGACGCAGACGAGGCAACGCTGGCCGCGAAAGGCGCGGAAGGGCGCCGCCGCGTTGAAGCCGCTCATGATGTCGACACGGAAGCGGCGACGCTGGCTGCGTTGTTTGGGGCGGCGAGCGGCCAATAGGCGCGTTTACTTCCCGAGGCCGCCAATCAGCCCATATTTGATATTGAGATAATCATCGAGGCCGTATTTCGACCCCTCGCGGCCAAAGCCGGATTGCTTGACGCCGCCGAAGGGCGCGGCGGGCGTTGAAATGATGCCTTCATTGACCGCGACCATGCCATATTCAAGCGCTTCCATGACGCGCCAGGCGCGGGCGAGATTTTCCGTATAGAAATAAGCCGCGAGACCGTATTCTGTGTCATTGGCCATGGCGATCGCTTCTTGTTCCGTGTCGAAGCGGAAAAGCGGCGCGACGGGGCCGAAGGTTTCTTCACTGGCGATCGCCATGGCGGATGTAACATCGCGCAACAGGGTGGGTTCGAAAAACGTTCCGCCTTTGTCATGGCGCCGCCCGCCGGTGACGAGCTGGGCGCCGTTTTGCGTGGCGTCTTCAATATGCGCTTCAACCTTGCGCAGGGCCGCCTCGTCGATCAGCGGGCCTTGATCGACGCCGGCATCCAGCCCGTCGCCGACTTTTAGCGCGCGCATGCGATCGCTCATCTTTTCCGCAAAAGACTCGTACACGCCGGACTGCACATAAATACGGTTGGCGCAGACGCAGGTCTGGCCGGCATTGCGGAATTTTGACGCAATGGCGCCCTCGATCGCTGCGTCGAGATCCGCATCGTCGAAGACGATGAAAGGCGCATTGCCGCCAAGCTCCATTGAAACCCGCTTCATGCCCGCCATGGCTTTCGCGGCGAGCAATTTGCCGGTTTCGGTCGAGCCGGTGAAGGTGATTTTCCTGAGCGCCGGATGTTGGCAAAACGCATCGGCGATCGCCTCCGCCGAACCGGTTATGATGTTGAGGACGCCCTTGGGCAAGCCGATCTCTTCGGCGATCACGCCGAAGGCAAGCGCTGAAAACGGCGTCTGGCTCGCCGGCTTACAGACAATGGCGCAGCCGCTTGCGAGCGCCGCCGCGGCTTTGCGTGCAATCATCGCATTGGGAAAATTCCAAGGCGTAATGGCGCCGACGACGCCGACCGGCTCTTTCGTCACGATGATCCGCTTGTTTGCCGAGGGCGCGGGAATGATGTCGCCATAAACCCGGCGCGCTTCTTCGGCGAACCATTTGAAAAAGGCCGCACCATAGGCGATTTCGGCTTTCGCTTCGGCAAGCGGTTTGCCCATTTCGATGGTCAGGAGTTCGGCGAGCGCCGCCTGGTTGTCCATGAGCGCGTCGTGAAAGGCGTGGCAATAGGCGCCGCGTTCGTCCGCCGTGGCCGCGCGCCATGCGGGAAAGGCGCCCGACGCCGCATCTATCGCCGTATGCGCCTCATTGCGGCCGAGTTTTGGAACCCGCCCGACCGTCCTGCCGGTCGCCGGGTTGTCGACCTTGATGAAATCGGCGCCGGCGGGCAGCCATTCGCCGCCAATGAAACAGGCTTCGCGAAAGAAACGGCTGGGCGCCATGGCGAGTGTCCTTTTATCCGGCCTGGCCAAAGGCTTAAGCACTGCGAAACTGTTTTGCAATCAAGCCGGACAGGGGGGAAGATCGGGCGGGCGCGGGCTTCGCGTCCGCGAGCGATGACAGGAATATCCAGGATGACCGTCAAATATGAAACCCCGCGCGGGGCCGTCGCGCTGATCACCCTCAACCGGCCGGAACGGCTCAACGCGTATGACCGACAGATGCGCGCCGATATGGCCGACGCCGTTAAACGCGCGGCGGGCGATGACAAAATTCGCGCCGTGGTGATCACTGGCGCGGGGCGCGCGTTTTGCGCTGGGGCCGATGTCAGTTCGATGGATGAAAAGTACAATATCGAGGAGATTCTCAACACCGAATATGCGGCGTTCCTGTCGGCGATCCAGACCATGCCGAAGCCGGTCATCGCCGCGGTCAATGGTCCGGCGGCGGGCATTGGCATGACGACCGCGCTGACATGCGATCTCAGGGTGATGAGCAAGGACGCCTATCTGATGAGCGCCTTCGCCAATATCGGGCTTGTGCCGGATGGCGGGCTTTCTTTCCTGCTGACCAGGCAGATCGGCTATGCGCGCGCTTACCAGCTCGCGATCGAGGCCGAAAAGCTCGATGCGCAGCGCGCTCTGGAGTGGGGCCTCGTCAACCGGGTAACGGGCGCGGATGATGTCTTGTCGAATGCGCTCGACTGGGCCGCGTCCTTGACGGCGCGCGCACCGGCGGCGCTGGCGATGACCAAACGCACCTTCCGTGCATCATGGGATAACGGCTTGCGCAACGCCATGGCGCTCGAAGCGATGGCGCAGCGTACGCTGGCCGCAACCGAAGACTGCGCCGAAGGGGTGCGTGCGCTGTTTGAAAAACGCAAACCCGAATTCAAGGGCAAATAATGCTGCGTGCTTATCAGCGCCAATAATAAGACGGCAGGTCGAGGCCGAGCGCGATCATTGTCATGGCTGCGGCCATGGCGAGCGCCGGGCCGAAGGGGATCGGCGTCTCCCGACTGATGGCGCGGCCGGCGAGCTTCATTGCCGCGACGACGATCAAGGCGAAAATCGCGGCGGCGAAAACGGCGGGTGCGAGCGCCGGCCAGCCGGCCCAGGCGCCGATCGCGGCGAGCAGTTTCGCGTCGCCCTGACCGAGCCCGTCAACGCCGCGCAACCGGCGAAACGCCTCTCCGATCAGAAAGAATGAGACAAATCCGGCGACCGCGCCAATTGCTGCGTGCGGCAGGGCTGCGAACATGCCGAAAGCATTGACGGCAAGGCCGAGTGCGATCAGCGGCAGGCTCAGCGCATCGGGGAGATAGCCCGTTTTCGCATCGATAACGCCAAGCGCAATCAGCGTGAAAAAAAACAGCGACGCGAAAAGCGCCGCGAGCGAAAGGCCGAAGACCAACACGGCCGTAAAGGCGGCAATGGCGCCGAGCAGCTCGACTGCCGGGTAGCGTATCGGGATCGGCGCCTTACAGGCGGCGCATTTTCCGCCAAGGGCTGCGAAGCTGACTAGGGGAATGAGGTGCGCGCGTCTGATCGGCGCCTTGCAAGCCGGACAATAAGAACCGGGCGCAACGAGGTCGCCGCGCGGTTCGCCGTCCGCGAGCCCCCACATGACCGGCCCGCGATGAATGACGACATTCAGGAAACTGCCGACAAACAGGCCGGCGATGCCGATCGTTGCGAAAATGATCCACATGCAAGCGAAATTCCCGGCTGCCGCTGAATGCCTTATGCATATACGCAAGGGCGAACCCCGTCGAGGGCGCCGTCCGGCAATGGGTTGATATTGTTTTCGATTAACCGCCCGGAATGCAACCAGTACGCATTCGAATATGCACTGTGTGCGTTTTAGGCGCACGCACATGGTGTGCACACTGAATATGTACGCAAGCATTGTCACGCGATTGCAATAAAGCTGTTAGGCGTTTGTCAAACCGCTCGACTAATCCCGCTTCATAACCGGCGCGCGGGGCGCCGGCGTTTGAGCGTGCAAAAAATTCCGGGGGTCTCTCGGATGAATCGAATCTCCAAGATCAAATCAATTCTCCTGGCTAGCGCTGCGTTGTCATTGGCGGCGGCGCTTCCGCGGATAGCTGCCCGTCAGGTTTCGCTGAAAGCGGGTCCGCCGGCGGTCAGGTCGTTTGCGACATTGCCGGCGCGATCCTTTCCGATCTCACTCTTCCTTACAAAGAAGAGGATGGCGACGGCAAAAGCGTCGCATATCGCATCAATGGTCGCGTCGACATTGGCGTCGAGGTTGGTTTTGACGGAACGGCGCCGGGCGGCGACGCGGCGGTGTTGACGATCGAGCCGGGCGATAGCTTTGGGCTCGACGGATCGGCGCTTGCGGGCGCGCCCAAGCACATCGTCAATTCGCAGTTCGGCTGGGAAGGCGACACTACCCAAGTCACGCTGCTTGTCGGCCGGGTCAGCGAACGACTGTTGGCGCGCGGCGAGCGTGTGATCAATCCGAACCGCTTGCTCGACGTGTGCGAAGATCCGGGCGTGCAGCTCGACGCCGTGTTGCGGCACAATATCGAAGTACGGGGCGTGCCGTTTACCATTGGTCTTAGCGCGCAATCTGCTTGAAACCAAACACCGCCGAATTCCAGCAGGGCACGGCGGCGACAGCGGACGGCGTTGCCGAGTTCAACAGCTATGATCGCGTGCGATCGATCAGCGCCAGCCTGACCGCGCGATTCTAGCCGCCGATCCGAAAGGGGAAGCCGGATATTGCGGTCGGCGCCCCGAAACGGCAAATGAAAAAATCTTAACGATTTCAACGCCTTTGCTGGAATATTAGGAACAAGACATGCATGCGGCCGTCCAGGGGCAGTGGGCGGCTGCATATCGTTTTGATAAGGCTTTATGGTTACCAAGTGTTGTTGCAACGAAGTTCTTCCCCGACACGTAAAGGGGCGCAGGTGGTAGAAATTGGCCAGTCTCGGCATGTCAGGCGTTTTTGATCGATTGAATGGCGTGCTCAGCGCGCCGCTGGGGCCGCGCCTCGCAGAGGCCGGCCTCGCGGTGCTGCTCGGCGTTTTGCTGATGCTCGGCTTGTTGTCTCTGTTTGCGCCGCTGCCGACGCCGAAGGGCGATGCGCTGGCGGCGCTAACCGCGGCGCCGCAGCGTTCAAGCGTTACTCTGGATGTGACGAGCCCTTTTCCAAAATCCCAGGCGCCGCTGGCGCCGGTCGAGCTTGCGCCGGATGTGGCGGAGACTTCGCTTGATCTGGAACTCAAAGGCGTTTGGGCGAATGGCGAGCGATCATCCGCGACCATCCGCACGCCGGACGGCAAACAGGGTCGGTTTGTCATTGGTGATGAAATCGTCAATGGCGTTCGCATGGTTGGGGTTTTCGGCGACCGCGTCATCATCGAACAGCGCGGCGTGCGTGAATCATTGAGGTTCGAGGGCAAGGTCGCGATCGATCCTTCGGCGCGCCCGGCGGCAAGGGCCGCCGCCGCTGATGCGCCGCGCACCACCGGCGCCGGACAACAATTTTCGATTGAAACCCTGCAAACGATTTTCCGGCTGGGGCCTGGCGCCGATGCCGCCGGCGCGCCGGCGATCATCATCCGCGCGGGGAGCGACCGGGCGAAATTTGCGCAGACCGGGCTTCGCGACGGCGACGTCCTGCGCGCGATCAATGGCGGGCCGCCGCCGCTTGATCCGGCGGAGCTGACGCGGCTGCTGAGTGAAATCACCCGTGTCGGATCGGCGCGAGTTGTGGTTGAACGGGGCGGCGAACGGAAGTCGGTGACAGTGTCCCTGAGTGAGTTAGGAAACGGATAATGTGGACGATACGCAAAACGCTGTGCGCAGCCGGGCTGGCGATTGGCGCCGCCATTGCGCCGCATACCGCCTTCGCACAGGAAGACTGCGGCGCGGCGCTCAATTATGAAGAGGCCGATATCCGCGCGGTGATTGATGAAATTGCGATCAGGACCGGGCGAACCTTCCTGCTTGATCCAGCCGTGCAAGGGCGCGTCACCGTCAAGTCGCCGCCCAATGGCGGTCTGTGTGCGGATGAAGCCTGGGAGCTTTTCCAGGCGATGCTGCGGGTTAATGACTTTGTGGCCGCGCCGGTGGGCGATGGGAAATACCGGATCGTGCCGCTGCAGGAAGCAGCGCGCACGGCAGGCGTTGTCGGCGAGGGCCGCGGCTCGGATATGGTGACGCAGATTGTGCGGCTAAGCTATGTTGACGCCCGCGAGGCGGCCGCCAATCTCGCGCAAATTGTCGGCCAGAACGGCGTGGTCAGCCCGGTGCGCACCGGCAATGCGGTGATCATCGTCGACACCGCCGACAATGTGGCGCGCATTGAGAGCGTGTTGCAGCGGCTCGACCAGGACGCGACCATCTTCCGCACGATCGCGCTCGAATACGCCTCCGCCGCGGAAATCGCCCGGCTGGTGCGAGATCTCGCTGCTGAACTGACTGAAGAAGGCAGTAATCGCTCGGCATTTTCCGTCGTGCCGGTCGATGCGAGCAATTCCTTGCTGGTGCGCGCAGAACCGGCCCTGATGCGGCGGCTCGAATTGGTGATCGCCGAGTTGGACCGCTTTGGCGAAAAAACATCCGACCTCGCGGTTATTCATCTCAAACATGCGAATGCCGAAGAACTTGCGCCCTTGCTGTCGGAAGTCGCGAATAATGCAACCGCAGGCGCCGGCGGAGAAACGCAGACGGCGCGCAATATTGCGACCGTTTCATTTCACGGTCCGACAAACTCCATTCTCATCAATGGCGATGCAAGCATTCAGCGCACCTTGCAGAATGTCATTGCGCAGCTCGACGTGCGCCGTCCGCAAGTGTTGGTTGAAGCGATCATTGTCGAGATTTCCGACACCACGGCGCGCGAGCTTGGCGTTCAGTATTTTCTGACCGGCGACAATATCCCGTTTTCGGCGACAAACTTCGCCGCTGCGCCGAACATTTTTCCTGCGGCGGGCGCGGCGCTGCTGAGCGGCGACAAATTTACCGACGTGTTTGAAACGCCGGACACGACCATCACTGACGCCAATGGCGTTGTCACCAACGCTCAGACCGAGGGCCTGCAATCGCAGTTGGCGACGCAGGCGCTGCAATCATTGATCGGGATTCAGGGGCTGACGCTCGGCGGCGGCTTTGATTTCGGCAATGGCAATATTTTCGGCGGCATTCTGACCGCGCTGAAAAACGATCTCGACTCCAATGTGTTATCGACGCCCTCCGTCCTGACGCTGAATAACCAGACGGCCCGTTTGCAGGTCGGGCAGGAGATACCGATCACCACCGGCGAGGCGGTTGGCGACAATTTCCAGAATGCGTTCCGCACGGTCAATCGCGAACAGGTCGGCGTCATTCTGGAAGTGACGCCGCAGATTAATGACGGCGACACGGTGACCATGGAGATCGTGCAGGAGATTTCCTCGATTGCCGGGCCGATCAGTTCAACCTCGACCGATCTTATCACCAACAAGCGGGAAATCTCGACGACGGCGCTGGTCGATGACGGCAATATTCTGGTGATTGGCGGGCTGATTGACGATCAGCGTGAAGAGTTTCAGGAAAAAGTGCCGTTGCTCGGCGATATTCCGGGCGTTGGCAATCTTTTCAAGACCTCCTCGAAAGAGCGCCGCCGTCAGAATTTGATGGTGTTTATCCGCCCGACTATCATTCGTGATCAGGAAACCGCCGATGCGGCGACCAGGCGCAAATTCGACTACATTCGCGCCCGTGAGCTCTTGCGGGACGGCAGCCCGACATCGGAAATGGAACGGCTGATTAATGAAGTAACCGGCGTCGATAGCGTGACGGCGGGACAACGATAGCATCGATCGTCCGGGTTGATATGAGTGAAACGGCTGACATCAAAGCGACCAGGCTCGCTTACGCCTTCGCCAAGGAACGCGGACTGATCGTTCTCGACGGCGGGGCGCGCCCGATCGTGCTCGGCGCGCGCGGCAAGCCGGACCCCTGGGCGGTGATCGAGGCGCGCCGGGCCGTTGGGGCCCCGGTCAGTATTGATCTGATGCCGCCCGAAGCATTCGAACGGCGCTTGTCTGAGGTCTATTCCGTAGAGGGAATCTCCACATCTGATCTCGAGTTGGACGACGGCGACGGCGATCTCGCCTCGCTGGCTGAAGGCTTGCCGAAGACCGCCGATCTGCTCGACAGCGAGAATGATGCGCCGGTGATCCGGCTCATTAACGCGCTGATCGCCGAGGCGGTGAAGGTCAAAGCGTCTGACATTCACATTGAGCCTTATGAGAGCGCGCTATCCGTCCGTTTGCGGATCGACGGGGTGCTGCGCGAGGTGCTGTCGCTGCCGGCGCGTATGACGCCGGTGCTGACCTCGCGCGTTAAAGTGATGGCGCGGCTTGATATCGCCGAGCGCCGGGTGCCACAGGATGGGCGCATCTCGCTGGCGCTTGGCGGCAAGACGGTGGATGTGCGCGTTTCGACCTTGCCGGCGCGGTTCGGCGAACGGGTGGTGATGCGGATCCTCGACAAGGACGAGGCGCGGCTCGATCTCGACGGTCTCGGCATGCCGCAAGAAATTCTGACGCGCTTCAAGCATGTGCTGAACCGTCCGAACGGCGTCATTCTGGTGACCGGGCCGACAGGGTCGGGCAAGACAACGACGCTTTACGGCGCGCTGACGCTGTTGAACGATCCGAGCCGCAATATCCTGACGGTCGAAGATCCGGTCGAATATGCGCTCGACGGCGTCGGCCAGACGCAGATCAATCCGAAAGTCGGGATGACGTTTGCGACGGGGCTGCGCGCCATTCTTCGTCAGGACCCGGACATTGTCATGGTCGGTGAAATTCGCGACGTTGAAACCGCTGAAATTGCGGTGCAAGCGTCGCTGACCGGTCACCTTGTTCTATCGACGGTGCACACCAATTCCGCCGTCGGGGCGATCACGCGGCTGCGCGATATGGGCGTTGAGCCGTTTTTGCTGTCCTCAACGGTGGCGGCGGTGCTGGCGCAGCGCCTGGTGCGCCGGCTTTGTCCATCCTGCAAAGAGCCTTACGAGGCGGATGCGGCGACGCGCCGGCTATTGGGCCTTGAGGAGGGCGCGTCGGCGACGCTTTCTGCCGCCAAAGGCTGCGGGCGCTGTAACCATACCGGCTATGAGGGCCGCGTCGGCGTTTACGAATTGATTGTCGTCGATGACAAGATGAAGCGGCTGATCCATGACGACGCCAGCGAACATGCGCTGGGCGATCATGCTTTTGCGAAATCCGAAACGCTGGCGCAGTCGGGCTTTCGACATGCGCGTGCCGGCGTGACATCGATTGAGGAAGTCCTGCGCGTCGTGCGCCAGGAGGACGATGATGCCGGCGTTTGAATATGAGGCGCTCGACACTGGCGGCAAGACGCGGCGGGGCGTGTTATCGGCCGACAGCCAGCGTCTTGCGCGCCTTGAACTGCGCCGGCTCAATCTGACGCCGGTCAAACTTTCCCAGCCGCGTAATGAAAAAGCGGCGCGTGTCATAGGGTCGAGCGAACCACGCATAAGAAGCGGCCAGCTCGTCGTGATGACGCGGCAATTGTCGGCTTTGATCGGCGCGGGCACGCCGCTTGAGGAAGCGCTGCACGCGGTTGCGGTGCAGTCCGAATCCGCGCCGGCGCGCACCCGCCTGATCGCCGTGCGTGAGCGCGTGATGGAGGGCTGGCGCTTTGCCGACGCGCTTGGCGAAGACCGGAAGTCCTTTCCGGCGCTGTACCGGGCGGTGATCGCGGCCGGCGAAACCTCTGGCGATCTCGCCGGGGTGCTGGAGCGGCTGGCGACCATGTTGGAGAAAAACCGCGCCATCAAGAACAAAGCGATCGCCTCATTGATTTACCCGGCGGCACTCGCGTTGATCGCCGCCGGCGTCGTCACGGCGCTGATGATTTTCGTGGTGCCGAAGATCATCGCTCAGTTCAATGCCTTCAATGCGGAATTGCCGTTCCTGACCAAACTGGTTGTTGGCGTTTCCAACTGGACGGTCGCTTATGGGTTCTATGCCTTGCTGGTGCTGATCGTTCTCGGCGTCGGCGCTTGGCGGGCCCTCAAGGAGCCGAAACTGAAACGCGCTTTTGACGAGTTCCTTTTGCGTGTGCCGATCCTCGGGCGCTTGATGCGCGCGGTTGACGGCGCTCGCTTCGCGCGCACCCTGGCGACGCTTTTTTCCGGCGGCGCGCCGCTGCTCGACAGTCTGGTGGGCGCCCAGCGCACGGTTTCCAACAGCCATATTCGCGACCGGTTGGACCGCACCGTGACTATGGTCGGCGAGGGTGCGTCGCTGGCGGCGGCGCTCAAACGCGCCAATGTCCTGCCGCCAATGCTGGTGCATATGGTCGCCGCCGGCGAGCGGGCGGGTGCGCTTTCGGAGCTTCTGGACAAGGCGGCGCTGCAACTGGAGGAGGAATTTGACACCGCCTCGACAGTAGCGTTGAGACTGCTTGAACCGGCGATTATTGTCGCCATGGGCGGGGCTGTGCTGGTCATTGTCCTATCGATATTGCTGCCGATCCTGCGCCTCAACGCGCTGGCGGCGGGCTAAAGGCGCAAAACGCGATGGAGGAATGCATGCAACGGAACAATGCGCGATGGCGCAAGGCGCGCCAACGGGCGCAGCGGGGCATTACCCTGGTGGAGTTGCTGGTGGTGCTGGCGATCCTGGCGCTGATTTCGGCGATTGTCGTGATTAATGTGCTGCCGGCGCGCGATCAGGCGGCGGTAGACAAGGCGCGCATCGATATCGGCGTTATCGAAACCGCGCTCGACCAATATCGTCTCGACATGCTCAATTATCCGACGACGGAGCAAGGTTTGTCGGCGCTGCAATCCGCGCCCGCCGATGCGCGCAATGTGACGCGCTATCGTCCCGGCGGCTATTTGCGCGGCGGCGCGCCGCTCGATCCGTGGGGCAACTCTTACCAATACCGGATTCCAGGCGAGCGCGGCGGCGCGTTTGACTTGTTTTCCTATGGCGCTGACGGCGAGCCGGGCGGGGAAGGCCTTAATGCTGACATTGGCAACTGGACGCAGGAATAACGCAGCAATTCCGGGCCGTGCGGGAGAGCGCGGCGTCACGCTGGTCGAATTGCTGGTGGTGCTGGCGATTATCGCCCTGATTGCGAGCGTCGTTGTCCTGAACGCGCCGCCGCCCGCCAGCGATGCGACCCGCGCCAGCGAAAGGCTCGCCGCCCGCATCGACTTTGCCGCCGGCCGGGCGGTCACCGCCGGCGTGACCCTCGGGCTCCATTTTGACGAGGCCGGCTATCGCTTCGTTGAATATGAGCGCGGCGTCTGGCGTCCGGCGTCTTCGGCGCAGTTGCCGGCCGAAGCGCTGCCGGCCGGGATCGCATTCGAGGCCATCGTCGAGGACGCGGCGATCAAGAATGCGCCGGAAAGGGCGGGCGACGAAAAGGATGAAAACGCGCCGCCGCCGGTGCGGTTCACGCCGACGGGCGAGAGCACGCCCTTCGTCGCGACCTTTCGCGCGCAACGCACTGCGGCGCGTGTTTCGCTGGATGGCGCGGGCGGCCTGACATTGACGGCGGGCGCTGATGAACGCTGATCGCAAATATGCGCAGGCCGGCGTTACGCTGGTCGAAACGCTGGTGGCGCTCGCAGTGATGGGGTTTGTTATCTCTGGGCTGCTGGTCCTTGTCGGGCAAAACACGCGCTTCGCCGCCGCGATGGAGGACAAGACCTACGCCGCCGTCGCTGCGGACAATCTGATGGTCGAAGCGCTGACCCTGACCAGCGCGCTCGAGATCGGCGAGATCGAAGGCGGCGTCAGCGTCGGCGACCGGCCGATGCAATATCGCCGGGTGGTCTCCGAAGCTGGAGTTGAGGGCGTTTTGAGGATCGATATCGAAATAACCGCGCCGCAAAGCGATCAGGTGCTCGCCGGCGCCGTCAGTCTGCGGAGGGCGAAATGAACCGTGTGCGCCAACGCGGCATGACCTTGCCGGAAGTGCTGGTGGCGCTGTTGGTGTTCGCGGCGATCGCCTCAGCCAGTGTCTATGCGCTGCGGCTCGGGGTCGATTCACGCGACCAGCTCGCGGCGGCGGATGCGGAGCTGAAGGCGTTCCAGATCGCCCGCACGCTGATCAAGGAAGACCTGGCGCAAGTCACGCGGCGCAAGGTGCGCGATGAATTCGGCGAGATCGGCCCGGCGGCGTTTCGCGGCAATCTCGTCACTTTTGGCGGCCGGGTCGAGGATGACGAAAATGTGCTGATGGCGTTTGTGCGCGATGGCTGGGTCAATCCTGGCGCGCATGCGCCGCGCAGCGCGCTGCAATATGTCGAATATATCTTTCGCGATGGCGCGCTCATTCGCCGGGCGCGGATTTATCTCGATGAAGCGGCGCAATCGGATGTCATCGAACGGGTGTTGTTCGACGGGCTCGAGGGCGCGAGTGCGGCGTTCCTGGTGGGTGAGGAACGCGGCGAACTCGCCTGGGCCGATATCTGGCCGGTTTCAGCCGCCTCGGCGCCGCCGCCGGCCGTGGCGTTGCGGCTGGAATGGCCGGATCGCGCGCCGCTTGAGCAACGTTTCTGGATCGGCGAAATGGCGGAGCGCTTATGACCGAAGCGCATTTCCAAAAAAAACAGGCTGAGCGCGGCGCGGCGCTGCTGATCGTGCTGCTGCTGGCGGCGACCTTGTCCTTTGTGGCGCTCGCCAGCATGGAGCGGACTTCGCGCGCGGCGGCGCGTGCGATCAATGTACAGGCGCGAGGCGAGGCCCTGTGGCGCGCCTTTGCGGCGGAGGCGCTCGCGCAATCGGCGATCGAGGCGGCATATGCCGCTGCGGACGGGCGGATGTCGCTCGATGATCCGTGGGCGGCGCAACCGCTCGATATTCCGTTCGAGGAAGGCGGCGCGCGCTTAACCTTCGCCGACGCAACGGCGTGCTTCAATATCAACAGCCTTGCAGGCGGGGCGCTGAGCGATGCAGCCGCCGGTGAGGACGGCGCCGGCGCGGCTGCGTCGGCGGAATTCGTGCGCCTTGCGGTGTTGCTCGGCCTTGGCGAATTTGATGCGACGAGCCTAGCCGAAGCGCTCGGCGATTGGGTCGACGAAGACGCCGCGCGCCGCCCGCAAGGCGTGGAAGACGGTTATTACACGGCGCTGCCCTCGCCATATCGCACCGGCAATCAGCCGATGGCGTCGGCAAGCGAGATGCGCGCCGCGCGCGGCTTTACCCGAGAGATTTACGCCCAGTTGAAACCCTTTATGTGCGCCGCGGGGCCGACCCCGTCCGTAATCAACGTCAATATGCTGAGCGAACGTCATGCGCCGCTGCTGGCGGCGGTTCTTGGCGATGAAGTCACCATCCGCGAGGCGGCGGACATCATCGGCGCGCGTCCGGTCGGCGGCTACAGGAATGTGGAGGAATTTCTGGCGGAATCGCTGGTGCAGTCGGCCCGTCCGGCGGCGGGCGTCGAAGGGCGATTTGCGGTGACCTCGCGGCGGCTGCGGGCGCGTGCAGAGATTGTTTATAATAGGGCGGTACTGGAAATGACGACGGATATCGCCATCGGCGAGGATGGCGAAACCCGGCTGATCGCGCGCCGGATTGGAGCGGAAGAGTGAACGAAACCCTAATCCTGTGGCTCGGCGAGACGCCTGACGCGCCAGTGAAATGGGCGTTGATGGCGGATGGCGCGGCGCGTCTTTCCGGCGAGGCGGATGATGTCGCAGCGCTCGCCAGGATCGACGCCGCGGCCCGCGCGGCGCGGCAGGTCGTCGCCGTCTTGCGCGGCGAGGAAGCGGCGATGCGGGCGATGCCGGCGCCGCCGCGCTCCAATGCGCAATTCCGGGCGGCGGCGTCCTTGTTGCTTGAGGATGAACTCGCCGAGCCGGCGGCGAATGTGCATGTTGCGGTCCACCGCCATCCGCAAGGCGCGGGACAGGCGCTGGCGGCCAAGCGAGAAAGCATCGAACGCTGGCGCGATGCGCTTGCCGGCGCCGGGCTCGCGCCGGGTGTCATGACGGCGGAATTCTCGCTTTTGGGAGGCGGCGCCGCCAAGGCGATTATTGTGCTGACGCATGCGCGCGCCTTTGGCGCGGTCGGCCTGCAAGGCTTTGCGATGGAGCGTCCGCTTGCGGATGAGTTCCTGCCGTCCCTGCTGGCGGACGAAGGGCTTGACGAAATTGTCATCCATACAAGCGACAAGCTGCGGTTTGCCGCCGATGACGAGACCGGCGCCGACTGGCGCGGGCCATTGAGCGACGAGCAAGCGTTTTGCCTGTTTGCTGAATCGCTTTCGGCCGGCGGGGCGCCGAATTTTCTACAGGGCGAGTATCGCAAGAAGCGCGACTGGAAGGGCGCGGCCGCGCCATGGCGGCGCGCGGCGATATTGGCTGCTGCATGCCTTGGCGCGCTGGTTTTTACTTCCGTCGCGGATTCAGTCCGCTCGCTGCGCATCGCCGAGCAGCTTCAGGCGGACGCGCTGGCGCTGCATCGCGCGGCCTATCCGGATGCCGGCGGCGTTGCGCCGGCCGCCTATGCGCGGACTGTCCTCGCGAGCGGCGGCGGCGCGCCGGTGTTCCTGCCGATCTCGACGCATATCGCGGAATCGCTTGGCGATGTTGAGGGCGTGCAACTTGACCGCGTGCGATTCAACGCCGAACGCGGCGAATATACGATCAATCTGCGGGTTGGCGATGTTGAATCACTCGACGCTTTCAAGCGCTCGCTTGAAGCGCGCGGCGTCATTGCTACGGAGACCGGCGGCGTGCGCCGCTCCGGCGGTTTCTATATCGGCGAAATGAAAGTGAGCCTGTCATGACCGCATGGTGGAATGATTTGTCCCCGCGCGAGCGCCTGTTGTTGGGATTTGCCGGCGTACTGGCGGCGGCGCTGCTGGCGTCACTCATCATCATCCGCCCACTGATCGGGTGGAACGCGCAAGCCGAACGCGAAGCGGCGCGGGCGCGCGACGCCTATGACCTTACGGTTGCCGCCGCGGCGCTTGCCGGTACGTCCTCCTCGGCGCCGGAAGAGGCGACGCCGCTGCGCCAGGCGGTGATTTCAACCGCCGGGGCCGCCGGTGTGGAACTGGTGCGCATCGCCTCGAACGACCCAACGCGAGTGGAAATCCAGGCCGCGCCCGCCGACGCAGAAGCGCTGTTTGCATGGCTCGGCGATTTGCAAACCCGCTACGGCGCTTATGTGACATTCGCCGATGTCACGCGCGGCGATGAAGGCGTGGCGACAGGCCAGGTGCTGGTGTTTGAAAGACGCTCGTGACCAGGAAACAAGGACATAAATCCGCGCCGCCGGCGCTTGCAGGCCTCGGGGCAGCCGCGTTTGTTGCGACAGCGCTTGCCGCCGCGCCGGCGACCATCGCCGCCGGCTTCATCGATTTTGAACGCCAGCGGATTGCTTACCACAATATTCAGGGTACGATCTGGCGCGGATCGATCGAGCGGGTCTCCGCCGCCGGCATTCCGCTGGGCGATATGGAATACCGCCTTTCGGCGCTGTCATTGCTGCGCCTCGCGCCGCAAATTACGCTCAGCGCACAAGAGGGCGCCGTGTTGGGGCGCGGAAGGTTTTCGCTGAGCGCAGGCGGGCGGGTGACGGTGTCGGATCTCAATGCACGCATTGATCTTAATGCGTCGGCGCCGCGCGGCGTTCTCGGCCAACCGGCGCAAGGGGTTGCCGAGATCGCTATTGACCGGTTTGATTTCAGCCTCAAGAAAGGCTGTCAGGCGGCGGAGGGAACGATCTGGACCGATGTGCTGAACGCGCCGTCCAAGCGCTACGACTTGCCGGCGCTGCCGCTTTCCGGCGGCGTGCGCTGCGAGGGCAGTGCGGTCGTAATCACTATGGCGGGCGCGAATGAGCGCAGCAGCGCGGAAATGTCGGTGCGGGTCTTGCCCAACCTAACCTATGAAGTCACCGCCGAGGCGCGGGCGAGCGAACCAGGCATCGCATCGGCCCTGCGGCTTTACGGATTTGAAGATGATGATGGCGCGCTGACATATGGCGCAGCGGGCGTTTTCAAGGGAGCGGGGTCATGATGAAACGGATGATGGCGTTAGCGGCGCTTGTCGTACTGACGGCGGCCTGCGCCACGACGGGGGGCGGCGCTGGCGCAGCAAAGGCCGGCAACGGGCTGCCATTGTCGCTGGCGGGCGATGATGGCGCCCAAAAAGGGCTCGGTCCGCTCGCTGATCCGGTGCTGCCGGAAAGCAAATGCGGCATGCTGTTATGGACGCTCGAAGGCGCGCGGCCGGCGGCGATCTTCCGCTTTGTTTCCGGCGGCGAGGCGGAGATCAATTTTTCCGGCCGGCCGGTGATCCTCAGCCTTGCAGAGTTTAGCGGCGCCAGCGGTTATGGTGTTTATGAAAAACAGCGTTTCACCTCCGCCGAAGGCTTGCAGATGGAAATCACCGCCCGTTTCGGGCTGGAATTCAATAATGGCGCTTATCTCGAAAAAGGGCTGATCCGGATCACCGACAGCGCCGGCTGGAGCATGGTGGCGCCGACAGCTGGGATTGCCGGCTGCCGGTGAGGCGGTCAGTGCAAGCCGCTCAGGCTTTCCAGCATGATGGCGGTCGTGCCGACAATGACCCCGGCGGATGCAATATCATAGCCGAGCTTGTTTGGCGTTTTCGCCGCATGCGGCCCGAGATGCACGATTAGCACATATATCAGCGCGCCCGCCGCCGTTCCCAGCATCGCGGCGATCGGCAAAGTGTCGACCCAGCCGATAATGGCATAGGCGACGAGGCTGCCTGAAATGGTGGTCAGCGCCGCAGCGGCGAAGGCCAGCAGGATCGCGCGGCTGCGGGACAGGCCGGCTTGCGCGAGCAGGGCGAAGGCGATGACGCCCTCTGGGAATTCATGAAACATCAGCCCGCTGGTCGCCAGCCAACCGGTGAAGGCTTCTTCCTGGAACGAGGCTGCGTAGATGCCGCCGTCAAGAAAGGAATGAACCGCGAGTCCGATGATCGACGCATAGCCGAAGGTCAACGCCGCCCCTTCGGCGCTGCGGCTGACTGCGGCCTGCACGGCGATCCCGACCAGCACCATGAAGGCGAAGCCGCCGGCGACCCAGCTTAGCGCCAACCGCGACAGGCTGAGCGCTTCGGGTATCAGATGAAACAGGATGCTGACCGACAACAGGCCGACGGCGAAAGCGGAACAATAGGCGGAATTGCGTTTCGCCCAGTCGTCGAACATCGACATGGCGAAGACGCCGACCATGCTGACGCCGGCGGCGGCCAGGCTCGCAATCAGCCCGAAATATCTGAAATCATCCCCAAACAACCCGCAAGGCCCTTTTCTTGCCGCGCTTCGCGCCTGACGCCGCATCAATGGCTAGCTGGGGCGAACATAGCAATGAAAATGTTATCACGTCACTTTTTTCTGACATGCGCAAAATTCAATCTTCGCGCCGCCGGAGTGAAATTCGTGGGAAACAATGCCTTAGTTGCTTGCTCTCAATCGTAGCAACAGACTAAGGTTTTTTACGTTGCGTAGTGTTCAATGCCCCCCAAAACGGGAAGCGACAAGCAAACACATGGTTAACTGCCATCATCATGACAGTCATGTCAGGCCGAACACGGCCAAGGGGCGTTTACTGGCGGCGTTAGCCGTCATTGTCGTATTTATGGTGGTCGAAGTCGTCGGCGGCGTGATTTCCGGCTCGCTGGCGCTGATCGCCGACGCGACGCATATGCTGACCGATGCAGCGGCGCTGGCGCTGGCGGCGAGTGCGCAATTCTTTGCGGCGCGGCCGGCGGATTCGCGCCTGCATTTCGGCTATCGCCGCGCGCAAGTGCTCGCGGCGTTCGTCAACGGCATTCTGCTGGCCATCTTGTTGTGCTGGATTGTCTATGAAGCGGCGATGCGCTTCGTCTCGCCGGTCAGCGTCAATGCCGAGCTGATGCTGGTCGTCGCGGTGCTCGGCCTTGGCGCCAATGGCGCGGCCTTCGCGATCCTGCACCGGCGCGGCGAGAAAAATCTCAATATCAGGGGCGCGCTCCTGCATGTCATCAGCGACATGATGGGATCGGTTGCGGCGATTATCGCGGCGATCGTGATCATGACGATGGGCTGGATGGCGATCGACCCGGTCTTGTCGATCGCCGTTGCGGTGCTGATTGGCGTTTCCGCCTATCGGCTGGTGCGCGAAACCGGGTTCATCCTGCTGGAGGGCGCGCCATCGGATATCGATGTTGAGGCGCTGGCGGCGGGGCTGAAAGACGCGTCCGATAAAATCAAGGGCGTGCATCATGTCCAGATTTCGCAAATCACGCCGGAGCAGCCGCGGCTGACCTTGCATGCCTGCGTCGATAGCGCTGGCGATGCGGCGGACGCGCTCGAAGCGGCGAAGTGCTATCTTGAAAAAGAGTTCGCTATCCGCGAGTCGACTATTCAGATCGAGATCGGCGATGAATGTCCGGATGCTGCAAATGGCGATCTTGCCGCAATCGCGCCGGTAAATGCGCCCAAGGACGCCCGGCCGGCCGCTGGCAAAATCGGCTCGGGCGGCGCGGCGGCGTTCGCCGCGCCTGAATAGCTGCGCGCCGAGCCGCGCTCAGGGCGCGCCGACCGGCTTATCCAGAAGCTCTTCAATCCGTTTGCGGCCGCGCCAATTGCGCGCGCGCGCGGCGGCGAGCGCGAAACCTGTCGGCTTTCTTTCCGCGACGCTCATTTTCGTCAGTGCACTAACCAGAGCGACGATGACGAGATAGCCGTCCCACATTTCCATCGATGTCGAGGCGCCGCCCACCGCAAAGACCGCCAGCGATATTTGCGCGTAATAGGCAAAACGCCATTTCCACGGCGCAAGGCGCGGGTCGCGCCGGCGCAGATAAATGCTCCAAGCGGATAGGAACGCCGTCGCGAGAACGGCGAGATAGATGATAAGGCCCACATAACCAGCGCCGCCCAGCACCTCGAAATAAATGCTGTGCGCCGCCTTCGCGCTTTCGGCGCGCTCAATGTCGACCGATTGGGCGATTTCCTTTTGGTAGGAATTGCGCAGCCCGGCGCCGCTTGCGGGATTTTCATTCGCCAGCTTGATGTTGATGACCCAGGCGTCGACGCGGCCCATGAAAGACGCGTCTTGTGTCGCTTCGCCGATGGTCATCATCCGCTCAGTCCATTTGCCGGGCATGAAGGCGATGGTCGGCGTCATCAGCAAAATGAGCCCCGCGAGGATTGCGAATTTATGCCGGGCGCGCAGCCAGAAGAACCCGCCAAAAACGACAAGCGCAATAAACGCGCCGCGCGAATGGGTGCCGATGATCGCAACGATGGCGAGGCAAAACAGCAAAGCGAGCCCGCGCCGCACCCATATATTCGCCGCCTCGCCGCGCAGATAAAGGACCAGCGGCAGGATTGTCGCCACCGCAATACCGAAATGATTGTTGTCTTCAAGGACGGTGTTCTGAAGGCCCTGCACGCGATATTGCCCAAATGTCGCGAGCGTGAAGAGCGCGCCTTTCGCGGCGAAGAAGCCGATCGACGCGACCAGCGTCCAGACCAGTGCGTTGAAGCGCAACTTGCCGCCGGCCATTTGCGCGCAGAGCAGCACGAATAGCAGCGTCTTGATGAAACGGTCGAAATAGGGCGCGGAGTTGACCGGGTCGAGCGACAGCGCCTGAGACAGGGTCAGCCAGCCGGCGAAAGCGATGATCAGCGAGGTGATAGCGTCAAAGCGAAACTTTGCGATCTCGCCGGAGACCGCATAGGCGCCGATCGTGACCCCGGCGATAATGACGTTGAGCGGCACGCCGTAAACGCCATAAGCGGCCTGATGCGGCGTCATCAGCGTAAACCACGCCCATGTCAGCAGCCCGGCAAAGGGATGCCGGAGCGCCGCCATCAGGCATAACGCCGTGAAACCAAGCAATATAAGGTCGCGCATGTGGCCTTGACCGGTTCAACGCGGGAATGTTCCGCCGCCAGTTAAGCATAGATTCAAGGATCGGGCCGCCGGGCGCTGTATTTTAGGCGCGCAATCGTTAACGGCGCGCCTCATAAGCCGCGCGGGCAATCGCCCGCGCGAGGCAATCGCCCGCCGCCGCGCCGATCGCCGCCACAGCCCCATGCCGGGCCATGGCCGGTTCGGCGGGCAAGGGCTTCTCGCCGGTGGCGATGGAAAAAACGATGTCCCCGTCAAAGGCCGTATGCGCCGGGCGCACCGCACGGGCGATGCCGTCATGGGCCATGATGGCGACGCGTTTGGCTTCGACATTCGTAAGGGCCGCATTCGACGCGACGACGGCAATGGTGGTGTTGGCGCGCGCCGCCAGCCGTTCGGCAAGGCGCGAATGCGGCGGAAAGGGCGCGGGGGCGTCTTTACCCTGCGGCGGGGTCTGTCCGCCGAACTCGTCATCAAGTTCCCACGGCCAGGCATAGTAAGTCTCGCCATCCGGCATGACGACGGAGCCGACCGGATTGGCGGCGACCAGCGCTCCAACCACGAGGCCGTCATCCAGCATAATCGACGCGGAGCCGAGACCGCCTTTCAGCGTCCCGGCCATGGCGCCGCGGCCGGCGCCGGCGGAACCAAGCGCAAAATCCGCGCCGGCGCATTTCACCGCTTCGGCGCCGAGCGCGCGATAGGGCGGCGTCTCGCCCCACTCCTTGTCGCCTTCATTGCCAAGATCGTGCAGCACGGCGGCGGGAACGATGGGGATGGCCGGGCCCTTATCGCCGAGCCGCAAGCCAACGCCGGCGGCTGAAAGCGCGTTGACGGCGCCGTCCGCCGCGGCAAGACCGAATACCGATCCGCCCGCAAGAATGACGGCGTCCGCGCGGCCGACCAGATTTTCCGCTGACAGAACATCGGTTTCACGCGCGCCCGGCGCGCCGCCGCGAATGTCGGCCGCGGCGATGAAGGCATGCGCGCAGCGCAGCGCCGTGACGCCGGTGCCGGCTTTCACGTCATCGGCATTGCCGACCGTGATCCCGGCAATATCGGTAATCAGGTTGCGCGGCCCCGGCTTGCATGCGGTGTCAGCCATCTGTCTCTCCTTCGACCGGTGCGGCCACGCGCCACCTTATCACAGGCGCGGCGTCAATCAGCGCCTTGGTATAAGCGTCTTGCGGCGTCTCGAAAATATCGCGGGCCGCGCCAGTCTCGACAATGCGCCCGTCGCGCATCACCATGACGCGGTCAGCGATGTCGCGAATGACCGACAGATCATGGGTGATCAGCAAGAGCGACACGCCGCGCGTTTCTGAAAGATGTTCCAGCAATTCGAGAATGCGGTTGCGCGAGGCGATGTCGAGCGCGGACGTGCCTTCGTCGAAAATGATCACTTCGGGGTCGGTCGCCAGCGCCCGTGCAATCGCAATGCGCTGGCGCTGGCCGCCGGAGAATTGATGCGGGTAGCGGTCAAGAATTTCCGCCGGCAGGCCGACGCTTTCGAGCAAGCGCGCCGCGCGGGCGTCGCGTTCCGCTTTGGCTGGCCGCGCATCGAGCAGGTGCAAAGGCTCGGCGATGATATCGGCGATGCGCTGGCGCGGGTTGAAGCTTGAATAGGGATCCTGAAAAACGATCTGGATCTTGCGGCGCAGCCGGCGCATCGCCTTCGGATCGGCGGCGGGAAACGCCTCGCCCGCAAGGCGCATGCGTCCTTCGGCAAGCGGCGCAAGGCCAAGCAGTGCGCGCGCCAGTGTCGACTTGCCGCAACCGGATGCGCCGACAAGGCCGAGATTTTCGCCTTTTTGAAGCTCGAAAGACACATTATCGACCGCGCGCAACCGGCCCGGCGCAGCGAACAGCGAGCGCCGCCGATGCGCATAATCGCAAGAAACATTCTCGACACTGAGGACCGGCGCATCAATTGAGCGTTCCGGCGCATTACGCGTCACCCGCGCGGGCAAAAATTCGCGCGCGGCCGGATCCGGTCCCGAAGCGTAAAACCGGTCCGCGCTTTCAGCATGAACGATCGCGCCGTCGCGCATCACCGCGATTTCATCAGCCAGATCTGACACGATCGCGAGGTCATGGGTGATCAGCAACACCGCGACGCCGTCTTCCTGCGCCAATTGCTTCAACAGCGCCAAAATCTCCGCCTGCGTGGTAACGTCAAGCGCCGTGGTCGGCTCATCGGCGATCAGCACTTTCGGCTTCATGGCGATAGCGATGGCGATCACCACGCGCTGGCGTTGGCCGCCGGAAAGCTCATGCGGGTAGCGGTCCGGTGAAATCTGTTCCGGGTCGAGGCCGACGCGGGCGAGGGTCTCGCCCGCGCGCGCCGCCGCTGCGTGTTTCGACAGCGCCGTATGAATGCGAATGGTCTCCGCGACCTGCGCGCCGATGGTCTGCAAGGGGTTGAGCGCGGTCATCGGCTCCTGGAACACCATGCCGATCTTGCCGCCGCGAATGGCGCAAAGGCTGGGTTCGTCGCGCTCGAGGAGGTTCTCCCCATCCAGCATGATCGCGCCGGCGGCCTCTGCGGCGTCCGGCGTCAATCCCATCATCGCCAGCGCAGTCATCGACTTGCCGGACCCGGATCTGCCGATCAGCGCGGTTATTCGCCCGGCGCCGAGGGAGAGCGTGACATCGTTCAAAATGTCAGACGCGCCAATACACAAAGAGAGATTATTGATGCTGATGGCGTTGTTCATGCGGGTCGCGCCTCGCGATGCGGATCGAGCCGGCGGCGCAATCCATCGCCCAGCAGGTTGAGCCCGAAGACGAACAGGAAAATCGCAAGGCCCGGAAAGATCGCCAGCCACGGTGCGAAGCTGACCATGGTCTGGCTATCCGCGAGCATCCGCCCCCAGCTCGGCGCCGGCGGCTGCACCCCGAGCCCCACATAGGACAGCCCGGCTTCGGCAAGCACCGCGAGGGAAAGCTGCACCGTCGCCTGAACGATCAGCACCGGCGCGATATTCGGCAGCACATGTTCCAGCGAAATGCGCAAAGCGCTCTTGCCGGCCGTCCGGGCGCTGAGCACATAGCCGCGCGTCCAGATCGACAGCGCCGCGCCGCGCGCCAGCCGCGCAAAGACCGGAATGTTGAATACGCCGATGGCGATGACGGCGTTCATGGCGCCGGGCCCGTAAACCGCGGCGATGAGAATGGCGAGAATGAGCGCGGGAAACGCGAAAATCACATCGCTCATGCGCATCACGGCGTCTTCGGCAACCCCGCGCGAGGCGGCGGCGAAAAGGCCGAGCGGCGCGCCGAGCCCGAGGCCGATGGCGACAGCCATGGTCGCGACGATGATCGAAGCGCGCGCGCCGACCATGATCATCGACAGCACGTCGCGTCCCAGATGATTGGTTCCGAGCGGGTGGGCCCATGACGGCGCGCCAAGCCGCGCGCCAGCGTCAATCGTCGTAACATCATGCGGCGTCCAGAGGAGCGAGACGAGCCCCATCAGTGCGAAGGCGGCGACGATCGCGGCGCCGGCCAAAGCAGCGGCGCTGAAATGCGGCAGGCGGCGCCTGAATCTTGCGATCATGACGCGCTCCGTTGTTGGCGCAGGCGCGGGTCGACAAGCGCATAGGCAAGATCGATGAGGAAAGAAATCATGATGACGACGAACACCAGCGCCATGACGACGCTTTCAACAACGATCAGGTCGCGCTGGGTGATGGCTTGGAAGATCAGCCGGCCGAGACCAGGGAGATAAAAGACATTTTCGATGATGACGCCGCCCGCCAGCAAAAAGGAAAATTGTAGGCCGAGGATCGTCAGCACCGGGATCAGGGCGTTGCGCATCGCGTGATTGCGAACGGTTTGCTTGCGCGTCAGCCCCTTGGCGCGCGCAGTGCGGATATAATCCTCGCGCAAGGTTTCCATCGCGGCGGAGCGCATGATCTGCGTGAGGATCGCCGCCTGGGGCAGGGCGAGCGCGAACGCCGGCAGCAACAGCGCCTTGAGGCCCGGCGCAAGGCCCACATGCCAGCCCGGAAAGCCGCCGGCGGAAAACCAGCGCAGCGTTACGGCGAAGAACATCACGAACAGGATGGCGAGCCAGAAATTCGGGATCGCGACGCCTGCTTGGGCCGCGCCAAAGATCGCCCTGCCGGCAGGTTTGCGGGCGAGCGACGCAGCGGCGAGCCCCGCCGGCAGCCCGATGGCGGTTGAGATCGCAAAAGCGACAATGGCGAGCGGCAGCGAGACCCATAAGCGCTCGGCCATCAGCTCAGCCACCGGCGTGCGGTAGGTATAGCTGGTTCCGAAATCGCCCATGAGCATGCCGCCCACCCAGTCGAGATAGCGCATGGGCAAGGGCTGATCGAGGCCAAGCTCGGCTTTCAATGCGGCGAGGGCGGCGGGGTCTGCGTTAAGCCCCATCATGAATGCGGCGGGATCGCCTGGCGCGACTTCGATCAGCATGAAGATCACCAGAGATGCGGCGGCGAGCGTCGCCGCCATCGATAGCGCCCGGCCCGCGAGGAACGCCGGGCTCGCTTTTGAATAGAAGATGACGAATGCAAAAGCGCCGGCAATGGCGATGAACACGGCCCATATGGGCAAGGCGGCCGGCGCGCCTGCGCTTTCGGCGGGGAGCGGCGCACGCCCTGCAATATCGGCGCGGGTGAAGTCATTGGCCTGAAGCGGCGCATTCGCCCAGACGCCGGCGACGTCTTTTGACCAGACAGCGATCTTCGGCCCCGACGCGATGAAGACATTGACCGCATCGTCGGCGAGAATTTCCTGTGCCTGCTTGAACAGCGCATCGCGCCGGGCCGGGTCGGCGGCGCCGCGCAGATCGGCGATCACCGCGTCAAACGCGTCATTTGCATACTGAAAATAATAATCGTCCCGCGCATAGATATCGATATCCAGCGGCTCGGTATGCGAGACGATGGTGAGGTCATAAGCCTTGTTGGCGAACACCTGGTCGAGCCATTGCGCCCATTCCATATTGCGGATGGCGACATTGACGCCGATCGCTTCGAGTTGCGCGGCGATGACCTCGCCCCCGCGCCGCGCATAGGCCGGCGGCGGCAGGGTGAGCGTCACGTCAAGACTGTCCGCGTAACCGGCGGCGGCGAGCAGGCGGCGCGCCTCGGCCGGGTCGTATGGGTAGCGATCCGCAAGCTCGACATAAGCCGGGTGGTGCGGGGGGAAATGACTGCCGATCGGCGCGCCATAGCCAAACAGGCCCGCCTCGATCACGGCGCGCTTGTCGATGGCGTGATTGAGCGCGCGGCGGACGCGGATATCGTCAAACGGCGCGCGGGCATGGTTGATGGCGAGGAGCATTTCACCTTCGCCGGTGCCGGTGACGATGCGGAAGCGCGCGTCGCGTTCGATCAGCGCGAGATTTTCCGGCGCCGGGTAATTCGGAAAGCCGTCCACATCGCCGGCCATCAGTGCGGCGAAGGCCGCCGACGGATCGGGAATGAAGATGAAATTCACCTGATCGAGGGCGGGGCGCGCGCCCCAATAATCGTCATTGCGGTTGAGCGTAACCGAGGCGCCTTTGCGCCAGCGCTGGAATTTGAACGGTCCGGTGCCGACCGGATTGACGGCGTTGGTCGCGGCGCTTTCGGCGGCAACGATCACCGCATCGCCCCAGCCGAGATAAGTGGGAAAGGCGCCGAGCGGTTCTTTGAGGCGAATACGGACAGTATGATCGCCGGTCGCGACAACATCGTCGATCAGCTCGAAAATCACCCGCTGGGCGTTGGTCGAGCCCGGCGCCCGCGCGCGATTGAGCGAGAATACAACATCGCCCGCGTCAAAATTCGTACCGTCATGAAACCTGACGCCCCGGCGCAAGGTGAACTCATAGATCAGGCCGTCATCGGAAACCGTCCAGCTTGCGGCCAGCAAGGGCGCGACCGAGCCGTCTTCATTGATGCGGGTCAGCCCTTCGAACAGATTGGCGTAGACAATCTCGTCTATGGCCGCCGCCGCGCCGCTGGTCGGGTCGAGATTGGGCGGCTCCAATTGCACGCCGACATTCAGCGCCCCGGCGGCGTGCAGCTTTGCCGGCAGGAATGCAGCGATCAGCGAAATGAAGAGTAGACGGAGCATCACGCCTGCTTTCGTCGCGGCGCTCATCTTACTCCTCCGCTTGCGGAGGAGGCGTCCGCGCAAAGGCGATGGCCGCCGCCGCACCATAGGGAGGTCAAGGCCATTTTGCTTCCGGCGGCAGGGAGGAGAGAATGGAATTCACATTGCCGCCGGTCTTGAGGCCGAATGTGGTGCCGCGATCGTAAAGCAGATTAAACTCCGCATAGCGCCCGCGCTGGATGAGCTGTTTTTCGCGATCATCATCCGTCCAGGGCTGGTCCATGCGCCTGGCGACGAGTTGCGGATAGATGTCGCGGAACGCCCTGCCCACATCCTGCGTGAAGGCAAAGTCGCGCGCCCAGTCGCCGCTATTGTGGCGGTCGTAGAATATGCCGCCGACGCCGCGCGGCTCGTTCCGGTGCGGCAGGAAGAAATAGTCGTCGCACCATTTTTTGAACTTTTCGAAATAGGCCGGGTCATGCGCATCGCAGGCCGCCTGCATCGCGGCATGAAAGTCGAGCGTGTCTTGATGCGTCTCGTTGCGATAGGCCGGGTGCATAGGGTTCAAGTCGCCGCCGCCGCCGAACCACCATTTCGTGGTGACGATCATCCGCGTGTTCATATGCGCGGCCGGCGCATGCGGATTGCGCGGATGGGCGATCAGCGAAATGCCGGACGCCCAGAAACGCGGGTCTTCTTCCGCACCGGGGATTTGCGCGCGGAACTCTTCGGAAAACTCGCCATGGACGGTCGAGATGTGAACGCCGGCTTTTTCAAAGACCCGGCCATGCAACATGCCCATGACGCCGCCGCCCTGGTCTTCATCGCCATTGCCGCGCGTCCATGGCGTCTTTTCGAACCGCCCCGCCGGCATGTCGGCGTAAAGCGGGCCGGCTTCATCCTCGAGCCGTTCAAACGCGCCGCAAATCTGGTCGCGCAAGGTTTCGAACCATGCTTGGGCGGTTTGTTTATTACTCTCTAGCGACATGTCTTAGTTGCTTTTCCCCGGTTGGATCGCGAGCGGATGGCTGGCCTTCAATTGCACAAGATCCCATAAATTGCCGTAGAGGTCTTCAAACACGGCGACGGTTCCATAATCGGCTTCCTTGGGATCGCGGATAAAACGAACGCCGCGCTCTTTCATTTCGTTGTAATCACGCCAGAAGTCATCGGTGTTGAGAAACAAGAATACGCGACCGCCGGCCTGATTCCCGATAAAGGGCTCCTGTTCCGGTTTCGAGGCCCGCGCGAGCAGGATGGTGGTTCCGGCTCCCCCCGGCGGCGCCACCACCACCCAGCGCTTGTCTTGCTCGGGCTGATAGGTGTCCTCGACAAGGGTGAAGTTCAGCTTGCGCGTGTAAAAGTCGAGCGCCTCGTCATAATCGCGCACGACAAGGGCGATGTGAACGATCGATTGTTTCATTCGGCGTTTCCTGAATTTGAAGCCGCATCATCCCACCCGACCTGCCGGCGCGCTTCGGCGAGCGCCACAGCGGCGGCCACATGAATATTCAGCGAGCGGGCGGCCGGGGCGAGGGGGATGCGCAAGCGGGCGTCGGCCGCCGCGTGAACTTCTTCCGGCGCGCCGGCGCTTTCGCGTCCCATTAACAAGATATCGTCCGACCGGAAAGCAAAGTCCCAGATCGTCGCGTCGGCGGCTGTGGTCAAAAGCAAAAGCCGCGATCCGCCGCGCGTTTCGAGGAAGGCGTTCCAGCCCCGGTGGGCCAGCGGCGCCGCGCCCGCGCCATAGTCCATCGCCACCCGCCGAACCTCGCGCGCATTGAGGGGAAAGCCGCAGGGCTCGATGACGTCGAGCCGCGCGCCGAAACAGGCCGCCGCGCGAATCGCCGCGCCGACATTCTGGGGGATGTCCGGTTGATAAAGAGCAAGCCGCATGCAACTGTTTTTGCACAGTTTTCGTACGCTGTCTCGTCCCTGTCGCGACGCTAGGCCGCAGCGCTTGGTCACCTAGACTTTCGACAAAGGACATGTCAAACACCCCGGCGATTCTACTTGTTTTATGGGCGCAGATTCCTAAGGGCGAAGAAACAGCCATGACGACATCCGATTTACCGGAAGACGGCGAACCGACCCGCCGCGATTTCATTCACATCTTCGGCGCGGCGACCGCCGCCGCCGGGGCCGGCGCGGTGCTCTGGCCGCTGGTTCACCAGATGAACCCGGACGCCTCTGTGCTGGCGCTCTCTACCAAAGAGGTCGATCTGTCCGCCGTGCCGGCAGGCCAGGCGATCAAAGTGATGTGGCAAGGCAAACCGGTGTTCATTCGCCATCGCACGGCTGAGGAAATCGCCGAAGCCGAAGCAACGCCGATCGCCGAGTTAAAAGACGCGACCGCGCGCAATTCGAATGTCGGAACCGACGCCGATGCGTCTGACGCCGCGCGCGTCACCGACGCTGACGGCGTCGCCCGGCCGGAATGGCTGATCCTCGTCGGCGTCTGCACGCATCTCGGCTGCATCCCGCTCGGCACCAGCGCCGGCGAGAATCGCGGCGAATATAATGGCTGGTTCTGCCCCTGCCACGGCTCGCACTACGATGTGTCGGGCCGGATCCGCAAAGGCCCGGCGCCGGAGAACCTGCCGATCCCGCCTTATGAATTCACCTCCGATACCGTCGTGAAAATCGGCTAAGGGGAAAAAGACTGATGAGCCACGCTTCCAATTATCAGCCTTCAACGGGCGTCGAGAAATGGCTGGACAAGCGCCTGCCGATCATCCGCATGAGCGCGGATTTCATGGATTTTCCGACACCGAAAAATCTCAATTACTGGTGGACCTTCGGCGGCATCCTGACCGTTTGCCTGATGATCCAGATCATCACCGGCATCGTGCTCGCCATGCATTACACGCCGCACACCTCGCTCGCCTTTGAAAGCGTCGAGCACATCATGCGCGACGTGAATTACGGCTGGCTGATGCGCTATGTGCACGCCAATGGCGCGTCGATGTTCTTCCTCGCTGTTTATATCCACATGTTCCGCGGCCTTTATTACGGCTCCTACAAGGAACCGCGCGAAGTCACCTGGATGCTCGGCGTGGTCATCTTCCTGCTGATGATGGCGACGGCGTTCATGGGCTATGTGCTGCCCTGGGGCCAGATGTCCTATTGGGGCGCGACGGTGATCACCAACCTGTTCTCGGCGATCCCGATCATTGGCGACGATATCCGCACGCTGCTCTGGGGCGGGTTCTCGGTCGACAATCCGACGCTCAACCGCTTCTTCTCGCTGCACTATCTGTTGCCGTTCGCGATCTTTGGCGTGGTGGCGCTGCATATCTGGGCGTTCCACACCAGCGGCAACAACAATCCGTCAGGCGTTGAAGTCAAAGACGTCAAGAAAGACACCGTGCCGTTCCATCCCTATTATACGGTGAAGGACGGCTTCGCGATCGTCGTCTTCCTGATCCTGTTCGCGGCGTTCGTGTTCTTCAACCCGAACAGCCTCGGCCACCCGGACAATTACATTCCGGCGAACCCGCTGGCGACGCCGCCGCTGATCGTGCCCGAATGGTACTTCCTGCCGTTCTACGCGATGCTGCGCGCGATCACCTTCGACATCTTCTTTATCCCGGCGAAACTCGGCGGCGTGATCACGATGTTCGCATCGATCCTGGTCCTGTTCGTGCTGCCGTGGCTCGATACGTCGAAAGTCCGCTCGATGCGTTATCGCCCGATTGCGCAAATGTGGTTCGGGCTGTTCGTGATCGCCTGCCTCGCGCTCGGCTTCTTTGGCGGCAAGCCGCCGGAAGGCTGGTATGTGATCGGCTCGCAGATCGCGACGGCGTATTATTTCGGGTTCTTCCTGATCATCCTGCCGCTGCTCGGCATTCTTGAAACGCCCAAGCCGCTGCCGCGTTCGATCTCGGAAGCCGTTCTGAAAAAATCGTCAAAACCTGAAACTTCCGCCGCGCCCGGCGTCGCAGCAGCTCCGGCGGAGTAGGGACCAATGATGAAAACGATGAATATCCTTCGCTCTTTCGCCGTCGCCGCAGCCGCCGGGCTCGCCGCAACATCCGGTGCGCTCGCTGCCGGCGGCGAGGTCAAACATCCTGAACATCAGCACTGGCATTTTGACGGCGCCTTCGGGACATTTGATCAGAACGCGCTGCAACGCGGCTATCAGGTCTATGAAACCGTGTGCTCTAATTGCCATGGTCTCGATCTGGTGGCGTTCCGCAATCTCGGCCAGAAGGGCGGGCCGTTCTATCTCGATCGCTGCCCGGAAGGTTTCCCGGAAGAGCTCGATTGTTCGAACCCGAACGACAATCCGATCGTCAAGGCGCTGGCCTCGAAATACAAATACCAGGTCGTCGACGGTCCCGACGATACGGGCGACATGTTCACGCGGGCGGCGATTCCGTCAGATCGCATTCCGGGGCCCTTCGCCAATGAACAATTGGCGCGGCTCGCCAATAACAACGCCCTGCCGCCTGATCTGTCGCTGATCACCAAGGCGCGCCATGCGGGCCCGGACTATGTCTACAGCCTGCTGGTCGGTTATGAGGAAGCGCCTGAGACGGTCGAAATTGCGCCGGGCCAGTATTACAACCCGTATTTCCACGGCGACATGTCGCAAGCAATGAAACCGGAATTCATGCATGACGGTCATCCGGTGGACGGCGTCAAGGTGCCGGTCGGCGGCGTTCTCGCCATGGCCCCGCCGCTGGCGGACGGCATCATCGAATATGGCGACGGCTCGCCGCAGACGGTCGAGCAATACGCCAAGGACGTCACCGAGTTCCTGATGTGGGCTGCCGAGCCTAAGATGGAGGCGCGCAAGGCGCTTGGCGTCATGTCGATCATCTATCTGATCATCCTCGCCGGCATCCTTTACTGGTCCTACCGCAAGATTTGGGCGGACCAGCACTAGCCTCACGGGTTTTCGTTTTGTGATTGCGCCGGCGCTGCATGATATTGCAGCGCCGGTTTTATTTTCTTCAGGAGCCATTTCATGACTGATCATCAACGCGTTCTCGGTTTCATCGGCGGGTCGGGCGTTTACGCCGTCGACGCGCTTGAAGGCGCCGAGCGGTTGGACATTGAAACGCCCTGGGGCGCGCCCTCGGATGCGCTGATGCGCGGGCGAATGAACAGCGTTGAGGTGGTGTTCCTGGCGCGGCATGGGGCGGGGCACCGCCTGCCGCCCTCGCATGTGAATTATCGCGCCAATATCGATGCGTTGAAGCGGGCGGGCGTCACGGATGTGATTTCGATTTCCGCCTGCGGATCGTTTCGCGAGGAATTATCGCCCGGAACATTCGTTACCGTCGATCAGTTCATCGACCGCACGAGCCAGCGCGAGAAAAGCTTTTTCGGCCCCGGCTTCGTCGCCCATGTCTCCATGGCGCATCCGGTGTGCGCGGCGCTCGGCGACGCGCTTGACGCCTCCTGCGCCGCGCTCGGCATTCCCCATCATCGCGGCGGGACATATATCGCGATTGACGGGCCGCAATTTTCGTCGCTGGCGGAATCGAACCTTTACCGTTCCTGGGGCTGCGACGTCATCGGCATGACCGGCATGCCGGAAGCCAAGCTCGCCCGCGAGGCGGAGCTGCCTTACGCCACGCTCGCCATGGTCACCGACTATGATTGCTGGCACGAAACCGAGGGTCCGGTGGAGGTCGGCAAGATCCTCGAGACGTTGAAAGCCAATACGGCGAACGCTGCGCGGCTCGTCGATGCGGTGACCAAACGCCTCGGCCCGGTGCGCGCCCCGTCGCCGTCTGGCGCAGAAACCGCGCTCGACATGGCTGTGATCACTGCGCCGGAGGCGCGCGACCCGGCGTTACTCGAAAAGCTTGACGCAGTGGCCGGCCGGTTCCTAGCGAAAACTCGCTAGGGGCGAGGGCGGAGGTTTGCCGCGCCTTTGTTTCCCTCCGCGCGCCAGCTTTGCAAATGCACCGGTCGCGCGGACCTTCTTTACGATGTCAAACAGCCTGCTGCAGCGCGATGCCTGCGGCGCGACATTGAAGAGGGCCTTGTGAGGGGTTCGCGCCCGGCGATCGATCCGCCTGCTGACGCCTTGTTTCGAGGCCGCCTTTCAACGTGAGATGCATGATAAGGCCGCCGGCAAAGGGGGTGGATAACTATCCACCAAAGGCGGGATTCATGAAGATTTTCATCAGATATGAGGTATTTTTGACGGGGGTATGCGCGCTATGCGTGCAGGCGGATTCGAGGGGTTTTTTGACCTATCCTCGCGCGCCGATTCGCCACGACTTGATCGTGGCGCCCATCACCGGATCCAACCGCATTTGATGCATTTGCGGCAAGGGCGGGAGCTGGGCCCCACGGTCGGGGCCGTGGGGAGTCGCGGGTGGAGATCAAGCATCTTAACGCTCGACTCGCCACGACTTTATCGCGGCGCCGGCGGAGACAGGGCTTTAAGCCCGCTGCGCGGCGATCTGGCAGACATTGGTGGTGCCCGCTTTGAAACCCGCCTCGCAATAGGCGAGGTAAAACCGCCAGAGTTTTTTAAACCGCTCATCGAAGCCGAGCGGGCTGATTTCGTCCCATGCGGTCAGAAAACGCTCGCGCCATTCGGACAAGGTGCGCGCATAATCCTCGCCAAAGGCGGAAACGCTACGCATGGTGAGGCCGGCCTGGGCGACAAGATCGCCGAGAATTTTCTCGCTCGGCAACACGCCGCCGGGAAAGATATAGCGCTGGATGAAATCCGTTGACCGCAAATAACGGTCGAAGAACCGGTCGGCGATGGTGATGATTTGCAGCCCCGCGACGCCGCCGGGTTTCAAGGCGTCGCGCACCTTGTCGAAATAGGCCGGCCAATATTCCTTGCCGACCGCCTCGAACATTTCGATCGAGGCGACCTTGTCGAATGTCTCGTCAATGTCGCGATAGTCGAGCAGACGGAATTCCACTTTGTCGTTCAGGCCTTGGCGAAAAATCCGTTTGCGGGCGTAATCATATTGCGACGGAGAAATCGTCAGCCCCGTGACCTTCGCGCCGGCATTCTTTGCTGCGAATTCAGCGAAACCGCCCCAGCCAGAGCCGATTTCGAGCACATGGTCGCCGGGTTTGAGGTCAATCGCTGCGGCAAGGCTGCGATATTTGTTGAGCTGCGCATCCTGCAGCGCGCCCTGCGGCCCGGCGTAGCGCGCTGATGAATAGGTCATCGTGTCGTCGAGCCATTTTTCGTAAAAGGCGTTGCCGAGATCGTAATGGGCGGCGATGTTGCGTTTCGAGCCGGCCTTGGTGTTCTTGTTCCAGGCGTGGCGAAGGTTCTGCACAAGGCCGATCAGCGGCGAGGCGGTAAAGGCTTCTTGCACATGATCGGCATTGCGCGCGAAAATATAGAGGCAATCCGCGAGCGCCGGCGTGTCCCATTGCCCGTCTGCGTAGCTTTCGAAAAACCCGATATCGCCGCCGAGCACCGTACGCCGGGCGAAAGCGAAATCACGCACGATTATCACACCGACCGCGTCTTGTTCTTCCTTGCCGCGAAATGTCAGCGTGCGCCCGCCGGGTAATTCGAAAATCAGCGAGCCATAGCGAATGCGCGCAGCAATTTTCAAGACTTGCTGGAAAAAGAACGGATAGTGTGACTGATCGCCTGCTTCAATCAGCGCCTTGCTTTCGTCGCTCATGGCCGCGCATTCCCCTATGTGACCCCGTCTGGATCGATGGTGAAATCACTGCATGCTCAGACTACGCATTTCCTCGGACTATGTATTTCGAATGTCGTCATACCCGGCAAGGGCGCGCTTGCGCGCCTCTGCATGATCTATAATAGGAAATGGATAGGTTTTTCCAAGCACTATTCCTGAAGTTGCAAGTACGTCTTTGGGGGCCTTCCAGGGTGCATGAATATATTTCGCCGGCAATTTTTTAAGCTCGGGCGCAAATTCGCGGACATAATCGCCATTCGGATCAAATTTTTCGCCCTGCGTCACCGGATTGAAAATGCGGAAATAGGGCGCCGCATCCGCGCCGCAGCCGGCGACCCATTGCCAGCTTGCGGCGTTGTTGGCGATGTCCGCATCGACAAGCGTGTCCGAAAACCACGCTTCGCCTTGTTGCCAAGGGACCAGCAGGTCCTTGATAAGAAAACTCGCCGTGATCATGCGCACGCGATTATGCATCCAGCCGGTACGCCAGAGCTGGCGCATGCCTGCATCGACGATCGGATAACCAGTCAGGCCCTTTCGCCAGGCGCGCAGCCCCTTGGCGTCGTCGCGCCATGGATAGGCGGAAAATTCCCGGCGCAAGGGCGCTTGCGGCAAGTCCTGATTGAAATAGAGGAGGCCGTAGGAAAATTCGCGCCAAGCGAGCTCTGAAAGAAACGTCTCCGCGCTGTTCTCATCGGCCTCGCCTTGCGCGACCCTGGTCTCGATAGCGCTCCATATCTGCAACGGGCTGATCTCGCCATGGGCGAGGTGCGGCGACAGGCGCGAGACATGTTCCCGGTCCGGACGATTGCGCCCGTCGCGGTAATGATTGATCGCGCCATCGAGGAACGATTTTAGCCGCGCCTGTGCACCATTCTCGCCGGGCGTCCAGCTTTCGGAAAATTCCGCGGCCCAGTCGGGATCATCGGGCGTCAGCGCCCAATCGGCGAGGGTGTCGCTTTTGACCGGCGACGCCGGGCCGGGGATTTTGCGCATGCCGGCGAGCGGCGCCCTGCGCGCGGGGCCAAGCCGTCGCAGCGCCCGCCAGAAAGGGGAAAATACGCGATATGGCCCGCCATCCCCGGTCTTGACCTCCCACGGCTCGCGCAACAGCGCGCCGTTGAACGTTTGCACTGCGACGCCTTTATCCTGCAGCCGCGATTTAATCGCCTTGTCGAGCGCAATATGCCCGTTGAAATAACGCCGATTCCAGAAAACCGCTTGCGCGCGGGTCTCCTGCGCCAGCGCCGTCATCGCTTCGACTGTCTCCCCGCGGCGCAAGACCAGCGGCGCCCCAGCGCGGGCCAGCGCCTCGCCGAGCGCCGCAAGGCTGTGATGCAGCCACCAGCGCGACGCTGCGCCCATGAAGTGGGGCTCATCATCGTCGAGAATAAAGACGGGAATGACCGGCGCGCCCGATTCGCGTGCAGCGTGCAGCGCCGGGTTATCGGCGATCCGAAGGTCGCGTCGCAGCCAGACAAGGGCAGGGCGTTCGGTCATATGCGCATCCGGATCCAGCCTAAAGGCGCCCGCCCAAGGCCGCCAAGCCAAATTGGAAAGCGCCGCAAATCGCGAAGTCCGCCGCTGCGGCGCGATGTTGCTGTGCGATACGGCCGGCTGGCGGTTTTGGATGCCTTCTGCGCGGCGTCTCCAGGCTGATTTGGCCCGGTTTTAGGCCATCAGAGCGGCTTTAAGCCCGCCGCGCGCCCCGGCGGCGTTCTGATGCGGGTTTTTTCGCGGTCCCGCCGATCTGGCGCAGTTGCGTTGGGGACAAAGAGCGCGTATAGGCGCGGCCATCTCACACGCGGCGTGATCCTCAGTGATCTGGCGGGCGCAATCGAGCGTCATCCGGATGAACAGCGCGCCGCGGCGGAAAAACTGAAGGAGCAAGAAATGGCGCTGCCAGAATATTCAATGCGCCAGCTGTTGGAAGCTGGCGTTCACTTCGGACACCAGACCCATCGCTGGAATCCGAAAATGAAATCCTACATCTTCGGCGACCGAAACGGCATTCACATTGTCGATCTGTCGCAAACCGTGCCGCTGCTGCACCAGGCGCTCGTCAAGGTGCGCGATGTCGTCTCTGGCGGCGGACGCGTTTTGTTCGTCGGCACCAAGCGCCAGGCGCAAGGGCCGGTAGCCGAAGCCGCATCGCGCTGCGCGCAATATTACATGAATGTGCGCTGGCTCGGCGGCACGCTGACCAACTGGGAAACGATCTCAAATTCCATTCGTCGCCTCAAGGAGATGGAAGAGCGTCTCGCCGGCGGCGGTTCCGGTCTCACCAAGAAAGAGCAACTTCAGCTCAATCGCGAGCGCGAACGTCTTGACGCTTCGCTTGGCGGCATCCGTGAAATGGGCGGCCTGCCGGATCTGATGTTCGTGATCGACGTCAAGAAAGAAGCGATCGCGATTCAGGAAGCCAAGAAGCTCGGTATTCCGGTCATCGCCGTTGTCGATACCAATTGCGACCCGGACAATATCGATTACGTCATTCCGGGTAATGACGACGCATCCCGCGCGATTGCGCTTTACTGCAATCTCATCGCTGACGCGGTGATCGACGGCATCGGCGAAAGCCAGGCGGCGCTGGGCGTCGATCTTGGCGCGCTTGAAGACGTTCCGGCCGAGCCGGTCGTCGCCGACGAAGCCCCGGTCGAGGCGGGCGCCGACGCCCAGGCGGCGGAGCAGGCAAGCGCCTGAACGACCAGCCGATAAACGGTTTGTGCGGGCCTCGTGACATTCAACCGTCACAGGCCCGTCATAAATGATGGTGACGATAAGCCGATTAGGGCCGCAATTGTAAAAGGCGGCCAATACGAAAAGACGAAGGAGCAAACGATGTCTGGCATTACGGCCGCGACGGTGAAGCAACTGCGCGAGATGACTGGCGCAGGCATGATGGACTGCAAGACGGCGCTGAATGAAACCGGCGGCGATATGGAAGCGGCGGTTGACTGGCTCCGCAAGAAGGGCCTTTCCAAGGCGGCGAAGAAAGCCGGCCGTACGGCGGCGGAAGGTCTGGTTGCGATCGCTGTGGAAAACAACGGCGCGGGCGCCACGGGCGTTGTCGTCGAAGTTAACTCAGAGACGGACTTCGTCGCCCGCAACGAGTTGTTCCAGAACATGGTCTCCGACATCGCGCAAACCGCGGTGAGCGTGGAAGGCGATTATGACAAGCTGCGCTCGGCGATTTATCCGGGTGCTGAGAAATCCGTTGAGGAGCATGTCGCCGAAATGGTCGGTCAGATCGGCGAAAACATGAACCTACGCCGTTCAGTCGGCATCGTCGTCGAAGAAGGCGTTGTCGCGTCTTACGTCCACGGACAAGCGACAGACGGCGCTGGAAAGATCGGCGTGCTCGTCGGTCTCAAATCTTCGGGCGACAAAGACAAGCTGCACGCTGTCGGCAAGCAGATCGCCATGCATGTGGCGGCGGCGCGTCCGTTGTCGGCGCGGGTCGAAGAGCTTGACCCGACGGTGATCGCGAAAGAACGCGACATCCTCGCCGATCAGGCGCGCGCATCGGGCAAGCCGGAAAACATCATCGAGAAGATGGTCGAAGGCCGCCTGCGCAAATTCTACGAAGAATCAGTGCTGCTTGAGCAGATTTTCGTCATCGACGGCGAAACCAAAGTCGGCAAGGTGATCGAAAACGCCGCCAAGGACGCTGGCGCGCCGATCGAGCTGGTCGGCTTCGCACGGCTCGAGCTGGGCGACGGAATCGAGAAAAACGACGACGAAGACTAGTCCGTTCGCTCCAGGCGTTTGACGCCGGGGCCCAAAACAGTCAAAAGCGCCGCGTGGAAGGCCCCACGCGGCGCTTTTTCATCAGTTGCGTAATACGCGGCAGGGCTGCCCTTTAGCGCGCGTGAACGCTAGGCTGCACACCGCGAATCGAGAAAGCCGATATCTATGCCCCAGTCGAAAGCCGAGCAAAAACCGAAAACGCTCAAATATCGCCGGATTCTCCTCAAAATCAGCGGCGAGGCGTTGATGGGCGATGGCGAATACGGCATCGACAATGAAACCTGCAAACGGATCGCCAGCGAGGTCAAGGACGCCAAGGAACTGGGGGCGGAAATCTCGCTGGTCATTGGCGGCGGCAATATTTTCCGGGGCGTGTCCCCGGCCGCGCAAGGCATGGAGCGGGCGAGCGCCGATTATATGGGCATGCTGGCCACGGTGATGAACGCGCTCGCCGTGCAAAACGCGCTGGAAAGCATAGGGCTTTATACGCGCGTTCTTTCCGCCATTGAGATGACCGCCATTTGCGAGCCTTATATTCGCCGGCGCGCGCTGCGGCACATGGAAAAAGGCCGGATCGTGATTTTCGCCGCGGGCACAGGCAACCCGTTCTTCACAACCGATACCGCCGCTGCCTTGCGGGCCGCGGAAATGAGCTGCGACGCGCTGCTCAAAGGCACCCAGGTTGACGGCGTTTACGCCGCTGACCCGAAAACCGACCCGAATGCGGAACGGTTCGACCATCTCACTTATCACGAAGTGCTGATGCGCGATTTGCGGGTCATGGATCAGGCGGCGATTTCGCTGACCCGCGAGAGCGGCATTCCGATCGTCGTTTTCCCGATTGGCGAGCGCGGCGGCGTCGTCGATGCGCTCACGGGACAAGGTCAATCCACTGTCATTACTGACGACACGCCATAATCTGAACAAGACAGAAGCCGATTTTCAACGTAAAATCAGGTCACAAGAAAATAAGGAGAATAAACAGCATGAGCGAATTCAACCTCAAGGAACTGCGCAAGCGGATGGAAGGCGCAATTGTCTCGCTCAAGACTGAATTTTCCGGCCTTCGGACCGGGCGCGCATCGGCAAGCCTTGTCGAGCCGATCGACGTTGATGCTTACGGGTCGAAAATGCCGATGGTCCAGGTCGGCACCGTGTCCGTGCCCGAGCCGCGCATGATCACCATCAATGTCTGGGACAAGGGTCTTGTCGGGGCCGTCGAAAAGGCGATCCGCGAATCTGGTCTCGG
Organism: uncultured Parvularculaceae bacterium; assembly: GCA_947259375.1. Classification (GTDB taxonomy): domain Bacteria; phylum Pseudomonadota; class Alphaproteobacteria; order Caulobacterales; family Parvularculaceae; genus Hyphococcus. The sequence continues at coordinate 385,214 of CAMYLZ010000025.1, read as the reverse complement.
CATCAATCCGGTGGTCGACGGCCAGAATGTCCGCGTGCCGGTGCCGCCGCTCACCGAGGAGCGCCGCGCCGAGCTTGCCAAGGTCGCAGCGAAATACGCCGAACAAGCGAAAATCGCCATCCGCAATGTCCGCCGTGAAGGCATGGAAGCGGTGAGGACTACCGAAGGCGGCGAAGACGAGCAGAAAAAGCATTCCGAAGAAGTGCAAAAGCTCACCGACGAATTGGTCAAAAAGGTCGATGAAGCGCTCGCCGCGAAAGAAACCGAAATTATGCAGGTCTGAGAGGAGCCAGAGGACCGAGAGTTGATAGCGCCCCCCCAAATGTTCCCAGAGTCATCCCATGTTTGAAAGAGCCGGTTCATGACGGCCTCGCCAGCACAAGAGCCTTCCCTCGTCGCCAGCGGCGGGGGATCGCGCGCGCTCCGGCATGTGGCGATCATCATGGACGGCAACGGGCGCTGGGCGCATGCGCGCGGTCTGGCGCGCAGCGAAGGCCATCGCAAGGGCGTTGAAGCTGCCCGACGCACGGTCGAGGCCGCTCGCGATCTCGGGCTTGACGTGCTGACGCTTTATTCTTTTTCGACGGAAAACTGGCGCCGGCCGGCGGGCGAGGTCCGCGATTTGATGAGCCTGCTGCGCCAGTTCATCGTCGACGATCTGCCGCGCCTCAAAACGGAAGGCGTCAAGGTTCGCATCATCGGCGATCGCGACAATCTTTCGCCGGATATCAAGGCGCTGGTCCGCAGGGCCGAAAGCGAAACCAAAGAAAATTCGCATTTCATATTGCAGATTGCGTTCAATTATGGCGGCCGGGACGAATTTGTCAGGGCCGCTCGCGCCGTGGCGGCGGCGGTGAAAACAGGAACGCTTTCGGCCAAGGATATCGATGAAGCGATCATCAGCGATCACCTCGACACCAAAGGCGTGCCGGACCCGGACCTCGTCATTCGCACCAGCGGTGAAAAGCGCGTGTCGAATTTCCTGATCTGGCAAGCAGCGTATGCGGAATATATTTTCCTCGACATTCTGTGGCCGGACTTTTCAGCAGAGGCGTTGTCCGCAGCTATCGACGAGTTTCGCCAGCGCGAGCGGCGCTATGGCGGCGTTGGCGAAAGCGCCGGATAAAGCAGGATAAGTGACGCCGGCATTAGATAAACTCGACACATTACGGCCCGCATCATCGGGCTCGTTATTATTGCGTATCGTTTCGGCGGCGTTGCTGATACCGCTTGTCATCGCCGGCGTTTATGCGGGCGGCGCCTATTTCGCCGCGATGATCGGTTTCGCCAGCATCGTCATGTTGTTCGAATGGTCGCGCATGGTCGAGCGCCGGCCCTTGAGCTGCGCGTTCTACGCCATGGCCTCATGCACCTGCGCGGCGATGTTCTTCGCGGCGCGGGGCAGTTACGGCGCAGCGATTGCGCTGACTTTGCTGGGCGGGGTTGTCGCCGGACTGGTTTCCAAGCGCGAAAGCGGGGTCGGCATATGGATGTTCGTTTCCGCATTTTACATTCTCGCGCCATGCGTGGCGCTGATGTGGTTGCGGCTCGATGCGCCGGAAGGGCGATCGCTGACGCTGCTGCTTTATGCGGTCGTTTGGGCGGCCGACACCGGCGCGTTTGTTTTCGGCAAATTTATTGGCGGGCCGAAAATCAGCTACAGCCTGTCGCCGCAAAAGACCTGGGCCGGAATTGGCGGGGGCGTGCTGGGCGGTTGCCTGATCGGGGGAGCGACCGCCTGGGTGCTGCTGGGGGCGGATCGCGCGGCTGCTTTCTTGCTGGTTGGCGGCGCGCTGGGCGCGGCGTCGGTCGCCGGCGACCTTGCAGAGTCTGCTTTCAAGCGGAATTTCGGGATGAAGGACATTTCCGGCCTTATTCCGGGCCATGGCGGCGCGCTTGACCGGCTGGACGGAATGATTTTCGCCACTTCGGCGATGACGGCGGGGCTTCTCGTCTATATGTTGGCGTAACAGGGTATGGGATGACGATCGGGAACAAAGAAGGGGCCAGGCGGTCCGACATGCGCAAAATCACGATATTGGGGTCTACAGGGTCGATTGGGGAATCAACGCTGAGCGTGCTGGAACATGCGGCGGCGTTGGGCGAGGCGAATTTCGAAGTGGTGGCGCTGACGGCGAACACCAATGTCGAAAAGCTGGCGGCGCAAGCCCGCCGCGTCAAACCGCAATTTATCGCCATTGCCGATGAGACTCTTGGTGATGCGCTGAAATCCGCGGTTCGCGACCTTGAGGTCGAGACCGGCGCCGGACCGGCGGCGGTCGAAGAAGCGGCAAGCCGCAACGCCGACTGGGTGATGGCGGCGATCGTCGGCGCGGCCGGGCTGAAACCGACCCTGAAAGCGGCGATGCGCGGCGCGGACATTGCGCTGGCGAACAAGGAATGTCTGGTCTGCGCGGGCGATGTGGTGAAAGCGGCGGTGAAATCCGCCGGCGGCACGCTGTTGCCGGTAGACAGCGAACATAACGCGATTTTCCAGGTCTTTGACTTCGATCAGCCAAACCGGGTATCGCGGCTAATCCTCACCGCCTCGGGCGGACCGTTCCGCAGTTGGACCCGCGAGGCCATGGCCGAAGCAACGCCGGCCCAAGCGGTCGCCCATCCGAACTGGTCCATGGGGGCGAAGATCTCCGTCGATTCCGCGACGATGATGAACAAGGGCCTCGAACTGATTGAAGCCGCGCATATATTCCCGATTGCGCCGGATCAGATCGAAATCCTGGTGCACCCCCAATCCGTCATTCATTCCATGGTCGAATATGTGGACGGGTCGGTGCTCGCCCAGCTCGGCACGCCGGATATGCGCACGCCGATCGCCACTACGCTCGCCTGGCCGGAACGCACGCCGAGCCCCAGTCCTCGACTTGACTTTGCAGAGGTTGCGAAATTAACGTTCGAAGCACCTGATATAGAACGCTTTCCTGCGCTTCGTCTCGCGCGTGAGGCGATCAATGCCGGCGGCGTCATGCCAGCCGCGCTCAATGCAGCGAATGAGGTTGCCGTGGCATCTTTCCTTGGCGGGCGGATCAAATTCCTTGATATTGCCTCGATTACCGAGCAGGTCATGGACCGGACTGTGGGACAGAACGGGCCGGCGAGCCTGTCGACGCTGGAAGACGCCATCGCGGCCGATCTCGCGGCGCGCCGTCTGGCGGAGGAAAGTGTCGCTGCGAAAGCAGCGGCCTGACAATTCAGGAAAGAGTGATGTCGTTAGCCGGAAACCTGTTAGAGGCGCTTGTTATTTTGCCAGTTTCAATTGTCGCGTTCCTCTTCCTGCTGATGATCATCGTTTTCATCCACGAATATGGGCATTTTTCGGTTGCGCGGTTGTTCGGCGTCCGCGTTGACGTCTTTTCCATTGGTTTCGGCAAGCCGCTGTTGCGCTGGGTGGACAAGAAGGGCACCGAATGGCGCATCGCGCTGCTGCCGCTTGGCGGTTTTGTGAAATTTTTCGGCGATGTGAACGCCGCCTCGCAAGCGCCGCCAAAAGGCAAGGCAAAGGCGGGCGCAAAGCCGGTGACGACGCAATTTCCGACGCCGGGCGAGGCGGACGCCCTTGAAGGCGGCATGACCGCGGAAGAGCGCAAGGTCTGCTTTCATTTCAAACCGGTCTGGCAGCGCGCGGCGGTCGTCGCAGCGGGACCGCTCGCGAATTTCGTGCTGGCGGTGTTTATATTCGCCGCACTCTTCCTGACCCTCGGGCGCGGCTATGTAGCGCCGCTGGTCGGCGCGGTCGCCGAACAAAGCCCGGCCGAAGCAGCGGGCTTCATGGCGGGCGACCGGGTGGTCACGGTTGACGGCCGGAATATCGAATCATTCAATCAGCTACTCGATGTTGTTCTGGTGAGCGGCGGCGACGAGCTGCATTTCGAGGTCGAGCGCGATTACCAGATCATCGCTATCGATGTGACGCCGCGCCGGATCGAGGATACCGACCGTTATGGCAACATGATCGAGCGCTGGCAGCTCGGAATCGCGTCGCCGGGCGCCGATCATTACGTTTTCAAACGATATGGGCCTTTCGAGGCGCTGGGCGAAGGCGTTGGCGAGCTTGGGCGCATCCTCAAGCTGACCGTCAATTTCCTCGGCAAGATCATCCTCGGCAAGGAAGACGCCAGCCAGCTCGGCGGACCGATCAAAATGGCCCAATATGCCGGCCAGTCGGTCATGTCGGGCTTCGATGAATCATCCTATCGTGAGCCGCCGAGCTTGGGCGTTCGGTTGCGGTCGAGCCTCATCGATTTCATCTCCCTTGCGGCGCTGGTGTCGGTTTCGATCGGATTCCTGAACTTGTTGCCGGTACCGGTTCTCGACGGAGGCCATCTAATGTACTACGCATATGAGGCTGTCGCTGGCCGGCCCCTGGGGGAAAGGGCGCAGGCGATGGGTTTTCGGTTGGGCTTCGTATTGCTTGCGTCGCTCATGATCTTTGTGACCTGGAACGACATCAATAACTTAATCTCTTCATTCAGCTAGGGCGGCGGCATGGGTTTGTACAAGTCGGGGGGCGGCGTGATACGCAATTTCGGGATAGCGATCGCAGCAATTGCGGTGTCAGTAACAGTCGCTTCGGCGCAACAACCGGCGGCGCAGCCGCCGCAACAGGGCGGCGCGGTTGCGCCTAGCCTGTTTAATGAAGCGCCGCCGCCGATCATTCAAGGCATCACGGTAACCGGCAACCAGCGTATCGAACCGGATACGGTTGCATCCTATTTGCCGGTTCAGGCGGGCATGCCGGCGGATGAAGAACTGCTCGACATCTCGCTCAAGACGCTGTTCCGGACCGGACTGTTCTCCGACGTGAAGCTTGAAATGCAGCCGAGCGGCGTCCTCTTGATCGAGGTCATTGAAAACCCGATCGTCAACCGGGTGCTGTTCGAAGGAAATCGCAAGCTCAAGGAAGACAAGATCACCGAGGAGATCCAGCTTGCGCCGCGCGGCATTTACACCCGCGCAAAAGTGCAGGCGGATGTCCAGAAGATCATCGAGCTTTATCGCGCCAAGGGCCGCTTCGCCGCGACAGTGACGCCAAAAGTCACGCCGCTGGCGCAAAACCGCATCGACGTGATTTACGAAATCGATGAGGGACCGAAGACCGGCATCGCGAAAGTCAATTTCATCGGCAACGAAGTGTTCACCGATAATGAGCTGCGCGGCGTCATCCTGACCAAGGAAAGCCGCTGGTGGCGCTTTTTCACCAGCTTCGACAATTACGACCCCGACCGCCTCGAATTTGAGCGCGAACTGTTGCGCCAGCATTACGGCCAGAATGGCTATGCCGACTTTTCGGTGGTCTCGGCGGTCGCGGAACTGACGCCGGACCGCAAGGACTTTTTCATCACCTTTACGGTTGAAGAGGGCCCCAAATATACGGTTGGCGAAGTTCGCGTGAAAACCACGCTCGCCAAGCTCGATGGCGACGCCCTGACCCGGTTCGTCCCGATGCGCGAAGGCCAGATTTTCGACTCTGACAAGGTCGAAAAATCGGTCGAATCGATTACCTTCGCGACTGGTGCGACCGGCTATGCTTTCGTTGATGTCAATCCGCGCCTCACCCGGCACGCAGAATCGAACACCATTGACGTTGCATTCGAAGTCAATGAAGGGCCCCGCGTTTATGTCGAGCGGATCAATATCAAGGGCAATGTCCGTACGCTCGACAAGATCATCCGGCGCGAGATCCGCATTGCGGAAGGCGATGCGTTCAACCGCGTGCTCGTAGACCGCTCGCGGGCCCGCGTGCGTTCGCTCGGTTATTTCGGCAATGTCGAGATCGAGGAAAAGCCGGGTTCGGCGCCCGACCGGACTGAACTCGACGTATCGGTCGAAGAGCGCTCGACCGGTTCGTTCAGCGTCGGCGTCGGTATTTCATCGACCGAAAACTTCATCGTCGATCTATCGGTTGAAGAGCGCAATTTGATGGGGCGCGGGCAGTTCCTGCGGTTCCGGATACAGGCGAGTTCACGCACGCGGCAGGTCGATCTGCGGTTCACCCAGCCCTATTTCCTTGACCGAAACCTTGCGGCGGGCGGTTCGTTGTTCAACCAGCGTACCGATTTCCGTGAATCGGGCTTTGTCCGCGACCGGATCGGCTTCGGCCTGAATGCCGGCTTCCAGGTGTCAGAATATGGCCGCGGCGGGCTGAATTACCTGTTCACGCGGGATAAGGTGCGTATCGACCGGACAACGTCGCTGGTGGCGGCGGCTTTCGACCCGACGACGATTTTGGTGGCCGGCTCTGATTTCACGCTCGAGCCGGCGTTCGACAATAATGGCGATCCGATTACCGGAACCGATGACGAGCAACTATTTTTGTTCAATCGGCAGCCTTGCGACGAAGTCAGCGCGTTTTTAAGCCCGACATGTGAATCGCGCGGTACATTCCTGACGTCGCTGGTCGGTTTCAGCCTGTCCTTCGACAAGCGCAACGATCCGATCACCCCGAGCCGCGGCTGGCGTGCGGGCGGCACGGTCAGCGTTGCCGGCCTTGGCGGCGACGTGAATTACTACCAGACGGAGTTTTCGGGCGCGTACTACCACCCGATCATCGGCAAATTCATCGGCGCGCTGAAAGGCCGTGCGGGATATATTGACGGCTATGCGGGCGATTCAGTGCGTTTGTCGGACCGTTTCTTCGAAGGCGCGTCGACTTTCCGCGGATTTGAGGTCGCCGGCGTTGGTCCCCGGTTTATTTCCGGGGCCCGGATTACGGACGCGAATGGCGTTCCGACAGGCGCCGGGGTTATTCCCAACCGTGACAGAAGCGGCAATATTCGCGGCCAGTCGATCGGCGCCAAGGCCTATGCGATCGGCACGGCGGAAATCCTGCTGCCGCTGCCATTGCCGCCGGAATATGGCATTCGCGCTGCATTATTCAGCGATTTCGGTACGGTCGGACTGGTTGATAGCGCCACGAAGGCCTTGAATAACGATCCTTCCTTTTTTATCGATACGGATGGCGACGGGATCGGCGATCTGGCCCCGATCCAGGACGATTTGTCCTTGCGCGTGACAGCTGGCGTGACCATCAGTTGGGATTCGCCATTTGGGCCGGTACGATTTGATTTTGCTGAAATTTTGCTGAAAGAAGACTATGATCGGACAGAGGGCTTCCGCTTCAGCGCTGGGACGAGCTTTTAAGGTAGAGGTAAGGGCATGAAAAAGCAGATTATTGCAATGACCGGCGCTGTGGCGCTGGCTGCTGCTGGATTTATCGGCGGATCGTTTGTGAACGAGGCCGAAGCGCAGAGCGACGGAAAAGCGCCCGTCATTCTTATCGTCAATCGGGCGCAGGTGATCGCGCAGTCCAAAGCGGGCAAGACAATTCCCGATCAGGCCGAGTCGCTCAAAGGCAGCGTGGAAAAAGAGCTCGAGGCCGAAGCGGACAAGCTTAAGAAAGAAATCGAGAGTTTTCAGAAAAACGCATCGCTGATGTCGGATGAGGTGCGCCAGAAAACCGAGCAGGATCTGGCCGTGCGTTCCCAATATGGTCTGCCGCAGCGCGTGCAGATTATGGAACAGGCATTCTCCGGCGTCGTCCAACGCGCGCAGGAACAGATCCTCATCGAAAGCCAGCCGATCCTGAAGGAGATCGTCGACCGCCGCGGCGCGACGGTTCTGCTTGACCGGTCGGCGGTCATGTATGCCGCCCCGGAGACGGACATAACACAAGAAGTTATCGCTGCTTTGGACAAGAAGTTTCCGAAAGTAGAAGTCCAGAAAATCTCGCTGGCGGAGATCGAAAAGAGAATTCTCGAAGCGCAAGCAAATCAGGCGAACGCAGCGAACAACAAGAAATAGCGCGCCGCACCGGATGAGTTTCGAACGGCCGGCGGTCTCCGTCGGCCGTTTTTTCTTCAATGCTGTTATTTCTTCAATCCAGGCGAATAGACCAGCGATGCCAGATCCCAGGTTTTTTGAAACATGCGACCCGTTGACGGTTCATGACGCGCTCGTCCTGACCGGCGCGTCGTTGCTATCGGGCGACCGCAATGTGTTGCTGACCAGCGTTGCTCTTTGCGAGGCCGAAGGGCGGCCGGACCATGTCGTTTATTGCGAGAACCCGGCGCTTGCGGATGTCCTGGCGGGGCGCGAATTCGGCTTATGTCTGACGACGGAGCAAATAGCGGTGAAACTTGCGCCGCATGGCGCGGTCGCCGTGTCGCAGTCTCCGCGCGCCGCATTCGCCAAAATCGCGAGTCGCCTGCATCGCCTGCGCGAGGGCGCCGGCGCGGCGGCGCCGTCAGCGCACCCGCATGCGACGATCAGCGAGGCGGCTGTTGTGGCGACAACCGCGACTCTGGGAAAGGGCGCAACGGTCGGTCCGCATGTCTATATCGGTCCGGGCGTCGTCATTGGCGATGATACTGTGATCGAGGCAGGCGTTTCCGTGACGAACGCCGTGCTTGGCGCGCGCTGTCATATCTGTGCGGGCGCGCAAATCGGCCAGGCCGGCTTCGGCTTTGTCGAGACGCAGGACGGGCTGATTCGGGTGCCGCAGCTCGGCCGGGTGATGATTGGCGATGACGTGGAAATCGGCGCGAACACCACCATCGATCGCGGCGCGCTGGGCGATACGGGGATCAGCGCCGGCGTCAAAATCGACAATCTTGTGCAAATTGGCCACAACGTGCAAATCGGGCGCTATACTGTTATTGCAGCGCAAACAGGCATATCTGGCAGTTGCGTCATCGGCGACGGCGTCATGATCGGGGGACAGGTGGGGCTTGCGGATCACTTGACCATTGGCGATAGAGCGCAACTGGCGGCGAAGGCCGGATTGATGCGCAATGTGCCGGCAGGCGAAAAATGGGGCGGCATCCCGGCGCGGCCGGTAAAGGATTGGTTACGTGAAACCTCGACACTGTCGAGGCTGACGAAGAAAAGGAATGGGTAGCCCCATGGCGAAGATCGAACCTGGTAAGAGCGTTCTTGAAGTCGAAGAGTTGATGCAGCTTCTGCCGCATCGCTATCCGATTATGCTTGTCGATCGCCTGGTGGATATCAGGCCCGGCGAAGGCGCGGTCGGGATCAAGAATGTCTCTTATGGCGAGCCGATATTCCAAGGGCATTTCCCGCAAAAGCCGGTGATGCCGGGCGTGATGATCGTCGAGGCCATGGCCCAGTCCGCCGCCGCATATGTCGCCTATACCGAAGAGTTGGATGTTGAAGGCAAGGTCGTCTTGTTCATGGGCATCGACAAGGCGCGTTTCCGCCGGCCCGTCGTTCCCGGCGACCAGTTGCGCATCGCCGTGCGAACCGTCCAGCGCCGAGCCCCCGTCTGGAAATTCGAAGGCATTGCGACCGTCGACGGCAAGCGCGTCGCCGAAGCCAATTACTCTGCGATGCTGGCGCAAGCGGTCTAGCCCGGTTTATGAAGATCCATCCCACAGCGATTGTCGAGGACGGCGCCGCGCTCGGCGATGTTGAGATCGGGCCCTATTGCCAAATAGGGCCGTCCGCATCGCTCGAAGACGGCGTTGTATTGAAAAGCCATGTAGTGATCGAGGGGCGCACGCAGATCGGCGCGGGCACGGTCGTGCATCCGTTTTCGGTGCTTGGCGGGGCGCCGCAACATTTACAGTATAAGGACGAACCGACCGAGCTGGTTATCGGCGCCAATAATATCATCCGCGAACATGTCACCATGAATCGCGGCACGGCGTCTGGCGGCGGCGTCACGCACATTGGCGAGGGCGGTTTTTTCATGACCGGCGCGCATGTCGCCCATGACTGCACTGTCGGTGAGCGGGTGATATTCGCCAATAACGCGACGCTGGGCGGGCATGTTTGTGTCGGATCCTACGCGTTTCTCGGCGGGCTGTGCGCTATTCATCAGTTCAGCCGCATCGGCGAATATGCGTTTGTCGGCGGCTGCGCGGCGGTGACGTCGGACATTATTCCGTTCGGATCGGCAGTCGGCAATCACGCGAAATTGGTCGGGCTCAACCTTGTTGGGCTAAAACGCCGGAACTTCTCTCGTGAGGCGATCGGCAACCTTCGCAGCGCCTATAAACTGCTTTTTTCAGATCAAGGCGTGTTTCGTGAGCGCATCGAGGTCGTGCGACAGGAACATGGGTGCTGTCCGTATGTCGTGCGGGTGCTGGAATTCGTCGAAACCAGCGGCTCGCGCGCTTTGATGACGCCCGAGCGTTCTGGAAAATGACGGGCTGGCGCAAGCTCGGCATTATTGCGGGCGGCGGGGGCCTGCCGGTTCAGATCGCCAATGCTTGCGCGACCGGCAATCGCGCATTTCACGTGATCCGGCTCAGCGGATTTGCCGGCAAGGCGATCGCGGCTTTTCCGGGCGATGAATGCGGCATGGGCGAGGCCGGAAAAATCCTCAAAATCTTGCGGCGAGAGGACTGCGATGCGGTTGTTTTCGCCGGGCTGGTCAAGCGTCCCGATTTCAAGGCCCTAAAGGCCGACATGAAAGGCGTGTCGCTGCTGCCGAAGATCATCGCCGCGGCAACGCAAGGCGACGGCCGCATCCTCGACGTGCTGGTCCGCACGGTAGAGGATGAGGGCTTCACCGTCATAGGGGCGCAAAGCGTGGTTGCCTGTCTTGTCGGCGCGCAAGGCGCGCTCGGCGAATATGCACCGGATACGGATCATCGGGCCGACATCGCCAAGGCCGCCGCGATCATCGCCGCGCTCGGGGAATTCGATGTTGGACAGGGGGCCGTCGTCGCGCGCGGCTTTGTTCTGGCCATCGAAGCGGCGGAAGGCACCGATGAGATGCTCGCGCGCTGCGCGCGCCTGCCGGGCGGCGTCGGGCGCGGCGGCGTGCTGGTCAAACGGCCGAAACCGGGGCAGGAATTACGCACCGACCTGCCGACCATCGGCGCGGAAACAGTTCGCCGCGCGATAGACGCGGGCCTGGCGGGCATTGCCTTCGAGGCGGAAAGAACCATCATTCTCGACCGGGACGCGGTGATATCGGCCCTCGATGACGCCGGCATGTTCGCCTATGGTTTCCGTCCTGACGAAGTGGCCAATTAGGCCGAAACGGTTGCGCCATGAAACTCCTGATCAGCGCCGTTGAACCTTCTGCCGACGCGCTCGGGGCGGCGCTCGTGGATGCGCTGCGCGCACGTTGCGATGACCTCGAGATCATTGGCTGCGGCGGGCCTTTGCTGGCCGCGCGGGGGCTCGAGAGCCTGTTCGACATTGCGCCGTTTTCGGTCATCGGCCCGAGCGCCGCCTTGCGCGCCTTGCCGGCCGCGATCAATGCCGCGAATAAACTCACCGAGGCGGCTGCGCAAAGCACGCCGGACGCAGCAATCTTCATCGATAGCTGGTCATTCTCGCGCCTCGCCGCCGAAAAGCTCAAAAAGCGTGCGCCAGCGATCAAACGGTTCAAATATGTTTCGCCGCAAATCTGGGCGGCGCGGCCCGGTCGCGGCAAGACGCTGGCGCGCCTGTTTGACGGCGTCCTGTGTCTTTTCGAATTTGAAGTTCCGTATATTGAGAAATTTGGCGCCAAGGTGCGCGCTATCGGCCATTCGGGCTTTCAACAAGCGCGTGCGAAGCCCGGCGACGGGGCGCATTTTCGCGAGCGCCATGCTATCGGCGCGGGCCCGCTGCTTGCCGTTCTGCCGGGCAGCCGCCGCGGCGAAATCGCGCAGCATGACGAGCGTTTCGGGGAAATCGTCAACCGGCTCGCCGTGCGCATGCCGGAATTGCGCATTGTCATTGCCGCAGCGCCCGCCATCGCCGGACTGATTCCGGAAATGATCAAAGGCTGGGCGCCGCCGGTAACCATCATAGATGCCGATGAGCGCTATGACGCCTTTGCGGCCGCCGATGCGGCGTTAGCCGTTTCCGGCACAGTGACGACCGAGCTCGCCATTCATGGCACGCCGATGGCCGTCTGCTACAAAATGGATTGGCTAACCGGGCTCTATGTGCGCTCATTCGTGACGACGCCTTACGCATCCCTCATCAATATCGCGGCAGGCAGGGCCGTAGCGCCGGAATTCATCCAGCAGCATTTCAAGGCGGCGAACGTCGCTGACGCGCTCGAAATGCTGCTTCAGCCCGGCCCTGCGCGCGATGCCCAGATTACCGCCTTTCCGGCGCTTGTCGGCCAGCTTGCCGGAGAGAAGGGCCCAGCGGCTGAGCGCGCCGCAGATGCGATTATTGAGTGGTGTTGAGATAAAAACGGCCGGAGCCCTATTGAATGCGGCGTCTAACGGCTTTAATGCAACTGTCCGGACTAGGGGTGTAGCTCAGTTGGTAGAGCATCGGTCTCCAAAACCGAGGGCCGGGGGTTCGAGCCCCTCCGCCCCTGCCAGTCCGGACTTCGCAGAACAAGCGCAAGCATGTCCACGTTTCGGTGGTCAGACCCCCCGATTCTAAAGATTCGTGCGCCGGAGGCGCACAGGGGTTCGAGCCCCTCCGCCCCTGCCAGTCCGGACTTCGCAGAACAATGGGGAGGCTAGCCGGCGAGCCGCGCGGGCGCCGCGTTGCGGGCGGATGCGCTTTTGAATGCGGCTGGGAATTGCAAGCGAGCAAGAAACCCGCCGCCAGCCTGGCTTTCAAGCGTCAGCGACGCCCCATGAAGCGCGGCGAATTTCGCCACGAGATAAAGGCCAAGACCGGCCCCTTCATGGCTGCGGTTCAGCGTGCTGTTGGCCTGATAGAAAACACGGGTCAGTTTTGGCAGCATGGCCGGGTCGACGCCGCAACCATTATCCTCGACTTCGACGACCAGCGCGCCGCCCTCATCGCGAGCGCGCAAATCCACGCGGGCATTGTCGCCAGTGAATTTCAGCGCGTTCGACAAAAGCTGAAGCAGCATTTCGTGAATGACGCTGGCGTCGATCATCGCATCCGGCAATCCTTGCTGAACATCCGCAACAACGGCGGCGGCGCGCCGTTCGATATCGCGGCGACTACTGGCGAGCGCCTTTTCAAAGATCTCATCAATCGCCGCCGGGTTTTTGGCGATCTCAAACTCGCCCGCGTCAAGCTTTGCGATATTCAGCATATTGTTGACGAGGCCAAGCAGGCGCGTGCCGCTATCATGAATGTTCAGTGCATATTCCTTGTATTCCGGCGTCGCATGCGCGCCGAAGATCTCGTCTTTCATGATGCTTGCAAAACCGATGACGCCATTGAGCGGGGTGCGCAGCTCGTGGCTCATATTGGCGATCAATTGCGTCTTGAGCGCATTGGCGGCGAGAGCGGCTTCCTTGGCTTTCTGTTCCGCAGCCTCCATGCGCTTGCGAACGGAGATGTCGCGCAGGGTGTAAACCACAAGGCCCGCAAGGCGTTGCGTTTCGTGCCCGCGTGTTCCGGTCGGGCTGGCGCTTTGCGTTGCGATAATTTCCAGCACGGCGCCGGGCGCAATGGTCAATTCACGGTGCGCCGTCTGGCGAGCGCGTGAATTGCTGTCGGGCAGGGCGGGAAAGTCTGCGACGAGTTGGTCCAGCTTGGCGCCAGGGCGTATTTCCCGGTTAATGCGCAACAGCTCTTTCGCCCTTTTGTTGCACAGCTCAATGACGCCGGCGCCGTCGGTGACGATGACGCCGTCGGCATTATCCCGCACGACGATGCCGGTCAGTTCCTGGAAGCGCATTGTCTTTGCGCGCTGGCGGATGATCTGTTGCGCCCGGTGGCGTAATTGTACGCATGCGGCATAAAACAGTGCGAGCACCTGTGCGCTGATGACTGCGCCGGTATCGAAGCTGACCGGGGAGGTGGCCTGGATAGCGAGCGGCGCGACAAGCGACACGAACAGGACAATCAGATGCATACAGGCCATGTCGCTTGCGCGCCGGTGCGCCGCATCCCGGCAAAACCAGAACAGGACAAGCGCGGCAAAGGCGAGGGGAATGATCGGCGCCGGGCGCAGCAAGGCGCGCCCCTGCACAAGGCTTTCATAACTCAGCGCATGCAGCGTGACGCCCGGGACAACGCCCAGAATGGGCGCTGCAAATTCATCGCCTAACTCCAGCGCGGTTGCGCCGATGATCACATTCCGTCCACGGATTGCTTCGGGTGAAAAGTCGCCGTCCAACACTTTGTGAAACGACACGCGTTCAATCGCTGACGGGTCGATTCCAAAATCGATGTAAAATGTCTCGCGCCGGTCGGCGGGAACGCCGGCGAGCATCGCCGGCAGGCTTGTGCGGTCCGCGCCGGCGTCATCAACCGCCCGCCAACCCTTCCGCAGCAGCCCGTTCTTTTCAGTGGTCAGCGTAACGCTGGCAATGACGGCATGCTCAAGGAATTTTTCATTTGGCGGTGTTTTGAGCAGCGCTCCGGGCCCCTCGTCACGAGTCGACCATTGCCAGAAGACCGGCAAGATAACCGCTCCCGGACGCCGCGCCAGCGCCTGCGCAAATGCATCGTCGCCGGCCTGATCGGACAGGGAGGAAAAATCCACATCAAGGGCGATGAGGGCCGCCCCAGCATCTTGCAGATTCGCAATGGCCTTGGCGTAGCGGTCGCGCGGCCACGGCCATTGTTCTTCCGCATGGATGCTTTGCGGATCAATCTCGACGATAACCAGCGTGTCTGATGGAGCGCGTTCAATCAGCCGGAAGCGCGCGTCCATTAACATGTTGTCGATAAACGCGACGAGACCGGATGCGGTTGCAGCGAGCACCAGCAAGAACAACAAAACCGGTGCGCCAAGTAGGCGGGCGGCGCGTTTTCCGCGCCGCCAGGCCGGCTGGTTGTTTGTTCCGTCGTTCATCGCCATTCTGGTCGCTGTAAATCCGGTGTGAATGGATGATAGCGCCAGAGGCGTTAACAATTAGGGATTGAAGAGCCCGCCGAGCCCGGAATCCGGATCCGGCTTGTCTCCGTCGCCGAGGTCGAGATCAAGGCCGGCGCCGCCGGCATCAAGTTCCAAGCCGACATCAAGCCCCCCTTCATCAAGACCGCTTTCATCCAGGCCGCCAACGCTCGCGCCCACATCCGCTGCATCGCCAACGCTCGCGCCCACATCGACGCCGCTGTCTCCGACGCTGGCGCCGACATCCGCTGCATCGCCAACGCTCGCGCCCACATCGACGCCGCTGTCTCCGACGCTGGCGCCGACATCCGCTGCATCGCCAACGCTTGCGCCCACATCGACGCCGCTGTCTCCGACGCTAGCGCCGACATCCGCTGCATCGCCAACGCTTGCGCCCACATCGACGCCGCTGTCTCCGACGCTGGCGCCGACATCCGCTGCATCGCCAACGCTCGCGCCCACATCGACGCCGCTATCTCCGACGCTGGCGCCGACATCCGCTGCATCGCCAACGCTCGCGCCCACATCGACGCCGCTGTCTCCGACGCTAGCGCCGACATCCGCTGCATCGCCAACGCTTGCATTGGCTGCTACGCCGTCGCCGTCGACAGTGAAGCTGGCATCTGTGGCGTTGATGACGCCGTCGCCCGCATTCGCCAATCTGTTGGCTTCAACGCCAAGGGCGACGCTATTTTCGACGGGCGCGCCAGGCGCCGCCGGACGCACAAGGCCATCGGTGAGGCTCGCGTAATCGATGGGCTCGAAGCCAATATTGGTCGGAATATGGAGGCTTGCTCGTTTATCTTCTTCCAGCGTTTTAAATCCGGGCGCGCCTTTTCGGTCGTCGCGCTCATCGCTCGGCGCCCGGCGGGCCTCGTCATCAATTGAAACCGAGATCGTTTCACCGGCCCCCACAAGCGTGCTTTCCAGCGTTTTCAGTTCAATCACTTCGACCAGGCCTTCGGCGACATGTACCGCGTGGCTTTCATCGCCCGCGGTCACGGTGAATGTCGTACCCTTGACGACCGCCGCGATGACCGGCGTTTCCACACGAAAATGCTGCTTGTTGCGCTTGTCGACCTTGAACATCAATGTGCCGAGATCCTGAAGAATTCGCGTCATGCCTTCTTCTTCGACAGCGGGCAGGACCATGCGGCTGTTTGGTCCGACAACGATAGATTGTTCACGGCGCTCAAGGACTGCGCGCCCGTCCAGCCCCGTGCTGAGGACGGATCCGGCGCTTAGCGCGTCGCCGGTCGATACGAGATGCATGCCGGCCGCAGACTGAGTAATGCGTACGGCGCCGGAGGACTGCGTAACCCGCCAGGCCTCGCTCGCGAAAGCGACCCCGACGAGGACAATAAGTGCGCTTGCAAAGCCAGCGAGGCGTTTAATAAGCGTCATATGGGTGAATCCTTCTGAATCCGCCACAGGCCGTAAAGGGCCTCATGGAAATTAACGCCTGATTCAGATATGACGGACGCGTTGTAATTTTCTTAAAATTTTCTGCTCGCTGGTTAACGCCCCATTCATCTTCGCGAAACCTTTGTCGTGCTCTTTATACTGAAACGCGGGAAATACCTGGCTGGATCGTTCCTGACGATGCCGGTTGGCGCATATATACAGAGCCTTCAGGGGAGAGATGGAGCGATCCTTGTCCAATTTATGTTGCGCGGCGGCGGTGTTTGCCGTGATTGTCGGCGCTGGCCTGGCGAACGCTCAGGAACTGGACAATATCGAGCGCCGCTTGCCGGATCGCGAGCGGGCCGCGCCGGGCGAGGAAGGGCGCGATTCCGCCTTGCCCGCTGACCTATACGACGCTCCGGACAGCGAAACGCAAACCGGCCGTTTTGTTTTGACTGCCGTGAATATTACCGGCGCGAGCGTTTTTCCGGCCGAAGATTTCGCGCCTTTATATGATGATTACCTCGCCCGATATGTGAGCGTTGCAGATGTCGCTACGCTCGTGGAGGCAATCACCGCGAAATACCGAAATGCCGGATATTTTCTGTCGCGGGCCGTGGCGCCTGCGCAAGAAGCGGCTGGCGGCGTCCTGACGGTGCGGGTCATCGAAGGATATGTCGACGAGGTGGAGATCACCGGCGTCCGGTCGCCGGAAATTCAACGGCGCCTTGAAAAATTGACCGGCGCCCGGCCGCTTCGGATCGCCCAGCTTGAGCGTTCGCTTTTGTTGATTGAGGACCTCGCAGGCGTGACGGTGCTTTCATCCAAAATCGAACCGAAGGCGACGGATCTTGCGCGGCACAAACTCATCGTCGAACTTTCACAGGACCGTTTCGACGCCAGCATCTATCTGGACAATCGGGGTACGGAAGATGCAGGCGTGTTGCAGTCCTATTTTAGCGGGTCGGTTAATTCAGTTCTCCAAAGCGGGGACCGTTTTTCGGGCGGCGTCTTTTTTACGCCCGAAGATCCGAACGAGCTTTTGCTGGGCCAATTTTCCTATGCAACCCCGGTCGGCCGTCATGGAACAACATTGCGCGCGTCGTTCCTGACATCGGAATTCGATGCCGGGGGGCCGCGCGCCGCAACGGGCGCGCAAAGCAGGACAGACAGGCTGCAACTGGCGCTCGTTCACCCGATTGTGCGTAGGCGGCGCCTTACGCTCTGGGCAAGCGCTGGATTGGAAGGGCGCAATTTTGAAGAAGAACGCATGGGCGCGGTTCTGTTCAATGACAAACTCCGCTCCGTCAACGCGTCAGCGACGCTGCGCGCGGCGCAGTTGAGTGGTGTGACGTCGATTGAGGTCGGCGTTGAGCATGGGCTCAACATCCTTAATGCATCAGTGGATGGCGCGCGCTCGCGCGCGGACGCATCAGCGGAATTCACAAAGCTCACCGCTGACGTCAGCCGCCTGCAAAATATCGCCGCCAATTTCAGTTTTTATATTAGCGCTGCGGCCCAATATGCATTTGATCCATTGCTGGCGTCAGAAGAGTTCTCGCTCGGCGGATCGCGTTACGGCCGGGCGTATGATTTTGGCGAATTCAAAGGGGATGACGGCGTCGCGGCCAATGTCGAAGTCCGATATGGTCGGCGGCCGAACATTGACTTCCTGAAACGCTATCAGGTTTACGGATTCTATGATTTTGGCGCGGTTTGGAACGACAATGCCGCGCCGCAATTCGAAACGCTGAACCTGTCTTCCGCCGGCGGCGGCATTAGGCTAACGCTGCAGAGCAATTTGCACCTGAACGCAGAGATCGCAAAACCGCTTGATGGCGCGCCGATCACCCAGGGTGATCAGACCTGGCGCGGTTTTTTCAACCTGTCGAAGAGTTTTTGAGCCTCTGCGAAAATTCAAAGCGCGGGCGCGATCAGTTCCAATAGTGAATTTGCGGCGGGTTTGCCTTAAGATATGCGAGGGCAAAGCGTGGAAGCAGGGGATTGCAGTCAATGAACAGGATCAAGCCGATTGTTGCAGGGGGGCTGGCCATGATTGCCGTTGCCGCTGCATATGCATCCCAAAATCCGGCGGCGCATCAATCAATCAATCCTGAGACGCCGCCGCCGCCAGCGGGCGCGGCCCGCACGCTCCTGCAGGCGGGCCCCTGGGTTCCGGCGCCGTGGAACTTTGAAGAACCTTATATCGACATCATCCATGCGAGCGATGCGCGCTGGAGCTGCGGCGACCTGAAAACCGAAGCGCTTTATGATGGCGGCTTCCTTGATGCGCGCAGCGGACTTCCGGCCGCCGCGCCGGCGGGCTGCACGCTCACCAGCAATGTCTATTTCACGGTCGGGCGCAACACCGGGCCGCTCGAAACCCATTGGGATGGCGACTGGGTGCTTGACGCGACGACCGCAGGCGGCGGCTGCAAGGCGGAACTGGCGCTGCTTTATTTCCCAGACAGCCACATCACCCGGCGCAAGCCGTGCCGGATCGAGTTCACCCGCGACAAGGCGTCGGGCGCGACGCCCTGGCACATGGCGGTGCAGATCAAGCGCCTTGATGCGCCGCTTGAAACCTTGCGGATGTACCGGGCGGAGAACGAGGCCGCGCTTGAGGCGGGCAAGATTTACAATCCGCGCTTCATCGCCGCGCTTGCCGGCTATGACATCGTGCGCACCATGGATTTGCAACAGGCGAACCGGGGCAATGTGCGCGGGCCCGATCAGCTCGCCGCGCCGGACGCCGCCCATTGGGCGAATGTCGCCTGGAAATCGCCCGAAAATATCCGCCACGAATATTACGGCATGCCGCTGGAAGCGGTGTTCGCCTTCGGCGTCGAGGCGGACGCCATGGTCTGGGCCCATGCGCCGCTGACGCTCGGCAGCCCGGTCGATATTCTGGACCCGGCGGTCTTTGACGAAGATCCGGGAAAGCAGCTTGGCAATGTCAATGCGGCGGTCAGCGCCGCCGCGCAGGAGATCCTCGCCAGCGATCAATGGGACGCCTATGCGGACCGCTTTGTCGCGGCGCTGGAGGCGAGCGGCTATCGCGCCGACCGGCCGCTTTATGTCACGCTCGGAAACGAGGTCTGGAACTTTTCCGGGCAATATCTCTTCACCACCAATTACGCCAAGGCGCTCGGCAACGGGCTTTACGGGACCGAATGGGGCTATCGAGAGGGCTATGGCGCGGCGAGCGCGCGGTTCAAGTTGGCGCTCGATGCGGCGCTGGCGCGCGCCGGGCGCGCCCAGCCGGTGATTTACGTGATTGAAGGCCAGGCGGCGAATATCGCGACCACGCGGGCGGCGCTGCAAGCGGCCCGCGATTATCTCGAAGCGGCGGGCGAGGACTGGGCCGTTCATGCGCCGGGGTTCGGCGTATCGGTGGCGAGCTATTGGGGCGGCTATGGCCCGCATCTGGCGCGCGACGGCGTCGATCCGAATGACCTCGCGGCGCTCGAAGACTGGTTCGTCAACGGCCCGGCCAATTCGGTCTCAACGCTTCAATGGAACCTCGCCAAATGGCGCGGCCATGCGGGCGAGGCCGCGAAATACGGCGTCGCGCTGATCGGCGCTTATGAAGGCGGGTCGCATTTCGAGCGGCCCGAAGCGATGAGCCGCGAGAATTTCGACGCCTTTGTCTGGGGCGAGGCCGGCGCGCGGGTCAACACCGCGGTCAACCAGGCGCTGGCCGAAGCGTTCCCCGGCGCGATCCTATCCAATTACGTCTTGTGCGGGCCGACGGGCGGCCAGCCCTGGTTCGAGGGGCCGTGCGGCGCTGATACGCCGATGAATGAGAGCTGGGCGGAATGGGTCAAAAAATAGCTTTTCGAACAGCGCGCTTGACGTATCGGATAAATGGTTTACCTAGTCCCTATCTTCCAAAATCGCTTGAAGATCAGTTCGCGTCAGACCGGCGCCCGAGAAACTGTGTCTTCCAGCGCGAAGGCGGTTAAAAATGGCGAAAAAGAGCAAGGCCGGCGGGCAGTCGCAAGTCGTCGAGGGCAAGGCGGCTGAAGTCAAGAAAAAGAAGAAAACAAGCCCGTTCGAATTCATGCAACAGGTCCGCAACGAAGCGGCAAAAGTGACCTGGACGACGCGCAATGAGACAATCGTGTCGACGGTCATGGTCTTGATCATGGTGGCGATCATGGCGCTGTTTTTCTTCGGCGTCGATCAGCTTTTGCGCGCAGGGATCTGCGGGTTGCTGCCGATTGATTGCGTGCCGCTCAGCAACTAACAATTTGACCACGGAAAATTTGTCATGGCCAGTAACTGGTACATCGTTCACGCCTACTCGAACTTCGAAAAGAAGGTTGCCGACGCAATCATGCTTTCGGCGGCGGAGAAGGGGCTTGAAAACTTCATCGAAGAGATTTTCGTGCCCACCGAAGAGGTCACCGAAATTCGCCGCGGCCGGAAGATCAATACCGAGCGCCGTTTCTTCCCGGGTTACGTGCTCGTCAAGATGGTGATGAACGACGACACCTATCACCTTGTGAAAGACACGCCGAAGGTGACGGGCTTTCTCGGTTCCGGCAACAAGCCGATGCCGGTGCCGCAAAAGGAAGTCGACCGTATTCGCGGCGTCATGGAAGAAGGCGAAGCACGCCCGCGTTCGACAATCACCTTCGATATTGGCGAGAATGTTCGCGTCATTGACGGTCCGTTCGCTTCGTTCTCAGGCATTGTCGAGGAAGTCGATGAGGATTCCGAGCGCGTGAAAGTGGCGGTTTCGATCTTCGGCCGCGCGACGCCGGTAGAACTGGAATTCACGCAAGTCGAAAAGACCGCCTAGCCGGTCGCCCCGGCCGCGTTTGCGCCGCGTCGCAGGCGGCGCAGCGTGGCCATATCCACCCAGAAATTGATCGGATGCAGCCGGGGCCGCAAGTCGCGAAGCGTTGCGGGCGTGTAAAGCTCGTAGATCACTTTCGGCATGGCGCTCACGCCGCGCGTCTTTAAGAGTCTGTACAAGACGTGCTTTTGAAAATGCCGTTCGGAATAGCGGCGAAGGCGTCGCGCGTAAATCCTCAAATCGCGCAGGTTCGGGTTCAGCGAATCGAACTCGAAACAGGCCTCTTCCGCTATGATGATGCGCGACCTGAAACTGTCATCGGCGCCGCCCTTAAGATCAGTAAGCAGAAGATAGGTTATTAAGCCATCTTCGCCCTTGGCGCCGAAAGGCAGGCGAATGTTCCGCTTTTTGAACGCCTCCATCCCCGTCTCGGAGAGCGCGTAAAGATTGCCGCTGAGATAAGAATTGACCAACAGGCGACGCGCCCAGGCGCGCCGGCTTCGGCCGGTTACGGGCAGGGCGGCGGCGGCGTAACTTTCCGGCGCGGCGACCAAAGCCTCGTCAAGCGCATCGATCGACTGGTCGCTGGGCTTGATATCGCCGTCGAGAAATATGTGCGTTCGCGCATCCTCAGGCGCAAAACGATAGACATATTCATTCCAGGCGTTAGCTTTGTCGCCCACCGGCAATTCATGAACATTGATGCGCGGGTCGACCGCCGCGAGGGATTTTGCAACCGTCAGACTGTCGTCGCTGCAACCATTAATGAGAATATGCACCTGGTCATGTGCCGATAATCCCGCCGCGTTTAGCGCGCCGATGCACTCGGGGAGCGTTTCTTCAACGTCGCGGGCGAATATGCAAACGGATCGTCTCATTTTTGAACATTCACTGTGGCTCCGCCATTAAATGAGCAAGAACCGCGCGAGCTGCCATTCACCGTTTTGCGCTTGCGCGATCTTTATGCGGGTCGTCCTCTTCCCGGCGCGGCGCCGTCCGCCGAAGGATCTTGGCGATCCAGCGCGGGCTGCGTTTTTCCAGCGCTTGAAGGCGGCGATCAAACCATCGCCAGCGTCGGCGCAACCCGCGGATGAATGACGGCGCTACGGTCGCGAGCAGCAAGAACCCGAGAATAAGAAATACAAAGCCAAACGGCGTTGGCGCGATCATCATGATGACGCCGAAAAAGATGAGGGCGAGCGCAAAGACAGTGAGCGCGATGCGAAAAATGATCATTCTGGCGGCGCCTTTCGCACGTCGTCTTCCTTCGACTCGGTTGCCGCTTCCGGGCCGGGGTCCGTTTCGTCGATGGTTGCGTGAAAGCGCTCCGGCGCGCCGCGGCCGACTTTGCGCACCAGGAAATCGAACCAGCGCCATTTTCGGCGCATGCGCCGAATGAGGGGGCGCGCCGCCGGATTGGCGGCGGCGATCATGATCAGCCCCAGCACCACAAGCGGCAGCCCCAGCGGCAAAGGCGAGATCGCGGCGATGACGCCATAGATCAGCAAGACGACGCCGATCAGGCTCGTGAGGAGCCGCGAGATCATCACGCCAGCCTTTCCTACCTTGATCGCCACTCGCCCCCGCTATGCTTGAGCCACGTGTCCAGGCGATAGTATGCTGCCAATCGAGCGCCAATAAAAGGGAACCGCCTTATGCCTGATCATGGAAACGCCGCCGCGCCCCGCGCATCCTTCCGGTCCATGACGGAAGGCACGCAGGAAGATTGGGGGATCATCGCCAGCCAGTTCTTTCCGTTCGCGACCAATGGCGGCAAGCGTGTGCTCGACCATTTGAGGATCCTCAAGGGCGACTATGGCGGGTTCCCGGTGGATCGGCTGGAGCACAGCCTGCAAACCGCGACGCGCGCCTATAAGGACGGACGCGACGAGGAATATGTCGTTTGCGCGCTGTTGCATGATATCGGCGACACGCTTGGCGCGTTCAATCATCCCGATATCGCCGCGGCGATCCTCAAGCCCTTCGTGTCGGAAAACAACCACTGGATGGTCGAAAAACACGGCATTTTCCAGGGCTATTATTTCTTCCATTATCTCGGCATGGACCGCGATATGCGCGAGCAATATCGCGATCACGCGTATTTCCAGCACACGGCGGAGTTTTGTGAGAAATACGACCAGTCGGCGTTTGATCCGAATTTTGAGTCCATGCCGCTCGACGCCTTTGAGCCGATGGTGATGAAACTGTTCGCGGCGCCGAAAAATTCCGTTTACGGACCGGCGACGGTGTCCGAATAGCGACACCCACAACGAGCAACAAAAAACCCCGGCGCGCGAGCGCCGGGGTTTTTCCGTTTAAGCTTTCAAAGATCCTAGTTGGTCTGAACCGTCAACTGGAAGCCGACAATGCGCGGCTCGTTGACGAAACCCGTCAGGTTGTTGAAGTCGATGGCGCCTTTGACA
Organism: uncultured Parvularculaceae bacterium; assembly: GCA_947259375.1. Taxonomy (GTDB): domain Bacteria; phylum Pseudomonadota; class Alphaproteobacteria; order Caulobacterales; family Parvularculaceae; genus Hyphococcus. The sequence goes on along the minus strand of CAMYLZ010000025.1, from coordinate 361,819 downwards.
TTCTCCGCATCGAGAATGTTCCGGGCAAAGAAGGCGGCTTCGTAAGCGCCGCTATTTGCACGGTAACCGATGCGCAGACCGCCTTCGGCGTTGCCGCTCGAGCGGAATTCAGCCGCCTCATAAAGGAAGAAGTTGGTTTTGCCCTGGATCGCCCAATCCGTGTTGACGAAAATCTCGCCATTGTCGCGGAACGGATAGGTGTATTCGGCAAACACGTTGAAGGTGATTTCCGGCGCGTTGGGGAAGGGGTTGCCGTCGATCAGCGCCTGGCCGAAGCCGTTCAGCGGATCGAGCACGGTGCAAAGGCCGGAGCCGCAAGGCGCGGTCGCCAATGTGTCGTCCTTGATTTCCGTGTTGTTGTAGCTGAAGCCGGTGGCGATGAAGAAATTATCCGTCAACACGGCTTCCGCATCGACTTCAAAGCCCCAGCCGACGCCTTCGTCAGCGTTGACGACCTGATTGAGGTTGCCGGCGCCGCCGATGATCGAGAATTGCTGATCGTCGACCGTGTAGTAATAGGCAGTGGCGTTCAGGCGCGCACGATTATCAAGGAACTGCGATTTGAAGCCGCCCTCATAGGAGAGGATCGTTTCCGACTTCGCCACGGTTTGCGGGTCCACAGCGCCCGAGAAAGCTGAAAACGCCACGTCACGGCCCTGGATGGTCGGGCCGCGGAAACCACGGGCCACGCGGCCATAAAGGTTGAAATCATCCGTAACGCGATAAAGCGCGCTGACATCCCAGCTGAAATCGTCATCCTCGACCGAGGTCGGATTGACCGTCACCAGCGGCGGCAGGACGAGTGCTTCGAAAGAGCGATCATCTTCCGTATAGCGAACGCCGGCCGTGATGTTCAGATCGTCGGTGAGATCATAGCTCGCCTGACCGAACACCGCCCAGCTGTCATTTTCGTGGCTAACCGTCGTGAATGGGGGGAATGCCGGGCCAACCGTTGAAACCTGAAAGTCGGTATCGAAATAGAAGAAGCCGACCTGCCAGTCGAAAACATTGTCGCCATTGGAAGCGAGGCGAATCTCTTGCGTGAACTGGTCGAGATCGTCGATGCCGTCAGTGGTGTCGGCCGGGAAGGGAATGAACCCCGGTGTCGAGCCGCCGGGCAGGAACACGGCGCCCGCGCCGCCGTCGATGTCGCCGCGGCTGAGGCTTGACGCGTCTTCAAACGCGGTGATGGAGGTCAGCGTCGCGATGCCGAGATCCCAGTCGATCTTGGCCGAACCGCCCCAGCCATCCGCTTCCTGCGGGTTGTTGCCGCCGCCGTCATAAATGACGGTGTCGCGGTCGAAATTGCCGTTGAGATCGTTGCTGCCTGCATCAAACACATTTGCGCGGAACACGGCGGACGTGCCCTCAAAGTCGCGGCCATGCACATTGAGCAGAACGCTGACGGCGTCGCTCGGGGTGTAGAGAAGCTGCACCCGGCCGGCGAGCTCTTCATAGCCGCCAATCGCATCGTCAGTGCCCGTAAAGGTGTTGTCGATCCAGTCGTCGCGGCGTTGGTAAAGGCCGGAAACGCGGAAAGAAAGCTTGTCTTCGATCAGCGGACCGCCGACGCCGGCCTGACCGGTGATGGTGTTATAGGTGCCATAGGAAACTTGGCCGATGGCTTCATATTCGTCGGTTGGTTTGCGCGTCGTAAATTTAACGACGCCCGCCGGCGTGTTGCGTCCGAAAAGCGTGCCTTGCGGGCCGCGGGAGACTTCAACTTGTTGAATGTCGAACAGCGGCGAGCTTTTCAAAACGACATTTTCAAGGACCACATCGTCCATGACGATTGAAACCGGCTGTGACGCGGCGACGTCGAAATCAACGTTGCCAAGACCGCGAATATAAAAGCGCGGGGCGATACGGCCGTTTGATGATTCTGCATAAAGGCTTGGGACGCGCGCGGCGAGGGCGCGAATATCATCGCCGGCGGCGAGGATAGACGAGACCCGCTCGGCATTCAGCGTCTCAACGGAAATCGGAACTTCCTGCTGATTTTCTTCCCGTTTCTGTGAGGTGACGATGATGACGTCGAGGCCTTGCGTCTGTGCGAAAGCAGACGGCGCGGCGGTCAAAGCCGCTGCGGAAGCGCCAATCCCCAACAGGGCGCGCATGGAAAGGTGAGCTTTTTTCATTTGAGTTTCCCGATAAAGCGTAGGTGCCAACACCCATCTAACAAAGATGGCCTTTCAGCGGGGCACACTAGACTTTGTTGACGGGTTTGTGGCGGTCTTTTTGAACGCCCGTCTCGGATCAATCGGGATAGTTGCGAAAATGCATCAAAATTTTCAGGCGGTTATGAATTATGAGGGCGTCGCAGGCTGATTTTGCAACAGTCGGGCGGCATAGCACTCAAGCTCCGGTAGAGCGGCAGGCCGATTCGCGCCAAAAGCGCGAAAGGTCGCGACGATTTCGTCATTATCGCAATTGCGAAATCGCACCCTGGCGCGTTTCACGCGGCGTAAGGTGACATGGGCGGGGGTGACTGATAGTTGAGCTGCCGTCACGTAAAGTCGCGCGAAGGCGAGGCGCCGGTTTTCACCAATATGGCCACGTCGCGGAAAGCAACAATCGCTGCCGCCCGCAACAACGCGCTAGAATTGAAAGGTTAGTAAATGCGACTTGTGTTGGTTTTCCTCCTCTTATCCGTTTTGAATTTATCCGCCGCCCATGCGCAGCGGTCGATAGAGTTTGCAGACGCAGCCAATCCGGGCGACGCTGTGGTTATCGCCATGCGCGGCGCAACATTGCCGGACGCGGCAAAGGAAATGATCGGCGCGGACGCTGCAACGCGCGTCGAGGCGACGATTGCAAAAGCGGACTTTGCCGGCGAATCCGGTGCGAGCCTCACGCTGCAAACAGGCGCGGATGCGTTTGCGGAAATTCACCTGATCGGCATCGGCGAGGGCGATCTCGCTCGGCGCGACTGGGAGGATTTCGGCGGTAAGGCGGGCATGATCGGCCGGTCCAGCAAGGCAAGCCGCGTCGCTATCATCGCGGGCGAGGCAAATGATGCGGCGTCCATGGACATCGCGTTCGGCGCCGCGATCGGACAATACAGCTTTGACAAATATAAAAGCGATGCGACGGCCGTCTCCGGCGAGATCGCTATCGTGACCGGCGAGCCTGCCGCGCTCAAACGGCGCTATGAGGCGGGCAAGACGCACCTTGCGGAAGCCGTCGCCTGGGTTCGCGACATGCAGTCCGAACCGGCGAATGTTCTTTATCCGGAAGAATTCGTCCGCCGCGCCAATAACCTTTTTAGGGGCGTGCGGAATATCTCCGTCAATGTGCTTGATGTACGCGATATGGAACAGCTTGGCATGGGCGCCATTCTCGGCGTCGGCAAAGGAAGCGTTCGCCCGCCGCGCATGATGATCGTGCGTTATAATGGCGGCGCGGCCGGCGAAGCGCCGCTGGTGTTTGCAGGCAAGGGCATCACCTTTGACAGCGGCGGCATTTCGCTGAAGCAAAATCGCGGCATGTGGGGGATGAAAGCAGATATGACCGGCGCCGCCGTCGTCATGGGCGCTGTCTCGTCGCTCGCCAAGTCCAAAGCGCCGGTCAATGTCATCGCCATCGCGGCGCTTGCCGAAAACATGCCGGGCGGGCGCGCCCAGCGTCCGGGCGACGTGGTGCGCTCGATGTCCGGCAAGACGATCGAAATCCTGTCGACCGACGCTGAAGGGCGCCTCGTTCTGTCTGACGCCGTCTGGTACGCGCAGCAAGAATACAAGCCGCGGCTTCTGGTCGATGTGGCGACCTTGACGGGTTCTGTCGGCGGCGCGCTGGGCGATGAATATGCGGGCCTGTTTTCGCGCGATGATGCGATCGCGGATCGCTTGCTTGAGACTGGCCAGGTCGCCGGCGAGGATCTGTGGCGTCTGCCGCTGCATCCCAATCACGACATCCAGATCAAGTCTTTCATCGCGGATGTTAAAAACAGCGATACAGGCGCGCCGGGCGCCAGCACGGGCGCGGCCTTTATCGGCGCCTTTATCAATCCGGAAACCAACTGGGCGCATCTCGATATTGCCGGCGTCGACTGGCGCAACGAGCCGCTGCCGACTGTGCCGAACGGCGCGTCAGGCTTTGGCGTGCGGTTGCTGGACGCGCTGGCGCGCGGCGAGGCGCAGTAACACCACATTGCCTCAAAAAGCCGCGTTCAAGTTCTTCGCGCGCATCCAAAAACAGGAGCGGCCGCCATTTTGGCGGCCGTTTTCTTAGATTGGCGCTAAATGTACAACTCCGGCTAAAAATGCCCTGCCGGGCTGCAAGTCCTTACATAGTGGCAAATTCGGATTTTCGATTGAAGTCACAAACCAAATGACAATGGAGGGCAGGAATATGCGAAGGCATTTTCTCTTTAGCTTATTGCTGGTTTTGATGATGTTAAGTTGCGTATCGAAAACGCAAGGCCTATCTCAGCGAGACATGGCGGCCATCGATGAGCTGCGAAATGGGTTGATAAACGCTATTATAGCAGCTGATGCGACGGCGTATGCGGAGCTTTGTTCGGAGGACGTTCATTTGCTGCATGAGGGATCTCCGATCATAACGGGCAAATCAGAATTAACGGCGCATAATATTGCGATTTTTGAAAGCATCAGCGTGACCTCACTTTCGCTAACGCCCATCAAAATCTACGGGACGGGTGACTTAGCCTACGAGGTCGGAACACAAAAATTGGCGGTCGAACCTGCGTCGCCGCAATTTGAAGGCTCTAGAAAATACATCCACGTATTTCGCCGAAGCCGCGACGGCAAGTGGCGCTTTTCGGCTCTAATGTCGAGCAACAATTAGGCTGACCGGAGACGATGCCATTCTATATTTACTGCTCTAGAAAGGCCAATATTTCATGCCAAGCGGCGTCCGCAGCCTTGGCATTCGCCCCAACGGACATACCACCAATATCCAGAACCGGCGGCGCGCCAGAGATGTCAAACCCGTGTCGGGCGTCTTCATAACTTTGGATCGCAATTAAATTCTTACCCGGAGACGCCGCCGCCAAGTCTCGGCAATATTCAGGAGGCGCAATATCGTCTGCTTCGCCGAGCAACATCAATAATGGTTTGCGCAGCTTTAATACCCGCGTCGAACGACAATCTGGATAAACCGTGATCACCGCGCTTATCGCGCTTTCATTCGCACGCCGTTTGCTCATCCATTTTAATACGCCGCCGCCGCCCATCGACCAGCCGATCAAATGCAACTCGTTGCTCTTGATTTGAACAAGCCCTGGCGCCCAGGCAGCGACTAGATCAATATAGTCTGCAATCCGCTCTGCAGGGATTTCACCTGCACAGGCGGTCGTTACGCCTTCCATTGCATGAACGTCGATGAGGAGTACGATGTAGCCGCTTTCGCTGAACCGCTTGGCTGCCTCGATATAATGGCGCCGAAACAAGCGGTCGTCTTCAGTCAAGTCTGGGTGGTTCGTTTCCAATTCTGAATCGGAAAATGCAATTCCGCTACATCCAGGAATTGCAATAAGTGCGGGGAACGGTCCGTCGCCTTCGGGAATAAACGAAATAATATGTTGGACCGCAAGATCGCGCATCTTCGCGCCGGGGGAGCAGGCCAAGATTGCCAAAGCCATTAAGGCTGCCGCTATAATCCGTATAATTCGCATTATAAGTGCTTGACGGCCGGTCGTTTATCGCATGTGGGCGTGATGGTAAAATCACATACTGTATTAAGGCGGAGCATAATTGTCGCACAATTTGTATTGTCGCAAATTATACCTTCATAAATTCCAAAAGAACGCGCCGCTTGCGGGTCATACAAGCGGCGCGCTCTCTTGGTCCCGGGCCAGGCAAGCTGAAACAGCTTTCTCTCCCCCATAACTCGCCCAGGGAATTTCGGTATTCTCCCATTACGTGCATAGGTAATGTCGCTCTCGTTTCCGTGATAGGAAAAATTGGCCAAATTTCGCCGCTCGAAGACTGACAGTCAAAAACCGGCCATCAAAGACTGGCGAGAGGCAATGACAACCCGCCATTCATCCGGCGCTTCTGGATCTCGCTAAGCAGCGCGGCCTGGTTGGTGACGAATTGGCGCGGCGTTACGCCGATGAAGGTTTTGAACTCCTTGATCAGATGCGACTGATCATAAAACCCGCCAAGCGCCGGGTCCGGCCAATCCGCCCCTGATCGGATCCGGTCGGCTGCGCGCAATGCGCGGTATTTGCGCTGCAAATATTTTGGCGACGCGCCGAAATAGCGTTTCGCAAGACGGTCGGTCTGACGCCGCGATATGTCCATTTCCGCAATCAGCGCGTCGATTCCCGGTTCGCTTGCGTCCAGCAACCAATGCTCCATCGCAACCGGATAATCCTGGCGCAATCCATGACTGCCGCGCATGTCAATAATGCCCGCAAGGAAACGGTCGGCCGCCGCCGTCATGGCCTCTGGCGTGGGCGCTTCGCGAATTTCATGAATGCTGGCGCGCGCGCACCGCCCGATCAGGTCCGACAGATCAACGACCCGGTTTGCAACCTCATCCGCCTCGACGCCCATCAGCATCGACCAGCCTTGCGGGCGAATGGCGACGCCGAATACGCGCGTGCCCGCCGCCGCCTCCATGCTGTATGCGCCCATGGTCGGGCCGATCAGAAACGCCTCAGGCACGCAATAGCGCGCGCCGTCCGGCGTGTTGATGACGCCGCCGCCATCGATGATCGCACGAATATTGCCGAGCTCGGCGCATAAAGGCTGCACCGACGCGGCCTCTGTCGCGAAATAATAATAAGACCGAACGAAGGGCCGCAGATCAGCGCGCGGCAGAAAAAATTGCAGGTCCATCATGGGGCATGCTACCATCTTTTCTTGCACTGGTCGTGCGGTTTTTTTCCTCGTCAATACTATGCCAGTATCCGGCCTCAACTATTCAAGACAAAACGCCTTTACCCGCAGCGGCCATCGATCTGCATGCCGTCGAACGCCGGCTCAACCCCGTCGGGAAGCGTCTGCTTGAGCGTGCGATAATCCATGTGAACATGCAGGTTGGTCAAGACCGCCCGCGCCGGCTTGACGCGATCAATCCATTCCAGCGTCAGATCAAGATGCGCATGCGTTGCATGCGGCTTGTATTGCAGCGCGTCGACGATCCATGCGTCGGCGCGGTCAAGCAACGCGAAACTCTCCTCCGGCAATTCGACGACGTCGCTTGAATAAGCGACTGTGTCGAATAGAAAGCCGAGCGAGTTAACCGAGCCGTGAAATTGCAGGAATGGCGTGACGGGGATCTCGCCGCTCGGCCCGTCGATCGTAAAGCGCTCGCCGCATTCCGGCATTGGCAAATAATCGAGAATCGCCGGGTACGGACTGTTCTTCGGTTGTTCAAAACAGTACCGGAAGCGCTCCAGCAGCACGCCCGAAGTCGCCGCGTCGATATAGACCGGCACGCGCTTTCGCATTTGCAGGGCGAAGACGCGCAAATCATCAATGCCGTGCGACTGGTCGGCATGATCATGGGTAAAGAGAACCGCGTCGAGGCGCGAGCATCGCGCCGCCAGCAATTGCGCGCGCATATCCGGCGAGCTATCGACCAGAACGCTCGTCACTTTATCATGGCGGAAGCCGAATTCGGGATGCTCACGCTGCACCAGGATGGAACAACGCGTGCGACGGTTCTTCGGTTCGGCCGGGTCGCATGCGCCCCAGTCGCCCTTCCCGTCGTCACCGCCAAAACGCGGCACGCCGCCGGAAGACCCGCAGCCCAGGATGGTGACGCGCAGCCGCCCGGTCATGAGACGGGCCGCGGATCGCTCGCGCGGGTGAAAAGCCTGAAGAAATTATCCGTCGTCTGTTTTTCAACCTCTTCAAGCGACAATTGTTTCAGTTCTGCGAGCTTTTCCGCCACATGCGTGAGATAGGCCGGCTCATTCCGCCGCCCGCGCATCGGAACCGGCGCCAGATAAGGGCAGTCGGTTTCGATGATGATCCGGTCCATTGGCGTTGCTTCGGCGACGGTTCTCACATCGCTCGCATTCTTGAACGTGATGATGCCGGAAAAGGAGACATAGCCGCCCATCTCCAGCACTGCCTCGGCAAGCGCGGGCCCGCCTGTATAACAATGCAGGAGCGGGACGAACGCCCCTTCCCTTTGCCCGCCTTCGAGCATTTCGCGCATCCGTTCGTCAGCGTCGCGGGTGTGGATGATCAGCGGCAGGCCGGTTTTGCGACTTGCCGCAATATGCGCGGCGAATACGCGTTCCTGCACGCTGCGATCTGAATGCTCATAGTAGAAATCAAGGCCGCACTCGCCAATGCCGACGACGTTTTCATCCGCCGCCATCGCGACAAGTCTATCCGCGGCAAGATCCGGATATTCCTTCGCGTAATGCGGATGGACGCCGACGCTGCGCCAGATCAATTCGTCGCCATCTGCAATCGCCTTGATCGCATCGGTTGACGACAGTTTGTCGGAAATGGTCAGCATCGCCGTAACGCCGGCGGCGCGCGCCCGGGCGATCACCGCCGCTGCGTCATCTTCGTAGTTTTCCGAGTGCAGATTAACGTGACTGTCGACGAACATAATCTTTACGCTGCTTGTCTTTTTAACGCTACACGAAGGTCGAACGCCATCGCATTAATCAATTGACCGCGGTCAAGGTTAAGCGCTTCACCGCGCGCCACAAGGGCTGAAAGCGCTTCCCAGCCGGCGAGCAGCGCGCTTGCATCCGCGCCGGCCAGGATGTCGGCCTGTTCGCCGCGGGCGACGCACCGGGCGCCGTCGCTAAGCGCGGCGAGCACCGCATCCCTGAAAACCGGCCAGCGCTCTTCGCCGACCTTGCCGGCAAGCCCGCTGGCGATGCGCGCGACGTCGCCTTCTTTGGCGGCCGCTTTCAAAAAGGATTGCGCCAGGGCGATCGCTTCCCCGCCATCGCCGGCGGCAAGCTGTAGCGCATAGCCGGGCCGGCCTTTGGCGAAAGGTGCGATCCGGCGCGCGCTTTGCCCATCCACGCCTTCGCTTTCAAGGAAAGCGACAACATCATCATCGCTCAACGGCGACAATTCGATCTTGCGGCAGCGCGAACGGATGGTCGGCAATAACCGGCCCGGCGAGGCGGCGAGCAACATCAAGATCGCGCCCACCGGCGGTTCTTCCAAGACTTTCAAAAGGGCGTTGGCGGCGTTGCGGTTCATATCATCGGCGGTGTCGACAATGGCGACCCGCGCGCCCCCGCCCGACGCCGTACGGTTCAGGAAAGAGGTGAGCTTTCGGATCGATTCAACCGTAATTTCAGACTGTCGCTTGCCTTTTTTCTCATCCCACAGACGCTCCGCCACAAACAGATCCGGATGCGCGCCGCTGGCGATATGACGGAAAGTTCGCCCACCCGCTTCCATTTGGAGGCTCTCGTCATCGACAAGCGCCGCCGGGTCGAGCAACGCCCTGGCGATCCGATAGGCCAGCGTCGCCTTTCCTGCGCCTGGCGGGGCCGCAACGATCCAGCCATGGCTTAGCGCGCCGCCCGCCATGGTCCGGCGAAGGCTGCGCTCAAGCGCCTCCCGTCCGGTCTGGCCGGCGCGCGCCTGCGGGGGGATCAGGTCGATATTCATGATCGTGTCTTAGGCGCTCCGGCCGCCAGTTGAAAGCACCGGCGTCTGGCTCATGCGCTGAACAGGAACGGCAGGCGGCGTTTCACCATTTCCATGGTCCGCACCGCGACATCCGCCACATCGCCGCGAGCGTCGATGATCGCACAGCGCTCGGGCTCACGCTCGGCTATCGTCAAAAAGGCGGCGCGCGCCTTTTCCTGAAACGCGCGGCCCTTCGATTCAAAGCGCTGCTCGCCGCCACGGGAGCCCGCGCGCCGCAAACCCTCATCAATCGGCAAATCGAAGATCAGCGTCAGGTCAGGGTCATGCGCGCCAACCACCAGTTCTTTCAGCGTGGCGACAGCGCTTTCATCAAGGCCGCCGGCGGCGGCCTGAAACGCCAACGTCGAATCGGCAAAGCGATCGGTGATGACGACCGCGCCGCGCGCCAGCGCCGGCAGGATTGTCCGCTCCAGATGATCGCGACGGGCGGCGAACATCAACAATGCTTCGGTAAGCGGCGACCAGCGATCGGCGTCGCCCTCCAAAATCAGTTTACGGATCAGCTCCGCGCCGGCCGAGCCGCCCGGCTCGCGCGTCGCAACGACTTCATGGCCGAGCCCGCGCAAGGCGTCGGCGAGGCGCGCCATTTGCGTTGTCTTGCCGGAGCCGTCACCGCCCTCAAAGCTGATGAAGGCGCCCGTGCGCATTTGTTCCTTGGTCATCTATTCCTGCGCGCTCGCGACGCCGTCATTTTGCGGCTTCGCCAGCAGTTTCTTCGCCGCAAGGCCGATCTTGCCCCAAACGCCGGCTTCCTTCACCGCCTGGCCGGCGAACAGCGGAAATTCACGTGCGCCGCCGCCCGGCGTCGCCACGCGCAGAAATCCGATCTGCTGGTTTGCGCGAATGGGCGCGGCGACAGGCCCTTCGTAAATGATGGACGCCTGCGCTTCATCCAGCAGCGAGCGATGCAACAGCATGCTCACCGGCGCACGGGCGATCAGCGGAACGGTCTTGTCCTTGCCTTTGAAGACTTCCGCTTCGCCGACAATATCGCCGGCCTGAAAAAACGTCTTGTCCGTGAAATCATTGAATGCAACCCGCAACAGCCGCGCGGATTCCGTTGCTCGTTCCCGCTCGGAGGAAAGACCGTTGACGACGACGATCCGGCGCTCGCCATTAAGCACCGCAGAGCCGACAAGGCCATAACCGGATTCTTCCGTATGCCCCGTCTTGAGGCCATCCGCGCCATCGACAAAACCGAGGATCGGATTGCGGTTTTGCTGCCGAATTTTCTCCCAGATAAATTCCCGTTCTGCAAACAGGGCGTAATATTCGCCAAATTCGGAAATGATTTTCCGGCTCAGCAGCGCAAGGTCGCGCATGCTCATTTTCTGGTTCGGATGCGGCAGGCCATGGGCGTTGGCGAAAGTGGAATCGTGCAAGCCCCATTCGCGCGCTTTCTGGTTCATCAATTCAGCGAACGCCTCTTCCGAGCCGGCGATGTTTTCGGCGACGACAATGCACGCGTCATTGCCCGACTGCACAATGATGCCGCGCAGCAGGTCGAGCACCGGAATGGTCGTGTCGACGCGCACCCACATTTTCGATTCGCGCCCATCCGCCCCCTGCCGCCAGGCCTTTTCACTGACCTCGAATTCATCGGTTAATTGCAGCGAGCCGTTTTTCAGCCGGTCGAAGACGATCGCCACGGTCATCAGTTTCGACATCGAGGCCGGCGCCGTCGGCGCTCTCGCATTCTTTTCGTATAACAGCTCGCCCGTGCGGTAATCCATGATCACCGCATAATCGGCCGGCGTTTGCACCGGCGCATTCTGCTGCGCGCTCGCGGGCGCGGCGAATGCGGCGAGAAACAAGGCGGCGGCAAGCGTGAAAGCTTTCAACAGTAATCTCCTGGGGCCTATGCCGGCCGTTTCAAAGGCCGACATAACAATCTGATTTTACGACACAGTTAAGGCGTTAACGTGACCAGCGAAGCGTCAGCATAACCTGCTTCGCGCACCGCTTCCAATCGCTCGGCGGCGGTTTTAATCGATGCGAAGGGACCAAGATTGACGCGGTAGAAGACCTTGCCGCTCTCTGTTTCGACGCGGGCGAGGCGCAAGACGCCGATTTCGCCAAGCTCGGCGCGCAAGGCGTCAATATTTTCGAGGCTCGAAAGCGCCGCAACGCGGATGACATAGAGCGCTTCGGGCGCCGCGGCCGGGCTGGCATTGGGATCGATGAAGCGTGCGTCATCCGGCTCCGGCGTCGACAGGTCAGCCGCCGGGATGCGGCAAGGGCCGGCTGCCGGGCTGCACGCTTCGGCGATGGCGACTTCCTCCGCGCCTCGGGTCAACGCCGGCGCGCTTTCCATCCGGGTCAGCAAATCGGAAATATCCTCTTCCCGTTCCGGCGTCGCCGGCGCGGCGCGGGCGACGCGGTCATAGCGGCCGGGCCGCGCCGGCGCTTTGGCTTGCAACGGCGCGCGGCCCGCATAACGCACCCTCACCCGCGCGGTTCCCTGTTGTTCAAAGCCGAGCCGGCGCGCCGCCTCGCGCGACATATCGATGACGCGCCCGCGTGCGAACGGGCCGCGATCATTCACGCGCACGACCAGCGTGCGCCCGTTTTCCAGATTGGTGACTTCCGCCAGCGATGGCAACGGCATGGTCGTATGCGCGGCCGAGAGCAGGTTCATGTCGAAAATTTCGCCATTCGCCGTCAGCCGGCCGTGAAATTGCGGCCCATACCAGGAAGCGACGCCGACTTCTTGATAATCCGGGTCTTCCTTGGGGTGATACCAGCGGCCGTTGATCTGATAAGGCTTGCCCACCTTGTAATGAGGCGAGGCTGCATCGCGCCCGGACTGCGGCGTGGCGCAGGCGGCGGCAAGGGTCATCAATGCGAAAGCCAGAACAGCGCGGATGGATAATCGCATAAGGATTGGTGAGGCCTCACGAAAAGAATGCAGCGGCAAGCCGCCTCCTTCGATTAATCGACTCGCGCGCCGCCCGCAACAAATCTCGGATTTCTTAAGGCCGGAAATCATCAAGACGGCTTGTCATTTTCGCCGAGCCCGCTATCTGTGGCCCTCGCATTTCGCATCGGGCTGCATCAACGCCCCGACGCGGCCCGGAGGGGTGGCAGAGTGGTCGAATGCGGCGGTCTTGAAAACCGTTGGGCGTTTGCGCGTCCCGTGGGTTCGAATCCCACCCCCTCCGCCAGCGCTGTCCTTAAGGAAGAGAACAGGCAGCTTCGCCGAAAAGTCTGCCCGAACCCACATTGTAAGAATCGCGCGCCGTCGGCGCGCGAGGGGTTCGAATCCCACCCCTTCCGCCAGCGCTGTCCTTAAGGAAGAGAACAGGCAGCTTCGCCGAAAAGTCTGCCCGAACCCACATTGTAAGAATCTCCCCCCAGGCGGCTTCCTTGCCCCCGCGCCTTTGGCCGGCCTAAACTCCGCCTGCGGCGCAGTTGCGCCGCCGGGGAGGAAAAGCATGGATCTTGTCAGCGCCTTGCGACTGGCGGTTATCGCGCTTGGCGTGATGATCGGTCTTTACGTGGTTTTTCTGATCATTTCCGGCTGGCGTACGAACAAGCCGTCGCCGCCGCCGCCGCTGGCAAAAGCCGTACCCTGCACCGGCACGCGGAACGGAAAGCCTTGCGGCAAACCAGTCTTTCGTTGCGCCAATTGCGGCGATAGCGGCTGCCAGCTCAACGGATGCGACAGGCGGCGCTTCGAGCCGCCTGGAAAATGCCTGAGCTGCGGCTATCCAAACACCATGCAACGGGTATGAGGCGGCGCAACGCGCGCCGCCTGCTCGTTACATGACCCCGCTCAACGGCGCTTGCGCGCATTGATCGGGCGACGCTGTTTCGCCCCGCCGCCCCCGCCGCCGCCTTCCGGCTTATGGCGAAAGGTGATGCGCCCCTTGGTCAGGTCGTATGCAGACATTTCGACCGTAACGCGGTCGCCGGCCAGCGTCTTGATGCGAAATTTGCGCATCTTGCCGCCGGCGTAAGCCAGCACTTCATGCTCATTATCCAGCGTGACCCGAAAGTTCCCGTCCGGCAGCACCTCGGTTACGACGCCGTCGAACTCCAGCAGTTCTTCTTTTGCCACGGTTTTCTCCTTTTTGTTCGCCGGCTTGTGACGCCTCTCCTGAGGCCTTCGCATATTTGCGCGGGCCGGCGGGCTTTTTGCCGCCCGGCGCTGCGGATTTGCGGCCGCGATGACGCCGCCTTTGATTGCGCGGTTCGGCAGCGCCTGAACGGGCGTCTTCGTCGCGCCCCGCGTCATCCTTGCCGCCATCTTTTCCGACCGCCGTGATGCGCCGTCCCGTCAGCCGTTCAATTGCGCGCAGATAAGCCCGCTCTTCACCAGTGCAGAAAGACACAGCCACGCCGGCGGCGCCGGCGCGCGCGGTGCGGCCGATCCGGTGCACATAGGTTTCCGGCACATTCGGCAAATCATAATTCACCACATGGGTGACGCCCTTGATGTCGATGCCCCGCGCAGCGATGTCGGTTGCAACCAGGATTGGCGCCTTACCCTTGCGAAAGGCGTCCAGCGCACGTTCGCGTTGCGATTGCGAGCGGTTGCCGTGAATCGCGAAGGCTTTCATGCCGTTGCTATTCAGCGCCTTGGTGACCCGATCGGCGCCGCGCTTCGTTCGTGTGAAGACGAGTCCGCGTGCAAAATCCTCGCGTTTGACGATGTCAATCAACGCATGGTGCTTGCCGGGCTGCTCCATGAACATCACGCTCTGGTCGATATCCGGGCGTTTTTCCGCTTCGATCTCAACGCGCACCGGATCGCGCAACAGGGCTGCCGCGAGCTTTGCAATCGGGCGCGGCATGGTAGCGGAGAAAAACACGCTCTGGCGTTCTTTCGGCAAAGCACCGGTAATCGCGCGGATCGAGTGAATGAAGCCGAGATCGAGCATCTGGTCGACTTCGTCGAGCACGAGAATTTCGACAGCGGAAAGGTCGATCGCATCCTGCTTCATCAGGTCGGCCAGCCGGCCTGGCGTCGCCACGACGATATCAACGCCATTGCGCACGGCCGTTTTCTGCTTGCCGATCGAAGCGCCGCCGATCACCAGCACCGTGCGCAGGTTCAACCGTTTGCCATAAACGCGGAACCGGTCGAGCACTTGCGCCGCCAGCTCTCGGGTCGGTGTCAGGACGAGCGCGCGGCACGGATCGCCGCGCCGCCGGCCGGTTTTCTCGTGCGTCAAATTATGCAGGATCGGCAGGGCGAACGCGGCGGTCTTGCCGCTGCCGGTCTGCGCAATACCGAGAATGTCAGCGCCGCCCAGCGAGGCCGGAATGGCGCCGCTCTGAATCGGCGTCGGGTTTTCATGGCCCGCATCCGCAAGCGATTGCAGGATCGGCCCGGAAAGGCCGAATTCGTCAAACTTTTTCACAAAATACTTTCCTGGCGCGCTCACCGGGCCTTGCCCGCGCAAGCACACGCATTGGTTCGCGAGAACCCGCGTGCCAGGGCCTCAATTTTTCAGATGAACATGGCCGGCGGAGCTGAACTCCGTTACACGCAGCCTGATTTTATTTTTTACGGCAGTTGCAAGCAAGATCGCGCGCCACGCGCAATTGATCGCTGCTTTTCGCCGCTAGGATCGCGCCGCTGACAGTTCCGCCTGGCGCAAGCGTGATTCTTCTTTTTCCCGCGCGAGGCGTTCTGCTCGCAATTTGCGGGACATTTCTTGCCGCGCCTGCGCTTCCGCCTCGATTTCGGCGAGCGCGGCCGCTTCGGCATTTTCCCGAATGGCTCGACGGTTTTGCGGTGACAGATTGCTTCCGCCAGTCGTCAGTTTATCCAAATCCTGTTTCCTTCGGGCGCCCTATATGGCGCCGCTGGCTTCACTGCGAGCCCGCTTGCGGCTGCGTTCCGCGCGCATATTTGCCGGCGGAACCTTTTTATGCGTTCAAAGAACATAACGAACGTTGTCAGACACGCATCGAAATGCACTTTGGGACGCCGGAACCGGCGCCCCATGTCGCATATCGCCGTTAAGCGATTTGCAGATTGGTTGCCGCAACCTTGCCGCGCTCTTCTTTGGTCTCGAAAGTGACGGCCTGGCCGTCATCAAGGGAGCGGATGCCGCTCGCTTCAAGCGCAGTTGCGTGGACGAAAACGTCCTTGCCGCCGTCATCCGGCGCGATAAATCCATATCCCTTTTGGGAATTATACCATTTTACGGTTCCAGAAGCCATATTCGTGTCCTTTCAAGGCATGGCGTGGGCGACATGCGAATCACATGTCATCTATTAAAGGCAACCCATGCTTGGAGGAGAAAAATACGCTCGGCTCCGGCCCCTGACGGCCGGCCTTCAATCAGTGTTGCGAGGCCGACATAAGGCTAAATGCGCTGAAATACAAGCGTTTCCGGCGCCATACGAGCGGCGACGGCCAAAATAACGGCCCTTCGCGCCGCCATCTTCGCACCTCTGCCGGCGCGACGTCTCATGGATAGTGGTAAGAGCGATAGGACGGCCCGACATAAGGCTCCAGCTCATATTGCGCCTGCAGGAATGCAACGAGGTCGATGAGCTCCGCCACCGTCATGACGTCATTGTAATTTCGCATGGTCGAAAGTCCGCCCGCCTCGACCGGTTCATCGAGATATCTCTGCGAAATCCTGTGCGACGGGTTGATC
Source organism: uncultured Parvularculaceae bacterium (assembly GCA_947259375.1). Taxonomy (GTDB): domain Bacteria; phylum Pseudomonadota; class Alphaproteobacteria; order Caulobacterales; family Parvularculaceae; genus Hyphococcus. Next base: position 345,591 of record CAMYLZ010000025.1, on the reverse strand, counting down.
ACCGATGTCACGAGATCGCCATAAGTGGCGATCCTTGTCGTCGTTCCGCCGAGTGGAACGGTCATCAATGGCTCAAACGCCGCGCTGCGCAATTCCGGCCGCCCCTGGACACTGTGGCAATCATTGCAGCGCAGGCGAAGAAAATGGGTCTCACCGGCCGCCGCGTCGCCGTCCGGCAAGGCGAATCCATAACCGGACTTTGGGCCCATATCGCAACCGGCAAGCGTTATCAGCCCTGCGATCGCCAATACCTGGCATGCTCGCGCAATTGCAGCGTAGGAAACCATGGCGAACTCTCCTCTCCCCCGGCGCAGTCCCCAAGCCCTCTTTTTAAATGCCGCACGGTTCGCCCGGATTGACGCAGATCAACGGGCGGCGGCGTTTTCACAGGCGGCAGGCCCGCCAGGGCCGTGAATTGATGCGGGTCAAATCAACGACCCGCAGACATGCGATGATATGGGAAATTCGCGGGCGCCATCCGGGCTTTTGAACAGGCCAGAAATGTCTCCACAGGCCAAAACCTTTATCGCGAGGTTATCTGAACTGTCGCGCAAGGACACCGCGCTCGTCGGCGGCAAGAATGCATCGCTCGGCGAGATGATCTCCGGCCTGAAAGCCGCAGGCGTTCGCGTGCCGGGCGGGTTTGCGGTAACCGCCGCCGCCTATCGCGCCTTCATCGCCGCGAACGATTTGCACGATGCAATCGCGCGCGAGCTCACGCGGTTTGAAGGCGACGCCGACAGGCTCGCCGATGTCGGGCGCGCTATCCGCGAAGCGATCTGCGCGGCCGACCTGCCGTCGGACTTGTGCGATGCGATCATCGCCGCATACAAACAAATGGAGGCGGACGCGCCGGAAGAAATCAGCGTTGCTGTGCGCTCAAGCGCAACCGCGGAGGATTTGCCCGAAGCGAGTTTCGCCGGCCAGCTTGAAACATTTTTGAATGTCAGGGGCGAAACGGCGCTGCTTGGCGCCTGCAAGCAGTGTTTCGCCTCGCTTTATACGGATCGGGCCATCGCCTATCGCCGCACGCAGGGCTTTGACCAGATGGATATCGCGGTCTCTGTCGGAGTGCAGCTCATGGTTCGTTCGGACCTCGCTTCGTCGGGCGTGATGTTCTCTATAGATACCGATAGCGGTTTTCCAAATGTCGTCCTCATTAACGGCGCATGGGGCCTCGGCGAGACTGTCGTTCAGGGCAAGGTCGACCCGGACGAGTTCGAGATATTCAAGCCGCTGCTCGGCGACGAAAAACTCCTGCCGGTCATCCGCAGGCGAGCGGGCCGCAAGCTGCAGAAGCTTGTTTATGCCGGCGACCGGGAAAGCCCGTTGTCGCTTATTGACACGACAGAAGCGGAACGCAGCGCGTTTGTTCTCAATACTGATGAGTTGTTGATTCTGGCCCGCTGGGCCGCGACGATCGAACGTCATTACGGCCAGCCCATGGATATGGAATGGGCCAAAGACGGCGCGACCGGCGATCTTTTCATTGTGCAGGCCCGGCCCGAAACCGTTCAGTCCCGGCGCGACGCCGGCGCTATCCGGCATTATCGCCTGACCGGCGACGGCGAACGGTTATTGCAAGGCGCCGCCATTGGCGACGCGATCGCGCAAGGCGATGTCTGCCGGATCGCAAGCGCCGAAAATATTTCTGAATTCCGTAACGGCGCCGTCCTGGTGACGGAAATGACCGACCCCGACTGGGTGCCGATCATGAAAAAAGCCGCGGCGATTGTTACCGAGCATGGCGGGCGCACCAGCCATGCCGCAATCGTCAGCCGCGAGCTGGGGCTGCCCGCAATTGTCGGCGCAAGCGGCGCGACGACGACCTTAAAAGACGGCCAGTCCGTGACAGTCTCCTGCGCCGAGGGCGATGTCGGCTTTGTCTATGACGGCCTGGTCGCGTTCGAAAGCCGCGCGCTCGATATTTCGAAGGCGCCGGAAACCCGCACCAGGATCACGCTCAACATAGCCAATCCGGCGGCGGCGTTTCGCTGGTGGCGGTTGCCAAGCGACGGCGCCGGCCTTGTGCGGATCGAGTTCATTATCAGCAATGTCATCAAAGCCCACCCGATGGCGATCGCCCGCTTTGACGATCTCGAGGACGAAGACGCCCGCGAAGAGATTGCCGCTCTCGCGCGCTGTCATGCCTCCCCGAGCGAATACTTTATCGACCAGTTGGCGCAAGGCGTCGCGCGCATAGCCGCGGCGCATTATCCCAAACCGGTGATTGTTCGCCTGAGCGATTTCAAGACCAATGAATATGCAAGTCTCGTCGGCGGTCGGCAATTCGAGCCTGCGGAAGACAATCCGATGCTCGGCTGGCGCGGCGCCAGCCGATATTATCATCAAAATTACCGGGCCGGCTTCGCGCTTGAATGCCAGGCGATGAAGCGGGTCCGCGACGATATCGGCCTTTCAAATGTCAGATTGATGGTTCCCTTTTGCCGCACGCTTGAAGAGGCCGATCATGTGCTGGCGGCAATGCGCGAACATGGCTTGAAACGCGGCGAGGCCGGCCTTGAGGTTTACGTCATGGCCGAACTGCCCTCCAATATCATCCTTGCACGGCAATTCGCCGAGCGCTTTGATGGTTTTTCAATCGGCTCAAACGACCTGACGCAATTGACCCTCGGCATTGACCGGGACAGCGCGCTTTTAAAGACGCTGTTCGACGAGCGAGACGACGCGGTCAAATCGCTGATTGCTTCACTCATTGAAACCGCCCGCGACATTGGCGCGCCGGTCGGCATTTGCGGCCAGGCGCCGAGCGATTATCCAGAATTTGCACAATTTCTTGTCGAACGCGGGATCGGTTCGATATCGGTGAACCCCGATCGTTTTCTCGCGATCAAAGACGCTGTCGCCGCCATCGAAGCCGAGATTGCGTCGCATTAAGCGCCCGCCCTGCTCCATGCTTTGCGATCATTCGCATAGGGCGAAGGCCGCCGAAGATTGACTTTCGTCAATGAAGGGCCCCGGCGGCGTCCTATCATTTGCCCGCCGGGTCGGCCGCGGCGATGGCGATTCGAACTTCGAGCGGCGATCGGGGATGACTGTTCAGCCTCTCACCGGGGTGCTAACCCATATCGACCATGCAGCGCAGCAATAAGCCGTTTTTTAAGCGCGCTCGCCAGTGTGCGAAAACGCCAATATGATGCAAGGCGGTTCCGTTAGCCGAAAGGTGACATGATGAACATAGAAGCCAACGCCGCCGCCCGTAAATTTACGCCGCCGGCGATATCCCTCAACGATCCTGTCCGCTGGCTGGGCCTTGGCTGGCGTGACCTCGTCACGAACCCGTTCAACAGCTTGTTCATCGGTTTTGCGGTTTTCGCCTTGTCGGCGCTGATTATCGTTGGCCTTTATTATTGGCGGCTCGACTATCTGCTGTTGCCGGCGCTCTCCGCCTTTTTGATTACCGGGCCGCTTTTCGCGGCAGGGCTTTATGTAAAATCGAAAAAGCTGCAAAAGGGCGAGAAAGCGACGCTCAAAGACGTTATCTTCATCGCGCCGCAAAAAATCGTACAGCTCGGCATGATCGGCGTGCTTTTATTCGTGCTGGCGCTGTTCTGGATGCGGGTTGCATTTCTTATTTACGCGGTCTCCTTCGGAACCAGCCCGTTTTCCGGGTTGGAAGAAACATTGCGGCTGGTTTTCACGACGCCGACCGGTTGGGCGCTGCTCGCGGTGGGCAGCGTGGTCGGCGGCTTTTTCGCCGCATTCGCTTTCGCCGTCACTGTGTTTTCGATCCCCATGCTGATCGACCGCGACACGGACGCCATGTCCGCCATCGGCATGAGCATCGCGACCGCGTGGAAAAACAAGGCGGCCATGCTGCTTTGGGGCGCGATCATCACCGCCTTAATCGGCGCCGGGTTCATCACCGCGCTGGCCGGGCTGATTATCGCCTATCCGCTTGCGGCTCATGCGTCATGGCGCGCATATTCCACGTCATTCGGCGACCGCTAGGCGCGGCCGCAAGGGCCTTCAGGCAAGGCGTCAAATATCGAATTTAACGCCCTGCGCCAGTGGCAATTCCGTCGAATAGTTCACCGTCTGCGTCTGGCGGCGCATATAGGCCTTCCACGCATCCGAGCCGCTTTCGCGCCCGCCGCCGGTTTCTTTCTCGCCGCCGAACGCGCCGCCGATTTCCGCGCCCGATGGACCGATATTGACATTGGCGATGCCGCAATCGGATCCAGCCGCCGACAAAAACCGCTCCGCCTCCAGAATATCTCGGGTGAAAATGCACGACGAAAGCCCTTGCGCAACGCCGTTCTGCATGGCGATCGCTTCGTCCAGCGTCTCGTAAGGCATGACATAGAGAATTGGCGCGAAGGTTTCCTCAAGGACGATGCCCTCGTGTTCTGCAAGTTCAACAATCGCCGGGCGCACATACCAGCCCGCCTCGCCAAGATGCGCGCCGCCGGTGATCGCGCCGCCCTGCGCCTTGGCGCGGTCAAGCGCGTAATGCATGCAGTCAAAAGAGGCATGGTCGATCAGCGGGCCGACCAGCGTGCCCGCCTCCAGCGGATCGCCGACCGGAAGGCTTTGGTAAGCGGTTTTAAGGCGCGGAACAAAGTCGTCATAAATCGATTTGTGCACGAACAGGCGGCGAAGGCTGGTGCAGCGCTGGCCCGCCGTGCCGGCCGCGGCGAAACAGACCGCACGCAGCGCAAGGTCAAGATCCGCCGAGGGCGTGACGACGCCCGCATTATTGCCGCCAAGCTCCAGCAAAACACGGCCGAAGCGCGCCGCGACGCGCGGGCCCACTTCCCGGCCCATCCGCGTCGAGCCGGTGGCGGAAACGAGCGCAATGCGCGCATCATCGACCAGCGCCTCGCCGGTCTCGCGACCGCCGATGATGACGCTGGACAATCCTTCGGGCGCATCGCCGAATTTCACCGCCGCGCGCTCGAACAAAGCCTGCACGGCGAGCGCCGTCAGCGGCGTCTTCTCCGAGGGTTTCCATACGCATGAATTGCCGCAGACCAGCGCCAGCGCCGCATTCCACGACCATACGGCGACGGGAAAGTTGAAGGCGGAAATGATGCCGACCGGCCCCAGCGGCTGCCAGCTCTCGCGCATATGATGGCCGGGGCGTTCGGACGCGATAGTGAGGCCGTAAAGCTGGCGCGACAGGCCGACAGCGAAATCGCAGATATCGATCATCTCCTGCACTTCGCCCAAGCCCTCGGAAAGGATCTTGCCGCAGTCGATAGTGACCAGCCGGCCGAGATCGTCCTTATGGGCGCGCAGTTCTTCGCCGAAAAGACGAACCAGTTCACCGCGCCGCGGCGCGGGGATCGCGCGCCAAGCAAGGAACGCCTCTTGCGCCCCAGCGATCTTCGCCTCGATTGATGCCGCATCATCGATAGCGACGCGCGCGATCTCCGATCCGTCAATCGGCGTCGTTACGACAAGCGCGCCGCCGGCGAGCGCAGCTTCATCAACCCCGAGACGGGACATGAGTTCAGTGACGTTCATTTAGAATCTCCTCGGGATGAGACCTACACCCCGACCCAGCCTTTCAGCAACGCCCCGACGAGATAAGCGGCGCCGGCGGCGACCATGCCGATGGTGAAGGTCTCAAGGCCGCTCGCCCACCAGCGGGCCGTCGACCATTTTGATTTCAGCGCGCCGATGCCGAAAAACACCGCGCCCGTCACCGCCGTCGCGACGGCGAGCGCATGGCCCGCGCCGCCAAACAGGAACGGGATGAGCGGCACCGCCCCGCAAACGAAAAACGCGGCGAAAGTAACGAGCCCCGCTTTCACCGCCGAGCGGTCAACCTTGGGCGCGCCATGTTCTTCCTCCAGCATCACCCGCACCCAGCGCTCATGGCTGGCGGTGATGATATCGACAGCGCGTTCAAGATCATCGCCTTCGAAACCCTTAGCCGCGAAAATCTGGCGGATTTCTTCGCGCTCGCCTTCGGGCGTCAACGCGATATGGCGCAGCTCCATTTCCTTGAGACGCTCATAATCGTCCTTCTCCGCCTTCACCCCGGAATAATTGCCCGCCGCCATGGAAAAACCGTCGGCCAACAGGTTCGCCGCGCCGAGAATGAGGATGATTTTGGTCGACAGCGCCGCGCCCGCAACCCCGGCGACGATCGCGAATGTCGTCACCGCGCCGTCAATGCCGCCAAACACCCAATCGCGCAGATAATTCGCTTGCGGGCCGTCTTTCAGCCGCTCGGCGATGGCGCTCGGGCTGTGGCCGTGCTCGATCTCTTTGGCGCTGGCGTCGGGGTCGATCATGGCCTGCTTATGCGGCGCGCTTTGGGCTCGCGTCAAATCTGCGTGACATCTTCGTCATTTCTTCCGGCCGAAGCTGTTGCACCCTCGCCCATTGCGGCCTACACCCCCGCGCGTTTGTTCCCTCACTGGCGCGATTCCCATGACCCGAAAATATGACTGCGTTCCCGAACTGAGCCTCAAATCCTATGCGGAAGGCGGGGCGGACGCGCGCGCCGAATTCGAAGCGGCGCTGTTCGAAGGGTTCAAATATTTCGGCTTCATCATCTTGAAGGACCACAAGGTCAGCCATGACCTGCTCGCGCGCGCTTATCGGCAGAGCGGAGATTTCTTTGCGCAGCCGGAAGGCGAAAAACTTCCCCATACGCGGCCTTACGGCCAGCGCGGATACACGCCCTTCGGCCGCGAGCACGCAAAAGACTCCGCCCATCCGGACCTAAAGGAGTTTTGGCATGTGGGCCGGGAATTCGACGCTGGCTCGCCCCTGGAAGACATTTATCCGCCGAATGTCTGGCCGGAAGCGCCTGCGGGCTTTCGCGAGACCTTTGTCGAGCTCTACGCCGCGCTTGAAGAAGCCGGCCATGTGATGCTCGAAGCGCTAGCGCCGTCGCTCGACGTGCCGGCGGGTTATTTCCGCGCCATGGCGACAAACGGCAACTCGATACTGCGGCTGTTGCATTACCCGCCCGTTCCGGCGGGCGCAGATCCGAACGCCATCCGCGCGGCGGCCCATGAGGATATCAACCTCATTACCATTCTCGTGGCGGCCGAGGGCGGCGGGCTCGAATTGCTGACCCGCGAGGGCGAGTGGCTGGCGGTCGAGACCGATCCTGAAAACCTGATCGTCGACGCGGGCGACATGCTGGCGCGCATCACCAACAACGTCATCCCGGCGACCACTCATCGCGTGGTCAACCCGAAAGGGCCGAATGTCTCGCGTTATTCGATCCCGTTTTTCATGCACCCGCATCCCGACGCCATGCTGTCCTGCATTGAAAGCTGTCGCGGCGCGCGGGTGAAATATCCCGATATCCGCGCTGACGATTTTCTGCGCCAGCGCTTGCGCGAGATCGGGCTGACTGCATGAGCTTTACCATCCGCGCCGGCGCCGAGGCGGACATTCCCGTCCTGATGGATGTCGAACGCGACGCCGCGCAAAGCTATCGCGCGGTCGGCTATGATTTTTGCGCTGACGGGGCGGTGCGCGACGTGGATGAGCATTTGCACGGAATCAAAGACGGCGCCCTGTTGGTTGCGGAAACCTGCGACGGCATTGCCGGCTTCATCCTGCTCTGGCCGATTGACGGTCACGCCCACATTACTGAGCTCGCTGTCGCGGAACGGTTCCAGAAACGCGGGATCGGCCGCGCCCTGATCAACGCTGGAGAAGCATGGGCGCGCGCAGCCGGTTACAGCTGCATCACGCTGACGACATTTACCAAAGTTGCCTGGAACGCGCCTTTCTATCGCACGCTCGATTATGAAGACTTCACGCCCGGCCCACAGGACAAAGACCTCGCAGCGGTGCAGGCCGAAGAGGCCGCCCATGGCTTTCACGTGAGGCCGCGAACGGCGATGGCGAAGCGGCTCGAAAGTTAAGCAAATCAGTTGCGTTCAGCGACGCCTCGCGGCTCCGCCCCATGGGCGCAGAACCGATGGGGCCGCGCGCGAACCTACCGATCAACCTTGACCGCATCATAATAGTTGTTCCCGCCCTCATCACTGTGACAATCGACCAAGCGCAGTCCTGATGCCTCAAGCAGCCGCGCATAGGCATCCTCGCCAAGCGACTGTGAGCAACGCCCGGTCAACATGTCCGGCCATTCGCAAATTTCACGGGGCGCGCTGAACAGGAATGCTCCTCCCGGCGCCAGCGCTCGCGAAACGCCCTTGACGACCTTGTGCTGATTTTCCTCCGATAGAAGGAATAGCAAGCCGACAGAAATAGCGGCGTCGAACGACCGGCCGAAGAATGCGCTGGATTGGGCGGCCTCGCAGGCAAGTTGCGCAGCCGGGAAACGCTGACGAAACGCGGCGATTAACGTGGGAGATGCATCAATACCGAAGACATCGAAATGCTCAGCGATCAATGCTTCTGCAATTGGCGCCCCATTGCCGCATCCAACATCAATGATGGAACCGCGTTGCGGCAATTTTTGTTGCGCCCAGGATAAAACGAGGGAGACGCCAATCTTTGAGCGCGCTTTCATAAAACGCTCGGCTACGCCCTCCCACCCTTCGGAAAGGTCATCGACCATCAAGGGCCCTCCACTTCAAATTTGATTGGCAGCGTGACAAACGGACGGCCGAAAACTTACTCACAGTGCCAGCAATTCTCCATGAAGCCCTGCCCCATGGGCGCCGAACCGATGGGGCTGCCGGGCGGAACCTCCGGCGCGCCGACAACGCCGCTGCGGGCCGGCGCCGGGCGCTCGAAATGCCGCTCGATTCTCGCCATCAACCATTCGCGATGGGCGCGATCCGGCGTTTGCCCTTCAAGCAGGCCCGGCGCGATGCGCGTGCGCAGGCCCTTGAGGTAAAGGTCGATCGCCGCCTGCACGTCGGATGGCGCGGTCGCGCCCCCGCCGCTCGGCAGGCCGACAGCCGCCGCCTGGCTTTCGCCTTCCGCCGCGCCGCCGCCACTGATGGCGATCAGTGTAGAAACGAAGCGCGTCTGGAGCCGGCGTGCGATCGCCTGCCGGCGCGGCGCCGGCTGGTTCGCAAATATTTGCCGTTCAATGGCGGCGAGCACATCATTAACGCCCAGAAGCGACGGATCGCGACTCTGGAAGTCAGAAAGCCGCGCCAGCCGATCAGGATGAAGGAGCGCGCCCATAGTGATTGCGCCAGCGGAATCCGCCGCCGTCGCAACATCGAACACCGGCCCGGTCTGGCTAGCGAAGGTTTCGGCAATATCGTTCGAGCCAAACCCGCCAAGCGCCGGCGTCAGGCGATTGACCAGATCATCCGGCAAAACAAGCGCCGCCGGATCAAGCGTTTCAACCAGCGCGGCAAGCGCTGCGCGTTGTTTCGCATCACTGACCGGCGCGCCTTCCGAAAGACCGTCGCCTTTCGCCTTGTAGGAAAACTCAAAGCCGCCGACGGATTTCGCCGCCGCCGCTGCCTGGTAGCGATGATAAAGATAGATCGGCACGATGACGGCGCGCAGCTCGGCGATCGGCCGGCCGTCCGCGATCACCCGGTCGCTGAAATTTTGAAGCGCGATGCGCCGCACCTGCATGGTTTGCCGCAACATGGCGGCGGCGTCGTCGCCATTGTCCCAAACCGCTGCGTAAGGATGCGCGGTGGCGACGGAACGCGCCTCCCGGTCGCCGACAAAACGCAAGCCGCTGGCGTAACCCTCGCGCAAGATCGCTTCGAGTTCGGCTTGCTCATCAGCGCCTTCCGGAAATTCCGCATAGGCCCATGTCGCTGCGAGCTTGTCCCACGCGCCGATGCCCGCATCATAGGCTTCCGACAAATCGAGCGTTCCGTCCGCCGCAACGCGCACCAAAGGCGCGGGATAATCCATCACCGAGGCGCGATCATTGGACGATGCAGCGAAATTATGGGCGAAGCCGAGCGCGTGCCCGACTTCATGCGCGGAGAGTTGGCGAATGCGGGCAAGCGCGATCTCGACCGGATCATTCGCTCCGCCCGCGCCGGAATTTTCCGCGCCGGCAAGTCCTTCAAAGATCATCCGGTCCTGGCGCACCCGCTGCGAGCCCAATATGACGCTGCCTTTGATCATCTCGCCGGTGCGCGGATCGGAAACGCCGCCGCCATAAGACCAGCCGCGCGTCTGCCGATGGGTCCATGAGATGACATTGTAGCGAATATCGCGCGGATGAGCGCCTTCCGGCAAAGGCTCGACGCGGAACGCATTTACAAAGCCCGCCGCCTCGAACGCGTCAGCCCACCATGACGCGCCTTCGATCAGCGCATCGCGGATCTGAGGCGGCGCGCCGGAATCGACGTAAAAGACAATCGGCTCTTTCGCCGGGCTGACGTCCGCATTCGGGTCCTGTTTTTCCAGCCGAAAGCGGCGCGCGACCGATCGCAGAACCGGATCTTCCAGCGGCGCGGAAAAATCATAATACGGAACATCGATGGCGCCCGCGCGCGCATCGAATGCCCGCGGCGTATAGCCGTCATCCGGCAGGCGCACCAGCGAATGATGCTGAACCAGCGTCACCGCGCGGCCGTCAGCGGCCGTCGCCCAGACCTCCGAACCGGGATCGCTGCTGGTCAAGGTGAGAAAGGCGTCGAACTCCACATTCTCCGGAAAGGCGAGCGCGTTCGCCGCATCCGGAAAGGTGCGGTCATCGGCAATGGAATAAGATCCGCCGCGCGGGTGGTTTTTCAATGTCGCCGCGACGCCCAGCGCATCGCGCGTCAGGAAGCTTGAAAGATCGACGAGGAATGCACCCTCCGGTCCAGTCGCGGCAATCTCGCCAGACCACAGGAATGATCGCGCGAAGGATTCGCGCACGGCTTTCCTCTCAAGCGGATTGTCGGCGCTGGCGCGATAGGTCCAGTTTTCTGCTTCCGCGATCAACCTGTCGCCGACGCGGCGAAAAGCGATCAGCGAACCGCCATCAAACAGGCCGCGATCAAGCCCGACCGGGTTGGAGCCGAGCCCGGCGGTCAGTCCCGCGGCATAGATCGCCCGCAAGGCAACGCCGTCCTCATCTGGTTTCGGAAATTCGGCGAAAACGCGCCCGCCCGCTTCATCGACAAAGAGCGTCAGGAAACCGTCCCGGCGCTCGAAATCCGCGACCGTTTCATGGGTCCAGGCGCCTTGCGGCGCGCTCGCCTCAGCGGCTTCCGCCGGTGCAGCTGGCTGTTCCTCGCCCGCTTCGCGCCCGCAGGCGATGAGAAGAACGCTGGATGCAATCAGCACTGCCATGAAACGCATAAAAGCCCTCTCCAAGATGACCGGCGCCGACAAGGCTGCCGGAAAACGCAATGAAAATCAAAACTTGGCGACTGCATGCTGCAATTGCGTTAACGGCTCCGGCCCCTATAGTCGCCCCCATTTGGCGCAACGGTTTTGCGCAACGCCCAAGTTGAGAGGCTTCGAAGTGAAATTCACCGGCACCAAGGATTACGTCGCCACGGAAGATCTGAAAGTCGCGGTGAACGCCGCCGTGACGCTGGAGCGCCCGCTTCTCGTCAAGGGCGAGCCCGGCACCGGCAAGACGGTGCTGGCGATTGAGGTGGCCAAGGCGCTCGGCGCGCCGCTGCTTGAATGGCACATCAAATCGACCACCAAGGCGCATCAGGGTCTTTATGAATATGACGCGGTGGCGCGCTTGCGCGACGGTCAACTCGGTGAAGAGCGCGCGCGGGACGTGAAAAACTACATCAAGCGCGGGAAGCTGTGGGAGGCGTTCACCGCCGGCGAGCGTCCGGTCCTCTTGATCGACGAAATCGACAAGGCGGACATCGAATTTCCCAACGACCTGCTGCAAGAGCTCGATCGCATGGAGTTTTTTGTCTATGAGACCGGCGAGACGGTGAGCGCCAAGCAGCGCCCGATCGTCATCATCACCTCGAATAATGAAAAAGAATTGCCTGACGCTTTTCTGCGCCGATGTTTTTTCCACTACATCAAATTCCCGGACGCACAGATCATGGCGGAGATCGTCGAGGTGCATTATCCCGGCATCAAGAAGCGGCTGGTCGCCGACGCCATGAAGATTTTCTACGAGATCCGCGACGTGCCGGGCCTCAAGAAAAAGCCGTCGACCTCCGAGCTTCTCGACTGGCTGAAACTGTTGATGGCCGAAGATTTGCCCCAAGAAATATTGAGCGAGCGCGATCCGCGCAAAGCCATCCCGCCGCTGCATGGCGCGCTCCTCAAAAACGAGCAGGATGTTCACATGTTCGAGCGGCTGGCGTTTCTGGCGCGGCGCGAGGGGGCGTAACACCCGCCGCGCCCTTTCCTGCCCGGCGAAAAGCCCTTAAGCTTAATCGTCTGTCTTGCGTAGAGGGGTTTACGGGGCATGGAAGGTCTTTGGGGCGCATTGCCCATTTTGTTGATTTTGCTGTTCTTTCTGGCGCGCAGCCTGAGCAGCCAGCAACGCCATGCGGAACTCGTCAACAAGTTCTCTAAAATCCAGAAAAAGCGCAAAAGCCGCATCATCGCGATTGTTCATCGCCAGGAACCGATGGGCCTGCTCGGCATTCCGGTGCTGCGCTATATCGATTTGAACGACGCGGAGGACGTTCTCGACGCGATCCGCAAGACGCCGCCCAACAAGCCGCTTGAGATCATCCTGCACACGCCGGGCGGGCTGGTGCTGCCGGCGGTGCAGATCGCGCGCGCCGTCAAGGCGCATCCCGGCAAGACCACCGTTTTCGTTCCGCATTACGCGATGTCCGGCGGCACGCTGATCGCCCTCGCCGCCGATGAAGTGGTGCTGAGCCGGCATGCGGTGCTCGGCCCCATCGATCCGCAGATCGGCGGCCTGCCCGCCGCGTCCGTTGTTCGGGTCGCGAAAGAAAAACCCATTCAGAATACGGATGATTATACGCTGGTGCTTGCTGATGTGGGTGAAATGGCGATCACCCAGCTACGCAAGATCGCTTGCGAGCTTTTGACCGGCACGGTCTCGGAAAACGCCGCGATCAGCATGGCCGAGCAATTATCCTCCGGGCGGTGGACGCATGATTACCCGATCGCCTTCGAGGAAGCGCGCGAGCTCGGGTTCAATGTCACAAACAACATGCCGAGGGAAATCATGGAGATGATGGCGCTCTTCCCGGATACGCTGCGCCGCACGAAAAGCGTCAAATATATCGAAGACGAAGCTGTCGCCCCGGTTACGGCCGAACAGCGCGTCACGCTGACCGGCTACCAGCCGCAAGCCGGCGCGCGCAGCTACAGCTACGGGCCATGGAACCCCAAAGAGCTGAAACCGCATGCGCAGGAAAAACCACGCCGCAATCCGCTCTGGCGGAGAGGCCAAGACTAGCGCGCCGCCCTCTCCGTCCAATCGTCAGGAAAATTTTTTATGTTGTCTCGTCCCGCCCTGGCGCTCGCCGCCGCCGCACTTGTCGCCGCTTGCGCCAGCACGCCGCAGACCGCCGGCTTTTACGGGGCGCCGTCTTTTGATGCGCCCGCATGGTCGAACCTTTCGCGCATCGAATTGACGCAAAATTACCAGTTCGAACAGAGCACCCTGCCGGGGATCAGCGGCGGTATCTTGGCGGCTTCATCCTCGGCGCGGGCGGACCAGCATGATGCGGCGAACACGCTGCCCGGCCGGCGCGCCTCGCGCATTCAAAATGTCGATCCGGAGGAAAATGCAGACATTCTGCGCTATCGTGCGTCCACGGAGGTTCCCGATGGCTGGCGCGCCGACGGGGAAAGCCTGGTCCATCTGGAAAGCGGTCTTTCCTGCCCGTCGGAAATCAGCATCCCGTCTGAAGGCCAGCTTTTTGTACTGGATCAGATCCTGCGATTCGACGCCGCCGGGCGCGATGTCGCCTGCTCCATGCGCAGTGCGACGCAAAACGCCGTAGTCACGGTTTACGCATCCTATTGGCCGGATGTGACGGCGGAGGAGCACGCGGCGGCGGCCGCGGCGGCGATTTACCAGAGCTACACGGTCGAGGAATCCCTGCCCGTATCAGTGGCGCGGCTGGGACCGGCGGATGACAGCGACGCCGACGCCGAGCTTTATACCGGGCTTGAAGAACCGATCGCCGGCGGGTTTTCGGTCGGCAATGTCAATGGCGCGCCTTACAAGACGTCCTTTTGGGTCGTCAAAACCCATGACTGGCATGTCAAAGTGCGCGCCACCTATCCGAAGGACGATGTGTTGAGCGAGCTTGTCGCGTCGCTTTATTTCTCAATGTCGCATCTTGCGGTGCGGGCGAAAAACCTGTCTGCGCCGACCGCGCCCGGCGTCGAGGTCTAGCGCTGCTCACGCCGTCGCGTCATAGCAGGCCGCGCGCGGCAATCTCTATCCGCGCCGCAGCGCCATAGATCGTCGAAGCCTTTCCTTCGCTTTCGCTGGCGGTAAGGCTGTGAAAAGCGTCAAGCGAAAACGAGATCTGTTCCTGGGCGATATCGATCGCTTCGGCCTCATTGACGTCGGACGTCGCCAGACCGGAAAGAATTTCACGCGACGCCACGAGAAAACCAAAAGCGTCCTGATATTCATGGACATTCGAGATTGTTCCGTCCTCTTCAACGCCAATGTCGAATTCATCCGCCGCGGTGCGCACAATCTCAGATACGCCGAGCAGCTGCGCCGCAACGCCCGCATCGCCTGCATGCAGGCTCAGCGCGCTGATGACATCGCTGAACGCATCGGAAACGTCTCCGCCCGCTTCGGCGGCGGCGGCGAGCGCCGAGAGTTCTGCGGCGAAGCCCGGCTTGCCGCGCGCTTCGACCGCCGGCGCGAGCGACGTGTAAAGCTCGCTTTCGGGATGCTTGACATGGGTCATCGCCATCTCGGTCGCGCCGCTATTGTATAATTCCAGAAACGCAATCAGGTGCCCGCGCACCAGACCCAGCAGCCGCAAATATTCGACATCGTCGCTCGACGGATCGCCGCTGGCGGCGGCGTTTTCGCTCTCGCCCTCGCCGCCTTCACTGTCGCCTTCCGCCTCGCCGGAAACCGTCTGACCGTCGCCCGAAAGCGAAGAGGACGCTTCAGACTCGCCTTCCCCCTCGCCGCCGCATCCGGCCAAGCCCAGCACGCCAGCCGCCGCAACCGTTGAAAGGCCGGTCATCAATTTCAGGCGTCTGGTCATCTTGCCCCTCCTGTCAATCTGGCGTTGATGTAATAGGGTCGCGCCATCGGCGCCAATGGTTCTTAACTGAGAAGCCCATGCTGCTGCAAATTGAAAACATTCTGTCCGCCCCCGAATGCCAGGCGATTATTGACGCGACCGCCGCGCCCGCCTTGTGGCGCGACGGGCGCGAAACGGCGAAAGGCGAAGCGCGCGCCGTAAAAGCCAATCGCCAGGCGGACGCCAACGCGCCGGCGGTCAAGGGCGCTGTGTCGAAAATGATCGATGCGCTGCGCGCCCATCCGGTTTTTCACGCCGCCGCGCAGCCTTCGGCGTTTATTCGCCCAACGCTCAATCGCTACGAGAGCGCCATGCATTATGGCGATCATGTTGACGCGCCTTATATCAACAATACGCGTACTGACATTTCCTTCACGCTGTTCCTGTGCGAACCGAACGCTTATGAAGGCGGCGAATTGGTGATCGACAATGCCGGACATGAAGATCGCATCAAGGGACCGGCCGGCAGCGTCGTTCTCTATCCCTCAACCGCCGTACACCGCGTCGAGGAAGTCACCGCCGGCGCGCGCCTGTGCCTGATCGGCTGGGTGAAAAGCCGCATCCGCTCAACGGAACAGCGGGCGCTGGCGTTCGAGATGGACAGGGTGCTCGCCGATCTCAGACAGACAGGCACGCCGCTGGAGGTTTATAACCGTGTCTTGAACCTGCGGAACAATCTGTTGCGCCAGTTCGGCGAATAGCGGGCGCCCGTCAGCAATCGCCGGCGCCGCGCTTTTTCGCGGCCGTCAGAACCAGTAACTCTTGCCGAGGCGCTGCATGAAAAGGGGCGTGGCTGACGGGGTCATATCGACCGTCCAATCGACCGTATCAGACAGGGTCGCGTCATAAGACTGCACCTGAATGGCATAGCCCTGGGCCTCGATCCGCACCCAGAGCTTCGCCTGGCTTTCCCGCGCCGGCACGCCTGCATGAATGACAAGCGAATCGCCCTGCTTGCGCACGGTGCCGCCGGAGGTGCGGAAAAGATCCCAAGTCTGTTTCGTGTTTGCATTATGCAAGCGCCCGCGCAACGCCCCACGCCGGATCATCGTGCTGACTTCGTCTTCGAGACCGTTCGGGAAGTTGATCGTCAGATGAACGTCATATTTATTCGGACCCGACCGGTCCTGCACCAGCGTCAAAGGCTGTGATGCGCTATAGCTCGTATAATAGATCCGCGCCCCATTCGCAGCCTCGCGGGACTCAACCGCTGGCTCGAGCCCCGGCAATGAGTCGTTAATGCCTTGCAAGCCCCCAGCAAGATTGGCAGGCACCGCCGTCATCAGCACCGCCAACAGGCCAAAGCCCTGGGCAAAGGCGCCCTGACGGGTGATCGGCTGGAAATAGAAGACCGACCCGGCGCCCAGCATGGTCATGCCGATGACGACCATCCATAACGGGATATCGGTAAAGCCGAGAATGCTGCCGAGCCCGACAACCCACTGGTTGATGGTGAATAGCGCCGATGCTTCAGCCGATTGCTGATAGTCGGTCACCAGCGCCGCAATAATGCCGGCGGAGCCCGACAGAGCAAGCCCCAGCATGTCCCCCGCTTTAAACTCCCCCGGCGCCTTTACGCCGTGCTTTACTCCATACGGCATCGTCCAATCTCCCTCGCGTGAATATCCCCACAAGGTGCAGTTAACCACAAAAATGCGAAAGGATTAAGTCGCCGCGCCGCGCCTTGTCGGCTGCGCCTATCCGTGGGGCCGCGGGGCCTAGCCGCGCGGGCGCAAGCCGCCGAAATCAACGCCGAACAGGTGCTCCAAGCTGGATCGGGAAAGGCCCTTTTTCACATAATCATAGGCCGTCATGTTGAGCGCCTTGATCGCCATGCGCTCGATTTGCAGCCCCGCCCCGCCTTCCGCCGGCGTCACATCCACATCGATCAGATTGATGCAGCACAGATCCTGCTCAAAGGCGGAAATCGTCGCGAGACCGCCGCCGCAGGCCCAGCCTAGCGCGATGCGGTTGACGCCCTCATGGGCGACGATCAGCGCCGAGCGCCAATCCTGCTTGAGAACTAGCTCTTCGAGCGCCGTAGTGACCCGCATTTGCGCGTCGGCAAAGGTCTCGCCATCCGGTAAAAAGCGCGCGCCGGGTTCTTCCGCGCCGTCAAAGCTATAGGCGAGCCGCGCCGCCAATTCCTCGCGGGTGATCGCCTTGATCCAGCCGCTCTTGATCTCTTCCAGCCCGTCATGGGCAATTAGCGGCGGCGGCGCATCAAGCGATGACAGGACAATCTCGGCGGTTTCGCGGGTGCGCGGCAGCCCGGAATAAACGGCAAGGTCAAAAGTCGCATGTTGCAGCGCGTCGCCGACAGCCTGGGCCTGCTCGCGCCCTTCGTCGGTCAGCGGCACGGTGCGCGGATCCGTAATATCAGGCGCGAAATAATCAACATGTCCGTGTCGCATCAGATAGATGCGCCGCCTGCCCGCGCCTTTCATGCCTAGCTTCCTTATGGCTTGTGGTGTCTGTCTTGCGAGGCGGCTTAGCGAATTCCGCCACGCGGCGCCAGAGACGCGCAAAAACACCCCTGAGGAAAAAACGCGCCGCAAGGCTCGCGCAGGCGTGAAACGAGTGATAAAGTCACTCCGATTGGAGTTCGGGGCAAGAGGGGTTTTTAGGGGCAATGGCGTTGCGTTCGCCAATTTATCTTGCCGGAGCGTTCTTGTTCCTGGCGGTCGGTTTCGCCGCCTATTTCAATGTCGCCGTGCGGGTCGACCCGGCGGCGGCGCAAGCGCGATTCGACTGGCTGGTTGCACATGACGCGGAAAAACGCGCCGCCAGACATGGCGAGCGCGCCTTGCGGCTGCGCGCCGAAGCCGGCGAAACGCCCGAAGAACTCGCGCGATTGACGCTTGAAGTGGCGGACGCGCAATTGGCGCGCGGTAAATTTGATCGCGCGGCGACCTTATACCGTGCGGCGCTGGCGACCAACGCCGCACGGAGCATGACGAAACGCGGGCGCGCGCGTTATGAAGACAAACTGGCCAAAGCCTCGTTGCATGCGGGCGATGTCGAGACCGCGGTGGCGATTTACGCGACCTTCCTCGAACTCGCTGGCGATGACGCCGCGCGCGGCGAAAGCGAAGACCCCAAGGCCCTGAGCGCCTTTTATGCAGAACACGTAGGCGAGACCAACGGCCTTTTCGCTGAAGCGATCAATTACGCACGCCCCTACGAGCCCGCTGAAGGCTCACGCGAGACGCGGCTCGCCGCCGCCAAGAACATGTCCTCGCTGGGCGCATTTTTCGCCATGCGCGAGGATGGCGCCTATGCGGCGGCCGGCTTGCTGGCATCCGCATACAGCATTCGCGCTCGCCAGCTTGGCGCCGATCATCCTGATACGGTGCAATTGACCCTGGTGCTGGGGCCGGTATTCACCACGATGGGCCGGCTCGATGACGCAGAACAGCTTTATCTCGACGCGTTTCACGCCCAAGAAGACATAAAAGGCGCAAACAGCCCCGACCTTAGTCTTTATATCAAGCTGCTGACCGGCGTTTATGAAAAACAAGGCCGCCTGACCGAAGCGCAAGCCTTGCAAGAGCATATGCGCCGGCTGTTCCGCGATGCTTTCGGCGCCCAGCGTTACGCGGCGAACCGCGAACGCGACCGGCGCGAGGATATCAACCGCCCCGTCTCACAATACTTCCTTCTGGATGGTGCTTATGCGCCGGGCGATCTTGTTTCCGCAGCGGAATATTCAATCCCCACGGCGAAGTCTCCGAATATCGACGAGATGAAGCTGAGGCTTGCGGGCGACCCCCATGCGGACCCGCGTGAAGCGAACATGCCCGTACGCCTTGCACAGTTGATTTCGCTGTGCCGGTCTGAATCCGGCGAGCGCATTTCCTTACGTTCCGGCTATCGCTCCTATGGCACGCAGGAAGTTCTGTTTGATCGCAACCGCACGCGCGGCACGGTAACGCCGCCCGGCATGTCGGAGCACCAGACGGGCCTTGCCGCCGACATCAACGTCAATGACCGCTTCATGCGTCAGAGCGACAAAAGTTTTCAGTGCTTCGAGGAAAACGCCTATCGCTTCGGCTTCATTCTCTCCTACCCGCCCGAAAATGATTACCTGCCGGGCGAAGATTCCTACGAACCATGGCACTGGCGTTATGTGGGCGTTTCGACAGCGCATCTTTATCGCGAGGCGGGGCCATATCACAAGCCGCAGGAATTTCTGGCTGCGCTGCCCTGCTATGAAGAACGTGCGGCCAGCGGCGTTTTCCCGGCCATCGGCGAAGAGGATATTTGCCTGTCCGCCAAGCCTTTGCGAACCGCCGCCGCGAACCCCGATGAGGCGGTGCAACCGGACGGCGAAAACCCGGACTCGGCCCGTATCTTGAATAATATTCCGGCGACGCGCCAACCGCGTTGATCAAATCAAGCGGCGACAAGCCGACGGGCCGGAAGAACTCAATGCAAGACCAGAACGGCGCACCGCCGAAAGCGCGAATTGTCTATGTGGGCGGGTCGGATGAGGCCTATAGCCGCCTGTTGCCGGCCTTCGCGGAGGCCGGTTACGCGCTTGTTCCACAAAAAGACGGCGCCGGCGCCGATCTCGGCCTGATCGATATTCGCGGCAAGGCTGTCTCGGAAAAGAAAGCCCAGGCGATCGCCGCGCAATTGCGCCGCAAATCGCCGGATTCGTCGGTCGTCATCATCGTCGATCCCTATATCGATGTCTCCGCGCGCAAGGCCTTGCGCCGCCATGGCGAACTTGTCACCATCGGCGAACAGCCCGATGCGCTGATCGCCCGCTGCCGGCACATGCTGCGCTTGCGCAATATTGCAGAAGAAGCAGGCGAGCGATTGAAAACGCTGGCGACCTTGAGCCGGCTTTCCGAGTTTCCGCCGATCGCCTCGATACAATCGTCTTTACACGTCCTGATTGCCGGCGAACCCGGCCCGGTCGCGCTCGCGGCGGTCAACGCGCTTCGCCCCGTGACCGCAAAAAGCATTTGCGTCTTCTCCGCCGGACAGGCCATGCGGGCGATTGAAAATGAACGCTTCGACTGCGCGTTTTTTTTGCCGCCGCGCGAAAACCATCCGTTGATGAGTCTCGCCAAGGCGCTGCGCCGTCACCCGCGGCACAATACGCTGCCGATCCTGTTCCCCTTGCATGATCCCGATGACGCTGCCGGTCTGACGCAGCGCGGCGCGGCGGATTTCATTCTCGCCAGTCATGTGAGCGACGATCTCGCCGCGAAAAGTCAGGTCGCGGCCCGCCGCGCACGCCTGACAAAGGCGATGCGGCGTTTTCTCAATGCCTGTTCAGGCGACATGATCCGCGATCCGGCTTCGGGCGCCTTCACCGGCGCCTTTTTGAGCGAACATGGGGCCCGGCTCTGCGCCCGCGCCGACCAGACCGGGCGTCCGCTGGCGCTTATGGCGCTGAAAATCGCCATGAAGCCGCGTGACGGCGCCGGCGCGCCAGACCGCCGCGCGCTTCACAAGGCTGCGCGCCTGATCAAGCGCGTCACCCGCGCGGAGGACACGACCGCGCGCATCGCCGCAGACACGTTTTTTATCCTGGCGCCGGCGACGACAGCGCCGGATGCGCAAAAAGCCGTGCAGCGCATCAAGGGCGTTCTGGAAAACACGGTCTTTCGCAGCGAGGACGATCAGCGCCTGTTCGCCATCGAAACACAGACCGCCGCCCTTGCCCGCCCCGAAGGCTTTTGCATCGAGGAATGCGTCGCCCTCGCCCTCGCCGCCCTGCGCGACGAGGGGCGCGTCAGGCCGCTTTCGCAGCAATCGTCGCGATAGTCTCGGCGATTTTCTTGGCGCCTTTCAGCCGCGCCTTCTCGCCCGCCCACTCCTGGCGGATGACGAATTTCTGGTCCGGCCGAAGCTTGACGTCGAGCGGCGAGGTCGACACGAACTCAATAAGGCCCGTCACATTCGCGAACTGATCCTTATAGAAACTGATGACGGCGCCTTTCGGACCGGAATCGATCTTCGCAATGCCGGCGCGGCGGCAAACGCCCTTGATGGCGACAATTTCCAGCAGATGTTCGACCTCTGACGGCATCGGGCCGAAACGGTCCACCAGTTCCGCCGCGAATGCGTCAATCTCTTCCTGCGCCTTTACATCGCCCAGCCGCCGGTAAAGCGCCATGCGCACATCAAGATCGGCGACATAACCTTCAGGGATCAGCACCGCCGCGCCAATATTGATTTGCGGCGACCATTGTTCCTCGCGGGCCGCGCCGCCTTCGCGCAGCTCGGCGACCGCTTCTTCGAGCATGTGCTGGTAAAGCTCGACGCCGACTTCCTTCACATGGCCCGATTGCTCCTCGCCCAGCAAATTGCCCGCGCCGCGAATATCAAGATCGTGGCTCGCCAGCGTGAAGCCCGCGCCGAGCGTGTCGAGCGATTGCATGACCTTCAGCCGGCGCTCCGCCGCGGGGGTCAGCTTCTTGCGCGGGCTGGTGGTGAGATAGGCGTAAGCGCGCTGTTTTGAGCGTCCGACCCGCCCGCGCAATTGATATAACTGGCCGAGGCCAAACATATCCGCGCGGTGAATGAGCATGGTGTTCGCGGTCGGAATATCGAGACCGGACTCGATGATGGTGGTCGAGACCAATACGTCGAACTTGCCTTCATAAAAGGCGGTCATGATGTCTTCGAGCTCGCCTGCGCCCATTTGTCCGTGTGCGACCTTGAATTTGAGCTCCGGCAATTCGTCGCGCAAAAATTCCGCAATGTCGTCGAGGTCGGCGATGCGCGGCGCCACATAAAAGCTCTGCCCGCCGCGATAATGCTCGCGCAGCAAGGTCTCGCGCGCGACCACTGGGTCGAACGGGCCGACCGTCGTGCGCACGGCGAGCCGGTCAACCGGCGGCGTTGCAATCAGCGACAGGTCGCGAATGCCGCTCATGGCAAGTTGCAGCGTGCGCGGGATCGGCGTTGCGGAAAGCGTCAGCACATGGGTGTCGGCGCGATATTCTTTGAGGCGCTCTTTGTGCTTGACGCCGAAATGCTGTTCCTCATCGACAATAACGAGGCCGAGATCGCGGAATTTGATGGACTTTTGCAACAGCGCATGGGTGCCGACGATAATGTCGACGCGCCCATCGGCAATGCCTTCCTTGGCCGCCTTCGCTTCGCTGGCGCCGACCATGCGCGAAAGTTGCGCAACGTTGAGCGGAAAGCCTTTGAACCGTTCGGTGAAATTTTTCGCATGTTGGCGCGCGAGCAGCGTCGTCGGCGCGATCACCGCCACCTGCCGTCCGGTCATCGCCATAATGAAAGCGGCGCGCAAGGCGACTTCCGTCTTGCCGAAGCCGACATCGCCGCAAACCAGCCGGTCCATGGGCTGGCCCTTGGCGAAATCCTCCACCACATCGGCGATGGCGTTTTCCTGGTCTTCCGTTTCCGCATAGGGAAAGCGGGCGCAAAACTCCTCAAACGGTCCCACGCCGGGAGAAATAGCATCCGACTTGCGCATGGCGCGCTTGGCGGCGATGGCGATAAGCTGTTCGGCGAGCATTTTGACGCGCGCGCGCATCTTCGCCTTGCGTCCCTGCCACGCCGCGCCGCCGAGCTTGTCGAGCTGCACGCCCGTATCGTCCGAGCCGAAGCGCGACAACAGCTCGATGTTTTCGACCGGCAAGAACAGCTTGTCGCCGCCATGATATTCAAGGAACAGGCAATCATGGGGCGCGCCCTGCACTTCGAGGGTTTTGAGGCCCTGATAGCGCCCGATGCCATGTTCCACATGGACAACGAGATCGCCGAGCGACAGCCCGGCGGCTTCGGTAAGAAAGTTTTCCGCCCGTTTCTTGCGCCCGCGCCGCACCAGGCGGTCGCCGAGAATATCCTGTTCGGAGATGAAGGCCGCATCCGGCGTTTCGAAACCGGTCTCAAGACCCAGCACCGCCGTCATCATCGGCGCTTTCGTCTCGCTGACGGCTTGCCAGCTCTCCGCATGGGCAAGCGCGCCGGCGCCATGATCGCCAAGGACCGTCCGCATACGGTCGGCCGAGCCTTCAGACCAGCAGGCGACGATAATTTTTTTACCGGCCTCAGACAGCGTGGCCGCATGGGCGTTCACCGCATCGAAGACATTGATGTTTTCCGCTGCGCGTTCGGCCGCGAAACTGCGGCCGACTTTCGCGCCAAAATGCAGCCCGCGCGCATTTTCCGGCGGCGCGAAAGGCGTCAGCGGGCGCAAATTGGCGTCGAAGAGTTTCTCGTTCCACTCCCCTTTGGTGAGGTAAAGCGCATCGGGCGTCAGCGGGCGATAAGCCGGCGCGGCGAAATCGCCGCCGCGGGGTTTGCGCGCCTGGGCGTCTTCGGCGCGCGCCGCGTAATGGTCGGCGACGGTCGAGCGCCGTTCTTCGGCGGCTTCATCCGCGAGGTGATCGGCAAAAACCAGCGCGTCGCCGATAAAGTCGAACAGCGTGTCCATGCGCTCGTAAAACAGCGCCAGCCAGTGCTCCGCGCCGGCATGGCCGCGGCCCGCGCTGATCGCTTCATAAAGCGGATCGTCGCCGGCCGGTCCGAAGGTCGCGACATAGCCTTTGCGAAAGCGCGATATGGTTTCATCGGAAAGCAGGATCTCGCTGGCGGCGGCGAGCGAAAAGCCGGCAAGCTGTTTCGTGGTTCGCTGGGTTTCCGCATCGAAGGCGCGAATGCTTTCCAGCGTGTCGCCGAAAAAATCGAGCCGCACCGGATCATCCGCGCCCGGAGGGAATATATCGACCAGCCCGCCCCGCACGGCGTATTCCCCCGGCTCGCGCACGGTTGAAGACCGCGCATAGCCATTGACGTTGAGATAGCGGGCGAGCTCGTCCATCTCCATCACCACGCCGGGCGCGAGCGACAGGGCGGCGTTTTCGATCACTTCACGCGGCGGCGTTTTCTGCGTCGCGGCGTTGATCGAGGCGACAATAATCAGCGCGCCCTCGCCGCGCTTCGCGATCGCCGCAAGGCTCGCCATGCGCTTTGACGTCACCGCCGGCGAAGGCGACACGCGGTCATAAGGCAAGCAATCCCAGGCCGGATATTCGATCACCGGGATGTCCGGCGCAAAGAATTTCAGCGACTGCGCAATCGCGGCTGCGCGCGCGCCGTCGCGGGCGATATGAAGCACGGTCCCGCCGCTGACCCGCGCCGCATCGGCGACCGCGAGCGCGTCAGCGCCTTCCGGCGCGCCGAAGACATCTAGCCGGCCCTGCTGGCGCCACGCCGCATCAGCGCCAATCAGCGCAATGCCTGAAACCATGTTATTTGCGGCGTCCGCCATCATTTTCCTCAACGCAAAACGCGCGGGCAGCCGATTTGGCGGTCCGCGTTCGGGCAGGTGTCATAAGGGGGCGCGGCAAAAGAGGCAACGCTTGGGCGCTGTCAGGCGGGATCGCTGATGCGGCTTCGCATCTTCTCTCAGGGAGAGAAGGACAGGCGCTCGCGCGATCCAACGGCCGCCGGGTTTAAAGCCCCGGCAGCTCGAAATTTTTGAGTTTCGCCATCACCGGCCCGTCAAGCGCCGGCGGGACCGCCGCCTTGCCGGTGGCGTAGGCGTACAGCTCGCGGTCATTGACCTCCAGCAGCACGTCGAACGCGTCGAGCTCCGCCTCGCTCATTTCGGCCACATGGGCTTTGGCAAAGCCGCCGATCAGCAAATCGGCTTCCTTGAAACCGCGATAATTGGCGCGATAGATCAGGCGCTTGCGTTTTTTCTTGATGTCTTCGGTCATTTTTGCGCCCGCATGGAAATTTCATTGATGATGGCGATGATCCGCGCCGTCTCCGCATGATGCAGCGCATGGCCGGTATCCGGCAACAGCGTCAGTTCGGCGCCGACAATGTCTTTTTCAAGTTGCGCCGAATGGATTTTCGGGCTGACGGTCGCGTCATCCGTTCCGGTCACCACGGCCACCGGCAGGCGCAACCGGCCATATTGCTTTTGCTGCTCGATGATCTGCTCCTTGAGATTGGCGAGATCTGCGGCATTGGCCTTGAAGTCGCGCGCCCGGAACAGCAGCGCGAGGCCGGAGTTTTCATAATAGCCTTCCGGCGCCGGGTCCGGCTCGAAAGAGGCTTCAATGCTCTTTTTCGCCGTCAATTGTCCGTATACGGGCACAAACAGGCGGCGCAACATGACGCCCAGCACCGGCCAGCTTGACACATTATTGTACCAGGCCACGCCGCCCGGCCATTCATGGCTCACTGGCGCCAGCAGCACCAGCCCGTTCATTTCGTCCTGAAACTGCAAGGCATAGCTCAGCGCCACGGCGCCGCCGAGGCTCTGGCCGACGACAAGCGGGTTTTCAACACCGAGTTCGGCCGCCGCGGCGCGGATGAACTGCGCCTGCACGTCAATGCGATAGCCCTCGCCATTGCGGGTGGAATAGCCCCGCCCCGGCCGGTCGATCATGATGACGCGGCGGTCCTGCGCCAGCGCGTCGCCAAGCGCCAGTTTCATGTCGCGCAAATTGACGCTCGCGCCATGGATGAGGATCACCGGCGGCTTGGCGCTGTCGCGCGGTCCGGCGTCAAGGACATGCAGTTTTTCGCCGCCAATCTCGACAAAAGCCCCGAGCGGCGGCGCCTTGCGTTCAGCCGACCAGCTCGCGCAGCCGGAAACGCCGGTCACCACCAGCAACAGCCCGAAAATGATGATAAGGCTCACGCGCATGCCGTCCTTTGCCTCCGATCACATCTCGCCGGGCGCGGCGGCGATAATCGGATGGAAATCGTCGGCTTTAAGGCTCGCGCCGCCGACCAGCGCGCCATTCACATTATTGATCGCGAGGATTTCCTCCGCGTTCTCCGGTTTTACGGAACCGCCATATAAAATGCGTGCGCCTTCCGGCGTTTTTGAACGAATAAAATCGTGCATTGCGCCGATATCCGCAAGACTCGGGGTGAGCCCGGTGCCGATCGCCCAGACCGGCTCATAGGCGACGACAAACGGCGCGCCGCCATTCGGCAGCGAGCCTTTGAGCTGCGCGCCGACCACGTCAAACGCCGTTCCCGCCTCGCGCTGCTCGCGCGTTTCGCCGACGCAGATAATCGGGGTGAGCCCGGCGCGCAGCGCCGCCTCGGCCTTGGCGCGCACAGTCTCGTCGCTCTCGCCATGATCGGCGCGGCGCTCGGAATGGCCGACAATCACATAGGCCGCGCCCGCATCGGCCAGCATTTCCGCGCTGATATCGCCGGTATGGGCGCCGCCCGCCAGCGCATGACAGTCCTGCGCGCCGATCTGCACCCCTTCATCCGAATAGCGCTCCGCGAATTGCGCGACCAGCGTCGCCGGCGGACAGATCAGCACGTCGCGATCGGCCGGCGCAGCGCCGGCGAATTTCTCGATCAGCGCCTCGACTTCCGCGCGCGCCGCCTGCAGGCCGTTCATTTTCCAATTGCCGGCGATCAATGGCTTCATGACGTCTCTTCCCCGTTGGTCTTGTTTTATAAGTATCATTCGCACCTACGGTAAGCGGCAAGTGCTGTCCAGAGATCGCCATTCCGCACTTGTCGGCGCAGGGCGCCGCGACTAGGTTACGCGCCGGATTCAGGCAACGATCGGTCAAACGGTCCAAAATTCAAGGCGGTATCAATGCTCAGTCAGGTTCGCGACGTTCTCAAAGGCCCGGTCGCATGGCTCGTGGCGGTCTTGCTGATTCTGGCGTTCGCGCTTTGGGGCGTGCCGAATGTCACGCAGCTTGCGGCGAGCCCGACCTTGAGCATCGGATCGAAGAATTTCTCGGCGCAATATATCCAGAACGAGTTCAATGACGCCTATCAGCGCCAGAACCGCGATTCCGGCGGCAGCTTCACCCGCGAGGCCGCCATCGCCAGCGGCATGCCGCGCCAGGTGATTGACGGCATCGTCACCCGCTCGGCGCTGTCGCAATATTCCGATCGGATGAATCTGGCGATTCCGCGCGAGGCCGTCGCCGATTATCTGCAGAACAATGAGGCTTTCCAGAACCCGGCCACGGGGTCGTTCGACCGGCCGACGCTGGAAAACATTCTCCAGATCAACGCGATGACGGTCGATCAGTTTGAAAAGCTGATCAAGGAAGACCTCACCCGCGCGCAACTGATCGAAGCGCTCGCCGCCTCCGGGCCTGCGCCGGCGCCGCTGATTGACGCGCTGGTGATGCGCGAGACCGAACGCCGCCGCATTGCTTATCTGACCGTCACCGACGAGATGGCGGGCGTCGCCGCCGAGCCCGGCCCGGATGATCTTCAGACTTTCTATGAAGAAAACGAAGCGATGTTCACCGCGCCGCAATATCGGACCTTCGACATGCTGGTGTTGCGCAGTGCGGATTTCCGCGACGGGCTCGATGCGCCGGAAGAAGAATTGCGCCGCCTTTACGAAACCGGCAAGGAGCGCCTGTACGACAAGCCGGAACGGCGCACGCTTTATCAGCTGACCTATGAAACCGAGGCGGAGGCGCGCACCGCCGTCGCCGCCTTGCGGTCCGGCGCCCCGTTCGAGAATATCGCGGCCGACAAAGGCACGAGCCTCGAGGCCGCGACATTCGCGGATGCGCAAGAACGCGATATTCTTGATCCAAGCGTCGCCGCCGCCGCCTTCGAAGCCGGCCTTGCGGAAGGCGATGTTCTCGACCCGGTGCGCTCGCTATTCGGCTGGACCATCGTGCAGATCGCCGGCGTCACGCCCGCCGAGACAACCACCTTCGAAGACGTTCGGGCCGAGATTGAGGAAGCCTTTCTTGAGCAAGATGTCCGCCGCCGGCTTCTCGATGCGATCGACGAGATCGAGGAAGTGCGCGACACGGGCGCAGAGCTTGCCGACGCGGCCGAAGCCGCCGGCTTCGAGGTGGAAACCGTCGGCCCGATCGACCGCGTCAGCTTCGCGCCGGGCGGCGCAATTATCGACAAGGTGCCGGGCGAAGCCTTGCGCGAGGCCTTCCTGCTGGAGGAAGGCGAGCAGAGCGAAGCACTGCGTCTTTCGAGCGAGGACGGCTATTTCATCGTCGGCATGAAAGAGATCACCGCGCCCGCGCTCAAGCCCTTTGACGAAGTACGCGACGCGGTTGAACAACGCTGGCGCGCGCAGGAACGGCGCGATCGCATCTCCGCAACGGTCAGTGAAATCCGCAAGACCGTTTCCGAAGGCGGCAGCCTCGACGATGCGGCGGCGCTGTTTGACCGCGCGCCGATTGAGCTGCTGGTTGATCGCCGGTTTGAAAACGAAACGATCTCCGCCAGTCTCTCCGATCAGATCTTCTTTGCGGAACTCAA
Organism: uncultured Parvularculaceae bacterium; assembly: GCA_947259375.1. Taxonomy (GTDB): domain Bacteria; phylum Pseudomonadota; class Alphaproteobacteria; order Caulobacterales; family Parvularculaceae; genus Hyphococcus. Next base: position 317,281 of record CAMYLZ010000025.1, on the reverse strand, counting down.
CGATCTCGTTTCCGGCCCTGCCGGCGCATCCGGCGCCCAGGTCGTCGTCGAGATCCGGGAGATCGGCTATGCGCCGAACGCTATTCCGCCGGCGCAAGTTGAACAGCTCAAGCAACTGATCGGATACCAGATCGATCAGGAGCTGGTTGAGGCTTTCATCCTTGCCATTCGCGAGGATTACGGCGTCAAGATCAATCAGGCGCAAATCGACGCGCTGTTTGCCGATAATTTGTAACGTATACGGATAGCACTTTGACGGTCAGTCCCGATTTCGAAAGCTTTGCCAAGGCGTATGAAGCGGGCGAGGCTCAGCTTGTCTGCCGCAGCCTCGTTAACGATCTTGAAACGCCGGTTTCCGCCTATCTGAAACTCGCCGCCAATCGCAAGGGCGCGTTCCTTCTCGAATCCGTCGAAGGCGGCGAGCAGCTTGCGCGATTTTCAATCATTGGATTGAAACCTGACATTATCTGGCGGTGTTCAGGCGACGCCTCGCAGATCAACCGTCAGGCGGCGGCGGACCCGCAAGCCTTCGAGCCGCAGACAGGTGCGCCGCTCGACAATCTCAAGGCGCTGCTTGCCGAATCCGAATTGCAGCCGCCGGCGGGCGCGCCGCCCATGGCGGCCGGCGTTTTCGGCTTCATGGGTTATGACATGGCGCGGCAGATGGAACGGCTCGGCCCCCGTCCCGCTGGCGGGCTCGATACGCCGGATGCGGTGTTTCTGCGCCCGACCATCGTCGCGGTGTTTGACAATGTCCGCCAGGAGATCCTGCTATTCTCGCCGGTGCGGCCGGAAGCCGGCGTTTCAGCGCGGGCGGCCTATGGCCGCGCGGCTGAACGGCTCGCTGACGCGGTCAACGACCTCGAAGCGCCGCTCGCCCATCCACGCCGAGCCGCGCCCGCTGGCGACAATGCGGCCATGACCTCCAATACGCCGCAGGCGGAATATGAAGCCATGGTCAAAAAAGCTAAGGATTACATTAGCGCCGGCGATGTATTTCAGGTTGTTTTAAGCCAGCGTTTCTCCCGGCCATTCGACGCGCCGCCCTTTGAGCTATACCGGGCGCTGCGCCGCTCCAATCCCTCGCCTTTCATGTTCTATTTCGCATTTGACGACTTCTCGATCGTCGGATCGAGCCCGGAAATCCTGGTGCGGGTGCGCGACGGCGAAATCACCATTCGGCCGATCGCCGGCACCCGGCCGCGCGGCAAGACGCCCGCCGAAGACCTTGCTTTCGAAAAGGAACTGATCGCCGATCCTAAAGAGCGGGCCGAACACTTGATGCTGCTTGATCTCGGCCGCAATGATGTGGGCCGATCTGCGAAAATCGGCAGCGTTCAGGTGACGGATCAATTCACGATCGAACGCTATAGCCATGTCATGCATATCGTCTCGAATGTGATCGGCGAATTGCGCGCGGATGAGCATCCTGTCAACGCCGTGGTCAGCGGCTTTCCGGCCGGCACAGTTTCGGGTGCGCCGAAAATTCGCGCCATGGAGATCATCGACGAACTCGAAATATCGGCGCGCGGCGTCTATGCGGGCGCGATCGGCTATTTTTCCGCCAATGGCAATGTCGATACCTGCATCGCGTTGCGCACAGCGGTCGTCAAGGACGGCGTCATGCACGCCCAGGCCGGCGCCGGCATTGTCGCGGATTCGGTTCCCGAGATGGAGCAGCGCGAATGCGAAAACAAGGCCAAAGCCCTGTTCGCGGCCGCCGAGGCGGCGCTTTCGCGCGCCGGGAATTGATTGGGCTTTGAGACGAACCGGTCCTTACCTGCGACAAGAGCCCGCTTCTCTTGGCGCCGAATTCGTTAGACTATGCCGACCCATTCGCGCCGGGACGCGCGCGCCATCAGGCAATTTAGGGCAAGCATTCAAAAAAGGAACGATCAATGCTGAACAGATTCAAACGCGCGCTCATCGGCGCGACCGCGCTTTCCGCGATTACCGGCGCCGCCGCTTTAGCGCAGGAACCGGCCCCCGCCGCGGCGCAGGCGACGCAAACCGAAGATCAGCGCCTCGCCGCGTTTTTTGAAGAGCAGTTCCAGCGCGCGCTCGACGACTCGCCGATGTTGCAAGCCCAGCTTGGCGTCAAGACGGACCAATATGGCGCATGGGACGATTTTACAGACGCCAAAACCGTTCGCGATCATGAACTGACCAAACAGGACCTGGCGCGCTTGCGCTCGGATTTCGATTATGACGCGCTTTCCGAACAGATGCAGGTCAGCTACCGGATTTTCGAGTTCCTCCAGGAACGCGCCCTTCGCGGCCATGAATTCCGCTTTCACGGCTATGCCTTCTCGACCATGAACAATCCGGTGACGCAGCCGGTCACCTTCCTGCAGAATATTCACCGCGTCGATACGGTCTCCGATGCCGAAGCCTATATCTCACGCATTGAAGGAATGACGCAGATCGCCGACCAGTTGATCGAAGGCATCAACATGGCCGCCGCGCGCGGCATCGCGCCGACGTCGTTTTCTTTCGATCCGGTGATTAAGGACTCGCGCGCCGTGATCAAGGGCGCGCCGTTTGACGCATCGGAAGAAGACGCAGCAATTTTCGCCGACTTCAAAGCCAAAGTCGACGCGCTCGACATCAGCGAGGCGGAAAAGCAGCGCCTGATCGAGGAAGCCCAAGCCGCCCTGAATGACGCCTTCAAGCCGTCGGTCGAGCGGATTGTCGCGCGCATCGACGATCTTCGCGACGCTTCGCACGGGCCGAACGGCGTATGGGCGCTGCCGGACGGCAAGGACTATTACAAGAACCAGATTGATTTCTGGACGACCGAAGCCGAACTCACGGCGAAGGAGATCCACAAGATCGGCCTTGCCGACGTCAAGCGTCTGCGCGGCGAGATGAAAGAGATCATGAAGGAAGTCGGATTTGACGGCGACCTGCCGGCGTTTTTCGAATTCCTGCGCACTGATCCGTCAAACTTCTTTCCGAATACGGAAGACGGCCGGCAGGGCTATCTCGACGCATCGAAAGCCTATATCGACGCGATTTACGAAGATGTAGACGATTATTTCAACGTCCTGCCGAAAGCGCCGCTGGAAGTGCGCGCGGTCGAGAAATGGCGTGAGGCGACGGCGCCCATCGCCTTTTATAATCGTCCGACCCCGGACGGATCGCGCCCAGGCATTTACTACACCAATTTGCGCGACATGACGAAGAAGCAGAAGCACGAAATGGAGACCATCGCCTATCACGAAGGCGCGCCCGGCCACCATTTCCAGATCGCCATCCAGCAGGAGCTGACCGGCGTGCCGACCTTCCAGAAATTCGCGTTTTTCGGCGCCTATTCCGAAGGCTGGGGCCTTTATTCGGAACGGCTCGCCAAGGAACAGGGCCGCTTTACCGACCCGATGCAGGATTTCGGCCGACTGCAAAATGAAATGCTGCGCGCCGCGCGCCTCGTCGTCGATACCGGCGTGCATTCGAAAAAATGGAGCCGCGAGAAAGCCATCGCCTTCATGCTCGACAATAATCCGATGACGGAAAGCGAAGCGACCAAAGAGATCGAGCGCTATATCGACCTGCCCGGCCAGGCGCTGTCCTATAAAATCGGCATGATCAAGATTTTGGAACTGCGCGAGAAAGCCAAATCAGCGCTTGGCGATGATTTCGACATTCGCGAGTTCCACGATATCGTTTTGAAAAACGGCGCCGTGGCGCTGCCGATCCTCGAACAACTGATCGACGCTTACATCGCCGACAAAAAGGCGGCCTAGCTTTTCATTCGCTTTGGCGGACTTTGAACGAGAGCAAAACGCCGCGCATCAAGCGCGGCGTTTTCATATCATCACGCTGCGCCGCAGCCGGGATGACGCTTGCTCCCGGATTACACCGTCAAAAAATGCCGACCGCCAATTGCACCCAGACAAGCGCGACCGCGCCAATGATCGCCACGCCCGCCAACAGCCTTATTCCCGGTCTGGCGACAAGCCGCCTCATCAGCAGATAAGCGCCCGCGCCGCCCCCGATGAGCAACGCAGCGGCGAGGTAATCAAGCGTATTCCAATCCATGTCTTCCTCCCTGATCCAGCCGCGCGGATAATCCGCCTCGGGACTACTAAAACCGCAATGCTGGCGCGGCGGCGAGCGTCGCCGGTTGCGGCCCGCCGGTAAGGATTTTCAGCTCGCTGGCGAAAACAAGCTCCAGCCCGCGCGCCGGCGCGCTCGTCATCCACGGGCCAAGCACTTCAAGCGTTTCCTTGCGCGGATGGCCGATGGCGACCACATAGCCGGTCTCGCGCGCAATATGTTCGGCGAGATTGAGTTGTTTCCTGATCTCTTCCTTGTCGCCGACCGCATCATCAAGGAACACGTCGCGCGCGAATGTCTCGACGCCGATTTCGCGCGCCGCGCTCCGCACCGCAGTTTCTTTCGTCGTGAGCGAATCGAGAAAAAATAGCCCTTCATGTTCCAGATAGCCGAGCAGCGTCTTCATCGCCGCCATGTCGGCGGTCAGTTTCGATCCCATGTGGTTATTGACGCCCACATAGCCGTCAAACCGGGTCAGGTTCCATTCGAGGTTGTTGAGAAACCCGCCGCCGGTCATGCCCGTTACCAGCGCATGGGGACCGGGATCCGCCGCGCCCGTCGGCTCCATCGGCAGGTGCAGCATGATTTCGCCGCCGGCGTGACGGGCCTTTTCGACCATATCGCCCACTTGGCGCGCATAAGGCAGGAAGGAAAAGGTGATCGGCCCCGGCATGGCGAGTGCGGCTTCGCTGGCGCGGCGGTCGACGCCCATATCGTCGATGATGATGATGACTTTCGGCGCCGCCGATGTTGCAACCGGCGATGCTATGTCTATTGGCGGCGGCGCCAAGCGTTCCGGCGGTCGGCTATTCTCGCCGACGATGCGGGCGATAATCTCGTCGCGTTCGAGCCGCGCCAGATCGCCGGGCGACGGCGCGTTGCGCGGCGCCGGCGCCGAGGCTTCCACGGACGCGCCCTTCTCGCTCACAAAGGCCGCGATTGCGCCGATGGCGAGGCCGGCGAGCGCGACCGCCGCGGTTGCAACCACACCAGCATTGCCCGCGTAACCGCTATGAAGGGCGTTCTTGCGCGCCCCCAATCCGATTATCCTGCGCCAGCGAAACTGCATGTGTCCCGTTCGTTGCGAATAGCGCCGCTCGCCCCTTGCGGCTCTCGAAAGCGTGTGGCGTTGCGCCTTTTATCGCCGACGGGAACGCTTGCACCCTGCGGCGGCGACGTTAAACCATTAAAATTCGGATACTAACGCTGATTCTCGAGCCCCATGATCCTGTTGATCGACAACTATGACAGTTTTACCTTCAATCTCGCACATCTTATTGGCGGGTTGGGCGAAGAAACGCGCGTCTTGCGCAATGACGCGATTAGCGCGAGCGAAGCGCTGGCTCTAGAGCCTGAAGCGATCGTTCTTTCCCCAGGACCGTGCACGCCGAACGAAGCAGGCGTCTGCCTTGATCTTGTGGCTGCCGCCGCTGAGACGGGCACGCCGCTGTTCGGCGTTTGCCTCGGCATGCAGTCCATCGCGCAAGGTTTTGGCGGCGTCATCAAGCGCGCTGGCAAGCTGATGCATGGCAAGAGCTGCGGCGTCCTCCATGACGGCGACGCAATGTTCGCCGGCGTGCCCTCGCCTTTCACGGCGGTGCGCTATCACTCGCTCGTCGCCGACCCAGCAACCTTGTCGAACCAGCTTTCGGTCACCGCCCGCTCTGACGATGATGGCGAGGTCATGGCGATCGCCCATGCCTCGCTGCCGATCATGGGCGTGCAGTTTCATCCGGAAAGCATCGCCACCGAGCATGGCGCGAAACTGATCGCCAATTTTCTTTCAATAGCGCGGGCGCAATGACGGAATTTCACACCCATCTCGCCAGGGCGATGTCCGGCGCGCCGCTTTCCGCCGCTGAAATGCGCGAAGCCATGCTGGCGCTGTTTTCCGGCAACGCCAGCGATATCGAAATTGCGGGCTTCCTCGCCGCGCTGCGCACCCGCGGCGAGACGGTCGAGGAGATCGCCGCCGCGGCGCAGACCATGCGCGACCTCGCTTTGAAGGTCGATGCGCCTGACGACGTGCTCGATACTTGCGGCACCGGCGGCGACGGCGCGGGCACCTATAATATCTCGACGGCCGCGGCGCTGATCGCGGCGGGCTGCGGCGTGCGGATCGCCAAGCATGGCAACAAGGCGGCGTCGTCGAAATCCGGCTCGTCGGAAGTGCTGGCCGCGCTTGGCGTCAAGCTCGATGTGCCGCCGCACACCATTCGCGCCTGTATCGAAAACGCCAATGTCGGCTTCATGTTCGCGGCGCTGCATCACCGGGCGGTGATGCACGTGGCGGCGGCCCGCAAGGGGCTTGGCGTGCGCACCATCTTCAACGTCATGGGGCCGCTTTCAAACCCGGCCGGCGCCAAGCGGCAGGTGATGGGCGTCTTCGCCCGCGATCTGGTGCGCCCCATCGCCGAAGTGATGCCGCATCTGGGCGTGACCCGCGCCTGGGTGGTGCATGGATCGGACGGTCTTGACGAGCTGACCACGACAGGACCGACTTATGTTGCGGCTTTCGCGGACGGCGCCGTCAGCGAGTTCGAGGTCACGCCGGAAGATGCGGGGCTCGCCCGCGCGGAACCGGCAGCGCTCGTCGGCGGCGAACCGGAAGAAAACGCGGCGGCGCTACGGCGTCTGCTCGAAGGCGAGAAAAGCGCTTATCGCGATATCGCGGTATTGAACGCCGCCGCCGCGCTGGTGGTTGCGCAAAAAGCGCCGGACCTTGACGCCGCCGCGCGGCGCGCCGAAGCCGCTATCGATCAGGGCGAGGCGAAAGCCGCGCTTGAAAAACTCATTGAATTATCGAACCGGCCCGCATGACCATTCTCGACGACATCATCGCTTACAAGAAATCCGAAGTCACGGCAGCGAAAACAAAAGCGCCGCCGGCCGACATTGAAACCATGGCGAGCGAAAGCGCGCCCCCGCGCGGCTTTCGCGCCGCTCTCGCCGCAAGGGCGGAGACCGGCTATGCGCTGATCGCCGAGGTGAAAAAAGCGAGCCCGTCAAAAGGGCTCATCCGCGTCGATTTCGACCCCGCCGCCATCGCCCGCGCTTACGAGGCCGGCGGCGCGGCGTGCCTTTCAGTGCTGACGGACGCCCCCAGCTTTCAGGGCGCGCCTGAATATCTCATCGCGGCGCGCAAGGCGACGAGCCTGCCGGCGCTGCGCAAGGATTTCATGATCGACCCTTATCAAGCCGCCGAAGCGCGGGCCTGGGGCGCGGATTGCATTTTGCTGATCATGGCTTGCCTTTCGGACACGCAGGCGGCGGAATTGCTCGCCGAGGCGGCCCGCTGGGGCATGGATGCGCTGGTCGAAACCCATAACGCCGATGAAATGGACCGCGCGGTTGAGCTGGGCGCTGATCTTATCGGCATAAATAATCGCAATCTGGCGACGTTTGAGACCTCGCTTAAGGTGACGCGCGATCTTGCCGAGCGCGCCCCCGCCGCCGCGCTGCTCGTTTCGGAAAGCGGCATCGCCGCAAATTCCGACCTCGCCACCCTGACCGGCTATGGCGCGAAAGCGTTTCTCGTCGGTGAAAGCCTGATGCGCCAGACGGACGTGCAGGCTGCCACCCGCGCGCTTTTATTCTCCGATTGCGCGATTTAAAGGCAGGAGTTGACGGGCGAAAAGAACAACCATAGAACATCGTTGTCGTTTTGTTCTTTTGTCGTTTCGGACGCGCAAACAGCTCTGCATTGACGCAGAAGCGCGATTTTCAATCGAAACGCGAAGCCCGGAGGCAGAAATGCTAACCAAAAAGCAGCATGAACTCCTGATCTTCATCAATGATCGGATCGCCGAGACCGGGGTTTCCCCTTCTTTCGACGAAATGAAGGAAGCGCTCGATCTGCGTTCAAAATCCGGCATTCACCGGCTGATTACCGCGCTTGAAGAACGCGGCTTTATCCGCCGCCTGCCGCATCGCGCCCGTGCGCTGGAGGTCTTGCGCCTGCCCGAAGGCGCCCAGGCCGGGGCGACGAAAGCCGGCGCAACTTCGAAATCCTCGGTGGTCAGCGCCGACTTCAAACGCGGCCGCACCGGCGCGCAAGGGCCGAGCCCCCGGCTCGCGGCGCCGAGCAGCGCTTCGGATATCGGCCTGCCGGTGCTCGGGCGGATCGCGGCGGGCACGCCCATCGAAGCGATCCAGCACGAGGTGGACCGGCTGAACGCGCCCGATGCGCTGATCGGCAAGGGCGATCATTACGTGCTCGAGGTGCAGGGCGATTCGATGATCAATGCCGGCATTCACGACGGCGATTACGTCATCATCAAGCGTTGCAAGGATGCGGAGAACGGCGCGATTGTCGTGGCGCTGGTCGATGATGAAGAAGCGACCTTGAAGCGGCTGCGCAAAAAAGGCGCATCGATCGCGCTCGAAGCGGCGAACCCCGCCTATGAGACCCGCATTTACGGCCCTGATCGCGTCGCGGTTCAGGGACGGCTCGTCGGGTTGATGCGGCGCTACTGATCCGCGTCCCCCGTCCAAGGCCGCGCGCCGCGAAACTCGCGCGCCGTATGGACGATGAGCGCGCCGCTCTCGCTCACGCGGACCGAATGGGCGCCGCGCCGCCAGACCGCGCGGCGGTCGATGAGCACGGCTTTGCAAACCCGCCAATCCGCGCCGCTCACCGGAAAGAACGCGACCACAAGTTCGGCCCGCGCGCAATCCTCGGCGAGCCGGGCGCGCGTTCGGATGAACGCCGCGCGAACCCCGCTCTCGCCAAGCGCCCCGACGCAGCCGCCCGCATCGCAATCATAAATGTTCAGCATGGGGATTGTCGGCGCCGCAAGCGGTTCGAAGCCGACCGTTTCTTTCCAGATTTGCGCGGCGAATTTTCCGCGCCGTTCATTAAAAGCGATCAGCGTTTCTTCGCCCTCCGGCGTGACGGCGACCACGCCGGCATTAAGCCCGTCCGCCGCAATGAATAAATCCGGCTGGCGCATATGCGCCACCATGATCATCGCCGCCGGGATCGCAGCGAGCCCGGCGAGCCGCCAGGGCGCCGCCGACAGGCACAACCACAAGCCGCCGAATGTCAGCGCCAGCATCGCGGCCAGCGGCCATTGCGCGGTGATCGACACCGCGCCCGGCCAGGCGGCAACGCCGGAGGCGATGGCGAGAATAAAGTCCATGCCGCCAGCGCTCGCCCGCCACGCCCAGCCGTCAAGGCCAAGCGGCGCCAGCGCCAAGGCGATGATCGCCATGGGCGCGATCCACAAGCCCATGAGCGGCATCGCCGCCATATTCGCCGGCAGGGAATAAATCGCGACGCGGTTGAAGTGAAACAGCGCGTAAGGCGCGGTCGCCAGCGCCGCGATCACATCCGTGAAAGCAAGGCCGACAGCGTAAGATTTGAGGCGCGCGGCCCAGGCGAAACTGCGATCCGGGCGCGCTCGTCGGCTCGCCCATTCATAAGCGCCGATCAACGCTGTCACCGCCGCGAACGACATCTGGAAACCGGGGTGAAACAACGCTTCGGGCGTCGTCAGCAGGATGAACGCCGCCGCGATGGCGACATTGCGCAAAGAAAGCGCGCGCCGGTCGACCAGGATCGCCGCGAACATGATGCCGGTCATCACGAAAGCGCGCCGCGCCGACCATCCGCCCCCGGATAAAACAAGATAAAACAGCCCTGCGGTCAGCGCCGCCGCCGCCGCCCATTTCTTGACCGGGTAACGCAACGCCGCCGGTTCGATCGCCGCCATGGCAAAACGGATGACGAAAAAGACAATGCCGGTCGCAAGCCCCATATGCAGGCCGGATATGGCGAGAAGATGCGCAAGCCCCGCATCGCGCAGCGCGTTTTCGGTTTCCTCGGCGATGGCGTCGCGCTTGCCGGTGACGATCGCCGCGAGGATCGCCCCGCCCTCGCCGGGCGCGGCCGCGGTGATGCGGTTGAACAGCCCGATGCGCAGCCTTTCCATGCGCGCGGCGAAGGTTCCGCCCGGCGCATCGCCGCTCGAAATGACCGCCGGCGCCGTCACCGCAAAGCCGACCGCGCCAATCCGCTCGAAATAAAGCTGGCGCGCGTAATCAAAGGCGCCGGGCGCGGCCGGCGGCGGCGGCGGCGAAAGCCCCGCCCGGATCGAGATCACATCGCCAGGCGCCGCATCAAAGCCTTTCCCCCGCCAGGTGATGCGCGCGCGGGCGGGCAACTGGTCGCGATCAACCCCGTCAATCGAATGCACCGCGATAACGAAACGCCGCCGCTCGGGGCTTTGCTCCACTGCGATCAGCCGGCCCGTGGTCTCAACGATGCCAAGGTCGCGCCAGAGCTGCGGCGCCGCGATCTGCGCCGTGCGAAAATCCGCGGCGGCAAAACCAAGCGCGGCGAACATAACCGCCAGCGCTGCCGGGCGAAGCCGGCCCGGCCATGCCGCCGCGAACATCGCCGCAATCATAACCATCAAGGCGGGAGCCGGCGGCGGCTCGCTTTTGAGGCCGAAATACGCGCCCGCGCCGAGGGCGATCGCCACCGGCGCCCATAAAGAAAGCCTTTTCAGATCCGCATCCGCCCAATCGGCAAGATATTGTCTGGCGAGAAAAAGAATGCGCGCCGGCGAGCGCCCAAATAGCGGCCCATCGCGCGCGCCGCGCGCCGGCGCCGGGTCGCTTGCGGTCTCAACCGTCATTCGCCAATCCAGGTCGGGGCATAGGCGCCGGGGAAGTTCTCGTGCTATCTCGCGCCGCGAGGCTACAAGAGCCTCCCACGCAAATCCCGACGGGTCAAACGCCCCTCGCCATCAGCCGAAATGGAACCCATGCCTGAAGACCGCCAATCGCCCGCCCCTGTCGTCACCCGTTTCGCACCCTCGCCCACGGGCTATCTGCATATTGGCGGCGCGCGCACTGCGCTTTTCAACTGGCTTTTCGCGCGCGGGCGTGGCGGCAAGTTCCTGCTGCGGATCGAAGATACGGACCGGGCGCGGCACAGCGAGGCGGCCGTCGAGGCGATCATTGACGGGCTCAAATGGCTCGGCCTCGACTGGGACGGCGCGCCGGTTTCCCAATATGCGCAGCGCGAACGGCATGTGGAAATCGCCGAGGCGCTGCTCGATCAGGGCAAGGCCTATCGCTGTTATCTCAAGCCCGAAGAGCTGGCCGTCGCCCGCGATAAGGCCAAGGCGGACAATGTGCGCTTTGAAAGCCCATGGCGGGAGGCCGACCCCGAAAGCGCGCCTAAAGATGCGCCGCACACCTTCCGTTTCAAGGCGCCGCGCGAGGGCGAGACGGTTATTGAGGACGCTATTCAGGGCCGCGTCGCCTTCCCGAATTCGGCGCTGGACGATCTCATCATCCTGCGCAGCGATGGCGGGCCGACTTACAATCTCGCCGTTGTCGTCGACGATCATGATATGGGCGTCACCCATGTGATCCGCGGCGATGATCATTTGAACAACGCTGCTCGCCAGCAGCAGATCTATGCTGCGCTCGGCTGGCCGGCGCCGGTCTTTGCGCATGTGCCGCTAATCCACGGGTCCGACGGCGCCAAGCTTTCAAAGCGCCATGGCGCGCTTGGGGTCGAGGCCTATCGCGATCAGGGCTATTTGCCCGAAGGTCTCGCCAATTACCTGTTGCGCCTCGGCTGGGCCCATGGCGATGAGGAAATCATTCCTTTTACGCGCGCCAAGGAGGTGTTCGGTCTTGAGGGCGTCAACAAGGCGCCGGCGCGGCTCGACCTCGACAAGCTCAATCACGTCAACAGTCATTATGTCGGTACGCTGACGGATGAGACTTTTGCAAGTCTCGCGGCGCCGTTTGTCGAAGCCGCCGGAACAGAACTCGATGACGAGAACCGCGCGCGCTTTGCCCGCGCCGCGGCCTCGCTAAAAACCCGTTGCGCGACGCTCTCTGACGCTGTCGAGGCCGCGCAATTCCTCTTTCTGCAACGTCCCCTGACGATCGAAGGCAAGGCCGCCAAGCCGCTAAAGAAAGAAGGTGCGCGCGCGATGATCGCGGATCTTGCCGCGGCGCTTTCCGACGTCTCCGACTGGGGCGCGCCGGCGGCGCTCGACGATGCGCTCAAAGCTTTCGCCGAGGCGAAGAATGTCGGCTTCGGCGCGGTCGGCCAACCGGCCCGCGCAGCGCTGACCGCCGGACGGCCTTCGTCCGGTCTTGGCGAAGTGTTATATGCACTGGGCAAAACCGAATCGCTCGCCCGACTAGCCGATCAGGCCGGCTGAGGGCCGGGACTGGAAACACCGTATTAAACTGGGTAGTGTGCGCCGCAACAAGCGTTGACGCGCTGCAAAACTAAGGGCAAGTTTTATGAAAAGTGTTTTAAACCAAAAGGATACAGCCACACTTCAGGTGAACGGCAAGACTGCTGAATTCCCGATTTTTGGCGCTACCCACGGGCCCGACGTGGTCGATATCCGCTCGCTTTACAAACAAACCGGCGCCTTCACCTTCGATCCCGGCTTCACATCTACGGCAAGTTGCGAATCGAAAATCACCTATATCGACGGCGACGAAGGGGTGCTTCTTTATCGCGGCTACCCGATTGACCAACTCGCCGAGAGTTCCAATTTCATCGAAGTCGCTTATCTCCTGCTGAATGGCGAACTGCCGAGCAAGGAAGACAAGGCGAAATTCGACCGGTCCATCACCATGCACACCATGGTGCATGAGCAGCTCAAGCATTTTTATAACGGCTTCCGCCGCGACGCCCACCCGATGGCGATCATGGTCGGCGTCGTTGGCGCGCTGTCGGCGTTCTATCACGACTCGACCGACATCAATGATCCTGTGCAGCGCCTCGTCGCCAGCCATCGCATGATTGCGAAAATGCCGACCATCGCCGCCATGGCCTATAAATATTCGACCGGCCAGGCTTTCGTATTCCCGCGCAACGATCTCGATTACACCTCGAATTTCATGCGCATGTGCTTCGCCGTCCAGGCGGAAGAATATGAAGTCAATCCGGTGCTTTCGAGCGCGCTCGACAAGATCTTCATCCTGCACATGGATCACGAGCAGAACGCATCGACCTCGACCGTTCGCCTCGCCGGGTCATCCGGCGCCAATCCCTTCGCCTGCATCGCCGCCGGCATCGCCTCGCTTTGGGGTCCGGCGCATGGCGGGGCCAATGAAGCCGCGCTCAACATGCTTGAGGAAATCGGCTCGGTCGACCGCATCCCCGAATTCATCAAGCGCGCGAAGGACAAGAACGATCCGTTCCGCCTGATGGGCTTTGGCCACCGGGTCTACAAGAACTATGATCCGCGTGCGAAAGTCATGCGTGCGGCCTGCCACGAAGTGCTTGATGCGCTGGATGTGAAGGACGAGCCGCTCCTCAAGGTCGCTATGGAGCTGGAGCGGATCGCGCTGGAAGATCCGTATTTCGTCGAAAAACGGCTTTACCCGAATATCGACTTCTATTCCGGCATCACCTTGCGCGCGCTCGGCTTCCCGACTGACATGTTCACGGTGCTGTTCGCGCTGGCGCGCACTGTCGGCTGGATCGCGCAATGGTCGGAAATGATCGAAGATCCCAACCAGAAGATCGGCCGGCCCCGCCAGATTTACACCGGCGCGCCGGAACGCAATTATGTTCCGATCAATCAGCGCTAGCGCGTATTGAAGGATCGCCGCCACGCATGCTCTGGCTCGCCGCTCACATCTGGATCTTCCTGTTCACTGCATTTTGCATTGGGCTGGGCATCGGATGGTGGATCTGGGGCGCGGGCGACGACACGCCGCCCGACCACACAGGCGCCGATCCGGCCATGGGCACGCTGAACACCGATTATGACCCGGCGGCGGAAGCCTTGCCTGCCCGCGCGCCTGAACGGAGCCAAGAATGATTCCTCGCTATACGCGGCCAGAAATGGCGGCGATCTGGACTGACGCAACCAAATATAAAATCTGGTTCGAGATCGAAGCGCATGCGGCCGACCGCGTCGCCGAGCTCGGCGTCATCCCGAAAGAGGCGGCCGCCAAGGTCTGGGAAAAAGCGCGTGATGTCGAATTTGATGTGGCGCGCATTGACGAGATCGAACGCGAGGTCAAACACGACGTCATCGCCTTTCTTACCCATTTGGCGGAAATCGTCGGCGAGGAAGCGCGCTTCGTGCATCAGGGCATGACGTCCTCAGATGTTCTCGACACCTGTCTGTCGGTGCAGCTCACGCGCGCGGCGGATTTGCTGCTTGCCGGCATGGACCGGGTGCTTGCGGCGCTCAAGACCCGCGCTTTTGAACATAAAGACACGATCTGCGTCGGGCGCAGCCATGCTATTCACGCCGAGCCGACGACCTTTGGCGTCAAGCTCGCGGGGTTTTACGCCGAATTCGAACGCGGCCGGCGCCGGCTTGAGATCGCCCGCGAGGAAGTCGCCGTCTGCGCGATTTCGGGCGCGGTCGGCACCTTCGCCAATATAGATCCGTCGGTTGAAGCGCATGTGGCGCAGAAAATGGGCCTCAAGCCGGAGCCCGTCTCGACCCAGGTCATTCCGCGCGACCGGCATGCGGCCTATTTTTCCGCCCTTGCGGTCATCGCTTCGTCGATCGAGCGGATCGCCACGGAGATCCGGCATCTTCAGCGCACGGAAGTGCTTGAAGCGGAGGAATATTTCTCCAAAGGGCAAAAGGGCTCATCCGCCATGCCCCACAAGCGCAATCCGGTGCTGACCGAAAACCTCACTGGCCTTGCGCGGCTCGTGCGCATGTGCGCCGCGCCGGCGCTTGAAAATGTCGCGCTCTGGCATGAGCGGGACATCTCGCATTCCTCCGTCGAGCGCGGCATCGGCCCCGATGCGACCGTGCATCTTGATTTCGCGCTGCACCGGCTCGCCAATGTGATCGAGAACCTGGTCGTCTATCCCGAGCGCATGCAGGAAAACATGGACAAGCTCGGCGGGCTGATCTTTTCCCAGCGCGTGCTGCTCGCCCTCACCCAGGCCGGCGCCTCGCGCGAGGAGGCCTATCGCCTGGTTCAGCGCAACGCCATGCCGGCCTGGCGCGGCGAAGGCGCGTTTCTCGACAATCTCAAAGCCGATGCGGATGTCATCGCGCGGTTGCCGGCGGAGGCGCTCGAAAGCCTGTTCGACCTTTCCTATCACACCAAGAATGTCGGCGTGATTTTCGACCGGGTGTTCGGATAGGGCCGTTTATGCAGCTTGGCGATGAATGACCGGATCGAAACCTTTGGCGGATTGCGCGACGGTCCCGGCTGGCTGACGGCGATGCTGCGCGGCGCGGCGCGCAAATGCCCCAAATGCGGGCGCGGAAAGCTGTTCGCCGGTTATGTGAAAACAGCGCAGGCTTGCGGCGATTGCGGCCTCGATTTTTCCGGCCATCGCGCAGACGACGCGCCGCCCTATATGACCATTTTCATTGTCGGCCATCTGTCGATTCCCCTCGCCGTCGCGGTCAAACAGCTCTTCGATCCGCCCTTGTGGACGCAATTCGCCTTCTGGCTGCCGGTCATCATCCTCTCGACCTGGGCGCTTTTGCCGGCGACCAAAGGCGCCATGGTCGGCCTGCAATGGGCGAACGGCATGCACGGCTTTGCCGGGCCCGACGCGGACCCTTCCGCCGACGCCTGATTTTTGGCGGTAAACGCTTGACACCTGTAAGCCGGCGAGTATGTTCCGCGCTCATTTTCGCGTATCTGGTCCTTGAAGGAGCGACCCATGGCCAAACCGACAACCGTCAAGATCCGGCTGAATTCAACCGCCGGCACGGGGTTTTTCTACGTCACGAAAAAGAACACCCGTACGATGACGGAAAAGCTGGTTCTTAAAAAATATGACCCGGTCGCCCGCAAGCATGTCGAGTTCAAGGAAGGCAAGATCAAGTAAGATCCAGCCTCATCTTGCTGATGACGCGAAAGCCGTCCCGCAGGGCGGCTTTTTTGATTCAGGAAATGCAGGTTGCCCGGCGGGCTACGCGGCGCTGTTCATGACCCGATTGCGGCCGGCGGATTTCGCCTCATAAAGCGCGTCATCCGCGCGCTTGATGAGTTTTTGCGCCGAATCGCCTTCGAGCCCGAGTTCCGTCGACGCCAGCCCGATGCTGACCGTGACCTCGAGACTTTCGCGCCCCTTGAGGACATCGAATTTATGCTCGGCGACTTCCGAGCGCAGGCGCTCGGCGACGACCGCCGCGAACGCCATATCCGTATCCGGCATGGCGATCAGGAATTCCTCCCCGCCATAACGGCAGGCAAGATCGATCCCGCGAACGGAGTTTGATATGCGGTCGGCGAAATCCCTCAACACCTTGTCGCCGACATCATGGCCATGCGTGTCATTGATGGTTTTGAAGTGGTCGATATCAAGGATCATGATCGACAGCGGCCGACCGGTCCAGCAGGCGCGATCAAACATGGCCGAAAGATGACTGGCGAGGTAACGCCGGTTGTAAAGGCCGGTCAATTGGTCCGTGACCGCCATTTCGAGGCTGACCTGGAAGGACGAACGCAACTGATCGACATAAAGCTTGCGCCGAAGCTGCGTCGTGATCCGTGCTGTCAGCTCATTCCGGTCAACCGGCCGCGTGACGTAATCATTGACGCCGATATCGAGCGCGCGCACCAGCTTGCGGGTATCGCCATGGCGAACGATCGCAAGGATCGGCGTCAGGCGGGTTTCCTCGAAGGAGCGAATTGACGAGCAAAGCCGCAGCGGGTCCATCGCTTCCAGCGACATATTGACCAGGATGAGATCGAATTCGCCGACGCGCACGCGCCCCAGCGCCGCCTCCGGGTCGGTTTCGTGAATGACCTCATTAACGTCATCGCCGATCACGGCGATCATGCGCGCCGCCTGGTCTTCATTATCGTCAATGATGAAAATACGGCGTTCGCTGGGCCGGATATCCGTGTCGATCTGCCCGACAATGCCGAGATCCTTGCCCGTCGCATAGCGCGCGCGCAATTCGTCCGTCATCATCTTCAGGCGCGTCATCGAGCGAACGCGCGCGAACAACGCCAGATCTTCGACCGGTTTTGTCAGAAAATCATCGGCGCCGGCCTCAAGCCCGGTCACACGATCCGCCTGCTGATCGAGCGCCGTCACCATGACCACCGGAATATGCATGGTTTCAGGGTCGCTTTTCAGCCGGCGGCAGGTTTCAAACCCGTCCATGCCAGGCATCATCACGTCGAGAAGAATAATGTCCGGCTTTTCTTTAGCCGCCAGTTCGATGGCCTCTTCGCCGGAATAGGCGCCGAGCACGTCGAAATACTCTGCACGCAGCTTCGCCTCGAGCAATTTGACGTTTGGTTCGAGATCATCGACGACCAATACGCGCGCCGTCATGCAATCCTCGCTTGGTTAGTGCTTTCCCGTTTCGAGGAGCAAGCTAGTCCAAATACCTTTTCACTTTCTCAATAAACGAGCCCACCGAGATAGGTTTTGCAATATAATCTTCGCAGCCGCCCTCACGGATTCGTTCTTCGTCGCCTTTCATGGCGAAAGCCGTGACCGCAATCACGGGAATATCGGAAAGTTCGGTATCAGCCTTGATCTGTTGCGTGACCTCAAGGCCAGAGACTTCCGGCAATTGAATATCCATCAGGATAAGGTCCGGGCGCCGTTCCTTCAGCGTTTCGAGCGCTTCCGGCCCGGTGCGCGCTTCCAGCGTGTCATAGCCGAAAGCCTGAAGCAGGTCGCGAAACAGCTTCATGTTCAGCTCGTTGTCTTCAACGATCAGCACCGTCTTGGGTAGCGCTGAATCATCAAGCTTTTCCATGGCTGATATCATACGCCTTCGCCGTCTAATCTCTCATAGCGGCCGAATCACCGCTGTGGGTAGAAAGTTTTGCGCAGAAGGTCTTAATCGAATGTTTATCTTCAACGGCTCATGGGCGATTTTTCGCGTATTATTAACCTGGTAACCCTTTGTTAAATGTTCGATCCTGGCGATCATACGGGCTTTTGCCGCGACTGTTTCGCGCCGCAACCGGGCGCGCGCCGGCGCTGTGCGGCCTGCGACGCGGGGCGAATCATCACTCACCCGGAAATCTTCGACCTGTCGATCGCCCATCTCGACTGCGACGCCTTTTATGCGGCCATCGAAAAGCGGGACGACCCGTCGCTCGCCGACAAGCCGGTGATTGTCGGGGGCGGCGTGCGCGGCGTCGTGGCGACCGCCTGTTACGTGGCGCGGACCTATGGCGTTCATTCCGCCATGCCGATGTTCAGGGCCCGCGCCGCCTGCCCGGATGCGGTGATCATCAAGCCCAATATGGAAAAATACGCCCACGCGGGCAAAGCGATTCGCCAGATGATGCGCGACCTGACGCCGATGGTGGAGCCGCTGTCCATTGACGAGGCGTTCATGGATTTGTCCGGCACCGCGCGGGTGCATGGCGCGCCGCCGGCGGTGACGCTGGCCAAACTCCAGGCGCGGGTCGCAGCGGAGCTGGGCGTGACCGCTTCCATCGGGCTTTCGCATAACAAATTCCTCGCCAAGATGGCCTCCGACCTCGACAAGCCGCGCGGCTTTTCGGTGATCGGCAAGGCGGAAACCAGGGACTTTCTCGCCCGCCAGCCGGTGACGATGATCTGGGGCGTCGGCAAGGCCTTCGCGAAAAAGCTGCATGGCGACGGCCTTTCCACCATCGGCCAGTTGCAGCAGATGGATGCGAGCGTTCTCGCCAAGCGCTATGGCGAGATGGGCTTGCGCCTCGCCCGGCTGGCGCGCGGCGAGGATGCGCGCGCAGTCCGCCCGGAGCGCGAGACCAAAAGCGTGTCGTCGGAAACCACTTTCAATGCGGATGTCAGCGACGTCAAATGGCTGGAGGACGTTTTGTGGGAGCTTTGCGAAAAGGTCTCCGCACGGATGAAAGCGTCGGGCTTTGAAGGGCGCACCGTGACCCTGAAACTGAAATCGCGTGATTTTAAAACCATCACCCGGGCCCGCACGCTGGAGGCGCCGTCAAACCTCGCCCGCACGGCTTTTGCCGCGGCCAAGCCGCTTCTCCATGCGGCGGCGGGCGGCAAGGCCTATCGCCTGATCGGCGTCGGCTTTTCCGGCCTTTCCCTCGCCTCGGAACATGCGGCGGCGGATTTGTTCGGCGATGAAAACGAACGCGCAGTGAAGACCGAAAAAGCGATCGATGCGCTGCGCGAGAAATTCGGCCGCGACGCGGTCAAGGCCGGCCGCTCCCTGCGCAAGGAACGCTAGCGCTCCATCTCGCCGGCGCGCGCGCCCAGCGCCCTGTCAACATTGTCGAACAGAATATTGAGGTCTTTCAGCCCCGCTTTGCGCGCATGGCCGCCGACCGACTGCACCAGCTTGTGCAAATGGCGCGCGGTCGCTTCATCGAGCTGGCCGAGATCGTCAAGCCGCTTGATCAGGACGCCGACCATCATCAGCGCCAGAATGGCGATATGGTCGGTCTCGTTTTTCGGCTCCATCTTGCGTTCTCCCTTTCCGCTGACGGATGGCGAGTGTCGCAAAGCCGGGGCCGGCGTTCAAGCCGTGCTCACGATTTGTCTACGGAGTTTCGGCTGATCGTTATATAATAGGCGATCAGCAGCAGCCAGAATGGCAGCACCGGCCCCTTGTCGTCGAGCAGCAGCGTCGCGGCGAGCATCACCGCCGCCCAGACCAGCCCGGCAAGCGTCAACAGCCCGCGAAGATTGCGCCATCCGCCTTTGTTCATATGCCCGGTTCCTCTTGTTGTTGCGATTATTAGCCCACTTGCTAATTAGATGCAAGGCTAATACCGCCCGGCCGCAATTCCAGGCGGTTGCTTTGCCTCTTGCGCGCGCCAGCAAACCAAAGACCGGCCGCGCGCACCCTCTTCACGATGCGCCGCCCGCCAAGCGCGCCTTTCAGCACGCAATCAGGCGGCAATCAGCATCGTAAGGCCGCTGCGAGGCCCGTGGATAACTATCCACCAAAGGCGGGATTCATGAAGATTTTCATCAGATAAGTTGTATTTTTTCACCCCCTATGCGCGCCATGCGTGTGGGGCCCGCTTGTCACCGCGCGCCCGGCCCGGCACACTTCTCTCCGGCGGTCCAGGATCAGACGATCAGTGCGACCCGCGTTCGCGGCCGCTATTGCTCACTTTGAAAATTGACGGGGAGAATAATCCATGAGGAAAGCACTCTTTGCGGCCGCATGCTTCATGCTGCCGACAGCGGCCTCGGCCGAGCATTGGGACGTCATCGCCATTGAGATGACCGGCAAATGCAGTTGGGCGAAATATATGCAGATCGTCGAGGACTTTAATGTCTGGGGCGCGGAGCATGGCTATTCGGCGCAGGTCGCCGCGCCGTTGCAATCCGACAATCTGACCACTTACTTTTGGATCGGCACATCGGCGGACGCGGCCGCGTTCGGCGCCGCATGGGACGCGTGGCGCAACGCCCTGCCCGATGAACGCTCAACCCCGGCCAAGCTCTGGGTCCGGTTCCAGGAATGCTCCACTAATATGCAACGCAGAAGTTATGATGTGTACTGAGCGCCGCGCCTAGCCTACCGGCTCCCCGTGGTTAAACCGTGGGGAGTCGCGCACTTCGCGCAATCTATCCCCCCGACTCGCCACGGCCCTCGGCCCCGCCCGCAGGGCGGCCCGAAACCAACTTGACCGCGGCGTCCATCACTCGCCCTGACGGCAAGCGCTGCACGCGCGGATAAGGCGGGAGTTGGGCCCCACGGTCGGGCCGTGGGGAGTCGAAGCGGAGGGCGGGTTTCACAATTTGCGACTCGCCACGGCTTGACCGTGGCGCCCATCTCCTGAACCATCGACAAGCAATCCCGCCGGAGGATCAATGCGCCGCTTCGACTTTGTCGCTGCTTACATGCTCGCCAACCGGAAGAACGGCGCCATTTACAGCGGATCGACCGCCGACCTCGCCGCGCGGCTTGACGCCCACAAGGCTGGCGTTGGCTCTGATTTCACGGCGAAATATGGCTGCACGCGGCTCGTCTGGTTCGAACGATTCGACGAAATGGCGCCGGCGCTCGCCTATGAGAAACGATTGAAACGCTGGCCCCGGCAATGGAAAATCGACCTCATAGAATCCGTTAATCCGCACTGGGACGACTTGCCCCTGTTTTGATGGTCCCCCCTCCCCTTTTGCCGACCCGCCACGGCTTGACCCAAGGCGCCCATCACCTGCCCCTACGACAGGCGCTGCACGCGCGAATGAGGCGGGAGCTGGACCCCACGGTCGGGCCGTGGGGAATCGGCGCGGAGGGCGAGCAAATCTCTCAATGCTCGACTCGGCGTTTTCCGCCGGCAAGCCGTCTCCTATTGATTAAACTCTATCCCCATTCACCGACTCGCCACGGCCCGACCGTGGCGCCCATCACCTGTCCCTGCGGCAGGCGCGGTGTTTGCGGATAGGTCGGGAGTTGGGCCCCACGGTCGGGCCGTGGGGAATCGGCGCGGGTGGCGAGCAAATCTCTCAATGCGCGACTCGGCGTTTTCCGCCGGCAAGCCGTCTCCTATTGATTAAACTCTATCCCCATTCACCGACTCGCCACGGCTTGACCGTGGCGCCCATCTCCTGCCTTCGCCGCCGTCATCCCGGACTTGACGCAGAATCTGGAATAACGATGTCAATATTGTCTGATAATCGAAGTCCGTGCGCGGAGATGCACAGTTGTTAGTCAAGGTCAAAACGGTTCGTATTTCTATGACTCAAGTAAATTGCCGCTTGAAGAATCCACGCGACAAATCGGGAAACGCCTCCGGCATTTTTGCAAGAATACTCACTCAGAAACTTGCGCCATTTATAAATTGGGGCGCCTGTCACTGACAAACCGCCCCAATAAACTACCCCCTAACATTCATTGTCGGCAGGTTCTGAATGATTTTCTCAACGGCCAAATCAACCGCCTCAATTATTGGCGGTGCCGACTGTACAGTTGTTGCAGTTTGACGACGCCCTTCTGCAGATGCCTCCCACAAAAGCCTCCCATCACTTGCGTCTAACAACGTATACCGAACAGTTACGACAGTAATTCCCGCGTTTGCGCCATATTGCCCATCGACTTGCCTGACGGACATCAATTCGCCTTGCAGAATTGCATCGACGTCAATCGCCGCGCCGATTTGCGAAATCTTTTTGACATCTGGAATGCCACTTGCTGAAAAACCAGTTACAAACTCTGCCCAATCTTCACCAAGATTAGCTTCGTGGATTTTCTGGGTGGCTTCTGTCTCATTAACCAAAGCAACTGAGGGATTTTGTTGCCGCAATGCTAATGCAAGTCGACGATTGATTTGACGTGCCTCCGAAGGGGCAGCTTGAGTGTTTCGAATTGGAAACACGGCCACACTCTTTATTTGCGTTGAAGTGAACGAAGGGTCTACAAAACTGTTAATTGACCCCTTATGCGTCGCACACGACATCAATAATAATGCTATAAGTACAATAACTGAATTTTTCATATTTGCCCCGTTCGTTGTTTCTATTGTGAGGCGCCACGTTAAGCCGACATGAATCGAAACTCAACGTTAGAAGTGATTGTTCTTTCTGTATTTCTATCCGTCCATGCTATTTTCCTAACAATACTTCCTTACTCTACGGGCTAGTAAATAGTCGCGATTCAGCTTAACATGACGATCGGAGCCACCAAGATTGTTCAAAACTGGCTACCGAACGCAAACAGCTTTACTTCAAGTATCCAGACGTCAAACACTGTTCGTGCTCTTGTGGTGACGCCAATCTGAATTCGATGACCTCAATCAAATCGAACCGCCGGTGATACTGGCCCAGAAGGCCATATTCGCCGATTTCCGAGACGCGCCCCTTAGCTGTCAAGAAATATACCGGCGATGCAGAGCCTAGCGCCTCGCCGGATTGGTTTTCGTGCTCAATGCGAAGCTCTTCCATCCATTGCCAAAATGGTCTGTTAACGGCGCCGGGCGCTTCGAGCCACCACCGCTGATCGCTTTCACATGGTTCGAAAAGACTTGTCTCAAACAACGACACATAAACGCCGGAATAATACCGGACCGCCTGGCGCTCTTCGACCGGCGGCGCGGACGGTTGTAGTAATGCGAGAGCGAGCACCCCCTCAAACATGCATCACGCGTCCATAGGCGTCGAGCACGCTTTCATGCATCATCTCGCTCAAGGTCGGGTGTGGGAAGATGGCGTGCATCAAATCTTCTTCGGTGCCTTCCATGGAGCGGGCGAGGCCGAAGCCCTGAATGAGTTCCGTGACTTCCGCGCCGATCATATGCGCGCCCAATAGCTCGCCGGTTTTCTCGTCGAACACGGTTTTCACCATGCCTTCCGGCTCGCCAAGCGCCACGGCCTTGCCGTTGCCGACAAAGGGGAAACGCCCGACCTTGACCTTGAGGCCTTTTTCCTTCGCCTTCGCTTCGGTCAAGCCGACAGAGGCGATTTGCGGGTTCGAATAGGTGCAGCCCGGAATGAGCGTCACATCCATCGGGTGGACGTCGTTCTTGCCGGCGATTTTCTCAACGCAGATAATGCCCTCATGCGACGCCTTGTGGGCGAGCCAGGGCGCGCCGACGAGGTCGCCAATGGCGTAAAGGCCTTTAACGCCCGTCTCCAGCCATTCATTGACGACCACATGGCCGCGGTCGATTTTAACGCCAAGCGCCTCAAGCCCCAAATTCTCCGTATTGCCCGTAATGCCGATCGCGAGGACGACGCGGTCCGCCTCGACCGTTTCGGTCTTGCCGTTTTTGAGCTTCACTGTGGCGGTCACAGTCTCTGCGCCCTTGTCGAGCTTGTCGACGGTGGCGCCGGTGAGGATCCGCATCCCCTGCTTTTTGAACTGCTTTTCGGCGAATTTCGAAATCTCTTCGTCTTCGGCCGGCAGGATGCGGTCGACCATCTCGACAACGGTCGTCTCTGCGCCGAGTGCGTTATAAAAGCTCGCAAACTCGATGCCGATGGCGCCCGATCCGATGACGAGCAGCTTTTTCGGCATCACATCGGGGACCATCGCTTCCTTCGCGGTCCAGATGAATTTGCCGTCCGCTTCGAGGCCGGCGGCGGGAACGGTGCGCGCCCGCGCGCCAGTAGCGAGAATGACATGACGCGCGCGCACCGTGTCCTCGCCCTTGTCGGTCTTTACTTTCACCACCGGCGCGCCGGATCCGTTGACCGCTTTTTCCAGCCGGGCGGCGCCCTTGATGACGTCGACCTTGTTCTTTTTCATCAGGAAGCCGACGCCCTTTTCCATCTGCGCCGAAACCCCGCGCGAGCGCTTGACGACCGCGTCGAGGTCAAAGCCGATGCCTTCCGCCTTGAGGCCGAACGCCTCGGCGTGCTTCATATTGGTGTAGACTTCCGCCGTGCGGAGCAGCGCCTTGGTCGGGATGCAGCCCCAATTGAGGCAGACGCCGCCCAGCGCGTCGCGCTCGATGATCACCGTCTTGAGGCCGAGCTGGCTGGCGCGGATCGCCGCCACATAGCCGCCGGGGCCTGAGCCGATCACCGCGAGGTCGCACGTAACGTCAGTCATAGTCTTCAAAGCCTCTTTGTTGATTGCGCCCCGCGCGGGCGGCGCCGCCGGGGGATGCAGCCCCCTTTAAATTCGCGCGCGACTATAGCGGGCGCATTTGAGATGAAAAGCCGGTGCGGCCCGTGAAAAACGCAACCTCAGGCGCTGGCGGTTTGCCCGCCGGCCTTGCGCCGCTTGTCCGCCGCGGCCGCATCGCGCCACAGGCGGATCAGCGCGTCGAACAGGTTCTTGCGCGAGGTGGTGAGGTAAAGCGCATTATCGGGCAGCTCGGCGACGAGATCGGTATGCAGCTTTTCGAGATTGTGATAAGGCGTCGCCGGAAACAGATGGTGCGTTGCGTGAAAGCGCAAGCCCACCGGCGCCCAGAGCGGCGTGAAATAGCGATTGCCCGGCACATTCACCGAATCAAGAAACTCGTCCGTACGCGACACGGAAGGGTCGCCCGCATAACGATAGGCATGGGCGGCGAGCGTGCGCAGGCTGTTGAGGAACAGGATGAACACCGTCACCGCATACCAGACCAGCGGGACCGCCAGCGGCAGCGCGCCGGCGACGACCAGCGCCATGATCGCGGTCGCAAAGATAAAACCGGCGAATTCCTGCTGCTTCCAGGTCGTATCGTCCTGCGAATTCGGATCATGCCGGTCATAGCCGAGATCGATCGCCAGCGACGATGCGCGCCGCCAGAGCAATTTGCGCAAGGGCGGAATGGCGTAGGAAAGCGGCGTCAGCACGACGAAGCGCACCACCATCAGCGGCGGCAAGACGAAGGACAGCACCACATAGACAATCGTGCGCCACGGGCTGCCCGCGCCAAAAGCCACATATTCCCCGTCCCGCGCGGAGCCATAGACCCCCGGCCGGTGATGGTCGATGTGAACCCCCGTATAGGAAAAGGACGGCGCGAGAAACGGCACCCCGGAGAGCATGTTCCAGACGAATCGAAAGCCGCCAAAGGTGCCTTGCTTCAGATGAGCCAGCTCATGGGTGAAGATCACCGCGCGATAATGGGCGAGCCCGGCGACGACAATCGCCAGCGCCTGCATCAGCGAAAACGGCTCGGCGATCACCGCCGCCGCAAAGGCCGCCCAGCCAAGCCCGGCGCTGATCAGGTAATCCGTCCAATAGGTCGCCGCATCCGGCTCCGTATAACGCCGCGCAATAAGGCGCGCTTCCGCCATGGGAAAAGCGGCGTTGCTGGGGGCCTGGGGCGCGCTCGCGTCCATCATCTGTCTCCTCGGGGCGTCCTTGCCGGCTCCATATAGGGAACAAACCGGCGGATCGCCAGCGACAGAACGCCCCTGCGGCTTTATTGGGAGGATGGAGCGGTGCTCCAGGACAGCTCACATCCGGCTGATCGCGAGCCGCGGCGCTGCCTTTATGATTGGACATGCCGGCGCGCGCTCTGACAGTCTTGCGCGCAATTCCCGCCGTTTCGGCCTCACGCCTTTTAGGCTGCATCAAGGAACCGCCATGACTGTCAAAGCCCTCCGCACCCCTGACGACCGCTTCGAAAACCTTCCCGGCTGGCATTACGCCCCGCGTTATGTGGATGACCTTGCGGGCTATGAGGGCTTGCGCATGCATTATGTGGATGAAGGCCCGGCGGACGCCGAGGTCACATTCCTGTGCATCCATGGCGAGCCGAGCTGGGCCTATCTTTTCCGCAAGATGATCCCGGTTTTCACCGGCGCCGGCCATCGCGCCGTCGCCGTCGACCTTTTCGGCTTCGGGCGCTCCGACAAGCCGGCCGATGATGAGACCTATACCTATCATTTCCATCGCAACGCCTTGTTGGCCTTTGTTGAAAAGCTAAACCTCAAAAATGTTTGCCTGGTGGTGCAGGATTGGGGCGGTCTGTTAGGCCTGACGCTGCCCATGGCGGCGCCGGACCGCTATTCGCGCCTCCTCGTCATGAATACCGGACTGCCCGCTGGCGAGAATGCGGGCGAAGGCTTCGCCGCCTGGCGCGCCTTCAACCGCTCGCAGCCCGACCTTGACGTCGCCACGCTTATGCAGCGGGCAACGCCGGTGCTGAGCGATGCTGAAGCCGCCGCCTACGCCGCACCCTTCCCCGACCAGTCTTATAAAGGCGGCGTCCGGCGATTTCCCGAACTCGTCATGCTGACAGGCGGCGAAGGCGAAGCGCTGACGCCCGAAGCAAGCGAAGGCGTCGAAACCTCGCTCAAAGCGCGCAAATTCTGGTCCAGGGAATGGACCGGCGACAGCTTCATGGCGATCGGGATGCAGGACCCCGTCCTCGGGCCGCCGGCCATGCATATGCTCCGTAGACTGATCCGGAATTGCCCTGAGCCGCTGGAAGTCGCCGAGGCCGGCCACTTCGTGCAGGAATGGGGCGAGCCGGTCGCCAAAGCGGCGCTGGAGAAGTTTGGGATTTAGAACTCGACGAGACCGGTGTCATCCCGGACGTGATGCAGCATGACATGCTGCGTCGCTGACCCGGGATGACAAAGCTGCCCGCAATAGCGCTAACCGCCCACCCGGTAATCAGCCGTGGCTTCGGCAACCAGCGCGTCGAGCGTCATCGCCGGCGTCTTCCATTCTTCCGCTGCAAAGACCGGCGCCTGGTCGGCGTAATGGCGTGAGGTTTCATCCAGCGTCGCAGCCCCAAACTGGTGAATGGTCTTGATCGTCACATCACGCGGGCCTGACCAGTCCGCATAAAGAATATAAGTATCACCGCCCGCCGCCGCGAGCGGGAAATCGCGCCCCTCGCCGGTCGGATAGACCGCGCGCAACGTGTCCGGCCCGCCATCGAGCGGCAGTGAGACGGCGCCCCGCTGCAAGCGCACCACCTCGCCCCATTCAGGGTCGAGCCGGCCATACTCGGCTTTGATCTCCGCCGCTGTCCAGCGCAGCGCCGAGGCATAATCCGGCGTTTCCACGGCCTGATCGTTGAGGAGCGCGCCGCGCGCCCGCTGCGCCGTCAACAGCGCCAGCGCCGCCCCGCGACTGTCCTTCGTCGCCTTGCCGTCCCAGCCGCGCAAGACGTCGATCGCCTCTGCCAGCCCGTCCGCCTCGTTGGCCGGGCTTGCGACAAGCGCGCGCACCAGTTCCATCACGCGGGAGCTTTCGGCATAGGCGTCATCCATCTTGTAGGCGACAAATTCTTCGCCGGTGATCGACGCATCGCCGCCATAAAGCGCCTGGATGCGCTGGCCCCGATTGGTCGTCGCTTCGTCAACGCCGAAATGCGGCGGGAAACGCGCCGGGTCCGGATTATCGCCCGCGCCGGATGATTGATACGGCGTGTGATTGGCGTTCACCACATAGCCGGAGGCCGGCATCACCACTTGCGGCACATCGTTGAGCGTGCGTTTTCCGCGCCAGACAAGCGCCGGGTTGTCGCCCCCTTGCGCTTTCGACCAGTCGACGCCTGCGGCGCGGTCCGGCAGCGCGGCGTTATAATAATAAGCGATGATACCGTCGCCATCCGCATAGACGACATTCAGGCTCGGGATCGCCAGCATCTCCATCGCACCGCGCCATTCGGCGTAATTCGTCGCGCGGTTGAGCCGGTAATATTGCTCGATGGTCCGGATTTCATCCTGCCCGCCATAAGAAACCGCAAAGGCGCCGTCATCGGTGATGAACACCGGACCGTGCACGGAGGAAAGCGCGCGCCGGGTCACCGGAAGACTGAACGCCCCCCACAATTTCACGCGGAACTTTACTTTTTGAAGATCGAAGTCCCGCCAGCCGCCGTCGAATTTGTACTTTGTCGGCTTTTTCGCGTTGTCGACCTCAAGCGCATAGACATCAACAAGGTCCGGCTTGTTGACCGTGAACGCCCAGCCGAGGTCAGGCCCCGCCCCGTGCAAGATCACCGGCGCGCCAGGAAACAGCCCGCCGATCATGTCCCAGCCCTCTTCGGACTTCACCCGCGCTTCATACCAGGCGACCGGGCCCGTATAGGGCTGGTGCGAATTGACCATCAGCCTTGTGTGGCCGTCGGCAGCGCGCGAGGGCGCGACCGCAATGGCGTTCGAGCCGATTTCAAAGCCGCGCGGGACTTGCAAAAAGCTCTCGCGCGTATGGTTCGCCGCTTCTGCGATTTCGACCCCGCCCTCGAAAATTTCCGCAAGCCGCTCATCAAGGCCATAGAAAAACGGCGTGCGGGTCGCGAAACCTGCGACGATATCCGCCCCCGTTACCGGCGCCGCGCCGGGCGCGCAGCGGGATTTTTCCTCCGCGCAAAAAAGATTGAGGCCGGCGGCGTAGCCCTCGGCGATCGCGCGCGTTTGCGGCGCAAGGTCGGTTTCATAGCGCGCGGCGATCGCCGCGCCCGCTCCCATGGCGCGCACCAGGTAATCGGTGATCGCCGCGTCCTTGCCTTTGCGTTGGGCGAGCGTTCCGCGCGCGAAAAAAATCACGTCCTCGATGGTCTTCCAGTCGTCTTCCGCATGGGCGTAAGCGAGGCCAAAGGCGACATCGGCGTCGCGCGCGCCGTAAATATGCGGCACGCCATAGGCGTCGCGAATGATCCGCGCGTCATAGCCGCTTGCCGCCGCGCGCGCCGCGCCTGCGTCAAACCGGGCCGGCGCCGGCGTCTTGAAGTAAAATCCCGCCGCAAGGACGGCCAGCCCCACTGCACCGACGGTCATGCGCAAAGCGATTTTCATGTTTCGCCCCAAATTCTTTTCCGCAACCTAAAAGCCGGCCCAGTTGGCCTGATTTCATGAAG
Organism: uncultured Parvularculaceae bacterium; assembly: GCA_947259375.1. Classification (GTDB taxonomy): domain Bacteria; phylum Pseudomonadota; class Alphaproteobacteria; order Caulobacterales; family Parvularculaceae; genus Hyphococcus. The sequence goes on along the minus strand of CAMYLZ010000025.1, from coordinate 288,097 downwards.
ATATGCCAGCGAATAGAACAGCCCCGCGCTAAGGGCCGCAAGGAGACGACGCCTTCAAAGGCCTGTCACATTCCGCAGGTGGACAGGCCCGGATGAGGCGGTTTAACTGTTGGTTCAAACTGAATATCAGGATTGATCCATGAATGAAGATGACGGCCGTTTCAGCAATCCCCGCGCGATTTCCAGCATCGATACGATCAGCGCGCTTGTCGACAGGCGGCTTTCCCGGCGCGCTTTTGTCGGCGGCGGCGTCGCGGTCTCGGCTTTGGCTCTCGGCGGCTGCGGCAAGACCGCGCCGGCGAAAACCGCTCAACCTTCGTTCAATTTCACGGAAATCGCGCGCGGCATCGACGAGACGCATCATTTGCCTGACGGATATGTAGCCGACATTTTACTGCGCTGGGGCGATCCGCTTTTCGCGGACTCGCCGACGTTCGATCCGGATAATCAAAATAGCACGGATCAGCACAAGCAATTCGGCCAATCGAACGACTTCATCGGTTTCATCGCCCTGCCGCCGGATGAAGACGGCGCGGCGCGCGCGATCTTGTGCATCAATCACGAATATACCAAGGCGACGATGATGTTTCCCGGCGTTGCGGAGAATTATCCCGAACGCATGACCAAGGCCCATTGCGAAACCGAAATGGCCGCGCATGGCGCCAGCATTGTCGAGATCAGGCAAGACGTCGACGGCGCATGGGCGCCGGTGATCGGTTCGCAATATACGCGCCGCATCACCGCCGGCACAACGCCCATGACGCTTACCGGCCCGGCCGCCGGTCATGCGCGCCTGCAAACCAACGCGGACCCGCAGGGCCTCACCGCCGCGGGCACGATGTATAATTGCGCGGGCGGCATTACCGCGTGGAACACCTATCTGATGGCCGAAGAAAACTTCCACGGCTATTTTTCAGGCGCGCTTGCGGACGGTCATCGCGAAAGCGAAAATCATAAGCGCTACGGCGTCACCGGCTCGCCCTGGTATGTGTGGGGGAATTTCCTCGACCGCTTTAATCTTGAAAAGGAACCGAACGAGGCGAACCGCTTTGGCTGGATCGTCGAGGTTGATCCGCTCGATCCCGCATCGACGCCGAGAAAACGCACCGCGCTCGGGCGCATCAAGCATGAAGGCGCCGAAAGCGTCATCGCGCCAAGCGGGCATGTCGTTCTTTATAGCGGCGACGATGAGCGATTTGAGTATCTCTACAAATTCGTCTCAACCAACACCTTCGTCGAAGGCGACCGGGCGGCGAATATGGCTTTGCTCGATGACGGCGTCCTGCATGTCGCGCGTTTCAGTGAGGACGGGATTGTCGACTGGTTGCCGCTGACCTTCGGTCACGGCCCGCTGACCGCCGAAAATGGTTTCCAGTCGCAAGCCGATGTCATGATCGAAACGCGCCGCGCCGCCGATCTGTTGGGCGCAACGCCCATGGACCGCCCGGAGGATGTAGAGCCCGACCCGCGCACCGGCCGGGTCTGGGTCATGTTGACCAATAATAACAGGCGCACCGAAGAACAGGTGAACGCCGCCAATCCGCGCGCCAATAACGAGTTTGGCCACATCATCGAAATTATCGAACCGGACGGCGATTTCACGGCGCGCCAGTCGCGCTGGGATTTCCTCGTTAAATGCGGCGATCCGAAAGACCCGTCAGCGGGCGCCATGTGGAATGCGCAAACCTCCGAGAACGGATGGTTTGGCAGCCCCGATAATTGCGCCATTGATCCGTCCGGGCGGCTTTGGGTCGCCACTGACGGCAATGAAGACACGGGCGCCAATAACGGATTATGGGCGATGGAAACCACGGGCGAGATGCGCGGCACGGGCCGTGCGTTTTTCCGCGGGCCGGTCGGCGCGGAAATCACCGGGCCGCGCTTTTCCGATGACGGGCGCACCTTGTTCATCGGGGTCCAGCATCCGGGCGACAGCGATGGCGCGACCTATGAGAACCCCTCAACGCGCTGGCCGGATTTCGACTCGAACATGACCGCGCGTTCGGCGGTGCTGGCGATCCGCAAAAAGGACGGCGGCGTCATCGGGTCTTGATATTCAGGCCGAAAAGCAGCGACGGTTTTATGCGTCGCCGCGCAACCTCGGCCGCGATCTTGCGGCGGCGTTACATCCGGTTCCGCGCGGCAACAACACCCTATTGCCGCGCAGCCGGGATGACAGGCGCCGGAGCGTAAAGCCTCGCCCTACGCCACCGGGTCGAGCCAGCCCCATTCATCCGCCGTCTCGCCGGAGAACAGGCCGAAGAACATTTCCTGGATTTGCGACGTGGCCGGACGGTTTCCCTTGCCGATCTGGATCTTGTCGATCGACCTTACGGGCGTGACTTCCGCCGCCGTGCCGGTGAGAAAAACCTCGTCCGCCGCATAGAGCATTTCGCGCGGGATCGACTGTTCGATCACTTCGTAGCCGGCCTTTTTCGCCAACGTCATCACCGTGTCGCGGGTGATGCCGGCAAGGATCGAGGACGCCGCCGGCGGCGTGTATATCTTGCCTTTCATCACGATAAAGATGTTCTCACCCGCGCCTTCGCTGACCGTGCCGTCATGGGCGAGCCCCAGCCCTTCGGCAAAACCGTTCATCTTCGCTTCCTGCGAGACAAGCCGGCTAGAAAGGTAATTGCCGCCGGCCTTGACGCCCGCCGGCGTGGTGCCGGGCGCTGCGCGCCGCCAGCTTGAAAACGCCACATCGATGCCGTTTTTGAGGCCTTCCTCGCCAAGATAAGCGCCCCATGGGAACGCCGCGACCGCGAGTTCGGAGGGCGCATTGAACGACGCCGGCCCCATCTCGCCATAACCAAGATAAGCGATCGGGCGGATATAGGCGCTGTCGAGATCATTCTCGCGCACCACATCCTTGCAGACCTGCATGATCTCCTCGACGGCGTATTTCGTGATGTCGATGCGATAGACGCTCGCGGAGAAGAACAATCGCTCAATATGCTCGCGATTGCGGAACACGCATACGCCCTTGTCCGTGGTGTTGTAGGCGCGCATGCCCTCAAACACCGACGTGCCGTAATGCAGCCCGTGGGTGAGCACATGGGTCGTCGCCTCGGCCCAGGGGATCATTTCTCCGTTGCGCCAGATCAGCTTGGCTTCCTGGATTGGCATGGCGTTGTTCCCTTTCTTCTCATTCCTGCGAAGGATTATGCCGTTTGAATGGCCGAGCCGGAAGGCAATTGCAAGCGCGCGCACCGGGCGGCGCCGAATCCTCGCGCGCCGTCGGTGGCGTTTGGCCGGATTAAGCGTTAAGCCTGCCGAAATTGACAAAAACCACTGGTGATTTCATGGCCGATGATAACGCCGCCGATATTTCAGACGACGCCCGCAAGATCGACGCGCTGATTGAGGTAATGGCGCGCCTGCGCGCGCCTGAGGGCGGTTGCCCCTGGGATCTTGAACAGAATTTCCGCACCATCGCGCCCTATACGGTCGAGGAAGCCTATGAAGTCGCCGACGCCATTGAGCGCGGCGACATGGCGGCGCTGAAAGACGAACTTGGCGACCTTCTCTTTCAGGCGGTGTTCCATGCGCAGATGGCGAAGGAAGAAGGGCTGTTTTCCTTTGGCGATGTCGCCCAAGGGATCGCGCAGAAAATGATCCGCCGCCACCCGCATGTTTTCGGAGAGGCGACCATGCGCACTGCCGAAGAGCAAACCGACGCCTGGGAAGCGCAAAAAGCAAAAGAGCGCGCCGACAAGGGGCATGAAAGCCTGCTTGCCGACGTACCCGCCGGCCTTCCTGGTCTGACGCGCGCGGTGAAACTGCAAAAGCGCGCCGCCCGCGTCGGCTTTGACTGGACGAATGCGAAGGACGTGCTCGGCAAGATCGCGGAGGAAACAGAAGAGCTGACCGAAGCGGTCGCCTCTGCCGACCGCGATCACATCGAAGAAGAATATGGCGATTTGTTATTTGTGCTCGCCAATCTCTCGCGCCATCTCGATATCGATCCTGAAAGCGCCCTGCGCCGCGCCAATGAAAAATTCATCCGCCGCTTTCGGCACATTGAAAAAACCTTCGCGGCCAAAGGCGCGGATCTGAACGATGCAAGCCTCGACGAGATGGAAGCGCTCTGGGTGGAGGCGAAGGAGATGGATAAGAAGGCCGGCGCATAAATCTGAAACTGCGAGTTTTCATGATCGCTGATGCCTAAGCAGGATACGGCGAATGAGTTTAACGGTTTTTCACGGACCCCGTTTTCGCGGTGTAATCGACTTCGACTTGGCGAAGCGCGCTTCCACTGTCCCACACTTTTCCGCACTGCAAGATATCTGCGGCCGTTTATAGAAATACTGCCTTCAAACTCACGCGAGGCCGGGGCATATCGCTTGCGATAAGCCCTATAATAACCATTCCGCAGCCACCGGAGAGCCCCGCCTCATGTCCGCCAGCCAGTCCCTCATCGACCTCATCGGCGCAACGCCGCTAATCAAACTGAAACGCGCCTCGGAGGAAACCGGCTGCACCATTCTCGGCAAGGCGGAATTTTTAAATCCCGGCCAGTCAGTGAAAGATCGCGCGGCGCTCGGCATCATCCGCGATGCGGAACAGTCCGGCGCGCTGCGTCCCGGCGGCGTCATCGTCGAGGGGACGGCGGGCAATACCGGCATCGGCCTCGCCATGGTCGGCGCGGCGCTCGGCTATCGCACCCGGATCGTCATTCCCCGCACCCAGAGCGAAGAGAAAAAAATCGCGCTGCGCCTCAATGGCGCGGAGCTGATCGAAGTTGACGCGGTTCCTTACGACAATCCGGACAATTACGTGCATTACTCGCGCCGCCTTGCCGAAGAGTTGAACGCGGCCGCGCCCGGCAGCGCCGTCTGGGCGAACCAGTTCGACAATGTGGCGAACCGCGACATTCACGTTGCAACTACGGGCCCCGAAATCTGGGAACAGACCGGCGGCAAAGTTGACGGCTTCACCTGCGCGGTCGGCACTGGCGGCACGCTTGCCGGCGTTTCCATCGCGCTGAAAGAACGCAATGCGAATATCAAAACCGCGGTCGCCGATCCAGGCGGGTCGAAGATCTTTAGCCTGATCAAATATGGCCGCGCCGAAACCGAAGGAGGCTCGATCACCGAAGGCATTGGACAGGGCCGGATCACCGCCAATCTCGAGGGCGCGCCGATTGATGACGGCTACCGGATTAACGATACGGAAATGGCGGAAATCCTCTTCCAGCTAGTGCAGGAGGAAGGCTTGTGCCTTGGCGGCTCGTCCGGGATCAATATCGCCGGCGCGAAACGCCTCGCCCGCGAGCTTGGCCCCGGCCACACAATCGTCACGGTACTGTGCGATTATGGGCACCGCTATGCGTCGAAACTCTATAACCCGGCCTTCCTGCGCGAAAAGGGCCTGCCGACCCCGCCCTGGATGCATTAACCGACTTTTTGACCTTCCCTCGAGGGAGAGGTAAATCAAGGTTGAAGACAAGATACAGCGCTGGAAAAAAATGACCTTCGGACCGCTTGTGACTACCGACTGGCTCGGCGCGCATATTGGCGAGGGTGATCTCAAACTCGTTGACGCCTCCTGGCGGATGCCCGGCGCAGGCGACGCGCGCACGCATTATTGCGCGGAACACATTCCGGGCGCGGTGTTCTTCGATATTGACGAGATCGCCGACCAGTCCGCCGGCCTGCCGCATATGCTGCCCGAGCCGGCGGCGTTTGAGGCAGCGATGGGCGCGCTCGGCCTTGCCGATCAGGACCGCATTGTCGTTTATGATGATGCGGGGATATTTTCCGCCGCGCGCGTGTGGTGGACCTTTCGCGCCATGGGCCATGAGCGCGTCGCGGTCCTCAATGGCGGTCTGCCGAAATGGCTGAATGAGCGCCGTCCGGTTACTGCCGCCGAAACCGTCATTACGCCAACGAATTACGCGGCGCGCGCCTTCCCGCGCCTTTGCGCGGCGGCAGATGAGGTGCGCGCGGCGCTTTCGGCGCGCGACATCGCCGTCATCGACGCCCGTCCCGCCGAGCGCTTCGCCGGCCGCGCCAGCGAGCCGCGCGCGGGCCTGCGCGCCGGACACATGCCAGGCGCACGCAACCTCCCCCACACGATGCTGATACAGGCCAATGGCGAAATGTTGCCGCCGGACGATATCCGCGCCATATTTTCCGATATCAGCGCCGCAAACCGGATCATCACCAGTTGCGGATCGGGCGTCACCGCCGCGGTTCTGGCATTGGCGCTTGAGATCATCGGCTGGCCGGATTACGCGGTTTATGACGGATCATGGACCGAATGGGGTAAGGAAGAAAATGACAGCGCAGCGTTCCCCGTTTGCACCAGCACGGATTGAACACCGCCCGGCGGCCGGCGACCAGATTGAAGTGACGGTCACTTATCTGGAGCAGCGCGAAAAGCCGGCGCTTGCCGCCCCGCCGCCATCGCGCCGCAAGACGGCGATCATGCGCGCGGAAAACCCGCCGGTTCATTTCTACCGCTATCTCTATGAGCTGATTGGCGCGCCCTATAATTGGGTCAGCCGCCGGCGCATGAGCGATGACGAACTCGCCTCGATCATTCATCATGAGAAAGTTTTTCTATACGTGCTTTATGTGGACGGCGTCCCTGCGGGCATGGCCGAAATCGACGCGTGCGTCGCCGACACGCATGAGCTCAAATTCTTCGGTCTCGCGCCGGATTTCATCGGCGCCGGGCTGGGACGGTTTTTCCTCGCCAACGCCGTCAACCTCGCCTGGTCGGGCGGGCCCAGACGGGTGCGACTCGAGACTTGTTCGCTCGATCATCCGGCCGCCTTGCCGCTCTATCAGAAATTCGGGTTTGCAGTCATAGACCGGCGCACCGGCTTTATCGAACGCCTCGCACGCCCGGAAAAACCGTCGCCCAAGACGCCCTGAAACGTCTTAAAGCAAAGGCCAAATCGGGGTAGAAGGCTTTCATGAAAGACACCACCAAACTCGCCGCGGCCGGCCGGCCGCATCAGCGCCCCGCTCACCCCGTCAACACGCCTGTCGAGCGCGCCTCGACCTATCTTTTCCCGAGCTATGACGACTATCTCGAAGGCGCGAAGGCCATCACCTATGGCCGGCTCGGCACGCCGACCCATCGCGCGCTGGAAGAGGCCGTCACCGCGCTGGAAGGCGGGTTTGAAACGCGCCTGGCGCCGTCGGGCCTGCAAGCCTGCACGGCGGCGATCCTCGCTTTCACGGCCGCCGGCGACCATGTGCTGATGACGGACTCGGCTTATGATCCGACGCGCAAATTCTGCGATAATTTCCTCAAGCGCTTCGGCGTTGAAACGACCTATTACGACCCGCTGGCCGGCGAGGAAGAAATCGCCGCGCTGATGCGCCCGAACACCAAACTCGTCTTCGCTGAATCGCCGGGCTCGCTCACTTTCGAAGTTCAGGACTTGCCGGCGCTTGCCGCCGCCGCACATGCGGGCGCCGCCAAGCTCATTGTCGACAATACCTGGGCCGCGGGATATTTCTGCAAGCCGATTGCGCTCGGCGCCGATGTCAGCCTTCAGGCGGCGACGAAATATCTTGCCGGTCATTCCGATTGCCTTGTCGGAACCATCACCTCCGCAGACGAACAAACAGCGCACAAGATTTTCAAGGCGTTGCTGCAACTTGGCTCCAATGTTTCGGCGGACGACGCCTATCTGGCGCAGCGCGGCATGCGCACCCTGTCAACGCGGCTTGATCGCCATCAGCAAAACGCCGACGAGCTCGTCAAATGGCTCAGGAAACGCGATGAAGTCGCGCGCATCATTCACCCGGCGCTGAAAAGCTGTCCGGGCCATGCGGTCTGGAAGCGCGATTTCACCGGCGCGTCGGGGCTGTTCGGCGCGGTGCTGAAACCGGTTCCGCTGCCGGCGCTCAAGGCGTTTTTCAATGCGTTGAAATTATTCGGCATGGGCTTTTCCTGGGGCGGGTTTGAAAGCCTGTGCCTGCATGTGCATCCGGAAAAGCATCGCAGCGCGACAGAGTGGAACGAAGAAGGCCCGCTCTTGCGTTTTCACGCGGGACTTGAAGATATTGGCGATTTGAAAGGCGATCTGGAACGCGCTTTCGCCGCCATGGCGCGCGCGCTGAAATAGACGGGGCGATTTAAGGGAGTGTTGCCGATGCGTTTGGTGTTTGGGGTTCTTGCCGCGGCGATGCTGGGCGGCTGCCAGAGCGTTTCCATCAGCGGCGACAAGCTGCGCTTGCAGACCGACCCGCCCGGCGCGCTGGTGGTTGTCGCGGGCGCGGGCGAGTGTGAAACGCCCTGCACCATCCGCCTTAACGAGCCGCAACGGGCGCGCATCGCCAAAGCCGGATATGTGACGCGCTATGTGATCCTCAATCCCAGCCGCCGCAAGCAGGTTATCGTCGATCTTGAACTTGCCGCCGCCAGCGAAGATGTGGACGCGGTCGAATTGCCGGCGCTGGAGTAATGGAGGCCCACGAGAGCGGGCGTAGGCTGGCGACCCCGGCAGGACTCGAACCTGCAACCCTCGGCTTCGAAGGCCGATGCTCTATCCAATTGAGCTACGGAGCCATTGCATTTTCTGTGTAGCGGCGCCCGCCGCCAATGGCAAAGCATCATGCCGCTCGCATTTGCATTTGCACAAAACCGAATGCCTGGCGCGCAACAGCGCTGACGGTTTGTCGCTGTCACAAAGTGCGAAAATTGTTCGCTTAGATTCATCTCAAAAATTTACGATTCGCCACGGCTTGACCGTGGCGGCCATCTCCCGCCCTTGCCGCAGTGTAGCGACAGCGAAGCCGAAGGTGACGAAATGGCCACATAGGTTGGCCTGCCAATCGAAGCCCGCGGGAGCGGGCAAAGGCTGGCGACCCCGGCAGGATTCGAACCTGCGACCATCGGCTTAGAAGGCCGGTGCTCTATCCAGCTGAGCTACGGGGCCGGTCGTGATGTTTCCAGATAGCCGCCTTCACAGGCGGGAGCAATCATTGAGGTCGGTCGCTGTGGCGGCGCCGCCCCTTTGCCATGGCGCGACGCGGCCATGCGCCGGGCCTCGGCGCCCGCCGGACTAATGCGTCCAGGGCTTGCGGCGGTGGAATGCGAAATTTTCAGAATAGGCTTTCGGCTGCGGCGTTGGCAGATGCGCCTCATCCACCCGGAACGGCAGGCCATGCCTTTCGGCATAGGCGACTGCTTCTTCACGGCCGGCGAAGTTGAGCCGCAACTGGCCGGAGGTGACGCTGTCGCCGCTGGTCCAGCCCATCAACGGGTCGATGCGGCGCGCGGTCTCGGCCTCGACCTCCAGCACCCAGCGGGCGGTGTTGGCCTTGCCTGACTGCATGGCGGTTTTCGACGGTTTGAAAATACGTGCGAACATCACCGCGTTTCCCGTGTATCCTCGTATGCCTTCGTCTTCATCCTCGTGGTCGGGGCGGCAAGATTCGAACTTGCGACCCTCTGGTCCCAAACCAGATGCGCTACCAGGCTGCGCTACGCCCCGAGACGAGGATTTTTCGAGCCGCTCACATCGGGCATCTCGCCGCTGATGTAAAGCCCCTTGCGACGCTCTATCTCAGTTATCCTGAAAGATCGGGTGGCGCACGCGGTCGCCCGCCTCGATCCCCAGCGCAGCAAAGACCCCGCCATTGACCTCGAGCACCGCCGTCACCGGCGCGCCTGACGCAATGCTCTCCAGCGAACGCGGCGTGGTCATCGCCGCAATGCGATGAATTTCGCCATCAGCCTTGATGAACGCCATATCGAGCGGGATCAGCGTATTCTTCATCCACATGGAAACCGCTTGCGGCTCGCCAAAGTCGAACAGCATGCCCGTATCGGCGTCCATATGCTCGCGATACATCAGCCCGATGCGCCGCTCTTCATCATCATCGGCAAGCTCGACCCGGAAGCGATGTTCGCCTTCCCCGGTCACGACGATAACAACGCTATCGCCGCCGCCAAAAAGCGCGCCGCCGCCCTCCGCGCAGGACGCAATCACCGGCATCATCGCCAGCGACGCCATAGCCATCAGCTTACGGATAATTCCCATGACCCGAAAACTCTTCTGAATGGGCGGGGCCTGATTATTCCCCCGGGGCCTAGTTGTCCGGGTCCGGCCGCACATCGATGGCGAGCAGGCCCTTTGATCCGGCGGCGAAAGATACCTTCACGCGATCGCCCTGGATCAGCTCGCCCATGCCGGCACGCCGCAATGTCTCCATATGCACGAAGATATCTTCCGTATCGTCGCCGCGCGTCAGGAAGCCATAGCCCCGCGCACGATTGAACCATTTCACGCTGGCGCGAACGAAATCGCCCGCCGGCGTCTGGTTCAGCACCGGCGCTGCATGGGTCAGCGGCGCAGCCGTTGATTCATCGATGTTCAACAGGCGCGCCGCCTGCAGGCCTTTGCTGCGACGCACGACTTCGCATTCAACGGTCGCGCCTTCGCGCGCCGTCGTCATTCCCGCCGCTTTCAGGCAGGATGAATGAATGAGAATATCGCCGTCGGTCTCTTCGGTAATGATGAACCCGTACCCCTTTGCGGGGTCGAACCATTTTACAATTCCCTTGACGGTAAACGTTTCTTCGTCCGCGTCCGGCGAATTGTCACCATCTTGCGATGCGTCAAACCGCTCGTCCATAATACTCTTGGCGCCCCTTTTTGCTCCCCTATCCCAAAGGACAGTTTTTGGTGACTATAATCTAACCGGGCGGAAAAACTAATCCATTCACGAAAAAAATGCACTATTTTAGTTCGCTCACGTGCGAATTTTCACTAAATAGTTGTGGTGATTAGATAACATTACCACTTTGTCTTCGCCTTAAAAGCGTAACGCAAGCTACGCAATCACTTGTGATTCAAGGTGCGTAAGGAAAGAACTGATCAGCAACAGGAAAACATCGAAGTCGGATTCGATATTTTCGATCGATGCGCCGCCCGCGCCATTGCGGTCCATTTGCAAAGTAACATCGCCCTCATCGTCAATATAGACGCGGCCAAACTTCACATCATTATTAAACTGATTCAAGACGTTATAGCTGATGTCCTTGCCATCCACTTCAAACAGCCAGGTGCGGTAGGAAATATCGCCATCCGGCCCGATGACATCAATCCGCACGTCGTAATCGGCGACGCGCACGAAAAGCGTGTGCGGGCCGACATCCTCAACCGCATATCCCTGCTCGCTGAGCGCCTGCTCGATCTGATCTTTGGAAACCGTCCCGGCAAAGGCGGTCGAAACCGACGCCGCCGCCAAAACCGCCGCAGCCGCAAGCGCAATCAAACCCCTCATGGACCTACCCCTTCGCCGTAACGCTATTAACAATCGTAAATAGACGCCAAAAACCGGCCGAAATCAATGATTGCGGGCCCTGAAGCGGCTAACCCGGCGGTCAAAAGCCAAGCTTTTGCGCCGATTTTCTCTTGTCGTGTTGAAACTTGGCGACAATGGCAGGCCCTAGGGGAATCGAACCCCTCTTTCCAGGTTGAAAACCTGGCGTCCTAACCGATAGACGAAGGGCCCGCACATATCGCGCCGCAGCGGCGGCGGAAGCGCTGTATAGGCGCCCGTTTCGCGCCTTGCAAGCCCGTTTTTCCGGGCGAGGCGGGATTTTTTCCTTTTGCGGGCAAATGCCGCCTTATTCCGCGAAAGCGGCGTCGGAAATCTGCAATTGGCCGGCATCGCCGCCGCGCCAGTCATCGGCCCGGACCTTGCCGGTCACGTGAAAACGCCGGCCGGATTTAAGGATTTCACCCAAAGGCCCGTCCTCGGCCCGAAAAGCGATCGCCCGCACCGATTCGCCGGTGTCGCTCTTCAAAGTGAGCGCGATATGACCCTTGCCCACGGTCTTCGCGAATTCGCCCCGCATATTCAAAAGCGCAAAATAAGGCTCCGGATTGCCGGGGCCGTAAGGGCCGGCTTGCGCCACCAAATCGGCGAAAGTTTTCGTCACCGCGCTCGGCGCGACGATCGCATCGATCTGCGATACGCGGTTCTCGCGCGCCCGCGAAATATCCTCGCGCAGCCGTTCATTCAGCGCGCGCCGAAAGGCGTCGATATGGCCGCTCGCTATCGTCAGGCCGGCGGCCATGGCGTGCCCGCCGCCCGCGAGCAGCAAGCCTTCTTCGCGCGCCGCGCTGATCGCCGCGCCAAGGTCGACGCCGGTGATCGATCGCCCGGAACCCTTGCCTTCATCGCCATCGAGACCGATGACGATCACCGGCCGGTCATAAACTTCCTTCAACCGCCCGGCGACAATGCCGATCACGCCCGGATGCCAGCCCTCGCCCGCCGTGACGATCACGTCATCCGCATGGCGCTGATGGGTCTCAATATCGCGCAGCGCCGCTTCCTGCACTTCCGCTTCGATTTCCTGGCGCTCCGCATTGAGGATGTGGAGGCGCTCGGCGAGCGCGCGACGGCGCGCGGCGTCGTCGCTGGTCATCAGCTCAAAGGCTTCGCGCGCGTGCCCGATGCGGCCCGCCGCATTGATCCGTGGGCCGAGCAAAAAGCCGAGATGATAGGTCGTCGGCGCGCCTTTGACCCCGGCCCGCTCGCCCAGCGCCCTGAGGCCGGGATTGCCCCCGCCCCCCTGAGAAGCGCCGCCTTGAGAACCGCCGCCAAGCACTTTCAATCCTTGCGCGACCATCACCCGCGTCAGCCCGGTGATTTCCATGACGTCGCAGACGAGGCCGAGCGCCGCGAGATCAAGCAGGCTTTTCAAATCCGGCTCGCGCCGGTCGGCGAAATAACCCGCCTCGCGCAGCGCGCGGTTAAGCGCGACAACGCCCATAAAAGCGACGCCGGCGGCGGAAAGATTATTGAGCCCCGAAACATCATCCGGGCGATTGGGATTGACCACCGCTTTCGCCCCTTCGGGCGGCGGGCCGCTCATCAAATGGTGGTCGAACACCACGATGTCGACACCGGAGCGGGCGGCCTGTTCAATCGGCTCATGGGCGGAGGCGCCGCAATCAACCGTGACGATAACCCCGGCCCCGTCGGCGCGCAGCGCCTCGAACGCTGCGGCGCTCGGCCCATAGCCTTCGGTGATGCGGTCGGGCAGATAGACCAGCGACGGAACGCCGATCCAGTCGAAATAAAGTTTCAGGATCGCCGAGGCGGTCGTTCCGTCCACGTCATAATCGCCGAAAACGCCGATGATCTCGCCGTCCCTCACTGCGGCCGCAAGCCGCGCGCTCGCCCGGTCCATGTCCTTGAGGACCAGGGGGTCCGGCATTTCCGCCCGCAAGGATGGCGCAAGATATTGCGCGGCGCTGTCCGCGCTCACACCGCGCGCCGCAAGAATGCGCGACAAGACCGGATCGAGATCGAGCGCCTGGGCGATCGCCATCGCCTCGCGCGCATCCGCCTCGCGCAAGACCCAGCGCCGCCCGGAAGCCGGCGCGCCCATGGGCGGCAAGCGCATTTGCGGTAGATCGGAGCAATCATCGGCGGTCATGGCGGAAGTCATATTCATGGCTAAACAAAGCGCTGATTCGCAGCTATGGCGGCTTTGTCCTAGCCCGAAATTTCCCCCAGCCCTAATGAATCGGCCTCACATCGCGTCGTGAAAGATGACGCCGAGGCAATAACGCGCGCCGGCGCGGACTTCCGACACGCCATGGCGCATTTTTACGCGATAGACCCCGCGCGCCCCGGCGACCGGCCGCTCATTCACCGCTAAGGCGATGGCGTCGCCTTTTTCCAGTGGCGCGACCATCGCCCGCGACTGGCGGCGCGGCGTCTGCTCGGTCATGACAAACTCGCCGCCCTCAAAATCCTTGCCCGGCGCGGATAGCAGGATCGCTATCTGAATCGGGAAAACTTCTCCGCCATAAAGGTCCTGATGCAGCCGGTTGTAGTCGCCGGAGCCATATTTGAGGATCAGCGGCGTCGGCCGCGCCTGCCCGGCGGCGGCGCAAATCTTAAGATAATCGCCATGCTGCGCCGGATAGCGCGCCTCAGCGCCGAGCCGGCGCATCCAGCCATTGGCGAGCGGCGAGAGTTTTTCATAGACCCGCATCCGCAGTTCACGGACGATAGCGGGCGCACGGTCGTTGAAATAGCGATATTCGCCCTCGCCGAAACCGTGCCGGCGCATGATGACGCGCGAGCGATATTGCGCATCGCGCTCATAGCCCTCGATCAGCGCCGCGCATTCTTCATCGCTCAACAACCGCCCCAGCCGCGCCCAGCCGTCGCCATCAAGGCGTTGCCGCACGCCGGCCCAGTCGGCCGTATCAATCCGGTCGGCAAGCGCGCCAGCGATGAACCGGTCCGGCCTGCAGCGTTTGCAAGGGCGATAGCCCGCGGCTTCCGCTTCGGCGCGGGTGGCGACAAAGGAGACATTTTCGCGATGCGGGCGCCCGGCGCAGGACGGACGGCAATAAACTCCGGTGGTTTTCACGCAAGACCAGAACCGGCCGTCAAACGCCGCATCACGGCGCGCCACCGCGCCCCAACGGGTCTCGTCATCATCTGTCAGCGGATGAACCAGTTTCAGCGCAGCGGTCATGGCGAGCCTCCATCATCACGAAGCCCATGATAATCGCTTTGCGCGTGCTGCGCCGCCCGGTTCTTGCGGTTTATTTGCGCTCTTTGACGTAAGGCTCGACCGCGCCCTTGAGGGTGATGGTCAGCGGATTGCCATGGCGATCGACGGATTTTCCCGCCGCGACTTTGATCCAGCCTTCCGACACGCAATATTCTTCGACATTTGTCTTATCGACGCCGTTGAAGCGGATGCCGATGTCGTTTTTGAAAACGCCTTCGTCGTAATATTTGCTGTTCGGATTGACGCTGAGGCGGTCAGGAAGCGTGTCGGTCATATTTCGCTTGTTCTTAATGGATTATCGTTGCGAACGGGCGCGGATGTAACGCACCGTTCCGGTTTTTGAACGCATCACGACGGTATGGGTCGAGACATAGCCCCGCTCCCATTTGACGCCATCGAGCATGGTGCCGTTGGTAACGCCGGTCGCGGCGAAGATGACGTCGCCCGAAGCAAGGTCGCGCAGGGCGTATTTGCGATTGAGGTCGGCGATGCCGATGCGTTCCGCGCGCGCGCGTTCATCGTCATTGCGAATGACCAGCCGTCCTTGCATCTGGCCGCCGACGCATCTGAGCGCCGCCGCCGCCAGCACCCCCTCCGGCGCGCCGCCCTGGCCCACATAAAGGTCGATGCCGGTCGAGGCCTCGGTGGTGTGAAAGACGCCCGCCACGTCGCCATCGGAAATCAGGAACACCCGCGCGCCCATACGCCGCGCGCCTTCGATCAGCGACTGGTGACGCTCGCGGTCGAGAATACACAAGGTGATGTCTTCGGTTGGCGCGCCTTTGGCCTTGGCGAGGGCCGCAATATTTTCTTCAATCGGCGCGTCGAGGTCGATGACCCCTTCCGGATAGCCCGGCCCGCAGGCGATCTTGTCCATATAGACATCCGGCGCATGCAGCAGCGTGCCGCCCTGCGCCATGGCGACCACGGCGAGCGAATTGGCCATGGCCTTTGCGGTCAGCGTCGTGCCTTCCAGCGGATCGAGCGCAATATCGACTTTCGGCCCATCGCCGATGCCGACTTTCTCGCCGATATAAAGCATCGGCGCTTCGTCGCGCTCGCCCTCGCCGATCACCACCGTTCCGTCGATATGCAGCTTGTTGAACGCTTCGCGCAGCGCGCTTACGGCGGCGTCATCCGCGCCTTCCTTGTCGCCGCGGCCAATCATTTTCGACGCTTCGATCGCGGCGGCCTCGGTGCAGCGTCCGACCTCCATGGTCAGAACGCGATCCAGAAATCTCTCGTCTGCAGACATGCTCTCTTCCCGTTACGCCCGTTGGTTCTCGTCATCCGGCGCCCGCCGCCTGGATGCGGATTTATTGATCGCCGTCCTCATAGTCCGGCGGCGGCAATTTTTCACGCCGTTCGCGCGCCGCCGCCTCCGCATCCGCATCCATGATCATTTCCGTCTCGGCGCGGCGCTCGCGCAAACTGAGAATTTCGCTTTCTTCCTCAAGAATTTCCGCCCGCGCTTCGCTCATCGCTGCGTCCGCCGCATCGCGCGCGCCGTCAAGCGCATCCATCTCGCCGCTCACCTGGTCGGCGGGGTTCGGACGCGGCCGGTCTTTCTTGCCCGGCGTTTCCGCAAGCTTCGGGAACCGCCCTGTCCCGGTTTCGGCCTTGCGTTCTTCCACGCGGGCCGCCACTGCCGGATTGATCGGCTGGTCGCCGGCCAAATCCTCATATTTGACGATGCCCGGCGGCGCGAAACGCGCAAGGTCGGTATTCGCGCAGGCGGCAAGGGCGAAAAATGCGACCAGCCCGGCGATCGGCAATGGAGATTGTTTTACACTCGGCACGCGGCCATCCTATATAAGGGCGACATCGCTTCTTTAACCCCTATCCGGCGCCATGACGCAAGCAAAAGAGACTTCCGGCAAGACGACAACAACCCGCAAGCGCCGCGCGGCCAAGAAAACGGCCGCGCCCGCAGGCGCCGCGAAACCCCGCGCGCAGCCAGCAAAACCGCATCCGTCGCGCATGGCCCCGGTGGAAAAGCCGAATGACGCGGGCAAGCCCGATGACGCAGATGCGCCGAAATCCCTTTATGAGGACTTCGACGCGCTTTCCGAATATCTCACCGATGTCAGCGGCCGCAGCCAGGAAGTGATTCGCGAATTCTTCGATCGCAACAGCAATATCCGCCGCCTTACCGGCGAGATCCCTCATGATCCCTTGAATGTCGGCGAAGCCTTTCAGGAGATGATGAAAGGCCTCACCATGGATCCCGGCACGGTCATGCAGCGCCAGTTCAATCTCTATGGCGATTACGCCAAGCTGATGGCGAACATGTCCCAGCGCCTTGCCGGCGAGCCGGTAAAGCCCGCGGTCGAACCGACGCCCGGCGACAAACGCTTTGCCCACCCGGCATGGAGCGAAAACCACATGCTTGATTTCATCAAGCAGTCCTATCTGATTTTCGCGCGCTGGCTGGAGACGACGATCACCCAACTCGACCATATGGACGAGCATGAAAAGAAAAAAGCCGAGTTCTTCACCCGGCAATTTATCGACGCTTTGTCTCCGTCGAATTTCGCGGTGCTCAATCCTGAGGTCGTTGAAGCGACTATCGAGAGCAAGGGCGAAAACCTTTTGAAGGGTCTTAAAAACCTTCTTGAAGACATTGACCGCGGCCATGGCGAGCTGGCGATCCGGCAGGCCGATCTCGATTTTTTCAAACTCGGCGAGAATGTCGCGACAACGCCGGGCAAGGTCGTCTTTCAGAACGATATCTTCCAGCTCATTCAATATGCACCATCGACGGAAGAGGTCGCCAAGACGCCGATGCTGATCGTGCCGCCCTGGATCAACAAGTTCTACATCCTCGACCTGCAACCGAAAAACTCGTTCATCAACTGGCTGGTGGCGCAAGGCCGCACGGTGTTCGTCATGTCCTGGGTCAATCCGGGCACGGAACTAAAAGAAAAGACCTTCGAGGATTACATCAAGGAGGGCCTGTTCGAGGCGCTTGACGCGGTGGAACAGGCTACCGGTGAGAAAAAAGCCGACACGATCGGCTATTGCATCGGCGGCACCATGCTGTCGACCGCCCTCGCCCTGATGGCGAAAAAGCGCGATGCCCGCGTCAATTCCGCGACGTTTTTCACCGCCCAGGCGGACTTCAAGGAATCGGGCGATCTGCTGCTGTTCGTTGACGACGAACAGCTCGACGCGATTGAAAAACAGATGGATGCGGCCGGCGGCGTGTTGGAAGGCCGCGCCATGGCGACGACATTCAACATGCTGCGGTCGAATGACCTGATCTGGTCATTCGTCATCGACAATTACCTGAAAGGCAAAGACCCGGCGCGGTTCGATCTCCTGTTCTGGAATTCGGACGCCACGCGCATGCCGAAGAAAGTGCATCTTTTCTATTTGCGCGAGTTCTATCAGCACAATCGCCTCGCCAGAGGCGAAATGGTGATGGATGGCGAGGCGCTCGATCTGGGCGAGGTCGATATTCCGATTTTCATGCAGGCGGGCGAAACCGATCACATCGCGCCGCATAACTCCGTCTACAGAACGGCGCGGCTCTATGCCTCCAAAGGCAACGTCAAGGTGCAGTATATGCTCGCCGGATCCGGCCATATCGCCGGCGTCGTCAATCATCCCGACAAGCACAAATATCATCATTCGATTAATCTCGATCTGCCGGCGACGCTCGATGAATGGAAAGCAAAAGCCCGCCGCGCGCCGGGGTCATGGTGGCCGCATTGGATCGAATGGCTCGATGAGGTCAGCCCCGGCAAAGTAAAGGCCCGCCAGCCGGGCGATGGCGAACTTGCGGTCATCGAGGATGCGCCCGGCAGCTATGTAAAGGTCAAGGCCTGAGCCTGCACGACGCTCATATGGACCTGAACAAATATCTGGATCGCATTGGATTTGAAGGCCAAGCGCACGCGGATCTCGACACGCTCAAAAGAGTGCATCGCGGCCATGTCGAGCGCATTCCTTATGAAAATCTGGCGGTGCAGCTCGGCGCGCCGGTCACCCGCGCCGCCGCAGACGCGTTTGAAAAGATCGTCATAAACGGTCGCGGCGGCTGGTGTTACGAGATGAACGGCCTGCTCGGCTGGGCGCTTGAGGAAATCGGCTTCACCGTGCGGCGCCTCGCCGGCGCGGTCATGCGCGATCAGCGCGGCGACAGCGCCATCGGCAACCATCTCGTGCTGCTGGTCGATCTTGACGGGGCTATGCTGGTCGATGCCGGTTTCGGCGACGGCCTGGTTGAGCCCATCGCCTTGCGCGAAGGCCCTTTTCGCAACGACGCCTTTGAATGCCGGCTTGAGAAACTTCCCGGCGGCTGGTGGCGCTATCACAATGATCCGCGCGGCAGCGCGCCGAGTTACGACTTTCACGAGGAAGTAACCGACGAGGCGTTGCTTGAAGGCATGTGCCGGTGGCTGCAATCGAGCGACGACTCGCCTTTCGTGCAAAACGCCGTCGTGCAGCGCTGGGATCGCGGCGCGCATTTATCCTTGCGCGGACGGTGTTTTACCCGGATTGAACGCAATGCGCGAGACCGGCATCTGATCGACACGGCCGACGATTATAGTCATGCGCTGCGCGAATATTTCGGCCTCGAGCTTCCGCAATCCGTCAGTTTGTGGCCAAAAATCGCCGCCCGGCATGAGGCCCTTTTCGGCGGCGAATCACCAGCCGCGCGTTAACGTTTCGTTAACCAAGACGAATCACCATCCGGCTTTGGAGAATTTCGGGCCGGGGGGCGATCAATGAGCCGAATGGACGTTACGACGCAGGAACTGTTTTTGCGCCTGGGCAGCACATCGCAATCGCGCAGCGTACGCGCCGATGCGCTGTTTCGCCGATTGCGAGCCGAGGCGCATGAACAGGCCGCAGAGCCGCTCAAGGCCGCGCCAGTCCGCCTCAATCTGAAGCGGACCTGCAAAAGAACCGGCAAACCGGAATTGCTGCTGACGAACGCGCTGCCTTAGGGCCCGGACCTATAAAATGATTTGCGCATGGGGCGAAGCGTGATTCAAGGTTTCCAAAGGCAGACCATTGATGAGCAAACACTTTTTCTGGCTGACGTGCGATATGTATGGGGGCTGGTTTGCGCCCGCCGCCTGGAAGATGGCGCCTTATGCGGCTGCCGCTATGGCGCCAACGGATCGGATTTCCACCAGCGAAAATGCCCGCAATGCCAGGGCAACGCGGCTGGGCTCAATATTGACGGATTGATTGAATTAACAGCGCGCAGCTCCGCGCAAAGGATTCGGATAATAGAATGCAGAAGGAAATACAAGATCGATATGAACGAGACTTAAACCGATTCATGCATTTGATCTTCGCTCCAAGTGAATTCGGCATTATCTCAAAATTTGAAATATACCGATCATTCTTGGGGCAACACAAAAGACTTGGCGAAGCACTCTGGAACGCGGAGCCTCTTTTGCCTTATATGATTAAATCCATTGAAGTCGATTTGCACATGACAGTTGCGAGACTGTTGGGCGCATCATTAGATGGGAGTGAGCGCAACCTTCCTAACTTCATTGATTTTTGCATCAAAAATAGTCCTCACATTCGACAACGATTCCAAGGCATGTCGGAGCAGGTGCTATTTAGCCAGAAAAAGAGAATTGGAGCCCATGGCCATACAATCGCCCAAATCAGAGGACGGCGAGACAAATTTTTTGCTCACGCGGATAAGAAATATTTTGATCAACCTGAAAAGATATATTTCGATTATCCCTTGCAAGAAGATGATTTCATTTCGCTGATTCAAACGATGATTGAAATTGTAGGCGAGCATGAGCATTGGGTAACTCCCAATACTACCAAAAGCCACTTTGCCGAGGCCTTCCATATTTCCGTGGACAATATGATACGCAACTTGAGGACAGGCCGCGAAATTAACTTCAAAGATAGTTAGGGCCCGGACCTATAAAATGATTTGCGCATTGGGCGAAGCGTGATTCAAGGTTTCCGGAGGGAGACCGTTGATGAGCAAGCACTTTTTCTGGCTGACGAAGGACCAGTTCGCGAAAATCAAGCCGCGTTTGCCGACCGATACGCGCGGCGTCGCGCGGGTCGATGATCGCGGCGTGATCTCTGGCATCATCCATGTTCTGAAGTCCGGCGGGCGCTGGACGGATGCGCCGCGCGATCAGTATGGCCCGCATAAAACGCTCTACAATCGCTTCGTGCGCTGGGCGGAAAAGGGCATGTGGTCCGGCCTCTTCGAGGCGCTCGCCGCCGCTGACGGGCGGCAATGTTCCGGACTGCATCGCCGCTGAAACGCTCATACCGATGGCGTCGCCGGAAACCGTCGTCCTGCACGGCGACAAAGGCTATGACAGCGACAGGCTTCGACGCCAGAATGCGGCCCAGGGCGCCGCGCCGAATATTCCGCCCAAGTCCAATCGCAAATACAAACCGGACTTTTCGCCAGCGCTCTATCGAAACCGCAACGCCGTCGAACGCTCCTTCTGCCGCCTCAAAGACTTCCGGCCCGTCGCAATCCGCTACGACAAGCTCGCCCGCAACTTCCTCGCCACCGTTCAACTCACCGCGACCGTATGCTACCGGTTATGAGTCTTGGCCTTAAGCCGCGGGCGCAACGCCCTTGCTTTCGAGGAAGCCGCGCAGCTCGCCTTTTTCGAACATTTCCCGAATGATGTCGCAGCCGCCGACAAACTCGCCTTTGACGTAAAGCTGCGGGATCGTCGGCCAGTCGGAAAAGGTTTTGACGCCCTGACGAATGTCGTCGGATTCAAGGACGTTGGCGGAGCCGTATTCAACGCCGAGATGGTCGAGGATCTGCACCACCACCGACGAGAAACCGCATTGCGGGAATTGCGGCGTGCCTTTCATGAACAGCATGACCGGGTTGGCGTCGATTTTCGCTTTGATGTCTGTGTGAACGGCGTCGCTCATCTCAAATACTCCTCGAGGGCTTTGCCGCCTAGCTAGGCGCCGCCCAAGCGCCCGTCAAGGGTTGCGGTCCTTTATTGCGCCGTCTTCAACAAGCCGGCCAAGCGCCTCGCGGAGCGGCGTTTCGGTAATAATCGGGTCTGCGCCCCTTGGCGTCTTGTCGAGCCCCGCACGCCGCAATTGCGCGGCCGATAAAGGGAGCCGCAGCCCCATCCGCTCCAGCGCGCCGGCCAGCCGCGCCAGCGGCGCGGTCGGCAACGGGATCAGCCAGGGTGAAACGCCCGCCGCGGCGGCGACGGCTTTATAAAGCCCCCGCTTCGGCGCCCGATCCGGCCCCGCAACCGCGCGGACGGCCCCCGCCATTTCGGCTTTTTCCAGCGCATCCAAAGCGGCGCGTGCGAGATCCTTGTAATAGACCGGCTGTTGCAAGGCGGCCCCGCCGCCGGGCATCGGCATAGCCGGCCGGCGGCGCATGGCCGCCATCAGCCTTGAGAGATTGCCGTCGCCGGGATAGCCGTAAATCATGGTCGGCCGCAGGATAACGGATCGCGGCGCAGCGGCCTGCACCTTCCGTTCGCATTCCAGCAGACGCGCATAGACTTCCGCCTGCGGATCAATGGCGACATTATTACTGGAGAAAAACACCGCCCTCTGGTTCGGCGCGAGCAAGCCGGCCGCCAGCACCGAAGCGGTAAGGATTGGCGTCAAGATCGCGCCATCGGCATCTTTCAACAGGGCCGCCAAGGCGCCTTGGTCACCAAGGTCAAGACGCGCCGGGCGCGCGCCCGCGGCGGCGATTGCGTCTTCAACGCCAGGCCGCGCCGTTCGATAGGCCGCGGTAACGCGCGCCCCCCGCGCCGCCGCGATGCGCGCGATCTCAAGGCCCAGCGGCGCGCCGGCGCCGATCACCAACAATCGATTGAGTTCGCCTGTCAATTACGCCACCCGGTCCAGCGGCGCGCCGCTTTCAAAAAACGCATCGATATTGGCGAGCAGCCGCGCCGCCATCGCCGAGCGGCTTTCAAGCGTCGCCGACGCGATATGCGGCAGGCAGAAAACATTCGGCAATTCGCGCAATGTCGCGCGTATGGGGCCGGGTTCCGTCTCGAAAACATCAAGACCCGCCGCAAACAGACGGCCGCTTTGCAGCGCGGCGATCAGCGCCTCCTCGTCGATCACCGGTCCGCGCGAGATATTGATGAGCACCGCCGACGGTTTCATTTGTTCAATCGCCGCCGCGTCAATGAGGTGACGGGTTTCTTCTTTCAGCGGACAATGCAGTGAGATGACGTCCGCCTGTTTAAACAGTTCATCGAGCGAAACTGCGCGCGCGCCAAACGCTGCATCAATCTCCGCCGACGGGCGCGGCGTCGTGTAAATGATGTTCATGTCGAACGCTTTTGCGCGCTTCGCGAGTTCCTTGCCGACATTGCCCATGCCGACAATGCCGAGCGTGCGGCCGCTGACCCGCTGCCCCCAGCTTTCCGGCGTCAGCATGCCGCGCCCCTCGCCCGTCTTCGCGATGTCGAGGCCTTCGCGAAAGCGCCTGCAAGCGGCGATGATCAGCCCCATGGCGGCGTCGGCAAGGCAAGGCGTCGTCACCTCCGGCGTATTGGAAACGGCGATCCGCCGCGCCCGCGCCGCTTCCAAGTCGATATGATCGACGCCGACGCCGATCGACGCAATCAGCCTGACTGTTTCCGGAAGGGTTGAAAGAAACGCCTCGTCCATTTCGTCGAACGCCGTTGCAAACACCGCCTCGGCGCCGTCGGCGAGCATGGTGAATTCGTCCGCCGCCGCTACCGGCCCCGCCGGTTCGCGCACTTCGTATTTCATCCGCAGCATCCCGGCGAGCGCCGCCGGAAGCTGTCGCGGCGTAGCGATTATGCGTTTCGTCATCGGATGGCGGTCCTTCCTGTTCCAACTGTCCGGCGTGGCGATATTAGGGAAAAGTCCAGCAATTCCCAGCGGGTAGCGCATTCGCCCTCGCTGCTGTAAAGTTTTGCGAGGCGTCGGCGGCGCGCCGCCGGCGAGGGGTGGAATCCATGCGCTATGTGATCAGCGGGATCGTCTTGCTAATGGTCGCCGCGGCGGGCTGGTCGGCCTGGCACGTCATTCCGGCATCGGGCGCGGGCGCAAACCTTCAAACGCGCCTCGCGGACCAGTGCCGCAAGGTCGACATCGCGCCTGGCGCCGAAGACGTCACCATCGATCCGGAGCTCAATCTCGCCTTTATCGCCGCCGCTGACCGGCGCGCCTGGTATAACGAGGGAAAATCAGCCGCGAACCCGGCAAACGGCGTTTACGTCCTCGCCCTTGACGGATCCGATGCGGCGCGACGCGTCTCGCCGGAGATCGACGGTTTTCACCCTCACGGCCTCAGCCTGTGGCGAGGGCCGAATGGGGAAAGGCGGCTTTTCGTCATCAATCACGCGACATCCGGCGAAGAGCTTGTCGAGATTTTCAGCATTCGCGCCGATGGCGGCCTGACGCATCTTGAAAGCATTTCCTTTCCCGAGATGTTTTCACCAAACGATCTCGTCGCCGTCGGGCCGCGGCAGTTTTATGTCACCAATGACCGAAGGTTTGAAAAAGGCCCGCTCGCGGCGCTGGAATCCTATCTGGCGCTGCCATTGGCGAGCGTCGCCTATTTTGACGGCGAGAAAGGCCGGATCGCCAAAGGCGGCATCGCTTACGCCAACGGCATAAACCAATCCGCTGATGGACAAACAATTTACGTGGCGGAACTGTTGAAACGGCGCATCGCGGTGTTTGAGCGGAACATGACGACCGGCGCGCTCAAGCGGGTCAAGAACATCAAGGTCGACACCGCACCGGACAATATCGAAGTGTCCCGCGACGGCGCCTTGTGGGTCGCCGGACATTCAAAAATCTTCGCCTTTCTGGAACACGCGAAAGATGAAACCGCCCTCGCCCCGTCGCATGTTATCCGCGTTAATCCGCGCAACGGCTTGTCGTCGGATGTGCTGGTGTCGGTCAATGGAGAGATCAACGCGTCGTCAGTGGGCGCCGTGTGGGCGAACACGCTGATCGTCGGCGCGGTTTTTGACAGCCATGTTCTGGTCTGCCCGATGCTGGAGATATTGCTGCGCGGCCCCGAAACCGCGCAGCCCTAGTCTTTATTCCGCAAAGATCGCGTCGATCCGGCGTTGCGCAATCGGGTGATAGCCCGGCCGCGCCCGCTTATAAACGCCCATCGCCCATTCCCGGCGCTCATTATCCGCAAGGCTTTGATAAAGCCGATAGATAAATTTGCCGCGCCCGACCCGGACCAGAAAGTCGTCAAGCGGATCGAATGCGGGTTCATATCCGGCCGGGATCGCCTTCAGATACCAGGCATTGGCGATCTCTGCATTTTGCGAGGCCGACAGGTCAAAACGCGCATCAAGCGCCGCCATCTGTTCGGTCGTGATCGTCGACGGCATTTGGCCGATAAAATGCAGCCATTCATGCGTTGTCCAGGCGCCTGTCTCCAGCCCCTCGACGGCGCCGCCGCCAAGCCAGGCGTTCAATTGCGCCTCGACCCTTTCAAACGCATCAGATTGCGGGTTTTCGATGCTCTCCGGGAAGCCAGGCTCGAATATCCACGCATCGATTTCCGCCTTCGTGACCGCATCTGGCTGCTCCGCCCAAAGACGATCTTCGAAATAGGCCAGAAAATCCTCAGTGGTGATGCTCTGGAACGCATATTCTTCGAAATAGGACGCGAGAAACGCGTCAAATGCATCGCGTCCGAAGCGTTCTTCGAGGAATTTCAGGAAGAACATGCCGCCTGCGTAAGACACTTGGCTGAAAGCCGCATCGGGATGCTCAAGGTCGGCCGGCATTTTCAACGCCGTCAGCGCCGGGCTGTCCGCTTCGGCGACATCGCGCAACAGCGACGCCTTGTCGAGCGCGCGTTCCATCACCGCCCGCTCGGGCCCGTAAAGCGCTTCCATGGTGCGGTTTTCGACATAGCTGGTAAAGCCTTCATTCAGCCATGCATCGCGCCAGTTGGAATTGGTGACGAGATTGCCAGACCATGAATGCGCAAGCTCATGGGCGACCACATTCGTAAGGCTCTTGTCGCCGGCGATCAGCGTCGGCGTCATGAACGATAGGCGCGGATTTTCCATGCCGCCAAAGGGAAAGCTCGGCGGCAAAACGATAAGGTCATAGCGCCCCCAGCGATATGGCCCGTAGAGCGCCTCGATCGCGTCGACCATGGCCGGCGTGTCTTCAAATTCCGCCGCTGACGCATCGAGAATATAGTTTTCCGCATATACGCCAACATTGTCGGAGATCGCCTTGAACTCAATATCGCCGACCGCCAGCGCGATGAGATAGGACGGGATCGGCTGCGACATCTTGAAGGAATAATCGCCATCGCGCACACCGCTTTCATCCTGCCGCGCGCTCATCACGGCGACAAGTTCCGGCGGCGTCGTCAGATGCGCGTCATAGGTAATGCGCACGGCGGGCGTGTCCTGAAGCGGCGCCATGGTGCGCGCATAAAGCGGCTGGAACTGGGTGAACAGGAACGGATGCTCCTTGCCCGCTGTCTGTTCCGGCGTCAGCCACTGAATGCCTTCCGCCTCCGGGCTGGTGGCGTAGGCGACCCGCACGCGCTCCGCGCCATCCGGCAAATCGATCTCGAAACGCGAGCCAAGCACCGCATCATCCGGCCCGAGCTGATATGTCGTGACGACCCATTCACCATCCGCATACGCCTCAACCGTCTCGATCGCCAGATCATTCGCATCGAGCACCAGGATGGATGCATCCTCGCGCAGCCGCTCAAAATCGAGCACCGCCGCGCCGGACAAGGTCTTGGTTTCGAAATCGACCGCCAAGTCTAGATCGAGATGCGTAACGCGCACATCCTGATAATTGGCGTAAGTGAACGCATCGCGCACTTCATCTGCTGACAGCGTGCGCCAGCTCGCTTCCATTTCGACGCCAGGCGCATCCCGCTCCGGATCGACCGCCGGCTCGGCGTCTTGTTGTGAACACCCTGCCGCAGCAAGCGATAAGGCGAGGATACTGACGACAACGCGATCTTTCATTGCGAACCCCTCATTTGAATCTGGCGCACCCTAAAAGCCGCGCCGCGCCGGAGCAAGCCGCCCTATCAGCGCCATTGTTTCGACAGTATAGTGCGCCCTGGTCGGGTCCGGGCGCGTATACCGGACTTTGGGAGGGTTTTATGCCGGCGCCTGTCGGCGGCGCGAGCGCGCCGCAATGGTCTTCACGTTATGCATTTTTGATGGCGGCGGTCGGATCGGCGGTCGGGCTGGGCAATCTCTGGCGCTTCCCATTCCAGGCCGGTGAGAATGGCGGCTCCGCCTTCGTTTTCATCTATCTCTTATGCGTCGTCCTGATTGCCTATCCGATCCTCATGGGTGAGCTTTCCATCGGCCGTCATAAAGGGCTCTCGGCTGTCGGCTCGACCCGGCAACTGGCGGTCGATCTTGGCAAATCGCAAGCCTGGCTGGTCGTCGGGCTTGCCGGCGTGATGGCTGCCTTCCTTGTACTGACGACATACTCCGTCATCGCCGGTCAGGTCATGGCTTATGCGCTGATGTCGTTCATGGGAGAATTCGCCGGCCGCTCGGCGAGCGAGGCCGCAACCGCCGCCTCGCTTTATGACGGACACGGCTTCGCGCTGTTCTGGCATACGCTGTTCATGGTCATCACGATCGTCATCGTCACGCGCGGGCTGCGCGGCGGTATTGAGCGCGTCGTTACTATTTTGATGCCGATATTCTTTTTGATGCTGGTCGGGTTGAGCATTTATGCGCTTTCATCCGGCGCGGCGGGCAAGGCGGTCGACTATCTGTTCGCGCCGCGCTTTGCCGAGATCACGCCGACCATCGCGCTTTCAGCGCTGGGACAGGCGTTCTTTTCGATCGGCGTCGGCGGTGCGATCATGATCACCTATGGCTCTTTCCTGCCGCAAAGCGAGAATATCGGCGACAATGCCGCCGTGATCGCCGGCGCGGATACGCTGGTCGCCATGGTGGCGGGGCTGATGATCTTTCCGGTGGTCTTCGCCTTTGCGCTCGATCCCGGCGCCGGCATGGGGCTTATCTTCAACGCGCTGCCGGCCGTATTCTCCAGCATGCCCGCTGGCTCGGTCATCGGCGGGCTGTTTTTCTTTCTCGCTTTTATCGCCGCGCTGACCTCGTCGATTTCCCTGCTCATGGTGGTGTCTTCCGTGGGCGAAGACCAGTTCGGGCTCGGCGCGAAATTTTCAGCCGTCCTGTTCGGCGTCATCTGCTGGACAATCGGCACGGCGACAATCTTCATCCCCGGCCTCGGCCCGTGGCTCGACTTCTTCTCCGGCAGCGTCTTCCTGCCGCTCGGCGGGCTTTTCGTCGCGATCTTCGCCGGATGGGTCGTGCCGCGCGCCATCATGCGCAAGGAGCTGCACAATACGCGCGAAAGCGTGTTTCGCTATTGGCGGTTCTTCATTCGTTATGCGGCGCCAATCGCGGTGTTCGTCATCCTGCTGCTTGGAATCGACGCGAAATTCGATTTCGGATTGAACCGCCTGCTGACCGGCGGCTAGGCCGCCCTGACTGGCGCGGCATGCTTTTCATTGCGCCCTCCGAAGCGTCAGTTTGTAGCCTACATGGCTGGGCTCGAAGCCGAGCTTTTCATAAAAGCGATGCGCGCCCTCGCGGCGCCAGTCGCTCGTCAATTGCACGAGGCCGCAGCCGCGTTTGCGGCAGGCGGCGATGGCCCATTCGAACATGCGCGCGCCCAGCCCTGCATTGCGATGGCTGCGCGCAATGCGCACGCCCTCAATCTGGCCGCGCATCGCGCCCATGCGGGCAAGTCCGGGAATGAAGGTCAGTTGCAAGCCCCCCAGAATCTGGTCATCGCCGCCCGCCGCGACCACCAGAAGGTTGTTCGGATCCCACGCGATATCGCGAAAGGCCAGCGCATAAGCCGGATCAAGCGGGCGCGCCGTCGTTTCGCGCCGCGCGCCCATCTCGTCATCCGCGAGAAGATCGACGATCGCCGGCAAATCCGCCGGCGTCGCGTCGCGAAAGTTGATCACCGGGCCGTTCGGTTCTGACATCGCATCCATTTCACTGGGCCCGTTGCGCTTAATGCATGATCGAATAGAGCAGGATCGTCTCGCAATGGCTATCCGCCCAGACATCGACCACCGAAAGCCGGTCTTGCCATTTCTCGATAATCCCGGCCGCGCATTCGTCGCGAATTTCCTCCATCGCCGCGCGATAGGCGAGATTGGGGTTCTTGTAATCCATCACGGCGAGTGCCTTTTCCATGCGCGGTAGGAAAGAACCCATCCGGCTCAGCACCGCATCGCGCACATCGAACGCATATTCTTTCGCTTCGAGCACATCACTGCGCGTTCCGAGAATAGAGACGTGCCCTGATAGAATAAGATCAAAGTCATAAGCGAGGATCGTGTCAAAGGCCTTTAAGTACCGCCCGACATCAGACGTCGCGCCGAAATTCATGAACGGAACCTCGCCCGGCGTGATCGTGTCCACGGCCATGATGAATTTATGCTGCGGCAGATAGATGACGACATCCGCATCTTCCGAGTGGAAAGACGCCGTGCGCATCTCTATGCGTGCGCCGCCTATCGTCAGCGCATGGCTGTCTTCAAAGGTCATTGTCGGCGCGATGACGCCCCGTAACGGATCATCGGCGAGGTTTTGCGCCACCGGCGCGGCCGCCACCACCTCAAGGCCGGCAACGCCGCTGAAAATATCCGCGCCGCCAATATGATCCGCATGGTCATGGCTGTAGATCAGATATTTGATCGGCGCGCCCGGCGCATGTTCGCGGATCGCTTCCGGCAGCTTATGGGCAAAGCTTGGCGGCGCATCAAAGACGACGACGCCCTCGTCGGTTTTGAGGAAAGCCGACTGATAAACGCCTTCTGTCACGTAAAATAGGCCCGGCTTGACCTCCGCCACATAAAGCCCGGTGTCAGGATCGATTGGCGGAACCTTGTCGAGGGTCTGTTGCAGCTCCGGTGCGAAACTGCCGAAATAATTCGGATTGGCGGGGTTGAAGCTGACGGCGTTGGCGGTAATCCGCGCTGTCGCCTTTGGAGCCATCTCTGCGGCCGACGGTCCGGCCACGACCAAGGCCGCCAATGCAGCCAGTAAAACACGTGCGAAATTCGTCCTATCAAACATCATAATACTCCCCGTTTGCGCATCTGCGCCCTTTCAACCCGCCGAAAAGGCGCTCCGCGATGCCGCCCCCTAGCTAGGCGGCGCGCTCAATCGACGCCATGCCCGGAAGGTTCAAATGCATACGCATTCGTCTAAGATGGCCCCATGGACGCTATCGCCGGACTCCTGGAAGGAACACGGGCGCGGGGCGCCTTCGCGCTGCGCGGCGTCATGGCGTCTCCCTGGTCGCTGAGAATCCTGGCGGAATCGCCGCTGACGCTGATTGCAGGGGTCAAGGGCGAAGCATGGATCATGCCCGACGAGGGCCCGCCGATGCTAATTGGCCCGGGCGATATCGCGGTGACGCGGGCGCCCGATCATTACACCCTTGCCGACGCGCCGGCGACGCCCCCAAGCGTCTTCGTTCACCCCGGCCAGCAATGCCGCGATGCGGATGGCGCGTCCTTATTCGAAAAGATGAAACTAGGCATTCGCAGCTGGGGCAACGACCCGAAAGGGTCGACGGTGTTCCTGATCGGCGCTTATGAGAATTTGAGCGACATTAGCGACCGCCTTGTCCGCGCCCTGCCGCCGGTGCTGACGCTCAGCCGCGCCGAGTGGGAATCGCCGCTGGTCCAACTCTTATGCGATGAAGTCGCCAAGGATGAGCCCGGACAGGCGGCGGTGCTCGACCGGCTGATCGACCTCCTCCTCGCCTCGGTGCTCAAATCCTGGTTCGCCCGTCAGGATGCGGCGCAACCGGCCTGGCGCCGGTCTCAGGGCGATCCGATCGTCGAGCGCGCATTGCGGCTCATTTATGCCGATCCGGCGCGGGCTTGGACTATTGAACAACTTGCCGCCGAAGCCAACGCCTCGCGCGCATCGCTGGCGCGGCGGTTCAACGATATAGTCGGCGAGCCGCCAATGACGTTCTTGAAAAACTGGCGCATGGCGCTCGCCGCCGATCTCTTATGCCGGCCCGGCGAGACCATCGCCTCCGTCGCGCCGCAGGTCGGTTATCAAAGCCCGTTCGCGTTCAGCACAGCCTTTAAGCGCTTGCGCGGCGTCAGCCCGCAAGAGCACCGCACCATCGCCCAGGCGCAGATGAACGTCGCTTGAGGCGGTTCGCCTTCGCGCCTATTCTTTTGCTTCCGTCTCCAGCGCCAGCGCATGCAGCTCGCCGCCCATACGCCCTTTCAGCGCTCTGTACACCAATTGATGCTGCTGGACGCGGGACTTGCCGTTAAAGGCCGATGATATGATGCGCGCACGCCAGTGATCATTGTCCCCGGCGAGGTCTTCAAGCTCGATCTCCGCATCGGGCAGCGCTTCGAGGATAAGCGTTTTGATGTCATTGGCGGCCATGGGCATAGGGGCGCGCTCCTTCCTGGTCTCTGCATTCATGTAATCCGGCAGGGAAGCTTCAAAAATATCCGACAAATCAAGAAGCGAGAGCGCATCCTTGTCGTCGAGGGTGATGTCCGGTCCGCCAAAACGGCCGATTTTCGACGCCTGCACGCCCGCCATTGCGGCTTTCAAGAGCAGCGTATCGGCGCCCGCCGGCGCGGCGGCGACAAGATAACGCCCCTGATCCTCACCGAACCAGAAAGCGGCGCGGCGCGCTTTCACCGGCGTTGCGAGATTGAGCCCGCGACCGGCGGCGAGCGCCATCTCCGCCGCTGCGACCAGTAGCCCGCCATCGGAAACGTCGTGACAGGCCGTAATCAGCCCTTCATCAATCAGCTTACGGATGAGCTCGCCGGTTTTGCGCTCGGCTTCGAGATCGACCGGCGGCGGCGCGCCCTCGGTAATGTCGAAAAGCTCGCGCATATAAAGCGACTGGCCGAGATGACCGCGCGTGACGCCAATGGCGATCAGTTCCTCGCCGGCTTCCGCGCCGCTGACGCATACAGCCTTGGCGACATCGTCGATGACGCCAACGCCCCCGATCGCCGGCGTCGGCGGAATCGCTGCGCCATTGGTTTCATTATAAAGCGAGACATTGCCGGAAACGACCGGATAATTCAGCGCCTCACAAGCCTCAGCCATGCCCTCAATGGCGCCGACAAACTGCGCCATGATTTCCGGGCGCTCCGGATTGCCGAAATTGAGGCAATTGGTGATGGCGAGCGGCGCGGCCCCGGTTGCGCAAATATTGCGATATGTCTCGGCAACCGCCTGCTTGCCGCCCTCATGCGGATCGGCCTTCACATAGCGCGGCGTTACATCGGTCGAAATCGCAAGACCGCGATTTGATCCGTGCACGCGCACAAGCGCGGCGTCGCCGCCCGGCGCGATAATCGTATCGCCCATGACGGTGTGGTCATATTGCGACCAGATCCAGGCCCGCGAACACATGTCAGGCGTCGCCATCAGCGCGGCGAGCGCGGTCAGCATGGTGTCGCCGCCTGCTGTTTCCGCCAGCGAAAGCGTTTCCGCGCGTTGTTCAACCTCGGCCGTTTCAACAACGCCGCTGGCGGCGAGGTTTTTCGCCGCTTCTTCAAAGCCCGCAAAAGCAACGCCATCGGCCTTCGAGCGCACATAGACCCGCGCCTCGCCGTCAAGCGCGCTCATGCCGACCCCGCCAATGAGATCCGCGTCGCCCAGACGGTCGGCGATCAACGCTTGGGCAATGGCGCGCATCTCGCTTTCGGGCTTGCCGGGCGCTTTCAGCACCGCTTCCGCCTCGCGATAGGTCACGCTCGGGTCGGCAAGCGGCGCCGGCTTTTCAAGCGCCTCATACGGCCGGTCGTAATTCGGCGCATCATCCGCGAGCGGCGGCACCGGCATGTCGGCGACCGTCTCGCCCTTATGCTTGATGACCAGGCGTCCCGTATCCGTCGTCACGCCGATGACGGCGAAATCGACGCCCCATTTTTCGAAGATCGCCCGCGCCGCATCTTCCCGGCCCGGCTTCAGCACCATCAGCATGCGCTCCTGGGATTCTGAGAGCATCATCTCATAAGCGTTCATGCCGTCTTCGCGCTGCGGCACATGGTCGAGATCAAGCTCGAAGCCGCCGCCGCCCTTGGCCGCCATCTCAACGGAAGACGAGGTAAGGCCCGCCGCCCCCATATCCTGAATGGCGATGATGGCGTCCGACGCCATCAACTCAAGACAGGCTTCGAGCAGGAGTTTTTCCGTAAACGGATCGCCAACTTGCACGGTCGGGCGCTTTTCGTGCGAGGCGTCGTCAAATTCCGATGACGCCATGGTCGCGCCGTGAATGCCGTCGCGGCCGGTCTTGGAGCCCACATAAACAACCGGGTTCCCGGACCCGCGAGCCGCCGAATAGAAAATTTTCGCTTTTTCGGCGACGCCCACCGTCATGGCGTTGACGAGAATATTGCCATTATAACCGGCGTCAAAATTGGTCTCGCCGCCGACCGTCGGCACGCCCATGCAATTGCCATAACCGCCAATGCCGCTAACGACGCCGGCGACCAGGTGACGGGTTTTCGCATGCGACCAGTCGCCAAAGCGCAAGGCGTTCATATTCGCGACAGGGCGCGCGCCCATGGTGAAGACGTCGCGCATGATGCCGCCGACGCCGGTCGCCGCACCCTGATATGGCTCGATGAAGCTCGGATGATTGTGGCTTTCCATCTTGAAGATGGCGGCGAGCGGCGTTCCCTCGCTATTGCTGCCGATATCGATGACCCCGGCATTCTCGCCCGGCCCGCAGATCACCCAGGGCGCGCTTGTGGGCAGTTTTTTCAAGTGCCGGCGCGAAGATTTGTAAGAACAGTGCTCCGACCACATGACGGAGAAGATGCCAAGCTCCACCAGATTGGGCTCTCGGCCCATATGGGTCTTGATGCGTTCATATTCTTCAGGCGCAAGCCCGTGTTCGGCGACGATTTCAGGGGAGATGACGGTCATTCGGTTCCATCGGCGTTGAAGTCGCCGCATCCTTAGTCCGGTTGACCGGTTGGCGCAAATACTTCCCCTCGGCCGCACCGAAATGGGTAATGGCCGGATGGCGGCGTTTGTCGTTGCTGGACCCATGATGCGATTAGCCGATGCAGAAACGCCGGCCGCAGCGCTGCGCGGCTTGCATCGCGCCCGGCCGGCGCGTCACAATACGCTCGCCAATTTCGTCACCGTGAAACCTTCCGCGCCTCCACCGCCGTCTGATGCATGGGATACCGCCAATGACAGCCGCATTTCTATCGCCCGCCATGCTCGCCCTCGCACTGATCGGCGGTATTGGCGAATGCGATGGCGCGGCCGCCGACGCCCAAATTGAAGAGGCGACGAAATTCGCACCGAAGGACGCGGCGGCGAATGATTTTTTCGGCTTTGGCGTCGCACTGTCCGGCGATACCGCCCTCATCAGCGCTTTGCAGGATGATGACGACATCAAAGGCGCGGACGCCGGTTCAGCCTATGTCTTCGCCCGTTCCGGAAATGCATGGGTGCTACAGGCCAAGCTCACCGCCAGCGACGGCGCGTCGAACGATACATTCGGCGGCTCGGTCGCGCTCGCAGGGGACATAGCGATCATCGGCGCGCGCCTCGATGACGACAAGGGCGAGGATTCCGGTTCCGCTTATGTTTTCACGCGCACAAAGGCCGGCTGGACGGAGCAAGCCAAACTGACCGCCGCCGACGGCGCGCCCGGTTCCTGGTTCGGCTATTTCGTTGCAATCTCCGGCGACACGGCGATGATTGGCGCGCCCCATGACAACGCCAAAGGAGAAAACGCCGGGGCCGTCTATGTGTTCACCCGGTCGGGCGCCGCCTGGACGCAACAGGCGAAACTGACCGCTAGCGACGGCGCACCTGGCGATGTTTTCGGCATCGGCTTGGCGCTTTCCGGCGACACGGCCGTGATCGGCGCCGACCTTGATGACGATCATGGCGAGAGCTCCGGGGCGGCTTATGTGTTCGCCCGCACCGGCGGCGTCTGGAAAGAACAGGCAAAACTTACCGCCTCGGACGGCGCCGCCGGCGATATATTCGGCGTCAGAATGGCGCTGTCAGGCGACACGGCGATGATCAGCGCGCGCCGTGACGATGACGATGTCAGGGGCGCCGAAACTGGCGCGGTCTATGTGTTCGACCGATCAGGAAACGAGTGGACCCAAAGCGCGAAGCTCACCGACGCGGATGGCGAGGCCGGCGATTTCTTTGGCTACAACATCGCCTTGTCAGGCGATGTTGCGGTGATCACCGCCAATGGCGTTGACGAACATGGCGATGATTCCGGTGCGGCTTACTTTTACGAGCGTTCAGGGGATATGTGGCGGCAAACGGACAAATTCGCCCCTGCCGACGGCCAGCCGGGCGATCTTTTCGGCTGGAGCGTTTCGCTCTCCGGACATTCCGTGCTGATTGGCGCGCCAACCCCCATCTTTGCGCCGTCCGGACGCACCGGCAGCGCCTATATGTTCGAGCTGACCGACCTCAACAGCGCGCAACAATAAGGCGCGATACGGAGGATTTCTCACAGCAGGATCGCGCGTCTATCGGGCGGCGTAAAGATAATCCTCCGCCAGTCCCAGCCTGAGGCAGGACTGCACCGCGGGGCTTGAGCGCAGGATCAGCCGATCGGCGCGGCGCGCCATGCGCCGAACCACGCGCGCCTCGAACGGCCTCAGGCCATGGCGGCGCGTCAACCCGAGGCGCTCGCGCATGTCGCCAGGCACGATATCGACCGCCGCGCGCACCAGCGAATGCTGTGCGAGTTGGGCGGGCTGCGGAAAGGCGCCGGCCTTTTTCATGATGGCGAGGAATTCGAAAATTATGTCGGACGGCTCCAGATTGGGAAGCATTTCAGCAAACAGCGCTTTTTCCCCAGCCCGCGAACAGGGCGCGTCTCTTGCGCCATAAAGCAGCGCGGCGGCGCGCCCTTCGGCGTAATAACAGCCGCGTTCGTCATCGCTCAACGGCGCGGCATAAGCCGAATAGCTTTCCATGAAACCGAAGGCCGCCGTCGCCTGCACCCAGCACAACAGCGCCGGATCGCTCGCCGCATAAGGCGCGCCGTCAGGCGTCACGCCGGCGACGCGCCCGTGGCGGCGATTGACGTCGGCGATCATCTGCTCGGCGATGCTGCGCGCGCCATAAACAGTGACCATGGCGGCGAGCCCGGTGCGCTTGAGACGCCGGACGGGGTCGGTTCTGAAGCTCGTATTGTCCCACACCCCGGAACGCACGCGCGGTTCAGCAAGTTCAAGGATGACTGCCGCCACGCCGCCAATGAACAACGTCACCGGGTTTTTGAATATCCGCCATGAAACCGAGTTCGGACCGACCAGCGCCGGCTCGCCTGCAGGCGCGGCGAAATCAACCCGCGCCAGCGACGGATCGCCAAGATAGGCTTTTGCGGCTTTGTCGAGACGCGCCTCTACGCCGCGGCGGATCGTCGATTTCAGCGTTTCTACCGGCATCGGAACTCCATCCCCGCTGACATTGCGAAGTTTACCGCAGAATGGCGCGGAAGCGAGGCGTCCTGAAGGCGCAATAAAGCCAATGTTCACGCAGCTTCACTTTCACGCGCATTACGCGCATACCGAATTGAAATCAGCCGCTCTTTCCAGCACGAAACCGGTAAGACAGACGCAAAGCGACGGGACAGATGAACATCCAGGACAACGTAAAAGAGTATTACGGCAAGAAGCTCGCTTCGACGGCGGATTTGCAGACCGATGCATGCTGCACAATCGAAAGCACGCCCGATCACCTCAAGGCCGCGCTTCGAAACATTCATCCGGAAGTCAAGGCGCGCTATTATGGCTGCGGCCTGATCGCTCCGCTGGCGCTAAACGGCGCGCGCATTCTCGATCTTGGCTCGGGCTCCGGCCAGGACGCTTACGCCCTCGCCCAGCTTGCCGGCGCTGACGGCGAGGTTGTCGGCGTCGACATGACGCCGGAGCAACTTGCCGTCGCGCGCGAACATCTCGACTGGCATGCAGAAAAGTTTGGCTACGCCAATGTGTCCTTCCTCGAAGGCGACATTGAAAAGCTCGGCGATCTCGATCTTGATCCGGGCTCGTTCGACGTCATCATTTCCAATTGCGTGATTAACCTCGTCGAAGACAAAGCGGCGGTGTTCCGCGCCGCGCACGCCTTGCTGAAGCCGGGCGGCGAGCTTTATTTCGCCGATGTCTACGCCGACCGGCGCCTTGCGGAAGAGGTGCGCCACGACCCGGCGGCGCAAGGCGAATGCCTTGGCGGCGCACTTTACTGGAATGACTTTTTGAATATCGCCAAAGCGTCCGGCTTCGCCGACCCGCGGCTGGTGAGCGACCGGCCGATTGGCGTCAATAATCCGGAATTGCGGGCGAAACTCGATCCGGCGGCGTTTCATTCAGCCACTTACCGGCTGTTCAAGATCGACGGACTTGAACCGGCTTGTGAGGATTACGGCCAGGCGGTCATCTATAAGGGCGGCGTCGCCCATAGCGAAACAGCGTTCGCGCTCGACAATCATCACTTCATCGAAAAAGGCCGGGTCTTTCCGGTGTGCGGCAATACCTACCGTATGCTGAATGAATCCCGCTTTGCGCCGCATTTCGACTTCATCGGCGACTGGTCGACCCATTACGGCATTTTCCCCGGCTGCGGGTCTTCATCGCCCTTTGGCGAAGAGGCGCCCGAGGCCGCGACCAGCGGTTCGTGCTGCTGAGCGTCGCGCGTCAAGGCGCGAAGTGAACGCCGAGGAAATACGGCCAGATCAAGAGCCCCAGCGCGCCTTTCCAGAAGCCGAGCTTTAAAAAGCCGATGGTGAATAGCCATCCGATGAGCCACAAAACGCCAAGCGAGCTGTGTTCATTATTGACGGTCACGGATTTCGTCATGGCGCCGGGCCTCCTGTTGCGCGCGTGAATTTAGCGTGATTGCAATCGCGGCAATCGCATTGCGTTGAATGGCGGAATGAAAGACGGCGCTGGCAAGAACCGGCGCCTCAACGGCCGTAAAGCCGTTCGGCGTACACCGCGTGATCGAGAACCAGCCCATCGCAAAGCCTCGAATCCGCTGCTGTCGCCCAGACCGTCGCGTCCTTGCCGAGCAGTTCGCCGGCGGAATCAGGCGCGCCCAGTCGCCAGATCGAACCGTCATCGGCCTCAAGCGTAACGCACTCTTCGCTTACATGGCTGACAAAGCCGCGAAACAACATGAGGTTTTCCTCGCCGCCATGGGCCCGTTCCGCGCCGCGCGTCAAAATAGCGCCGTCAGGGGCGGCGCTTTCGAACGCGACGCAATGCGCCGGCGGCTGAACGCCCTCCGGCGCGGGTTTGACTTCACGCACCTGCCTGATCTTGCCGTCGGCCTGCCGGCGCAGCACCGCGCATTCCATCAGGGGCGTCGGATAGGCGCTGACGGTCTCCGCAACGCCAGCACGATTGAGCGGCGTCGGCGCGATAACGATCGGCACGCGCGCTATGCCGGCGTTCCTGATCCGCGCGGCGGAAAGCTTTTGATAGCTGAGGCGCGAACTGCGCGCATGGATCGGCATGCCGATCGAGTCAAAATAGGTCGCCGAGGCGCTCGGCGCCCGCGCATTGACCGGCTGAACGCCCGCGCCGCCATCAAAATAGGTCGAATAGGCGCTTTCCGGCCGCGCTGAGATATAAGGATGCGCGATTTGCGACGGCTTGTCCGCCGCCGCGTCGCTCGCCGGCGCGGCGATCTCGCTGGCATCGGCAACCTCGTCCGGTATGGCAAGATGCTGGCCCGGACGCACATTGCCCGGATCCACCCCGCGATTGGCCTCAAGGAGCGCCGCATAGGAAACATTGCAAGCCCGCGCCACCTTCGACAGCGTTGTCGGCGCATCAACCGCATAGCTATGGCCGCAACGTCCGGCCACCGCCGGCGTCGCCGCGCACAACCCGGCCGCAAGCGCGATGCCCATCGCGGCGCGTTTCATCAAAAGCGCGGATCCCATGGCTCCCCTCCATCCCGAAACTGCGAATATCGTTAATAGCACGGTTTGCAACCAAATGGGCGCCGCGCCGCGCCAAAATCTTATCCCCCGAAACCGCCTGGCGCGACCGCCCATTCCGATTCCCGCGCCGCCATTCAGAAAAGACTTGCAGGTTGCCCGCCAAGCGATTGGATTAGTTGCAACAATCCGCCTGCCAACCCCATGATCGAGCGCCCTTAAGGTCGTCGCTCGCCGATATTATCAGGCGGCCTTTTGCAAAATGCGCGAAAGCGTCGGACGGTGTGGATATTAACGCTAGCCTTGCGCGCCGCCGCGCCAGCATCACCACCGATTCGAAACGCGCAACACCCGTCAAAGAAGCGCTTGCGCTATGTATCTTAACGCCAATCTTGCGCTTCATCGCATCAAACCCGCGCTGAGCGAGTGATTTCCAGCCGCTTTCCGGGTTTGATAAAATTGTGAAGTTTCTTTGCCTATTAACTAACTTTCCTTACGCCGCCTTAACGACAGCCCCGCATCATCCACGCTGCACGAGTTTAGATGCGGGGAGTATCCTATGCTGGTCCAACATGCCGGTGTAGACGGCAGCACCAAGGATGGAATTGCAAAACGCAAACCCCGTCCGTTCACGTCGTTAGTCAAACGTTTCGGTCGCGATCGCAACGGGAACATCGTCTTCCTGTTTGCCTTCATGACGACTGTCCTTTTCCTTTTCGCAGGCGGCGCAGTGGATTATTCCCGCTGGAATGCGGTGCGCGCCGACATGGTCGAATCCATGGACGCCGCGAGCCTCGCCCTCGCCCAGTTGGCGGCGACCAATCCCGACCTGACGGAAGCGGAGCTCAAGGACTATGGCCGGAAGTTTTTCGAAGCCAATTTCGATTATGAAACCAGCCTGGAGCCCGGCTGGAACATCGTCTTTGCCCTGAATGACGACGCCATCATCGGCACTTGCATTTCCGGCAAGATCAACACCTATCTGCTGGGCGTTGCCGGCATTCATAATCTCGACATCGATAAATGCGTTGAAATTACCAAGAAAGGCTCCGGCCGCATCGAGCTTGCGCTCGTGCTCGACGTCACCGGCTCCATGAACCAATCAATAGACGGCAAGAAAAAGATCACCAGCTTGAAAGACTCCGTCGATACGATGCTTGACGTCATGTACGGGTCTGACGACACCAGCGAAAACATCAAGATCGGCGTCGTGCCGTTCAACGCCAATGTCAATCCGGGCGGCGCCGCAAGCTGGTCCAATGAATGGGCCGACACCAGCGCCAACGCCTATTATCACGGCCGGCGCTTTTTCCATGTCGACAATAACGGCAATATCGACATGAACACCAAGGTCAACCATTTCGACCTTTATGAATCCCTGCCAGGAACCGACTGGCGCGGCTGCGTCGAGTCACGCCCTTATCCGCTGGACGAACTCGACATTCCGCCGGGCGGCTCGTTGTCTTCGGCCGATCTCAACGCCTATTTGGATATCCCGTCCGATTACAGCGATCAGGAAAACGCTCAAGAGTCGGAAATGTACGACGCGTTCAATAGCGCGCCGAACTATTCCATCGCCTCAAGCGAGCTGACCAGCCCCGCCAATTTTAAATGGGTGCCGGTCTTTCTGCCTGACGAACCGGATTGCAACAACAGCGAAGACTGTGAAACCGACAGTAGCTATTCCAATGACAGCGGCACGACGAGCTACGGCACGCCCTGGGTCGGCTATTATTTTGACGATCCCGACTCGGACAATTCACACCCCTCCGGCAACATCAATGAATCGTCCTATGGCAACCGTTATTTCATCAACGACAATAATTACACCCATGCCGGGAACGCGCAGTTCGATAAATACGCCAAGACGGTATATGACTTCCGCGAGGTTTTGAGAGGGAATGTCTCCTATCCCGATTTCGTGGATTTCCTGGATGAACTGACCATCTCCACTTCGCCTTTATCCAGCTCCAACTATGGCTATGGCAAGCAGGAATATATTCTGCGCACGGCCTATGTCGGCTGGTGGGATCCGGTCACCTCGACCTACAAGGGCAAATACGACACGCCGAATAACTTCAGCGTCAATCAGGTAGGCCCGGAGATCGATTGCCCCGACCCGATCCTGCCGCTGACCAATGTGCGCGACGATATCCAGGACCATGTCAACGGGCTGAGCCCGGACGGCAATACGGACGTCGCCCATGGCGCCGCGTGGGGCTGGCGGATCCTCTCCAAGGAGGCGCCGTTCACCGAAGGCATCGGGCCGGGCGATCCGGATTATGAGAAATGGCAAAAGGCGGTTGTCATCATGACGGACGGCGAGAATGTCGTCGGCAGCGACAGCACTCACTGGGACTCAAGCCAGGGTCAATATGGCTTCGCCACCGAAGAGCGCATGGGCGCCGGCCTCAACACGCGAACAGAAATGCGCGACGAGCTCGATTCGAAATTGTTGCGCGTGTGCCATCGCATGAAGGCGGAAGGCTATCTCGTCTACACGATCATGTTCGGTCTCGACAGCAATTCGGTCCGCAACATCTTCAAGGCCTGCGCGACCAAGCCGACGGCGCCCTATTTCCACGATGCGGTCGATGGCGATGATCTCGAAGACGCTTTCGGGGATATCGCAGCCGACCTGGTCGACCTGCATATCAGTAAATAATCGGGACGCTCGCCATGTTGAGTTTAATTAAAAGGTCACGATTGAAACGGCGGCGGAGCGGTTTTCGCTCCGACGCTTGCGGGTCGACGGCGGTGGAATTCGCCATCGTCACTCCCCTGTTCCTGACCATGATGTTCTCGACTTTCGAGGTCGGCTGGTTCTATTTCGCCAATTCGGCCGTCGATGCGGCGATCACCGACATGGCGCGCCTCATCAAGACCGGCCAGGTGCAAGGCTGGGACGGCACTGACGAGCAAAAATATGACGCGCTTTACGAAGATGTCTGCGACGTCGTTGCATCATTTGGCGGTTGTGAAAACCGGCTGACCCTTGAAGTCGATACCTTCGATACATTTACCGAATTGGCCGCGGACAATACGCCTGCGACATGCGCGGATGCGCCGCCGGAAGACCTGGAGGCTTTGCCGTTCGACCCCGGCGCCGAGTTGCAGATTGTCCGGGTCCGGGTCTGCTACATTTACACGACTCTCAATCCGGCGGTCGGCGTCAATCTCGCCGAGGAAGGCACGAGTAAACGCCGCCTGATCTCCACCATGATTTTCCGAAACGAGCCTTACGAGCTCAATAGCGGCGATGAGAGCTGATATGCGCAACAAAGCCTTGATCGATTGCTTTCGCAAGCCGGCGCGCCGCCTGCGCGAATGCCGGAACGGTCTCGCCGCCACCGAATTCGCCTTGCTGTTGCCGGTGATGGTGGTGATGTTTTTCGGCCTCATCGAGGCGTCAAACGCCATGACCGTCAATCGCCGCGTCGCCATCTCCGCCAATATGCTGGCGGACCTCGCCGCGCAATCCGAACAGCTATTCGAAAACGAGATCACCGATCTATTCGAAGGCGTGATCGACGTGCTCGAAGAAACGGACGGCAGCACCATCCAGATGTCGCTGGTCAGCGTCGTGCTTGACGGCGATGGCAATCCGGTTGTCCATTGGAGCCGCGACCGCACCGGCGCCGCGCCTTACGCAGCCGGCGCCGATTATACGAAGCTCGACAACAATGATGTGGTCAGCGCCAGCGCATCGCTCATCATTGTCGAGATGATTTACGCCTATGACACCGATCTGACGAGCTATATCATCCGCTCGCCAATCGAATTCCGGCAACAGTCAATCCGCTGGCCGCGCGTCACCAATCGCGTGCAGCTATGCGACGCGCAGAACAATTGCACGACCTGAGCCGCGCATTGTCCCGCGCTCCACGCCCGCTCTAGCGCGTCAGCGGCTTGTATTTGATCCGCCGCGGCACATCCGCATCCGCGCCGAGCCGGCGCTTTTTGTCTTCCATGTAATCGGCGAAATTGCCTTCGAACCATTCCACATGGCTGTCGCCTTCAAAGGCGAGAATGTGCGTGGCGATGCGATCGAGGAACCAGCGGTCGTGGCTAATGATCACCGCGCAGCCGGCGAAATCTTCAAGCGCCCGTTCCAGTTCGCGCAGCGTATCGACGTCAAGATCGTTGGTCGGCTCGTCGAGCAGCAATAAATTCGCGCCCTCGGTCAGCATCTTGGCGAGCTGCACGCGGTTGCGCTCCCCGCCGGAAAGGCTGCCGACTTTCTTTTGCTGATCGCCGCCCTTGAAATTGAACCAGCTTACATAAGCGCGCGATGGCACTTCGCGTTTGCCGAGCTGGATAACGTCAAGTCCGCCGGAAACCTCTTCCCATACATTCTTGTTCGCATCGAGCTCTTCGCGCGACTGGTCTACATAACCGAGCTTTACGGTCTCGCCCACACGCAACGCGCCTTCATCGGGCGCTTCCTGCCCCGTCAGCATACGGAACAGGGTCGTCTTGCCCGCGCCATTGGGGCCGATCACGCCGACAATGCCGCCCGGCGGCAGTTTGAACGACAACCCTTCATAAAGCAGCTTGTCGCCAAACGCTTTTTTGAGTCCATCCGCCTCGATAACGACGCCGCCAAGCCGCGGCCCGGGCGGGATTTGAATCTGGGCGGTGTTGATCTCTTCCTTCGACGCCTTGTTGAGCAACTCGTCATAGGCGTTGATCCGCGCTTTAGACTTCGCCTGGCGCGCCTTTGGCGACGCCTGGATCCAGTCCACCTCTCGATCGAGCGTCTTTTTGCGGTTCGCTTCCTCACGCTGTTCCTGTTCGAGGCGTTTGCGCTTTTGATCGACCCAGGACGAATAATTGCCCTGATAGGGAATGCCCCGCCCGCGATCGAGTTCGAGAATCCAGCCTGTCACATTGTCGAGGAAATAGCGGTCGTGGGTGACCAGCACCACCGCGCCCGGATAATCGCGCAGA
This sequence comes from uncultured Parvularculaceae bacterium, assembly GCA_947259375.1. Lineage (GTDB taxonomy): Bacteria > Pseudomonadota > Alphaproteobacteria > Caulobacterales > Parvularculaceae > Hyphococcus. The sequence continues at coordinate 244,672 of CAMYLZ010000025.1, read as the reverse complement.
TGGTGTTCGAGCCAGGCGACGGATTCCGCATCGAGGTGGTTGGTCGGCTCGTCGAGCAGCAACAGGTCCGGCTTCGACAATAAGAGCCGGGCCAGCGCCACCCGGCGCTTTTCGCCCCCCGAAAGCTGGTCCACTGACCAATCGCCCGGCGGGCAGCGCAACGCCTCCATCGCCATTTCGATTTTTGAATCGAGATCCCAACCATCGGCCGCGTCGATCTCCTCCTGGAGTTTCGACATCTTCTCCATCAGTTCGTCGGTGTAATTCTCGCCGAGCTCCATGGAGACCGCATTGAATTCGTCGATCTTCGTTTTGAGCGCGCCCGCCCCTTCAAGGACGTTTTCGAAAACCGTCTTGGCGTTATTGAGCTCCGGCTCCTGCGGCAAATAACCGACGCTCGCGCCATCCGCAGCATAGGCCTCGCCGCCGAATTCCGTATCGACGCCGGCCATGATCTTCAAAAGCGTCGATTTACCCGCCCCATTGACCCCGACAACCCCGATCTTGGCGTCCGGATAGAACTGTAAGTGTATGTCTTCCAATATCTTTTTGCCGCCCGTGAACTGCTTGGTCAGGCCCGACATGAAGTAGATATACTGGTGTTTCGCCATAGCGCCTTTCAGGCTCCTTGAAGGTGTTTTTGCGTTGCAACGGGGGAACAGCGGCGCGTCTTATCGCGCTTGCGGGGTCATTTCAACGCATGGCGGCGTTCCAGATGCGGCAATCATCGCTTATATGATAGCCGGCAAAGGAAAATAGCGGGGATAGGGCGACATAATGGCGGGATACGTCGAACAGACGCTTGCGGGCGGCGAAGAAATCATTCACCGGGCCAATTTCAACTGGACCTACAGCTTTTTTCCAACATTGTGGTTCTCGCTCGGGGCCGCGTCCCTCGCCTTGATGTTTTTCATCCAGTTCGGCGCTGGCGTGCCTTATGCGGAATTGCGGGTCGGCTGGTGGTCGGCGATTGTCGCCGCCGCCTGCGGCTCGATCATTCTCCTGACCCATGTCGTCATACTGGTGACGACGGAGATCATCGTCACCACTTACCGCTTCGTCTACAAGAAGGGGCTGATCTCACGCGATACGCAGGAAGTCAGCCTCAACAAGATCGAGGAAATCACCCTGCACCAGTCGATCTGGGGCCGGTTTCTCGGTTATGGCAAGCTAATCCTTCGCGGCACCGGCGTCGGCGTCATCACCCTGCCCAATCTCGACAACCCCATTCACCTGCGGCGCATTATCGAAAACGCGAAATCAGCGTTGCGCACGACCGATCGCAAGGCCGGCAATGACGACGACTGACGGTCAATCCGTCTAACGCGCCCCTTCTTGAAGCGCCCCATAAGCGATCGCCTTGACGCGTTCACGGGCGCGCGAAGGGGGCATATGCGGTCCCGGCTGGGTCTGCGCCAGCAAGACAAAACCGATATCGTCCGCCGGGCTGATGGCGAATGACGTGTCCCAGAAGCCGGACCAACCCCACTCGCCTTTCGCCGCGACGCCGCCGAAATAGCCGGGCTCGATAATGATCGCGCCGCCAAGGCCGAATGTAATTCCTTTGCGGCGCCAATCCTCCGGTCGCGCCGCAACCGGCGCCGTATCGCTCATCATCAGCCGCACCGTCGCCGGCGAGAGAATATGCGCGCCGTCAAGCGTTCCGTCATTGAGCAGCATGCGCATAAAGCGGGCGTAATCGCGCGCGGTTGATACAAGCCCCGCTCCACCGGACATGATACCGAACGCTTCGTCATTGACGCTTGCGGCGCTGAGCGCGCCTGCTTCGAGCCGAACCATGCCGCCAGTTTCATCAAACGCATTAACGACCGCGAGCCGTTCGAAATCTGTCTCATCGACAAAAAATTCCGTATCCGTCATGCCAAGCGGATCGAAAAAATTGGCTTTAAGATACGCTTCGAGCGAAAGCCCGCTGACGACTTCGATCAACCTTCCCGCCACGTCGGTTGAAAAGCTGTAGCGCCATTTCTCACCGGGGTCTTCGTAAAGCGGTAATGTCGCAAGCCGGTCGATCCGCTCCGCCAGCGTGCCTGCCCGCCCGTAAAGATCCGCTTCAATATAGGCGCGGCCGAGATCGCTCTCACCGTCAAACACGTAACCAAACCCGGACATGTGCGTCAGCAAATCGTGCACGGTGACCGGGCGCGAAGGCGCGCGCGTGTCGAAAGCGCCCGCGCCATTGCGCGCATGCGACGTCGCCACCTGAACGCCGGCAAATGACGGAATGAACAGCGACACAGGGTCGTCGAGGCGCAAGGCGCCGCGATCGACCAGTTGCATGACGCCCGCCGTGACGATCGGCTTGGTCATGCTGGCCATGCGAAAGCGCGTATCGACCCGCATGGGTTCGTCATGATACGGATCGGCAAGGCCAACAGCGCTTTCATAGACAACGCCGTCATCGCTGGTGACCAACGCAACAAACCCCGCGCGCAGGCCCTGATCGACTTCTTCCTGCAATACCGCGTCAATGCGTTGCAAATGTTCGGCCGATAGCCGCGATTGACGATCAGGGTTGGCGACGCCGGTCTCCGGCGCGCAAGACGCCAGGATAATCGCCGCCGACGCCAATAAAGCCGGCGTCAAATCTTTGAAAAAACGCAATGCAAAACCCCTCGATCAGGCACTTTATCCAAATGCGGCGCTGAGGATAGGTTCCAGCCCCGCGCGGTCAATATCGTCGAACATCGATTTCTCATCACTATCGACGTCGAACACCGCGATCAGCTCGCCCGCCGCATTCATCACCGGCAGGACGATTTCCGAACGAGAGCGCGCATCGCAAGCGATATGCCCGGCAAAGGCGTGCACATCCTCGACGATCTGCACCTCGCGGCTCGCCGCCGCCGCACCGCACACGCCCCTGCCGAACGGAATGCGCAAACAGCCCATGCTGCCTTGATACGGACCGACCACAAGCTCTTCCGGCTTTTCCGGGTCGACGATGTAAAAGCCGGTCCAGAAATAATGCCCAAACGCATGATGCAAAATATTCGAGACAGTCGCCATACGGGCGATGAGATTGGTCTCGCCATCAATAACGGCGGCAATCTCTTTGGCGACTTCGGCGTAGCGGTCTGCTTTTTGTTCTGGTGTCATGGGCGCACACATAAAGGGCATCGTTGAGATGACAAGACCGCCCACGCCCGGAATCGACACGCCGGCGGCCGGGATTTTTAAGAAATCTGAAAACGTACCTGCAAATCATCGCCGATCGCCACCTCGGCCGCGTCCCCCGGCGAAAGCGGCCCGACACCTTCCGGCGTGCCGGTAAAAATCAAATCCCCGGCTTTCAGTTCGAATTGCCTGGACAAGGCGATGATAATCTCCGGAATCGACCAGATCATCTGATCGAGCGGCGCATCCTGACGCAAATCCCCATTGATCCGGGTCTGCAACCGGGCGGCGCCAAGCGCAGCGGCGTCAATCGGCGCGATCGCGCCCACCGGCGCGGACTGATCAAACCCTTTTGCCGTATCCCATGGCGCGCCGGCTTGTTTCGCGCGCGCCTGATGATCCCGGCGGGTCAAATCGCACCCGGCGGCATAGCCATAAATCAGCGCGGCCGCATCGTCTTCTGACGCGATGTCCTTGCCGCCGCCGGCGAGCGCGACCACCAGCTCGCCCTCGAAATGCAAATTCGTCGTCGCTTGCGCAAACGCGATCTCGGCGCCGTCGGCAACGACCGCATCGGCCGGTTTGGTGAAGAACACCGGCGGCGAGGATTTCGGATCGCCGCCCATCTCGCGGACATGGTCCGCATAATTTCGCCCAATGCAGAAAATACGGCGCACGGGAAAAGCGCCGCCGCCCTTCACAGCGACAGCAGGCCGGTCTGGCGGATCGATCACGAAATTCATAAGCACGCCCGGTGACACAGATGATGTTGCTAATAGAGCATCGCCATGCCGACAGCGATGAGGCTGACGCCAATCAATGCGCCGATGAACGGGATGATAAACCAGAACGCCCGCGCCATCAGCACATAAGATGCGCCAAAAACCACAATAGCAATTCGCGCCATAAAATCGACGAGAATATCCGGCCGGGCGAGCGCGCAATAAGCAACCACAAGCGCATAAAACATCACGCCGATTGAATGGCTGAAATGAAAGCCGAGCGACGTTCGCCAAAAATCTTTCAAATCCTCACGAAAATTCATCCGCGTATTTTGCAATTCTTCCAGAAGGCCGCGTTTCGCCGGGATGAATCTTTTCGGGTCTTTGAGGTCCGCAACGCTCATGCGGAAATGCAACGCCCCTAACGCGAAAAAAATAAACGCGCCGGCGGTAATGATCCAGTTCGCCGTCATCAGACCTCTCTATCCGGCGCGCGGTCCTTCGGCGCCGTTTCCGGCCAGGATTTCACATGCACATCGCGCTGCGGGAACGGGATTTCGACGCCCGCTTCGCCAAGCGCCTTGAAGATCGCAAAACGCAGATCGGTGCGCACCGAAAGGCCCTCTGAAATATCGCGCAAATAAGCGCGAATTTCGAAATCGAGCGAGGAATCGCCAAAACCCATCCAGGTCACGAACGGTTCAGGATAAGCGACGACTTTCGGGTGCTCGCGCGCGCATTTCAGCAAGGTCGCTTTCACCAATTCAGGGTCCGCGCCATAGGACACGCCGACCGGCACTGTGATGCGCCCGATCTTGTTTTTGTGCGTCCAGTTGGTGACCGGCGACGCGATCAGTTCCGAATTGGGGATGATAATCGACGATCGGTCAAAGGTCTCAATCTCTGTTGAGCGCACACTGATCTTTTTGACCGTCCCTTCGCCGGACGGCGTAATGATCCAGTCGCCAACCTTGATCGGCCTTTCGAAGAGCAGGATCAGCCCGGACACGAAATTATTGACGATTGATTGCAGGCCGAAACCGATGCCGACCGACAAGGCGCCGGCTATCAACGCCAGGTTCGACAGGTCAAAGCCGAGCGCGGAAATGCCGAGAAACAGCGCGATCACCATACCCGCATAACCGAGCAGCGTGATCAGCGAATTCTGCACGCCAATATCAGCGCGCGAATGGGCGAGCGGCCCGCGCTTGACGCCGGTCTGGATGAGCCGTGTCAGCGCCATGATGATGACAAAAACGAGGATCGCCGAGAACAGTTTTGCAATTGACGGTATTTGCACCCCGCCAATATTGAACCCGAACAACGCCTGGCCCGCCATATCGCGCACGGTTTCAACAGGAACGCCAAACAGGATCAACACGGCGGGCGCCAGCGCCAGCACCAGCAGCACGTCGATCACGAGCCGCGACCAGAAACGGAAATTCTCCGATGCGGTCCTGGCCTCTTCTGTGTCGCCCTCGCTGCCGGAAAGATGCGCGCGAATGCGCATCGCGGTTTCGCCAAGCATCATGCGCATCAGCCAGGCGAGGCCCAGCAGCAGCGCCAGCAAGCAAATCCGCAGGACAATGAAATCCGCAAGCGCCACATAGCCGGCCAGCCCGGCGACGATGGCGATAATCGCCAGCGCCCGGACCAGACGGCGCGCCAACCGCCAGCCATTCCCGGCGGCCTCTTCCGCGTCTTCGACGCGCCACCATCGCCGCCGGCAAAAGGCGTAAAGTAAAACGCCGATGGCGATCGCCGCGCTGGAGCGCGTCATGCGCATGAGTGCGCCGTCCGCGCCCGTCGTATCCCAGATTGCGGTCAGCAATACCCGCAAGGCGAAGACGACGGCAATCGCCAGCGCGATGCGCGCAACGGTTTTCGCGCCGCGCGATTCGATGGGTGCGATGCGCCAGTCCGGCGCTGACGGCGAAAAGACGCCGGCGGCAAAACCCGAAACGGTCAGTACCGAAAGAACGCCCAGCCAGAAAGCGCGCGCCGCCTGCTCGCCTTCGCCGGTCAACACGCCGAATGCGCGCAAGGTCTCGATAATGACCAGCCCACCAATGACGCCGGGCGCGATCCGCGCGACCATCGTCATCGCCGCCACGAATATTCGGCGCGACCGGGTTGGCTGCCGGCGTGCAGTCTGGACCGAGAACGTCGCCGCCACCCAGCGGCTCACGGGCCCGAACATCAAAATGGAAATCGCGACCGCGGCGACGATGGCGACCAGCGCCGTCCGCAACGCGCCGTTCTGGCGGCGGCCGTCAGCCCAGTTCTGAAAATAAACGCCAATCCGCGCCGTAACTTGGCCGGCGCCGGCCCATGCGGCCCGCCATTCGCCCGGCGCCAGCGGCGAGGCGCCGCGTTCGAGCAATCCCTTATAGAGCGCGCCAACCTGCGCGCCCGAAAGCCGCGCCAGCAATTCGCCGCTCTCATAGATATTGGCGAGCACGCGCGTGCGCTCGCCATTAAGGCGCGCCTGCCTTTCCAGAAGCGCTGCGCGCTCGCCAGCGATGACCTCGCTTTCGGCCGGTTCGCCTTCCGCCGGCGCCGGGCCGAGCAGTTCCAACTGCGCCCGGTTTGCTTCAATATCGCGTTCCACCGAAGAAAGCCGCAATCGGCTGGCGCTGCGAATATCGCGCAATCGCCCTTCCAGTATTTCGGGATTGTCGACTTCATCGGCTTCAACCGTCGCCCGCAGATTGGCGATATCGCGGCTTGCCGCCTCGATCGCCGCGACGCGTTCATCCTGCGCGAACGCGCATGCGCCGGCAAAGGCGGCGAGGACCAAGACGACAATGCCGATCCGGCGCATGAGCCCTGTTATCAAAGCCATTTCATGATCCTGAAAATCACCAGCAATCCGAAGCCGGTCACCGCGCAAGCGCCAAGCACCAACCAGAACGCCGCCGGCTCGTCGATCCCCGGCATGCCGCCGACATTGATTCCGAATAGCCCTGTCAAAAATCCGAGCGGCAGGAAAATCGCCGCGACAACCGACAACACCATCATATTGCGGTTCATTTCCTCGGCGCGTTGATCGGTAAGCTGGTCCTGCAACACCATCGCCCGTTCGCGTGCGGCGTCGATATCCTCGGTAAGCCGCGTGACCTGATCGGCCGTCTCACGCAAATCGATGCGCGTATGCGGATCGAATAGCGGCCCGTCATCCGCCGCCAGCCGCGCCAGCGCTTCGCGCTGCGGCGCAATGAAGCGGCGGAACAAAACCGCCTCATGACGCGCGGCGGCAAGGCGAGCGCGCACCCGCTCGCCGGCGCCGGTCAGCATTTCATCTTCGACGTCGTCGATACGCTCGTCGATCTGTTCGACAAACGGCGACATGCGCTGGGTCAATTGCCCGGCGAGCCGCGCCACCAGCAAGCCAGGCGCCGCAAATTTGCGCCCGCCGAGAATCTCGTCGCGGATATCCATCGCCGCCCGCAAGCGGCGCCGGCGCGTTGACACGATCCGCCTTGCGCTCATCCAGACACGGATGGAAACCATGTCTTCGGGATCGGCGCCCTCATTGAGGTTAACGCCGCGCAGATTGATCATCAGCCCGTCAGCGACGGCCGAAACGCGCGGGCGCGTCTCCCCCGCCAGCAGGGCCTCGCGCGCGGCATAGGGAATATCCGTGCGGGCGCGCACCCAGCGCTGCGTCTCCACGTTGTTCATGTTGAGATGCAGCCAGACCCAGTCGTAACCGGCCTCGCGCGCGGCAAGATCTTCCCAGTGCATTTCGCTAGCGGCCCCGTCCTTGAAGCCGAAGCCGAAAACAAATGGAGGGCCCGTGTCGAAGTCGCCGGACGGACCGGCGGGAGTCGCTGCCTGCATCGCCGCTCCCTAAAGGATTTTCTGGCCGGTCTTCGACCAGTCGCTCAAAAACGCCTCGATCCCTTTATCCGTCAACGGATGCTTGACCAGCGCCTTAACCACGCCCGGCGGCACAGTCGCTACGTCGGCGCCGTAAAGCGCTGCATCCTTGACGTGATTGGCGTTGCGGATCGATGCCGCAAGAATTTGCGTTTCGAAGTCGTAATTGTCGTAAATGACGCGGATGTCGCGGATCAGCTCCATGCCGTCAATATTGATATCGTCGAGGCGGCCGATGAATGGCGAGATGTAGGTCGCACCCGCTTTCGCCGCCAGCAGCGCCTGATTGGCCGAAAAGCACAAAGTGACATTGGTGTCGATGCCTTCGCCGCGCAGCGCCTTGCAAGCAATCAACCCATCGACAGTGAGCGGCAGCTTGACCGTGACATTGCCGGCGATCGCCGCCAGAGACTTGCCTTCGGCGATCATCGCGCCGGCCTCCAGGGCGGTCACTTCAGCGCTTACCGGCCCGTCCACCAGATCGCAGATTTCGGCGATGACTTCGCGAAAATCACGCCCGGACTTCATGACCAAGCTCGGATTGGTGGTCACGCCGTCAACTAATCCGGTCGGGATCAGGGATTCGATTTCCGCGACATCGGCGGTGTCCAGGAAGAATTTCATGTTCAGTCTTTCACTTTTGGCGGTTACCCCCCGCCCCGAATGGCTTTTCGTTCCTAACCCGGAATCGGTGCGATATTCTAGGCCACGGATTCGCCGCTTCGGGCAATCATGGCGGCGAAGCGGCCAGATTAGCGAACAGGCTTGATTTCAGCCAGTTTTTCTAAACCGCAGCGCAACAAATATCGCCCAGAAAGGGGCTTGCATCACTAGGCCGAGAGGCCGCATCTCGGGGGACTTGTTTTCTTGGCCGATGGTTGAGATATGCGAGATGCGAGAGCGCGCGGGCCGGAAAGGATTTTTTACGGCACGCGCTTGTTTTTATTGACGGTTTTGACATGCTAACCGGCTCAAAGACGGATGGGCTGATCCCATGAGTAAAATTACCCCAGAAAATCAGTCGATCGTCGTGCGCTTTGCCGGCGACTCCGGCGACGGCGTGCAGCTCCTTGGCGGTCAGTTTGCCGAGTCGACCGCGCTCGCCGGCGCCGACTTTTCGACTTTCCCTGATTTCCCGGCGGAAATTCGCGCGCCGGTCGGCACCACATTCGGGGTTTCGGCCTTTCAGATCAATCTCGGCGCCCGGCGCATCTCGACCGCCGGCGACCAGCCCGATGTGCTGGTGGCGCTTAATCCGGCGGCGCTGAAGGTCAATCTGCCGACCTTGCCGAAAGGCGCCGTTATCATTCTGAACACGGATGCTTTCACCGATCGGAATTTTTCAAAAGCCAATATCGCCGCCGACCCGCGCCAGACCGGCGAGCTCGACGACTATCAGGTCATCGAAATCGCCATCTCCACCCAGACGCTCGAAGCGGTAAAGCCGCACGGCCTGTCGAAAAGCGATGCTGAGCAGTGCAAGAACTTCTGGTCGCTGGGTGCGGTTTTGTGGATGTTCGGGCGCGACCGCGAGCCGATCATCAATTGGGCGACCAAAAAATTCAGCAGGAAGCCGGCGGAAATTCTCGTCGGCAATGTTGCGGCGCTGAATGCCGGCCACGCCTATGCGGAAACCGCCGAGTTGTCAGCGGAAATCCCGCAATTCGTCATCGGCGAAGCGCCGATGGAAGCAGGCGAGTATCGCTCGATCACCGGCGCGGAAGCCTTGTCGCTGGGCCTTGCCGCCGCCGGCGAACTGGCGGGCCGCGAAGTGATGTTTTGCGGCTACCCGATCACCCCGGCCTCGTCGATTTTGCATCATCTCTCGCGGATGGGCGATCTCGGCGTGTCGACCTTTCAGGCGGAAGACGAAATCGCCGCCTGTTGCGCGGCCATTGGCGCGTCTTATGGCGGCGCGATTGGCGTGACCTCCTCCTCCGGTCCCGGCATCGCCCTCAAGACCGAAGCGATCGGCCTCGGCATGGCGGCGGAACTGCCGCTGGTCATCGTCAATTCGCAGCGCGGCGGCCCGTCGACTGGCCTGCCCACCAAGACCGAACAATCGGATCTTTACCAATCCGTCTACGGACGCAATGCGGACGCACCCCTGCCGGTCGTGGCGGCGGCGGGCCCCGGCGATTGCTTTGATGCGGCGATCGAGGCGACGCGCGTCGCTTTGCGCCACATGACGCCGGTCTTTCTGCTTACGGACGGTTACATCGCCAATGCGGCCGGTCCGTGGGAATTGCCGAATATGGACGATTACGAGCCGATCCTGACCAATGCCGTTAATGGCGATGCGGCGAATGGCGACGATCCGACGGCGCTCAAAAAAACGATCTGGAACCGCGATCCGTCGAGCCTCGGCCGGCCTTGGGTGGCGCCGGGCGCGAGCGGTCTCGCACACCGTATCGGCGGGCTCGAAAAGGATATCGAGACCGGCGACATTTCCTATGACGCGGCGAACCACCAGGCGATGTCGGAACTGCGCGCGAGGAAAGTCGCCGCTGTCGCCGATTTCATCCCCGATCAGGAAGTCGAACAGGGCAATTCCAAGGGCCCGCTCGCCGTGGTCGGCTGGGGATCGACCCATGGGGCGATCTGGCGCGCCGTGCAGATGGCCCGCGATGAGGGCCTTGATGTGGCGCAAATTCATTTGCGTTGGCTGTCGCCGCTGCCAAAAAATCTCGGCCGGCTCTTGTCGGATTATGATCGCGTCTTGCTGCCGGAAATGAATATGGGCCAATGCGCGACGCTGTTGCGCGACAAGCTTGGGCTCAACGTCGTGCAGCTTAACAAGGTTTCCGGCCAGCCTTTCAAGATTACCGAGATCCTGAACGCGATCCGTGAGAATTATCCGGGCGCCAAGCAAGCGGCGGAGTAGGAATCAGCAAGATGAACAAGCCCCTCACCGCAAAAGATTTCGCCACCGATCAGGAAGTGCGCTGGTGCCCCGGCTGCGGCGATTACGCCATCCTGAAATGCATGCAAAAGACCCTCGCCGATGTTGAGGCGGACCCGGACAAGACGGTGTTCGTTTCCGGCATCGGCTGCTCCTCACGCTTTCCGTATTACATGAACAGCTACGGCTTTCACACGATCCATGGCCGCGCGCCGGCCTTTGCGACGGGGTTGAAGCTCGCCAATCCGGAACTTGACGTGTGGATCGTCACCGGCGACGGCGACGGGCTGTCGATCGGCGGCAATCATTTACTTCATGTCCTGCGCCGCAATCTCGACACGCAGGTGCTGCTCTTCAACAACGAGATTTACGGCCTCACCAAGGGTCAGTACTCGCCGACGAGCCGCGTCGGCACGCGCTCGCCTTCGACGCCGTCCGGGTCCATTGACGCGCCGGTCTCGCCCGGCGCCTTTGCGCTCGGCGCCAATGCCCGCTTCATCGCCCGCGGCATCGACACGGATGCGAAAAACCTCTCGCCGGTGCTCAAGGCCGCGCGCGAATTCAAGGGCGCGGCGTTTGTCGAGATCTTCCAGAACTGCATCGTCTATAACAAGGACCGGTTCGAGGATTTCGTCGCCAAGAAAACCGCCGCCGACACGCAAATCCATTGCGAACACGGAAAACCGCTGCTGTTCGCGAAAGGCGCGAAGGGCCTGAAGCTCAACGCCGCAACTTTGAAACTCGAAATCGTCGATGTGGGCGAGAACGCAACGCCGGTCGAGGACGTGCTGGTGCATGACGAAACCAATCGCGTTCTGGCGCAGATGCTCCTGACCCTGCCGATGGGCGAATTCCCGATGCCGCTCGGCGTCATCTATCGCGAACCGGCGCAAAGCTTTGACGATGCGTTCAGCCAGCATCATCCGAGCGGGCGCAAACGCACCGGCAAAGTCGCCGACGCCCTGCGCAAGGGAAGCGTCTGGAAAAAGTCCTAAGCGAGATGAACCGCTTTATTGATGCGCTCCGTCAGATCCCTGACGGCGCCAGCATCCGCTATTGGCGCGGCCAGAAATACAAAACGACGAAAACCACGTTGCAATCAGGCAGGCTGATCAAGCTTTATGCGGCGGGCCTGGCGCGCAAGGACCATGTGTCGTTCAATCTCTATCGCCTCAAAAAAGGCGACGACCTTCACCCCTGCGAAATGGCGGCGGCGAAGGTCATAGATTTTGTGTTAAGTTCGTCGGCGGATTAACCCTTCAGCACCGCTTCCGTCGCATCCGCGAAAATGTCGAGGCCTTCGTCGAGCAATTCGTCGGAGATGACCAGCGGGACGAGCGACCTGAGACACTGGGCATAAGCGCCGGCGGTGGTCATGATGAGCCCACGCTTGCGCGCTTCCACCAAGATCGCCGCAGCGACATCGCCATTGGGTTTCGACGCGTCGCCATCCTTGACGAATTCGACCGCGCACATGCCGCCGACCCGGCGCACATCGCCCATCACGCTTTTGGCGACGCCCTGTTGCAGCGCGCGCCAGCGCGCTTCGGTTTTCGCGCCGATTGCTTCCGCGCGGGCGAGCAGGCCCTCTTCTTCGATGATTTCGAAGACCGCGCGCGCCGCGGCGCAGGCGACCGGATTGCCGCCATAGGTCGAGCCCATGGAGCCCGGCACCACCTTGTCCATCAGTTCCGCCTTGCCGGTCAGCGCGGAAAGCGGCAGGCCCGCGGCGATCGATTTCGCGATGCAGATGAAATCCGGCTCGACGCCTGACAGTTCAAAAGCGAAATATTTGCCCGTGCGGCCCATGCCCGACTGGATCTCGTCGGCAATCAGCAAAATTCCGTGCTCGTCGCATTTGGCGCGAAGCCCTTCGAGGAATTCTTTCGGCGCCGGGTTAAAACCGCCCTCGCCCTGCACCGGTTCGACGATCATCGCCGCGATTTCATTGGCGTTGATCATCGTCTTGAAGATGTGGTCGACGCTCGCCAGCGCGTCGGCGACGGAAACGCCGTGATAGGCGTCCGGATATTGCCCGTGGAACACCGCCGGCACGTAAGGGCCGAAACCCACCTTATAGGGCTTGGACTTGCCGGTCAGCGTTGTCGCAAGCAGCGTGCGGCCGTGGAACGCGCCGGCAAAAGCGATGACGCCCGGACGGCCGGTGATCTGGCGCGCGAATTTAACCGCGTTTTCGACCGCCTCGGCGCCAGAGTTGAAGAGCGCGGTTTTCTTCGGCGTCCCACCCGGCGTCAACCGGTTCAGCTTCTCGCAAACCTCGATATAGCTTTCATACTGGGCGATGCCGAAGGCGGTATGGAGAAACTCTTCGGATTGCTTCTTGACCGCCTCGACCACTTTCGGATGCGCGTGGCCGACATTCAAAACGCCGATGCCGCCAATGAAATCGATATAGCGCTTGCCCTCGACGTCCCACAGCTCGGCGCCCTTGGCGCGGGCGGCGTAAATCCCCGATTTTGACGGCAGCCCAACCGGGCACGCCTCGTCGCGGCGGGCTTTGAGGCTCTCATTGGTGGCGAATTCGTTCTTTCCGTGGTCCATGGAACGCGGCTCCGGTTTTGATGCGAGCGGTAAGGCCGCTCTAGCACGTTAAAATATAAAGTGAAGGGGGCTGCGGCGCGCTCTTTCCTCGCGCGTGCGAGAGGCTAGGATGGCCGCCATGTTCACAAAGTTTTTCCACGAGTTGAAATCGGCGGGCCTGCCCGTCTCGCTGCGCGAATACCTGACCCTGGTCGAGGCCATGAACGCCGACTTGGCGAACCGCAATGTGGCGGATTTCTATTACCTCTCGCGCGCGGCGCTGGTGAAGGACGAGCGCAATCTCGACAAATTCGACCGGGTGTTCGCCCATGTTTTCAAAGGGCTGGAATCCATCGCCGAGGATTTCGCGGCCAATGTGCCCGAGGACTGGCTGCGGGCGATGACCGAGCGCTATTTCTCCGAAGAGGAAATGAAGGAAATCGAGGCGCTCGGCGGCTGGGACAAGCTGATGGAGACGCTGAAAAAGCGGCTCGAAGAACAGGAAAAGCGCCATCAGGGCGGGTCGAAATGGATCGGCACGGGCGGCACCTCGCCTTTTGGTTCAGGCGGCTATAATCCGGAAGGCGTGCGCATCGGCAATGCGGGCCAGCGCCAGGGCCGCGCTGTCAAGGTCTGGGAAAAGCGGGATTATAAAAACCTCGACGACTCGGTCGAGCTCGGCACCCGCAACATCAAATTGGCCTTGCGGCGGCTGCGCCGTTTCGCCCGCGAAGGCGCGGCCGAAGAGTTCGACCTTGACGAGACCATCGACGCAACGGCGCGCGCCGGCTATCTCGACATCAAGATGCGCCCCGAACGGCGAAACACGATCAAAGTGCTGATCTTTTTCGACGTGGGCGGCTCAATGGACCCATTCATCAAAATTTCCGAGGAGCTGTTTTCCGCCGCCCGCGCCGAATTCAAGCACATGGAATATTTCTACTTCCACAATTGCCTTTACGACTATGTGTGGAAGGACAACCGCCGGCGCTGGTCGGAAAAAACGCCGACCTGGGACGTGCTGCACAAATATCCGCATGATTACAAAGTGATTTTCGTCGGCGACGCGTCCATGTCGCCTTATGAAATCACAGTCCCCGGCGGGTCGGTCGAATATTTCAACGAAGAAGCCGGAGCGATCTGGATGCAGCGGCTGACAAGCATCTATGAGCGCGTTGTCTGGCTTAATCCGATAAAAAAAGACAGTTGGGATTATACCCCGTCAACGCAACTGATCCGTGAACTGATTGGTGATCGCATGTATCCGCTCACTCTGGGCGGTATCGAACAGGCGATGACGGAACTCAAGCGCTAATTATGACCGGGTCTTGCCGGCAAGCGCCTCGACCGCGTAGATCGCTTCCATCGCCTTCCAGCGCAAGGCGCGCAACAGAGCCTCCCGGGCTTCCGCCTTGCGGTTGACCTCGCCGATCAGCGTTTCCGCCTCCTGACACAGATCGCCGACATCCCAGGCGCCGACGCCGCGCGCCGCGCCTTTCAGCGTATGGGCGGTGTTCTTCCAGACGAAATCATCCTCTGACGGATCAAGGGCGCCGAGCAGCGTATTCAACTGCTCGACAAAAATCTCAAGCACTTCATCCCGCAACGTGTCGTCGCCAAGGACATATTTGTTGAGATGATTTAGATCGATCGCGCAAACGGCTGTCATTTTAGGTTTCCCGACCTGCTGACCATGCCTCAAGGCTAGGCGCTGATCGCTACAATGCCGTTAAATTTTTATTCGCGATGGTAAATCGGGCGTTAAATTTAAAAAGCCGCGTTTCCATGCTGAAAACGCGGCTTTGCTCAAAAATTAGACGACTGTCGTCCGGTTAGTTCGCCGTTTCTTCTTCCGGTTCTTCCGTCGTTTCTTCACCTTCCGGCGCGGCTTCGTCAGCGGCCTCGTCGACCGCTTCCTCGGCCTCGTCCATCATCTCGCCGGCCGCCTCTTCGGCGTCCGCCGCCATTTCATCCATGGCCGCGCCTGCCTCGTCAGCCATTTCGCCTGCCGCATCCATGGCGTCATCCGCCATTTCCTCAGCCGCGCCCATGGCTTCATCCGCCATGCCTTCCGCTGCGCCCATGGCCTCGTCCGCCATGTCTTCCGCCGCGTCCATGGCGTCATGCGCTTCGCCTTCCATCGCTTCGCCTTCCATGGCGTCGCCCGCGGCCTCTGCGCCATCGGCGGCTTCACCGGCCGCTTCTTCCACAGCCGCAGCCCCTTCGGTGACCGCCGCGTCTTCGCCGGCGTCACGATTGGTCAACCTCATCAGTCCGATAATCACCGCCAGCGCGACCGCGATGACAAGCAAAATTCTAAGCATGATAGCCCCTTCCTCTGGTATTCTATGCCCGATGCATGTGTTGCGCACCCCTTCTTCACCGCCCATTGCGGCGATAGCACACGGCACAACTGGAAGTATTTTATCCGGTTTCTTTAAAGGCGTAAATGCTCCGAGCGGGGCGCATTCTCCCCGTTCTTT
Source organism: uncultured Parvularculaceae bacterium (assembly GCA_947259375.1). GTDB lineage: Bacteria > Pseudomonadota > Alphaproteobacteria > Caulobacterales > Parvularculaceae > Hyphococcus. The sequence goes on along the minus strand of CAMYLZ010000025.1, from coordinate 229,004 downwards.
CACGGATTTACCTGTAAAAATCACCAGCTTAGCGCTTGCAGTGGCGCCGAACCCCGCGTAAATCCGGGCATTCGACGCCTAAGGCGCGAATGCGCCGCATGCGGGGGAATTATGACGAATCAGTCAGTTTTTCTGGGAAAGAGCGGCGAGCCCCAATCACTCGCGCTCAAATACGCAAACCGGCACGGGCTGATATCCGGCGCCACCGGAACCGGAAAAACCGTCACCCTGCAGATTATGGCCGAAGGGTTTTCGAAAGCCGGCGTCCCGGTCTTCGCAGCCGATGTCAAAGGCGATCTCGCCGGTCTTTCACAGCCCGTGGAGATGAAGGACTTTCTTTCCAAACGAGCGAAAACAGTCGGGCTTGATCCGTATACGCCCGCCGGTTTTCCAGTTTGCCTGTGGGATCTGAATGGAAAACAGGGCCACCCGATTCGCGCCACCGTTTCGGAAATGGGCCCGCTTCTGTTGGCGCGGCTGCTCGATCTCAACGAGACCCAGGAAGGGGTGTTGACCCTCGCCTTTCGCCTCGCCGATGATGAAGGGCTGTTGCTTCTGGATCTCAAAGATCTTCGCGCGCTGCTCGTCACGGTGGCCGAACGCGCGAAAGAGCTGTCCGCCGAATATGGCCATGTCTCGCGCGCATCGGTCGGCGCCATCCAACGCCGGTTGCTGGCGCTGGAAGAACAGGGGGCGGAGGAATTTTTCGGCGAGCCCGCACTCGAATTGGATGATTTTCTGCGCATCGATGAAAACGGCGCCGGCATCGTCAATATCCTCGCCGCCGACAAGCTGATGCAGACGCCGAAATTATATGCGACGTTCCTTTTGTGGTTGTTGTCCGAACTGTTCGAAGAGCTGCCGGAGATCGGCGATCCGGATAAACCGCGGCTGGTGTTCTTTTTCGATGAAGCCCATCTGCTTTTCGACGATGCGCCGGACGCGCTGATCGACAAAGTCGAACAGGTCGTGCGCCTCATACGCTCAAAGGGCGTCGGCGTTTTTTTCGTCACGCAAAACCCGCTCGACGTGCCAGACAGCGTCTCAAACCAGCTTGGCAATCGGGTGCAACACGCCTTGCGGGCTTTCACGCCGCGCGAACAGCGGGTTATTCGCGCGGCGGCGGAGACGTTTCGTCCGAACCCGGCGTTCAAGACGCTCGATGTCATCACCGAACTCGGCATCGGCGAGGCGCTGGTCTCTACATTGGAAAAAAAGGGCGTCCCGGGCGTCGTCGAGCGCACGCTGATCCGGCCGCCGGCCTCGCGCATGGGGCCGATCACCAAGGCGGAACGGCGCGAAGTGCTGCGCTATTCGGATATGGCGGACAAATATGACGCGACGGTCGATCGGGAATCCGCCTATGAGATTTTGAAAGAACATGCCGAACGGCGCGCCAAGGCGCTGGAAGCGCAACAGGCGCGGGAAGAAAAAGCCGCGCGCACCACGCGCACGCGCAACACACGCACCCGTCCAGCGCGCCGGCGCCGCTCCAACCGCCAGAGCGTCAGCGAAGCCGCCTTCAAATCCGCCGCGCGCACGCTGGCGCGCGAGTTGGTGCGCGGCCTGCTTGGCACGCTGAAAAAACGATAGACGATCTCGTGAAAAACCACTCCTCCCCTCCGCCGCCGGCGTCAGAATCAAACGCGTTCCTGCTCGTATTGGGCGGTACGGTTTTGCTGGGCGTTGGCGGCGTCATTTTAAGCTTCGTGCTTGGCACGCCGCTCATGGCGCAATTCAGCCCGGACCCGAACGCGTTCCTGATCGGCGTGATCGCCACCTTGCCGCTGGTGATTTTCCTGTGGTGGTTTTCCAACACGACGCTGGAACATCTCGCAGCGTTCCGCCGTTCGCAGATCAAGTTTTTCGCCGAGATCGGGTTTTCCTTCACCCCTGCGCGCATCGCATTAATGGCGATCGCGGCGGGTGTTTCGGAAGAGATTGTATTTCGCGGCGTGTTGCAGACCTGGATCGATGGATATGCGCCGGCATTCATCGCCATCATCGTGGCAAATCTGATCTTTGCGGCCTTGCATATGCGCACAATTCTTTACGCGCTCATTGCCGGTCTCGTGGGCGTCTATCTGGGCGTGCTTTTCGTGCTGACCGAAAACCTTCTGGCCCCGATCGTGACCCACGCGCTTTATGACGCGGCGGCGCTGGAATATACGCGGCGGGCGGTCGACAAGTGGCGCACGCACAGATTTTAGCCTGCCCCGCGCCTCAAATCCTGAATGCGGTTTCCAAGAGTTCCTCGGTCACCGGGTAGCCGAGATCCTCAGGTATGGTGAGATAGGCAACGCCGTCGCGCCTGACGACTTCCGGGGTGACCGGTCGGATCGCGCGTGTTTCAGCGAACTGCAACGCCTCCGCCGACGAGGCGCTAACGCCGAGCAGCTCGACATTGCGTGAGGTCGGAAAGATCATCTTGCGCTTGCCGGCCTCGCGGTCGGCCAGCACATCCGCCGGCGTCGTCCAGACAAGGTCCGTTGCTTCCGACCCGTCCGCGCGCGCCTTCTGACGCAAGGGCGCTTTGGCGGCGAAAAAGCGCGTATCAAAGCGTTTATGGGTGGCGGCGAGCGGCGGGCGCCATCTTGCAAAAAGCCGCAACTGATCGAGCGCCAGCTTGAGCTTTTCCGCGCGAATGAAGTCGATAAATTTCCGGTCCTCGGCCTCGATCTCCTTGCGCAACCCGTCATAGTCGCCCGCTTCATCGCCCAGCAATGCGCCGTCGCGGCGCGCAAGCAATACGCCCGCCTCTTCAAACGCCTCGCGGATGGCGGCGATGCGAAAGCCCAGCTCTTCGGCCGGCACGGCGCCGAGCCCGTCGCAATGCTCCGTCCACGCAGCATCCTTGTCGCTCTGCTCCAGCCGCCCGCCGGGAAACACCATGGCGCCGCCGGCAAAAGCGATATCCGCATGGCGCTCGACCATTAGCACCTCAAGCGCCGGGGAGTCGCGCAGCAGCAAAACCGTCGACGCCGGGATGTAACCGTCACCCATCCAAAAAACCTTCCTTTGCGGCGGGCTGCGGCGGCGCAAAACGCGCGCCTGTCGCCTTGATCGCGGCGAGCCCGCCAAGCGCGGTCGCCAGCACCGAAGCCGGCCAGGCGATCCAGGCGAGCGGCGCGGAGATGAGCGCTGCGAAGGCGGAAAGAAAAATCGCGCTCGAGGCGATCATCCCAACCGGCGCCCAGCGCCGCGCGATCAGCAGCGCGACAACGCCTGCGATGAATGCGCCCGCAAACCAGCTCGCGGCAAGGATGCCCGCATAAGCCGCTTGCGCCGGCGCCGCGCCTGCAAGGCCCGCGCCGAGCGCCTCGACCAGTTTCGCGGCCGTCAGGCCGACAATCACTGCAATGATGGCGGCGGCCAACGATCTCAACATGACAATCTCAACATGACGACCTCAACATCGAACTCTCACCATAATGGGCGCCTCATCCTTGTCTTTTATAGGCAATGGAGAAATGGAAAACCCCTGTGAACAGCGCTATGCAGTCGCTTATGCGCCCTGCGATCCTCAATCCCCTGTTTGCCGATGTCACCGTGCTCGCCGGCGTCGGCCCGAAAATCGCCGCGCTGATCGCCCGCGCCGCCGGCCCGCGCATTGTCGATTTGTTGCTAACCGCGCCGGCCGGACTCGTCGACCGCTCATTCCGGCCGAAAATCGCAGACGCGCCGATGGGCCGGATTCTCACCCTTGACATCACGGTGGATCGCCACGATGCGCCGCCCAAAGGCCGGCGCCTGCCTTACAAGGTCATCTGTTCCGATGAGACCGGCTACGTCACCCTGGTGTTTTTTCACGCACGCGCGGATTACCTTAAGAAAACCCTGCCGGAAGGCGCGCGCCGGCTGGTGTCCGGCAAGATCGAGGATTTCAACGGCGCCCGGCAAATGGCGCATCCGGATTATATTGCCGATCCGGACAAGCCTGGCGACATGCCGGAATTCGAACCGGTCTACCCGCTCACCGCGGGTCTTTCCGCTGCGGTGATGCGCAAGGCGGCGGCGCAAGCGGTTGCCCGCGCACCCGACCTCGCCGAATGGCAGGATGAAAGCTGGTTGAAGGCGCGCGGATGGTCCGGCTGGAAAACCGCGATGCAAGCGCTGCATGGCCCGCGCGATCAATCGGCGCTGTCATTGCTCTCGCCGGACCGTCAGCGCCTTGCCTATGACGAATTGCTCGCCAACCAATTGGCGTTGATGCTGATCCGTAAGGCGCGCATCAAATCTCGCGGCCGCGCGATCAATGGCGACGGACGATTGCTGGCGAAAGCAAAAAAGGCGTTGCCCTTTTCCCTGACCGACGCCCAGAAAGATGCGCTTGGCGACGTCTTTGCTGATATGCGCGCGCCCGAACGCATGGTGCGCCTGTTGCAGGGCGATGTCGGCTCCGGCAAGACCATCGTTGCATTATTCGCCATGCTGGCCGCGGTTGAAACCAGCGCCCAGGCGGCGTTGATGGCGCCGACCGAAATTCTGGCGCGCCAGCATCTTGAAACGCTGGCTCCTCTCGCCGCGGCCGCCGGCATATCCATGGAAATCCTCACCGGCCGCGACAAGAGCGCCGCGCGGGCGGAAAAACTCGCGCGGCTTGGCGCCGGGGAGATCGATATCTTGATCGGCACCCATGCGCTGTTCCAGGAAGAGGTCGCCTTCCGCAATCTCGCGCTGGTGGTGATCGACGAACAACATCGCTTTGGCGTGCGTCAGCGTATCGCCCTCACCCAAAAAGGTCCGAAGCCGGATCTTCTGGTGATGACGGCGACGCCAATCCCGCGCACGCTATCGCTTACCGCTTATGGCGACATGGACCACAGCCGCATCACCGAAAAACCGCCGGGCCGCAAACCGGTCGACACCCGCACCGTGCCGATGAGCCGCATTGATGAAATCATCGCCGGCCTGAACCGCGCGGCGGCGAAGGGCGAACAGGCGTACTGGGTGTGCCCGCTGGTCGAAGAATCCGAATTGCTTGACCTGACTGCGGCGGAAGAGCGGTTTGAAAGCCTAAAGGCGGCGATCGGCGGCGAGCGCGTCGGCCTTGTCCATGGGCGCATGTCAGGACCGGAGAAAGACGCGGTGATGGAGCGGTTTTATCGCGGCGAGCTGGCGGTGCTGATCGCCACGACCGTGATCGAAGTGGGCGTCAACGCGCCAAATGCGACGATCATGATCATCGAACATGCGGAGCGTTTCGGACTGGCGCAGCTTCATCAATTGCGCGGCCGGGTCGGCCGCGGCGACAAAAAATCGAGCTGTATCCTTTTATACAAGCCCCCGCTGGGCGAGACCGCGACCGCGCGCCTTAAAGTTTTGCGTGATACGGAAGACGGCTTTGTCATCGCAGAGGAAGATTTGCGGCTGCGCGGCGCTGGCGATGTGTTGGGCGCGGCGCAATCCGGTTTTCCGCGCTTTCGCCTCGCCGACATCGCCGTTCACGGCGAATTGCTGGCCGCCGCGCGCGATGACGCAAAACTGATCCTCGAACGGGATGCAGAACTCAAATCCCCGCGCGGCGAAGCGTTGAAAACGCTGCTCTATCTCTTCAGCCGCGATGATGCGGCAAAGCTGCTCAGCGCCGGCTAGGCCTTCCAGGATTTGAACAGGCGCTTGCGCAGCGGCGGTTTGCCGCCCGACGCCTCGCCAGCCAGCTCTTCGAGCTTGCGTACGGCTTCCGCCCCGTCCACATATTCCGGCACCACAAGGCCAAGTGAAAAGACCACTTTTGCTGCCTCTTCGACCGTCATTTCAAGCATGCGTAAATCCGCACGCGGAACAAACAGCAAAAACCCAGAGGTCGGATTCGGCACTGTCGGGATAAAGATCGACGTTAGCGCATCGCCCATATCGTCGAGCTTGGCGCGCACCTCGCCTTTCGTTTCGCCAACGACAAACGCCATCACCCAGGCGCCCTTGCGCGGATATTCCACCAGCGCCACTTCCTTGAAGGAACGGTCGGACTGGCGCAGCGCGGTCTCGAATACGTTTTTGAAAAAGCCGAATACATTGCGAATGATCGGGATCGATTCAAAAAACCGTTCGCCTGCGCGAATAAACGAGCGGCCGATGAAGTTTTTCGCAAACGCACCCAACAACACCAGCGCAACAATCGCCACCAGCACGCCGACCCCCGGCAACACTTGCAGCACCTGCTCGCGCAATTCCGCGCTGACCGGCAGGCTGCGTTTGACGAACGCATCGAGCCGCGCCATCGGCCCGCTCACCAACAGATAAAACAGCCATACCGTGATGCCGATCGGCGCCACCACCACCACGCCGGCGAGGAAGTTCGACCAGACATTGGACAGAAAACTCTGCTTTTTCGGCTGGATCAGCGGCGTGTCGGCTTTCAGCCCCGCCCCGTCTTCAGCCTGATCCTGGGTGTTATGTTCGCCTTCGTCGCTCATCTCTCGCTCATACTAACCGCCGGTACGGCGCCGGCCCCTATTCGTTAACACATCAATGCCGTTTTGTGCATCATCAAGCAAAGCAGCGCCATTTGGCGCCAATGCGGCGATCCCTGGGTAAACGCGCGGCCGGCCGCCTTTTGCGCCGCTGGCCGCGGTTGATCTTGGCGCCGGGAGTGAGGATAAGACCAAAGCGTGTCCAAATGATTGCCGGCCGCGCCAATCCTTAACGCCTGTTTACTGACGCCCGATCACGAATGGATAAAAACAAAATGAAACCGGTCCGCAAAGTCGTCATCCCCGTCGCCGGCCATGGCACCCGCGTTCTGCCCGCCACCAAGTCAACGCCAAAGGAACTGTTGCCGCTGGTTGACCGCCCGCTCATCGATTATGTCGTCAATGAAGCGTTCGAGGCCGGCATTGAGCACGTGGTGCTGGTCACGGGTCGCGGCAAGGGCGCGATCGACGACTATTTCGATCATGCGTTCGAGCTGGAAGCGGGCCTCGAAGCCAAAAACAAGACCGACATTCTCGACAGCGTGCGCCGCGTCATTCCGAAAGCCGGCGCCATGTCCTATACCCGTCAGCAAGCGCCGCTAGGTCTTGGCCATGCCATCTGGTGCGCGCGCGACATTATCGGCGATGAACCTTTTGCGATTTCCCTGCCCGATGTCGTCATCGACGCCGGTCCGGGTTGTCTGAAACAGATGGTCGGCGAATATGAAAAGTCCGGCGGTAATATTATCGCCGTCGAAGAAGTACCGCGCGAAGCAACCAATAAATATGGCGTCGTCGCGCCGAAAGACGCGGTCAACGGCCCACTGTTCGAAATGTCCGGCATGGTCGAAAAACCGGCGCCGGAAGACGCGCCGTCAAATCTCGCCATTACCGGCCGTTATATTCTCCAGCCGGAGATATTCGGCCTGCTCGAAACGACCCCGCGCGGCGCCGGCGGCGAAATTCAACTCACCGACGCGATGGACGCGCTGATGAAGCAGCAATCCTTTTTCGCGTATGTTTATGACGGCGTCAGCCATGATTGCGGCGACAAGCTCGGCTGGCTGAAAGCGAATATCGCGCTCGGCCTCAAGCGGCCGGAATTCGCAGATGCATTGAAAAGCTTTATCCGCGAACAGGTGTGAGCCGGCCCGGTCCGGGTTATATCAACTCCACATCGGTGACGCCGTCGATGCTTTTGAGCGCGCCGCGCATCGCCGGCGTGCAAGCGGCTGATCCCGGCAAGGCGACCTCAACCTCGCGGCCGCTTTCCGGCAACCGCATGGTGACGACCACGGACCCGGCCTCGCGCGCGCTCGCCGGCTTTACCGAGCCGAGCCGGCGCTTCAGCCCCTCAAGCGCCGATTGCGACGACACCGACACGCGCAATTGCGAGACCGACGCAGCCGCCGCGGCATCAAGCCCGCGCAGCGACTCACAGGTGAAGCGCACATCGCCATCCCGGTCTTCCACAGTCACCCCGGCCAGCACCATGGCGCCGGATTCAAGAAAATCACGCGAGGCGTTCAGCGTTTCGGAAAACATGGTGATCTCGAACTCGCCGCTTTGATCGGAAAGCTCGACCCAGGCGAAAGGTTTGCCGCTTTTCGACCGGCGCATGCGCACAGCGCGAATAACGCCCGCCATCTGAATCGCCGCGCGGCCCGATTTCGCCCGCACCAGCGCATCGGCATGGCTGACGACATTGAGGCGCTTGAGCTCCTTGTCATAATCATCGAGCGGATGGCCGCTGAAATAAAAACCGACAGCGGCGCGCTCCTCATCGAGCCGGGCCTGCGGCGTCCATTCCTCAACCACGGGGAGTTTCGGCTTGGCGAGCGCCGGCGCGCTGTCGAGCGCAAAAAGGCCGGCTTGCGCGCTATTGCGCTCTTCATTGATGGCGGCGGATGTGCGGATCAACAGCTCCGCTGCGGCAAAGGCCTGCGCCCGCGTCCCGCCAAGCCCGTCCAGCGCGCCCGCGCGGGCGAGATTTTCGAGCGAGCGCTTGCCGACGAGTTTCAGATCCACGCGCTCTGCAAAGTCCATAAGATCGGCGAAGGGACCGTTTTTCGCGCGTTCTTCGGCGATATGCGCCATCGCCGCCTCGCCGACATTTTTCACCGCCGACAATGCATAGATGATCGCGCCGTCCTTGACCGAAAAATCCGCCTGCGAATGATTGATATGCGGCGCCAGCACCTCAACCTCCGTGCGGCGCGCTTCTTTGAGGAAAATCGCCAGCTTGTCGGTATTCGCCCGGTCGAGCGACATGGACGCGGCCAGAAACTCCGCCCCGTAATTGGCTTTCAACCAGCCGGTCTGATAGGCGATATAGGCATAGGCGGCGGCGTGCGACTTGTTGAAACCGTAGCCGGCGAATTTCTGCACCAGGTCGAAAATCGACGAGGCCTTTTGCGGATCGACGCCTTTTTCCTTGGCGCCGTCAACGAACCGGATGCGCTGCCGGTCCATCTCCTCTTTCTTTTTCTTACCCATGGCGCGGCGCAGCAGGTCCGCCTCGCCGAGCGAGTAACCGGACAGGATCTGCGCGATCTGCATCACCTGTTCCTGATAGATAATGACGCCGTAGGTTTCTTTCAGCACGCCTTCGAGCAGCGGGTGCAGATAGTCCGGCTCCTGCTTGCCCTGCTTGCGCTCAATATAGGTCGGGATGTTCTCCATCGGGCCGGGACGGTAAAGCGAGACCAGCGCGATAATGTCCTCAAGCGTGTCCGGCTTCATCGCCCGCAGGGTTGAGCGCATGCCCGTACTTTCAAGCTGGAACACGCCGGTCGCCGCGCCCTCGCCCAGCATCGCATAGGTCGGTGCGTCGTCGAGCGGAACCTGGCTCATATCGACATCGATGCCGCGCTGTTTGATGAACATGACCGCGCGGTCGATCACCGTCAGCGTTTTCAGCCCGAGAAAGTCGAATTTGACGAGGCCAGCCGGCTCGACCCATTTCATGTTGAACTGGGTCGCCGGCATGTCGGAACGCGGATCGCGATAAAGCGGCACCAGCTCGTCCAGCGGGCGATCGCCGATGACGACGCCGGCGGCGTGGGTCGAGGCGTGGCGGTACAGCCCTTCGAGCTTCAGCGCCTTTTCGATTAGCGCCGCGACCGCCTCATCGCCGTCGCGCTCCTCGCGCAGGCGCGGTTCGGTGTCGAGCGCTTCGGCGAGCGTCACCGGATTGGCCGGGTTGTTCGGCACCAGCTTGCAGATCCGGTCGACCTGGCCAAAGGGCATGTTCAGCACACGGCCGACATCGCGCAGAACGGCGCGCGCCTGAAGTTTTCCGAAGGTGATGATCTGCGCCACGCGATCGCGGCCGTATTTCTCCTGCACATAGCGGATCACCTCGTCGCGCCGGTCCTGGCAGAAATCGATGTCGAAGTCCGGCATGGAGACGCGTTCGGGGTTGAGAAACCGTTCGAACAGCAGACCGAAGCGCAGCGGGTCGAGATCGGTGATGGTCAGCGACCAGGCGACCAGCGAACCGGCGCCCGAACCGCGCCCCGGCCCCACCGGCACGCCCTCGGCCTTCGCCCATTTGATGAAATCCGAAACGATCAGGAAGTAGCCGGGAAATCCCATGCGGTTGATGATGTCGAGCTCGATCTTGAGGCGGTCCCAATAATCGTCCTCGGGCGCGGAAGGCGGCGCCGCCGCAAGCCGCGCCTTGAGGCCTTCGCGGGCCTGGCGTTCCAGCTCGCTCGCCTCCGCCGTCGCGGTGTCGCCATCAGGCGACTCGGCGAAACTCGGCAGGATCGGCGGATGGAAGCGCGGCCGGAAGGCGCAGCGCCGCGCCACTTCCAGCGTGTTGTCGATCGCTTCGGGCAAATCCGCAAACAGCGCCGCCATTTCCCCGGCGGTCTTGAAGCAATGATCGGCCGTAACCTTGCGGCGATCGTCCTGGTGCACATAAGCGCCCTCGGCAATGCACAACAGCGCGTCATGGGCCTCGTAATCATCCGTTGACGGAAAGAACGGCTCATTCGTCGCCACCAGCGGCAGGTCAAGCGCGTAAGCAAGATCCACCAGCTCAGCCTCGATGCTGTCCGCGCCGCGCGCATCATGGCGCTGCACCTCCACATAAAGGCGGTTCGGAAACAGCGCGCCAAGCTTTTCAAGCGCGGCGCGCGCCTCGCCGCCCCGCCCCTCGCGCAGCAGGCGGTCGATCGGCCCGTCAAACCCGCCAGTGAGGCAGATCAGCCCGTCGCTCGCCCCCTCGAGCCAGTCGAGGCCGGCGCAGGCGACATCGTCAGAGCGCGATTCCAGAAACGCCCGGCTGGTGATTTTCAGAAGGTTTTTGTAACCGGCCTCAGACTGGGCGAGCAGCACCAGCGCCGGCGGGCGCGCGCCGCGCGCCAAAGGCAGCCCGAAATCGCCGGCGTCAAACGATTGCTGCAAACCGGTAATCGGCTGGATGCCGGCCCCCGACAAGGTTTCGGAGGCTTCAAGCGCGCCAAACAGGTTGTTGGTGTCGGTGACGGCGACCGCCGGCATGGCGTCCGCGAGGCACAAATCCTTCAACTGGCCGATGCGGATCGCCCCCTCGGCGAGGGAATAGGCCGAATGAAGGTGGAGATGAACAAATTGCGCCGTCACCGTGATCGAGCCTTTCCGTAACAACCGCCCGACTGCCGGGCGGGCTCCACCATAGCGTTACCAGGCCATGGAATAACCGGGCCGTTCGACATGCCTGGAAATCAGCGGTGGGGCCTCACGCCCCCAAAAGCGCGCCCCAGAATTGCGCCGCGCCGATAACACAGAGCAATACGCCGAGTCCGACGATGTCGCGCAAGCTTTCGTTTTCCATAAGGCCCCTCCTGACTGACTGGCTGCGATAAAGTTCGCTGTTTGTTCTATATTCCCTTTTTGTTCTCATGTCGAGGGATTTTTTGGAAGGCGAGGCGCCCGGATTTGTCCATCGGCGGGACTTACGCCGCGCCAGCGAAACGCACCCCGCCCCGACCACCCAATTGCAACCATCACGGCGACCATCACGGCGACAGGGCTTTCGGCAGTTCTTCACAAAGATAGTCCGTAAACGCCTTAACCGCCGCCGGCGCGCCTTTGCGACTGGGCGTGATGAGGCTAAGCGTCGCCTTGCCCGACGTCCAGCCGGGAAGAACCCGGACGAGACGCCCGCTTTCGACGTCGCACCGGCAGACATAGGCGGGCAGCGAGACGACGCCCAGCCCCGATGCGGCGGCGCCTTTCAACGTCGCCATGTCATCGCTGCAAAGCCTTGGCGCGAACTGGACAATTCCGGCCTCGCCGCTTTGGCTTTCGAGGCGCCATTCGCCAATCGCCGCATTCCAGCCAAGGGCCAGGCCCGCATGGCCGGCCAACCGGCCGGGCGCGGCAGGCTCGCCATGATCTTCAAGATAGCGCGGCGAGGCGAATAACCCCCATTCCACCCGGACAAGCCGGCGCTGAATGAGGCTCGAATCCGGCAGGTTTTCCACATGTCCGCGGATCGCCACATCAACGCCGGCGCCGACCAGATCCACCAGTTCATTGGTGACAAGCTGGCTGATATTGACGCCGGGATGTTTTTTCAAAAAACCGGCCAACAACGCGCTCAGCGCTGATTGCGCGAGCCCCAGGGAGCAGGACAGGCGGATCGTTCCGGTCAATTCGCGGCGCAGGCTCGACATCGCGGTTTCCGCAGCCTGCATCTCGTCCATGACCGCTTTTGCATGCCGGTAAAACGCCGCCCCGGCGTCCGTGACGGCAAACCGCCGCGACGTTCGTTGCAACAGGCGCGCATCGAGCCGGTCTTCGAGCTGCTGGACATGGCGGCTCAGCCGGGATTTCGGGATCCCCAGCGCCCGACCAGCCGAAGCGAAGCCGCCATGGTCCACCACATGCGCAAAATAAAGATAGTCATTGAGATCAAGGCGTGGATCATGTTCCATCGTTCTATTTTAGGGACGATAAGTCCTGAAACAAGCCATTTTCGGCCTTTCGTTCCGAATATATATTGCCCCTCGAAGCAAAGCAGGAGCAATTTCCATGCAGGACACAAAACAGCGCAGGCATGGGCTGACCCGGCATTCCGGCCTGATTGCCGGGCAACCATTCGCGGTTGGAACCGGCTTCAAGGCGCTCAGCTTCAGGCATGCGCAATATGCCGGAATGATGGATCCCCTGATCATGGTGGATCATTTCACGATGCGCGCGCCGACCTTCGGCCCTCACCCGCATGCGGGCCTGTCCGCGGTTTCGCTGCTGTTTGAGGACAGCGTCGGCGCGTTCAACAATCAGGACAGTCTCGGCAATGATCTCGACCTTATGCCCGGCGACCTCTATTGGCTGAAAGCGGGCTGCGGCGCGGTCCATGACGAAAAGCCAAAACCGGGCGGCCGGACGCATGCGCTGCAGGTCTTTGTGAATTTGCCTGCGGCCATGAAATATGACGCCCCCGACGCGCTGCACGTCAAGGCGCGCGACATGCCAGTGCTGGAGGGCGCGGGCTGGCGAACGCGCATCGCGCTGGGACAAAGCCAGGGGACGAATGGCGCCAGCGCGCCTGCCCTGCCGATGACCATATTGGATATTCATCTGGATAAAGACGGCCGGTTTGAACATGAAATACCGGCCGGGCGCGCCGCCTTTATTCTCTCCGTAAGCGGATCCGTGCGCCTTGACCGGGGTGACGCGCCGCTGGCAATGGAGGCCGGATATTCGACGTCAATTCATGCCGGCGATGCCGGCGCCGCGCTCCGCATGCATGGGGTTTCAAAAAGCCATCTCGTTTTGCTGCAGGCCGCGCCCATCCGCGAGCCGTTTGTGCAGCGCGGGCCGTTCGCCATGTCCACCGACGCGGAAATCGAGGCGATGATCGCCGCCCATCAAAATGGCGCGCTTGGCGCGCTCGATTAACGCGCGCCGGAGGCTGATCCGCATGCCCGGCGCCGCAGCGAACGTAGGGCGGGTTGAGCGTCAGCGATACCCGCCCTACCGGCTGGCCGCTACTATCGATCTAGCGCACCAGCCGATCGCTGCGCCGGCCATCAAGGCATAGCGTTAAAAAATACGTTCCGCCCTCTGCGTAAAGTCCTCGGTATTCGGGCATGGCGCGATTGAGCCATGAACATATACGCCCGCAAGCCAACCCAAAGAATTGGCGGGCAAATGCCCGCCCTACGGTCGAAGCACGCTACTCAAATTCACGCCCCCGCCGCCCGCAACGCTTCCAAATCCCCGCCGCGAATGGCGCTAAGATTTTCGGTGATTTTCTCCGCCGGCCAGTGCCACCAGGCGATGGCGAGGAGCGCGTCGATGGTCGCCTCGTCAAAGCGGCGTTTGACGGCGCGCGCGGGGTTGCCGGCGGCGACGGCGAAAGCGGGCACGTCAGAAGCGACGACGGCTTTCGCGCCGATGATCGCCCCGTCGCCCACCGTGACGCCCGGCAGGATCACCGCGTCCGTGCCTATCCACACATCATTGCCGATGATCGTGTCGCCGCGCGCGCCCTTCGCCCAATCCGCGTCCGGGTCTTCCCAGCCTTCGGCGAAGATCGCGAAAGGATAGGTCGATAATCCGCCCAGCGCGTGATTGGCGCCGTTCATGATAAATTGCACGCCGGAGGCGATGGCGCAGAACCGGCCGATGATCAGCCGGTCGTTCATATGGGCGAAATGATAGCGCACGCAGCGCTCGACAAAATGCGCCGGCCCCGCCGGGTCGTCATAATAGGTGTAATCGCCGATCTCGATCATCGGGTGATCGACCAGCGCCTTTAAAAACCCGACTTGCGGCGCGCCGGGCATAGGATAAGGATTGTTCGGATTCGGACCATTTTTCGAAACAGGCATGGAAAACTCCAGTAAAACAATATTGCCGGGGCGGCGAATAAAGCGGCTCTGCCGCTGGGTGTGCGCCGTGCGGCATCGCCAATCGCGGGGCTGCTGGAGTTAGTTGTTCATCGGTCCGGGCGGTCCTTTAAAATCTGGCTTATCCGCCTATCATTGGCGCAGCGAATTGTCTACGGGAGCGCCCCGGCCTTGAGGCGCGCCCGCCGGTTCTAGCCGAACTGCGCATAGTCAATCGGCTTCGTCCGGTCGATGAAGCGGGTTTCGCTTTGCATCGGATATTTAAGGCCGGTGGCGCAATTGAACAGGACGACGCGGTCGCCCGCCGAAATGCGCCCCTCATGCAGCGATTGTTCGTATGCGGCATAGGTTGCCGCGCCTTCGGGACACAAAAGCAAGCCGTCAGTGCGGGCGATCTCGTCGCGCGCGTCGAAAATCGCTTGCTCTTCGACGGCGACGGCGAAACCGCCGCTGTCGCGCACCGCGCGCAGGATCAGGAAATCGCCGACCGCGCTCGGCACGCGAATGCCGGCGGCCGCCGTATGCGCGTTTTCCCACAACGGCGCGTGCTCGGCGCCGTCTTCCCACGCCTTGACGATCGGCGCGCAGCCCGCCGCCTGCACGGCGATCATTTTCGGCCGTTTCGCGCCGATCCAGCCCATCGCCTCAAGCTCGTCAAACGCCTTCCACATGCCGATCAGCCCGGTGCCGCCGCCAGTCGGATAGAAAATCGCGTCCGGCAACTCCCAGCCCATCTGTTCGGCAAGCTCGAGGCCCATCGTCTTCTTGCCTTCGATGCGATAAGGCTCTTTCAGGGTCGAAACGTCGAACCAGCCGGCCTTTTCCTTGCCCTCGCCGACGATCTTGCCGCAATCGCCAATCAGGCCGTTCACGAGATAGACCTCGCCCCCCTGAAGCGCGATCTCTTCCACATTCACGCGCGGCGTGTCATCCGGACAAAAAATGGTCGTGCGCATGCCGCCGGCGCTCGCATAGGCCGCCATGGCCGCGCCCGCATTGCCGTTTGTCGGCATGGCGAGATGGCCAAGCCCCAGCTCGCGCGCCATGGAAACCGCGAGCGCCAGCCCGCGCGCCTTGAACGATCCGGTCGGCAGGCGCCCTTCGTCCTTGACGATGATTTGCGCCGCGCCAAGCTTTTTCTCAGCATGCGGAAGTCTGATGAGCGGCGTTACGACTTCGCCCAGCGAAATGCGGTTTTCAGCATTTTCCACCGGCAGAAACTCGCGATATCGCCAAAAGCCCTCCGTGCGGTGCGACAACGCTTCCTTGCTGACGGATTTCGCGAGCGCGTCAAGGTCATAGCGCACCAGCAGCGGCTTGCCCGCTTCGGACAGATTATGCGGCCGGCCTGCTTCATAGCGCTTGCCGGTCATGGAACATTCAAGATGGGTGACGAAACTCAAGGACGGCCTTCCAGTTTTTGCTGTGCGAGCGTGAAGCCCGGATTTTCTTCCAGCGCCTTTTCATATGCTTCGCGCGCTTTGTCAGCATTGTTCCGCGCATCGTGAATCAAGCCGATATTGTACCAGGCGGCCCAGGGCTGGCTGACGTCGAGGTCGAGCGCGCGCTCATAATCGGCGAGCGCCGCATCAAGCCGCGCTGCGAGATAATGACTGTTGCCGCGATTGAGATAAGCCTCGCCGAGCGTGTCGTTGATTTCCAACGCGGCGTTGAAATCCGCGACCGCCGCATCGATCGCGCCGTTGCGGTTATGGATGACGCCGCGATTGACCCGCGTTTTGGCCTTGTCGGCGCGCGTGGTGACCGGGTCATCAAGCGCCGCATCGCATGGGCCCGTATCGCGCGCCAAATCGTTGATCGCGTTTTCATAACAGGCGCCGGCATCGCTGGCGCCGATGGTGGTGACCGACATCTGAGCGGCGGCGGGCGCGCCGAGCCCGATCATGATCGCCGGGATCAATAATTTGCGCATGGTCGCGAGGCTCCTTGTTTTTGCTGGAACGCCAGAATATCCCAGCCCCGCCTTTTTCCGAAGCGCTGGTCCGGGTCGAAAACCGCTTCCGCAGCGCCCCTTATGGCGCAACGCTTTATCCCGGCGTTGTTTTGTGCGCCGCAACAAGTATGCTGGCGGCAGTTTCGCAAAAACTGAAAGGATGCGCCCATGACCCGCCCGTTGAACGCCGTTGTCACCGGCTCCACCTCCGGCATCGGCCTTGGCGTCGCGACCGCTTTCGCCGCCGCAGGCTGGAACGTCATGCTCAACGGCTTTGGCGAGGCTGACCAGATCGAGGCGACCCGAGCCGCGCTTGAGAAAAAACACGGCATCAAGGTTCTCTACAATGGCGCGGACATGACCCGGCCGGATGAAATCCGCGCCCTGATCAACGCCGCCGAGGAAGCCTTTGGGCAGGTTGATATTCTCGTCAACAATGCCGGCATCCAGCATGTCGCACCGGTCGAAGACTTCCCCGAAGAAAAGTGGGACGCAATTATTGCCATCAATCTGACTTCCGCATTTCACGCCTCAAAGGCGGTTTTCGCGGGCATGAAAAAACGCGGCTTCGGCCGGATCATCAATATCGCCTCCGCCCACGGTCTCGTCGCCTCGCCGTTCAAGTCGGCTTATGTGGCCGCCAAACATGGCATTGTCGGCTTTACCAAAACACTCGCGCTTGAAGGCGCCGAACATGGCGTCACCTGCAACGCCATCTGTCCCGGCTATGTGAAAACCCCGCTGGTCGAGGCGCAGATCCCCGACACGGCGAAAGCGCGCGGCATGAGCGAAGAAGAAGTGGTGCAAAAAGTCATTCTCGAAGCGCAGCCGACGAAACAGTTCGTCACCGTCGAACAGATCGGCGCGTTCGCCGTGTTTCTCGCTTCGGACAGCGCCGCGCAAATCACCGGCGCCGCGCATCAGATCGACGGCGGCTGGGTCGCCAAATAATGGCGGCGTCCGCTGCAAAACGCGTCAATCTCGCCTTTCAGGGCGGCGGCGCCCATGGCGCGGTCACTTGGGGCGTTGCGGACAGGCTGTTGCAGGACGGGCGCATTGCAATCGACGGCATTTCCGGCTCCAGCGCCGGCGCGGTGAACGCCGCCGCCCTCGCCTATGGGCTGCACAAGAACGGGCTTCAGGGCGGGCGCGAGGCGCTCGATCATCTCTGGCGGCGGATCAGCGAGGCGGGCAAGCTCTACAGCCCGGTGCGCGGCAATCCGTTCCCGGTCAATTTCGGCGCCGGCGACCTGATCAACACCATCTCCTACCAGATGTTCGACGCGGTGACGCGCGCGCTTTCGCCCTATCAGCTCAATCCGTTCGACCTTAATCCGCTGCGCGACATCATCAGCGATTGCATCGATTTCGAAAGCCTGCGGCGCTGCAAGGTCACCAAGCTGTTTTTGTCGGCGACGAATGTGCGCAACGGCAAGGTGCATGTTTTCGACACCTCTCATGTCTCGGCGGATGTGGTGTGCGCGTCCGCCTGCCTGCCCTTCCTGTTCAAGGCTGTCGAAATCGACGGCGAGCATTATTGGGACGGCGGTTATATGGGCAATCCGGTGCTGTTCCCATTTTTCTACGAAGCCTGCGCGCGCGACATCCTGATCGTCCACGTCAATCCGATCGAGCGCGAGGAAGTGCCGAAAACCGCCGCGACGATCATGAACCGGGTCAATGAGATCAGTTTCAATTCGTCATTGTTGCGCGAGCTGCGTGCAATAAACTTTGTACACAAACTGCTCGATGATGGCTGGATCAAGGACGAATATCGCGACCGGCTGCGCGATATTCGCATCCATTCCATTCGCTCGGACAAGGCGCTGCAGGATTATGACATCGCCAGCAAGTTCCGCACCGATTGGGCTTTCCTTGCCGGCCTCAAGGAAAAGGGCCGCGAGATCGCCGATCAATGGCTGTCCGAGAATTTCGATGCTATTGGCGAACGCTCATCTGTCGATCTGAAAGCGATGTTCGACGGCGGCGCGTGACGCCCGACACAACTCTGTGCCGCTGATTAGCTGCGCCTTCCGGCAAGTAAATAAACAGAACACTGGAACAGAAGTAACCGCCTTTTCAGGCCTCACACTTGTGGACGTTCGGGGGGCGTGATGGTAAAAAAAGACGTCTGGGAACCATTATTGGAGAAATTGGAAATTGCCGAAGTCAAGCCCATATAAAGGTGTGCATAACATCAGGGGGTCACGCTGGGGCGCCAAGCTTTATGCTGAAGGTAAGCAGTATAATCGCGGCCCGTTCCCGTTCCATGGGCAGGCCGTGGAGGCGCGGCGGTTGATGGTCGAGGCGAAGGAGCGGGGGGAGGAGATCCCCTCGACTACTTGGCTCAAAGAGCAGGATAGCGTCAAGAACGCCCCCAAGATCAATGGGGAGCGGTATCTGAAGACGATGCGGGAGCGGACGCGGGGCCGGGTGCCGCTCCGGTGATTTAGCATAATCTGCTAAGGCCGATTTTTCAAAAATTTCAGGAATGTGTGCCGCAGGTGAATGGTCGCCTGCGGCACAGTACGCTCGTATCGCCGAGCAATGAATGCGGTAGCGCGGCTTTCAACCCGCCGCACACCCTGATCAAAACTCGCCGCGCAAGGTCACCTTGAAACTGCGGCCCGGCAAGGGCGTCACATCCTTCAGGAAGGACGTATGCAGGCGCGCTTCCTCGTCGGTGACATTGTCGGCGCGCAATTGCACGGAAAGGCCGCTATCCCTGCCCGCCGGCCGGAAGGTCGCCGCGAAATTGACCAGCGTATATCCTTCGGTCGGCAGCTCATCAGCTGCGATCTTTTCCTGGTCCGCCGCAATTTCGACCTCGCCGCGCAGATCCACATAGTCGGATTCCGCTTCAAGCCCGAGGATTGAGCGCAAGGGCGGAATGCGCGGCACGTCGCCGCCATCATCCTTGAATTTCGCCCGCACATAATCGACCTGCGCGCGGCCCGAAACGTCAAACCCGCCGGCGGTAAACAAATCGGCTTCCACCTGCGATTCGAAGCCCTTGAAAACCGTATCCTGGGCGATGAATTCGAACACAGGCAGGCTGTCTTCTTCTTCACCATTCGGGCTCAACGAGACGAAGTCTTTATAGTCTGTATAAAAACCATTCACGGTGAGAGAGACGGGCCCGAGCTCGCCATGAAAGGTCGTCTCGACGCCGCGCGCCGTCTCAAGGCCAAGCGTCGGATCGCCGATCTCGAACGCATTGGTCGCCAGATGCGGCCCATCGGAGAACAGCTCTTCCGGGGCCGGCGCGCGCTCTGTGCGCAAGGCGTTGACGCCGAGGAAGATATTCTCATTCGGCTCAAAGCCGACGCCCGCCGAAACGCTGAATGCATCGAATTCGCGTTTTAACCCCACCGACTTCGCTTCCGTGTCCGTATGTTCATACCGGCCCGCGACCTGGAGATGCCAGGAACCGGTCTCATATTCGCGCACCGTAAAGGCGCCGAACTGATTGGTGATGTTCGGCGGCGTGAAGGCCTCATCGCCAATCGCCTCGAAATCGCGCCGCTTGAACTGGAAGCCGGACGCACCGCGAAACCCGCCAAATTCTTTTTCAATGAGCTCGATCCGGCCTTCATAACCTTCGTTTTTGAAAGTCGTGCCGATCTCGGCGCCTTCAAGCTCCTGATGCACATAATCCGCATAGCCAAAACGGAATTTCGTCGTCTCGAAGATCAGGAAGGGCTTGTTGAGCTCGCCCATCAGATCATAACGTTCCTGTTCGAGGTCGATGCTGACCAGCTCTTCGCCCTCTTCTTCGCCCCCTTCTTCCTCTTCATGATGATGGCCGCCGGGCACGCCATAGCGCGAGCGGGCGATTTTCGCTGAAACACCGATGAAACCGTCGGGGAAGATCAGCGAGCCGCCAAACGAGCCGCCTTTTGACTGCAGCGCCGAGTTTTCAACAACGCCAAAGGCCTCTTCTTCGTCATGATCGAGATCTTCGTCTTCAGTTTCTTCCGCCGCGCGCAAGGCGGCGGATTCGGCAAAACCCGGAATTTCATAATCTTCCGTATCGCGAAAATAACCGTCGCCGTGAAAAACGATGCTGGTCTCGCCGATTTTACCAAGCAGAACGTCGAACCCGCCAGCCGTTTCAATCGACTCATCGACCGTGCCGTAGCTGGTGCGCAGCGCGCCGTCGACGCCGCCTTCTGGAACCTTGTCCGGTATGCGTCCGTCGAAAACGTTGACGACGCCGCCAGCCGCGGAACTGCCATAAAACAACGTCGCCGCGCCGCGCACGATCTCAATACGCTCCGCCGTCGCAGGCTCAACCGCCACCGCATGATCGTCGCTCACCGTCGAGGCGTCGATGGAGCCGATGCCCGCATCCAGCACGCTGACCCGATCACCGCCAAGACCGCGAATGATCGGCCGGCTCGCCGCCGGCCCAAAAAAGGTCGACGACACGCCCGGCTCGCG
Organism: uncultured Parvularculaceae bacterium; assembly: GCA_947259375.1. Classification (GTDB taxonomy): domain Bacteria; phylum Pseudomonadota; class Alphaproteobacteria; order Caulobacterales; family Parvularculaceae; genus Hyphococcus. Next base: position 208,347 of record CAMYLZ010000025.1, on the reverse strand, counting down.
CCGCAACAGCTCGCCGATGGAGGCTTCGCCGCGCGAGGCGAGCTCTTCCTTGGTGAGCACCGATGCGGCAATGATCGATTCATGTTCGGGATGCGCGATAGGCGAGCCGGTGACGACAATCTCGTCATCCTCCGGGCCTTGATCCGCGAACTGATTCCCCGCTTGCGCCATCGCGTTTGCCGGCAGCGCCGTGAAAATGGCAGCCGTACCGGTCAACAATAATTTCTTATGCACCTTAAGGACTCCTTCAAGCCTTTTTACCGGCGCAACGCGCCGGGGTTTTAATCAAATCGAACGTGTTCGGATTGATTAAAGGGTCGGAGGACCGCGCGGGCGCGCTGCACGGATAACGAGAAGCGCGCGTTCGGTCTGCGTTATCTGATCGGCCGCACGCCAGACCGTCATGACCATCAGTAGGACGACAGCCGCCGCGCCCACCGCTTTGTCAGTCTGCGGCGCGACCATCGACAATACGCAAACCTGACCGCCATGCTCATGAGGACCATCGCCATATTTGGCGGTGTGCGCCGCGATGACGACTTGCGAGACAAAGAATGCCGCCACCGCGGCGACTAACGCCGCGCCGATTTTCGACCGCCAGTCTATTCTCGCGCCAAAGGTCATCGATTCCCCTGAGAGGAGCTTCTCAAGCCTGTGATAATCTCACAATCACGGCCCTTTGTCCATGAATGCTCAACCCGCTTCGCCGTCGTCAGCCGACATTCCGTCGCTATCGTCGTCCTCCGCCGGGATCGCATACCGCCCGGAGAGCCAGCGATGCAAATCGACATCTGCGCAACGCTTTGAGCAGAACGGATCATAGCCTTGCGCACTCGCCGCACCACAGATTGGGCATGGCGCGGCGCCTTTTCGACTACGGCTCACAGACTTGTCATTGCTCGGCGAGGTCAAACCGTCTCTCCTCGAGATCATTGTCGATGGCGAATTCGAACCGCCCCCCAAAGCGCTCATTCAGCCGCGCCCGCCAAGCCGGAGCAGCCGCCAGATATGCACCGAGCGCAGCGCCGCTGGCAAGACGGAAGCGCGCGGCAGGCTGCGCCCGCAAGCGCGTTTCCAGCGTGCGGATCGCCCGTTTCGCAACCGCTTCGAGCGTTAAGCGCGCGCCGCGCACCGGAAAGCTCTCCGCCGGCTCGCAAAACCGGTCCAGCAGCGACAGCGCGCCATGCGGCGCGGTAAAACTGAACAGGCCCGATTTCGAAAAACTCGCCGCGCCGGCGCCGTCGATTTTCGCGATTTCGGTTTTGACTTTTTCCGCAAAACGTCGGCGCTGGGTCTCGCCGGTAAGCGCCGGGAAATCGATCACCACATGCCCGCCAATATTCCGTAGACTGACTTGCCGAACCGCTCCGCGCGCCGCTGCAAGGCCGATCTTTTCGCGCAAACGCGCTGGCGACGCGGCGTTAAGGCCCGCAGTGTCGACATCGATCGCCGTCAGCGCCTGTGCTTCATCGATAATAATACGCCCTCCGCCCGGCAAGGGAACAAGGCGGTCGAAGGCCGCCGACAATTCCGCATCGACGCCTGCCGTTTCGAAAAGCGAGGCCGGATGCGTCTCATGCCGGACATCGCCAAAGCCGACGCTTTGAAGGACGCGCGACGCCGCGCCCTCGTCAATGACAATCTCGCAATCCTCGCCGCCGAGCGCTTCAACCGCTTCCACCGCCGCATCTGGAAACGGCGCGGTGCGGCCCGGCGCGGCGTCGCCCTGCGCCGGGCCGATAAAACGCAACACCGCGCCTTTTTGCTGACGCGGCGGCGACTTGATTTCGGTTTCGATCATCGCCCCTTCGACGAGATGCGGGGTGTTGCCTTTGGTCAGGGCGAGATAGGAATCGCGATCATCGCCAATATCGACAAAAACGGCGTTGAGCGCGCGATCGACTGCCTTGACGCGGCCGGCAAACCGGCGGCCGGCACGCGGAAAATGGTCCGCGGTTTCGTCGCCGCGCGCCGGTCCGAACCAGAATTTCCAAACCCGATCGTCATCAAGCAGCGCTGCGCGCGTTTCCGCGACGCCGCACTCAATGACGATCCGGCGCGTCATCGCGTCCAGCCGGCGCCGGTCAACAGATTGGCGGTCTCGTAAAGCGGCAGCCCCACCACATTGGAATGCGAGCCGACCATGGTGACGATATGCTTGGCGAATAGTCCCTGAATGGCGTAGCCGCCCGCCTTGCCGCGCCATTCATCGCAGGCCGCATACTCGTCTATGGCCGCTTGATCGAGAACGCGCACTTTCACCCGCGTCTCAGCGATCTTCGCCGATACCGCGCCGCCCGGCCGCGCCAGTGCGACGCCGGTATAGACACGGTGGGCGCGCCCGGAAATCGCCTCGAGACAGGCGCGCGCGGTGGCTTCGTCTTCCGCCTTGGGCAAGATCCGCCGGCCGACCGCCACCGCCGTATCCGAACCGAGCACCAGCGCGCCCGGATGATCGCGCGCCACGCGCAGCGCCTTTTCGCGCGCCAGCCGCAAGACATAATCGCGCGGCAGCTCGCCTTTCAGCTCGGTTTCATCAATATCCGCAGGAATGATCTCGTCCGGCGTCACGCCGATCATCGCCAGAAGCGATTGCCGCCTCGGGCTGGCGCTGGCGAGAATGAGCGACGCGCCGATCACCGCACCGCTTACTTGAAGCGATAGGTGATGCGACCCTTGGTCAGGTCGTAAGGGGTCATTTCGACAAGCACCTTGTCGCCGGCAAGGACGCGAATCCGGTTCTTGCGCATCTTCCCGGCGGTATGCGCGATAATTTCGTGATCATTCTCGAGCTTCACGCGAAACGTCGCATTTGGCAGCAATTCTTCCACCGTGCCTTCAAACTCGAGTAATTCTTCCTTCGCCATTCGCGCCTCAATCCAAGCCAGTTCGCCGCGCAGCCTCACCGCGCGCCCGATGCGGCGCGAACATGGTTGGGTGCGGGTCGAAAATCAAGATTTTTCGTGCGCTTGAGGAAAACGCTCGGCGATCTTGGCAGCCAGCGTGTCGCGGACATTGCGATAGGCCGTCAGGATCGCCTCCCGGCCGCCCCGCTCTTCCGACGGATTTTCGGTATTCCAGAACTCGATCGCCGCGCGCGGCAAAAACCGGCGCGCCTCAATGGCGGCCTCCGGCGTTAACGCGATCACGGTGGAAAATCGCGACAAATCAACGTCTATCAGGGCTTTTGGCTCATGGTCATGCAGCGCGACGCCAAGTTCGGCCATGACCATCTCCACAAACGGATCAAGGCCGCCTTCATAGACCCCGGCGGAGTCGACCAACGCCGCCGCGCCCGCCTGGCGACGCAGCAGCGCGGCCGCCATCGGCGAGCGCACCGAGTTCATATTGCAGACAAAGAGCACGTTCCGCGTCATCAGGGCCTCATCGCATATGGAAGGAGCAGATCAGCGTGAACAGCCGCCGCGCCGTGTTTTTATCGAGTTCGATTTTGTCTTTCAGGCGTTCGCGAAGAATGTCCGATCCCTCATCATGCATGGCGCGCCGCGCCATATCGATGGTTTCGATTTGCGCCGGCGCGGCATTGCGGATCGCATCGTAATAACTCTCGCACAGCAAGAAGTAGTCTTTGATGATCTTACGGAACGGCGTCATCGACAGATGCACCTGCCCCAGCGCCGCGCCGCCCGCGCGCCGAACATCAAACACCAGCCGGCGCTCGACATTTGAAAGGTAAAGCTCATACGGACCGGCGCCCGGTTCCGCGGCGGCAGGTTTGAAACAATTCTCTTCGAGAAGATCGTAGATCGCGACCTTGCGTTCATGTTCGATATCGGCAGTCGCCGGCGCGAGCGAACGCTCGTCAAGTTCGATCTTGACGATACGAAAATCAGACTGATCGCCTTCAAGGTCTGGCACGCACGGCTCCGCAATCGCCCGCCATCTTCATAGCCGCGGAGATTGTCGGCGTCACGGGCCTCCGCTGACTTGATGCGAACGCATTCAGCTTATAGGCGAATCGCGAAACTTAACCATTCATAAACCATTCGCCGTAACTGAGTGCCCGCATGAGTTCCGTCCGTTGTTGCAGCGCATTCGCCGTCCTTCTCGCTTTCGCCGCCTCTCTTGCTATTGACGGCGCTGCTTACGGCGCCGCCCAGAGCGACGTCCCAATTCCCGATATCGCCCGCGCCTTGCTCGACGCCGCCTATGCAAGCGGCGATCCGGAGGAAATCGCCCATGTGGCGAAGGCCGCGCGCGCCGTCTTTCCCGATCATGATGCGGCAATCGCCGCGCAAGCCGCCCAAAAAATAGCCGCGCTGCAGGCCTCGTCAGAAACGTCGCCGCCGGCCCCGTCGCCGCCAGGACCGCCCGCGCTCCCCGCCGAAGCGGCGCTCAAAGCTGTTGCAGCGCCAGTGATGGATGCCGCGCCGGAGACGACCCGCAAGGCGATCCTTGCAATGGCGCCATGGGACGGCAAAGTCAGCGCGTCGGGCATTGTCTCTTCCGGCAATTCGGAAAACGCCGCCATCGGCGTTGCGATCGACGCCGCCCGCGCCGCCGGCGCCTTCAAACACAACATCAAGGCCTATTTCGACATTGGCGAGTCGAACGGCGTCACCAACCAGAAACGCTGGGGCGCATCCTACAAGCTCGATTATGATCTCGGCGACCGCACCTACGCTTTCGCCCGCCTTTCCTATGATGAAGACCAGTTTTCCGGTTTCGACTATCGCCTGTTCGCCGGCGGCGGGCTCGGCCACGCTTTTTTCAAGGAGAGCGCGTTTTCCTGGAAGCTCGAAGGCGGCCCCGGATATCGCTATTCGCCCATCGATATTACCCGAGCGGTTGAACAGCATGCAGCGTTTTATGCCGCCAACGAGATTGACTGGCTGATCCGCGACGACCTGAAATTCGAGCATGACGTCAACGTCACCTGGACGTCGCCGACCACCACCGTGCAATCCGTCGCCGCCCTGACCACCAAGCTGTGGGGCGAGCTGTCGACCGGACTGTCATTCGAATATCGCTATGAGACCGACCCGCCCGACAATCGCGAAAACACCGACACCATCGCCAAAGCCTCGCTGATTTACGGGTTTTGAGCTCTAGTTTTGAAGCGAGACACCAACAGTAAGTGTTACTTACTTGCTTATGCCCGCCGTATCCTTTTGCATTAACTCACTTCGCTCGGCCCTTCGCTCCCCTTTCGCAAGCTGTCCAAGAGCCGTTCGCGAAACTGCTTTTCCTTTGGAATCTGTAGCACTTGCGCTGCCGCAAAGTTTTTTTACCGCATCATACTTGCTAAGTGCCTCTGTTGCTGATTCCGCGGTTTGGCTAAATCCTTTGGAGAATTGCTCACCCTTGCCTAAAATTATGTACTGCGTCATGAGGCTCCTCTTATTTTAAGCAACGCATATAAGAATCAGATGTCCGACTACAAGGTATACTTGACACTATCGCAAATAGACTGAACAACTATCTGAAACTCCCCCACTAAAAAACATGACAAACATTACCTCAAAAGATTACTGGGTGCCGACTCGTAATTGCATCGCAATGGTTGAGCGAAAGGCGGGGCTGGCGTAAATAGCGCCGCCATGCCCCAGATTGTTGTCGCCGCCCTATACAAATTCACCGCGATGCCGGATTTCGCGGATTATCAGGCGCCCTTGCGCGCGACCGCCGATCAAGGCGGCGTCAAAGGCACGCTGCTGCTCGCGCCGGAGGGCGTCAACGGCACGATTGCGGGCCCGCGCGAAGGGATCGACGCGATGCTGTCGCATCTGAAATCGCTGCCGGGCTGCGCCGATCTCGACTGGAAAGAGTCCTATACGGACGACAATCCGTTCCTGCGCATGAAAGTGCGGCTCAAAAGAGAGATCGTCACCATGGGCTGCGAAGGGATCGACCCGGAAAACAGCCGTGAGCGCTATGTGGAACCCCATGACTGGAACCGCGTTATTTCCGATCCCGACACCATCGTCATCGACACGCGCAATGATTATGAAGTCTCGATCGGCACCTTTGAAGGGGCCGTCAACCCGGAAACCACGTCCTTCCGCGAGTTTCCCGAATGGTTCCGAAAATTCCGCACACAGAATCCACTCAAGAAAGTCGCGATGTTCTGCACCGGCGGCATTCGCTGCGAGAAGTCGACCGCCTTCTTGCGCGCCGAAGGGATCGACGATGTGGTGCATTTGAAAGGCGGCATCCTCAAATATCTCGAAACCGTGCCGGAAGATGAAAGCCTGTGGCGCGGGGAATGTTTCGTCTTCGACAATCGCGTTTCGGTGGGCCATGATCTCGCGCCCGGCTCCTATGATATGTGCCATGCCTGCCGCCAGCCGATCACCGAAGACGACAAGCGCTCCGAACATTACGCGCCCGGCGTTTCCTGCCCGCATTGCCACGACAAATATTCTGAGGAAAAGCGCCGCGCTTTCGCTGAACGCCAGAAACAGATCGACCTGGCGAAAGCGCGCGGCGAACGGCATTTAGGGGCCAAACCGACAAATGACTGAGACGCCCACGCTTTATTCCTTCAGGCGCTGCCCCTACGCCATGCGCGCGCGAATGGCGATTACGGCAAGCGGCGCGCCTGTCGCCCTGCGCGAAATCATCCTGCGCGACAAGCCGGCCGAGATGCTCGCCGCCTCGCCCAAAGGCACCGTTCCCGTATTGCTCGCTGACGGGCGGGTGATCGATGAAAGCATCGACGTGATGCATTGGGCGCTGCGCCGGAACGACCCGGAGGGCTGGCTTGCGGCGGGCGACGAAGACAGCCTCATCACCGAGGCGGACGGCCCGTTCAAGCATCATCTCGATCGCTACAAATATGCGAGCCGCTATGACGGCGCCGATGCGGATGAACACCGCGCGGCGGGCATGACGTTTCTGCAAAAGCTCGATGCCCGCCTTGCGCAAACGGAATATCTATATGGCGCGCGCCGCAGCCTCGCCGATATCGCGATCTTTCCTTTCGTGCGCCAGTTTCGCATCGCCGATCCCGACTGGTTCGACGAAGCGAGCATTCCGCACGTTCAGCGCTGGCTCAAGACCTTGACGTGTTCAGCGCTTTTCCTGTCTGTAATGCGTAAATATCCGTTGTGGAAAGAGACCGGAGAGGAAATTCCTTTTCCGGCGTAAGTTTTGAGGGGACGCAAAAACCATGTCACGAATGCCGGCTGTCACCGCCGCGCTGATCTGCGCGCTATCCGTCGCCGCCTGCGAGCAATCCGCGTCAACGCAAAGCGGTGAAACCGCGCCCGTGCAACAAAAAGCGCAGAACGGCATTGCGCAAGATGTTCGCCGGCTCGTAGAGGAAAACGGTTTTTCGGGCGCCATTCTGGTGGCCGATCAGACCGGCATCCTCCTCAAAGAGGGCTACGGGCTCGCGCAGATCGATGACGGGCGCACGAACACGCCCGAAACAAAATTCGTCATCGCCTCCATGACCAAGAGCTTCACGGCCGCGCTCGTTCTGCAACTCATCGAGGAAGGAAAACTGTCGCTCGACGATAGCATTGCAACCCTGCTGCCAGACTTTGAGGCGCCTTATAGTAATGACGTGACCGTTGCGCATTTGCTGCAGAACCGCTCGGGCATCCCGCATTTCATCGAAATTCCCGGCTGGTTCGATAACGCGTTCAAACAGGCGCAAACCGACGAGAGTTTCGTGCAGGTCATTGCCGCCCTGCCGCTTAAATTTGAACCGGACGCCGATTATCTTTATTCTAACGTGAACTACTATCTGCTCGGCCGGATCATCGACGCCGTCGCCGACGCACCTTACGAAACCGAGCTCGAAAACCGCATCCTCGCGCCGCTTGGTCTTGCGAATACCGGACAAATCTACAACACGCCGCAGACAGAACGCCTTGCCCAGAATTACATGCGTGAAGACGGCGCCCTGACGCCCGTCCCAATCGTCAATCCGCGTCTTTTCCGGGCGACCGCCTCGCTCTATTCGACGACGGACGATCTCTATCGGTGGATGACCGCGCTCAAGGACGACACGCTGCTCACCGAGGCCAGCAAGGCGCTTTTATTCGACCGGGAAAAGCCCATGGCGTGGACTGTCGGCGCCGTGCCCCTCTCGGACAGCGAAGACCCGGCCGGAATCATCACTTATAATGGCGAAGTGTCGGGATACACGTCGATCATTTCATATTTCCCCGAGCATGACGGCATCGTCATTTTGCTGAACAACAACAATGCCGGGTATGAGACCATCGCGACCATGACGGTGGTGATCGCCAAGCGTCAGTTTGCTCAGCCTGCGCATTGATGTGAGATATTGGCGTTTTCAGCGTTAAGACTCGCCCTCCCGTTAGTCCTTCAACCGCACGCGCACCGATTTCGCATGGCTCGGCAGGCCTTCGGCGTCGGCGAGGCGCGCAGCCTCGGGGCCGATTTTCGCCAGCGCTTTCTCGTCGCAGCCGATGATCGATGTGCGTTTCATGAAGTCGAGCACCGACAGCCCGGAGGCGTAGCGCGTGGCCCGCGCGGTGGGCAGCACATGGTCCGGCCCGGCGACATAATCGCCAACCGCTTCGGGCGTATGCCGGCCAAGAAAAATCGCGCCGGCATGGCGGATTTTGTTGAACAGGCTTTCAGGATCGGCGACCGCGAGTTCGAGGTGTTCCGGCGCGATCTTGTCAACCAGGGCCGGCGCATCGTCGAGCGATGCAACGATGACGATCGCCGAATTCTTCCGCCACGCCGCTTCGGCGATGTCGCGGCGCGGGTTTTCACGCAATTGCACATCCACCGCTGCGGCGACCTTGTCGGCAAAAGCCGCATCATCCGTGATCAGAACGCTTTGCGAGGAGGGATCATGCTCGGCCTGGCTCAAAAGATCCGCGGCGATCCAATCGGGATCGTTTTGGCCGTCCGCCACTACGAGGATTTCCGACGGCCCCGCAACGCTATCGATGCCGACCATGCCGAAGACTTGCCGTTTCGCCTCGGCCACATAGGCGTTGCCTGGCCCGACAATAACGTCGACGGGCGTAATCGGCCCGGCGCCATAGGCCAGCGCCGCGATCGCCTGCGCCCCGCCAATGCGGTAGATTTCATCGACGCCCGCGCGTTTTGCGGCGGCGAGGACAAGCGGGTTCATTTCGCCATTCGGCGCCGGCGTCGCCATGGCGAGGCGCTTGACGCCAGCGACTTTCGCCGGGATCGCGTTCATGAGAACGCTCGACGGATAGGCGGCCCGCCCGCCCGGCGCATAAAGCCCGGCCGCATCGACGCATGTCCAGCGCCAGCCGAGCGTCACGCCCTGATCGTCCGTATAACGCGTATCTTTCGGCAATTGCTTTTCGTGATAGGCGCGGATGCGCGCGACGGCGAAATCAAGCGCCTTGAGATCGTCTGCGTCGCATTCGGCTTCCGCACGGTCGATTTCTTCGGGCGTCACGCGAAGGGTTTCGTCGGTCAGCGCAAAATGATCGAATTGCGCCGTATACGCCCTGACCGCCTCGATGCCGTCAGCGCGCACCTGCGCGATAACTTCGCGCACCACCGCGCTCACATCTGCGCCGCCATCGCGGTCTTTCACGACAAACGCGTCAAACGCGGCGGCGAAACCGGCATCGGCGGAATTCAGGCGTTGCGCCATGATCATCTCCCAGCCCTCCGGATCAAGGAAGCGGCGTTGCACGCCGCCTTCACGCCGGGATAAGGCTAAAGCTCACTCTTCGTGGATCGGCTTCGCGCGGGTGCGCCAAGGCTCGGAAATGTCCGACATATAGGCGTTGACGCTTTCGACTTCGAGGCGCAGCGCGCCGCCGCCGGCGAAATCAAGCACCAAGACGCCCTCGCCATCCGCCGCCGCTTCGAAACGGATCGCAAGCAGCTCGACCACCGCCTCTTTCGCCTCGGTGCGCAAATGCTGGAACTGCGCGGCCTTTACATCATCGAAATGAAGCCCGGCGCGCACTCGCACGAAAGGCCCGGCGCGCCGCTCGCCGGCGCATTCCCACACGAAGCGATTGACCACCAGGACAAAGCGCCGCTCATCCGGCAGCCACGCCATGTCGCCCAGCTTGCCGACCGCATCCTGAAGACAGGCGGAAATCACGCCAAGGTCTTCTTCGTCCCCGGCCATCAGCCGCAGCGGCTTGTAATCTTTCAGCGCTGACACCGCCCGCTCCTATTCTTTCACCCGTTCGATCAGGGCCCCGCAGGTTTGCAGCTTTTCTTCAAGCCGTTCAAAGCCCCGGTCAAGGTGATATACGCGATTGACCATGGTTTGGCCTTCGGCGGCGAGCGCCGCGATGATCAACGACATGGATGCGCGCAAGTCAGTCGCCATTACCGGCGCGCCTTTGAGGCGCGGCACGCCCTGCACCGTCGCCGTCTGTCCGTCGACGGAAATCTTCGCGCCCATGCGCGCCAGCTCCGGCGCGTGCATAAAGCGGTTTTCGAAAATCGTTTCCTTGATTTTGGACACGCCGTCAGCGGTCGCCATCAGCGCCATGAATTGCGCCTGCAAATCCGTCGGAAAGCCGGGGAAAGGCTGGGTGACGATATCGCTCGCCTTGTAGCGCTCGCCATTGCGCTTGACGCAAATGCCGCCGTCGCGCTCTTCCATGTCGAGGCCGGTTTCCTGCAACACGCCCCAGGCCGCGCCGAGAAGGCTCGCATCCGTACCGGTAAGGGTCAGCTCGCCGCCGGTCGCCGCCACCGCCATCACATAGGCCCCGGTTTCGATCCGGTCGGGCAAAACGCGATGTTCGCCGCCATGCAGCCTATCGACGCCTTCTATAGTGACGGTCGAATGCCCGGCGCCGGAAACTTTCGCGCCCATGGCGTTCAGGCAGTCGGCGAGGTCGGCGATCTCCGGCTCGCGGGCGGCGTTTTCCAGCACCGTCGTTCCCTTGGCCAAAGTCGCGGCGAGCATGGCGTGCTCGGTCGCGCCCACAGAGACGAAGGGAAACGCAATTTCCGCGCCGTGCAGGCCGTTCGCCGCCTCGGCGATCACATAGCCTTCATCGAGATCGATTTTGGCGCCCATCGCTTCGAGCGCCTTGAGATGCAGATCGACAGGTCGCGCGCCAATCGCGCAACCGCCCGGCAGCGACACCCGCGCCTTGCCCTCGCGCGCCAGAAGCGGGCCCAGCACATTAAAGCTCGCGCGCATTTTCCGCACGAGATCGTAAGGCGCCTCAGTCGAGATGATGGTTTGCGCATGCAGGCGCAGGGTCGACCCCTCAAAGCTTGACGTGACGCCGTGCTGCTCAAGCAGGCGCAACAGCATGTCCACATCGGCCAGCCGCGGCACATTGGTCAGGGTCAGCGCCTCGTCCGTCAGCAGCGCGGCCGCCATCACTTTCAGCGCCGAATTCTTCGCCCCGCTGATCGGGATGACGCCATAGAGCGGGCGCCCGCCAATAATCGCCAATTTATCCATTTATGCGTCTTTCTCATCGGTTTGGGGGGCGCTTTGCTTGCGCCGGCGCAGATTGGCCCTTAGCGCCTCCGCCAGCCGCGCCTCGCGGTCCGCCCCCTTCGCGCCGGAAGCGGGCTTTTCCGGGGCGCCGGTCTGACGATCTTCGGGCTTGTCCTGTGATGGCGGTTTCGACGGCATGACCGCGGACTTAAAGGCCTTCACGGGGGCGGCGTCAAGATCGCTTGACCGGCGCGCGAAAGGCTGGATTTCGCAAGCGCATCATGCCATTCGCTCGGCCATGAATATTTGTGTTTTCTGCGGATCGAGCCTTGGCGCGCGCGAGGATTATCGCGAAGCGGCCTGGCGGCTTGGAAAAACCCTGGCTGAGCGCGATATCGGCCTCGTCTATGGCGGCGCTTCGGTAGGGCTGATGGGCGTTGTCGCCGATGCGGCGCTCGAACATGACGGGCCGGTTTACGGCGTCCTGCCAAAGGCGCTGGCCGATCTTGAAATCGCCCATGACAATCTCACCGAGCTGCATATCGTCACCTCCATGCATGAGCGCAAAGCGAAGATGGCCGACATGTCGGACGCGTTCATCGCCCTGCCCGGTGGCATTGGCACGCTGGAGGAAATGTTCGAGGTCTGGACCTGGTCGCAGCTCGGCTTCCACGCCAAGCCCGTGGGTCTGTTGAATGTCGCCGGGTTCTTTGACGGGCTTGAGCGGTTCCTCGACAATCTCGTCTCGGAAGCCTTCGTCAAGCAGGCGCACCGGTCGATCCTCTGCGCCGACGAAGATCCCGGCGCGCTGATGGACAAGCTCGCCGCCGCCGAATTGCCGAAAGACCGCAAATGGGTCGATGAATTGCGCCGATGATCAAAATGCAAACGCCTGACGACCTGCCGGCTCTTGCCGGCAATCTCATCGGCGCCGCCTCATTCGAGACCGCGGCCCTGATGACCCGGCAGGCGTCGGAATGCGACATTGATGAGCTCGGCCATGTCAATAATGCAGTCTATCTGATCTGGGCGCAGGATATCGCCGTCGCCCATTGGCGCACGGTCGGGACTAAGGAATTGCGCGACCAGTATGTCTGGGTGGCGCTGCGCCACGAGATTGATTATCGCGACCAGGTGCTGGCCGGCGAAACGGTCGAGATCCGCACCTGGCTGGGGCGCGCCGCAGGCCCGCGCTTTGCGCGGCATGTGGATATCAGAAAACCCGGCGCCGCGCGTTTTTCCGCCAAGGTTCTTACCGACTGGTGCCTCATCGACGCAAAGACCCGCAAGCCCAAACGGGTCGGCCCGGAAATCTTTGCGCCCTTCGGCATCAAGGGCGACGAGACCGGTGAAACGGGCTGAAATTACGGCTGCAACGGTACCGGCCGCCATCATCGGACAACGCCTCGTCCCGTCAGCAGAACGCTACGCCGCAATGTCATGGACATTGCGCAGGTCATTTCTATGCGGGAAGGTCGCGTCAATGCGGGGCGGCCGAGCCGCGCATTCATGAGACGGAGGATGCAGCTTGCGGTTCAGGACAAACGCTCGGAGCGCATTTTTGTTTGCACGAAACCCGCAACTGTCATGTGCTGGAGAGCGTAATCGAACAGTCCCAGCGCGCCGCCTTTCGAAATGGGCCAAATAATATGAACAGGTTTTTCGTCGCGGCTATTTCGTTTCTGCTCGCCATCGCCGGGGTTGAGGCAAGCGAGCCGCGACCATACGCAATGCCGCGAACCGAGGTCGCGCCGATAACCGACAGCGAAACCGGCCGGCGCTATGCGCTCTTTGTCAAATTGCCGGAAGGATATGCAGACGACGCCGGCGCGCGCTATCCTGTCATTTACACGACCGACGCCCTCTGGCACATGGACATGCTGTCCGGCGCCACGGAATATCTGATGCCGAACGCGATCCTGGTCGGCATATCCTGGCAAACCGATCTTGGCGCTGAAAATGCGCATGCCAGCCGGTTTCGCGATTACACCGTCCTGGCGTTCGCCAATCCTGACATTCAGGCTCGATATCAAGGCGGGCAAGCGGCCCAGCACCTCAATTTCATTCGAAACGACGTGTTCGAATTTATTGATGACCATTACCGCACCAAGCCCGGCGCGCGCACTTATTTCGGCTATTCGCTGGGCGGCCAGTTCGGGGCCTACGCATTATTCGCGGCGCCTGACGCGTTCAACACTTACGTGCTCGGCAGCCCCGCGCTCAGCGAACGCAGCCTCGCCTATCTTGCCGCGCTGGAAGCGGAAAAGGCGCCCGCCCAAGGCGATCCCGACGTCAATGTCTTTGTATCCATCGGCGAACTCGAAACCGACGAGATGCGCATCACCGAAGAGTTCATGTCTTTATTGCAGCGTCGCCGCCAGACCGGGATAGCATTGACCGGGCTTGAGATCATCGCGGATTCCGACCATGGCGCGGCCTTCCCCGAAACCGCCATTCGCGGCGTCAAATGGCTGTCGAAACTGAACGCTGAGTGAATTTTCCGTACACGAAACGAGCAAATATGATGAAGATTTTTTCAACACCAGCCGCCCTATTGCTCTTTACACTGATCCTGAGCGGCAACAGCCATGGTCAGGATCAAAACACCGTCCCGATCCCCGACGGGCCTTATCTTGGCCAGACGCCGCCCGGCGCGACGCCGGTCCCGTTCGCGCCCGGCATCGTCTCGACCGAGCATTACGAATATAGCGGCGTCTTTTCGCCCGATATGAAAGAATTCTACTTCATCGCTGCGGGCGGGCCATATGACGATCACACCTTCATCATTGTCGAACAGGAGGGCGATCAATGGCGCAAATCCGTGCTCTCGCCGCGCGTCGGCCAGCCTTTTGTCTCACCCGACGGCCAGACCATGCATCTCGGCCGGCGCTATATGGAGCGCACCGAAACCGGCTGGTCGGACGTCAAACCGCTCGACGCGCCGTTTGCCGACAGCCTGATTATGCGCCTCACCGCCTCCGCCAAGGGAACGTATTTTTTCGACACCTATGACGAGAATGATCCCGCATTTCCCATTCGTTACTCACGCCTTGTCGACGACAAACACGAGGAACCAAAAGCCTTGAGCGCGGCGATCAACACCGGAACCTATCTCAACCATCCCTTTATCGCGCCTGATGAGTCCTATCTGATCTGGGATGCAGACAGACAAGGCGGATATGGCGGCTCGGACCTTTATATCAGCTTCCGGCAGCCGGACGGCGCATGGGGCGCGGCCATCAATCTCGGCGATCAAATCAACACCGACGCGTGGGAAGCCTCCGCAAGCGTGACGCCGGACGGCAAATATCTCTTTTTCAACCGCAATGTCGGCTCGGACAGCTATGAAAATGTCGACATATTCTGGGTCGATGCGAAATTTATCGACGCGCTGAGGCCGGAATAATAAATGGATAAAAAACACTTGGTCTAACAGGTGTGTTTTTTGCCAAACCGCTGAGAGGGATCGACCCATGGTTTATGGCGAATGCAATTGCGGCGTAGTGGCGTTCGAGATCACAACGGACATCAAGGACGTTTACGTCTGTCATTGTTCAATCTGCCGGAAATATACGGGCGCCGCTGGCGTTGCAGTTGTCATCGCGCACAATGACGCGTTCCGTTGGCGACGTGGCGAGGATCAGATAGCGACCTGGAAAAAGCCGGACGCTGACTGGCTATCGGCGTTTTGTCGGACTTGCGGCTCAGCGCTGCCGGGCGCAAATGACGAAGAGCGCATGTTCGTGCCCGCAGGACTGATCACTGAAGGTGGCGAACGCTTGCGTGTTGCGCATCATATTTGGGTCGGCTCAAAAGCCGCCTGGGACGAAATCGGCGACGACGGCAAGCAGGACATGGAAGCTTTCGGCGGATGAGGCTTGTTTAGGCGTCTTCGTCGAGTTGATGGCGCTTGTGGCGGAGCGCTTGCAGCTCGCTTGCCTGCCAGCGCTCAATCGAGGCCAAACGATAAACCGGCCTCGCGCGCCCGGGGTGGCGCAATGCTTTCTCGCAATGTGTTGGGACTTCGCCGAATCGGCCGCAAACAGCCTCGATTCAAGGCATGAAAACCTTGTCATTCTTGTTTACCGGAAGGTCGGCGCATTCACGAACAGTTCCAGCCTATTCGCGACATAACGGAAAACCGCACAGACGTGCGATCCACGAAAGAACGTACATAACATTGGAATTTTGATGGTGCTGCCGGAGAGAATTGAACTCTCGGCCTCTCCCTTACCAAGGGAGTGCTCTACCCCTGAGCTACGGCAGCGATCCGGCGAAGCGCGCGGCTCCGCGAAAAGAGGCGGCGGTATAACGCGCCCGCGCCGCCTTGGGAAGCCGGTTCGCGCGAAAAATTCCTGATCGCGGGGCGCGCGCCTCCCCGGCCCTGCTTACGGCATCATTTTCTCGATCGGCAGGACCAGGATCGCGCTGGCGCCGAGATTTTTAAGCTCCTCAAGATGGTCCCAGAAGACGCTTTCGCGACAGACTGCGTGAATGGCGACCTTGTCGCTCGCCCCAGCCAGCTCAAGGATGGTCGGCGCATCCGCGCCCGGCAGATATTCGGTGATCGCGGCGACGGCGCTGCGCGGCGCGTTCATCATCACATATTTTGCATCGCGCGAGGTGATGACGCCATTGATGCGTTTGAGCAGCGCCTCGAATGTCGCCTGTTTTTCAGCGGAAAATGGCGCGCGCCGGCGGATCAGCGCGGCTTGCGATTCGAACACGGTGGCGACGGGTTTCAGCCCATTGGCGTCGAGCGTCGCCCCGGTGGAAACGATGTCGCAAACGGCGTCGGCGATTTTTAGGCGCGGCGCGACCTCGACCGAGCCCTTCATCATCACCGGCCGGGCCTTGACCCCATGTTCTTTGAGCCACAGGCGCGTCAGCCCCGGATAGGAGGTCGCGATGCGCTTGCCCTCGAGCATTTCCGGGCTGTCAAAGGTCCATTCCTTCGGTGCGGCGAGCATCAGCTTGCAGCGGGCGAAGCCGAGCGCCATCACTGCCTCGGCGGCGTGCTCCTGCTCCAGATTGAGCCGGTCTTCCTCGAAGACATTCTGCCCGACAATGCCGACATCGCAGGCGTCATCCGCCACGAATGAAGGAATGTCGTCATCGCGCAGCAACAGCACGTCGATCGGCAATTCATGCACGCGCCCATAAAGCTTGTCCTTGCCGCGCGAGACCTTGAGCCCGCAACTTTTAAGAAGGTCGAAACTGCCTTCCGACAGGCGGCCCGATTTCTGGATGGCGATCCGCAACCGCTCTTCGCTCATGTCACTCGCTCCCGGCGCGCGATGATCGCGCGGCAAACTGGCGAGCGGCGCAATGGCCGGCGCCGCCCTGTTGCGTAGCGTGTTAGCGTATTAATACGCTAAATCAACCCCTGAAGCGGAAAAACCCGCCAACGCCGCATTGCACCGCGCCTCAGCGGTTCTTGCGGTCAAGCACCAAACGGTAGCCGGAATTGGCTTCCTCGCGCAGGAAACGCGCAACCCGGGCGACCGTCGTCGTTGAGGCGCCGGTCTCCGCCGCGATCTCCCGATAGGAATGCGCCCCCGAATCGAGCAGCCGCGCAATGCGCCATCGCTCGGCGAACGCATCGAGTTCCGCCGGCGTCGTTAAATCGCGCAAAAAGCGTTCGATTTCCTTGCGGTTTTTGAGGCGCGCGAAAGCATCGAACAGCGCCTGCTCGTCGCTTTCACGGCTTCCGGCGGCGTTTTTTTTATTGGGACCAGGCATCGATTCCGCTTCTTCGCCACGCCGTTTTATCGAAGCGGGCGGCGCGGTTCAATGCCCCGCCCGCATATAGGCGCATCACGCCTCGGCCTGTTTTCCGCTTTCACTATCGGCGGACATCCAGCGCTCAAGCACCGCGTCAAGCGCCGCTTTTTTCATCGGCTTCGAAAGGAAATCATCCATGCCCGCGCGCCGGCATTTCTCGCGATCTTCATCCAGCACATGCGCCGTTGTTGCGATAATCGCGGCTTTCGCCATGCCGTTTTCGGCCTCATAGGCGCGGATCCTCGCGGTCGCCTCAAAACCGTCCATAACCGGCATGGAAAGATCCATCAACACGATTTCCGGCTTGCGTTTCGCGTACATCTCAAACGCAACCTTGCCGTTTTCGGCGATCAGCAACTCAATCATCCGCTTGTCAATGAATTGACTGACCACCATCTGATTGACGACATTGTCTTCCGCGACCAGCACCAACTGCCGCGATCCGTAATTCTCTTCGCTCTCCGCCGGATCCTCAATATCGTCATTGGCGTATGCGGCGCTTGCCGTCCGTTTGAGCAAATGCGGCGCGCCATCCGCCAGCACCCGCACCAGCGCGTCCATCAATTGCGACGGGCGTATCGGCTTCGACAGGCAAGCCGCGACTTTCGCCTCGGCGATGGCCTCATCGGTCGCCGCCTCATCAATCGACGAGAGGATCAGCGTCGGCGTGCCGGCAAAACGCGGATCGGCCTGCACACGTTTCGCCAAAGACAGGCCGTCTTCGCCCGGCATTTGGAAATCGAGCAATAGCGCATGATAACAGTCATTTTCGACAACTGATTTTTCTAGCGCCGCCATCGCCCGCACCGGATCGCCGACCACGGTCGAGCGGAAGCCCCACCCGTCCATCAATTCCTTGAGAATGCGCCGGTTGACCGGATTGTCATCGACCGCGAGAATTCGCACGCCCTCGAAACTTGTTTGCGGGATCGCCGGCAAGGATTGAATGCTCTCGTCAATCGGCAGCGACATCGTAAACCAGAAGCGCGAGCCCTTGCCGACCTCGCTTTCCGCGGCGATCTCTCCATCCATCAGCTCGACGATATTCTTGCAGATGGCGAGCCCCAGCCCCGTGCCGCCAAATCGGCGCGTATGCGAACCATCCGCCTGCTCAAACTTTTCAAACATGCGCGGGATCTGTTCAGCGGGAATGCCGACGCCCGTATCCTTGACCGAGAAGTTTAGGCAAATCTTTCCGTCCTGCCGCACGCCGGTCACATCGATCAGAACATATCCATGCTCCGTGAATTTCACCGCATTACCAATCAGATTACCGAGCACCTGGCGCAGCCGGCAATCATCCGCAACAATGCCTTCCGGCAGATCAGGCGCATAGCGGACAATCAGTTCAATGTCTTTTTCGAGCGCCCTCGCCTGCATCATCGTCGCCACCTCAAAGACCGTCTGGCGAAGATTGAACGGGCGCGGCGAAAGGCGGAACTTCCCCGCCTCGAGTTTTGCGAAATCCAGAATATCGTTGATCACCGTCATCAGCGCATTGCCGGAGGAAACGATGATCGATGCGAGTTCTTGTTGTCGTTGATCGAGCTTGGTGTTGGACAACACCTCCGCCATGCCGAGAACGCCGTTCATCGGCGTCCTGATTTCGTGGCTCATGGAGGCGAGGAATTCGGATTTCGCCACATTCGCCGCATCGGCGGCAAGCCGCGCCTTCATCAGTGGACAGACGAGAAGCCTGTGGATGACAAAGCCGAGAACCGTAATCATCAGAACCGCCGCCGCCAGCGTCGCGATCGCCGCCGAGGTGCGAAACTCCTTGAGGCTCTGGAAAGCGAGCGACTTGTCGACGGATAGCACCAGGTACCAGTCGACCGAGCTCACGGATGGCAATTTGTGAAATGTGACGATCTGCGGGCTTTCCATATTGTCCAGATACTGAACCGAACCGCCGATCTCAGGCCGCTGACCGGGATACGCCATCGCGATATCCTGCGAGACCAGCTCGCGATTGGGATGCGCCAGGATCTTGCCGTCGCCCGTGACCAGAAAGGCATGCCCGAGGCCGCCAAGATTGGTTTCCTTAAGAACATTGCTCAGCGACTGGGTCGAAAAATCCGCCGCCGCCACGCCCAGCAATTTGTTTTCCTGATATACCGGCGCAGCGACGGTGATCGTCTCCACATTGGTTGAGATGTCGAAATAGGGTTCGGTCAGCGTGCTTTCGCGCGCAATCAGCGCCGCCGCATACCAGGGGCGCGTGCGCGGATCGTAATCCTCAGGCAGATCATCAGGCGGCCAGATATGATACCCGCCATTGGCTTCGCCAAAATATGTCCAGATGAACGCTTCATTGTAGATCGGGTTCCTGAGGACGTCGACCGCGCTTTCGCCGTCAAATGACTGGGTGATCGAATGGGCGAGATTATCGGCCAGCGTGACGCGATGGGCGAGCCAGTTATCCGCCCCCCACGCAGTCGCTTCGCCGACTGTTTCCAGATATTTGTTGAGTTCTTTCTTGCGAAGATCATGTTCCGAGTAGTCATGATAAACTGCAAACGCCAGGAAGATCGCCAGCACGGTAATCGTGCCCGCGGCAAGCGCCGTCGCCATCAGACGCGTTCCGGAGGGCGCCCCCGCGTCCCGCTCCAAACTTTTCAACATTTCTTGTATTTCGCCCCGAATTTTTATTTGTGTGAACTTCTAACACTGTCGCGAAGCGTAAGACCTTTAGGTTAACAGCCCCTTCACCCGCGATTGGCGCTTTTGTTAAGAACCCTTCAATAACTCACATCATGCTTCGCGAATATTCGCAAATGGACGCCAATTCTATTCTTGTCTCTATATTTCTCATGCGTGCGGCTTCGAGCCGGCGCGTCTCAGGCCGGGTCGGCCGGGGTCAGCGCCCTTTCACCGTGGGCGCGCCGGGCCCTTAATTGCCGCCAAAAGCCGGCGAGAATTTCGCAGCCCTCGACAGCGCCCGTCGGACTGGCCGCCGACGCCGCAACAGACTGAAGAAAAGCCGCTTTTCGACGCTTGCGGATCGCGCGCCTTTCCTCTATAGACCGCCGCTCAATCTGGATTTCCGCGCCGCAGCGGGAGCCGAAGGCAGGGCTCTCCGCCGTGGCGGTTTTTGCGCTAAGGACGCCCGACGACCATGGTAGAGACCGACGTTTTCTATTGCGAACCCCGTGAGAATACGGGCACGGGCGGCGCCCGGGCCACTCGCCGCGACGGCTGGGTGCCAGGCGTCCTTTATGGCGGCGATGCTGAGCCAGTGGCGATCAAGCTGAAGAGCAATGAAGTGCTCAAAGCATTTAAAAACGGCCGCCTGCGCGCGCAATTGGCGAAAATCGACGTTCCCGGCGAAGACGGCCAGCAGCCGGTCATCGCCCGTGACGTTCAGGTTCACCCGGTCAAAGGCATGCCGGTTCATGTCGACCTGATGCGCGTTAACGAAAAAACGCAGATCGACGTCGCCGTGCCGGTGCGCTTCATCAATGAAGAAAGCTCGCCGGGCCTCAAGAAAGGCGGCGTGTTGAACATTGTGCGTCATGCGGTTGAAGTTTACGCGCCGGCGACCGCCATTCCGGAAGTTTTCGAACTCGACGTTACCGGCCTTGAAGTGGGCGACGGCATTCACGCATCCGCGGTCAAGCTGCCGGCCGGCGTGAAACTCGTCATCACCGATCGCGACTTCACCATCGCCACCATCGCGGCGCCGTCCGCGCTTCGCTCGGCTGACGAAGGCGAGAGCGACGAAGGCGAAGAAACTGAAGCCGGCGAAAAGGACGAGGAAAACGGGGACGAGTAAGCCCCTCCTCCTCCGCCTCACGCCCCCGACGCCCTGGAGCGCTCCATGCTGCTGCTTGTCGGTCTCGGCAATCCCGGCGAGAAATACGCAAACCACCGGCACAATGTGGGCTTCATGGCGGTCGAGGCGGTCGCCGAAGCCCACGGCTTTGGACCGGCGCGCGGCAAGTTTCAGGGCGCCCTGCAAGAGGGCTTCCTTGCCGGCCGCAACGGCCGGGAAAAGGCGCTGATCCTCAAGCCCCAGACCTTCATGAACGAATCCGGCCGCGCCGTTGGCGAAGCGATGCGGTTCTACAAGCTTACGCCGGCGGATGTCGTGGTTTTCTATGACGAGCTCGACCTTGCGCCGGGCAAGCTGCGGATGAAGACCGGCGGCGGCGCGGCCGGCCATAACGGCATACGTTCGATCGACGCGCATATCGGCAATAATTTCCGCCGCGTCAGGATCGGCATCGGCCATCCCGGCGACAAGGCGCGGGTCACCGGCCATGTGCTCGGCGACTTCGCAAAGGCCGACCGCGACTGGCTCGAGGCGATGCTGGGCGCCATCGCCGATGCGGCGCCGCTGCTGAACGAAAACGACAATAACCGCTTCCAGACGGCGGTCGCGCACAAGCTGGCGCCGGCCCGGCCGGCAAAAGAACCTGCGGCCAAAGCAACAGCGGGACGGGCAAAAACGGCGCCCGCCGGAAACGCGGCGGAAGACGCGATAAAAGACGCCAGAGACACCGCTCCGGCCAAACAGGACAAAAACCCATTCGCGGAGGCGTTCCAGCACCTCCTGCGCGGCAAGAAATAGAAAGACTTCGAATAATGGGATTTAAATGCGGCATCGTCGGACTGCCCAATGTCGGCAAGTCGACCCTTTTCAACGCCCTGACAAAGACGGCCGCGGCGCAGGCCGCGAATTATCCTTTTTGCACCATCGAGCCGAATGTCGGCGATGTCGCGGTGCCGGAAGCGCGCCTTAAAAAACTCGCCGAAATCGCCGGTTCGAAGGAAATCCTTCCCGCGCGCATGCAGTTCGTTGATATCGCCGGCCTCGTTAAAGGCGCATCGAAAGGCGAAGGGCTCGGCAACCAGTTCCTCGCCAATATCCGCGAGGTCGATGCGGTCGCTTACGTGTTGCGCTGCTTTGAAGACGACGACATCACCCATGTCGCCGGCAAGATCGATCCGATCACGGATTTTGAAATCGTCGAAACCGAGCTGATGCTCGCCGACCTTGAAAGCCTCGAAAAGCGCCGCGTCAATATGGAGAAAAAAGCCAAGGGCCAGGACAAGGAAGCCAAGGCTGCGCTGGTGCTGATTGACAAGGCGCTCGACGAATTGCGCGAAGGCCGCCCGGCCCGCAACGCCGTCATCGACGATGACGATAAAAAAGCCTGGGCCGGTCTGCAGCTTTTGACGTCAAAGCCGGTGCTGTTTGTCGCCAATGTCGATGAAGACGCTGCAGCGGACGGCAATGAATTTTCGCGCAATGTCGAAGTCCGCGCAAAGGAAGAAAACGCCGCCGCCGTCGTCATTTCCGCCAAGATCGAATCCGAGCTTGCGCAGCTTTCAGACGAGGAACAGGCTGAATATCTTGAAACGCTGGGCCTAGACGAACCTGGCCTCAATCGGCTTATCCGCACCGGCTATGATCTGCTTGATTTGCACACCTATTTCACCGCCGGCCCCAAGGAAGCGCGCGCCTGGACCGTGCGCCGGGGCGCGACCGCGCCGCAGGCCGCCGGCGTCATCCATACGGATTTCGAAAAAGGTTTCATCCGTGCGGAAACCATCGCCTATGATGACTATATCACTCTTGGCGGCGAACAACCGGCGAAAGAAGCCGGCAAGATGCGCCTTGAAGGCAAGGATTATATCGTCCATGACGGCGATGTGATGCATTTCCGGTTCAATACATAAACCGGCCGCGCGCAGGGAAAGAGAGTGTCCGGGACGACAAAACGCCCCGAAAACACCTGCACGCATAGCGCGCATACCCTCTTCAAAAATACCTCATATCTGATGAAAATCAGCATCAAACCCGCTTTTGGTGGATAGTTATCCACCCCCTTCACGGCCGGCCTTATCATGCGTGTCACGTTGAAAGGCGGCCTCACCCCCAAGGCGTCGGCAGGCGGATCAATCGCCGGGTGCGAACCCCTCACAAGGCCCTCTTCAATGTCGCGCCGCAAGGCTTTGCATCGCGCATCGCGCTGCGGCAGGTTGTTTGACATCGTGAATAGGGAACGCGCGACCGGCGCGTTGTAAAGCTGGCGCGCGTTTGAAGAACAAGCCGGTCAGGCCGTGGTCTCAACCAGGCGCTGATCCTTGATGACCAGAACGCGATCCATGCGCTTGGCGAGCCGCTGGTCATGGGTGGCGATCAACGCAGAAAGTCCTTCGCCCCGCACCAGTTCGAGCAGCGCGTCGAAAACGACATCCGACGTTTTCGGATCGAGATTGCCGGTCGGCTCGTCCGCAAGCAGGATTTTTGGATTATTGGCGAGCGCCCGCGCAATGGCGGTGCGTTGCTGCTCGCCGCCCGATAGCTGGCCCGGCTGATGATGCAAGCGTTCGCCAAGCCCCATGGCCGTGAGCATGCGCGTCGCCTGCGCCTCGGCCGCCGGTTTTTTAACGCCGGCGATCAACTGCGGCAGCACGGCATTGCCGAGCGCAGTGAATTCCGGAAGCAGATGGTGGAACTGATAGACAAAACCAAGCGTGTCGCGCCGGATGCGGGTGCGCTCGCCGTCGTTAAGCGCAGATGTCTTGCGGCCGAGAATTTCAACCTCTCCCGAGGTCGCCGCTTCCAGCAGACCGGCAATATGCAACAGCGAAGATTTGCCCGAGCCGGACGGCCCCAATAGTGCAATGGTCTCGCCCCCCTTGAGGGAGAGGTTCACGTCCTCGACGACGACAAGCGCGCCATATCGCCGGGAGACGTTCAACAGGCGCAAGACGGGCTCACTCATAACGAAGCGCCTCTACAGGATCGAGGCGCGCCGCGCGGCGGGCCGGATAAAGCGTCGTGATGAAAGACATGAACAACGAGAACCCGGCAATCACCAGCACCTCGGCGAGTTCGAGTTTCGCCGGCACGCCGTCGAGATAATAGACCTCCGCCGGAAACAGATCGGTGCGAAACAGCGCCGACAGGCCGTTTTCGATGGCGTCGATATTGAGAACAAACAACGATCCCAGCACGATCCCGGCAAGCGTCCCGAGAACCCCGATCATCGCGCCGGAAAGGACGAATATCCGCAGGATAGAGCCTTGCGTCGCGCCCATGGTGCGCAGCACCGCAATATCGCCGGTCTTGTCCTTGACCAGCATGATCAGCCCGGTCACGATGTTCAGCGTGGCAACAATAATGATCAGGAAGAGCACGAGCCGCATGGCGAACCGCTCTATCTGCAGCGCATTGAAATAGCTCTGAAAGCGCTGCTGCCAGTCGATCACATGCGTGCCTGCGGCCGCGCCCGCAAGCGCCGCGCGATAGGCCTTGATCTGTTCGGGCTTGTCGACAAACACCTCAACCTTTTGAACGGCGTCGCCAAAGCCGAAAAACAATTGCGCCTGTTCAAGCGGCATGAAGCCGTAAATCGCATCATATTCCGCATTGCCGACATGAAAGATCGCACCGACCGTATAGATCTTGCTGCGCGGCGTACGGCCAAAGGCGGTTTCCGCGCCTTGCCCGGTCAATAGCCGCACCGGATCGCCGGCGCGCACCCCGAGCTGGCTGGCGATGCGGCTGCCGAGCGCAATCTCATTACCGCCGCGCGCGCCAAGGCCGAAGCCCTCAAATGAGCCATCGACCACATGTTCGGCGCCGGTGACGAATTCATTCTTTAAAAGATCGTCCCGGCGCACGCCGCGCACGACCATGCCGGTCTCGCCATTGGCGCTGGCGAAAACGGGCAGCTCAATCAGCGGCGTCGCATCACGGACGCCTTCAACCCGGGCCAACGCCATCGCAACCGCGTCATAATCGCTCAAAGGCGCGTCGCCCTGAATATGCGCGTGACCATTAACGCCGAGCAATTGATCGAGAAGCGTCAGGCGAAAGCCCTGCATGATCGACATGACCGAAATGAGCGCCGCCACCGCCAGCATGATGCCGCCAAAGGCGATCATCGAGATCAGCGACACGCCCTTTCCCGACCGCGTCGCCGCGAGATAACGCCGCGCAACCATCCATTCAAAGAAAGAGAACGGGCGCGTCCGGGCCGGTCTGGAAAGAGTGTCGATCGCCATCAAACCTTATCCCGGCGCGCCTTACGCATATTGCAACGCTTCAAGAACCGCGTTCGCAACCCGCGCCGAAACTTCGCCCACCGGCGCCGTTTCGCGAACGCCGTCGACGCGTGATTTTACTTCCGCCTCGCCTTTTTCAAGGCCGCGCGGGCCAATGACGATCTGATAAGGCAGGCCGATCAAATCCATGCGGGCGAATTTCTCCCCCGGGCGCGCGCCCGTATCATCGTATAGCACTTCGACGCCTTTTGCTTCGAGCGCCGCATAGATTTTCTCGCACGCCGCGTCGCAAGCTTCGTCACCGGCGCGCAGATTGACCAGGCCCACATGATAGGGTGCGACAGGAACCGGCCATTTGCACCCGTCATCATCGTGATAGGCCTCAATGATGGCGCCCATAAGGCGCGACACGCCAACGCCGTAAGAGCCCATCTGCACGGGAATTTCACCGCCATCCGGCCCGGCGACCACCGCCTTCATCGGCGTTGAATATTTATCACCAAAGAAGAAAATGTGCCCGACCTCTATGCCGCGCGCCGAGACGCGGTTTTGTTCGTCGACATTTTCTTCGAACCCGGCTGCGTCATGCATTTCGTCGGTCGCCGCGTAATGCGACGTGAACTGATCGATCACCGGCTGCAAATCGCCGTCAAAATCGATGTCTTTCGCCGGCGTTTCAAGATCCACCAGCCGCCGGTCGCAAAACACCGCGCTCTCGCCCGTTTCGGCGAGGACGATAAACTCATGGCTGAGATCGCCGCCGATCGGCCCGGTATCGGCGCGCATGGGGATCGATTTCAGTCCCAGCCGGGCGAAGGTGCGCAAATAGGCCACGAACATCTTGTTGTAGCTTTGACGCGCCGACGCTTCGTCAATATCGAAGGAATACGTATCCTTCATCAGGAATTCGCGGCCGCGCATCACGCCGAAACGCGGACGGATTTCATCGCGAAACTTCCACTGGATATGATAGAGCAGCTTTGGCAAGTCCTTGTAGGAACGAATGCCGGCGCGGAAGATCTCGGTGATCATCTCTTCATTGGTCGGACCGAACAGCATTTCGCGATCGGCGCGGTCGCGAATGCGTAGCATTTCCTTGCCGTAAGCGTCATAGCGCCCGCTTTCGCGCCATAGCTCCGCCGACTGGATCGTCGGCATCAGCATTTCAACGGCGCCGGCCCGGTTCTGTTCTTCACGGACGATCTGTTCGATTTTTTTAAGCACTCGAAAGCCGAGCGGCAGCCAGGCGTAAATGCCCGCACCCTCCTGACGGATCATGCCGGCCCTGAGCATCAGGCGATGCGACGCGATCTGCGCATCGGCGGGCGTTTCTTTCAGCAAAGGCAAATAATATCGGCTAAGGCGCATGAGGAAACCAGAATCCAGACTACGCATGCCTTCTAGGTAGGCCCGCCCGGAATGTCTATCCGGCGCCTTGGAAGGCTCAGTCCGGGTTCGGCGCGGCGCTTTCGTCTGCCGCCTCCCGGGCGGCGATTTCCAGCGTTTCGCCCATATCGAGGGCGGTCTGGCCCAAAGGCTGCGACCGGGCGAGCATGGACTGCGCCAGAATCGCCATGGCGCAATAAATGACGGCGAAGGTAATAATGAGCGCGCGCATGGTAAATCCGCCTCCCCCGCGGGCCCGGCCGCCATAAAGGAAAGCGCCGGGAATATGCTGCGTTCGAGCTTTTCAGGCCAGGCGTTGCAGCAAACATGCCTCGTTAACGGTTTTTGACGATCCGCCCCCAAGGCAAATCCGCGCCGGCGCCGCGCGACAGGGCCTCGAGAATTGGTTTTTTCGGCGTTTTTCGTCTCGGAATGGGCTTCACAGGGCCACAGGCTTTTGCTATTCCCCGCCCTCCTCGCTAGGACGTGCGGTCGTGGCGGAATTGGTAGACGCGCAGCGTTGAGGTCGCTGTGGGGCAACCCGTGGAAGTTCGAGTCTTCTCGACCGCACCATTCCCGCCGGACCAAGGGCGGACCCGGCGCGCTTCCCTCTTCTGTTGAGCCCTTATTTCGCCTCTGCATTGCATCCCGGACCTTGTCGCGGGCTGGATAAGCGGCCATTTAACGGTTCTGCGCCACGACCCGAAAAAAGCGCTCAAAAGAATTTCGCCCAATGACAGCCTCGCCTCGCTCTGAAATCTCGTCCTCGCCGCTTTTCGCCGACGCCCCTGCGGGTTGGGCGGTCTCGCGCACGCAGGTCGCCTATCCGCAAGCGGTCGCCGCCATGGAAACGCGCGCCGCCGCGATTCGCGCTGGCGAGGCGGGCGAGCTGGTCTGGCTGCTGGAGCATCCGCCGCTTTATACGGGCGGCACGGGCGCGAAAGCGGGCGACCTTCTGAATGCGGATCGCTTTCCGGTCTACAAAACCTCGCGCGGCGGGCAATATACTTATCACGGCCCCGGACAGCGGGTCGCCTATGTGATGCTGGATCTCGAAAAGCGCGGCAAGGACATTCGCGCCTTCGTCCATGCGCTCGAAGACTGGATCATCGAGACTCTCGACGCGTTCAATATCAAAGGCGAGCGGCGCGATGGCCGCGTCGGCGTCTGGGTCGACCGCACCGCACCGGGCGGCGCCTTGCGCGAAGACAAGATCGCGGCCATTGGCGTGCGGATCAGGCGCTGGGTAAGTTTTCACGGCATTGCGCTGAATGTCGAACCGGATCTTTCGCATTTTTCCGGCATCACCCCTTGCGGCATCGCCGAGCCCGGCCTTGGCGTGACGAGCCTTGTCGATCTCGGCATTCCCTCGACGCTCGATGACGCCGACGACGCCTTGCAGCGCGCCTTCACCCGGATCTTCGGGCCGACCCTCGACGCCGCTCCCCCGGCATGATGAAATCGCAACTGGCGCGGGTGATTCCTTTTCCAGGAGAACGGCCATGGCGACGACGATTTTGGTAACCGGCATTAGCGGCTTCATCGCCAAACATATCGCCTTTCAACTGCTCGAAGCCGGTTATGACGTGCGCGGAACCGTCCGTGCCCTCAGCAAGGCCGACAAAGTCGAAAAATCGCTCGGCGATGCCGGCGCCGATGTCAGCCGGCTTTCTTTCGCCGCCGCCGACCTCACCAAAGACGAGGGCTGGGAGGACGCTGCGCGCGGCTGCAAGGGCGTCATGCATGTGGCCTCGCCCTTTCCTATCGCCCAGCCCGCTAACCGCAATGCGCTGACGCCGGCCGCTAAGGGCGGCGTGCTGCGGGTGTTGCGCGCGGCGAAAGACGCCGAACGCATCGTGCTGACCTCGTCCATGGTGGCGATGATGTACCGGCCCAACCGGCCTGCGGAATTCTCCGTATCGGAAAATGACTGGACCGACCCGTCATGGCGCGCGCTGTCCGCTTACATCGTCTCCAAAACCGAAGCGGAAAAGGCTGCCTGGGCCGCGGCGGTCGAAGGCGGGTTCAAACATCGCCTGGCGGCGGTCAATCCGGGCTTTGTCCTCGGCCCCGCCCTTGACGAGGATTTCGGCGCATCGCTCGAAGTCATCCGCATGCTCATGACCGGCGCCTATCCGGCCATGCCCGATGTTAGCTATCCGGTCGTCGATGTGCGCGATGTCGCCGACCTGCATGTCAGGGCGCTCGAAACGCCGGACGCCGGCGGGCGCCGTCTGATCGCCGCAGACGGAACATTATCGTTCAAACAGATGGGCGACATTCTGCGCGAGGCGTTTCCGGACCGCGCGGCGAAAATTCCGACCCGCATCCTGCCCGCATGGCTGGTGCGCCTGATCGCCATGGCCGACCGCAATCTCGCCTCGGTCATCCCGGATCTCGGCGCGACGCCGCACGCCGAAACCGGCTATGTCGCCGACTTGACAGGCATTCGCTTCCGCACCGCGCGCCAGGCCGCCGTCGATGCCGCGAAAAGCCTTGAGCGGATTAAGGCGATTTAATAGGCTTCCCCTGGCAATTCACATTTGATGTTGAACGGGGATTAACCGGGATCGGCTTTGATCCCGGCGGTAAAGCAAGGGAGAAGCGCCGAAATGGCGAAAAATTCAGTAGCGTTCATGTTTTCCGGCATCTGCGCATTAAGCTTGGCCGCCTTTGGCCTGCCGGCGCGCGCGCAGGAAGAACCCGCCGGCGACGCAGCGGCGCAAGGCGAAGAAAGCGCCGAGCCGGATACGGACAATGTCGCCGACATGCTGAACAGCCGCCAGCAATTGCAACAAACCTTTACCCTGAAACGCACCGTCAATGGCGAACTGGTGGAGACCGAACAGCGCACCGTCACTTATGAACGCGGTGCGCCCTATCGCGAAACCGAAGCCGGCAAGAGCACGGTCGAACGGCTAAAGGAATCCTTTGACGGCGAGGCGCTGACCAGAACCGAAGCGTTTGAAGAAGCCAAGCTCGATTTCGTCATTGCCGACGCCAATCGCGACGGGGCGATGACGGCGGCCGAATTCGCCAATCTCGTCATCACATGGCGCAAGAACAACGCCCGCATCGCCGAAGCGCCAAGCGAAGAGATTGCGCAGCAACGAAAATACGACGCCTTCATCGCCGAGATCGATCCCGCCGCCATGGAAAAAGAAGCGAGCCAAGATGCGCGCCGCAAATTCGCGTTCATGGCCGGCGCGGCAGAAGCGCTGAGCCTTCAGGATTATATCCGCGAACAGATGCTCGATTTCGATTCCATGGATGCGGATAATGACCGCATCCTCCAGGGCGATGAGTTGATGCGGTTTCGCGCGCTCAATCGCGGCGAAGCGCTCAACTGACGTTAACGAAAAAACGCAAGAAAGCGCGCGACCGCCTGAAACTCCGCTTCGATGCGCGCCTCGCGCTGTTTTGCTTCTTCGTCAGCGCCCCATTTTTCCGCCTGGAAATCTTCATCGACCCGCGACGCCCTGAACGCGTCGCCGGCTTCGACGAAACCACGATATAGCCCGAGTGCGATGGCCGCCGAGCCGCTCATCGCCGTTGCAAGCCGCAAGGCAAAGAGCACTTCCGCCGGTTCCGCCCGCAAGCGCTTTTCAACCGCGTCTATCGACATATCCGGCTGGGCGACAGCGACAATGCCGGCGGTGTTCACCAGCGCCGCGCCGAATTCAGCCCGCATGAATTCAAGATACGGGTCCCATGCTTGCGCCTGGCGTTCAGCAAGCGCCGCCGGCGCCTCGGCGCGGTAACAGACGAGGTCGGATTTCAGATAATCGAGGATTTCCCCGCGCCATTTATTCGCATCTTCCGGCCCGGCGTCGATCGCCGTCGAAAGGATGCCTGTCAGCGGCATGGATGATTGATCGATATGGTCCTGCTGCGCGTCCCATTCTTCGGCAATCGCCTCGATCAGCGGCCGCGAGGCGTTGGCGATCATGGCGCGCCCGCGCGTGCGCGCAGGCTTGCCGTCGAGCGTCAGGAAAAACCGTCCGCCCTCTTCGGCGAGCGTCGCGGCTTTATAAAAACGTTTCACGCGGCGCGGCGTTTCGCTCACATCAATTCCTCCGGCCACTCGCATTTTGCATCGGCGTCAAATGAAAAGAACTTCCAGGTCTCAAACATATGTCCGCTGAGCGGCGCGGCGAGCGTCATCATGCGGCTGGTTTTCGGGTGCCGGAACGTCAAGGATCGGCAAAACAAATGCAGCTTTGGCGATACGCCTTCGATGCGCGCGGCGCCGCCGCCATATTTTCCGTCGCCGACAATCGGGCAGCCAATCGCCGCCGCATGAACGCGAAGCTGGTGGGTGCGGCCTGTCACCGGCTGCATGGCCACAAAGGCGACGCGGCCGGCATCGTCCAGCGTCTGATAGTGAGATATCGCTTTTTTCGCGTCCTCGCCATCCGCCGGCGCGACGCGTTCCTGATCGCCATCGCCGATGCGCGTCATGCGCTTGGCGATCGGCATGTCGATGGTTCCCTCGCGCGGGCGCGGCGAGCCGGCGGTCAACGCCCAATAGGTTTTTTCAATGTCCCGCCCTTTGAACATATCGGCAAGGCGCTGCGCGGCCTGGCGGGTTTTCGCCACCAGCATCAGCCCGCCGGTGTCCTTGTCGAGGCGATGGACGAGCCGCGGGCGCTCGCCGCCTTTCGCGAGGGCCGCCAGCATGCCATCGAGATGGCGCACCGTGCCGGCCCCGCCCTGCACCGCAAGGCCGAACGGTTTGTTAAGCGCGATGATCGCGTCATCTTCATAGATGATGAGTTTGCGGATCGCTTTCGCATCTTCCGGATTGGCCCGCGGCGCCGGTTTGGTCTCGGCCGCCTCGTCCGGCAACGGCGGGATCCGCACTTCCTCGCCCGGCTCCAGCCGGCGGTTGGCTTTCACCCGGCCGCCGGCGACGCGGATTTGTCCCTTGCGCAGGAGTTTTTCGAGCGCGCTATGGCGCAACCCCGGAAAATGCGAGCGGAACCACCGGTCAACGCGCATGCCTGCCTCATCGGCCGTCACGGTTTTTGTCTGTACGCCGCTCATGTAATCTGCCGTCCTACAAATAAGCCAAAAAACAGCCCCGCAACCGCGAGTATAACCGATGCGCCCATATAGGCGGCGGCGATCATCACCGTCCGGTCGCGATAAAGCGTTATGACGTCAAGCGAAAAGGTTGAGAATGTCGTGAACGCACCAAGCAATCCCACGGTCAGGAAAGCGCGCAGCGCCGGGCTCGCCGGTTCGCGCGAACTCAGCCAGACAATGATCAGTCCCATGGCGAAGGAGCCGAGAATATTGGCGCTCAACGTGCCCCAGGGGAAATTCGGCCCCAGCCAGTGCAGCGATGCCCGCGACACCCCATGGCGCGCCATGGCGCCAATCGCCCCGCCGGCCGCAACCGCCATCCAGATTTGCCCGCTCATATGCGCTCCTTCAGGAAAGGCATGAGCATTAGCTTCAAGAATGGCGCATCTTCAAGGGACTCAACGCCGATTTTCATGTCCAGCCTGCGGCGGTTCGGGCTGAAGGAGCCAAACAGCCGGTCCCAGACGCTGAAAATCGCCCCGTAATTGGAATCCGTGTCGCGCCGGATTGCATGATGATGCACCCAATGGATCGACGGCGTCACGATCAGACGGGCGAGCGTCCGCTCAAGCACCGCCGGCGCGCGCAAATTTGAATGATGGAAGATCACCACACTGAGGAATATCGCCTCGAAGATCACGACATGGACCAGCGGAATCGCAAGCAGCGTGACGGGAATGAGGCGCAAAGCCGCCGAAACCGCCACCTCGCCAAAGTGAAATCGAAACGCGCTGGTGGTATCGAGAAACTCATCGAGATGATGCACCTTGTGGAACCGCCACAATAGCGGCACGCGATGCCACGCCCGGTGCATCCAGTAGACCCAAAAATCGAGCAATACGACATCAAGCGCCAGGAGGAGCCACCCGTCGGCCCATGCATCCGGGCGCCGCCACAGGAGATGGTTGGCGCCAAGGGCGGTGATCGGCGCCACGATCAGCGGCGACAGGACCAGCACGACCGCCCACAAGCCAATATTGCGGACAAGGCGCGCTTTTGACTGCGGCGCCCGCGCAGCCGCAAAGACGCGCTCGCCAATGAATAAAAGTAAAAACACCGCGCCCGCTGCGCTTGTCTTTAGCGCGGCCGGCCTAGTCGTCAGAGACGCAAGCCATTCCTCCATCAGGACCCGGACTTTTCCCGCCGCTTGCGGCGCCAATAATCAAGCCGTTTGGCGATTTCCGCGTCGAAGCCAAAGCGCGAGGGTTCATAGAAATTTCGCCGGCCCATTTCAGGCGGAAAATAATCGAGCCCGGCAAAGCCGTCCGCCGCATCATGGTCATAGACATAACCGGCGCCATAGCCGAGCGACTTCATCATTTTCGTCGGCGCATTCATGGCGTGCGGCGGCGGCGCCAGCGAGCCGGTCTCCTGCGCGGCGGCCTTGGCCTTTTTAAAAGCCACATGCGAACGGTTGGATTTCGGCGCGGTCCCCAGATAAGCGATCAACTGGCCGATGGCGATTTCGCCTTCCGGCTGGCCCAGAAATTCGTAAGCTTCCTTCGCGGCGATGGCGAGCGGCAGCGCTTGCGGGTCCGCATTGCCGATATCTTCGGATGCAACGACGATCAGCCGGCGCAGAATGAAGCGCGGGTCTTCGCCGCCGGCGAGCATGCGCGCGCCCCAGTAAAGCGCCGCATCGACATCCGACCCGCGCAAGGACTTTTGCAAGGCGCTGGCGAGATTGTAATGGGACTCCTGCCCCTTGTCGTAAACCGGCGCGCGCCGCTGGACGATGGCGCCAAGCTCATCGGGCTCGATCAGCGCACGCGTCTCGGGCTCGGCGAAAATCTCCTCGGCGAGATTGAGCGCGAACCGACCGTCGCCATCCGCCATATTGCGCAGCACCGCGCGCGCTTCGGCGGTCAGCGGCAAGACGCGCCCTTCTTCGGCCTCCGCGCGCGTGAGCAGCTTTTCAAGCGCCGCGTCGTCAAGCCGGTTCAGGGTGAAAACCTGCGCGCGCGATAGCAGCGCCGCGTTCAACTCGAATGACGGGTTTTCGGTCGTCGCGCCCACAAGCGTGATGACGCCGGCCTCCACATGCGGCAGGAACCCGTCCTGCTGCGCTTTGTTGAAACGATGGATCTCGTCAACAAAGAGCAGCGTTCCCTTGCCGGCGGCGCGGCGGGCCTTGGCGCGCTCAAAGACTTTACGCAAATCCGCGACGCCGGAAAAAATCGCCGAGATCTGCTCGAATTCGAGTTTCGCATCATCCGCCAGCAACCGCGCAATCGTCGTCTTGCCGACGCCGGGCGGGCCCCAGAGGATCAGCGACGACAAGCGCCCGGCATCGAGCATCCGGCGCAAAGGCGCGCCCGCGCCCAGCAGATGCGCCTGTCCCACGACCTCATCGAGACGCGCCGGCCGCAATCGGTCCGCAAGCGGACGGGGCGCTTCGCGCTCCAGCCCCGCTGCATCAAAGAGGTCGTTCATTTGCCGCTACCGCCCGACCCGCCAGGGCACGATGCGCCCGCCGGTGTCGATTTCGAGCTCCCAACTGCGCGACGGCTTGGCGATCTCGCGCGCAAGCGCCGCCGAGGAATCAACCGCCTTGCCGTTGACCGAGACGATCTTGTGCCCTGGGCGCAAGCCCCGGCGCGCCGCAAAGGATCGCGGTCCGACCTCCGCCACGACTACGCCGGTCGACAGGGGATCAAGCCCCAGCTCTTCATTGTAGCGCGGCGACAGATTGGCCACGGTGACGCCGTTCAGCGGGTGATTGCCCTCCAGCGGTTTCGGATCGCGCGCCGGCGTTTCCGGCGGCAAGCTGAGCGTCACCCTGGCGGTGCGGGTCTTGCCGTCGCGCACATAAACCACATCCGCCCCGTCGCCGTCATTATTGACGCCGATGCGATATTGCAGCGTCTGCGCGTCGAACACCGGCTGGCCGTCAACCTCGACGATCACATCGCCAGGCTTGATGCCGGCCCGGTCCGCCGGCCCGCGGGTCCAGATATCATCGACAATCGCGCCAGCCGGCCGGTCGAGTTTCAACGCCTTGGCAAGATCCGACGTCACCGTGCTTGATGACGCGCCGAGCCATGGGCGAACAAGCGCCGTGCCGCTGATCGCCGATTTGATGACCTGCTGGACAAGCCGCGACGGGATCGCGAAGCCGATTCCGTTGGAGCCGCCCGAGCGCGAATAGATCGCCGTGTTGACGCCCACCAGCCGCCCGTCAATATCGATCAGCGCGCCGCCGGAATTGCCCGGATTGATGGCCGCGTCGGTCTGGATGAAAAACTGATAATCCGAGACCGAAACCGCGGTGCGCGCCAGCGCGGAGATGATCCCGCTGGTCACTGTTTGGCCGACGCCGAAGGGATTGCCGATCGCGAGCACCACATCCCCAACCTCAATCGTGTCGGAATTGGCGAAGCTGAGATAGGGCAGCGGTTCATCGACCTCAATGCGCAGCACCGCAAGGTCCGTCTGCGGATCGGCGAGCACCAGCTCCGCCTCATATTCGCGCCGGTCATTGAGCACCACCTTGATCTCGGTCATGCCTTCGATGACGTGGTTATTGGTGACGACGACGCCGTCCGGGCTGACCACCACGCCGGAGCCAAGCGAATTTTGCACGCGCTCGCGCGGCGCGCCGAAATCGCCGCCGAAAAACCGTTCAAAAAACGGATCGCCGGCAAACGGGCTGCGCTGCTGCACGACGCGGCGGGTGTAGATATTGACGACCGCGGGGGTCGCGCGCTCAACCACCGGCGCGAAAGACAGCCTCACCTCGGCCAGCGATTGCGGCACCACCCGCGGCGCCGCGCCGATTGCCTCCGCCGCCATTTCCGCAACCTCGCCGACCGGCGCCTCAGGCGGTTCCTGCACTTCCGGCGCTGGCTGCGCACAGGCCGCATTGATCGCCAGCATCACCGCACCCATCGCCGCCAAAACACTTCGCACCATGTGACCTTGCCTCCAGAAAGAAAAAACGCGCGAGAAATATATCCTCGCGCGTTTCCAATTCAAATCTCATCGCTTTTATAAAGGCGCGAAACCCCTATTCTTCGTCGTCTTCCTCGACGCCGACCACCGGACCGGAATCCTGGCCCTTGGCGTCTTCATCACGATCAACGAATTCGATCACCGCGAGGGGGGCGTTGTCGCCATAGCGGAAACCCGCCTTCATGATGCGGATATAGCCGCCATCACGCTCGGCGTAGCGCGGTCCGAGCGTGTCGAACAGCTTCTTCGCCATGTCCTTGTCGCGAATGCGCGAAATCGCCAGGCGCCGCAAATGCAGCGACCGGCTTTCGTCCTTGTCAGCGTGCTTGGCCATGGTCACGAGCTTTTCAACGATCGGCCGAAGCTCTTTTGCTTTCGGCAAGGTCGTCGTGATCTGCTCATGCTTGATCAGCGCACACGCCATATTGGCGAACATCGCTTTGCGATGCTCATGGGTGCGGTTCAGTTTTCTGTGCGCCATCCCGTGTCGCATGGCTTTTTCTCCTTACGCTGACTTTGCGTCAGTTATTCGTCAAACTTTTTAGCGAGGTCTTCGATATTGTCGGGCGGCCAATCCGGCACGTCCATGCCAAGGTGCAGACCAAGCCCGGCCAGAACTTCCTTGATCTCGTTCAACGACTTGCGGCCAAAGTTCGGCGTGCGGAGCATTTCCGCTTCCGTCTTCTGGATCAGGTCGCCAATGTAAACGATATTGTCGTTCTTGAGACAGTTCGCCGAACGCACCGACAGCTCAAGCTCGTCAACCTTGCGCAGCAGCGCCGGGTTAAACGGCAGCTCTTCGCGCGCGTCGCCGGCGGTCTCTTTCGTCGGCTCGTCGAAATTGATGAACACCTGAAGCTGGTCTTGCAGGATGCGCGCCGCATAAGCGACCGCATCGTCAGGCGACAGCGAACCGTCGGTCTCAAGATCCATGATCAGCTTGTCATAATCGAGCACCTGACCTTCGCGCGTATTCTCAACGCGATAGGCAACGCGGTTGACCGGCGAGTAAAGGCTGTCGATCGGAATAAGGCCGATCGGCGCGTCTTCCGGCCGATTTTGCTCCGCCGGCGTGTAGCCCTTGCCGGTGTTCACGGTCATCTCGATCCGCAAGGTCGCGCCTTCATCGAGGTGACAGATCACGTGATCCTTGTTGAGGATCTCGACCGCCGACGTTTCTTCAATGTCCGCCGCCGTCACAATGCCTGGCGTATCACGCCGCAGCACCAGCCGTTTCGGGCCGTCTGCATGCATGCGCAACGCCAATTGCTTGATGTTGAGCACGATATCCGTGACGTCTTCGCGCACGCCCGGAATGGACGAGAACTCATGCACGACGCCGTCGATCTGCAACGACGTCACCGCCGCGCCTTGTAGCGACGACATCAGGATGCGGCGCAGACTATTGCCAAGCGTCAGGCCGAAGCCCCGCTCCAGCGGCTGCGCGACGATCGACGCCCTCCGGCTCGAATCGGAGCCCGAAGTCACTTCCAGCTTTGACGGCCGGATCAGCTCAAGCCAGTTCTTTTCGAGAATATTGGTGGATTCCATAATTGGGATCGCTCTCTTTAATTCCAGACGAAATCAGACGCGGCGGCGTTTACGCGGACGGCAACCATTATGCGGGATCGGCGTGACGTCGCGAATGATCGAAACCGTCAGACCCGCAGACTGCAAAGCCCGCAATGCGCTCTCACGCCCCGAACCCGGTCCGCGCACTTCGACGCTAACCGTTTGAAGGCCGTGTTCCATCGCCTTTTTCGCAGCATCTTCAGCCGCAAGCTGCGCCGCGTAAGGCGTCGATTTGCGCGATCCCTTGAACCCCATGCCGCCGGCGGACGACCAGGCGATTGCATTGCCTTGCTCGTCGGAAATGGTGACCATGGTGTTGTTGAACGACGCGTTCACGTGAACGACGCCAGTGGTGATGTTCTTGCGCTCGCGGCGCTTGACGCGCGACTGGGCGGGTTGTTTCGCCATCGGTGAGTATCCTTATTTCTTCTTGCCGGCGATTGGCTTGGCCGGGCCCTTGCGCGTGCGGGCATTGGTGTGAGTGCGCTGCCCGCGCACCGGCAGGCCGCGACGATGACGCAGACCGCGATAGCAGCCTTGGTCCATCAGGCGTTTGATGTTAACGGCGACTTCACGGCGCAGATCGCCTTCCACGAGGAAGTCGCGGTCGATCGTTTCGCGAATCTGCAACACTTCCGCATCCGACAATTCATTGACGCGACGTTCCGGGGCGATCCCGACTGTCTCGCAAATCTCGGCCGCTTTCGCCGGGCCGATGCCATGAATATAGCGCAGTGCAATCGTCACGCGCTTATTGGTCGGGATATTGACGCCTGCAATACGGGCCACGGGTCTATTCCTTTTCCTACGTTCTCCGCCCTGTTCCGGCCGGGCACGCCGCATTCACGAACACGCGGCGGATATGCCGCTAACCAAGCAAAGCCCGCGACGGCGCATACATGCTGACGCGCCGAGCGAGCTCTATCTCCTGTTGGCGGAGAGCGCGTAGGTATAGCCGCGTCCGTCCCGCCGTCAACCGTTTTCAGCCCCTATTTCAGGCCTGAATCGGGTCCAAAATCGCGTCAATTGCGTCGGAAACGGCCTCGACCGTCCCCATGCCGTCAATCGACCGCAATTTTCCCTGCTCCGCGTAATACGGGATCAGGGGAGCCGTCTCCTCACGATAGACGCCAAGGCGCTTCGCGAATGTCTCTTCATTATCATCGCTGCGCAGCGCTTCACCGCGCGCGCGCGTTTGCTCAATGCGGCTGCGCAGCCTTTCGACCAGCACCGCCTCGTCCACTTTAAGCTCGATTACCACATCGACGCCCCGGCCCTGTTCGGCCAGCATCTCATCCAGCATTCCCGCCTGAACCAGCGTCCGCGGAAACCCGTCGAGCAAGAACCCGTCCTTGCAATCCACGGCCGAAATCCGCTCTTTCACCAGACCGCACACAATATCGTCAGAAACCAGCTTGCCGGCGTCCATCACCTCTTTGGCCTTCACGCCCAGCGGCGTTCCCGCCTTGATCGCCGCACGAAACATATCGCCGGTCGACAATTGCCGCACGCCATAGCGTTCAACAATATGCGCGGCCTGGGTGCCTTTGCCGGCGCCTGGCGGTCCTAGAAAGATTACGATCACCGCCGCCCCCGCAGCTTCGACTTCTTGATCAGGCTTTCATATTGCTGCGCTACCAGATGGCCCTGAATCTGCGAGACCGTATCGAGCGTGACAGACACCACGATCAGCAGCGACGTCCCGCCAATATAAACTGGAATGCTCTGGCTATAGCCGGCTTTCAAGATCTCCGGCAGGATGCAGACAAAGGTCAGATACAGCGCGCCGATCATCGTCAGGCGGGTCAGCACGAAATCGAGATATTCCGCCGTCCGCGCGCCCGGCCGATAGCCCTGAATGAAGCCGCCATATTTTTTAAGATTATCCGCCACATCCTCAACGTTGAACACGACAGAAGTGTAGACAAAAGCAAAGCCCATGATCAGCGCCGCATAAAGCGCGATATAAAGGGGGCGGCCCGGCGCAAACAAGAAGGTCAGGTCTTGCAGCCATTGCGGCGCGCCATCACCGACTGCGCCAGCGGCCGTCGCCGGCAACAAAAGCAGCGAAGAGGCGAAAATCGGCGGAATAACGCCCGCGACGTTGAGCTTCAGCGGCAGATGCGATTTCTCGCCCTGCGTCATGCGCTGGCCGACCTGACGACGTGGATATTGCACCAAAACCCGCCGCTGCGAGCGTTCCATGAACACGACAAAAGCAATCAGCGCCAGCGCCAAAGCGGCGATCACCAGGACCGCGCCGCCGCCGACGCCGCCGCCGGTCCGGCCCTGATCGAGCAGCCCAGCAATCGCACGCGGCAATTCAGCGACAATACCCGCAAAAATGATCAGCGACACGCCATTGCCGACACCGCGCGCAGTAATCTGTTCTCCCAGCCACAACAGGAACATCACGCCGCCAACCAGCGTGACCACCGTCGTCACCAGGAAGAACGGACCGGGGTTCGACACCACCTGCAACCCGCCGGTATTGCCTTGCAGGCTCACCGCAATGAAATAGCCTTGCATGGTCGCGAGGAAGACCGTCAGATAACGCGTATATTGGTTGATCTGACGGCGGCCCTGCTCGCCTTCTTTCTTGATCGCTTCCAGCGACGGAATCACCGCAGCCATGAGCTGCATGATGATTGACGCGGAAATATACGGCATGATGTTGAGCGCGAAGATCGCCATCCGCTCAACCGCGCCGCCGGCGAAAATATTCAGCGTGCCGAGAAGACCGCCCTGCTGGCTCTGAAAGCCTTGCGCGAACGCTTCCGGATTAATGCCCGGAATCGGTACGAATGTGCCTAGCCTGTAAACGATCAGCGCGCCCAGCGTGAACAACAAGCGTTTTTTCAGCTCCTCCGCCTTGGCGAAAGACGAAAAATTTATGTTCGACGCAAACTGTTCGGCTGCTGATGTCATCTCGGATCTTCACCTTTGTAGGACGTTATCGCGCCAGACTTTGACGGACGCCATGTGGCGGCCGTCGCGCTTTAGCGCAACCCCGCCCGTCGCGCCTACTCGCTATCCTTCGCCGCCACGGAACCGCCGGCCTTTTCAACCGCCGCCTTCGCCGAAGCCGACGCGTGAGCGACCACCAGATCAAGCTTGGCGTTCAGTTCGCCAACGCCCAGCAAGCGCACGCCATCCTTGGCGCGGCGCAGAACGCCGGCCTCAACCAGCGCGGCGGCGTCGATTGTCTTGGAAGCGTCCAGTTTGCCCGCATCTACTGCGACCTGCAGGCGGCCAATATTGACCTCCGCATAGGACGCACGGTTCGGTTTGCTGAAGCCGCGTTTCGGCAGACGCATATAGAGCGGCATCTGGCCGCCTTCATACGCGCGGATGCCGGAAACGCCAGAACGCGATTTCTGACCCTTGACGCCGCGACCGCCGGTCTTGCCCTTGCCGGAGCCAATACCGCGACCAACCCGCGTTCGGGCCTTGCGTGAACCTTTATTGTCGGAAAGATCGTTGAGTTTCATGTATCACCTCGACTTGCGACGGCTAATTCGCTCCCGAATCGCCGCCTCGCCTGTTGTCAGATCGGGTTCTAGTAACCAGCCCTCGGTTTTTGCAAGTCGAAACCGTCCGCTCGACGCAAAATACCTGATGCCGAACCCCTATTCTTCCACAATCTCCACCAGGTGGGAGACTTTCCGGATCATGCCGCGCACAGAGGGCGTGTCTTCAAGCTGGCGCTCGCGGCCAAGCTTGTTCAGGCCCAAACCAACCAGCGTTGCGCGCTGATCGGCCGGACGCCGAATGGGACTGCCGGTCTGGCGGACCTTGATGGTTTTCTTCTCAGCCATTGCACTCGTTCCTTACGCTGCGTCGACTTCCGCATCGCCGCCG
This sequence comes from uncultured Parvularculaceae bacterium, assembly GCA_947259375.1. Lineage (GTDB taxonomy): Bacteria > Pseudomonadota > Alphaproteobacteria > Caulobacterales > Parvularculaceae > Hyphococcus. The sequence goes on along the minus strand of CAMYLZ010000025.1, from coordinate 167,327 downwards.
CGACGCCGGCTGGCGAGAATGTCGGAGACTTTCTTGCCGCGCTTGGCCGCCATGGTGCGCGGGCTCGACTGGTTTTTCAGCGCGTCTACGGTTGCACGCACCATATTATAGGGGTTCGACGAGCCGATTGACTTGGCGACGACATCCTGCACGCCAAGCGTTTCGAAAATCGCGCGCATCGGACCGCCGGCAATGATGCCGGTACCAGCCGGCGCCGACCGCAGGACGACCTTGCCAGCGCCCCAGCGGCCATGCGCATCATGATGCAACGTACGGCCTTCGCGCAGCGGAATGCGCACGAGGTTGCGTTTGGCTTCCTGACTCGCCTTGCGGATCGCTTCCGGCACTTCGCGCGCCTTGCCCTTGCCAAAGCCGACCCGGCCTTTTTGATCGCCGACGACGACAAGCGCCGCAAAGCCGAAATTTTTGCCGCCCTTAACAACCTTCGCGACGCGGTTGATCGCAACGAGCTTGTCGACGAATTCGTCCCGCTCTTCGCGCTCGCCTCTGCCGCGTCCCCGGCCGCGTCCTTCTTCTCGAGCCATGCCGTCTACTCCTTAAAAATTCAAACCGGCTTCGCGCGCAGCATCTGCAAGCGCTTTAACCCGGCCGTGATAGATGTATCCGCCGCGATCGAACACGACATTCTTGACGCCGGCTTCGACAGCGCGCTCCCCAAGAACCTTGCCCACCTTGGCGGCAGCGTCCTTGTCGGAGCCTTTACCGAAATCCTTTTCGAGCGACGAGGCGAAAGCCAACGTGCGGCCCTCCTTGTCGTCGATGATTTGCGCCGAGATATTCTTCGACGAGCGGAAGACGGAAAGCCGCAGACGGTCGGTCGAGACGCGCTTGATCTTTCCTCTGGTGCGGGTCGCCCGCGAATTCAACTGTTTTCGCTTTTGATCGGCCATTGCCGTAAATCCTTATCGCAGAGCGTTATTTCTTCTTACCTTCCTTACGGAAGATGTACTCGTCAGCGTATTTCACGCCTTTGCCTTTGTAAGGCTCCGGCGGACGGAACGCGCGAATCTCGGCCGCGGTCTGTCCGACCTTTTGCTTGTCGATGCCCGAAACAATAACTTCCGTCGGTTTTGGCGTCGCAATCTTCACGCCTTCCGGCGCCGGGTAATCGATGTCGTGGCTATAGCCAAGCGCCAGACTAAGGGCGGCGCCTTTCATCTGCGCGCGATAGCCGACGCCGACAAGCTCGAGCGTTTTCGAATATTCATTCGCAACGCCTTCGAGCATGTTCGCGATCCGCGTGCGGCTCATGCCCCACATCGAACGCGCCGGCTTCGAATTGTTCACCGGATTGACGAGGATATGATCATCCTCGAGCGCCACGGTGCACAGATCGTTGACGACGAAATCCAGCGCGCCCTTCGGGCCTTTCGCGCTCACCACCTGGCCGTCGACGGCAACGGTGACGCCGCCGGGGACCGGAATCGGTTTTTTACCAATGCGGGACATTGTTCGCTCCCAACCCTTAGTAAACTTCGCAAAGCACTTCGCCGCCAACATTGGCGTCGCGTGCTGCAGCGTCTGACATGACGCCCTTCGGCGTCGACACGATCGAAATGCCAAGCCCATTCCGAACCGTCGCGAGATCGCGAACGGACGAATAGACACGACGTCCCGGCTTGGACACGCGCTTGATCTTCTGGATCACCGGCGCGCCCTCGTAATATTTCAGCTCAACGTCAAAGCGCGGCTTCTCGCCGTCTTTGTCGGTGCGCGAATAACCGCGGATATAGCCCTCGGACTCGAGCACGTCGAGCACCCAACCGCGCAGCTTCGACGCCGGCACGTTCATCGTCGTATGCCGCCGCATCTGGGCGTTGCGCAGGCGCGTAATCAAATCGCCGACAGGATCATTGATAGCCATTTCGTCCCGGCCTCCTTACCAGCTCGACTTAACCAGACCAGGAATCTTCCCGGACGAACCCAGATCACGCAGCGCGATCCGCGACATTTTCAGTTTGCGATAGAACCCCCGCGGGCGGCCCGTGACCAGGCAACGATTGCGGATGCGCGTCTTCGAAGAATTGCGCGGCAGTTCAGCCAGACGCAGCGCCGCCATGAAGCGATCTTCGCCCGCCTGTTCTTGGTCCTTGATGATCGCCTTCAGCCGACTGCGCTTCGACTCAAACTTCTTCGCCATCCGGCGGCGTTTGAGATCGCGCTCGACCATTGCTTTCTTCGCCATTCGTTTCTCCTCTCAAGCCGGTTTCCGAAAATTCGGACCTCGCTCAATGCCTTTCCTATTTACGGAACGGGAAATTGAATTCCCGCAAGAGTTCACGCGCCTCATCGTCATTACGAGCGGAGGTGCAGATGATGATGTCCATGCCCCGGATGGTTTCGACCTTGTCATAGTCGATTTCGGGGAAGACGATATGTTCTTTCAGACCCATGGCGTAATTGCCGCGGCCGTCAAAGCTCTTGGCGTTCAGACCGCGGAAGTCGCGCACGCGCGGCAGCGCGATTGTGATCAGGCGATCGATAAATTCATACATGCGGTCTTTGCGCAGCGTCACTTTCGCGCCGACCGCCATGCCTTCGCGCAGCTTGAAGCCGGCGATAGACTTTTTGGCTTTGGTAACCACCGGCTTCTGACCGGCGATCCGCGTCAGGTCCTGCACCGCCGCGTCCACTGCCTTGCGATCATTCACCGCGTCGCCAACACCCATATTGATGACGACTTTCTCAAGCCGCGGCATCATCATCGGGTTCGCATAGGCGAACTTGTCATTCATTTTCGCGCGGATCGCGTCGAGATAAAGCGCCTTCAGGCGCGGTTGATATGCGTTTGCCTCAGCCATCGATAACCTCACCCGACGCTTTCGCGACGCGTACCTTTTTGCCGTCTTCCACCTTGAAACCGACGCGGGTCGGCTTGCCGGTCGAAGGATCTTTCAAAGCCACGTTGGAAACATGCAACGGCGCCTCTTTGGAGATGATGCCGCCCTGCTCCGTTTGGGTTTGCTTCTGGTGTTTCTTGATCATGTTGACGCCGCGCACGACCACCCGTTCGGCCTTCGGCATCACCTCGATCACTTCGCCTTCCGCACCGCGATCGCGCCCCGTAAGGACAATCACCTTGTCGCCTTTTTTAATCTTCGCAGCCATTTCTACAGAACCTCCGGCGCGAGCGACACGATCTTCATGTGGCGGGCGGCGCGAAGTTCGCGCGTCACCGGGCCGAAAATACGCGTGCCGATCGGCTCCTTGTTGTTGTTGATCAAAACAGCGGCGTTCCGATCAAAGCGGATGACCGAACCATCGCGCCGTTTGATGTCTTTCGCCGTGCGCACAACCACGGCCTTCATGACCTGGCCTTTTTTCACGCGGCCGCGCGGAATCGCTTCCTTCACGGACACAACGATAATGTCGCCAACGCCGGCATATTTGCGCTTGGCGCCGCCCAGCACCTTGATGCACTGAACGCGCTTCGCGCCCGAGTTATCGGCGACGTCCAAATTTGTTTGCATCTGGATCATGGTGATCCTCCTGATGGGCCCTTACGCCCGCTTTACCTTTACAGTTCGTTAAAATAAACGAGCCTGTATTACCCTTTTGAGCCTTGCCCAATCACTTCCCAACGCTTCAGCTTCGACTTCGGCGCGCATTCCTGAATCCGGACGAGGTCGCCGGTCTTGAATGCATTTTCCGCGTCATGCGCATGAAAACGGTTGGAACGGCGCACCGTCTTTTTGAACAGCGGGTGCGTGAAGATGCGTTCCACATTAACGACAACCGTCTGGTCGCCTTTGTCGCTCACGACCGTGCCTTGCAATATGCGTTTGGGCATTGCTTCGCCTCTTAATTAGCGTTGGCCCGGCGCTTTTCGCCGAGAATAGTTTTCAGTCGAGCGATGTCCTTGCGGACTTCGCTAATGCGGGCGGTCTTTTCGAGCTGGCCCGACGCTTTTTGAAAGCGCAGATTGAACTGCGTTTTCTTCAATTGAAGAATCCGGTCCTTCAACTCGTCCGGCGTCAGGTCGCGTGCTTCCTTGGCGTCCATCGTCTTCGTCCCTTACTCGCCGATGCGCGTTACGATGCGCGTCTTAATCGGCAGTTTCGCCGCGCCGAGCGCCAACGCTTCGCGCGCCGTTTCATCCGTCACGCCGTCGATCTCAAACATGATCCGGCCAGGCTTTACCTTGGCGGCCCAATATTCGACGGAGCCTTTGCCTTTACCCATCCGCACTTCGGTCGGCTTTTTCGACACCGGCACATCCGGGAAGATCCGAATCCAGACCCGCCCCTGACGCTTCATCGCACGGGTGATCGCACGACGGGTGGCTTCAATCTGCCGCGAGGTGATGCGCTCCGGCTGCACGGCCTTGAGGCCATGGGAGCCGAAATTCAACTCCGTGCCGCCTTTCGCGACGCCCTTGATCCGCCCTTTGTGCATCTTGCGGAATTTTGTCTTCTTTGGCTGCAACATGACTAAACGCCTCCAAATACCTTCCTGTCGCGCTTAGTTGCGCTGCTGGCCGACGCCGCCGGTTTGCGCGTCAACGAGCCGTTTTTCCTGCGCGAGCGGATCGTGATCCATGATTTCGCCCTTGAAGATCCAGACCTTGACGCCAATCGCGCCATAAGTGGTCTGCGCCGTCGCGACGCCGTAATCGATGTCAGCGCGCAGCGTATGCAGCGGAACGCGGCCTTCGCGATACCACTCTGTCCGCGCGATTTCCGCACCGCCGAGACGGCCCGCAACATTGACGCGAATGCCCAGCGCACCCATCCGCTGCGCCGTTTGCATGGCGCGCTTCATGGCCCGGCGGAACGCCACACGGCGCTCGAGCTGCTGCGCAATGTTTTCCGCAACCAGCGTCGCATCAACTTCCGGCTTGCGGATCTCAACAATGTTCAGCACCGTTTCCGACGACGACAGTTTCATCAGCTCCTGGCGCAGCTTTTCGATATCTGCGCCTTTCTTGCCGATCACCACGCCTGGACGCGCCGTGTAAATCGTCACGCGACATTTTTTGTGGGGACGTTCGATCACGATGCGCGAAACGCCGGCCTGCTGCAGGCGCTTTTCCAGATATTTCCGGATCGCCAGGTCTTCATGCAGCAGGTCGCCATAGGCGGCCTTGCCCGCGAACCAGCGCGAGTCCCAGGTCCGGTTGATACCGAGGCGCAAGCCGATGGGATTGACTTTCTGGCCCATTAGGCGGCCTCCTCAACTTCTTTAACGACAATCGTGATTTCCGAAAACGGTTTGTGAATTCTGCCGACCCGACCGCGTGCGCGCGCCTTCCAGCGCTTCATCACCATGTTCTTGCCGACAAACGCTTGATCGACGATCAGCGAGTCGATGTCCAGGTCATGATTGTTTTCCGCATTCGCGATGGCGCTTTCCAGCACCTTCTTGACATTCAGCGCGATCCGCTTGCGCGAAAAGGTCAGATCCGCGAGCGCTTTCTCAACCGGCTTGCCCCGAATCAGCTGCGCTACAAGATTGAGCTTCTGCGGCGAGGTGCGGATCACACGGCCCTTGGCCATTGCCTGCGTATCGCCGACGCGACGGGGGTTTTTCTTCTGCCCCATGACTACTTCCTCTTCGCCTTTTTATCCGCACCGTGACCGTAATAGGTACGGGTCGGAGAAAACTCGCCGAATTTGTGACCAACCATGTCCTCGGTCACATGGACCGGGATGAATTTCTGGCCGTTATAGACGTTGAACGTCATCCCAACGAATTGCGGCAGGATCGTCGACCGGCGCGACCAGGATTTGACGCCGCCCTTGTGCTTTCCGTCCTGAACTTCTTCCGCTTTCTTCAACAGATAGCGATCGACGAACGGACCTTTCCAAACTGAACGTGGCATTTTTTAAACTCCGTCGTCCTATTTCTTCTTCCGCGCGTGACGCGAGCGAATGATGAACTTGTCAGTTGCTTTATTCTTGCGAGTCTTGGCGCCTTTGGTGGGCTTGCCCCACGGGGTCACCGGATGGCGACCACCTGACGTGCGACCTTCACCGCCGCCATGCGGGTGATCGACCGGGTTCATGACCACGCCGCGCACGGATGGGCGCTTGCCCTTGTGCCGGTTGCGTCCGGCCTTGCCGATCGACTGGTTCATGTGATCCTGGTTCGATACCGCGCCGACCGTCGCCATGCACTCGCCATGCACCAAGCGCACTTCGCCGGACTGCATGCGCACCTGCGCCATGCCGCCATCGCGGCCGACCAGCTGCGCATAGGCGCCTGCAGAACGGGCCATCTGGCCGCCCTTGCCCGGCTTGAGCTCGACATTATGGATGATCGTGCCGACCGGAATCGACTTCAGCGGCATCGCATTGCCCGGCTTCACGTCGACCTTGGCGCCGGCGATCACCTTGTCCCCGGCTTTCAGCCGTTGCGGCGCAATGATGTAAGCCTGCTCGCCATCGAGATATTTGATCAGCGCGATGAACGCCGTGCGGTTCGGATCATATTCGAGCCGCTCGACCTTCGCTTCAATATCAAACTTGCGCCGTTTGAAATCGATTTTGCGATAGGTCTTTTTCACCCCGCCGCCGCGGCGGCGAACCGTCACCCGGCCGGTATTGTTACGCCCGGCTTTCTCGGACAGGCCTTCCGTCAGCGTTTTGACGGGCTTGCCTTTCCACAGCTCGCTGCGGTCCACCAGAACCAGCTGGCGGCGACCCGGCGTCGTTGGTTTGAATTTTCTCAGAGCCATTGGTCTAAAATCCCGCCTTAAAGTCCTGTGGTCACGTCAATCGAGTGACCTTCTTCAAGCGTTACAATCGCTTTCTTCACCGTCGAGCGCGTATAAGGACGCCCGCGGAACTGCTTGTTCTTGCCTTTGACGCGCAGCGTGTTCACGGCCTTCACCTTGACCTTGAACAACGCTTCGACCGCTTCCTTGATCTCCGGCTTCGTCGCAGTGATCGCCGTCTGGAAAACAACCTGGTTGTTCTCCGATGCGATCGTCGACTTTTCGGTGATCACTGGCTGGATCAGCGTATCGTAATGCGCTTCCGCGCCCATGGCTGTTTCTTTCTTGCTCATTTGAGACGCGCCTCCAGGCCTTCAACCGCCGCTTTGGTCAGCACCAGCTTGTCCTTGCGAAGAATGTCGTAAACATTCGCGCCGATCACCGGGATCATATCGACCCCCTTGAGGTTGCGCGTCGCGAGACCGAATTGCTCATCAACGCTTGCATCGACGATCAACGCATTTGCGATGTCGAGCTTCGAAAACGCTTCGGCCAACGCCTTGGTCTTGGCGTTTTCAAGCTTTGCATCGTCAATGATCACCAGCGAGCCAGCCGCAGCCTTCGCAGACAGCGCATGTTTCAGCGCCAGCCGGCGAACCTTTTTCGGCAGGTCGATCGCATGGCTGCGCGGACGCGGCCCGTGCGCCTTCCCGCCGCCGCGGAATTGCGGCGCCGCGCGGTTACCGTGGCGTGCGCCGCCGGAGCCTTTTTGACGACCGAATTTCTTCGACGTCGCGGCGACTTCGTTGCGCTCCTTGGCGTGATGCGTGCCTTGCTGCCGCTTGGCGAGCTGGTATACGACGCAACGGTGCAAAATGTCCTTGCGCGGCTCAAGCCCGAAAATCGCATCATCGAGTTCGATGGACCCGGCTTTTCCGCTCTCAATATTGAGGACGTCGGCTTTCATTATTCGTCCCCTTCTTTCTTCGCTTCTTCCGCCGGCGCCTGATCGTCAGCGGCAGTCGCTTCCGGGCTCGCGGCAGACTCTTGTGTTTTCGCGGTCTTGAACGCGGCCGGCGTCGGCGCATCGGCCGGCATGGCGCGCTTGACAGCGTCCTTGATCAGCACCCAGCCGCCTTTCGGCCCCGGCACCGCGCCCTTGATCAAGATCAGCCCGCGCTCGCCATCCGTGCGCACGATCTCGAGGTTCTGGGTCGTGATCCGCGCCGCGCCGTAATGACCGGCCATCTTCTTGCCTTTGAAGACCTTCCCCGGATCCTGGCACTGACCGGTCGAGCCATGGCTGCGGTGCGAAATCGACACACCGTGGGTTGCACGCAGACCGCCGAAATTGTGCCGCTTCATTGCACCGGCAAAACCCTTACCGATTGAGGTGCCAGTTACGTCGACTTTCTGGCCCGTGATAAAGTGCTCGGCCGAAAGCTCCGCACCCACATCGATCATGTTTTCTTCCGCCACGCGGAATTCGACGACTTTCGCCTTCGGCTCGACATTCGCTTTCGCGAACTGCCCGCGATCGGCCTTGTTCACGCGTTTAGCTTTCTTTGCGCCGGCGCCGAGCTGAACCGCTGAATAGCCGTTCTTCTCCGTCGTGCGCTGGCCGACCACTTGACAGGCGTCAAGCTGCATCACAGTCACCGGCAAATGATCGCCGCCTTCCGTGTAGATGCGGGTCATGCCCATCTTCTTTGCAATTAATCCCGTGCGCATCTTCAATGCTCCTTAAGCGCCGAGTCTGATCTCGACGTCGACGCCAGCCGACAGATCGAGTTTCATCAGCGCGTCCACCGTTTGCGGCGTCGGATCGACGATATCGAGCATGCGCTTATGAGTGCGCATTTCGAATTGCTCACGGCTTTTCTTGTTCACATGCGGCGACCGGTTCACGGTGTAACGCTCGATACGCGTCGGCAGCGGGATAGGTCCGCGCACATTCGCGCCAGTGCGTTTCGCCGTATTGACGATCTCCAGCGTCGAAGCGTCCAGTACGCGATGATCAAACGCTTTAAGCCTGATGCGGATATTCTGTTGCATTTTAACGCTTCGCTTTCGGGTCTAACGCTTCGGTTTTCTCAAACCTGCTCTTGTACTCTGAGAGTCGAAAGCGCGGGCGGATTAGGGTCAGCCCGCGCTTTCCTTGTTTTCGTTACTCGACAATCTTCGCAACGATGCCGGCGCCGACCGTGCGGCCGCCTTCACGGATAGCGAAGCGAAGCTTCTCTTCCATGGCGATCGGCACGATCAGTTCAACATTCAGCTCGGCATTGTCGCCAGGCATGACCATTTCGGTGCCTTCCTTGAGCGTTACAACACCTGTCACGTCGGTCGTGCGGAAGTAGAACTGCGGACGATAATTTCCGAAGAACGGCGTGTGACGGCCGCCTTCTTCTTTCGTCAGGATATAGGCTTCGGCCACGAATTTCGTGTGCGGCGTCACCGAGCCCGGCTTGCAGAGAACCTGACCGCGCTCAACAGCTTCACGCTCGATGCCGCGCAGCAGAACGCCGACATTGTCGCCAGCTTCCCCGCGATCCAGCAGCTTGCGGAACATTTCAACACCCGTGCAGGTGGTTTTCTGCGTGTCTTTCATGCCGACGATTTCGAGTTCATCGCCAACCGTCACGACGCCGCGCTCGACACGGCCAGTAACAACCGTACCGCGACCGGAAATCGAGAACACGTCTTCGATCGGCAGCAGGAACGGCTGGTCAACCGGACGATCCGGGGTCGGAATGTATTCGTCGACGGCTTTCATCAGTTCTTTGATGGAATTCTCGCCGATTTCCGGCTCACGACCTTCAAGCGCCGCAAGCGCCGACCCTTTGATGATCGGAATATCGTCGCCCGGGAATTCATAGGACGAGAGAAGTTCGCGAACTTCCATTTCAACCAGCTCAAGGAGCTCTTCGTCGTCAACCTGGTCGACTTTGTTGAGGTAAACAACAATCGCCGGAACGCCAACCTGACGCGCCAGCAGGATGTGCTCGCGGGTCTGCGGCATCGGGCCGTCAGCAGCGTTCACAACCAGGATCGCACCATCCATCTGCGCCGCGCCGGTGATCATGTTCTTCACATAGTCAGCGTGGCCCGGGCAGTCGACGTGAGCGTAGTGGCGGCCATCCGTCTCATATTCGACATGCGCCGTAGAGATCGTGATGCCGCGCGCTTTTTCTTCCGGCGCAGCGTCGATCTGGTCGTACGCTTTGAAGTCGCCGAAATATTTCGTGATCGCAGCCGTCAGCGTCGTCTTGCCATGGTCGACGTGACCAATGGTGCCGATATTGGCGTGCGGTTTTGTACGTTCAAACTTTTCCTTCGACATTTCACTTCTCTCCGTCTTCTCTGACGTCTGTCGTTAAACTCTTGCCCGTTTTTCGTTTGGCGGGCGCTTCACTAGGACCGGCTAGCCCGCCAGTTTCGCTTTGACTTCGTCTTCAACTGCTTTCGGCACACGATCATAATGATCAAACTGCATCGTGTAGTTCGCGCGGCCCTGCGTCGCCGAGCGAAGGTTGTTGACGTAGCCGAACATGTTGGCGAGCGGGACCATTGCGTGGACCACATTCGCATTGCCGCGCATTTCCTGCTCCTGGATCTGTCCACGGCGTGAGTTGAGATCGCCGATCACCGTACCGGTATATTCTTCCGGCGTGACCACTTCGACTTTCATGATCGGCTCGAGCAAGGCCAGGCCCAGCTCACTCTTGTGCTCGCGGAAGGCGCCGCGCGCGGCGATCTCGAAGGCCAGCACAGACGAGTCCACATCGTGGAAGGCGCCGTCATAAAGCTCGACCTTGAAATCGAGGATCGGGAAGCCGACCAGCAGACCGGTTTCGCGGATCGAGTTGATGCCTTTTTCAACGCCCGGGATATATTCCTTCGGAATAGACCCGCCGACGATCTGGCTTTCGAACTCGTAGCCTGTGCCCGGCTCTTGCGGTACGACGCGGAACTTGATGCGCGCAAACTGGCCCGAACCGCCAGACTGTTTCTTATGGGTGTAGTCGATCTCAGCGGCCTTGGTAATCGTCTCGCGGTAAGCAACCTGGGGCGCGCCGATATTGGCTTCGACTTTGAACTCGCGCTTCATACGGTCAACAATGATGTCGAGGTGAAGCTCGCCCATGCCCTTGATGATCGTCTGCCCGGACTCTTCGTCCGAAGAAACGCGGAAAGACGGGTCTTCAGCAGCAAGACGCTGCAGCGCCACGCCCATTTTCTCCTGGTCGGCCTTGGTTTTCGGCTCGACCGCCAGCTCAATAACCGGCTCCGGAAATTCCATACGCTCGAGAATGACCGGCTTTTGCGCATCGCAAAGCGTATCGCCCGTCGTCGTGTCTTTCAGACCGACAACCGCGATGATGTCGCCAGCATGCGCCACCTTGATCTCTTCGCGGCTGTTGGAGTGCATTTGCAGCATCCGGCCGGCGCGTTCTTTTTTGCCTTTGACTGTGTTCAAAAGCTGCGTGCCCGCTTCGAGCTTGCCCGAATAAATGCGGCAAAATGTCAGCGAACCAACAAACGGGTCGTTCATCACTTTAAACGCCAGCATGGACAGCGGCTCGTCATCGGACGATTTGCGCACGACTTCTTCATCAGAGTCCGGCAGATGACCCTTGATCGCCGGCACTTCGACCGGGCTCGGCAGGTAGTCGACAACCGCATCAAGCATCGGCTGGACGCCCTTGTTCTTGAACGCAGAGCCGCACAGCACCGGATGGAATTCAACCGCACAGGTGCCCTTACGGACCAAGCGCTTGATCGTCGCCTCATCCGGCTCGTTGCCTTCCAGATAGGCTTCCATCACCTCTTCATCGATCTCGACAACCGTCTCGACCATTTTCTCGCGGTACTCTTTCGCCTTTTCAACGAGGTCCGCGGGGATCTCTTCTTCATGGAAAGCCGCGCCGAGGCTTTCTTCTTCCCAGACGATCGCCTTCATGGTGATCAAGTCGACAATGCCTTTGAAATCACTCTCAGCGCCGATCGGCAGCTGCAGAATGACCGTCTTGGCCGCAAGACGCTTGTGAATAGTGTCGACGGAATAATAGAAGTCCGCACCCAGCTTATCCATCTTGTTGATGAAGAAGATGCGCGGCACCTTGTACTTGTCGCCCTGACGCCAGACCGTTTCGGTCTGCGGCTCAACGCCGGCATTAGCGTCAAGCAACGCGACGGCGCCGTCCAGAACCCGCAATGAACGCTCAACTTCGATGGTGAAGTCAACGTGTCCTGGGGTGTCGATAATGTTCAGGCGCTTGTCGTTCCAGAAACAGGTCGTCGCAGCCGAGGTGATGGTGATACCCCGCTCCTGCTCCTGCTCCATCCAGTCCATGGTCGCGGCGCCGTCATGGACTTCGCCAATCTTGTGGCTTTTGCCGGTGTAATAGAGAACGCGCTCGGTCGTCGTCGTCTTGCCCGCATCGATATGGGCCATGATGCCGAAGTTCCGGTAGTCCTCGATCTTGTGCGTACGCGTCATGACTAGAGCGCCCTTACCTTGAAATCCGTTACCAGCGATAATGCGAGAACGCGCGGTTGGCTTCGGCCATCCGGTGCGTGTCTTCACGCTTCTTGACGGCCGCGCCCCGGTTCTGGGCTGCGTCCATCAGCTCATTCGACAACCTGTCGACCATCGTCGTTTCATTACGGCCGCGTGCGGCGCCGATGATCCAGCGCATGGCGAGCGCCAACTTGCGATCCGGACGAACCTCGACCGGCACTTGGTAAGTCGCGCCGCCGACGCGCCGCGAGCGCACTTCGATTGCCGGCGTTACATTGTCGAGTGCTTCTTTGAACAGCTCGACCGGCGGGCGCCGCAGCTTCGTTTCAATGCGGTCGAATGCGCCATAAACGATTTTCTCAGCCGCCGGCTTTTTGCCATCGACCATGACGTAATTCATGAATTTCGAAACGGTTTTGTCTCCGAATTTCGGATCCGGGTGGACAACACGTTTTTCTGCGCGGTGACGACGTGACATATCGCTTATCCTTACTTCGGACGCTTGGCGCCGTATTTCGAACGGCGCTGCTTGCGGTCCTTGACGCCCTGCGTGTCGAGCACGCCGCGAACGATGTGATAACGAACACCCGGAAGGTCTTTGACACGGCCGCCGCGGATCAGCACAACCGAGTGCTCCTGCAGGTTGTGACCTTCGCCCGGGATATATCCGATGACCTCGTAACCGTTGGTCAGGCGAATCTTCGCGACCTTCCGCAGAGCCGAGTTCGGCTTCTTCGGCGTCGTCGTATAAACCCGCGTGCAAACGCCCCGCTTTTGCGGGTTGCCTTCCAAAGCCGGCACCTTGTTAAGGGCGCGCTTCGGTTTCCGCGGCTTGCGGATAAGCTGTTGTATCGTCGGCATTCAGTGTCTCCGGCCTTCGCTATGAGCGGGCGCCAACCCTAAAAATTTCACGCGCCAGGGACATAGAAAATCCATGACGCGAACGAGCGGAGCCCCGGCCAGCGGAACGCCGCTCAATGAACCTAAACTGTCTTCAGCTAAGAGCGGCTGCGTTTCAGTTTGCGTCCCAATGGGAAACTCTGACGGCCAGCCATTCAGCGGCGCGAGACATAACTGTGGGAATCGTCGGGGTCAATACGTTCAAGCGAAAATAACGCCGGTAAAACGGTGTTTTTGGGCGGGTGGACGCGTATGGGAGCGCGGGCGGGGCTTCGCGACGCGCCAAGTGCGGCGCGAGGACGAAAAGCGATTGATCGCGGGGCGCATTACTGTAAGCCAGAAACGGCGTGGATAGTGCAGCTTTATGCTATCCACGATGCGAGGGAGAGGGTTTTGCGCATTGCAATCGTCCAATATGGCGTCTTTCATGAACGTTACGCGGCGCTGATGGCGGGCGGGCGCGAGACCTATTATGCGCAACGCTATTCCGTTGAATATGTCGACCAATTGGCCAGACGCCACGAATTTGTCGGGATATGCGGCGTGTTGGGCGATGGGGCGGAGCGAATCGCGCTTTCCGATTCGCTTCACTCGGCCTGCGTCCCCCACCGGAACGGCGCGTTCGATTCGCGGTCGATCATCGCCCTGCTGCGCGAATGGCGCCCGGAGCGCCTGATTTTGCAGGCGCCCGACCGTTCGATCCTGCGTTGGGCGCTCAAATCCGGCGTGGATGTCTTGCCGCTCTTGGCCGACAGCTTTGAGCATATGTCGATCCGCCAGCGCATACGCGCCTTCCAGCTTGCGCGGCTGCTGGCGAAGCCGGCAATCAGGGCGATCGGCAATCACAACATTCCGTCTTGCCTCTCGCTGCAACGGATCGGCGCGCCGGCCGGCAAGATCTATCCATGGGACTGGCCGCATGCGCTGCGGCCTGAAGACAATCCGGCGAAAACCCTGCCCCGCGGCCCGGCGAAGCTGGTCTTTGTCGGCTCGCTGGCGAGCGCCAAAGGCGTTGGCGAGTGCATCAAGGCCGCTGCGATTCTCGCTGAGCGCGGCGTCGCTTTTCAGATGACGCTGATTGGCTCGGGCTCGTTCAGCGCGGAGGCGGCTCGGCTGATCCGATCGCTCGGGCTCGCCGACAAGGTCGCGCTCGCCGGCAAGCTTTCCCATGACGAGGTCGTCGCCCAGTTGCGCGAAGCAACCCTCGCCCTCGCCCCCAGTCATCACGCATATCCGGAGGGATTGCCGATGACCATCTATGAAGCTTTGGCGACGCGAACCCCGCTCGCTCTGTCCGACCATCCGATGTTCCGGCTTTATTTTGAAAACACGCCCGCAGCACGAATGGCGCCGCAAAAGAACCCGGAGGCCCTGGCCGCCGCAATCGCCGAGCTGCTTGCCAATCCGGGCGTGTATCAGCGCGCCTCGCAGGCAACCCAAGCACTATGGAACCGCGTCAAATGCGACCTGACATGGGGCATGCTGATTGATGCCTGGCTTGGCGACAAAGGCGCGAACGGCCTGAACGCCATTCGTGACTTCGCGCTTGACCGGAAACTGCCCGTGCCCCGCTGAACCGCAAAAAAACGGCGGCCGTAAAGGCCGCCGTTTTTACACATGTTTTTCGTCGGATCTTACTCCGCCGCGTCCTGACTGACCGGTTCGTCTTCGCCAGCGGTCTCTTCGGCAGCGATCGGACCCTCAATCGCCGGCGCATCGGAAACGCCCGCGCGCTTGGCCCGCTCTTCGATCAGCACCTCGTCGCGGCGCTCGGCCTCGATCTGGTGACGCGACATCGCCCCGCCGGTGCCGGCCGGGATCAAGCGGCCGACAATGACGTTTTCTTTCAGGCCCTCGAGCGTGTCGATCTTGCCGTTGACCGCCGCGTCGGTCAGCACCCGCGTCGTCTCCTGGAAGGACGCCGCCGAGATGAAAGAACGCGTTTGCAGCGATGCCTTGGTGATGCCAAGCAAAACCGGCATCGCCTGCGCCGGGCGTTTGCCCTGATCTTCAAGCTTGGCGTTGGTTTCCTCATATTCGAGCTTGTCGACCTGCTCTTCTTTGAGGAACAGCGATTCGCCCGGATCGGTAATTTCGACTTTCTGCAGCATCTGGCGAACGATCACCTCGATGTGCTTGTCGTTAATCGGAACGCCCTGCAAACGATAGACTTCCTGGATCTCGTCAATGAGGAAGTCGGCCAGCGCCTCGATCCCCATGATCGCCAGAATGTCGTGCGGCGCCGGGTTGCCGTCCATCAGATACTCGCCCTTGGCGATGAAGTCGCCATCCTGCACCGCAATGTGACGGCCTTTCGGAACGAGATAATCGGAAGGCTCAAGGCTCTCATCGGTCGGAATAATCCGGATACGGCGCTTGTTCTTGTAATCGCGTCCGAATTCTACCTTGCCGTCAACATTGGCGATGATCGCGTGGTCTTTCGGCCGGCGCGCTTCGAACAGTTCCGCAACGCGCGGCAGACCGCCGGTGATGTCTCGGGTCTTGGCGCCCTCGGTCGGGATACGCGCAAGCACGTCGCCCGGCTTAATGTCCTCGCCATCCTCGACAGACAACACCGCATCGACCGGCAGCATGTAACGTGCGTCAGAGCCGGTTGAGAGTTTTTCCGGTTCGCCGTCTTCGCCGGCAATCATGATCGCCGGTTTCATGTCGGCCGCGCGCGGATTGGCGCGCCAGTCGGTGACGACCCGGCTGGCGATACCCGTCGCCTCGTCCGCCACAACCTGCATGGAGAAGCCTTCCTGCAGGTCTTCGAATTTAATCTTGCCGGCTACCTCAGTGAGGATCGGCAAGGTGTACGGATCCCAGTCCGCCAGGCGCTGGCCGCGCGTGACTTTCGACCCGTCGCCGACGCGCAGTTTGGCGCCGTAAGAGACCTTGTAAGAGGCGTGTTCCTTGCCGTCGTTATCAAGGATTTTGACCAGTGTGTTGCGGCCCATAACGACAAAATCGCCATTGGAGTCTTTGAGGACATTGCCGCCCTCGAACTTCACGACGCCTTCATGGCTCGCCTCGATGAACGAGGTGTCGCCAACCTGCGCCGTGCCGCCGACGTGGAACGTCCGCATGGTGAGCTGCGTACCCGGCTCGCCGATCGACTGCGCCGCAATAACGCCGACGGATTCGCCGATATTCACCGGACAGCCGCGGGCCAGGTCGCGCCCGTAGCACTTGGCGCAAACGCCAACCTTGGAATCGCAGGTGAGAACCGAACGTACGCGGATTTTCTGCAATCCAGAACCTTCGATCTCTTCGGCCTGCGCCTCATCAATTTCGTCATTGGCCTTGCCGAGCGTCTCGCCCGTTTCCGGATGAACGATGTCTTCCAGCAATGTCCGGCCAAGGATGATCTGCGAAAGCGGAACGACAATTTCACCTGAACGCACAACTGCTTCCATGGTGATGCCGTTTTCCGTGCCGCAATCGGGCTCACGCACGATGCAGTCTTGCGCAACGTCGACAAGACGGCGGGTAAGATAACCAGAGTTCGCCGTTTTAAGCGCCGTATCGGCCAGACCTTTCCGCGCGCCGTGGGTCGAGTTAAAGTATTCGAGCACGGTCAATCCCTCTTTGAAGTTCGAGGTGATCGGCGTTTCGATGATTTCGCCAGACGGTTTCGCCATCAGGCCGCGCATGGCGCCGAGCTGACGCATCTGGGTCGGCGAACCACGCGCGCCGGAATGCGACATCATATAGATGGAGTTCGGCTCAAGCTGGCGGTTATCATCCGGATCGAATTTCGTTTCCGAAATTTCTTCCATCATCGCATCGGCGATTTTGTCCGTACACTTCGCCCAGGCGTCGATGACCTTGTTGTATTTCTCGCCGCGAGTGATCAGGCCTTCCGCATATTGCTGTTCAAACTCGGAAACCAGCGCGCGGGTTTCGTCAACCAGGCGCTTTTTGGCTTCCGGAATGACAACGTCGTCCTTGCCGAAGGAAATGCCCGCCTTGCAAGCTTCCTTGAAACCGAGATCCATGATGCGGTCGGCGAAAATCACCGTCTGCTTCTGGCCGCAATGACGATAAACGATGTCGATCAGGCCCTGGATGGTTTTCTTGGTGAGAAGCTGGTTGATTACCGAGAACGGCACGGCGGTGTCGCGCGGCAACACCTGCGCGACCTTCATGCGGCCCGGCGTCGTCTCAACAAGCTCACGCACCGGCGCGCCTTGTTCATCGACGGTCTCCCAACGCGCCTTGATCTTGGTGTGGAGCGTCACGACGCCCGCGACCAACGCATGTTCGATCTCTTCGATGGTGCCGAAGACCTTGCCCTCGCCCGGCTCGCCCTCTTTTTCCATGGTGATGTAGTAAAGGCCGAGAACGATGTCCTGCGACGGCACGATGATCGGCTTGCCGTTCGCCGGCGACAGGATGTTGTTCGTCGACATCATCAGCACGCGCGCTTCCAATTGCGCCTCGAGCGACAGCGGCACGTGCACGGCCATCTGGTCGCCGTCAAAGTCCGCATTGAACGCCGTACAGACGAGCGGGTGCAGCTGGATAGCCTTGCCTTCGATCAGCTTCGGCTCGAACGCCTGAATGCCGAGACGGTGCAGCGTCGGCGCGCGGTTCAACAAAACCGGATGCTCGCGGATCACCTCATCGAGAATGTCCCAGACTTCAGGGCGCTCTTTCTCGACCAGTTTCTTGGCTTGCTTGACGGTGGCCGAAAGCCCTTTCGCATCAAGGCGCGAATAGATGAACGGCTTGAACAGTTCGAGCGCCATCTTTTTCGGCAGGCCGCACTCATGCAGTTTCAGTTCCGGACCGACGACGATGACCGAACGACCGGAATAGTCGACGCGCTTGCCGAGCAGGTTCTGGCGGAAGCGGCCCTGCTTGCCTTTCAGCATGTCGGAGAGCGACTTCAGCGGGCGCTTGTTGGTGCCGGTGATGACGCGGCCGCGACGGCCATTGTCAAACAGCGCGTCGACGGACTCCTGCAGCATCCGCTTTTCGTTGCGCACGATGATGTCCGGCGCGCGCAGCTCGATAAGGCGCTTCAGGCGATTATTGCGGTTGATGACCCGGCGATAAAGATCATTGAGGTCCGAGGTCGCGAAGCGGCCGCCATCGAGCGGCACCAGCGGGCGCAGTTCCGGCGGGATAACCGGAATGACCGTCATGATCATCCATTCCGGCCGGTTGCCGGATTCGAGGAACGCGGTGATCAGTTTCAGGCGCTTGGCGTATTTTTTGGTCTTCAGCTCGCTGGTCGATTCCGCGATTTCGACGCGCAGCTTTTCAGTCTCCGCTTCCATGTCGATATTCGACAGGATTTCGCGGATCGCTTCCGCGCCGATGCCGGCCGTGAAGCTGTCTTCGCCATATTCTTCCTGCGCCTGGAGATATTCTTCCTCGGTCAGGAGCTGGCTGGGCGTCAGCGCGGTCAGGCCCGGCTCGATAACAATATATTGCTCGAAATAGAGCACCCGCTCGAGATCCTTGAGCGTCATGTCGAGCATCAGCGAAATGCGCGACGGCAGCGATTTCAGGAACCAGATATGAGCGCAAGGCGCGGCCAGCTCGATATGGCCCATGCGCTCGCGGCGCACTTTGGTGAGCGTGACCTCAACACCGCACTTCTCGCAGACGATGCCTTTGTACTTCATGCGCTTGTACTTGCCGCACAGGCACTCATAGTCCTTTACGGGGCCAAAGATGCGCGCACAAAAAAGCCCGTCACGCTCCGGCTTGAAGGTCCGGTAGTTGATGGTTTCAGGCTTTTTGATTTCACCGAACGACCAGGAGAGAATTTTCTCCGGGCTCGCAAGCGAAATGCGGATCTTGTTGAACGTCTGCGCGGGCGCAGCGGGATTAAAAACGTTCAGCAGTTCCTGTGACATGTGTGCCTCTCAATCGGTTGCGGACCAATAATCCGCGAAAATCTAGACCTTGGTGAAACGGGAGACGCGAATAAGCGTCACCCGTTTTGAAGCTCAACGTTCAGGCCGAGCGAACGCATTTCCTTCACAAGCACGTTGAAGCTTTCCGGAATGCCCGCCTCGAAGCTGTCGTCGCCGCGGACGATCGCTTCATAGACTTTCGTGCGGCCGGCGACGTCGTCCGACTTCACGGTGAGCATTTCCTGCAGCGTATAGGCAGCGCCGTACGCTTCGAGCGCCCAGACTTCCATTTCGCCGAAGCGCTGGCCGCCGAATTGCGCCTTGCCGCCCAGCGGCTGCTGGGTAACCAACGAGTACGGACCAATCGAACGCGCGTGGATCTTGTCGTCCACGAGGTGATGCAGCTTGAGCAGATATTTGTAGCCCACCGTCACCTTGCGGTTGAAGGTATCGCCGGTGCGGCCGTCGAACAGCGTCACCTGGCCGGACTTGTCGAGACCGGCGCGGGTCAGCATGTCGACGATATCCGCCTCATTGGCGCCGTCAAAGACCGGCGTCGCGATCGGCACGCCGCGAATGAGGTTCTGGCCGAGCTCTTTGAGTTCCTCATTCGAGCGCGGCAGCACCTGGTTCTCGCCATAGACGTCCTTGAACTGCGTCACGAGATCGTCGCGCGTTTTCGCGCCTTCATTCCACTCTTCGAGTACCTGCCCGATCTGATGACCGAGACCGCGGCACGCCCAGCCGAGATGGGTTTCGAGGATCTGGCCGACATTCATCCGCGAGGGGACGCCAAGCGGGTTCAGCACGATGTCGACCGGCGTTCCATCTTCGAGAAACGGCATGTCTTCCATCGGCGCAATCTTCGAGATGACGCCCTTGTTGCCGTGACGGCCGGCCATCTTGTCGCCCGGCTGCAGCTTGCGCTTCACGGCGACGAAGACCTTGACCATCTTCATGACGCCCGGCGGCAGTTCGTCGCCGCGCTTGAGCTTGTCGACCTTGTCTTCGAAGCGGGCCTCAAGACGCGCTTTCGATTCGTCATACTGCTTTTTCAGCGCCTCGATTTCAGCCATCACCGCATCGTCAGCGACGCCGATCTTCCACCACTGGCCTTTGGAAAGCTGCTGCTCGAGCACCTCTTCCGTGACCTGGCCATTTTCAAAGCCTTTCGGACCGGAAACAGCATCCTTGCCGATCAGCAGCGGCTTCAGACGGCCGTAAATATTGCGCTCAAGGATCGCGAGTTCGTCGTCGCGGTCTTTGGCGAGACGCTCGACTTCTTCGCGTTCGATGGCGATGGCGCGCTCGTCCTTGTCGACGCCGTGCCGGTTGAAGACGCGAACCTCAACGACCGTACCGGCGACGCCCGGCGGCAGTTTCAGCGACGTGTCGCGAACGTCGGAGGCTTTCTCGCCGAAGATCGCGCGCAGGAGTTTTTCCTCCGGCGTCATCGGCGACTCGCCTTTCGGCGTGATCTTGCCGACGAGGATATCGCCCGGATGGACTTCCGCGCCGATGGCGACGATGCCCGCCTCGTCGAGATTACGCAGCGCTTCTTCCGACACGTTCGGAATATCGCGGGTGATCTCTTCCGGGCCAAGCTTGGTGTCGCGCGCCATCACTTCGAATTCCTCGAGGTGGATGGAGGTGAACACGTCGTCGCGCACGATGCGCTCGGAGATGAGGATCGAATCCTCGAAGTTGTAGCCGTTCCACGGCATGAACGCGACGAGCACGTTTTTGCCGAGCGCCAGCTCGCCAAGATCCGTCGACGGACCGTCGGCGACAATGTCGCCTTCGCGGACCTGATCGCCGATTTTCACCAGCGGACGCTGGTTGATACAGGTGTTCTGGTTGGAACGCTGGAACTTGCGGAGGTTATAGATATCGACGCCCGGCTTGGTCGGGTCTTTTTCTTCCGTCGCGCGGATAACGATGCGCTGCGCGTCGACCTGTTCGACGACGCCCGGACGGCGGGCCGCCACGGCCGCGCCGGAATCGCGCGCCACCACGGATTCCATGCCGGTGCCGACAAACGGCGCCTCGGCCTGGAGAAGCGGCACCGCCTGACGCTGCATGTTCGAGCCCATCAGCGCCCGGTTGGCGTCGTCATTTTCAAGGAACGGAATGAGCGCCGCCGCAACCGACACAAGCTGTTTCGGCGAAACATCGATATAGGCGACATCCTCGCGCGGCACGAGCGTAGCATCGCCGCCGACGCGGCAGTTAACGAACTCATTGGCGAGCCGGCCTACTTCATCAACCTCGGCGTTTGCCTGGGCGATGGCGAAGCGCTGCTCTTCCATGGCCGACAGATAGATGACGTCATCGGTCACCTTGCCGTCGAGGACCCGGCGATACGGGCTTTCGATAAAGCCGTATTTGTTGACCTGCGCGTGGGTCGCCAGCGAGTTGATCAGACCGATATTCGGCCCTTCCGGCGTTTCGATCGGACAGATCCGGCCATAGTGGGTCGGGTGCACGTCGCGCACCTCGAAGCCTGCACGCTCGCGCGTCAGGCCGCCCGGACCAAGCGCCGACAGACGGCGTTTATGGGTGATTTCAGACAGCGGGTTGGTCTGGTCCATGAACTGCGAGAGTTGCGAGGAGCCGAAGAATTCGCGCACCGCCGCCGCCGCCGGCTTTGCGTTGATGAGATCATGCGGCATCAGCGTGTCGAGCTCGGCCGAAGACATGCGCTCCTTGATGGCGCGCTCCATTCGCAACAGGCCGATGCGGTACTGGTTCTCCATCAGCTCGCCGACCGAACGCACCCGGCGGTTGCCGAGATTGTCGATATCGTCGATTTCACCCTTGCCGTCGCGCAGATTGACCAGCGTTTTGAGGACGGAAAGAATGTCTTCCTTGCGCAGGGTGCGCAGGGTGTCTTCGGTTTCGAAGCCAAGGCGGATGTTCATTTTCACCCGGCCGACCGATGACAGGTCATAGCGCTCAGGATCGAAGAACAGCGTATAGAAAAGACCTTCCGCAGTCTCAAGCGTCGGCGGCTCGCCCGGACGCATGACGCGGTAAATATCGATCAGCGCCATTTCGCGGTTGCGGTTCTTGTCCGCCGCCAGCGAATTGCGGATGTAACCGCCGATATTGATGTGATCGACGTCGATCGTATCGAACGCCTCGATGCCGATTTCCTCGAAAGTTTCGAGATGATCGGCGGTGACTTCGTCGCCCGCCTCGGCGAAAATTTCGCCATTGTCGAAATTGACCAGGTCCGACGCGAAGAAGCGGCCCACCATTTCCTCATCGGAAAGCTGGAGCTCCTTGACGCCTTCCTCGGCAAGTTTCTTGGCGGCGCGCGCCGAAAGCTTTTTGCCGGCCTCGAGAATGATCTCGCCGTCGGCCGCATTGATCAGGTCGCGCTCAACCTTCACGCCTTTCCAGCGTTCAGGCTCATAAGGCATCGTCCAGCCGGTCTTGGTCTTGGCATGCGAGACGCGCTCGTAGAATTCGTCGAGGATCTCTTCCTGACCCATGCCGAGCGCATAAAGCAACGTCGTCGCCGGCAGTTTGCGGCGGCGGTCGATGCGAACATTGACGATGTCTTTGGCATCGAATTCGAAGTCCAGCCAGGAGCCGCGATAGGGAATGATCCGCGCAGCAAAGAGCAGCTTGCCCGAAGAGTGGGTTTTGCCCTTGTCGTGATCGAAGAAAACACCGGGGCTGCGGTGCATCTGGGAAACGATGACCCGCTCGGTGCCGTTGACGATAAAGGTGCCGTTGTCGGTCATGAGCGGCATGTCGCCCATGTAGACTTCCTGCTCCTTGATGTCCTTAACGGATTTGGCGCCGGTCTCCTCGTCGACTTCAAACACGATGAGGCGCAGCGTCACCTTGAGCGGCGCCGCATAAGTCATGTCGCGCTGCTGGCACTCTTCGGTGTCGTATTTCGGCTCTTCGAATTCGTATGAGACATATTCCAGGGTCGCCGTCTCGGTGAAATCCGAAATCGGGAAGACCGAGCGGAACACCGCTTCAAGACCTTCCAGCGCGCGATCTTCGTGCTTCACAAAGCGCTGCAGGAATTGTTCGTAGGAATCTTTTTGAACCTGGATCAGGTTCGGCATGGCGGCCGCATCACCGATCCGGCCAAAGTTTTTTCTAATGCGTTTCTTCTCAACGAAGGATTGCGCCATCTTTTTCCTCACAAACGGTCGTCAGCCGAGTTGATGCGCGCCCGCCCCGCCCGATTCCCGCGAGGGTTAACGAATGCGCAAAAACGCCCGCCGGCCGGACCTTGTTCGACCGCGGGGCGCGGATGACCAAATTTAAATCTCGATTAATCGAAGCACGTCGCCGCAAAGCCTGAAACCGCCGACGGACTACCGTCGGCGGCGAACGAGTTTCTTAGGCGCGCCGGCAAGCGGCTGCAACCCCCTCCATGCAAAAAATTCGCCCAAAATTTATCCTTGAAGCGTCAACAGCTTAGCACAGAAGGAACGCGGCGGCTATCGGCGGATCGACGGCCGCCAGCCGCCGACCCTCGCCCGGCCCAAGAAAAAACGCCGCCACGCAAGGCGCGCGGCGGCGTTTTTCCAATGAAAACAAAGGCCGAAACTACTTGAGTTCGACTTTCGCGCCGGCTTCTTCCAGCTTTTTCTTGATTTCTTCGGCTTCGGCTTTCGGCGCAGCTTCCTTGACCGCTTTGCCGCCAGCTTCGACGAGTTCCTTAGCTTCTTTCAAGCCAAGACCTGTGATCGCGCGAACTTCCTTGATCACGTTGATTTTCTTGTCGCCAGCTTCGAGAAGAATGACGTCGAATTCGTCTTTTTCTTCGACAGCTTCGGCGGCGGCAGCCGGACCGGCGGCAACCGCAACCGCGCCAGCGGCCGGCTCGATGCCATATTCGTCTTTGAGGATGTTTTTCAGCTCAGCCGCTTCAAGAAGCGTCAGGCCGACAAGCTCTTCAGCAAGTTTCTTAAGATCAGCCATTGTCTTTGGTTCCTAGTTCGTTGGTTAGATGTAACAAAATCGGTCTGGTTGATTAGGCCGCTTCGCGTTTCTCGAGGGTCTCCAGGATGCCCGCGATATTCGACGCCGGAGCGCCGATAGCGCCGGCGATATTCGAGGCCGGAGACGTAATGGTCAGAACGATGGAAGCCAGGAGCTCTTCGCGAGAAGGCATGGCCGCAAGCGCCTCCACCCCTTTCTCGTCCATGATTTCCTCGCCCATCGCCCCGCCGAGGATTTTGAGCTTTTCATTATCCTTGGCGAACTTCTTGACGGCTTTCGCCGCTGCGACCGGGTCTTCAGAGAACGCGATGGCGGTCGGTCCCTGGAAAAGCTCCGTGAGTTTTTCACTCGGCTTTCCGGAGATCGCGATCTTGGCGAGGCGATTCTTGACGATTTTCATGTTGGCGCCGGCCTGGCGGAGTTCACCGCGCAAGCTTTCCATTTCAGCGACCGTCAAGCCGCCATTCGCCACCACGACAACCGAGTTCGAATCGAACACGCCGCCGATCCACTCAACCATTTCCGCCTTTTGGGTTCTGTCCATGAGGCAGTCCCTTCGGTTCGTGACAAGGCCGGAAGCAAGCTGCGCCCGGCCCCTGACAATCCCCGCCGCTAGACGGGGGGCTTCAACTGAGCGATCAACGATGAGAACCAAAAAAGGCTCCCCGCGATAATCGCTCGGAGCCTGCCCCAGAAGGTCCAACGGACGTGACCGGCACATGATGACCGGCTGATCCTTTTCCCTCTGTCTATGCGGGAGATTAAGTAGGAAACCTACACCCGCAGTCTCGGACAGGTTTCGCTGTTTAAAACAGCGAAGGCGGCGTCTTACCGCCTCCGCCGCAAAAATCAAGGGGGCGCGCCCCAAAACGTCAAGCCTGCCTAGTGATGCGAATGCCCGCCGGGCGCCGGGGCCGCACGATCTTCGACCTTGACCACCACTTCGACCTCGCCCGCTTTTTCGAAAGTCAGCGTCATCGGAAAGCTTTCGCCCTCTTCTAACGCCGTCCCGAGCCCGATCAGCATGATGTGGTAAGAGCCGCCTTCCAGCGACACCGTTGAATGAGCGGGCAGCGCAATGCCGTCTTTCAACAGCCGCATCGCGACCCGGCCATTGCCGGCCTTTTCCGAAACATGGATTTCGACATGCTCGGCGCGCTCCGAGCCGGCCGCGATCAGGCGGTCGCCCTCGCCGCCCCGATTGACCATATCGAAATAAACGGCCGCCGGAACGCTCGCGGCCCGGCCAGGGCGCGCCCAGGGATGATCGACGAAAATATTGTCTTTCGCATATTCATGGGCGAGCGCTGTCGCACTCGTAAAAGTCAGCGCGATCGTCGCAAGGATGCGCCAGTCTGTACGTTTCAGTTTCATGCCTCGCCTCCTTTAAAATGCTTTTTGCCAGCCGAGCGTCAGCGTCCAGTCGGTTTCAAGCTGCGGACCGTTGAGGTCCTGATAGACCGGGAACAGGATTTCAACCGCCAGCCGGTGTCCTTTGACAGCGCCATGCTGTCCAGCGAAATTGATTCCTTCGCCAATATCGAGCCGGTCGCCGCCATGATTGTCCGGATCAGCAGTCTGGACCGGCGCGACGATCTCCGCGTCGATCCCGTCAATCGCATCCTGCGCCCGGAAGGCCGCACGGCCGGAAAACGCGACCCACGGCGCCGGCCCCCATTGCGCCCAGGCCGTCGCTTCGTGTTTGTCGCCCAGCGCATAACCTTCATTATTGGTTCCGGTACGGAACGTTCCGAGATATTGCGCGCCCCAGGAAAAACGGTCGCTGGCGCCCGCATAGGTCGCGCCGGGCTGAAAGTCCCAGGTTCCGGACCCAAGCTGCATCGGATAAGGCAGCCGCGGGCTTGGCGTCGCGCCCGTCGGCGTCAGGATCCGGTCGCGCTCGGTCGTCGATCCTGTCGGAATGGAAAGCCCTGCATTGAAATGCGCATGGTGACGCACGCCGCCGGCCTCCTGTTCGAATAGACGCACCAGCCCGCCGATTTTCGTATCGCCAAAGCCGGAACTTTTTGTCGTGAACCCGCCGAGCACATTGGTCCCCATGCCGCCCTGATAAGTGACATGGTCCATCGAATTGTCGGCGACCATGCCCATGGCCATAATTGTCAGCCAATCGGTGACGCCGTACATGACGCCAAGCATGTGCATGTCCATCGTCATTTCGAGCGGCACGACGCGCAAGGTCGGCGGCTGGCCGGGCGCGCCGGCGAAATGATTAGGCGTCGAGGTCACAATTTCATCGGGCGAAACGGCGTTCGCGCCGATCCTCGAGCCTTCCATATTCATCCGCATGAAGCGGTAGGAGAACATCACTTCTCCCTTTTCATGCATATGGTCGCCCATGACGCCGATCGGCGCGTGGTCTTTGGCGATGGTTTCGTCTGCAAATGCAGGCGACAGGAAAGCGGCGGCGGCCGCCGCGCTGATTAAAGCGGTGCGCATGTTTTGATTCCTCATGAAGCGCGAATTCATTTGGCGTTTCATGCAAAGAAACGCCGGCTGCTGATTGTCTTTTCAGATCAGCGCAGCCGGCGGCGCGCGGGACGGCATCGGCGGCCCGGTCGCGAGCGCGCTGCTGGCGATGTCCTGGCGCGGAAGCGTGAAATCGGCGGCGGGCCCATTCAGCCCCGGCAGACAGGCCGCCGGGCTGTGCAAGCCGACGCCGGCGCAGCCGCCGACGACGCACATGCGGCACTCTTCATCGCCATGGCCATCATCGCCAAACGGGTCGCCGATGGACGCATATGGCGAGGGCTCGCCGGTCAGCGCCTCCCAGCTCAGCACTTTCGCGCCATTCGGATTGCAAATGACAATGGAAACGCCGTCGCCGTCGCTGGCGAATGCAAAGCCAGCCGGAAAAAGCTGCGCCAGCGCAAACAGCGCGATCAAGGCGCGCTTCATCATCGACAGCGATATCTTCAGCTTGCTCGGCATTTTCCGAACCGGGAATTCCTCTCCGGCCCGACTTAAATCAGGCCCGCCCGATCGCCACAAGCATTCATGCCACGGCTTATTGACGCGGGGCGACCACAAAAAAACGGCCCCGCTCGGGGGCCGTTTCTTAATTCTTTATCGCGTCGGCGCTTTAAGCGCTCGCAGCGCCTGAAGTGTCGATCTTGACGCCCGGCCCCATGGTCGAGGACAGCGCGATTTTCTTGATATAGGCGCCTTTCGCGCCTGACGGCTTGGCTTTGGTCACCGCATCAATGAACGCCTGGACATTCTCGGCGATGGCTTTGTCGTCAAAGCTCGCCTTGCCGACGCCCGCATGAATGATGCCGGCTTTCTCGACACGGAACTCGACGGCGCCGCCTTTGGAATCCTTCACGGCTTGCGCGACATTCGGCGTCACCGTGCCCACCTTCGGGTTCGGCATCAGCCCTTTCGGGCCCAGCACCTTACCGAGACGGCCGACAATCGCCATCATGTCCGGCGTTGCGATCACGCGGTCGAAATCGAAAAAACCGCCCTGGATTTTTTCCATCAGATCTTCGGCGCCGACAATGTCAGCACCCGCTTCTTTTGCTTCTTCCGCCTTGGCGTCTTTTGCAAAAACGGCGACGCGCACATTGCGCCCTGTGCCGTTCGGTAATGACACCACGCCGCGGACCATCTGATCAGCATGGCGCGGATCGACGCCGAGGTTCATCGCGATCTCGATCGTCTCGTCAAACTTTGCGCTGGCGTTTGCCTTGATCGCTTTGACGGCCTCTTCAACCGTATGCAGCTTTTCACGATCCACGCCTTCGCGCGCCTTGCGGATTCTTTTGCCTATTTTCGCCATCGTCTCTACTCCTGCACTTCCAGGCCCATCGCCCGCGCGGAACCCATGATGATGTTCGTCGCGGCGTCGAGGTCGTTGGCGTTAAGGTCAGCCATTTTCGCTTCCGCGATCTCGCGGCACTGCGCTTTGGTCACCGAACCAGCGACTTCCTTGCCAGGCGTCGCGCCGCCTTTCGGAAGCTTGGCCGCTTTCTTCAGGTAAAACGCCGCCGGCGGCGTTTTGGTGACGAAAGAGAACGACTTGTCGGAAAAGATCGTGATGATCGTGGGGATCGGCATCCCCTTTTCCATTTCCTGCGTCTTGGCGTTGAACGCCTTGCAGAATTCCATGATGTTGAGACCGCGCTGGCCAAGCGCTGGACCGATCGGCGGCGACGGAGACGCCGCGCCAGCCGGCACCTGAAGCTTCAGGTAGCCTGCAATTTTTTTCGCCATTTTACTGACCTTCTCGGTTGTTGCGGCGGACCCGACTTAACAGGACCGCCCGATTGAAGGGTCGCGGTCGGGTCCGGCCAGGACTTTGCCCGAAGACCTCCCGCGAGAGCGCGCCTCTTAAGGCAGGCGCCCGCATTGCGCAAGCAGTTTGATGGGGAAATCACGTCCCACGATAGAAACGGGCGGTCTCTATGGGGGAATCGAGACCGCCCGCGAAAAACGCAACAATACTGATTTTACGCAACCTACTCTGCATGAGAAACGGCGCTGCCGCCGATCTCTAGTGATGTTATAAACTTACATCACCTTACGCGCAACATGGGGGGAAATTCGCCTGAGACGGGAATTACGCGCCCCCGGGCGGCGAGGCTGAAAACAGCACGGGGGGAGAGAGAAACGCTGCTCGCCTCGCCTACGCGAGAAAACTCAACGCCCTCGCGATGCTTCGCATATGGCATACGATTAGAGCTTTGTCGCGGCCCGGCAGTGCATTTTTCCCCGTTCTAAAATCACATTTTGTAATGGCGCATTTCACTGGCGATCCGCTGAATCCGCTTAATGGACTGTCATCGCGGGTGTTTTCCGGGTTATCCACCAGCCTGCAAAAAAGGCGCGCCAATAACGGCGCGCCCGGCTTTGCGGTTGACAATCGGGCGGCGTGCCAAGCGCCTAAAGCAGCATCGCCGCCGGTTCTTCAATGAAGGATTTGAACGCCGCGAGGAATTGCGCGCCAACCGCACCGTCGACAACCCGGTGGTCGCAGGTGAGCGTCACCGTCATCACCGTGGCGATTTCCATCTTGCCATTCTTGACCACGACGCGCTCTTCGCCCGCCCCCACGGACATGATCGCGCCATGCGGCTGATTGACGATGGACGCAAAGGATTTGATCCCGAACATGCCGAGATTCGACACTGAGAATGTGCCGCCCTGATATTCTTCCGGTTTCAGCTTCTTGTTGCGCGCGCGCGCGGCCATGTCCTTGACTTCGGCGGAAATGGTTTTGAGGCCCTTTTCCTCCGCCTTCCAGACGATCGGCGTGATCAGACCGCCATCGATGGCGACGGCGACGCCGATATCCGCGTGCTTGTGCAGCAGGATCGCCTCATCCGTGTACGTCGCATTTGCCGCCGGCACTTTTTTGAGCGCCATCGCCGACGCCTTGAGGATAAAGTCGTTTACCGACAATTTAAACGCGTCGTCGCCCTCTTTCGGGGAGGTTGCATTGATGCGGGCGCGGGCCGCCAGCAGATTGTCGAGCTCGACATCGATATTGAGCGGGAAGTGCGGCACTTCCTGGTTGAAACTCTGGGTCAGGCGCTTGGCGATCACCTTGCGCATGCCGTCAAGCTTGACCGCCTCATAGCTGTCCGCCGGGTAAAGCCGCGGATCGACCGATGCAGGCGCGATTTGCGCCGGCGCGGCCGCTGGCGCGCGAACGCCTTCTTTCGCGGCTTTTTCAACGTCGCGTTTGACAATGCGGCCCTTGGGCCCAGTGCCTTTCAGCAGGGAAAGATCAATCCCTTCGAGCTTGGCGATGCGCCGGGCCAGCGGCGAGGCAAGAATACGATCGCCGCCCGCAGGCGCAGCCTGCTGTGGAGCGGTCGCCGGGACCGGCGCAGGCACAGGGCTCGCCGCGGCGCCATTGGCCGGTTTCGGTTCCGGCGTCGTCGCCGCTTCGCCGTTGGTTCCGCCGCCGAGCGCTCCAACATCAATATCGTCGGCGCTTTCGCCGTCTTCGAGCAGCACCGCGATGGGCGCGTTGACTTTCACATTCTCCGTGCCCTCGCCGACGATGATCTTGCCGACCGTTCCTTCGTCCACGGCCTCGACTTCCATGGTCGCCTTGTCGGTTTCAATTTCCGCGATGACGTCGCCGGACGAAACCTTGTCGCCTTCCTTGACGTTCCATTTGGCAAGCGTGCCCTCTTCCATGGTCGGCGACAGGGCGGGCATCAAAATTGGGGTGGGCATGAGATATTCCGTTTAATGAGGACCAAAATTCGAGGCGGCGAGCGCCGGGTCGGTGAAAATTGTCGGCGTCCATTTGGCATAGCGGCGGGCGATGCGCTCATCCGTCGTTTCCGCACCGTATTCCATCGGCGCTTCGTCGACGGCGAGAAAGGGTTTCATGCGCAAACCGGCGACATTAAGCGTCGAGACGATCTTGTCGCCCTCGCCCATCACCGCCGCTATATAGACGCCGCAGCGCTTGCAGATCAGGAAATCCGCCGTGCGCAAGGCGAAGCTGTAACGCGCGACGTTTTCCCGCGCAGCTTCAATCGTAACGCGCCCGTCAGGGTCGGAAATGTTGACTGCGCCATGCGCGCGGCAGAATTCGCACTGGCATGTCCTGACGCCAAGCGCCTGCGGCGTCTTTTCCGTTTGAAAAGACGCTTTCAGCTTCCCGCAATGACATTCGCCGGAAAAGATCATTTTATTGCAGCACAAACGCCTTTGCGATGATCTTCCACTCGCCATCGACCTTGGCCAGGGTCAGCGCATCGTAAAAACGGTCGGTCGAACGAAACAGCACAGTGGCGATCCGCCCGTCGACTACATGCATGTCGAGGATTTCCCCGTCGCGATCGCCGCCCGGCGGGTTTTCATTTGCCGCCCAATTGGAAAGCACCTGACCCATATCTTTCCAGGAACGGATTATTTCAGCCCCGTCGTCGTTTTTTACAACGCCGACCATGCTAGCGTGTTCGGCGGCGAACGCCCGGAACAACCGCTCTTCGCTCGCCTCGCCCTGACCGTGAAAATAATCCATCACAGCCGCCTTGATCGCGGATTTGTCAGCGTCGCCGCCCGCTTCAGCGAAAGCAGGACTCAACGAAACCAGAAACGCAGCGATAATCGAGATAATGCGCATTTTACTCCCTTTCCTGTTTCCCCGTCTCGTTTGAAATAACTCAGAGCGCCGCTGTCCGGTCAGCCCGCTAATCTTTATACAGTACGCCTTTCACCGCCGTGACGATTTTGTCCGCATTCGGAAGGCTCAAGGCTTCGAGATTGGCCGCATAGGGAAGCGGCGCGTCTTCCTGCGTCACTCGCGCCGGCGGGGCGTCGAGATAGTCAAAAGCGTGCTGGGTCACCTGCCAGCCGACTTCCGCGCCGACGCCGCAAGGCGCCCAGCCCTCTTCCACGGTAACGATGCGGTTGGTCTTGCGCACCGAGGCGAGCACCGTCTCAACGTCGAGCGGGCGCAGGGTGCGCAGATCAACCACTTCCGCAGAAACGCCCTCCTGCTCAAGCTTTTCAGCCGCTTCGAGGGAGAACTTCACCCCGCGCGAATAGGAAACGATGGTGACGTCCGTTCCTTCACGGGCGACTTTCGCCTTACCGATGGGCAGCACCCAATCATCGAGGTCGGGCACATCCATCGTGTCTCCATAGAGAAGCTCGTGCTCCAAAAAGACGACCGGGTTCGGATCGCGGATCGCCGCTTTCAAAAGGCCCTTCGCGTCCGCCGCCGAATAAGGCGCAATAACGATGAGGCCGGGCACGTTCGAATACCAGGCGGCGTAATCTTGTGAGTGCTGGGCGGCGACACGGCTCGCCGCTGCGTTCGGCCCGCGGAAAACAATGGGCGAGCCCATCTGGCCGCCGGACATGTAGCGCGTTTTCGCCGCCGAGTTGATGATGTGGTCGATCGCCTGCATGGCGAAGTTCCAGGTCATAAACTCGACAATCGGCTTGAGACCGGCAAAGGCCGCGCCGACGCCGAGGCCGGCAAAGCCATATTCAGTGATCGGCGTATCGACGACGCGTTTCGGCCCGAATTCATCAAGCAGGCCGCGCGAGACTTTATAAGCGCCCTGATATTCGGCGACTTCCTCGCCCATCAGGAAGACATCGCCGTCGCGGCGCATTTCCTCCGCCATGGCGTCGCGCAGCGCATCGCGGATCGTGGTCGGGACCATCTCCACATTGGCGGGCAGTTCCGGGTCTGCTGCGGCGGCGCGCACCGGTTGCGGAGGCGCGCTTTGCTCTTCGCGCGCCGACGTCTCTTTGACTTCATCCGGCGCTTCGGCGGCAACCGGGGCTGCGCCATTGAGCGCCGCCACGTCGATATCATCAGCGCTTTCACCATCGGCAACGAGCACCGCGATGGGATCGTTTACCTTGACGTTTTCCGTACCTTCGGCGACGAGAATCTTGCCGATAACGCCTTCATCCACCGCCTCGACTTCCATCGTCGCCTTGTCCGTTTCGATTTCCGCAATGACGTCGCCGGAGGAGACGGTCTCGCCCTCCTTCACATTCCACTTGGCGAGCGTGCCCTCTTCCATGGTCGGCGACAGGGCGGGCATAAGGATCGGCGTTGGCATCTGATATGTCTCATCTTTCCAAACGAAGGCCGGAATCGGCGCGCCTTTCCTAGCCGCAGAATGGCGCGTCAAACAAGTGGTTGAAAGGATGCTTGGTCAAAGATTGGCGTTTTCTCCGGCGCTGGCGCGAAAATCGTCTATTTTGTGAAACAAAAACGGCGGCGGCGCGGCGCGAATTATGCAATATCGCCAAAGAAAGAAGTTCACATTAGCGCTATGACCTATCTTGACGGCAACCAGAATGACCGGGGACTTTTTGATTTCGACGCGATGAAGGATCGCGGCTCGGAACTGGCGGCGCATTACGCCGCAGGCGATCCCTTCCCGCATGTGGTGATCGACGATTTCCTGCCGCAGGAAACCATTGTCCTTTGCCTCACGGGTTTTCCGCAGCGGCCCGACCCGGACAGCCAGACTTTTGATCGCAATCAGGAACGGTTGAAGACCAGCTATCACCCCGATTACATGGCCCCGCCCCTGCGCCGCCTTTTCTATGCGTTTAACGCGCGGCCCTTTATTCGCGTTATCGAAAACATCACCGGCATCAAAGGGCTCATTCCCGATCCTTATTTTCTCGGCGGCGGGTTTCATGAAATCGCTAATGGCGGCCACCTCTCGGTGCATGCGGATTTCAATCACCACAAGCCGCTGGGGCTCGAGCGGCGAATCAATGTGCTGATTTACCTCAATCGCGGCTGGCGGGACGAATTTGGCGGTCAGCTCGAATTATGGCGCACCGATATGTCCGAGAGGGTGAAATCAATCACCCCGCTGGCCAATCGCTGCGTGATTTTCACGACCACCGCCGACAGCATGCACGGCAATCCGCAGCCGGTCGCCCATCCAGACGGCGTCACCCGCAAGTCGATCGCGCTTTATTACTACACGGCGACCTGGGATGCGGCGAAAGCCGCGCGCACTACGCAATTCCGGCCGCGCCCGGGCAGCGGCGACGAAACCGACTGGCGGGTCAGAATTAACGAAACGCTGGAGGATTTCCTGCCGCCGGTGATTAATCGCCAGATCGCCCGCATCGGCAGGCGCCTCGCCCGGCGATAAACGCGCCCGGGACTTGCAGGAAACCGGGGTTTCCGTTAGAGCCCTCAACCTTCAACGGGGCGCAGATTTTGACATCGCTGACCTGTTTCCTAAATAAAGCCTGGCCGGGCGCACGGCCCGGGACAAAAGAGCGTTTTTCATGACCGCCGTTATTTTGACGATCCACTCCCTTATCGTGCTCGCCCTAATCGGCGTCGTCCTCCTGCAGCGCTCTGATGGCGGCGCGCTCGGCATTGGCGGCGGCGGCGGCGGCGGCGGCGGTTTCATGACGGGCCGCGGCGCAGCGAACGCGCTGACTCGGACCACCTCCATCCTCGCGGCGCTGTTTTTCGCCACCTCATTGCTGCTCGCCATTCGCGCCGGCGGCGGTGAGAGCGCCGAGGACGTCATCGAGGAACTGACCGGTGCCAACGCTCCCGCGCAATCTCAGGAGCTCGGCGAAGACGAAGCGCCGAGCGCCGCGGACCTCCTCCAATCGCTCGGCAGCGAAGACCCGGCAAGCGACGCGCCGGCAAGCGCGGCTGACCTGCTCGACGCTTTCGCGGCGGAGCAGGAAGCGGCCGAACCGGCGGCCGAGGCCGAGGCGGCGGAAGAGCCGGCTGAAGAGCCCGACGCTGAGACGCCAAACCAGTAACCCCGTTCGCTCGCGGCGTTTTCGCCTTGCCTCGAAATTAGAGTTTCAATGAACCGGAATCTTCGGTAAGAAGGGCTTCCATGGCGCGGTACATATTCATTACCGGCGGCGTGGTGTCGTCTCTCGGAAAAGGTGTTGCTTCGGCGGCGTTGGGCGCGCTCCTTCAGGCGCGCGGCTACAAGGTCCGCCTGCGCAAGCTCGACCCTTATCTGAATGTTGATCCTGGCACCATGTCGCCTTACCAACATGGCGAGGTATTCGTCACCGATGACGGGGCGGAAACCGATCTCGATCTCGGACATTATGAACGCTTCACCGGCGTGTCGGCCTCCAAAGGCGACAATGTCACGACGGGGCAGATCTATTCGCAGATCATCGAGCGCGAACGGCGAGGCGATTATCTCGGCGCCACGGTGCAGGTGATCCCGCATGTCACCGACGCCATCAAGCAATTCATCCTGTCGGACGCCGGCGGCGCAGATTTCGTACTATGCGAGGTTGGCGGCACGGTCGGCGATATCGAGGCGCTGCCGTTTTTCGAAGCGATCCGCCAGCTCGTCAACGAATTGCCGCGCGGCGATGCGGTCTATGTCCACCTCACCTTGATGCCGTATATTCCGTCAGCGGGCGAATTGAAGACCAAACCCACACAGCATTCGGTGCGCGAGCTTCGGGCCATCGGCATTCAGCCCGATGTGCTGCTGGTGCGCGCCGACCGCGACATACCGCCGAGCGAACGCAAAAAGATCGCGCAATTCTGTAATGTCCGCTCAACGGCGGTCATTCAGGCGCTCGACTGCCGCACGATTTACGAAGTGCCGCTCGCCTATCACGCCGAAGGCTTCGACCAGGAAGTGCTCGACGCGTTCGGCGTCAAGAACCCGCCTGACCCGAAACTTGAAGGCTGGGAGAATATCGTTCACCGCATCACCGCGCCGGATGGCGAGGTGAAGATCGCGGTCGTCGGCAAATACACCGTCCTTAAAGACGCCTACAAATCGCTGATCGAAGCAATCGCGCATGGCGGCATTGCCAATAATGTTCGCGTGACGATCGAATGGATTGAATCCGACGTTTTCGAAAAGCAGGACGCTGCGCTTTCGGCCCTTGAAGGCGTGCATGGCATTCTCGTGCCCGGCGGCTTTGGCGAGCGCGGCGCGGAAGGCAAGATCAAGGCGGCGCAATTCGCGCGCGAGAAGGAGATTCCCTATTTCGGCATCTGCTTCGGGATGCAAATGGCGATCATCGAGGCGGCGCGAAATCTGCTTGGCGAAAAGGACGCGAGCTCGTCGGAGTTTTCCGGCGGCGGCACGTCGATTGTCGGACTGATGACCGAATGGGTGCGCGGCAACGCAACCGAAAAGCGCGCGGCCGACGGCGATCTCGGCGGCACCATGCGGCTTGGCGCCTATCCGGCGCGGCTCAAGCCCGGCAGCCGCGTTGCGGAAATCTACGGCGCGGAAGACATCACCGAACGCCATCGCCACCGGTTTGAAGTCGATATGTCGTGGGCGGAACGCCTTGAGGAACACGGCGTTGTTTTTTCG
Organism: uncultured Parvularculaceae bacterium; assembly: GCA_947259375.1. Taxonomy (GTDB): domain Bacteria; phylum Pseudomonadota; class Alphaproteobacteria; order Caulobacterales; family Parvularculaceae; genus Hyphococcus. Next base: position 131,570 of record CAMYLZ010000025.1, on the reverse strand, counting down.
GGCACCTCGCCGGACGGCGCCCTGCCCGAGATCATGGAAATCCCCGACCATCCCTGGTTCATCGGCGTGCAATACCACCCCGAGCTGAAATCGCGGCCCTTCGATCCGCACCCGCTGTTTGCGTCCTTCATTGACGCGGCGGTGAAGCGCTCGCGGCTTGTTTGACGCGGGCCGCGCTGTCCGCCGGCTATCCCGGCGAAAACCGGGATCCATCAAACGGCAAAAGCCGGCTTCAATCCGAATATGTGCTTTTTGTTAGAAAGCGCGGCGTATAGTGTCGCCTGCGGCATAATTGGGAGGCCTTTTCATGCACCAGTCCGTTCTTGTCACCGGCGCATCGAGCGGGATCGGCGAAGCGACCGCCGTGCATCTCGCCCATAAGGGCTTTCGCGTTTTCGCCGCCGCGAGGCGCATCGAGAAACTGAACGAATTGTCCGCGCTTGGCGGCGGCCGCATCACGCCGGTCCCGATGGATGTCACCGACGAGACGTCCATCGCCGATGCGTTGAAGCGCATCGCCGATAACGGCGCGACGCTTTACGGCCTCGTCAATAATGCCGGCGGATCGGTGATGGGACCAATCGAAAAAATCCCGCTCGATGAATGGCGCAAGCAATATGAAACCAATGTCTTCGGCCTCGTTGCGGTAACGCAGGCCGTGTTGCCGCAAATGCGCGAAGCCGGGCGCGGGCGCATCATAAATATCGGTTCTATCACCGGCCGCATCGCCATGCCGTTTCATGGCGCTTACGCCTCCTCGAAACATGCCGTCGAAGGGATTTCGGATTCCCTGCGCCGCGAGCTTGTGCCTTACGGGATCAAGGTCTCGCTCGTTCGCCCCGGCGCCATCAACACGCCCTTTGGCAGGCATGAACTGGAATTGCTTGGCCATTATGAAGACGACGCGCCTTACGGCGATCAAGTGCGCAGGTTCAAATCATGGTTCGCGCGCCAGCACCCGACAGCGCCGTCGCCGGCGGTAGTCGCGGACGCAGTGCACGCCGCGCTTACCGCCGAACGCCCGCATGCGCGATACACCGCCCCGGAAGGGCTGGTCCTTACTCTCATGCTCAGAAGCGTACTGCCGACGGCGCTTGTCGATCGCATTCTCGAACGCGTAAATGGTCTCGACAAGTTCCGAAGGAAAGGCGCCAGATGACCGGCCATATCGACCCGACGCGCGATCAATTCGCTGCCATGATGAAGGCGCCGGACGAAGGCCCCATTCACATGCTGAACCTCATCCGCTTGCGTGATAAAGCCGCCTATGAAGACGGGCGCGAAGCGACCGGCGCGGACGCCTACAAGACCTATGGCCGGGAAAGCGGTCCGATTTTCACCCGCGTCGGCGGGCGCATCATCTGGTCGGGCTCGCCTCGGCTGATGCTGATCGGACCGACGGACGAACATTGGGACCTCGCCTTTATCGCCGAATATCCGGGGCCCGCCGCCTTTGGCGAAATGGTCCAGGATCCAGCCTACCAGAAAGCGGTCAAACATCGTCAGGCGGCGGTTGCGGATTCGCGGCTCATCCGCATGCATCCGCGCGACCTTAGCGCTTAATCCTGATAGATTTCCGCAGCATCCGCTTCGAATGCAGCGGCAAGCGATACGAAACGCCGGCGCGGCGTCTCGCCCATCAGCGGCTCGCGTCCGCGCGGCGCAATAAACACGACTTCATTCCCACGCCGCTCCAGCCGGCAGCCGCGAAGCGCGGCCGGAGCTTTCGGCGCAATAGCGGCGACAAATCGCAATGCAAGACCGAATTGCGTCGATAGCAATTGCGCGTCCCATGGCATCAGCCCCATCGCCTGTTCGTCCGGCGGTGTCTCGGACCGGCCCTGATGGCGGCGGAACAACGCCAGCGCGACCCATAGCCGGTCAATATGACTGACGCCGTAAAACGGCGCCCGCAACGCCGTGTCGAACGCATGACGGCCACGCAAATCCGGATGAAAATAGGCGCCGATATCACTGAGCAGACAGGCGCCATATCGCAACCGTGCGCAATCGGGATTGCTGTCCGCGAAAAGCGGTTCGATCACCTTGAACGCCGCCTCGCCAAATGACGGGTCCGGGCTCAACCGCGCCGCATAGAAACGGCAAGCCGCGAGGAACGGGTCTTCGGCGCGAATGCGCTTCGGTAATTCGCGATAGATGAGTCCCTCGCGCACGCCGCCGGCGGAAACCACGATCTTTTTCGGATTGACCCGCGCCAACACCGCCCGCAGCACCATCGACGCCAGCGGCAGCGTGTCGAGGCGGCGGCGCGGAATGCCCGGCACTTCCTCCAGCGAGCGCCGGCTTTGCCGCGCGATTAGGTTGCACACATCAAGCGTCTGCGCTGTCGTCATCTCGTAATGATGCAGGACCGAAAGCGGATAGCTTTTCAGCCCCATATGAATGCGCGCAACCGCCCGCCATGCGCCGCCCACGGAATAAATCCGATCGAAGCTGGCTGTTTTCAAAAACTTAACGCTGTCGAGATGCGCGTCGATGAGCTTCCTGACATCGGCCGGATCGCCCTTGCCTGACCGCATCAGATTGAACGGTCCGAGCGGCAGGCTCACCGCATCTTCGATCTCGCCCTTATTGAGCACCGCAAGCTCTAGACTGCCGCCGCCCATATCGCCGACAAGGCCCGTCGCCTGCGGCTCGACCGCGGCCACGCCGTAGGCAGCGAGGCGCCCTTCCTCCTCGCCGGGAACAATGCGCACGTCAAAGCCCATCGCCTTGACCGATTTCACAAAGCGCGCGCCGTCACGCGCATCCCGCACCGCCGCGGTGGCGATCGCCTGCACCGGCGGGCCGCCAAGATCGTCCAGCACATGCCGAAACCGCGCCAGGGTCGCCAACGCGTCCTTCACGGCGTCAGGGTTCAGCCCGCCTTCGGCGGTCATGTCGCGACCAAGGCCGCATAACGCCTTTTCATTGCAGATCGGCATCGGCGCCCGCGCCGGGCCGTCATAAACGACAAGGCGCACGGAGTTGGAGCCGACATCGACGACGGCTCGCCTGTCGTGGCGCGCGCCCGCCCATTCAGCGGCGGCGGCCTTGTTTGACTTTAGCTCCATCTCGTCTGTCAGCCGTTAGGACCGGTACTCATACTTGAAAACTCAATGCAGCATTCCGCGATTCGCCGCCATCGATCCCTATTTTCGCCGCTTGATTTCTTGCGGCGCATTGTATTCTAGCGACGCGCCGCGCCCCGACAAGGACGAATTGGTCATCATATAGGTGTGCACGTTAAAAGCTTCCGTCTCCGCAACCATCTTGTTGCGCTCGAACGTCCCGTCGGAACGTAAGCTCCAGCTTTGCGCCTCGTCGTTCAAATTGCCCACCATGATGTAATCGAGAATCTGGCGATGCACGGTCGGGTTTTCCACCGGGCAGAACACCTCGACCCGGCGATTGAGATTGCGCGGCATCAGGTCTGCCGATGCAACGATCACTTTCGCTCCCGGATTCGGCAATGAGGCGCCGGCCCCGAAACAATAAATCCGGGCATGCTCAAGAAAGCGCCCGATAATGCTCTTGACACGAATGTTTTCCGACAGGCCCGGCACGCCCGGCCGCAAGCAGCAAATGCCTCGCACCACAAGATCAATCTTCACGCCGGCATTCGAGGCTTGATAAAGCTTGTCGATCAACTCGCCGTCTACCAGCGAATTCATTTTCATCCAGATGGCGGCAGGTTTGTCTTTCTTGGCATTGCGAATTTCGCGGTCGATCAGCTTGACGATATGCTGTCGCGCGGTCAGCGGCGCGACCGCGAATTTTTCAAACGCTTCCGGCGCCGCGTAACCGGTGATGAAATTGAATACTTTCGCCGCATCTCGGCCGATCGCCGGGTCGCATGTAAACAGCGACAAGTCGGTGTAAATTTTTGCAGTGATGGGGTGATAATTTCCTGTTCCCACATGCACATAAGTGCGCGCGCCATCGGCTTCCTGGCGCACTACCAGCGACAGCTTGGCGTGGGTCTTGTACTCAAGAAATCCGTATACGACATTAACGCCGGCGCGTTCCAGCGCCCGCGCCCAGCGAATATTCGCCTCTTCATCAAACCGCGCCTTCAACTCGACCAGCGCGGTGACGTTCTTGCCGGCTTCGGCCGCCTCGATCAGCGCCTCGACGATCGGCGACTGCTTTGAGGTGCGGTAAAGCGTCTGTTTGATCGCCACGACTTTCGGGTCGCCCGCAGCCTGTTTGAGGAACTGCACCACCACGTCAAAAGACTCGTAAGGGTGATGGACAAGAATGTCCTTCGCGCGGATCGCCGAGAAACAATCGCCCCCATGCTCGCGGATGCGTTCGGGAAAACGCGGCTCGAATGGTTCGAACTGCAAATCCGGGCGGTCCGGCGGGATCAGTTCATTCGTCTGGGCAAGCCCCAGAATCCCATCCACATAGATCACGTCCTGCGAGGTCGCTTGCAGACTCTCGCGGATCATGTCGCGCAGATGGTCCGGCGTACTCGCATCGATCTTGACACGGATGACGTCGCCGCGACGGCGGCGCTTCAGCATCGTTTCGAACACCCGCACCAAATCTTCGGCTTCTTCCTCGATTTCGACATCAGAGTCGCGCAATACGCGAAACGCGCCATGCGACATCACTTCAAAGCCGGGAAAGACCTGGTGGATGAAACGCACCAACGTTTTTTCCAGCGAAATGAAGCGCGCCGTCGGGCGGGTCTCGCCATTTGGCGGCGCGTCAGGCAAGCGGATGAAACGCCCGATCTTCACCGGCACGGGCAACAGAGCTTCGAGCGGCTGACCATCCACGCGCTTCATCTCAAAGCACAGAACGAAGCCGAGATTGGGAACGAACGGAAACGGGTGCGCCGGGTCGAGCGCCAGCGGCGTCAGGATAGGAAAGATGTTGTGCTGAAACTCCGCCTCCAGCCAGGCGAGATCTTCACCGCTTAGCTCGTCATCTTCAACGACGATGACGCCCGCCTCGCGCATGAGCGGTTTGAGTTCCCGCCAGCAGCGCTGCTGTTCTTCCATCAGGGCGTTTGCACGATCCGAAATCATGGTGAGCTGTTCTTGCGGCGAGAGCCCTTCCTGGCTCATGGCCGAAACGCCCTCGCGGACCTGACCGCGCAGACCCGCAACCCGGACCATAAAAAACTCGTCCAGATTACTGGCTGAAATAGACAAAAACCGCAGCCGCTCAAGCAATGGGTGATGTTCGTTCAGCGCTTCTTCCAGAACGCGGCTGTTAAACGCCAGCCAGGACAGCTCGCGATTGATGAACCGGTTCGGCGACGCCGGCGTCACCAACGCGGTGCTGGTCATATCCCTCGAGACGCCTTCATCAGCCGCCATCAGCCAAATTTCCTTATTCGCGCCATCACCAACATCTTTCTAGGCCGCCTATGCGTCTTCAAAAAGGCTCGCCAGGAGCTTTTGCACGAATGGCGTCGAGATTTTGCGCTTTTCTTCAAGCGCCAGCTGGTCGGCGAGCGCGACAAATCCGTGTGCGGCGGCGAATGTGCGCGGCAGGCGCGGGGCGGCATACTCAACCACCGCCGGGCTGACGGAAAGCTGCCGGTCGCGAAAACCCTTGGCGATCACCGCGCGGATCAGCACTTCGTCCGGGTCGACCAGCACCGCGCGCGGCGCGGCTTCGAGCCGGGTGCGCAAATCCTTGAGACCGAGCGCCCATTCGGAAGGATGACCAACGCCAGCGAGCACCAGTCGCCGCCCGGACAAGACCGCGCTTTCAAACGCCGACAAGAACCCGCGCGGATCGACCGCCGGCATGCCGTCCACAAAGGTTAGCGCTGGCTCCTCGGACATGTTCGAAAATCCGTCCGCCCCCACCGCAGCAAAGTCACGCCCTTCGAGCAGCGCATGTACAAAATGCGACTTGCCCGCTCCTGGCGGGCCGCAAACAATCAGCGCCGGTTCATCGGAAGCAAGCCACGCCGCCCCCGCACGCCACGCGGCGTCATTCGCATCGGAACGCAAGAAAGAGGCGCGATCATAGCGCGGCGGCGTGTCCGGCAATGCGAGCGAGAGTTGCCGTGCAGCCCCTGCCCGCAGCGTCAAGGATTGGGTCGTCATGGATCTTGCGCCGTTCAATATCGCGACGGCGCGCCGCCTTGCGCCTCGAACGCAGCCGGCTGAACCGCGCCGTCCGGGGCGGTCTCGCCAAAACGCTCATTGCGGCCGCGCCCGCCGCGACGCAAATTCTGCGCGGTTCCCGGCGTCGCCACCAGCCAGCGCTCGCCATCTTCCGACCATAAGGCCAGGCCCTGCGCTTCCATGGCGATAACCAGCTTGTCAGGGTCGCCATAAGCGCGGATCAACATCTCTGCGCCCTGGCGCGATAGCGAACGCACCTGCACCGAACCGACCAGCGGGGTTGAAATCAGCGCCGAGCGAATTTGCGACCATTCCGCCAGCGACCGGAAATAGGCGCTCGCCTCCAACAGCGCGGCCGCAGTGTGATCAATCAGTGTGCGTTCTTTCCACGGCTTGGCGTGTTTGGCGATGACCACCTCAATGGCTTCTTCAGCAAGGGTCGGAAAGTTGCCGACCGGCCGGCGGAACCAGGCCTCTGCGAGAATATCGCCAGTGCTCGCGGTAATCAGGCTGGCGTCAGCTTCTGGCTCGGCGGCGCTCAACCCTTCATAAGCGGCGGCCGGCGCTTCGATGATGGAAAACTCGTCCGGCGCATCGGCGATATCGCCCGACTCGCGAAAACCGTTCACCAGTCGCACGCGCAACTGATGCTCGTCATCAACCTGACGCAAAAAAGCGTGCGCGATGATCACCTGGCTGACCGCATACCGGTCCGCCATCACGCGCATCGCAGTTTCATCGAGGGAAATCGCATCCTGCGCGCTGACCGTCGCGGCGTCTTCCAGATCGCCCAGCGGCGCCGCCATGGGCGTCAGCTCATTATTGTAAGGACGCACCTTCCACGCCGCCATCCACGGATTGTTCTCTTCCCAAAGATAGAGGCCATTGGCGGTTTCAAGAACGGGCAGCACCAGCGCGGTGCGCGTTTGCGCTTCCGAATACGGAATTTGCGCATCGCGCAGCAACCGCCGGATCGCCGCCGGCTTGAAGCGATAGGTGATGAACGCCCGATAGGTCCGCGCCGAGCTCTTTTCATTATAGACTTCGAAACCGGCCTCCAGCGCTTCCAGACTGGCGTCGTCAAGGGTCAGCACCGGCCGGTCGCGATAGGCGTAAGGATCGAAAATATCCTCGGGCAATTCACCCGGCCCGTCAGGACTGACGACGCCAAGGCTATCGGCAGTCTCGTCGCCGGCTTCTTCTTCGGGTTCCTCGATCTCGTCCAGCAAGGTCTCGACACGGGGCAGATAAGGCCAGTCTTCTTCAACCGTCAGACGTTTCAAGAGAATGTCCAGCGCCCGCCGGCGGCCGCGCCGCTGGGCGACGGCCTTCGCCGCCGTGGCGTTGTCAGCCTGCCCTTGCACCGTGACGCGCGGCACCACGAAAACGTCGTCGCCGGCCGCCAAGGCGCCTGTCGTCCAGAACAAAGCGCTGAACGCCGCCCACAGGAAAGCAACCAGCCCCGCCGAAACCCGAAAAATCCGCATCCTCAACTCCGATTGAACGCCCGTCCGCCATCCTAGCCGCGCTTTACGGCACTTTATAGACGGCCTCGCCCTAGAACGAAATGGCCGCCTCATTGGAACAGACATTGGCGTTCTGCGCGCAGATCTTGTAGCGGAAAAGTCCTGTACGGCGTCTTAAATTGTCCCGGAACGCCCCGTCATTTGACGTAGACCTCAATCGCGTCCCATTTCGATAGATATCGACCCGTGAGCTCTGAGCGCCGCTCCAGCTCAGTTCGGCATAATTGCGTGTGCCGATGCTGTAGCCGGAGACGCTGAGCGTGATTTCACCCGGATCCGGCTCCTCTTCGACGGTCACATTGCGGCTGACGTTATCGCTATCGCCGTCGTCATCGTTGACCGTCAGACTGACGGCGTAGGTTCCGGCTGCGGCATAGTCATGCTGTGGATTTTGCGCGGATGACGCCCCGCCATCGCCAAAATTCCACGTCCGGCTCGCGATATCGCCGTCAGAATCGCTCGAACCGTCGGTGAAGCTGCAAGCAAGATAATCGCAATCGACGCTGAAATTCGCGACTGGAGGCGTATTCGGGTCCGGTTCGGGGTCGGGATCAGGATCCGGGTCTGGAGGCGGCCCGCCGCCATCGCCGGGGATCAGCGCCGCATTGAAAGCTCCAACGTCAAGCAGCGCTTCCTGGATTCCGTCGGGCGACGTGTCCGTCCAGTTGAAATTGCCGAAGCTGACCAGCGTATCGCGGATCGCCTGAACGTCGGACGCATCTTGCGGCGTATTGGCGCCGCTGGCGAGGAGGCCCGCTGCGCCCGCAACATGCGGCGCCGCCATGGAAGTGCCGTTAAGCGTGCCGTAGGCGCCCTGTTCAACCGGAAAGGTCGAAAGAATGCACACGCCTGGCGCGGCGATGTCTATCACGTCGCCCCAGTTGGAAAAGCTTGCAAGCGTATCGTCGATATCGGTCCAACATGTCGGCGCGCCAAGCCCGCCGGGCGCCCCGTCAAAATCCGCGAGCGCGGAAACCGTGATGGCGTTCGGCGCAAATGCCGGGGAATATTCGCTCGCATCAGAGCCTTCATTGCCGGCCGATACGACGACAACGACGCCATTCGCGACCGCATTGTCGATGGCGGTCTCGAACGCGCTGCTGACGCCCGGCCCGCCGAGACTGAGATTGACGACTTCAATATCGCCCTGCGCGATTACCCAGTCGATGCCGGCAATGATGCCGGATGTATAGCCGCCGCCATTTGAATCGAGGACTTTCACCGCCCATAAACGCGCGCCCGGCGCAACGCCGACAACCCCTTCATTATTGTCGATGGCGCCGATCGACCCGGCCACATGAGTACCGTGATAATGATCGTCGTCGCCGTCGGCGCTTTCCTCGCAGTAATAAGTGCGATTGAAAAACCAGCCCGTGGAAAAGGTACAATCGACGCCCCCAACGACATAGAGGTCCGGATGCTCACGGTCGATCCCGGTATCGAGCACGGCAATGTCCACATCAACGCGATAATCATCTGCGCCGTCGATCATCAGATTGGGATTGGCCGCGGCGAAACTGCGCCTGATCCCGGTCGGGATCGTCTGGTCAGCGATCGACATGGGTAGATCCGGTTCGATGAACGCCACGCGCGGATCACCCTCGATCACCGCCAACGCCGCCGGCGACAAGGTAATAGAAAATCCGTTGAGCGCCCGGGTATAGACGAAGCTCAACCGGCCATTGACACGCGCACGAATTTCTTCAGCGATTGTCTGCGGCGCGCCGACCCCGTCATTCAGGACAACGATGTAACGGCCTTCACCAGACAAGTCCTGACCGGGCCAGAAATGTGCCGTTGCGCCCAAGGGCGCGAAAAACGCTATCAGGACCGCAAGCAATAGCTGTCGCAACATGGGCTCCCCCTCCATCGACTGATGCATGCCGCAGCGGCCGCGCCAAATCGTCCGGGCGCGGGGAACGCCGCAACCTGACGCCGACACCCTAACCTGTTCGGTGCGGCGGATACATAGCAAAAACCGCCAATTTCGCCGGAGACAACGCTCACACGCGCCTGTCCCGGCTTGCTCCCGCGCCCGAGCGCGCTTAGGACGGCGCCGACGGGTGAAGGCGAGACGATATGAACGACGCATACAAAAAAGCCGGGGTCGATATCGACGCTGGCGATCGGCTGGTGAAAGCCATTGGCCCTCTGGCGAAGGCGACCGCCAGGCCCGGCGCCGATGCCGCGCTAGGCGGTTTTGGCGGTTTGTTCGATTTGAAGGCCGCGGGCTTTAATGACCCGATCCTGGTCTCCGGCACGGACGGCGTGGGCACCAAGCTCAAAATCGCGTTCGAGACCGGCATGCATGACACGATCGGCATCGATCTCGTGGCGATGTGCATCAATGACGTCCTGGCGCAAGGTGCTGAGCCGCTGTTCTTCCTCGACTATTTCGCCACCGGCAAACTTGAGGAAGGCGTTGCCGCGCAGGTCGTGGCCGGCATCGCCAAGGGTTGCGCGGATGCGGGATGCGCGTTGATCGGCGGCGAGACCGCGGAAATGCCTGGCATGTATGGCGCGGGTGAATATGATCTCGCCGGTTTTTGCGTCGGCGCAGCCGAACGCGGGCGCCTTTTGCCCCGCATGGTCAAGGCGGGGGACGTGATGATCGGCCTTGCGTCTTCGGGTGCGCATTCGAACGGCTATTCGCTGATCCGCAAGATCGCCGCCGATGTCGGCGCGCGCTACGCTGCGCCCGCGCCGTTTGACGAATCGAAAAGCCTCGGCGAAGCGCTGATCGCGCCGACGCGAATTTATGTTAGATCCATCCTGCCGCTGCTCGGCGACGATACCATCAAGGCCTTCGCACACATCACCGGCGGCGGCCTTACGGATAACGTCCCGCGCATACTGGCTGACAGGCTCGCGCCCCGCTTTGACGACGCCGCGCTTGACCTGCCGCCGCTTTTTGCGTGGCTGCGCGACGCCGGCGATTTGAGCGACGCCGAGATGCGCCGCACATTCAATTGCGGCATTGGCGGGGTGCTCGTCTGCGCCAAAGAGGCCGTCGATGCGGCGCTCGACGCCTTGCAAAAATCCGGTGAAGACGCGCGCATTATCGGCGACATTGCGGAGGCGCAGTGATGCCAAAGGCGCGGATCGCGGTTCTCATTTCCGGGCGCGGCAGCAATCTGCAAGCGCTGATCGACGCCGCCAATGATCCCGGCTTCCCGGCCGAAATCGGTCTTGTCATTTCCAACCGGCCGAAAGCGGCGGGGCTTGAGCGCGCGGCCAAGGCCGGCATCAGCCAGGAGACAATCGATCACAAGGATTTCGAGACCCGCGAGGATTTTGAAGCGGCGCTGAACGATGCGCTCAAAATCGCGAAGATCGATTTTATCTGCCTTGCCGGTTTCATGCGCCGGCTGACCGATGGTTTCGCGAGCGACTGGCGCGGCCGGCTGATCAATATTCACCCCTCGCTGCTGCCCGCTTTCAAGGGCTTGCACGTGCATGAGCGGATGATCGAGGCGGGGGTCAAACTTGCCGGTTGCACCGTGCATTTCGTCTCATCGGAAGTCGACGCCGGACCAATCATCGGCCAGGCGGCTGTGCCGGTATTGCCGGGCGATGACGCCGACATGCTCGCCGCGCGCATCCTCGAACAGGAGCACAAGCTTTATCCGGCTTGCCTGAAGCTGCTGATAGAGGGCAAGGCCCGCCTCTCAGGCCATACTGTTCCCTACACGAACGATGTCGCCGCAAGCGGGGCGGTCACAAATCCGCCGACAACGTAATCTACATGGTCGCGGCGTCGAGCTTTTCGTAAAACATGCGCACGCGCGCGGCATTTGCGCCAAGATCAGACAGGCCGACACGAGATTTCGAGCGGACATCAACACGCGTCATCGACCCTTGCGGCGTCAGGCGAACGACAAAATCGTCGATAAAACCATACCAAAAGGACGTGTAGGTCGCTTCGATATGCCAGCCTTCGTCGGTAAGCGTTTCATCGACGATTTCCATCTTCAGGGAAGGCAAGAGCTCGCGCACGATCTCTCGCGTCTCATCCAGCCCCGCATTGACCACCATGGGCGCAATATCGGGAAACGCTTCGCGCTGCGCTTCCGCAACCGTCAATTCGGAATTACGCACCATTTCATCGCCGACATATTCCGGCGGATTGGCGCGCTCTTCACCGGCGCCGGTGATAATGGCCGGCGGGTTTTCGAAGTCCGTCGTAATGTCGTGAATGAACGGGTTGGCCAGCGCCGCTTCGCGCATCTTGATCGGAACCATCCCTGCGCCGGCGGCCGCGGCAGCGGCGAAAAGCGCGAAAAGTCCCACGCCGCGCGGCCGCATGATCAACGCCGCAAGCCCGCCCAGCGCCGACAAGCCGGCGATCGTAAAGATCGGCGAGAGTTTGAACGCCCCAAAGACATCAAGCGGCGAGGCCACCGAACGCATGATGTCAAATCCCGTTCCGTAATCCCACCAGCCTAATCGCGCGCCCGGCCCGGCGATCGCGATCGCCAACGCGCACCCGAACGCCGCCAGCGACGCCAGCGTAATCAAAACTCTCATGAACAGCCCCTGTTTGTTCGCCCCTTCTTGAAAACTCTAAACGATCGCACCGCCCAATGCACGCGCGATAGCGCGCCGCATGCTTCACTTTACGGTTGAATCAGCGGCGAAATACCCCATCTGCATAGCGCTTGCGACAGGGGAGACAGCATGGCGCGCCCGGTAACCATTACGATCGCCCACGAGCTCGGGCTCGAAGAGGCCCGCGGCCGCGTGCGCGATGGGTTCGACAAAATCAAAAACGCCATGACCGGCGGCATGATGTTCCGTTTTTCGGAAGAATGGACCGGCGAGAACCGACTTTCCTTCACCGCCAGGGGCCTTGGCCAGACGATTATCGGAACCGTGGACATTTTCCCGCAACATGTGCGCATCGAGGCGACCCTGCCCGGCCTTCTCGCCGCGATCGCCGAGACCATCAGCGGCAAGGTCGAAAAAGAGGGCCGTCTGCTGCTGGAGCGGAAATAGCGCCAACGCCGCACGAGACGGTCAGATGCGGTAAGTTTTTTTCCTGCCGCATGTCACCTTCGCGCCCGGCAATACGTCTGCGTTTGCGAAGCTTTGCTTCCGCACCGGCGCCCTTCGTCCGAAACCACCTTCGGCCACTTCCGGCGCGAGACTGCTGGCCGAGCCAGTAGTGCTTGCGCGTCAAACAGTGCTACTGGCTCTCAGTCTGCGGCAATGGAGAAATGTCATCATGCTATTAGCTCAACAAGGCGCTTTGCTTACCTTGAGTGCGGCGATCATGCTGACAGGCTGCTCAAAAGACGCTCCAACGATTGCCCCGCGCCCTGACGCACTCGAACCGTTCAGCACCATTATTCGCGACAATCAGCCGGAAGATGCTTTCGCTACTGTCTACAAGGCTGGAGAAAATCAACTCATCTGGATAGGCGCGAAACACGCTACACGAACAGACAGTCTAACCTTCTCTCTCATCGAAGGCGCCTATCGCGCATTCAATATCGATTCATTGATCATTGAAGGCTGTCCGGCATTGTGGGGACCGAATCCGCAAAGGCTCATCGACTATGCGCGCGAAGGCGCCGCCGCTGAAAAAGACGGGTTTCAACAACGCGGCGAAATCATTCTGGCTGTTATTGGCGGTCTCGATAATGAAACAACTCTCCATTGCGCGGAACCAAGCGACATCGACATAAAAACCGCGCTGGCTTCGCAAGGATTCCCGCCGGCGGATCTCATCGGATTTTACACCATGCGCACAATCCCGCAGTGGATGCGTGAGCGACGGATCACCAATGGCGCCGACCCGGCGCTGATGCCGCTTCTTGTCGAAGAACTGGAACGCAACCGCCAGCGCCTCGACATCGACGCCACTGTTCTGCCTGATGCTGAAGCATTCCTTTCTTGGTATCAGGGCATTAATGGAAAACCGCTGGGCGCGGACTTCGTCCTGGAAGAGACGGGCCCGCTATCAGACGGGCCGCACGGGTCCAATCGCATTGCCTCAGCGATATCACGCCAGCGCGCTGTATTCCTGCATCACCAGGTGCTCGACCGCCTTAATAGCAATGAATCCGTCATGGTGGTGTTCGGCGCCAGCCATTTGATGATCCACCAGCCGGCACTCGACGCCGCCATTGGCGCGCCATGTTATGTCGGCGCCGATCTGACCCGCGCCGCCGAGCAGTGCCGCTAACGCCAACTCGGCCAGCGCTTAATCTGCGCCAAACAGCTCCAGCGCGCCGATGGTCATGGCGTGAACGCCGGTTTTCAGCGTCGGCTCCGGGACCGGCGCAAAAAACGGCGAGTGATTGCCCGGCGGCGGTGGCGCCTTGCCTTCGCGCGCCGCCTTCATCGCCTTGGGATCATTGCCGCCAGTCCAGAAAATCAGCGTCGGGATGTCGCCAGTCCGGCCATAATGGGAAAAGTCCTCACCGCCCATGCTTGGCACGCGCTCATAGACCCGTTCGGCCCCAAGCTCGTCGCGGATCGCATCCATGACACGCCCTGTCATTTCTTCATTATTGAAGGTCGAGGGCGTGTAATCCTGCTCGATCTTTACCTCAGGCATCAACGCGTCTGACAAACCGGCGGAACGGGCCTGCGCTTCGGCGATACGCGCGATGCCGGTCAGCAATTTCTGGCGCACATCGTCTTCATAAGAACGCACGGTGATTTTCAGATGCGCCTCGTCGGGAATGATGTTGTGTTTATAGCCAGCCTGGAACGAGCCCACCGTGACGACGCCGGAATCGAGCGGATCAACCTCGCGCGCAACCAGCGTCTGCAAGGCGTTGACGATCTGCGCGCCGATAACGATCGGATCCTTGCCCATATGCGGCGCGGAGCCATGGGCGCCGACGCCCTTGATGGTAATGTCGACGCTATCGACATTGGCGAGCGCCCAGCCCGGCGTATAAGTCACGTCGCCGGCGGCGTCCCAGCCCGATGTATGCGTCGCGAGGACGTAATCCGGCTTCGGGAATTTTTTGTAAAGCCCGTCCTCAAGCATGGCCTTGGCGCCAAGGCCGATTTCCTCCGCAGGCTGACCGATGAGCACCAGCGTGCCTGACCATTTGCCTTTCATCGCGGCCAGCCGGCGCGCCGTCCCAATCAGCATCGCCATGTGGCTGTCATGAGCGCAGGCGTGCATCACCGGCGCTTCCTGGCCCATATAGTCAGGCGCAACCTTTTTTGACGCATATGCGAGGCCCGTCTTTTCCTCAAGCGGCAGCGCGTCCATGTCGGCGCGCAGCATCACCGTCGGCCCTTCGCCGTTTTTCTTGATCGCCACGAGGCCGTAACCGCCGACGCCATCAAGTACGGCGCCGGCATCCGACCTGGCTTTCTTGCGGGTCCAGTCATCGCCAAGACCGGTGCTCACCGAAAAACCCAGCGCTTCAAGCTCCGACGCCATGCGCGCCGCGCTCTCACTTTCCTTGAAGGAGAGCTCCGGATTCTCGTGGAAGTGTTTGTAAAGGTCGAAGACATAGCCGTAATCTTCAGCCACTGCGTCAGCAAGATCCTGGGCGGCTGCGGCGCCTGGCAAGGCAACCATGGCGGCGGCGGATAACAAAAGATACTTCACTGGCTTCCTCCGTCTTCGGTCAGTTCAAAATCGACAATCGGCATCGGCCCGGACGCAATGCCCCGGCGCGCCTTGTCGTCGGCAACCATCGTCCTGATTTCTTCACGCAGCGCCGCGCCATCATAAACGACGCCGTTCTTGACGACAAAATCGACGCCGCCGACGCGCACGGGTTTGTTGGTTTCAGGGTCAAGCTTGATATGGCCTGTAGCGAACAGCGTTTTCAAATTGGCGAGCGGGTTTTCCCTGACAATCACCAGGTCGGCCCGTTTGCCCACTTGCACCGAACCGGTTTCCCCGTCGATGCCGATGATCTTGGCGCCCTGCAACGTCGCAGCGTTGATGACTTCGAGCGGATGGAACCCAGCTTCGCGCAACAGCTCGAGTTCTTGTATGTAGCCAAAACCGTAGGTCGAATAGATGTACCCCGCATCCTCGCCGACGCCGACTTTGCCGCCGCGGTTTTTATAGTCATTGATAAACCGCATCCAGCGTCGGTAATTGTCCTTCCACGCGGTTTCCTGCTCCGTGCCCCAGTCGAACCAGTAAGAGCCATGAGCGTTGCGATCAGGCGCAAAGAACTTCCACAGGGACGCCATGGTGTAATCATCGTGCCATTCGGCGCGGCGCATGCGCATCCAGTCGCGGCTCGACACATAGATGGAAAATGTCGGAATGATGGAAAACTCGCGTTCCAGCAAGGTCGACATTACCTCTTCCCAGCGCGCTGAGCCGGGCCCGGCGGCCTCAGCCCACAGCTTTCCCGCATTCTCGAAGCGATGTTGCTCATCCGCATAATTGTAATCGACCGGATAATTCTGCAGCGTTTGGCCGGTGAACAAAGCTTCGGGCAATCCGTACCAGTGCTCCATGGAGCCAAGACCGTGCGCGGAAGTATCCAAAACATCCGCATGCGCCACATCAAGCTGCGCATGGTGCATGGTCGTCTTGAGATTGAGGCGCCGCGCTTCTTCAAGACCCGCCCATAAAATCTCTTCCGGGGCGCCGAAAAACTTTACGCCAACGGCGCCGTCGCGCTTCAATTGGCGAATGCGCGCCCGTGCCTGATCAGGCGTGTCCACCTCGCCGGCGGACCAGCCGCGAAAGACCGGATAGGGATAGATATTAGGCGCATCGATCTCGTTGCGAGCGGAACGGCGCGCAGCATTCGCCGTCCATGCCGCGCCTGCCCCATTGCCAAGCTCGCGCACGGACGTGATGCCATGCGCCAGCCATAGCTTGAACACATATTCCGGCGGCACGCCCTGGCCGCCGTCTTCGGAGTGGATATGACCGTGAAGATTGATGAAGCCGGGCATGACATACATGCCTTCGGCGTCGATCTCACGCGTTCCGGCGCCCGGACGGCGCTCGCCGTTGATGGGCAGCCCCGGCACGCCGACCGGTGAAATGCCCGTGATGCGCCCGCCCTCAACCACGATATCGACCGGCCCGACCGGGGGCGCGCCGGCGCCGTCAATGACTGTCGCGCCGCGAATGACGAGGCGTTCATAAGGCCCTTCGCCAAGCGACCGTGCCGGAATGGGTTGCGCCTGCGCGATGCTCCCCGCAAAAACCGCCGCAACACCCGACATTGCAGCAATGGCTGCAAACACACGCTTCAGAATCTTCATTACGCCCCGCTGGTTCGCTGACTGCGGTCTTGGCCGCTTCAAAAAGCTTTATAAACGCCGCTCAGGCGGAAAGCACCATATCCTCAGTCACGTTCCACAGCTTCGCCGCCGCCGCTTCATCAACGGCCCATGGCGCGACGCCCGACCATCGCGGCGTATGCTCATCCGCCATAGCGGCGATGTCGCAGTCTTCGCAATATTCCCCGCCGCGATCGTCCAGCACCGGGCTCGTCGCCGCCCAGATGCTGGTCGCCGCGCCCTGCTCCGGCGTTTTGAACACTGACCTCGCCTGTTCGGAAAGGGCGCCATATTCGTCGATCCAGCCAAGCGCGATCATCTCCTCGCGCTCAAGGTGACGTTGCAGCGGCGTCATGATGCCGCCGGGGTGGACGGAAAACGCTTTGACGCCATCCGCATTGCGGCGGCGGCTCAGCTCAACGGCAAACAGCGCATCCGCCGTCTTTGATTGTCCATAAGCCTCCCATTTGTCATAGGGCTTTTTTTCGAAATGAATGTCGTCGAAATCGACGCCGGCGCGTTTATGCGCAGTCGATGACAGGCAGATGACGCGCGCGCCGCCGGCGTTCAGCAGGTACGGCATCAACTCTTTTGTCAGCACGAAATGGCCAATATAATTGGTCGCGAATTGCATCTCCCAGCCTGGCCCGACGCGCTGTTCCGGGCACGCCATAATTCCAGCGTTGTTGATCAGAATGTCGATCTTGTCATGCGCATCATTGATTTCAGCAGCGCATTCGTAAACGCTGGCGAGATCGGCGAGGTCGAGCGAAACGACGCTGGCGGCGATCCCGGCGGCCTTGAGCGCGCCCGTTGCTTTTGACACATCGCGCGCCGGCACGATCACTTCCGCGCCGGCGGATTGGAGCGCGCGCGCCGTCTCCAGTCCAATGCCCGACGCGCCGCCGGTGACGACCGCTATTTTACCGGATAGATCGATCCCGCTGATCGCTTGGGCCGCCGACGTCATTCGCCCGAAGCCCGATCCCAGCGGGGTTTGTAGTGCAGCGGCCATGGCGTCCTCCCAACCCGGCGCGATCAAACTCGCCGACGCCTTGACATTAAGGGAGCAAACCGGGCGGCGCCACCTCCAGCGCCGCGACCATCGTTAGGCCGCTACCGCAATTCACCGCCCGGACAGCTCAATTTGTCTCGCCGGGATTGACTACAGGTGTAGTCCGACGCATAGACTACGTTTGTAGTCAATGCGCGCCCGCTTCCCGCAGAGGCCCGGCGCCCCGGTAAAGGACTGAAAACCGATGGCGAAGCGGATCACCACAGCCGAATTTCAGGTTATGGACGTGCTGTGGAACGAAAACCCTGTCGCTGCGTCGGCCGTCGCCGAGCGCCTTGAGCGTGAAACGGGCTGGAGCCTCAAGACGGTCAAAACGCTGCTCAGCCGACTGGTCGAAAAAGGCGCGGTCAGTCACCAGCCGGACGGGCGGCGCTATCTTTACCGCCCCCTGATCTCGCGCGACGAACACGCCCAGCACGCAGCACGCAAGCTCGCCGACCAGCTATTTGGCGGCCGCGCCGCGCCGCTTGTCGCGCATCTGGCGGAAAGCAAAGGCCTCACCGACGAAGACGTCCGCGACCTTGAAAAAATTCTGGAGGAGTTCAAACGTGACGGCGATTGACCTCATTCGATGGCTTGGCGAGACATCGCTCGCCGTCGGCGCGCTTATTTTTCTTATACTGATCATCCGCAAACCGGTCGCCAAAGCGTTTGGCGCAAACGCCGCTTACGCGCTGTGGTTAGCGCCGGCATTGCGGCTTTTTCTGCCGGAACTGAAAATCCTTCCGCAACCGGCCGCCGAGCCCCCTGTCGCAACCGCGATGCTGGAAACGACCGTCTTCGACGCCGGTCTTGCCGGCGCCGCGACAGCGCCCGCGCTGCCGCCTTTCGACTTTGCATCGCTCGGCGCCGCCGCTGGCCTTTTTATCTGGATTACCGTCGCGGTCGCCTGGTTCAGCCTGAAACTAGAATCCCAAACCAAATTTCTGCGCGCGCGCATGGCGCAGTCCGACGCCGCGCCAATTGCGATTTCCGACACCGCCAACGAACTGGCCCGACAATTCGGCCTTAAACGAACGCCAAGCGTGTGGATCAGCCATGACGACACCGGCCCTTGCGTCGTCGGCCTGTTCCGGCCGGTGGTCTTTCTGCCATTGTCGTTCGAGACGTCTTATTCGGCGCGCGAGCGCTATCTCGCCCTCGCCCATGAGATCGCCCATATCGCGCGCGGCGACATGGCGGCGACGCTCATCGCAATCGGCTTTCAGGCGGCGCAATGGCCGAACCCGCTCGCACACGCCGCTTTTGCGAAATTCCGAACCGATCAGGAAGCCGCTTGCGACGCGTTCGTCATGGCGCGCTGCCGCGCCAGCCATGGCGCTGCTGGGGAATACGCATCGGCGATCATGAAATCAATCCGCAACGGCGCAACAACACCCGCATACGGACTATCACTCGCACACCCAGTCAAGGAGAGAATAATGTTGCTCAAGAACCAGAAGAAAAGCCGTTTGCGCTTGGCGGCAGGCGCCGTTTCTGTCGCCGCCATCACTGCGGCCAGTCTTGCCGGGACGGCCAGCTACGGCTTTGCGCCGGATAAGGACCAGGACAGCACGCGCGTCATGGAGCGCGAAGTAAAGTCCGTACAAGTTGTCAGCGTCGATGGCGATGAACAATTGGTGATTGACGGCGTCGAAGGCGCCGCCAAGCTGGAGATCGTCAAAGAGGACGGGGTAAGCACTGTCAAAGTCTATGACGCTGACGGCAATGTCATTTCGGAAAATGTCTATGCGGGCGGCGAACCCATCGCACTCGGCAAGGTCGTGATTGTCGGAAAGGATGGGGACGAAAGAAATGTCGTCGTGAAAGCGCTTGGCGATCACGACCTTGAGGGACTTGCGCTCGTTCACCGGCTCGGCGGCGACAAACAGATTGTCATGCTCAACACTGATCCGCATGGCGCGGAAATGGAAAAACGCGCCGTCTTTGTTGGCGACATGAAGGGCGACGCCGGCGCCAATATGGTCTTCATGCCCCATGACGGCGAACAATTCTTTGAAATGTCGCAATGCTCCAGCGGCGAGGATGGCGCCGGCGCGATGGTGCTTGAATGGACCGATGAAGAAGCCGGTGACGAACACCGCTTCGTCACCAAGGAAGTCATCTGCCTTTCCGGCGACGACGCGGACCCGGAAATGCGCGCGGAGATGTTGCGCAAAGCCATCGCCAGCATGGAAGATAGCGCCAAACGCGAAGCCGAACAGCGCAAGAAAATCATCAAAGAGTTGCGCGAAGAACTAAAAAAGGCGGAGAAAGAAGCGCGGTAATTTACGGAAGCTTCGCCAGCGCGCTCAATGCCCGGCGAGGCTTTCGCCATTTCCGAACTCTGTCTTGCTTTACTTTCGCCCCGGGCTTGATCCGGAATCCACCAAGACGCCGCATGCGGTTCAATGTCGATCACGGATCAAGACTGTAATAAGTCCGCACGGCTAAGCCAGCAAGCGGCCACCGGCCTTGCCTAACCCCATGCCTCGCCAATGCTGGAATAGGCAACGCCGCCATCGACAGCAATCGTGTCGCCGACCACATAGTCGCCGGCCCGCGAGGCGAGAAACACCGCCGCGCCGGCCATATCGCTGGCGCGGCCGATGCGATTAGCCGGGACCATTTTCGCAACCGCATCGCCCGCATTCTTCGCCGCCTTGTTCATCTCGGACGCAAAGGCGCCGGGCGCGATGCCGGCAACGCAAATATCGTCCTTGATCAGCCGCGCCGCCATGCGCCTTGTGAGATGGATCACCGCCGCTTTTGACGCTTGATATGCATAGGTCTCCCACGGGTTGATCTTGATGCCGTCGATCGAGGCGATGTTGATCACCTTGCCCGGACGATCCGCACTCGCCGCCGCTTTCATCAGACCGTGCAGTTTTTGCGTCAGAAAGAACAGCGACTTCACATTGAGATCCATCGTCTTGTCCCAACCGCTTTCAGGATATTCATCAAAATCAGCGCCCCAGGCGGCGCCGGCATTATTGACGAGAATATCAAGCGTGCTTTCATGCTGGGTAAGCTCGGCCGTTAGCGCCTCGCATCCGGCGACGCTTGAAAGGTCATGCGGCAGCGAGATGCAGGTTCCGTATTGCGAGAGCTCTTCCGCCGCCTGGTCGCAGGCCGGCGCCTTGCGCGCGGTGATGTAGACTTTCGCGCCCTGCTCCAGAAAGCCTTGCGCAATCATTTTGCCGATACCGCGCGAGCCGCCGGTGACAAGCGCTGTACGGCCCTCAAGCGAAAAAAGATCTTTCATCATAGCATCGGCTCCCTATTGCGGAGGGAAATACCAGAACCGTTTCACCTTGCCGTCAATGATTTCATACACAACGATCGAGGACTGGCTCTGGCGCTCGCCGCCTTCCTTCCAGACCGGACGCTCGACAGCGGTGACGAAATTGCCGTTCACCGAAATATTCTCAAGGCTCGACGAAACGGTCGGATAAGATTCAAAATAGGCGATCAACTCATTATGGAGCTGCGCCGCGGATGAGGTAACGACGCTCGCCTGCTGGCCGGAAAGCTCCACCCAGGTCACGTCTGAATGCCAGAATTCACGCATTGCATCGGCATCATGGGCGTTGAACGCCGCCATCAAGCCGCTAACCACGTCGACATTGTCGCCGGCCGGCGGCATCGGCGCATTGCGCTCCGCATCAGGCGCGCAGGCGACGGTAAGCAACAACAACAACCCAATCACGCGCAACATCGCATCGCCCCCTTTACTCTGCGCCGAACCGTTCGCGCCAGCTTTCAATCTGATCATCTTCGATCTTGGCGAACAAGACCTCGGGCGGCGTGAATGTCTCTCCGCCTTTGAAGCGAGAAAGCGCCTCGGCGGCGGAACCGGGCCAGGCGGACGCCATATCCGGGTCGAGCCCGAAAATCGCGAACATCTTGTCGGCGGTGAATGGAATAACCGGCCGCGACAACGCAGCGAACAGTGCGATCAGGTTGAGGGCGCAACGCACCGAGGCGGCCGCGCGTTCTTTGTCTTGCTTGATCGCGGTCCACGGCGCGGCGACTTGCAAATATTCATTGCCGGCGACCCAGATGGCGCGCAGCTCGGCGAACGCCTTGCGGAATTCCATCGTCTCAAGGCATTCCGTATACGTCTTGATGCGCTGATCGAGCTCCCCGATCAGCGCGGCTTCCGCCTCGCCATATGCGCCCTCGCCCGGGACTTCCTCGCCAAAGCGCGCCTTGCAAAAGCGCGTAATGCGATTGACGAAATTGCCGAGCACGTCGGCGAGGTCCTTGTTCACGACGCCCGCGAAATGTTCAAGCGTGAAGGACGCGTCGTCGGATTCCGGCGCGTTGGCCATCAAATGCCAGCGCCAATAATCCGCCGGCAACAGCTCCAGCGCCTGATCCATAAAGACGCCGCGGTTCTGGCTGGTCGAAAATTTGCCGCCATACCAGGTGAGCCAGTTGAGGGATTTCAGCGCATCCACCGTCTTCCACGGCTCTTCCGAGCCAAGGATCGTCGCCGGGAAGCTCACCGTGTGAAACGCCACATTGTCCTTGCCCATGAATTGAACATATTTGACATCGTCAGCGCCCTTGTCCGTGCGCCACCAGCGCTCCCATGCATCGCCCTTGTCTTTGGCGCGCGCCCATTCTTCGGTCGCGGCGATATATTCGATCGGCGCGTCAAACCAGACATAGAACACCTTGTTTTCGAAGCCTTCGCGGGGCTTGCCTTCGTAAGCCACCGGAATGCCCCATTTGAGATCGCGGGTGATCGACCGGTCGCGCAAACCCTCTTTCAGCCATTTTTTGGCAATCGAAACGGTGAGCGAGGGAAACGCCGTCTTCTTTTCCAGCCACGCGGCGATGCGCTCCTGCATCTGCGCCTGCAAGAGATAAAGATGGCGGGTCTCGCGCACTTCTACATTCTTTGAACCCGAAACCGCCGAATACGGATCTTTTAGGTCAGTCGGGTCGAGCAGCCGCCCGCAATTGTCACACTGGTCGCCGCGCGCCTTTTCATAATCGCAATGCGGGCATGTGCCTTCCACGTAACGATCCGGCAGGAAGCGCTCGTCATCGACGGAATAAACCTGCTTGTCGGTGCGTTCCTCGATCAGGCCCTTGCCTTCGAGCACATGCGCGAAATGCTGGGTCAATCGGTGATTGGGCGCGTTCGATGAACGGCCGAAATGGTCGAAGGTAAGCCCGAATGCGTCGCCCGCCCGCTTCTGGATCTCATGCTGCTCGGCGCAATAGTCAGAAACGCCCTGCCCCGCTGCTGCGGCGGCGAGCTCCGCCGGTGTCCCATGCTCGTCCGTCGCGCAGATATAGAGCACCTCATTCCCGCGCTGGCGCTGGAACCGAGCATAAACATCCGCCGGCAGCATGGAGCCCACGAGATTGCCCAAATGCTTGATTCCATTAATGTAAGGCAATGCGGACGTGATCAGGATGCGGGCCATGGAGGGTCTTTCAATTGGTGAAAGC
Organism: uncultured Parvularculaceae bacterium; assembly: GCA_947259375.1. Lineage (GTDB taxonomy): Bacteria > Pseudomonadota > Alphaproteobacteria > Caulobacterales > Parvularculaceae > Hyphococcus. Next base: position 108,195 of record CAMYLZ010000025.1, on the reverse strand, counting down.
GCTCTATAGCGGCTCACGGCGGGATTCTACAAGGCGGGCCAAGCCTCAAGCCAGCGCCCGATACATGATGAACGCGTCTGCAATCTCGCCATCTGGCATCCGGAAAGCCTTTGGGATCGTGCCGATAATCTCCATCCCCGCGCGCGTCCAGGCCCGCACGGCGGCGGTGTTGTTCGCCACGACGAGATTGAACTTCATCGCCGAAAAGCCCATGGCGCGGGCCTGTTCCTGCGAGTGCTTGCATAGCGCGACCGCGTAACCTTTGCCGCGCGCGCATTCGGCAACCACATATCCGGCATTGCAGATGTGATCGCCCGGCCCGCCCTGATCCGGGCGCAGATAATAAACGCCGACGATCTCGCCTGCGTCATCGCGAGCGACCGCGTTATACCCGTCTTTCTTGATCCAGTAGGCTTTTGCGTCTTCTTCGCTGACATTGCGCGGCAACGGATAAGAAAGCCCGGCGCGGAACGCCGGCGCCAACACCCGCCAGACTTCCGGCCAGTCCGCTTGTGTCTGATCGTTCACCGTGAAGGTCATTAGCGCGTTGTCGCGCGCCATATGGTCCAATTGCAAGCCCGTTCCCGGCGTGCCGTCGCATGACCCGAACAGACCATTAGTCAAGCCGCCGGCGCCTCAGCGACCGGGATTGATTCCAGCACGCCCGCCGCGCCTTTGAGGAAATCCGACGTCATCGAGAGCATGTCCGCAACCGTGTACCCATTGGCGATGGCGGCGGCGAAGATGATGAAGGCCAAAAGGCCGAATGTCCGTGAGATTGTCCGCCGCGCGGCGAGGAACAACGCGACGCCGCCCAAAAGCTCCACCGGGCCGGCCATGCCGTTTGCCGACAGCGTCGTCCAGATATTGTCGAGGAAACCGATATTGCTGCCGCTGACGCCGAAAGCGCTGGTCCCGCCGGTCAAATGCGTCGCGCCAATCAACGAAAGGAAGCCCGCGCAAGCGCCCTGGCAGGCGTCTTTTGAAATGCCGAATAAACCGGCGGCCGGTCCGCCATAAGCGCCGCGATTTTCACCGGCTGGTTTAACGTCGAAACGCGCTCCTGCACCTCTGATTGCAATGGCCATGACGACCTCCCACGTTGTGGTCCCGGAGAATCTCTCCGATTTTCAAATCATTGCGCGGAAAAACGTGCGGGGCGTGGCTGAAATGGGGCCGAAGCTTGTCGCACGCATTTGTGATCGCGCCATACGGTTCATCCTAGAATCAACTCGTGTCGACGCATGTGATGTGCATCACTACCCAATATCGTTAGCCCTGAATTCTCCTGTTTTTCTCAACAAGGGGTCATCGATGAAACTATTCAGCGTCATAGCAGCCACCGGATTGCTGGCCTGTTCCACCGCAATTGCAGGCGAAATACCTGCGCATATTCAAAGCGCCGTCGACAATCCGTTGCGCACGGAGGAAAACCGCGCGCGCGACGAGGATCGCAAGCCTGGCAAAGTTCTCGCCTTTTACGACGTCAAGCCGGGCATGAGCGTCGTCGATATCGCCTCCGGCGGCGGCTATTTTACCGAGGTGCTTTCAGGCGCAGTGGGCCCTGACGGCGAAGTCCGAGCCCAGAACCGCGCAAGCACGCGCATGGACGAACGCAAAGATGCGCTCAAAGCCCATTACGACCAGTTCGGCAATATTACATTGGACATAACCGAAGGCGGCGCGCCTTTGCCTTATGCGGACGATTCCATCGACATGGTGATGTTGTCGCTCATTATTCATCACCTACACTATTCGGAAGAAACCGGTGAAAACGGCCCGCCGCAGTCCGCACTGGATTTCTATGCCGAGGTCAAGCGCGTGCTGAAACCCGGCGGCGCTTTCGCAGTTATCGAACACACTGCCGCGCCCGGCTCTTCCCGCGCGGAAAGCGCAAGCTGGCATCGCGCGCCGGAAGCCATCATCAAGTCCGATGTTACAAATGCCGGATTTGAGTTTGACGGCGCCGCCGACATTCACGTCAATTCGGACGACGACAACAAGAATGTGTGGTTCGAAACAGGGTTGCGCGGCAAGACCAATCGCATGGTGCATCGCTACAGAAATCCAGCAAAGTAAGTTCGCCTGAACCCTACGCACAAAGGCCGGCTGACGCCGGCCTTTTTCTTCCGAGCGGCGGAGAAAATCCTAGCCCCATTTCCGTTTCGTCGCCTTGTAGGACTTAGCCACTATTTCCTCGAGCACGCCAATATCGACATTGTCGAGATTATTCACGTAAAGACAGCTCTTGCCGTTCTTGTAAGGACCGAGTTTCTTCAGCAGCGGTTCGTCCCCGCCCAGCGCGCCCAGCACATAAAGCACGGTATTCGCCTTGCGCGGACTGAACCCCACCGCGCACATGTCGCCCTCGCGCCCGGTCGCATATTTATAATGATACTCGCCGAAGCCGATAATCGACGGGCCCCACATCTTCGGCTTTTCGCCCGTCGCCTTTTTCATCAGCGCCACCAGCGTTTTTGCATCGCGCCGCCGCGTCTCATTTTCAACGGTGTTGATGAATGCGGTAACGCTCGAACCGGTCAGCGTCGTCTTGGGGCCCGCTGATTTCGACGGTTTTTTCGTCGCTTTCTGCGTCGTCGATTTCCTGGCGGCCTTTGCCGTCCCAGCCTTATGTTTTGAGGTTTTGCGTGTCAGCGCCATCAATTGTCTCCCCGGTTGCGTTCGCCCAATCCGCCGGAATGCGCCGACCGACCTGATAAAAATACCAGGCCCCGAGCAATCCGGAAAGCGAGACGATCGTCAATGACCAGCGCAGCGCGAGTTCTTCGGTGAAGACACTCGTCAGCATACTGGATAATACGCCCGCAACGGTCGGCCCAAAGCCGAGCGCGATCATGTTGAGAATGAAGAAAAAAACCGCTGTCGATAAAGCGCGTACGGAAAGCGGCGCAAGTGTCTGCGCCAGGGCGAAAGACGGGCCGAGATAAAACCCGATCGCCAGTTGCACAGGGATCTGAAAGATCAGCGACACAATCGGGCTTGGGTGCCACAGCACGATCAGGAAAAGCGGCGCGTTCGCCAGAAGCGCGATCGCCGGCACATAGCCATACATGCGTTTGTTCTTGCTGGCGAAGCGGTCCACCATATGCCCGCCAAGAAACGTGCCGAGCGCATAGGCTGTCCCGGAGATCAATCCAAGCGCGAATAGAACGGTCAGCAAATTGAAATCCGCATGGCTGCGGGCATAGAAATCAACAATCCATGTGCCGTTGGCGTAGGTCGAAAACGAAATCGCCGTGGCGCCGAAAACGACAGCGCGATAGGTCGGGATCGACATCAGGTGTTTCGCCGCCCGCCAGATGGTCGCCGCCTCGCTGAACGCACTATCGCGCATTGCTTTGGGAAACACGCTGCAAAGCAGCCTCAGGCCGTGCTCGACGGACCCTTCCGGCGTTTCGACCCGCAGCCCGCTAAACGTATCGGCGACGCCTTGTTCCGTAGAACCGCGCGCAGGCTCGCGCACCGTCAAACGCAACAGCAGCGCCACCAAAACGCCCGGCAGGCCGACCACCAAAAACGCCACCCGCCAAGAGAAAGTCTGCGTGATCCATCCGCCGGCGAGATAAGCGAAGGCGACGCCAATCGGAATGCCCATAGCGTAGACCGCAAGAGCCCCCGCACGCTTTTCTTTCGGGAAGTAATCGGAAATCAGCGAATGCGCGGGCGGCGATCCGCCAGCCTCGCCGATGCCGACGCCAACGCGCGCCAACGCCAATTGCACAAAATTCTGGCAGGCGCCTGACAGCGCCGTAAAGCCTGACCATAACGCCAGCGCGACGGAAATAATCGTGACCCGATTGGCGCGGTCGGCGAGCCTGGCGATCGGAATCCCGAGCGTCGTATAAAGTACAGCGAACGCAAAACCTTTCAGAACGCCGAGCTGCCAGTCGGCGAGGCCAAGTTCATTTTTAATCGCCGGCGACAAGATTCCGATAATCTGCCGGTCAATGAAATTGAACGTATAGACACAAGTCAGCAGCAGCAGGACATAAGTCCTGTAAACGCCGCTCGCCGCGCCCGGCGAGGTCCGCTCGGCGGGCGCACTCGCATCGCTCACAGGCGAAGCCCCGTCACGCAAGCGAGCCCCGCTCCGCCGACAGCCGTCACTGCGCGCGGATTATCGATGGTCCGCAAGGAACGGATCGCCGCAAGCGTCGTGTCGGCACGCGCCAAGGTCAGCGTAAACCGCGCAAGGTCGGCAAGATCGTCGTCGGACAGGCGCTCATCGAGTTCGCCAACCATGCAATCTGCGGTGTCTGCGGGGATGCCGATGGCGCGAAACCGGTCCTGCAAGGTGTAGCGCGCTGCCGTCGCGCAGCCTACCAACAATAGCGTCCCAAGCAACAAAGCGGCCCCCGCCGCCGGAATCATACGGTGCATGCGTAACTGGCTCCCTCCGCGCGTTGTCTGTGATTGATCGTTTATGCGCCGGAAGAGAATGCGTAAGATGTCGCCACAGCGCAAGAATGATCGACATGAGGATATTTCTATGAAGGCGATGATGAGCCATGAGCCCGGCGGCCCGCAAACTCTGAAAATGACCGAGCTTGAAACGCCGCCCCCGGGTCCGGGCCAGGTGCGCATCGCGGTCAAGGCCGCAGGCGTCAATTTTCCCGACACGCTCATCATTCGCGATGTTTATCAATTCAAACCGCCGCGCCCTTTTGCGCCGGGCGGCGAAGTCGCCGGGGTTATTAATGCGGTCGGCGACGGCGTGACCGGACTCAGCATCGGCGACCGGGTTCTCGCCGGCGCCGTCAATGGCGGCTACGCCACGCATTTCATCGCCGATTCAGCGCGGGTTAACAAAATCCCGGACGCGATGCCCTTCGACGAGGCGGCCGCCTTCATGCTCACTTACGGAACATCGCATTATGCGTTGAAGGACCGCGCGAAAATCCAGCCGGGCCAATCCCTGTTCATTCTCGGCGCGGCTGGCGGCGTCGGCGCTGCGGCGATCGAACTGGGCAAGGCGTTCGGCGCGAAGGTCGTCGCCGGTGTTTCATCGCCGGAAAAAGCAGCGTTTTGCAGAGAACTCGGCGCCGATGAGACGCTCATCTATCCGCGCGAACTTGATCGCGACGGGCAAAAGACATTATCCGCCGAAATCAAAAGACTTTGCGGCGGCGAAGGCGCGGATGTCGTTTATGACGCCGTCGGCGGCGATTACGCAGAGCCGGCCTTGCGCGCGCTCGCCTGGGAAGGCCGCTTCCTCGTGGTCGGCTTCCCCGCCGGCATTCCGAAAATTCCGCTTAACCTGACCTTGCTCAAATCTTGCCAGATCGTCGGCGTGTTTTGGGGCGCCTTCACCATGCGCGAGCCTGACAAAAACGCCGAATATGTTGCGGAGCTGTTCCGCTTTTATGCAGAAGGAAAGATAAAGCCGCGCGTTACGGCGCGATTTCCACTGGAAAGAGCCGCTGACGCTTTGGAAATGCTTCAAAGCCGAAAAGCGACTGGCAAGATTATATTGTCTCTCGACTAATCTTTTCTTTTATTTTTTCCGAACTACTTTATAAGAACCGGCTTATGGGAGAGAACACCGGAGAAAGAGCGAGCGCCCCGACACGAACCTCGCTCTTTATCATGATCGAATCGGTCGACGACGCCATCGCCAGCCGCGACCGCGCAGCGATTGCCATTTCGCTGTTATGCGTCTTCGCAATCATTGCGGCGCTTGCATCCATCGTGAACGCCCTTGGTGTGAATATTGACGATGCGCGCCTCGCCGCCGATATGCGCGTCGCTCATTTCGTCGACGCCGCCATTAACCTGATGATTATCGCTGTTCTTGTTTTCGTGGCGTTACAGATTTCATCGAACAACTCCCGGCTTGCCGCAATCGCTCTTGTGATGTTCGCGATTCTCGACGCCGGCGCCTTCGCGCTCAGTGCTTCGGCGACAATCGGGAATGCGCCGAACGCCTTTATCGGCATCATCATTGGCGGCGTCGCCAGGTTTTTTGTTCTTGTTTCATCCGCGAACAGCCTATCTGGCGTTTCGGCTCTTGCGCGTTTCAGCAAGGAACAAAGCGGCGGCGTCACCGGATAAGCCGTTTCACCATTTTTACCGCCTGCGCGGCCATGCCCACCAGGCAAGGATAAACGCGAGCACGCCGACCAGAAACACGATCGCGACGCTTTGCTCCGCAAACGCAGCGAGCGCCGGAAGATCCAAAAACATCTCAAACAGCCACTCAGCCTCATGCCTGGCGGTAACCATATCACTGATCGCATTCGACGCAGCCGCACTTGCCGCAAGCGCAATCACGCCGAAAACACCAAAGAGCACCGACAAGAACCGCCTGACCGTCCGCATGAAACGCCATCTCCCGCCGCCTTCGCCGATCAGTTGACGAAAGCTGGCTGCCAGCGTCAAGGCGCGCGGCCCTAGCTTCGGGCTTTCCAGATCAGCGCAAACTCGGCTAGCCTTTCCGGCAATCGCGGGAGGAGACGCCCTTATGGCCGCAAGGCTCGTGAACAGCGCCAGCCCAGGCGAGGCGCATGAAACCGACGTCATCATTATCGGCGCCGGCCCTTGCGGTCTCTTCGCCGTATTTGAACTTGGGCTCCTCAACATTCGCGCCCATGTCATCGACATTCTCGACAAGCCTGGCGGGCAATGCGCGGAGCTTTATCCGGAAAAACCAATCCTCGACATTCCGGCCATCAAGACCATCACCGGCGAGGATTTGACCCGCCAGTTGCTCAACCAGATCGAGCCCTTCGGCGCGGTTTTTCACCTGAACGAAATGGCGGTGACACTCGACAAAACGGCGGACGGCAAATGGCGGATCATGACCGATCTCGGCACGACAATTGTCGCCCCGGTAATCTGCATCGCCGCCGGGGGCGGCTCGTTCCAGCCCAAAAAACCGCCAATTCCCGGCGTCGATGAATATGAAGGCCGGTCCGTCTTTTACGCCGTGCGCCAGCGCGACGCTTTCGCTGGCAAAAATCTCGTCATCGCCGGCGGCGGTGATTCAGCGCTCGACTGGACTCTCAATCTGGAACCCATCGCGGAAAAAATCACGCTGATCCACCGACGTCCGGATTTTCGCGCAGCGCCGGACAGCGTCGACAAGATGAAAGCGCTGGCCGAAACCGGTCGCATCGAATTTCGCGTCGCGCAGATCACGGGCCTTAATGGCGAAAACGGCGAGCTAGTTTCCGTCGCCATCGAGACCGATGCGGACGGCGCCGTCGAGATCCCCTGCGATACGCTCCTCGCCTTTTACGGGCTAACAATGAAACTCGGCCCCATCGCCGAATTTGGCGTCGATTTCACCGAAAACCGGATCGCGGTTGATACAGAAAAATTCGAGACCTCTGTTCCCGGCATCTTCTGTATCGGCGACATGGCGTCCTATCCCGGTAAGCTGAAACTCATCCTTTCCGGCTTTCATGAATCCGCGCTGATGGCGCATGGCGCTTTTCACTACGTCTTTCCCGGCAAGAAACTGAAGTTTCAGCACACGACGTCGTCACGCGCCCTGCAGGCGCGCGTCAGCGACACCTAAATCGGCCGCTGTTGTAGGAAAGTCGCGCCTCCCTTCGCAATCGCAGCATGACCTGGCAACCACTGCATGTTAGCTTCCGCGCGGGGACGAGAGGGAAACGCAAGGTGGGCTTGCCCAACTTCGTTTGCGCTGTCCCGGGAGGAAATGCCTGGCGGAGGAAACGCCTTTAGGAGACAGCGCGGCGCCGGCACGCACGACATCAGTTCGAGCGGCCGGCGCTTCTGATTCTGAGAGGCCCAATTTCTGAACGCGAATTTATTGAAACGCCTGAAGGCCCGTCATCGCGCGGCCGAGGATCAGCGCATGGATGTCATGCGTGCCTTCATACGTATTGACCGTTTCCAGATTCATGGCGTGGCGCAGCACATGATATTCGTCTGAAATGCCATTCCCGCCATGGATGTCGCGGGCGACGCGCGCGATTTCCAGCGCCTTGCCGCAATTATTCCGCTTCATCATGGAGATCGCCTCCGGCAGGAAGGCGCCTGAATCGAGCAGCCGTCCGAGCTGTAGCGCCCCTTGCAGACCAAGCGTGATTTCCGTCGCCATATCCGCGAGTTTTTTCTGGACCAGCTGCGTACCGGCGATCGGCTTGCCGAACACAACCCGGTCCATGGCGTAATCGCGCGCCGCCATCCAGCAGAATTCCGCCGCGCCCATCGCGCCCCAAGAGATGCCATAGCGCGCCTTGTTAAGGCATGAGAACGGGCCGCGAAGCCCTTTTACATGCGGCAGCAGGTTTTCTTCCGGGACAACCGCGTCATCAAGCGCGATCTCGCCGGTAACAGAGGCGCGCAAGGAGAGTTTTCCTTCAATCTTCGGCGTCGAGAAGCCTTCCGTTCCGCGCTCGACGATAAAACCGCGAATTTCGCCGTCAAGTTTCGCCCATACGACCGCAAGGTCGGCGATCGGCGAGTTGGTGATCCACATCTTCGAACCGTTGAGCTTGTAGCCGCCATCGACTTTCTCGGCCTTGGTGCGCATCGCGCCCGGATCGGAGCCGCCATCGGATTCGGTAAGGCCAAAGCACCCCAGCCACTCGCCGCTCGCTAGTTTCGGCAGGTACTTCTTTTTCTGCTCTTCGGTCCCGAAGGCATCAATCGGATACATGACCAGCGAGGATTGCACCGACATGGCTGAGCGATAACCGGAATCGACCCGTTCGACCTCGCGCGCGATCAACCCATAGGCCACATGGCTAGCGCCGCCGCCGCCATATTCCTCGGCGATTGTTGCGCCAAGCAGACCCTGTTCTCCGAGCTCGTTCATGATCTCTCGATCGAAGCGCTCCTCGCGATTGGCGGAAATCACCCGCGGCATCAACTTGCCTTGAGCGTAGCCGCGCGCCGCATCACGGATCATCCGCTCCTCGTCGGAAAGCTGTCCGTCAAGAAACAGCGGGTCTTGCCAGTCGAAAGTCTGTTTGGAGGTCATCTGGGGAGTTCCAATCTCGTCGCTAAATAAGCTCTACAGCGATGCTGGTCGCTTCGCCGCCGCCAATGCAAAGCGACGCGACGCCTTTCTTGCCGCCGGTTTTTTGCAAGGCGTTGATCAGCGTCACGATGATGCGCGCGCCCGATGCCCCGATCGGGTGGCCGAGCGCGATGCCGCCGCCATGGATGTTCATCTTCTCCGCGGGAATATCATGCTCGCGCATGACCGCCATCGGCACGACTGCAAAAGCTTCATTTACCTCGAAAAGATCGACATCGCCGGACGACCAGCCGATTTTGTCGAGCAGCTTCTTGATCGACGCGACCGGCGCCGTGGTGAACCATTCCGGTTCCTGGCTGTGTGTCGCATGACCGATGATTTTCGCAATCGGCTTGGCGCCGCGTTTTTCCGCTTCGGAAGCGCGCATAACGACAAGCGCCGCCGCGCCGTCCGAGATCGCCGAAGACGAGCCGGCCGTCACCGTGCCGTCTTTTTCGAACGCCGCACGCAGCGACGGAATTTTTGATGCGTCAACGAGGCCCGGCTTCTCATCGTCCGCAACCGTGACCGATCCTTTGCGGGTTTTGACTTCTACGGAAATGATCTCGTCCTTGAAAGTCCCGTCGTTGATTGCGGTTTGCGCGCGCGTTACCGAGCGCATTGAATATTCGTCCTGCTCTTCGCGGGAAAATTGCCATTCTCGCGCGCACTTTTCCGCAAAGACGCCCATGGCGGCATGGTTTGTATACGGATCTTCAAGACCGTCATAAGCCATGTGGTCGAACACCTGGCCATTGCCGAATTTGATGCCCGTGCGACCGGTCGGCAGCAAATGCGGCGCGCCCGTCATCGATTCCATACCGCCAGCGACAACAACTGAGGCTGAGCCCGCAATGATCGCATCATGCGCCATCATCACTGTTTTCATGCCAGACCCGCACACCTTGTTGACGGTGACGCAGCCGGCCGATTTTGGAACGCCAGCGCCAATCGCCGCCTGGCGCGCCGGCGCCTGACCAAGACCCGCCGGCAGGACGCAACCCATCAGCACTTCGTCGATATCGTCAGCCTTGACGCCGCCGCGTTCCAGCGCCGCTTCAATCGCCCGCGTGCCAAGCTCTGTCGCTTTGACAGTCGAAAATGCGCCTTGAAAATTACCGATCGGCGTTCTCGCCATACCGGCAATAACGATAGGATCTTGCTGGGCCATAGGGGCGTCTCCTTCAAATTCCGATTATAAACCTGGACCTGCGCGAGGTTGCCTGCAACCGCAACCAAGCGTTCCAGGTCAATACTGGTCAACGATATCGTACATTCGTACGAAGGTGTCACTGTCGATAAAAATCGTTTGCGTGCCATCAAGCATGGCTGCGCGGTCCGGCGTCGGCCCCGTATAGGCTTGCATCGCTTCTTCATCGCGCCAGAAGGCAAGCAAGACAAACTCGACGAGCGAGCCCACTTCCCGGCTGCAAAAAGACGCATTGAGACAACCGTCGGATTGCAGCATCACCGGTTTTACATTCTTCCGATAAAACTCAAGCACCGCTGGCGCTTTATCCGGCGCTGCGCGACCACGCCACTCACGTAAAATAGTCATGCGGCTTTTTTCGCCTTTGAGATTACTTCCAGCGCCATCTTGTCCGCAACCGCGCCTATCGGCGCGTTTTCCGCCTCGGCGCGCTTGAAAATTTCGCTCAACGTGTCGCCAATTTTGTCGATGCGCGCATTCATTTCGTCGGTCGTCCAGGATCCGAGTATTTCCAGCCCGACGCTGATGACGCCGGCGGCGTTGATGACGTAGTCCGGGCAATAAAGAACGCCGCGCTCCGCCAATGCTTTGTCCATCTCCAGCGTTTTGAGTTGGTTGTTCGCCGCGCCGGCCACCACTTTCGCCTTTAGCCGGCCAATGGAATCCGGGTTGATCGCACCGCCGAGCGCACAGGGCGCGAAAATGTCGACATCGGCGTCAATGGCGTCTTCCGGCGAGACCGCTTCGGCGCCGAACCGCTCAACCGCCTCATTCACGGCGTTTGCATTAACATCAGCCACCACCAGCTTGCCGCCTTCTTGATGAATAAGTCGGGCCAATTCCATGCCGACAGCGCCGACGCCGAGCACCGATACGCTGAGCCCATTGAGCGACGCCGCACCGAGTTTATGACGCGCCGCCGCCTGCATGCCGCGCCACACGCCGCGCGCGGTAAAAGGCGAAGGATTGCCGCCGACACCCTTGTCTTCCATCCCCGCCACATATTTCGTGACAGACCGTACTATTTCGAGATCGGCTTCGGTGACCCCTGAATCCTCCGCCGTGTAATACAACCCATCGAGGCTTTCGACGGCCGCCCCGAAAGCACGCAGCAATTCCGGCGTTTTTTCGGTTTTCGGATCAGCGAAGATCACAGCCTTGCCGCCGCCAAACGGAATGCCGCCAAGGGCGTTTTTGAACGTCATGCCCCGCGACAGGTTCTTCACATCCTCCAGCCCGTCTTCGAAGCTGGCATAAGGATAAATCCGGCATCCGCCGCAGCCCGGTCCAAGACTGGCGTCATGGATGGCGATAAGCGCTTTAAGGCCCGACGCCGCGTCTTCAAAATGCACGACTTTTCGCCACCCTGCGACATCAAGGACCTCTGATCTCATTATGATATTCCTTCTTGATGCGAACCCGGTTCGCATGTTTAGACATTGGCGCACGGGAAATTCCGCGCGCTCTCCTCCTACCCGAATTTGTCGAGCGCTTCCGGTCAAAAATAGGGAATTTGCGCTTGACGGTTAGCATATAATGCTAAATACAGGTTATATTATCGGAAGCGGACCTATGAAACTCGACCAAATCGACCACAAGATCCTGAAGCACCTGCAGGAAAATGCGCGCATCACCAATGCCGAGCTCGCCGAGCGAGTCGGCTTATCGCCCACCCCTTGCCTGCGCCGATTGCGCCGGCTTGAAACCGAAGGGATTATCAAGGGCTACCGTACAGAGATCAATCGTGAAGCGCTTGGCGTTAACGTCACGGTGATCATCCTGGTGAAGCTGGAGCGCGAAGACGACAAGACCCTTCGCGAATTCGAATCCGCGATCAAGGATCGCGAAGAGGTCATGGAATGCTACCTGGTAACGGGCAAGTTCGACTATTTCATTCGCGTCGTCGTGCCTTCGCTGGCCACTTACGAAACGTTCCTATCAGAAACGATGCTTCGCATGCCGAATATTGCAACCGTAGAGTCTAGCTTCACATTGCGCGAAGTCACTCGCAAAGTCGTGACGCCTTTACCGCAATCGATCATCCGCTAGGCGCCGTCAGGCCACGTCGCTTTCAACACCGGATACGCGCTGCGCCGAAAGCACGCGCTCGATTTCACTATGCAGCGTGGCTGATCGCAATGGCTTCGTTACATATCCGTCAAAGCCGAGCGACAGGCATTCATCGACATGCTGTTCCATTGCATGTGCAGATACCGCGATAACCGGTATTGGCGCGGCGGCGCCTGATTCTCGCTCTAAAAAGCGTATCTGGCGCAGCGCCTCAGTCCCGTCGAGCACCGGCATGGATATATCCATCAGAACGAGATCGAATTCCCCGTTTTTAAAGGCTTCGACAACAGCGAGGCCGTCATCTGCGAACTGAACCGCATGGCCTCGCTCTTTCAGGAATGCCGCCAGCACCGCCTGATTGACCGCATTGTCCTCCCCCGCGAGGATTTTCAGTTGTTGACGATCAGCCCCCTGCGCGTCGCCTTGGTCAAGCGTGGCGCGTGACGCCATCTGCTCCGCCGCTGGCGCAGGAATATGCACGATGAAACGCGATCCTTCGCCCGGCGATGAACGAACCGCAATGTCCCCGCCCATGCCTTCAACAATACCTTGCACAATAGAAAGCCCGAGCCCCGTACCGCCATATTTGCGTGTTGTTGAGGCGTCCGCTTGTGTAAAGGGCTCGAAAATTCGCGCCGCCTGGCTCTTCGTCATGCCGATGCCGGTGTCGATGACTTCAATCCGGGCCAGATCACCGTCCTGCGCCGGCGCGGTGATTTTAATCCGCACCGCCCCTTTTTCAGTAAACTTGATCGCATTTCCAGCCAGATTATGGAGGACTTGCAAAATGCGGTGACCATCGCCAATGCGCAACTTCTCGCACTCGCCGTCACAAACGCATGAAAATTCCAGACCCTTCTCGTTCGCATTCACCCGATGCAGGGATTCAACCTTCGCCAAAAGATTATTGAACGAGAACGGGGCTTTTTCGAATTCGATTTTGCCTGCCTCAATCTTTGAAAGGTCGAGCAAATCATTGAGAAGCATCATCATCAGATCGCCAGATTCCCTGATGATGCGGACTTTTTCTCGCTGATGGGGCGTCAGATCATTGTTGTCGAGCATTTCGGCCATGCCGAGAATGCCGTTCATGGGCGTTCTGATTTCATGGCTGATATTCGCGAGGAATACGGATTTCGCACGGCTTGCGTGCTCAGCTATCGCTTGACGCTGCAACGCCTGTTCGCGGGCGGAGCGCATCGCAACACTGGCGCGCTGATATTCCTTGAAGGCGACTGCCAAATGCGAAAGGTACAGCAATACGCCAATCAACAACCCCAAAGACCCCGCCCGCCCCGGCTCGTCGCCTGTGATCAGGGACGACACGGGAAGACCGGCGAAATATATCGAGTGCGGAATAAGCGCTGCGAGAAAAATGCGCTTTTCATGATGCATATGCAGCGTCACATGAAGGAGCGCGCCCGCCAGCCAAAGCATCGCGAAGATCTTGCCCGGACTGCCGCCGAGCCACCAAAGCGCCGCCGGAAAGAATGAATAGATCAACGCCGTCTGCGCGGCGCTGGCGCACAAGATCATCCATTCGGTGTTTGTGATCGGTCGCGTCCGGTCCGGGTCGCTGAACGCCTTCCAGCAAAAATCGTCAATGAGCTGGCTGACCGACATGGCCACCAGCCAGCACAGCCCTAGCACAGGGCTCGAACCGGCCCACATTATCCCCGAACCAACAATCGCTATAAATAACCGCGTCGGCAATTGCCGACGCCGCGCAACCGCCGTGGAAACTATGCCCGATAGCTGCAACGGTTCGCTTTCACGGCCCACCCGCTCTCCCTCGGGTATGGCGTTGTCCATTTCGCGTCTCCAGAAAACGTCTTCAGACGAAACTAGAACGCATTCCTTAATACGCGACTACCGTTCACCACGCACAAGCGTGCCAATATGGCGCAATTGCGAATTTTTTACCGCTGGAAATCGTAAAACGCGCCCATGCCGAGAATCCTGGTGAGCGCATCCATGGCGGATAGGCTTTCTTCCATAAACGCCGGATCGGCGAGGTCATCCGGCGTAATCCGGTCGCGATAATGGGTCTTCACCCATCCTTCGAGCTCGGTGATCTTGCCGTCGTCAAGGATGAAATGCTGATCGGCCGCCGACGCTTCAGCTTCCGACAAGACAACCCGCAAGCGCAAACAGGCCGGGCCGCCGCCATTGCGCATCGACTCGCGCACATTCTTGTAAATCACGCGGTTGATCGAATTGTTCCTGGCGACAGTCTCTTCGACAAATGCCCTGACGCGCGGGTTTTCTTCCGATTCCTGCGGCAAAAGCAGCGCCATCTCGCCGCTTGGCCCGTCATCGCCCGGCAATGTCAGTAGCTGTGAATTGAACAGATATGACTTGATGCAATCTTCGAGCGAGACAGACGCCGCCGGCGCTTCGATAATCTCTACAAACGGCGCCTTTTCGCGAATGGCGGCATATGCCGCATCGCCATCCGCAAAGCTTTTCTCGTGCAGGAACAGAACCGTTCCGTTGGCGACGCCGACAACGTCATTATGAAATGCGCCGGCATCAAGCGCGGCTATCGACTGCTTGATGAATACGGTATTGTCCGGGCCAAGCCGGTGGCTGCGGGCGACCGCTTCGCTGGCGCGCAGTTTCTGGCGCGCGGGAAATTTCTCGCCATCCTCGCCATAGACGAACAGATGCACGCCCGGCTGGCCGTGATCCTCGCAGAGCCGTCCATGATTCGCCGCGCCTTCATCGCCGAAATGCATGCCGCCCGGCAGCGGCGGGTGATGCACAAAGTGTTTTTTATCGCTGAAAATATGCGCGAGCGCCCGCGCCGTCGTCTCCGCTTCGATGGCGCGGTGAAAATTCGCCGCGAGATTTGCCGGCGTGAAATGAACCTTGCCGTCGGCCGTATCCGGCGACGGCGCAACTGTGCCGGCATTCGCTGTCCACATCGCCGACGCAGCGTAGCAATTGGCGAGCAATTGCCGGTCGGTTTTCGCCGCCTTTTCGATTACCTCGCAGTCGGTTCCGGCAAAGCCGAGGGCGCGCAGCGTTTTCAAAGCGGGGCGGTCCTGCGGCGGCAGGAAACCCTGCTTGAGGCCGAGCTTCATCGCGGCGCGCATCTTGGCGAGCCCCTGCAGCGCCGCCTCGCGCGGGTTCGACGCCGCGCCTTTATTGGTCGCCGAAGCAATATTGCCGAAGGAAAGCCCGGCGTAATTGTGCGTCGGCCCGATCAGCCCGTCGAAATTATACTCAGCGTAGGTCATTTCACCCCAACCTGCTCATCCGCCATCGGAAGAACTTTTCCTCCTTCGACCGACGCAACCGGATAGGCGCAATAGTCGGCGGCGTAATAGGCGGACGGGCGATGATTGCCCGACGCGCCGATGCCGCCAAAGGGCGCGGCGCCGCTGGCGCCAGTCGTCTGGCGATTCCAGTTGACGATGCCGGCGCGCGACAGCGCCAGAAACCGGTCCCATTTGGAATGGTCGTCGGATAAAAGCCCCGCGGACAGTCCGAACTTCGTCGCGTTGGCGCGGGCGATCGCTTCGTCAAAGTCCGCGACGCGCCAAACTTTCAGCAATGGACCGAAATGCTCTTCGTCGGGGACAGCGTCCGACCGGGTCACATCGACAATGCCCGGCGAGACGAACGCCCCGCCCTCTTCTCGCACGGAAAGATTGCGGATCGCCTCGCCGTCCTGTTCGACGAGGTGATCGAAGGCGCGTTCAAGCCCGTCAGCGACCCGCGGCGAGATCACCGGGCCCATAAAGGGCTGCGGCTCGTCAAACGGCGCGCCGATAATCAGCCGGTCAGTCAGCTTTGCAAGCGCCTCAATCGCTTTGTCGCCGGCGGCGCCTTCAGGCACAATCAGCCGGCGCGCGCAGGTGCAGCGTTGGCCGCTGGTGAGGAAGGCCGACTGCACCACCGTAAAGGCCGCTGCGTCGATATTTTCCGTATCCCACCAGATCAACGGATTATTGCCGCCAAGCTCCAGCGCCAGAATGACGTCGAGCCGATCGGCAAACTGCTTGTGAATGGCAAGCCCGGTTTTTGCGCCGCCAGTGAAAAGAACGCCGTCAACCTTGGCCCCGGTCAGCGCCTCGCCGGTCTCGCGCGCGCCCTGCACCAGATTGACGACGCCTGCCGGAACGCCTGCCTCGACCATCCGCTCAATGATGAACGCGCCCGGCCCCGGCGTCATTTCCGACGGCTTGAAGACCACCGTGTTGCCGGCGATCAGCGCCGGAACCATATGGCCGTTCGCCAGGTGGGCCGGGAAATTATACGGCCCAAGCACCGCCATGACGCCATGCGGCTTGTGGCGCAGCACAGCATGGGTGGCGCCGGTATTGTTGACCCGCTCGCCTGTGCGTTCGTGATAGGCCTTGATTGAGATATCGACCTTGCCGGAAACGGTCGTCGCTTCGGTTTTGGTCTCCCAATATGGCTTGCCGGTCTCGCGCGCGATCAGCCGCGCAAGTTCGTCAGCATCACGGCGGATAAGATCGCGATAGCGCTCCATGATTTCAATGCGCTTTGCAATCGGCGTCAGCGCCCAGGGCTCAAACGCCGCCCCTGCCGCGCTGACAGCGTCCTCAACGTCAGATTTCGTCGCCGCCTTGCCGGTCCAGACGACGTCGCCCGTCGCCGGATCGCTGCTTGAAAAATTCGAGCCGGCGCCTTCGCGCCATTCGCCATTGATGAGGATCTTGTTGTTCATCGGTTTCACCATTTTACTGCACGCACCTTGTCGCCGGGCTTGACCCCAAGCGCGTTTGCAATCTCGTTCGATATGATCAGCTTGCCATCTTCCGCCTTCGCACTGCCGCGCGCGACGCGAAAAGAGCCAAGGAAACCAGCCGCCACCAGCATAGCCGGCGCCTCGCCGGGCGCGCCGATTGCGACTTCGAAAACCTTGCTTTCATTAATAGTCGCAATGTCGTCAATGCGCGCATCAACCAACGGCCCGGCGTCAAAGACATCGATATAACCGCGGAACGCAAATCCCTCGCGCAGCAACATGTTGAACGCTGGCAGCGCGTCGTCATGAGGCTTGCCGAGAATGTCGCGCGCCGCTTTCGGCAGCAGCGCCACATAAATCGGGTGACGCGGCATCAGGTCGGAGATGAACTGATTGCCCATCGCCGAATTGGTGAGGTCCGCGTCCTCGAATTCCATGTCGAAAAACAGCCGCCCGAGCGATTCCCAAAATGGCTGCACGCCGCTCTCATCGCGCCAGCCGCGCAGCTCCGCACAGACCGGGTCGGCGATCAGTTTGCGGTGTTGTGCGATAAAGAGATAACGCGCCCGTCCAAGGAATTTCCCGTATCCGCCGCCGCGCGCATCAGGCGACAGGAACAGCGACCCAACCTCGCCGCACCCGGTGAAATCATGGGTCGGCATCAGGAGGCGGCGCTCGATGCGCTTCTTTAACTGCTTTGAGACGTGTACGGTCTTGTTGATCCGGTAATTGACGAAACCATGATCAAGGCCGACAGCGGAAAAAACAGCCGAGGTGCCGAGGATTTTGCCATCCTCTTCGAGCACCATCATATAAACCTCGCCGCCAGGCGCATCCGCATTCGCTTCATAGCTGGCGGCGGAGAACTCTATCCGCGCACGCAAGGTTTCCGGATCGCCCGGCAAATTGGTCATGCCCCCGCCAGACTGTTTGGCGAGCGCCAACACCTGATCGAAATCCTCGCGCCGCACGGGGCGCATGATCGCTGTCGTCATGAATGCCGCTCCATAGCCGCCGCACCGGGGTTTTCGATGTCGCCGGCGGCGATTTTCAACAGCAAAAGCGCGGAAAGTTTCGCGCGCTCCACAAGACTGTCGAGCTTTGCAAATTCTTTCGCTGAATGAATATGCGCGCCTCGCACACCCAGCGTATCGATCACCGGGATGCCCGCTGCGGCGATATTATTGCCGTCGCAGCAGCCGCCAGTCGGCTTCCAGTCGATGGCGAGACCAAGGTCGGCGCCCGCCGCGCGCAAGGCGTGGAAGAATTTCTGCAATTGCGGCGTCATTGGTTTCGGCGGCCGCGTGAAGCCGCCGTTAAGCGCCGCACTGTATCCGTCGCGCCCTTCAATCGCCGCGATGAGCCTGTTCGCCTCCGACAACAGCCAGTCCGCATCATCGGGCTGTTCAACCCGCACATTGAAGCGCACCACCGCCAGGTCAGGCACGACATTGTTCGGTCCGCCGCCGTCAACGCGCGCCACATTGACGGTCAATCCTTCGCGCCCGCCGGAGAGGTTATCGACGCCGGAAATGAATTCCGCCGCCGCCGCCAAAGCGTTACGCCCCAGATGATGCTCGCGGCCCGCATGGGCGCTTTTCCCCCGGATCACCGCCGCGAAATTGCCGCTGCCCTTTCGCGCGCCGGCAAGCGTGCCGTCGGCGAGCGCCGGTTCATAGACGCAAGCGAACTGCGCGCGCTTAGCAGCCTTTTTCAGCATATGCGCCGAACCGTGCGAGCCGATTTCTTCATCGGCGTTGATCAGCACTTCATAACCAATGCGGTCGGCGAGCGGTGAGTTCTCGATGGTCTTGAGCGCATAGAGCATGACCAGCAGACCGCCCTTCATATCAGCGGCGCCTGGCGCGTTCAGCGTATCGTCGTCAAGGAAAGTCTCAGTCTGGAATGGATGATCGGCGGCGAACACCGTATCCATATGGCCGGACAACAGCACACGCACCGGCGCCTGGGGCCGTTTGACCAGGCGCAGCATGTCGCCGACCGGTTGGCGAATGGTTTCGCCCCCTTCGGTAACGATTTCATGCGGCCGTGACGGCGCGGTTTCCACCTCGCCCCCGAGCGCGCCAAATGCTTCGGCAAGGGCGCCGTGCATTTGGGCAAGGCCGGCGAGATTGCCGCTGCCCGAATTGATCGCGCACCAGTCGCGCAGCGCTTCGGTCATGGGCTCGCGTTTATCGTCCAGAAAGGCGAGATCGGTCCGGTAATTGTGATGACTGCTCATGCGTCAGAAGCACTAGCGAAGGCCGCGAATCCCCGCAAGGGAGGGGTCGAATTTGTCGCCGGTTCCCATTGCGCGCGGCGTTTCTTCTCAGGGCGAACGGCTTTATAGTCCGGTAAAAAGCCCGCCAAACCATTTGACAGGCGCTGTTGTTGTCCGATGCTGAAATTCATTGAATCCTTGCTGGCCGCACTGGCGGAAGGCTCGCGGCGCGCTGGCGCGCCCTTTGCCGCCTCTGTCCTGTTCCTGGCGATCCTTGCCGGCATCTATGCCGCCGGCAATCTGAAAGTGAACACCGACACCAGCGCGATGCTCGATCCGGCCTTGCCGTTCCAGCAGCGCGCGGCAGAGCTGCGCGATGCCTTCCCGCAGATCAAGGAAGACGTCATTGTCGTTATCCGCGCGCCCAGCCTTGACGAGGCGGACGCCTATGCCGGCGCGCTTTATGGCGCTCTGTCAGAAAAGGAAGACGCATTCACCGCCGTCTTTGCCGCCGCCCAAGAGCCGTTTTTTCGGGAAAACGGTCTTTTGTATCTCAATGAGGCTGAGCTCGAATCGCGGCTGACCCAGATGTCCAAGGCAACCGGCCTGATCGAAACGCTGGTCGCCAGTCCGACCACCGGAACGCTATTCGAAACAATGGCGGAAAACGACGCGCTCGCGGAACGTTCCGAATTGGGGGGCGATACGCTGCAACGGTTCTACGCAGAACTTGGCCACGCCGTCGAAGCAGCGCTCGCAGGCGAGCGCCGGCCATTTTCCTGGATGGGCGCCATCGACGAAGAACTGGCCGCCAAAGACGCCCATACCCGTCTGCTCTATGCAAGTCCGGTTCTCGATTATACGCGGCTGCAACCCGCCAAAGCCGCGATAAATATTCTGCGCGCCGAGACGGAACGCCTCGACGCTGAATTTGGCGGCCGGGTCGAAACGTACATCACCGGCGACCCGACATTGCGGCTGGAAGAGCTCGAAGCGGTGACCACCGGCATCGGCTATTCATTCCTGCTCTCATTCATCCTCGTCTCCATCTTGCTGCTGCTGTGCTATCGCTCGCTCGCCATGGCGGTGCTGACGCTGCTCGGTCTCGTGGTCACGCTGATGCTGACTTCCGCCGTCGCCGCTATTTTCATCGGCGAACTCAATCTCGTATCGGTCGCTTTCACAGTGCTGCTGGTGGGGTTGGGCCTTGATTTCGCCATTCACCTGTTTCTGCATGTGCAGGAAAGGCGCGCAGCCGGTCAGGAAAATGGCGACGCTCTGCGCGGCGCGCTGCACGAGGTGGGACCGGCGCTGGCGCTCGCCGGACCAACGACCGCGCTTGCCTTTCTTTCCTTCGTACCGACAAAATTTGACGGCATCGCCCAGCTAGGCGTGATTGCCGCTATCGGCGTCATTATCGCGCTTGTCGTTACGCTCACATTTGGCCCGGCGGCGCTGTCGCTGTTCAAGGGCCGCCCGCGCGAGATCGGCGTTGGGCGTATCCGCCGCTTCTTTAAAAAGATCATGACAGTGTCCGGCCCGATCGCCATCGCCACGATCGCGCTTGGCGCGTTAGCGCTATTGCTAATGCCGCAAGTGCGTTTCGACGCAGACCAGATGGCGCTTCGCAATCCCAATGCGCCGTCAGTCAAAGGCTTCAACCTTTTGTTCGAAGACCCGCAGACCTTGCCCTATCGGTTGAGCCGGCTCGTCGAGAGCGAAGCCGAGGCCATCGCCACCGCCGAGGCTGCAAGCCGGCTCGAGACGGTGGATGCCGTTCGCTCGCTTCCTGATTTTGTCCCCGATGCACAAGACGAAAAACTCGAGCTGATCGACTTTGCGGCCGGCGCGCTGGTATTCGCCCTGGAGGCAGCGCCAAGCGCTGTTGACGGTCCGACCGCCGCTGAAGGCGTTGCGACACTGCAAACCCGCCTTGCCGACGCCTATACAGACGGACCTGGCGCCCGCCTCGCCGCGCTGTTGGCGAGCGTCGATCCGGATAACGAAGCCCAGCTTTCGCTAATTGAAGACAACATATTCGCCTATTGGCCACAGCTCGTTTCATTGCTCCGGGCGCAAATGAATGCTGACTATGTCGATTATGAAGCGCTGCCCGCATCACTGACCTCCCGCTATCTCAGCGCGGACGGCAAATGGCGCGTCGATATCATGCCAAAGGCGGATGTGCGCGACTTCCGGGCCCTCGACGCATTCGTCAATGATGTCGAAGCGGTGATCCCTGATCTCGCAGGCGGCGCTTATCAAGCGCGAAAGGCCGGCGAAACCATATCCGCCTCAATGCTTCAGGCAACGGCCATCGCATTCGGCATTATCGCCGCATTTTTGTGGCTATTGGTGCGCAAAGCCAGAACCGTCCTGCTGATGCTGTTCCCGCTGGCGCTGGCGGCGGTGCTGACTGCGGCGACAGGCGTCATCATCAACACGCCTTTCAACTATGCCAATGTCATCGTCCTGCCGCTGCTGATCGGCATTGGCGTCGATAGCGGCATCCACCTTGTCATGCGCCAGCGTCAGATCGAAGCGGGCGAAGGTATTTACGGCACCTCGACGCCGCGAGCTGTGTTGTTCTCCGCACTCACCACCGTCGCATCCTTCGGCAGCTTGATGTTATCGCCCCATCGCGGCACCGCCTCCATGGGCGAATTATTATCGATCGCCATTTTGTTCACGCTGATTTGCACGCTCATCGTCTTGCCGGCGGCGTTTCACTATGAAGAGCGTCGAAGTTTGAAAAGGGGTGAGCCTGTGAGAAAATTTGACGTAGATACAAGGCCCTAGCCGAAAAACCGCTAGCCTCGCCAAGCCTTGATCAAGCAGCGGGGTAACGCCAATGTCACCTTCCGCCGCAGCACCGGCGCGGTGATGCTGGAATTCCGCCGCAATCGTCCCATATTGTCCAAACTGTCCAATTCCCTCGTCCGAGGGGCTTTCTGCGCACAGCGCTTATAAAAGAGGGTCCGTTTCAAGATGTTCATGTCCCGCGTTCGCGTTCTTGCCGCGCTCATCGCCGCTTCCGCCGCTGCGCCCGCCGTCGCCGCCGACCCGGAGCCAGTACAGGAAACGCAGGTCGCTGCGATTGAAAGCGCCACGGAATTCGCGCGCTCGCTGATCGACGAGGCGTCTGTCACCCTCGCGGATGAAGCGCTATCCGAAGAGGCGCGGCTCGCTAAATTCCGCCTGTTCCTCGCCGAGAAAATGGACCTCGAATTTATCTCGCGAATTGTGCTCGCCCGGCGCTTTCGTTCGGAAATGGACGACGCCCAGTCCAACCGATATGACGCCGCCTTTCCCGGTTATATGACGCGCATCTATGCTGACCAGTTCCACAAGATTTTCGGCAAACCCTATAAGGTGATCGACGCCAAACCGGCTTCGCGCGGCGATGTGTTCGTCGCCACCGACTTCGATATCGGCGACCGTAAGACGCTGAACGTCGTCTGGCGCATCCGCAATCGCGATGGCGAAAACAAGATCGTCGATATCATCGTTGAAGGCGGCTCGATCATCACGCTGAAACGCGAAGAATTTTCATCCTTCGTCATCGCCAATGGCGTCGACGCGCTGATCGAGCGGCTGGAAGCCGAAACGGCTTAAGAGGGGTTTGTAAATCGGAATTGGGTTGTTTCCCGAACGCAATTTATGTCCTGGGGCGCAACCCTTTATTTAAGCGCTAATTCTTCCGCTCAAAGACGAAATCGGCAGCGCCCTTTAGCGGCGCGGCCGCCTCGCCGAACGGGTCAAGATGCGCCTTGCAGCGCTCCACGAGTTCGGCGGCCTTTGATTTGGCGCCCTCCATGCCGAGCAGCTTGATAAAGGTCGCCTTGTCCATTTCCGCGTCCTGGCCAGCCGGCTTGCCAAGCGTTTCGGCGTCCGCTGTCGCGTCGAGAATATCGTCTACGATCTGGAAGGCGAGACCGAGATCTTCCGCATAAGCTGCGAGCGCTGCGATTTGCGCATCATCGCCCTCGCCGATTAGCCCGCCGCCAACCGCCGAAAAGCGGATCAGGGCGCCGGTCTTGAGCCGCTGCAACTGCGTGACGCCCGCAAGGTCGAATTCTTTCTGTTCCGCATAGATATCAATCATCTGGCCGCCGACCATCCCGATCTTGCCGGACGCCCGCGCAAGCTCCAGCGCCACGGTGCAGCGCACATTGCCGTCCGGATGTGTTTCCGGCTCCGCCAGAATTTCAAACGCCTGCGTCAGCAGCGCATCGCCGGCGAGAATCGCCGTTGCATCGTCGAATTTTTTGTGCACCGACGGGCGGCCCCGGCGCAGGTCGGAATCATCCATGGCCGGCAAATCGTCATGGATTAGCGAATAGCAATGGATCATCTCAACTGCGCAGCCAACACGGATTGAGCGTGTGCGCGGCGCACCCAGCATGTCCGCCGCCGCGATCGCCAGGAAAGGCCGCAATCGTTTGCCGCCGTCGAGCGCGCCCCAACGCATGGCGTCGACCACGCGGCCGAGCGGGCCGTCGCTTTGCGGCAGGAAGCCGTCAAGCGAATGCTCGACCAGGCCGGCGGTTTCCTTGATGGTGACGGTGAACGCGGACATGAGGCTCGTCTCTCAATTCGATATTCGGTTTTGTCCGCACATTTTGGAAGAAAAAGCGGACCTCGAGCCGCTCAGCGCGGCTAATTCTGGAACCGCGCCTGGCGCGGGGATCCGCGGTGGATATGACGCATCAGAAAAAAAGGCCAGCCCCAAAAGGCGGCGAGCCCCCCGCGATCACTTCAATGTTTCGTCACAAAGCCGACGCCGTCGCATTGCGCGCATATCCGGGCGATCAGGCCGCGTTTGCCGCGCCCGCCGCAATCGGGGCAAAGCGCCTTCTTTATATTGGCGCCCAGAAAACTTGCTAACATGTCCACAGGTCTGTCGTCGGTCGGCGCCGGCGCCACATTCATCGCAAAACTGCGCGCCGCTTCCATGCGCGCCGCCGGGAATGCCGCCGCCATCGACGCGCCATCGCCCGAAATCCCGTGCAGCGTCACCATCAGGTCGCGCCGCCATTCCTCCATGATCAGTCTGAATTGGCCCTGATCGAACGCGCCCGCCACTTCCAGCCCCGCCATTAGAAACAGGTCAGCACCTTCCAGCGACGCCATAGAGATATGCAAATTCCGGTTGATGGCCTCGATCATTCTCAAATCGACCGTGAACCCCACGAAACGAGCAAGAAAACCAAGCTCCGCCACCTTGCCGGAGCCCGGTCCCGTCTGCATCAAGGCCACGACGAAATTGACCCCGTGATCCTGGACGCCAAAGACCTTGAGCGGTCCGTCCTCACCAAGTACGTCGAGCACGCCAAACTGCGCTTCCAGCGCGGCCGTAACTTTCGAAAGCGGCCATTCGGCCGCATCGGACCGCGCGCTCCCGTTAAAAAGTTGAAACACGATGACCGCCCCTCATTACCCCATGGTCCCCGGCCGAAAAGGCTACACGAGCGGTGCGCGCGCGCCAAGGGCCGTAACTATTTGGTGACATGGGTTGAATTCCGCCGCGACCGCCCCGAGGTTCTTTTGCACTGCAGCGCGATTAGCGTTATAGCTGAAAGTTAGTTTGCAAATATGAGGTTGCCGCTGCCTTGCGCCCATGAAATAAGGCGCATTCAGTCGGGCTTGGTAGTTTAAGCTTAAAGGCGGAGGGGGCGCTCTCTTATGTCCAATGGGGCCATGGCGTCAGATAATGAAGACCTGAAAGTGGTGCTGGCGCAGCCTCGCGGCTTTTGCGCCGGGGTTGAGCGGGCAATCGACATTGTCGAACGGGCGCTCGAGAAATACGGCGCGCCTGTCTATGTGCGCCATGAAATCGTCCACAACAAATTTGTTGTCGATACCTTGCGCGAGCGCGGCGCCATTTTCGTTGAAGAAGTTGACGAAATTCCAACCGGCGCGGTGACCGTGTTCTCCGCTCACGGCGTCGCCAAAAAGGTCGAAGACGGGGCGCTGGTGCGCGAACTTGGCGTCATTGACGCGACCTGCCCGCTAGTCACCAAGGTCCACAAGGAAGGCCGCCGCTATGCTGAGAAGGGCTATGACATCGTCCTGATCGGCCATATTGGCCATCCGGAAGTGGAAGGCACGCTCGGCCAGATCCCGGGCACCGTGCATGTTATCTCAGAGCCGGAAGACGTCGCGGACCTGAATGTCGCTGACGACAATCGCGTGGCCTTCGTCACCCAGACAACGCTTTCGGTGAACGACACCAAAGACGTCATCGCCGAATTGAAGGCGCGTTTTCCGAACATTGTCGGCCCGGACACCCGCGACATCTGCTACGCGACGCAAAATCGGCAGACCGCGGTGATCGCCATGGCCAAACAGGTCGATTTGCTCCTCGTTGTCGGCGCGCATAACAGCTCGAACTCCAACCGTCTGCGCGAGATTGGCGAGAATTTCGGGGTGCCAAGCTACCTTATCGAAGACGCCAGCATGTTCGACCCGGCCTGGCTCGACGGCGTCAAAACGGTTGGCCTCACCGCCGGGGCTTCTGCGCCGGAAACGCTGGTGCAAGAGACTATCGCGCGCCTGAAGAATTACAGGAATGTGTCCGTCGAAATGCTCGACGGCGTTGAAGAAAACGTGCACTTCAAGCTTCCGAAAGAGCTGGCCGACGTGCCACGCTCCAAGGACGCGCTAGAGGCATGGGCCCTGAATAACGCGTAAAGACCACAATGGCGCCGGCGCGGCCGGCCTCCAAATCGTCCGGAGACAGAACAATGTCAGTATCGCTTCACCAGCAGATCCGCGTCGGCGCTTATGTCGCCAAGCAAACCCTCATGGGCCGCGAGAAATATCCGTTGGTGCTGTTTCTGGAACCATTGTTCCGCTGCAACCTTGCTTGCCCGGGCTGCGGCAAGATTGATTATCCCGCGCCTATTTTGAACAAGCGCCTTACGGTGCAAGAATGCCTCGACGCCGTTGACGAATGCGGCGCGCCGGTCGTCGCCGTACCGGGCGGCGAGCCGCTGATCCACAAGGAAATCGCGGAGATCGTAGAAGGCATCGTCGCACGCAAGAAATTCGTTTCGCTGTGCACCAACGCATTGCTGCTTGAGAAGAAACTCGATCTCTTCAAGCCGTCGCCTTTCCTGTTCTTCTCGGTCCATCTCGACGGCCTAGAAGAAGAACATGACCACGCGGTCGATCAGAAAGGCACCTTCAAGATCGCGATCAAGGCGATCAAAGCGGCGCAGGACCGCGGCTTTCAGGTCAATGTCAACGCGACGATCTTCGACAATATGACGGCTGAGCAGGTCGCCGATTATCTCGACTACGCCACCGATCTCGGCGTCGGCATTTCGATCTCGCCGGGCTACGCCTATGAACGCGCCGAGGACAAGGACCATTTCCTTTCGCGCGAAAAGACCAAGAACCTCTTCCGCGACATCTTTCGGATCGGCAAGGAGCGCGGCAAGAAATGGAACCTGTCGCATTCATCGCTGTTCCTCAACTTCCTCGCCGGCAATGAAGAATATATGTGCACGCCCTGGGGCTCGCCGACGCGCAATGTCTTCGGCTGGCAAAAGCCGTGTTACCTCCTCGGCGAAGGCTATGTCTCTAGCTTTAAAGAGCTGATGGAGACGACCGACTGGGACAAATACGGCACCGGCAAATACGAGAAATGCTCGAACTGTATGGCCCATTGCGGCTATGAGCCGACCGCCGCCATGGACGCGGTGAAGAACCCGTTCAAAATGTTCAAGATCCCTGACATGTTCAAGATCAAGACCGAAGGCCCGATGGCGCCGGAGATTGACCTGTCCAACGCGCGGCCGGCCGAAGACGTGCACGAGAAACTCGTCGCCACCGAAATGTCAAAGATCGAGGCTGAGAAAAAAGCGGCCAAGGACAAGGCCGAGGCTGCGGCTTAGCGTCATCGCACCGAGAGGTGTGTATAATGGCCGGCCTCATGCGGTTATACGCCAACCAATCGGTGCGCTGTGAAACTAAAGCAATTCATCATGGGGACGCTCTTCAGCGCAGCCGCGGCTTGCGTTGGAACCGCAAATCAGCAGGCCGATATTGCCGGAC
The DNA here is from genome assembly GCA_947259375.1 of uncultured Parvularculaceae bacterium. Lineage (GTDB taxonomy): Bacteria > Pseudomonadota > Alphaproteobacteria > Caulobacterales > Parvularculaceae > Hyphococcus. Next base: position 80,900 of record CAMYLZ010000025.1, on the reverse strand, counting down.
GCACGCACGCTTCCAAGCAATCAAGTAGTGCGATAGGCGTTAGCGAGATTTTGATTCCGGGTTCTGAAAGCGCTCCCGCACTACCACTGAAATTATGGTATCCAACGGCTCCTGGCCCTGAAAAAACTTACGGCGACAGCCGTATCCGGCCAGGATATAATGCAATAGCCGGTGGCCAGCCTCTTCTTAACGAAGAAACCCCTTTAATTATTCTTATTCACGGGTCCGGCGGCGACCCGGACGGAATGGCATGGCTGGCGCAAGACCTTGCGCTGCGCGGCGCACTTGTTGTCGGCGCTGCACACCCTGACAGCTCAGGCGGAAACCCGGAACGTCTAAGCATCCTCCATGTTTGGTCACAGCCTGATGATGTCAGCCGCCTAATCGACTTTCTGTCTGAGTCTGAATGGAGTGCGCGCTTCGATTCACAACGCATAGCAGCCGTTGGTTTTTCCGCAGGCGGCGCTTCCGCAATGCTACTCGCCGGCGCTCGTTTAGATTTCGCCAAGTTTCCTGAATTTTGCGAGCGTCACAATGACGGCGCATGCGAGGCCTTTCGTCATCACTTTTCTTCGATTGATAAGAATTTCCTATCACAAGCTAATGCGGACCACAGCGACGCTAGCATCGCCGCCGCCGTTGCAATTGCACCTGGCTTCACTGAAGCAATGACGCCAGACTCTATAAAACACTTGCAAGCGCCGACATTAATTATTGCTGGCGCATTGGATCAGCAACTACCGCCCAAAACCCATTTGCTGGGTGTTCCGCAACAATTACCGAAAGGCAGCGAGTACACAGAAATAAGCGATGCTCAGCATTTCAGCTTTTTGCCGGTTTGCCGCGAAAACGCGGCAACAGTTCTTGCTGAAACAAACGAGACGTTTGTTTGTGAAGAGTTTGGCGCAAAATCACGAATGGCTATCCACAAGGAAACGTTCAACCTGATTTCCGATTTTTTTGCCGACAAAGGCCTGTTTTAAATTTTCTATTTTAATCCGTAATGGCGGCCTATCTGGGCTCTTGCGCAAGTAATACCGGCAAGTATCACGCTAGTTTCTCATCACTGAGCGTGGTTATAAAAAGGCAGTTAAATAGAAGGCCGAGGTCGCTGCGTAACGTCTTTAACGCCGTAGCGCTGTCGCTTCCCAGTTTCATCAGTGCAGGGAATTGACGGGGCTCGCGCAATGCGGCCCCGAGTGTTTTGAAGACCCGTGTAGAGCCGTCAGGCGCGACAGCATTGAGCGCCGCCTTCGGCAAGGCCCGGTCGGCCGGGTCGGCGATGGCGCGAATGGCGAGGAACGGCACGCCGGCCTGATGCGCAGCCCGTGCCGCGCCATGGCTTTCCATGTCGACCGCGGCTGCGGCGTATTGCTCGAACAGGGCGCGTTTTTGCGCCGCACTGGCGATGATTTCATCCGCACCGAAAAGCGTTTTGAGAGTAAAGCGGCCCTGCCCAACCCCGCGCAGGCCGGGATCCTTATTGGCGGCGCTAATATTGTCTGGATTCCTGTTTTCGCAGGAATGAGTAGCGTTTAGAGCGGCTAACAACGCACCGCCACTTTCGAAGACTGCGCCGTCTGCGGCATATACCGTCTTGCCTATGACGAGATCGCCGGGCTGAAGCGCGGGGTCGAGCCCGCCGGAAACGCCGACCGAGACAATCGCTTTTGCGCCTGTCGTGCAAAATTCTCGCGCCAGTTCCTCCGCACGCTGCGCATTCGCCCCGGATACGCCAATGCGGATTTTCGACGTGTCAACACTCGCCGCAACAGCCGCTGCTTCGGATTTCAGCCCGCAAATGACGGCGATGAAGCCAGTCATGCCTTGCTCCTTAAGACCAACGCCGCCGCGCGCTCCCCTGACCGGATCGAGCCTTCAATGGTTGCAGGAACGCCTGTATCCGTATGATCGCCGGCGAGGAAGAGGTTGCGCCATTGGGTTTCGGGCTTGAGGCGCTTTCTCGCACCGTCCGGCGACTGGTCGGGCGTTGCGCGTTTTTCACGGATCACCCTTACGCGTTCATATTCCTGATCACCCAGGCCGAGCGCGATTTGCGTTTCGCGCCAGATTTTCGCGACCACATCGTCGTTCGGCCGGTCATCCGTACCGATTGCATTCGACGCCGAGGTCGTCAGGCTGATGACATCGTCGCGCACAAACGCCCACTGCCCGTCAGAGCCGATCATGCCGATAAACGGCCCGTCTCCGAGCGTATTTTTAGGAACCGGCCCGCCCATCCTGAAATGAATATTCAAAATGCTGGCGTCATCCTCCGGCGGGTCGACATCCGGCAAAAGGTTTTTAAGCCGCGTCGGCGGAATGGCGAAAATCACCTTATCGCCTTCCTCCAATGTCACGGTTTCTTCGGAGAAATTGAGGCTCGTCACCTCGCCGCCTTCCATCCAGACATTGCGAAGGCGCGCATTGAGCCGCACCAGCCCGCCATGGTCTTCGATGAACTTCACCGCCGGGTCGATGAAAGCGTGACCAAGCCCGGTCCGCGCCGTCAAGGGAATGGAGGCCTGACCGCCAAGCAAGAACGTCTCGCGAATGACGCGCCACAACAGTTTCGCTTGGCCCTTCGCGGGCGTTGTATTGAGCACCGCAAGCGTCAACGGCTCCCAGAAGCGTTGATAAAGCGGGCTGTTCTGATCGACAATGTCCGCGACCGTTTGGTCGTCATTGGCGAAAGCGATCGCGCCCGCCTTGACGTAATCCATCAGCCTCGTATCCGGCACGCGCGTCTGACTATCGAATACCCAAAAGGGGATCGGCCCTTCATTAATGCGCACATTCCAGCGCTTGCCCGTTGCGACGTCTACAAACGGATAGACAGCAAAGGCAGGACCGGTCAGCGGATCTTCCGCGCCAATCCGCTCAAGGTAAGAAAGCGCCGACTTGTTGCCGGACATGATAAGGTGATTGCCGTTATCAATCTCGCGCTCAAGGTGCTTGTCGTAGAAGGTTCGACAGCGGCCGCCGGCCTGTCCGGCGCCTTCATAGACCGTCACCGCCACATCGTTCTCAACAAGCCGGACGGCAGCAGCGAGCCCAGACAACCCGGCCCCGATAATGTGAACACGAACCATCCCTTACACCATGATTGCATTGGGCGGCGGCGGCGCATCAAGGCGCGGGCCGCCTTTCACAGCGCCAAACGACACGATTGAATATTTCACGCCTTCCGCTACCGGCAGCGCCGCATGCGCATAGCGCCAATCGGACGGAAAGGCCAGCAACATGCCCGCCCCGGGCTTCAATCGAAAATTGAGATATTTGAACTCCAGTTCGCCGCCCTGATAATTTTCATTCAGGTAGACAAGCAGGCTGAAATCTCGATTGGCCACGCGCCGCCATCGCTTGTCAGCATCGTCCCAATTATAGGCGTCTGCATGAGCGGTGTATTCGCCCTTTTCGCGATAGCGCAGAACCACCGGTTTTTCATACCATTCGAAAACGGCCCGGTAATGCCTCGTAAGAAACTCCGTATAGGCCGCGCGCGTAATCCGTTCGAGGTCATCGCCGAAGTGATCCAGCGTGAAATGTTCAACTTTCCGGGTGTCCACGTTCCGCGCCTGAACTGCACCGCCAGGATCGGCCGATAATACACCGGCTGTATTCCCTTCCGTCGCAGATGCGCGCTGTATCAGTCCCTGGCAGAGCTCCGCCGGCAGAAATTTTTCCACGACAAGCACGCCCGGGGGAACTGCGTTGTTGACCATCAAAACGCCCGGCGCTTCTTTCATCAATTCCGCTTTGAAATCATCATGCCCAAGCGTTTTTCCGGAGTGGAATTTTCTTTCGTCGGCCGTCACGCCTCATCCTTCCAGCTTCGGCGCAATGAGCCAGCGCAGAGCGATCAGTGCTTTTTCCGCTTTCGACAGCGTCACGCGCGGCTGGCCATTGTCCCAGCCCCGCGCCATCATCTTGTCGAGATAACGCTCATAAACGCCCATCATCAGCAACGCCGGGCGCAGCACACGCCAATCGAGCGACTTCAGCGCTTCGCGGGCGCAGGCGAATTTTTCGCGCGCGATCGCCGCCATATCAGCGCGCACGCCGGGCAGCCCCGGCGCATCGACGATATTTTCCGGCGCCAGCGGGCAGCCGTGCTTTTGCAACAGCTCACGCGGCAGATACAAACGCCCTTCGCCGGCGTCCTGTTCGATATCGCGCAAGATATTGGTGAATTGCAGCGCATCGCCGAGCGCAATCGCAAAGTCATCGGAGGCCGCGCCCTTCGGCGCGCCAAATACCGGCATCGATAACTGGCCGGCAGCGCCGGCGACACGGCGCGTATAGGCAAAAAGCGCATCCAGCGAGGGCGCGACGACAGGGCCCTTGGCGTCCATCTCCATGCCCTCGATCATGAGGATAAACTCTTCCTTGGGCAGATCGAATTGCCGGACTGCCTCAAGCAGCGCCACCCCGGTCGGATATTGCGGTTTGCCGGCGAACACCCGGTCAATCTCGCGCCGCCAGCCGGAAAGGCCCTCACATTTTTCTTCAACCGCACCGCCTTCATCAGCGATATCGTCAACCTCGCGGCAAAAGGCGTAAACCGCATACATGCCTTCGCGGCGCGCCTTTGAAAGGATCCGCATGCCGGGCCCGAAGGATGTTCGCGAGCGTTGTACCGTCTTATAGGCATGGCGGCGCGCATCTTCGAGTGAAGTCGGAAGGACTGCGGCCATTAGTCAGCATCCGGATTTTTATTGAGGCGGCCTGCTTCGACATAGCCCGCCACGGCGCCGCGTAATCCGGCGGAAGCAAAATCGAATTTGGTCAGCGCAACCCGGCGCGCCAGCGGATCGCCCTTGCGCAAAAGTTTTATCAACCGGTCGGCGAGCCGCACGATCACCGCCGATTCCATGGCGAGCGATTTTGAGGAAAGCGCCGACGGCAATTTGCGCGCATCCATCATCAGCGCTTCGCAGCCATCGAGCATGCGATCGATCACCTCGCGAAAACCCGGCGAGACGCGGTCGCGATCAACAACGGTGATATCCTCGCCCTCTTCCTTCAGCCAGTCCTCAATGATGTAGATGCGATCAAGTTCGCGCCGGTCGTCGCCGCAATCCTGCAAGTGATTGACGATCTGCAATACTGTGCAAAGCGCGTCGGAATAGCGATAGCCGGTCTGGTCCTCGCCATGCAGGTCGAGCAGATAACGCCCGACAGGATTGGCGGAAAGCTCGCAATAGCCGATGAGTTCGTCCCAGGATGCGTAGCGGTTCTTTTTCGCGTCCTGCACGAAAGCGGCAATCAGGTCAGAGCCATGCCGCGTCGTAACGCCTGTTTCGCTCATGCTTTCGCGCAAGGCGTGCGCTTTTTCATATTCGGGGCCATAGCCGGGCGCGCCGGTGAGCGCCGCATCGAACGCGCTCAACCGGGCGATTTTGTCCTCGGCGGTCAGGGCGCCATTATCGGCGATATCGTCGATGGCGCGGGCAAAAGCGTAAAATTTCGCCACATGAGACCGTAAATGCTTTGGCAACAAAAACGAGCCGACAGGAAAATTCTCGTCTTTCGCGCCTTTGCCGGACGGGGTCTCGGCCGCGGATGGAGGAGGCGTGCTGGCGGCGCCGGGGCCGCGCGATGAAAGGCTCTCTGACATGGCCCGCACCTTACGGATTTTCGCCCTGTTTCCAAGCGCGATCACACGCCTTTGCACTGCGCGCCGGAGCGCGCTAAGCCGCATGCGCCATGTTGACCTTTATCGCCTTCCTGTCGCTGCTTGCCTGGGGCTGGCTCACCTTCCTGCAAGGCGGCTTCTGGCGTGCGTCCGAACGCTTGCGCGACGCGCCGGCGCCGGAAAGGTGGCCGGAGGTCGTCGCCGTCATTCCCGCCCGCGACGAGGCGGAGACAATTGGCAATGTAATCGCCGCGCATATGGCCGCGGACTACCCCGGCCGGTTGTCGGTGGTCCTTGCCGACGACGGCTCCAGCGATGCGACGGCCGAGATTGCGATGGCCGCCGCCGCCGACAAGCCGCGCGAAATGGATGTCGTCAATGTCTCGCCCTTGCCGCAAGGCTGGAGCGGCAAGCTTTGGGCCGTTCAGAACGGGCTCAACCGCGCGGCTGAGACCGCGCCGGGCGCGAAATACATATTATTGACCGACGCAGACATCGCGCTGGCGCCCGACACGCTGACCCGTCTTGTGGCCAAGGCGGAAAGCGACAAGCTCGCCCTCGCCTCGCTGATGGCGCGGCTGGACGCGCGGGGGCCCTGGGCGGCATTCCTCATTCCCGCTTTTATCTATTTCTTTCAGAAACTTTACCCGTTTCCGCGCGCCAATGATCCGGCGGACAATCTCGCGGCGGCGGCGGGCGGCTGCATGCTGGCGCGGGCGGACGCCATTGAACAGATCGGCGGCATGGCGGCCCTCAAAGGCGCGCTTATCGACGACTGCGCTCTTGCCCGCAAAATCAAGGACACGACGCCGGCGACCCGGATCTGGCTCGGACTTGCAGACCGAGAAGCCGTCAGCCTGCGGGACAATCGCGCGCTTTCCTCCATCTGGAACATGGTCGCCCGCACGGCCTATGCGCAACTTTCGAATTCCCCCGCCCTGCTTGCCGGCGCCGTTATCGGCATGGCGCTGGTTTATCTGGCCGCGCCGCTCACCATGTTGAGCCTTTTCAGCCACGGCAACCTGACGGCGACATTCTACAGCGCGATCGCCTGCGGTCTGATGGGCTACACCTACTGGCCCACCTTGCGCCTTTACGGCCGCGCGCCCTGGGAATCTGTTTTATTGCCGGTCGCGGCGTCGCTCTATACGGCGATGACAATCACGTCGGCCTTGCGTTACTGGCGCGGCAAAGGCGGACAATGGAAAGGCCGGACCTACCAATAGCCCAAGGGGTTAGCGCTTGTCCTTCTCGGCGAATGCCTTGGTCACAAGGAACACCGCACATGGCGCTTCACGGACAAGGTCGCGCGAAGCGCTGCCCTGAAACAGCGTGCTCCAGAAATTGCGCTGATGCGAACCAGTAACGATCAGGTCGGCGCCCTGTTCTTTTGCATAGTCAGCGATCTTTTCGGCCGGATCGCCATCAAGCAGAACCGTCATTGCGTCCGGCGCCAAGCGTTTCGCCAGATCATTCAGCGTGTCCTCACATTGCTGCCGGCCTTCGCGATTGCGCTCGATAATCGCTTCGGCGGCGACGGCGGTATTTGCCGCCGCTTCGCCGCTAAACGCAGGAATGGCTGTACTGAGCACAGGCCAAGCGCTCACCAATTGCAGTTTGGCGCCGTCGCGCTCGGCCAACTCGCCGGCGGTCCGTACAACGCCGTCAGCCAAATCATCATCGACCGAAATCGCGGCAATAATGCTCTTGAATTTCATTACGCAACCTCCCTCCGATACGCTTTGCCTCGAATATAGATATGTCCGCCTGAAAACGAAATGCAGCAGCGGCGGGCATATGAGGCTGTTATTGCTCCAAAAGCCGCCTCGGGTGCCGGCCGTCTACATAGCCCATAAACGGGGCGCAGATGGAATATCCAGCGAGTTCCTGCGCGCGTTGCGGCAGCGACGTTGCAATTTCAGGCGGAACGGCAAGCGACATATTTTCCAGCGGCCGCGTCCAGGCCGGACAATATTGCGGCGTGATGATCAGGCGCGGCAAATCGGACAGATTGGCCCCGCCGCGATGCCAGAGCGTTCCTTTGGCGATCATCAGCGAGCCTGCCGGCATTACCGCCTTGACCGCATCGGACCGCGCGCCGGGATCGCCTTGTCGCTGGCCTTGCTTGTCAAAATCGCCCTCGGCGACCGCCCCTTCGACCAATTCATCTCCCCACAGATGGCTGCCGGGGAGCACTTCCGTCGCGCCATTTGTTTGCGTCAAATCACTGAGCGCCCAGAATGTCGACACGCCCAGCGCCGGCCGCGGGCGAGGCCAGCGGTAATGGCTGTCGTCAAAATGCCAAGGCTGTGGCGTTTCGCCCGGATGCAGATTGATGGCGAGGCAGGCTGACAACAGACAATCATCGCCAAGCTCCGCCTCGACAAATCTGAGCGCCAGCGGATGAATGACGAGGTTAGCAAAAACCGGAGACTTCGCCAGCATGGCGTAGACCCGGTTCGACTGCCGGCCTTCAAATTCGTTCCTGCCTTTAAGGTTTTGACCAAGGAAAGGCGCCAGCGCCGCCTTAAGGTCGTTTAACTCGCGGTCGCTGAGAACATTTTCAAAGATGACATAGCCGTCGCGATCATATTGCGCCCGCCAATCTTCGAATGCGCGCGCGCCAAGCCATTTTTCCAAGCCCTGATCACTGGAGTCGGTCGTCATCATGATCGCTTCCCTTTGGCGCTCATGATGGCGTTTTTTGAAGCAGCCTCAAACCGGTTTCAGCAGTCCCGTCTCCCGCGCCCAGTCAAGCATTTCCTGCAATGCCGGCGCCGCGGGCGCGGCGCGCCAGTCGAGCTCGCGGGCGGCCTTTTTTGAAGAGAACGACACTTGTCTTCCAGCAAGCCGCACGCCGGTAAACGGCGCTTTCGGCGGCTTTCCTGTCACCGCCGCCACAAGTCCTGTATCCACCGCCCCGGCGGCGAGCGCCACCCAATAGGGCATTTTGACCTTCAGCGCCGGCCGCCCGGTCGCCTGTTCGATCATCGTGAGCAATTGGAACATCGGCACATTCTCGCCGCCAAGAAGGTAGCTATTTCCGCGCCGGCCGCGATCGCGCGCTGCGATCAGTCCGTCAGCGAGGCTCGATGCCGGCACAAAGTTCAGCACGCAATCTATATAAGCAGGCGTCTTTCCATTCGCGAAATCGAGAATCATCTGCGTCGGCGGCGTCAGACTATCGTCGCCCGGCCCCAGCGGCTCAGTCGGCACGGCGATCACCCCATCGAGACCGCGCTTTATCGCATCCTCGACCGCGCGTTCGGCCCGCAATTTTGACCGCGGATATGGCCCAAGCACATCAGCGGGCTCAAGGCGAATATTTTCATCCGCATGCGATCGACCGATTGGCGCCGAACGCGCCACCAGCGTCGTCAAGCTGGAGCAGTGAACGAAACGACGGACATCTGCATGGAGCGCCGCTTCCGCAACGTGTTTTGTTCCGAGATGATTGACCCGGTCGAATATCGTCTTGTCTCGGGCCCAAAGCTGCGCATTGCCCGCAAGGTGAAACACAGATGCAACGCCGTCCATCGCACGGGCGACAGCCTCCGGGTCGGTAATCGATCCTTGCATGTCATCGTCATGCGCCGGCGGCGCGAGGTCGAACGAGCGCACCCGCTCGCCGCGCTCGCGCAATTTGGCGACGAGGTGCTTGCCGACGAAGCCGGCGCCGCCTGTAACAAGTGTGACGCTGCTCACGGTCGCGCGGCTCCGTCTTCGTCCCTGCAAACAAGCAGTCCTTCATCGGTTACCGAACCGGCGACGAGCCCGCTTTCGGTTTGAATGGCGGCGGTAGCGGCGCTAAACAGCGCGCCTTCCGGGTCGTCGAACAAGACTTCAACCTCTCCCGTCTCCGTATCCGCCTTGACGATGCGCGACGGCGCGCGGCCCCAGCCGAGCTTGCGGTTAAACGCGAGCTTCAGCATTTTCGGATGGGTCGCCGCGACAATTCCGCCATCCGCTGCGAGCGTCAAATTATCAGGCCCGCCGGGTAATTTGATACGGCGCCGTACATCGCCGTTTTCCGCATTCACCACCAGGAGGGCGTTTTCCCGCGTCGCCGCCAGCACGACATCGCCGTTACCAAGTTTCGCGATGCCATTGGCGAACGCCGCCTTGTCAAAGACGACGCCATGTTCATTTGCATAACCGCTGCGCTTCAGCCGGAAGATATCTTCCAGCCCGCCGCCAAAACCGCATGACGCATGATCGAAAGACGTCAGTATTTGGCCGTCATGATTGACGATGTCATTGGCGGCGCAGGGGGCGGTTTTGGCCTCGCCGATAAACATTTCACCATTGGCGCCGATACGCTGCAATTGCGGCGTCATCCGCCATTTACGGCCATCGCGCGCATAGGTGCGGTTGATGAAAACGAGCTCTTTATTGGCCGCGTCATAGTAAAGCCCGTGCGGGCGCAAGCCGCCGGCGAAATCGGCCGGTGCGGCGAGCGAGGAAACGTTGGCCTCCTCCGCGCGCCGATCGAACAGCTTTTCGAGGGGCAAGGCGTAAACGCCGCCATTGGGCGGCGCGCCCGTCTTGCGCTTTGCGGCCCTTTCCGTTGCGCGGCGATCATAGGCCGAAACGAAAAGACGGTCATTGTCCGCATCGAGCGCCAAGTCCTCCGCGCCGATAATGGGCGCGCCATCAACGCCGATCAACGCGACGCGCCGGCATTGCTCATGGCTGTATCGCGCGCCGCCCGCCTCAGCGCGCCCGCATGCAGATACCATTGTCGCCATCGCAGCAATGGCGAACCAACTATGCAGCGTGTTCCCCATGACGCGCCCCTTCGCCCTTGCCGGCATCCGCGCCCGGCCGCTTATAACCCCACTTTTCGATAAAATAGCCAAGACGCGCCTCAACCTTGGCCGCAGCCTCGTCGGAATAGTCGAACTTGTTCTTCTTGAATGTCGCGACCGAGGCGAGATAGCGCTCGAATTTCGGCCTCGCCTCTTCGAGACCGGGCAGCGACAGCCCATCGTAAACCTTGCCGAGCGCTGCCATGGGGTCCGCGTCGAGATCATCATAACGCAGCTCAACCAGCTGGTCGGCGGGAACTGCCGCTGCGTCACGCTCATAAGCACGCATCATCCGGTCATAAACCGAGAGGATTGTCTCATCAATATCCACATGATCATAGCCTTGCAGCGCAAATTCCTTCAGCAGCTTTGTATAGAAATTCCGCATGGAAACGAAAACGTCATACGGATTACGGTGAATGTGGATGAATTTCGCCTCCGGGAACATCTCCCGCAGCATGGCGAAGCGAGCCGTATAAACCGGGTTCTTGATCAAGAGCGGCTTTTCGCCTTGATGCAGATAGAGCTTGCGCAGGAAATAAGTGAATTGTTTGCGCCAGTTTCGGACGTCCGCCGTCGAGCATCCATCGAAGAACAACCCGCGGCTGACATTTTCCGCGAACGCCCGTGGGAAATAGATGCCGTGATAGAACGACGCTTCCGACATATTGGCGATGCCGATTTCGTCTTCCTGCGGGCTGGTCGGCGTCACCGGAATATTGTCGATATAGCGGTGCTCGGGCAAAGCGCGCTCCAGCAGCGGGCTAAAGACTTTGGCGATGCCGAACAAATCCCACGGCAGGCCCGTCGCTACCGGCGGCACGAAACCCCATTCGCCGCTCTCGCACATGATGTTGTAAAGATGCGTCGTCCCCGATCGCCAATGGCCAAGAATGAAAACCGGCGCCGGCATTTCCTCAGCTTTCGGCAGTTTGCTCTCGAGCACCAGCTTTTCGATTGTTGAAAACGGCCAACGGCCGAGCGCCGCCAGGCCGATCCCCAGCCCTTGCAAGGCATGGCTCGGCAGGCCGGAACGCCCTGCGACCGTCATCAGGGTTGCGATATTTGCGCCGCTCAGGGGGTGCGCCATGGAAAAGCCATCCTTTTGATCGTTACATTCGAAATAGGCGGCATAGCGCAGTCTGGCCGCCACGGCCATAATCCCGCCTTGTTAACCGTTCAGAATGCCGCGACGGAAGAGTGATTTTCCGGACGTTGAACCTCTTGAAAGCGCCATTTTGCAGCACATGGTTAACCTGAACATGACAGGGTTCCGTGCAGCAATTCAACAATGGAGAACCGCCGCCGGCGACAAGATCGGCGCTGCGGCGGCGACCGAGCGGAAAGATGCTGCGTAAACGGCGCCAAGTTTCTGACTTTGCTGATATTTCCAAAACGCGACTGGCGGCCGCCGGGTTCGCGTGGTTGGCGCTTATTGCACAGGCCCACGGGGCGGAGACCTACAAAGCGGCGATTGAAGGCGCGCCCAACGGCCTCAAAGCGCGACTTGCCCAGATCTCCGACTTGATGAAGGGCGCGCGCGAATACCCGACCGCCGCGGCCTTGCGCCGGGCGGCGCGCCGGGATGCACAAGCCTTCGGCGAGGCCTTACGCGCCGCCGGATATTATGCCGGCGCCGCTGATTTCAGGCTTATTCCCGGTGACAATGGCGCCAAGCCGGAAGTCATCTTTTCCGTTGATACCGGCCCGGCCTTTCGCATCATCGAATATGAAGTGCTCTATGAAGACGAAGTCGAAGGCCGTCCCCTCACTTTCGCCGATGCTGGCGTCGAAACCAAAGGCGCAGCCGACGGCGCGAGCTTGCGGGCGCGCCAGGAAGAATTTCAGAGCGCCTTGTGGCGAAGTGGTTACCCGGCGGCTGAAATCGTCGCGCGCCGCGCCATAGCGAATTTTGAAACCGGAGAAGCCAGCGCCGTCTTTGTTTTCCGGAGCGGCCCGAAAGCGAAATTCGGCGCGCCGCGCATAGAGGGTGCGGAAAAAACTGATCCGGTCTTCCTTGCCCGGATGAAAACATGGGAAGAAGGTGAGGAGTTCGACCGCTCAAAGCTCAATAGCTATTCAAACGCCCTGCGCAAGACCGGTCTGTTCGCCAGCATTGATGTCGCGCCGGGCGCCATCGACGAAAACGGCATAGCGCCGGTCATCGTCCGGCTGGAAGAGCGCAAGCAGCGGACCATTGGCGCGGGCGTTTCCTACTCGACCGCAGAGGGACCGGGCGGGCGGCTGTTCTTCGAACATCGCAACCTATTCGGCCATGGCGAAAATTCGCGTCTCGAAATTGCCGGTTCCGAAGTCGAACAATCATTCACCGCCACCATTGCGCGCCCGCTGCCGCGGCTTGGCGCACGCGCTTTCGCCAGCGGCGCATTTGAGAATGAGACAACAGACGCTTTCAACGCCCGCTCTTTGAAACTCTCCGGCGGACTGACGCGGAATTGGCTCAATGATAACCTCGAAACCCGAGGCGCGCTTGCGCTCGAAACCTCGAAGATTCGCGACAACGGAACCGAAGAACGCACCTATTTCGTCTCGACGCCGCTCTCGGTGATCTGGAATTCCGAAAACGACCTGTTGAATCCCACCAAAGGCTTCCGCGCCTCGTGGACAGTGACCCCCTATACCGGTTCTGACAGCTTCACCCAGACCGAACTTGCTGCGCGCGGACGCGTGCATTTCGGCGGCGATGAACGGGTCACCCTGGCGGCGCGCGCGGCGCTTGGCGCGACCTTCGCCAATACGCTCGAAAATCTGCCCCGCAACAAACGCTTTTATGCGGGCGGCGGCGGCTCGGTGCGCGGTTTTTCATTTCAGGAAGCCGGCCCGCTTGACGCCGATAATGATCCGATAGGCGGCTTGTCTCGCATCGACGGCGCCCTCGAGGCGCGGTTCAAGACGATCAAAAACCTGCAATTTGCGGCATTTGTCGATGCCGGCTCGGTTTCATCCGATAATCTGCCGGACTTCAATGATGCATTCTTTATCGGCTATGGCGGCGGCGTTCGATATTTCACGCCGATTGGACCGCTCCGGGTCGATGTCGCCTTCCCATTGGACAAGCGAGAAACCGACAGCGATTTTCAGCTATATATTGCGCTGGGACAGCCATTTTGATGCGCCATCTGCTCACGATAACAGCGATTGCCGTCGCACTGTTCTTTACCCTGATTATCACAGGCTGGGTCGGGCTATTCCACACGCCGCCTGGCCGCGCCTTGCTGGCGCAAATTATCGAATCCGAACTTGGCGACGCCCTGGACAGCACCGCCGAAATCGGCGCCCTCAAAGGCGCGCCGCCAGGGCTGCTGGTTCTTGACGGCATCACGCTGAATGATGACGCCGGCCCCTGGCTCACTGTCCGCCGTCTGGAACTGCGTTGGCGCCCGCTGGCGCTTTTGCGGGGCCGGATTCTGATCGACGAAGCCCGCCTTTCGCACGCCCGCCTCCTGCGCGAGCCGCCGCCGGGCGAAAGTGAAGACAAGGCCGCACGCATCGACCTTTCAATCGACGCGCCGAACCTTTCTATCGCCGCGCTGGAGATCATCGATCTCCGGATCAATCTGGGCGGCGAAATGAAACGCCTCGACGGCGCGGGCGCCGCGCATTTTGACGGGCCCGACATGGAACTGCGCCTCACGCTATCCGGCGCTGCGGGGGATGACGAGGTCCAACTCGTTTTTGAAAAAGCGCCGCGCAGCGACCGGTTTTTTGTCGATGCAAGCCTCAAAACCGGGGCGAATGGCGTTATCGCGTCACTGGCCGGTCTCGACGGACCGTTGCGGCTAAGAGCGAGCGCCGACAGTACAATCGCGGCGGCCGCCCTTAATATCGAGGGAAGGCTCAGCGGCTTTGGCGACCTTGAAGCCGCCTTCAGCAGCAATTTTGAAGACTTCACCGGTTTTGACGCGGATATCCGCTTTGCCCCGGGCGAACGCGTCTCACGCGCGCCCGAACTCGCTGCGCCTATAACGCTGGCGGCCCGTTTCGATTTCGACCGGCGCGGCGGCGCCATGGCGATCCGATCGTTCAAATCGGCCCTCGGCGAAGCGACCGGAGCGTTGACCTGGCGGACGCGCAATGGCGGCGTCGATGAGCTTAGCGCCGCTATCAAGGCCGAATTCACAACCGATTATCGCCCGCCTGTACAAGACGTCATCGGGACAAGCGCGACACTCAACGCGCATCTCAAATGGCGGCGCGACGATTATGCGTTGACCGGCACGCTTATCGGCGAAAAGGCGTCATTGAGCCTCGCGGAAGGACGCACTGACCTTGAGCAGGAACTTTCCGGCGCGATCATTGCAATCCTTGGTGAAAATGAACGCCTGCCCGGCCTCCTCGCACAAGGCGCTGAATTGCGCTCGGATTTCAGCATCGCGTCCGACGCGCCGATTAATGTACAAAACCTATCCTTGATCACCGAGATTGGCGCACGGTTGCGCGGCGATGGCGCATTTGCTCCGCCCACCAATAACCTGACATTTATCGGCGATTTTTCGCTCAACGAAAACGCCTTGAATGCGCTATCGCCTGGCCTCGGCCCGTCGGGAGAATTCACCGGCGATGTCGATGTTTCGGGCCCGCTTGATCGGCTCACGATGCTGGCGAATTTCGAAACCCCGGCCCTGAAAACACAAGACGGCGCCATGCCGCCAATGTCCGTCAAGGCCGCGCTTGCCGGGCTTCCCGCCCGTCCCACCGGCGAAATTGTCGCCACCGCCCGCGATGGCGCGCCGCGGCGGCTCGAAGCGCAATTGCGCTCGAACCAGGCCGGTCTCATACGGGCGCCGAAGCTCATTTATTCAGGCCGGCGTTTTACCTTAGAGGGCGCTGGCGCATTCGACCCGAAACTGCAAACCGTAACGCTTGAAATCGTCTATGCCGGCGAGGATGGCGCCGAACCATGGCCAGGCGTCTTTGTTAGCGGCGATGCGGCAATCAATGGCGTTCTTTCCCGCGACGGGGCGCTCAACGATCTTTCCGCCAATGTTCAATCATTAAGCGTCAACGATTTTTCCGTTGCATCACTGAGCATGAACGCGGCCGGCCCGCCCGGCGCTGTCGATCTGTCGCTCGCGGGGGCGACGCTTTTCGCGCCGGCCATCGGCGCCGTCAGCAATTATGAGGCACGGGCGCAAATCGCCTTACGCGGAACGCCCGTCATCATGCTGCAGGAATTCGAGGCATTGATTGCCGACAACGCCGCCCGCCTCACCACGCCGGCGACAATTCGCCTTGATGACGGCGTAACAATCGACAATCTGCGCCTCGCCTATGGCGCGACAGGAACCATCGCGTTTGACGGAGCGCTAACGCAAAACCGCTGGCGCGCGGCGGCGGCGCTGCGAGACGTCAACATTCCAAATGCGGATGGGCAAATTTCCCTGACATTGGCGCTCGATACGGATACCGATACGCCGGCGCATGGAGATTTCAAACTGCGCTCGCTCTTACTCGATGACGACAACGCCGCGATCGCCGGAAAGTTTAATTGGGATGGAACGGCAATATTGCTGAGCGACGCTGGCGCTGATGAGCGTCTTGACATGCGCATCTCGCTGCCCGCACGGTTGACAAGAGCGCCCCGTATCGGCGTCGATATGGCCGGGCCGGTCAACGGATATTTTCGCTTTGACGACGACATCCAGGCGATTGCCGCTTATCTGCCGCCAACATTTCAAACGGTTGAAGGCCGGCTTGCCGCAAACCTCACTATTGACGGCGACATGGCTGCGCCCGTGTTGAACGGCGCCGCCAGTCTGCGCGACGGCGCCTATACCGAGATCGAAACCGGATTTTCAATCGCCGGTCTGCATGCCGACGCCAGAGCGAAGCTGAACGGCGAAGGAAGTGCGGTCCTGTTTTCCGGCGGGGCGCGCGGCGCCGATCAAAAACAAGCGGACACCATCACTTTCCAGGGCGCGCTGAACCTGGGCGACAATCCGTCGATTGACCTTTCGGTGACGCTCACCGGCGCTGAACTATCCGCCGAGCCGGTCAGTTCGGTGCGCGCCGACGGCGTTGTATCCATTGCCGGGCCGTTCGATGCGCTAAAGGCTGATGGGCGTATCACAATCGACGAGTTGAACGCGGAAATCACAACCCGAGACACCGCAGGCTTCACCGATATCGAAGTAATCGCCTTTAATAACGGCGCCGACGAGCCGCCCGCGCCGCCCCAGCGCAAAGCATCAAACCTTGCCTTCGCCATCAGCATCAACGCGGATGACCGGGTCTTCATCCGCGGGCGCGGCCTGGAAAGCGAATGGTCGGCCAATGTCTCCGCCGAGAACGGTCGAGAGGAACCGCAAATCCTCGGAAATCTGTCTTTGCGCCGAGGGTGGCTCGATTTTTCCGGCCGCCGTTTCGACCTGACACGCGGCGTAATCAGTTTCGACCGGCTTTCCCAAAACAACCCGCTACTTGATATTCGCGCCGAGCTCGCGGCAGGCGACGGCGTTACGGCGGCGATCGTCATATCAGGGCGGGCAAACGAACCTTCCATTTCGCTGACATCAACGCCCGCGCGACCGCCGGAGGATGTGATGTCTCTCGTCCTTTTTGGCAAGCCGGCGCAGGAACTCTCCGCATTCGAATCAATTCAAACGGCTGAAGCCCTCGCCTCATTAAGCGGCGTCGGGCCGTTTGGCGGTGAAGGGTTGACCGGACGGCTGCGCAATGCGGTCGGCCTCGACCTTCTCAATGTGGATATCGATCCTGAAAATGGCGGCGGATCACTGACCGTCGGAAAATATGTCGCTGAAGGGTTTTTCGTCTCCGCAACGCAAGACGCTGAAGGCAAGAACGGCTCGGTGCGCGTCAAATATGAAATCACCGACAACATCACCATTGAGAGCGAGCTCGAACAGAATGGCGATCAGACCGTGTCGGCGAACTGGGAGAAAGATTTCTGACCATCGCGACATAATGCGCGGCGAAGAATTTCACCCCCAGAAAAACCAAAGGCGCCGCTCGTCTGGATCAAGCGGCGCCCCTTGGAAACTGTTTTGTGGGAGGACCCTAATGTCGCGCGCGAACACGTCGATCTCAAATTAACGTTCGGACATGGAATGCGCGCAAACATTACCGATTAGAAAAGGAAAAGCCGCAACCCGGCATAAACGCTGGACTGCGGCTTTTCCCAAAAGATTAATCTTTCGAAAGCCCGGCGCGAAAGCGCGCCAACTCGTTCGAAACCCTGCTCCAGAAACGCGATTAGCGTTTCGAGAACTGGCCCTAGAAACGCGATTAGCGTTTCGAGAACTGGAACGAACGGCGGGCTTTCTTGCGGCCGTATTTCTTGCGTTCCACAACGCGGCTGTCACGCGTCAGGAAGCCGCCTTTTTTCAGGGCTGAACGCAGCCCTGGCTCATAGAACGTCAGCGCACGGGCAATGCCGTGACGCACCGCGCCAGCCTGGCCCGATGGGCCGGAGCCTGCAACCGTGCAGACGACATCGAACTGATCATTGCGTTCAGCGGCGACCAGAGGCTGCTTGATGATCATCTGCAGCACGGCGCGACCGAAATATTCAGTGTGATCCTTGCCATTGACCGAAATGCGGCCCGAGCCCGGTTTGATCCAGACCCGCGCGACAGCGGTCTTGCGCTTGCCCGTCGCATAAGCGCGGCCAAGCTCGTCGATCTTCGGTTCCGCGACGACCGTTTCTTCTTCCGGCGCGGCGACAACGCCAGCTTCAGCGGCGACGTCTTTCAAGTCTTCAAGGCTTGTCGTGCTCATTTAGGCGTCTCTCTGGTTCTTGGAGTTCATGGCGGCCACGTCGAGTTTGACCGGCGCTTGCGCTTCATGCGGATGCTCGGTTCCGGCATAGATGCGCAGATTGGTCATCTGCTTGCGGGCGAGCGGCGAGTCTTTCGGCATCATGCGCTCGACGGCTTTCATCAGGACACGCTCAGGGTGCGCGCCGCCAATGAGTTTTTCCATCGTGCGTTCCTTGATCCCGCCCGGATGGCCGGTATGCCAGTAGAATTTCTTGTCCGTCATCTTGCGGCCGGTGAAAGCGACTTTCTCGGCGTTGACGACAACGACATTGTCGCCGCAATCAACATGCGGCGTATAGGCGGGCTTGTGCTTGCCGCGGAGGCGCGTTGCAATGACCGAAGCCAGACGGCCGACCACGAGGCCCTCTGCGTCGATCAGGATCCAGTTTTTCTGGTCCGCCGCTTCCGCCGGTTTCATGGCGTAGGTTTTCATTTCACGTATCCTGGTTACGTATTCTCGGATCACTGTCCTGAATTCTCATGCGCACCGGACGAGAAAACGCCGCCAGGCCGCATTGGAAGCGCGGCAGGTAAAGCCGAATTCCGTTCCCGTCAACCACTTTCGAATAAATTGTTTGAAATCAGATAATTATTCATGTGGTATTGAATTACCTCATATGCGTTACCAGCCGACGGCCATCAATTCTTTATATCACCGGGATAGCGGAGACCGCTCAAATCGGACATATAAATGCCGGTTTAATCTGGGGCCCGTTCATCCGGGGTTCATGTGGGAGCGCCGCCGGAACAGGCGGGCCCGGGAATACGGAGTTGAAAATGCGTCTAGCCGCCCTCGCCTCAATCAGCGCGCTCGCGCTGCTCGCCGCCTGTGATCGCGCGGCCGATGAAACCACGCCCGAAGCCGCGCAGGCGCCTGCTCAAACAGAAGCGCCTGCGGCGACGGCCCGCGTCGAGGCCGTCATTAGCGACGAGCTGCCGGGAATTTCCGCCGCAGCGACGGGCCTCGCCTTCTGGGAGCATCCGTCCATGCCGTTCAACAGCCTGTTGATCGTGGCCAATCAGGACGGCGTCGTCGCCTACAACATGGAAAACGGATCGGAAGTCTCGCGCGTTGACGGTTTCAGCGCCGAAGGCGCGGCGGTCAGCTATTTCGGGCTCGGCGCCAGGGCCGCAGGAATTGCAGCGTTCATCGACGCGGGCGCCGGCGCCTTTCGGCTTTTCGGCGTCGATAATGAAACACGGGCCTTTCTGCCGCTCGAAGGCGCACCGGCGATTACAGGCGAGGTTCGGGATTTCTGCTTCGGCCGTTCGCCGAAAGGGGCCACGCCAACCCTCTTCATAGTTCAAGAAACCGGCGTTCAATTCTATAACCTCGCCGCCGATGCTGACGGCGTTGCCGTGTCCGCAGAAGGCGTCATCGATACGCCGGGCAATCTCATGCGCTGCGCGGTCGATCAGGAAGGCGCCTTGACCCTTTTGGCCGATAATGGCGCGGTGTTTCGTCTCGATAGTGATCAGGCTTTCGAAGCGCCGTTGGCCAAGGCGGAAATAGAACAGCCGGGCGACATCGCGGTGGTCCGGTCAATGGTCGGCGAAGGCGAGGATGCGGCCGTAAAGGAACAGATCCTGGTGCTCGACGTGGCTGACGGCGCGCTTCATGTCTTCAATCGGGACAGTGGTCGCCCGCTTGGGATTGTCGCCTATAAAGGAACGGACGCGCTTTCCGGCGTTGACCGGGCAAATGTCCTCGGCGTTTCGAGCGCCAATCTGGGTGCGCTTTACCGAAACGGCATTCTGGCTTTCGCGGCGCAAGGCGAAGAAGGCCCGATTGTCCGCATCACGCCCGCCAGCAGTCTTGCAAACGCATTGTCGCTTGAAGTCGGCGAAGCCGTATCGCCGCGCGGCGAGAAAACGGGTGAAGTCTCCCGGCTTCAGATTTCCGTACCTGAACCGGTTGTCGAGCCGGCTGAATAAGCCGTTGCGCCATGGGCGGCGTAGAGGGCGGCGGCGAGCACCATTAGCGCCCCGGCCTGATGCGCCAATCCCAGCGCAATCGGCGTCGCGGCGAGGATCGTCCAGACGCCCAAAACCACCTGCACGCCCACCGCAGCGAGGATAATCGCCGCGGGCCTTGCGAGCGCGCTCTTGCGGGCCGCGAAGAATAGCCACACGGCGCCGGCTGCCAGCAGGTAAGCGCCAATCCGATGGTTGAACTGAACCGCAGCAATCGTCTCAAAAAGATCGTTGAAGCCGGGCGCGCCGGCGAAATAGCCATCGGGAAAGAATTTTCCATCCATCAGCGGCCAGCTATTGAAGGTTCGCCCGGCGCGCAGGCCCGCGACGAACGCGCCGAGCACAATTTGTGCGAAGACGCCGCCAACAAGCGCATAAGCGCCGATACGCAGCGTTTTGGAGACCTCACGCCTCCTCGACGGCCATAAATCAAGCGCCAACCAGAACATCAGTGCAAAGAGCGCCACCGCTAGGGAAAGATGGGCCGCGAGGCGGTATTGACTGACATCGACGCGCTCGGCGAGGCCCGACGACACCATCCACCAGCCGAGCGCCCCCTGCATGCCGCCCAGCATAAACAAACCGCCAAGCTTTAGCGCCAACGGGCGGCGCGCCTGCCCTGTCGCGAGAAAAAACGCCATCGGGATAAAGAACGCCATGCCGATCAGCCGGCCGAGCAAACGATGTCCCCATTCCCACCAATAGATGGTTTTGAATTCCGCAAGACCCATCCCGTAATTGACTTCCTCATATTCCGGGATCGTTTTGTATTTCTCGAATTCTTCAAGCCAGTGCTGTTCGCTCAAGGGCGGCACGGCGCCGGTAACGGGACGCCACTCAGTAATCGAAAGGCCGGAATCCGTCAGCCGCGTCGCACCGCCGACGATCACCATGGCGGCGACCAGCCCGCACATGACAAACAGCCAGAAAGCGATGCGGCGGGCCGATTGCGGTGAAGCGGCGCCGGCGTTTTGCGTGAAGCGGAGTTGAGTGCTAGTGCTCATAATGCACCGATATAGCCTTTCGCGCGCAGCCAGACAGCCCGGATGGGCGCGACGGCGCGTCGCGCCATGTCAAACAAGGATAAACGCCGCCATGCCGCCCCGGGTCAGAAAGCTTGTCGGCATCGCGTTGTTTCTACCGGTGCTGATGCTGTATTTCTTCGCCGCCGCCGCGCTTGGCGAGCGCGTGCCGGATATCCAGCTTTTGAAAGTCGCCTATTATCTCACTGCCGGCGTCGCCTGGGCGTTTCCCGCGCGCTACTTGATGCAATGGATGGAAGGCGATCCCGGCAAGCGCCATTAACACTTCGGAAAGGTTAACTGGCAAGGGCGTTGCAAGAGCTTTCCCGAAGCGCCGGATCGCCGGCGAACGGGGCCGCCAGATGAGCGTTTTTGACAGTAAGAACCGGACCTTCCGCCACCGCAACGAGATTAACGTGGCGTTGCGCCTCAAAGGCGCAGATGAAGACCTCGCCGTCACCATCTTCGCCAGCCCTGGCGAGCGCGCCCAGGACCTTCTCAATGACGAGCGGACTTTCATCCCCGTGCGCACCGGGACTGGCGAGACCATGCTCATCGCCAAAACGCAAATCGAATATGTGCTCGAACGGCGCGCTGAAGAGACCCCAAGGCGAGCCCGCGAGCCGCTCAATGACGGCTTTGACCAGGACGCTATCAAGCAGGCGATCTCGGCGAGTTCAGGCGATCCTTACAGTCTGCTGCGGGTGTCGCCTGACGCAGGCGCTGACGAAATCCGCGCCGCCTACAAGGCGCGCATCAAAGCCGTCCACCCGGACACGCTCGCCTCGCTGGGCCTTGATGAAGAGATTACGCGCGCTGCGATCCTCACCACGCAGAAAGTCAATCTAGCTTATCAAAAGATCATGCGCGAGCGCGGCGCATCAACCAGCCGGATCATTTGATCCCGCTTAGCGCGTGCGGCAATTATATTGGTTCCAGGAAGGCTGTTCGGAACATAGCGGCAGCGGCTCGCGATTTTGCGCCAGCACGAATGACGCAATCGCCGCAAGCACCAGAACAATCGCTATAATGATGGCAAACGCGCCCGGCGCGTGCACCCCGTTCACAGGCTGCGCCTTTGGACGGGAATTGCCGTCTTCGCCGTCGTTATCCTCGTCATCAGCAGGGTCTTCGACGAAACGCTCGCCGCCACGGATGTTCAGGACTGATGCATGCAAGCCGCGCGCGTCGCGACCTGGAACGGCGGAATGAGCAAATTGCGGCGTCGCCACATTCGGCGCAATGAAGTCGCGCTCGCCGGTCAATTCGGCCTTGTCGTTCGACGGCGGCACGCCCTCCGGCAACGCTTTATCGCTCATCATTCCCCTCTTTATTCGCGCGTGACGACTATAACACGCCGCGCCCCGAAGTCGGCAAGCGCCGTCAATAGCCGCCGCGCGGCAAATCACTTACCATTCGCCCTGCCGCTTACGGGGAGGACACAAAGTGGCGCCCGGGGCCGCACGAGTGATTACGGAACACGCTCGGCGTTTACGCGACCGTCTGCGGGCCGCCGCCATGCGCGGCGGAGCCAAGGAATGCCGCGCTTGCGGCGCGCGGCTGCGCGGGTTTCTCGCAAGCGGCGCCAGGCTCGCTGTTCTGCGCAAAAAAGACGTGATTGGCTGCGGCTATCGCCAGGGCAATGCATGTCCGGTCTGCCGCGCCACCGACCGCGAAAGGCTGGCGCTGGCTTTCGTGGCGGGCTCCCCGGATTTTCATCCGGACAACGGCGCTGTTCTGCATCTGGCGCCGGAACCCGGCATCGCCCGTTTTTTTGGCGCGCGCCCCGGTGTCGCTTATATCACCGCGGACTATCTGCGGCCGTCCATGAGCGTCGCGCTTGACCTGCAGGCCCTGCCCTTTTCCGAGGCGTGCTTTGACGCGATCATCTGTAATCATGTGCTCGAACATGTGCGCGATGATCGCCGGGCGATGGCGGAGATCCGGCGCGTGATGAAGCCCGGCGCACGCGCGCTGTTGCAGGTTCCTGTCGCCGCAAGCGAGGCCGCCACCCATGAAGACGAGACAATAACGGCCCCCGCAGCGCGGGAAGCCGCGTTTGGGCAATCCGACCACGTTCGGCTCTATGGGCGAGACTATGGCGCGCGTCTGGAACAGGCCGGCTTTTCGCTCGAATTGATCGACTGGCGCCAACGCCGCGGCATTTTCGGCGCTGATGCCGAGCGATACGGATTCAATCCGCGAGAGGTGCTGTATGTGGCGACGCGGCCTTAACTGAAAATCTGCGTGATAATTTCCGGACGCATCATCAGCGTAAGGATAACGCCTGCAATCGCGCCGCCAAGATGGCCTTCATGCGCGATACGCCCGCCGCCGCCCATCATGCTCGCCGAGATCGCCATGAACAAAACGCCATATATGATTGCCGGAATACCGAATGGCACAAACATGAAGTAGATTTTATCAAGCGGGTAGAACAGACAATAGGCCAGGATGACGCCCGAAACACCGTCAGAAGCGCCGACCGAGGTGTATGTCGGATCATTGCGGTTAGCATAGAATGAGACGATCCCGCTCGCCAGGATTGCGCCGAAATACACGACAAGAAATCCATCCGCACCAAGAAGCTTTTCCACTTCCGGGCCAAAAAACAAAAGCGTCATCATGTTGAAGGCGAGATGGAAATAATCGCCATGCAGAAAAGATGACGTGAAGACGCGATAATGCTGCCCGCGATGCGCCAGCGCGCCCACATTGAACGCGTAACCGCCAACGAACCCACGATCGATTGAAAGCGCGTAGATGCTCGGAATGATGTTCGCGATGATCAAGGCGTAAACCGCCGGCGCGCCGGGAAGTTGCATGGACATGCTCGCTTAAGGTTTTGGTGGCTGCTCGGCTTGCGGCTAAAGGTCTTGCGCAGCTTCGTCGGGGGTGAGCGTTTTCATCGCGAGCGCGTGAACCGGCCCGCCCAATTCCTCTCGAAGCACATCATTGACGAGACGCTGGCGCGCAACGCGCGAGAGCCCCTCAAACGCGCCGGCGACCACATAAATGCGAAAATGCGATTCACCGCCTTCGCGCGCCCCGGCGTGACCGGCATGAAGGTGCGATTCATCCTCAACGCGCAGCGTTTCCGGCTTGAGCGCTTCGGATAATTTTGTTCGGATGGATTGAGCAACAGACATGGCCGCACACAACCCGTAACAAGCCTATTCGTCAAGATTGTGTCAAGACGCGAGCCGCCCCATATTGCACTGCATGACGCAGAAAAAATACAAACCGCGGCTCGGCTTCGACATCCGGGTCAAGCCGCCTGGCAAAGAGAAGAAACCCAAAACCGCATTTGAGGATCCGGGCGACCAGACCTGTGCGGCCGACGATTGCGACAGCAAGGCGGCGTGCAGCCTGCCCAAATCCCCGCGCGATCCGCGCGAGCGGATCTGGCTCTGCCTGCAGCATGCCCGCGAGCATAATCGCAACTGGAATTATTTCGACGGCCTGTCCGATGACGAGGCGGCCAAAGTCCGTCAGGCGAGCCAATATGGCGACCGGCCGACCTGGTCGATGGGTAAGAACGACCGCGCCCGCGCCGCCGCCAATGCCCGCGGCCCGGCCGATATGGACGACGCCTTTGGCCTCGTGGGCAAGGAAGCCAAAATCCAGACCGAAGCTCGCGGCCATTATCGCGGCGGCAAGCGGCTGACCAAGCTGCAGGTGAACGCCTTCGATACGCTGGCCCTGCCCTATGCCGCGCCATCCGGCGACATCCGCAGGCGTTATGCGGAGCTATTGCGCCGCTTCCACCCGGATTCCAATGGCGGCGACCGCAGCGCCGAGGAGCAGTTGACCGAGGTGGTCAAGGCGCATCAGATTCTCAAGAAAGCGCAGTTTCTCTGACGGTTAGGCGCCAAGAACCCTTGTCTCAGGGCCGCTTTCGGGCGAGGTTCCGGCGAAATCGGGCCGGCCCGCCATTGCGGCCCGCTTAACAGCGCCCTGCAAAAACGAGTAAGACAAACCTCATGTCCGTGATTTCTGACGATGCGTTTCCGGAAAAGCCGACCAAGACCGTTTCAGCGCGGAAGGTCTTCGGCGTAAATATCGATCTCGACGTTCCGGCGTTTGAGAGCCCGAATGAATATGTCCCCCCGGCGGACGAGGCTTATCGCTTCGATCCGGAAACGACTCTGTCGATCCTCGCGGGCTTCGCGCATAATCGCCGGGTCATGGTGCAAGGCTATCACGGCACCGGCAAGTCGACCCATATCGAGCAAGTCGCCTCGCGCCTTAACTGGCCGTGCATCCGGGTCAATCTCGACAGCCATGTGAGCCGCATCGACCTAATCGGCAAGGATGCTATCGTCGTTGAGAACGGCGTTCAGGTGACCGCATTCAAGGAAGGCATCCTGCCTTGGGCGTTTCAACGCCCGGTCGCGCTCGTCTTTGACGAATATGACGCCGGCCGGCCGGATGTGATGTTCGTCATCCAGCGCGTTCTCGAAGCGAAAGGCCGCCTCACCCTGCTCGATCAGAACAAGGTGTTGACGCCGAACCCGTGGTTCCGCCTGTTCGCCACCACCAACACGATCGGGCTTGGCGACACCACCGGGCTTTATCACGGCACGCAGCAGATCAACCAGGGTCAGATGGACCGCTGGTCAATCGTCACGACACTGAATTATCTTGAGCATGACGAAGAAGCGGCGATCGTCGTCGCAAAAGCGCCGCTCTACAATTCCGAGGAAGGCCGCAAAGCCATCGACGCCATGGTGCGCGTCGCCGACATGACCCGCAACGCCTTCATCGCTGGCGACATTTCCACGGTGATGAGCCCGCGTACGGTCATCACCTGGGCGCAGAACGCCGAAATCTTCCAGAATATCGGCTACGCTTTCCGGGTAACATTCCTCAACAAATGCGACGAGCTGGAACGCCCGACAGTCGCGGAGTTCTATCAGCGCGCCTTTGGGGAGGATCTGCCCGAAGCCGCGCCGCAGGTCAGCGTCGCCTGACAAGCAAATCGAGATGCGAGAATAAAAGCGCGCCGCCCGAAAGCGGCGCGCTTTTTTTTCATTCGCGCTACTCCGTCGGCAGCGTGTATTCGAGCCCGGCGCCCGGCCCCAACGGCAGGCCGAGCACGACCCAGGCCATGACCAGCACAAGGCCGCCGATCATCAGGAAGACCGAATACGGGATCATCGTCGCCGTCAGGCTGCCAAGGCCGAAATCCTTACGCCAGCGCTGGCAGAAGGTAAGGATCAACGGGAAATAAACCATCAGCGGCGTGATGATGTTGGTCGCAGAGTCGCCCACCCGATAAGCTGCGGTGGTCATCTCCGGCGACACGTTGAGCAGCATCAGCATCGGGATTAGCACTGGCGCCAAAAGCGCCCATTTTGCGCTGGCGGACCCGACAAAAAGGTTCACCACACCGGTCAGCAACACCAACAAGGCCAGCGTCACCGGCATCGGCATGCCCAGCGCCTCGATCCCCGCCGCGCCCTGCACCGCGAAAATCAACCCGAGATTGGACCAGGCGAACATGGCGACGAAATGCGCCGCGGCGAATGCCAGCACGAGATAATAGGCAAGATCGCCCATCGCTTCGGCCATCATACGAACGATATCGCGATGGCCTGTGACGGTGCCTGCCGTCTTGCCATAGACCCAGCCGGCGGCGAGGAACAGGATGAAAAATGCGGCGACCAGCGACTTGTAGAATGGCGACAGGCGCGCTTCAGGCTTCGCCGCCTCATCGATCAGCGGCGTTCCCGGCCCGATCGTGAAGAACAGCCACAAGGCGCAAACGGCGATCCCGGCAAAGCCGGCCCGTGCGAGGCCTTTTTTCTGCTCCGGCGTCAATGGCTTGTCGCCATCCTTGATCATCTCGCCAGCCGGGCCTTCGGGTTTGTAGGCGCCCATGCGCGGCTCAACGATGCGATCAGTGACGAACCAGATCACCGGCAGGAACAAAAACGTCATCGCCAGGATGAAAAACCAGTTACCGGCGATATTCGCGTCCCACGAAGGCACGATCGACTCCGCCGCCGCCTCGGTGATGCCGAAAAGCAGCGCATCGAGCTGGCCCGGCAGGAGGTTTGCGGAAAACCCGCCGGAAACGCCGGCAAAGGCCGCCGCAATACCGGCTATCGGATGCCGGCCCGCCGCCGCAAATAAAACGCCCGCAAGCGGGATCAGCACAACGTAGGCTGCATCGGCCGCGAGGTTGCCGACCATGGCGACAAGCGCGACCATCGGCGTCAACAGGAACTTCGGCGCCCGGCGCACCGCCGCGCGCATCGCCGTGCCAAAAAGCCCGGTGCGTTCGGCGACTCCGGCGCCGAGCATCACAACCAGAACATAGCCGAGCGGATGGAAGTGCGTGAAGGTCGCCGGCATGTCGACCCACAGCCGCTGGATATTTTCCGCCGACAAAAGGCTGACGGCGGTAATGATCTGCGGTTCGCCCGTGCCCTCGACCTTCAGCGTCGGATGCGGCGCGGAATAGCCGAACAGGCCGGCGACGATGCTGACCGCGACAAGCACGAGGATCAGGTAAAAGAAAATGAAGACCGGGTCCGGCAACCTGTTGCCGGTCCGCTCGATCCATCCGAGAACGCCTTTTTGCGTATCGGCTGTGGCTGCGTTTGCACTTGCATTCGCCATTGATGCACCTCCCAAAATTTTCCGGCGACATTGGCGAAAATCGCGCACAAGATCAAATCAGCGTGCAGCGCCCGATGCCTGAGCCGGGATTTCATTGAACCTTGCCGGCAGCGCCCTGACGAAAAGCGCCCTAAAACTCCGCACCCATTAAGCGCAAAACGCGCGAGGATATCGCTATCCTCGCGCGCTTCCATCAATCCCTAGCCAGCTTGCCAGTTTTCGCTATCTTTTCCGAATGTGTTCTGTTGCGTGGTCCGGGATTTATGTTCCTTCGTTCAAACTCGTATCAGAATTTTTGCTCCGTGCTTGGTTAAACAATCCATTCATCGGTACAAAGATGGGATAGTACCTACAAGGACTATCGAATAACAGGATGCGCGCAGCGTCAACCAAAACCCGCATTAACCATATTCACTTTTAAACGTTTTGGTAACCTTTATTAACAAAATCCTAATTTCTGTAGCCGGTCATGCTCCGCGCGAGCAAGCGTATGCTCGCCGCACTTGCGAAGTCGTGCGTATTCGGAGGATCGACGCCGCACAGGCGGCAAGAACGCGGCCGCGCCTTAAAGTGAAAAGCGCGCCCTTAATGTCGGGGATTAAGCGTCGCCGCCAACGCGCTGAGCAAGCGCGGCATTCATGAAATCATCCAATGCGCCGCCTAGGACCGCATCGGGGTCCGGCTTTTCAACCTGCGTGCGCAGATCCTTCACCATCTGATAGGGTTGCAGCACATAAGAGCGGATCTGGTGGCCCCAACCGATATCCGTCTTTGATTCCGCCTCTGCCTGCGCTGCTTCCTCGCGTTTTTGCAGCTCCTGTTCATACAGCCGCGCTTTGAGCATGTTCCAGCAGGTCGCGCGGTTCTTGTGCTGCGAGCGCTCATTCTGGCACTGCACGACGATGCCGGTCGGAATATGCGTGATGCGCACAGCCGAGTCGGTGGTGTTCACATGCTGTCCGCCAGCGCCAGACGCGCGGAATGTATCAACGCGGCAATCGCTTTCATTGACGTCGATATCGATATTATCGTCAACGACCGGATAAACCCAGACCGAAGCGAATGACGTATGCCGGCGCGCATTGGAATCAAATGGCGAAATACGAACCAGCCTGTGCACGCCAGACTCGGTCTTCAGCCAGCCATAAGCGTTATGCCCTTTGACCTGAATGGTTGCCGATTTGATCCCCGCTTCTTCGCCCGGCTGCTCCTCAATAACATCGACTTTATAGCTGCGCGCTTTCGCCCAGCGCACATACATGCGCAACAGCATCGACGCCCAGTCGTTAGATTCAGTGCCGCCCGCGCCAGGGTGAATTTCGACAAAGCAGTCATTCGCGTCCGCCTCGCCGGAGAGAAGCGCCTCGATCTCGGCTTTGGCTGCGCGCTTGTGCAACGCCGCCATCAGCTCTTGCGTTTCATCGAGGCTATCGTCGTCATCCTCTTCGGCGGCAAGCGCCGCAAGCTCGACGAGATCGTCCAGTTCGCTCTGAATTTCGCCGACCGCATTCATCTGGCTTACCAGCGCCGTGCGTTTTTGCATCAGCGCCTGGGCTTCTTCCGGATTGTCCCAGAGATGCGGATCTTCAGCCTTGGCGTTTAACTCGCCTAGCTCTTTTTGCGCCTTATCCCAGTCAAAGACGCCTCCTCAGCAGTTCGACCGACTGCTTGATTTCACCGACAAGCGCTTCCATTTCCGCGCGCATGGGAATGTCTCCTGCACTGATGCGCCGGCGCGGGATCAACAAGCCCCAAGCGCCGGGCCCGTGTTCGTATTCATTGTCGCCGAACTAGTAAAGGCCGTTGAGGTCTTCTTCTTCCTCTTCGCCGCGCGGGGCGGCGCTCAAGAGATCGATATTGAAGTCCTGGAGGCGGTCGGCGCCCGGCACATCATCACCTTTGAACGCTTCAAGGATGACATTTGAATCACCCGGCCCCGCCGGTTTGCCGGTTTTGGCATTGACCCGCACCAGACGCACGCCGGACGGCACCCGGAATGGAATGCCGGCATCGTCTTTGAGCGCCTCGACCATGAAATCCGCAAAGATCGGCGCGGCGACCTTGCCGCCTGCTTCGCCCTGCCCCAGCGTCTGCGGCATGTCGAAGCCCACATAGACCCCCGCGGCAAGGTCCGGTGAGAAGCCGACAAACCACGCATCCTTGTAATCATTTGTGGTGCCGGTCTTGCCCGCGATCGGCTTGCGGCTGGCGCGGCGCACCGCCGTCCCTGTGCCGCGGATGACGACGCCTTCGAGGATCGACGTGATCTGATAGGCGGTGCGCGGATCCATCACCTGGCGGCGCGTATCAGCCAATTGCGGTTCCGCCTGTTCCGACCAGAATTCAGCGTCGCAGGTCGGGCATTGGCGTTGGTCGCGCTTGTAAATAGTCTTGCCCGTCCGATCCTGGATCCGGTCGATCAGCACCGGCTCCACGCCTTTGCCGCCATTGACGAATACCGAATAACCGGCGGTGATGCGCATCAGTGTCGTCTCGCCAGCCCCCAAGGAAATCGCCAATTCGCGCGGCAATCTGTCGGAAAGCTTGAAACGATTGACATATTCGAGGATACGGCCAATGCCGAGATCTTGTGCAAGCCGTGCGGTCATGGCGTTGCGCGATTGCTCAATACCGAGCCGCAGCGTCGACGGACCGTAATAGCGCCCTTCAATATAATTGCCCGGCTTGTACCAGCTATCGAGGCTCGGCGCGACGAAGGGCGCGTCAAGCACGATCGAAGACGGGTTGTAACCGCTGTCGAGCGCCACCGAGTAAACAAAGGGTTTGAATGTCGAGCCCGGCTGGCGTTCAGCCTGCACGGCGCGATTGAATTCCGACATTTGGAACGAAAAGCCGCCGACCATGGCGAGCACCCGGCCCGTATGGGGGTCCATGGCGATCAGCCCGCCATTGACCGCCGGCGCTTGGCGCAGCGCATAGGCGCTCTCCGGCGCCGGGCGGCCTTCGCCCTCCGCATCCGGATCTTTTTTCGGCAGCCGCGCCTCAAGATATTTCTCGACATAAACGACATCGCCCGCCGAGAGGACATCTGACGCAGCGTTGACTTCTTCGCCGAGACTATTGGCCGAAACATAATCGCGCGCCCACCAGAGAAGCTCGACCGGGATATCCGCTTCTGCGCCATCCGGAAAACCGATGCGCGCCGCTGCGTCGGAAACCGACAGCACCACGGCAGGCCGCCAGGGCGCCATATCGTCAGACACCTTGCGGGTCTTACGCAACGCTTCGACTTCCTCCCCGAGCGTTTCGATCCACGCATCGCCCAATTCGATCTTGGACAAGGGACCGCGCCAGCCATGGCGCATATCATAAGCGACAAGCCAGCGGCGCAGCGCCTCCCCGGCTTTTTTCTGCAAATGCGGATCAACGGACGTCCGCACCGCGAGCCCGCCATCGTAAAGCGCCTCAACGCCGTAAAGATCGACAATCTGCTTACGGACTTCCTCGGCGAAATATTCCATGGTCCAGTCGCGTGCGCCGAGCGGCGGCGCAATATCAGCGCCCAGCGGCTGGCTTTGCGCATCGCGCGCTTCTTCTTCGGTGATGCGTCCGTCGGCGAGCAGCCGGCCAATCACCCAATTCCGGCGAGTGACAGCGCGCTCTTCATGATTGATTGGATGATAATTGCTCGGCCCTTTAGTGATCGCGGCAAGATACGCAGCCTCCGCAATCGTCAGATCCAAGAGCGATTTATCAAAGTAGTTGAGCGCCGCCGCCGCAACGCCATAGGAGCGATTACCGAGATAGATCTCATTCAGATAGAGCTCAAGAATATGATCCTTGGTGTAGGTGCGCTCCATCTTTCGCGCGATCAGCATTTCACGCAGCTTGCGTTCGATCTTCTGTTCGCTAGTCAGCAGAAAGTTCTTTGCGACCTGTTGCGTAATGGTCGAACCGCCCTCCAGCCGCCGCCCGCGCAGGATATTGCCAACATTCGAAATCTGCGCGCGGGTAATTCCGCGAAAATCAATACCGTTATGCTCGTAAAACGACTTGTCCTCTGCCGAAACAAACGCATATTTCACGTGATCCGGCATCGACTCGATCGGCACGAATAAGCGCCGTTCCCGCGCAAATTCGGCGACCAGTGATCCGTCCCCGGCATATACGCGGGTTGTCACTGGCGGCGCATATTCTGCAAGCTGCTGGTAGTCCGGAAGATTTTTGTTGAGCTCGTTAATATACCACGCCGCAACGCCAGCAACGCCGACCACGCCAAGCGCCGCCACCGCAAAGCCAAAGCCGATAAATCTTAGCATACCGCCGAAAAAGCCCCCGCCGCCATTGCCCGCGCGGTTGTTCCCGCCATCGCCGTCGCCATTTCCACGCGCGCGCTGCTTCGGCTTCGGCGCGTCAACGGGTTCGCGCGAAACGCGGCGCGCCGGCGCTGCAAGGGGTGCTGATTGCGCCGCTTCATCCTCTTCGCCGAGCACCAGTTCGCCGTCATCATCCGCATGATCCGGGTCCGGCGCCGCCGCGAAGACTTCCCCGCTCGCCTCATCCTCGCCGGGGTCGCCATATTCCTCGTGATGCTGAAATGAGTGTTCATCCTCAACCGGCGACGCATGTGGCGAGCCATGGATTTCGTCTTCGCCAAGTTCAAGCGTTTCCGGTTCGTTTATTTCCGGCTCTGGCAGTTCGGATTCTGCATTTGCGGATTCTGGTGTTTCCGGTGGGGTCATTTCCGGCTCGGCATTTTCAGGTTCCGCCGATTCCGGCTCCATTTTACCGACCCACAGAGGCGATGCGGCCTCTTCTTTAATCTCTCCGCGTAGCCGGTCCTCGCTCGAAGCCTCCTCAACAAGCGCGTCATCCCCCAACGCCTCATGGCCACGCTCAGCCTCGCCTGCGGACGCGGCGGCGTCATCAGACTCGATTTCACCAACTGGCGAACGGTCGTCCGGCGCGCCAACCGGCTCAGGCGCATCGGTAAATGACAGATGGCCAATCTTTGTCGGCGGCGTGCGTTGCGGCTTGTCGTCGTTGTGATCGTTCATTGCAATTTACGCTAACAGTCTTTGCTCACAGCCCGTTTACCCCAAGGCGACCCAAATATGCCGCCACCCCATTATCTGTTCAGGCCCCTTGTCGCCGCGTTAACCGGCGTCCTGAAAGAAACTCGCCACAACTACTAGCGCATAAATTGGCCGATATCGAGGCGCAAACCACAAGTCGCCTCTAAGCCCGCTGCTATTGGGCCGCCCCGGCGCGCGCATCGGCATGGCGTTGCAATTGCTGTTCGTCGAAATAGGCGTCAATGGCGTCGGCAACCGCCGTCATGGTGCGTCGCCGCCAGACGGCTGAATTGAGATTCACCTCATCCTTCGCGTTCGAAATAAACGCCATTTCAAGCAGCACGGCCGGTACGTCCGCCGCGAGCAGAACGCGCAAATTTCCTTTGCGATGCGACCGGTTAAGCAGCGGCGTCACGCCCGTCAGATTCTCGATCAGCTTTGCGGCGAATTTTGACGAATTGGTCAGCGTCGTATCCTGCGCCTTGTCGAATAGAATATCGCCGACAACACTGTCATAATCATTCAGGGCGATATCATAGACATGATAGCCGCCCTGTGATTTGGCAATCTGAGCCGAGCGCACGCTCCCCTTGTCGGAAAGCGTATAGACGGAAGCGCCGCGCACCGCATGCTTATCAATTGCGTCGGCATGCAACGAGATGAAAAGCTTCTTGCCGCCCGCCTCTCGCGCCAGCGCTTCGCGTTCGTCGGGACGGATGGTTTCATCGCCATCGCGGGTGAGAACGACATCATAACGCCCGCGCTTTTCAAGGATCTTCGCCAGTTCCGTCGCCGCCGCCATATTGACGACTTTTTCGAGGGTTCCGTCCTGGCCGGTCGCGCCCGGATCACGGCCGCCATGGCCGGGATCGATCACGACGGTCAGCGTCTCGACTGGCGCCGGGGTGATTTCCGGGCCGGCCCCTTCCTTGCGGGTCGGCGTCGGCGGCAGCGCCGCTTGCGGCGCCGCCGAGACCACGAGCGGCGCATCAGTCTGTGCCGTCGCCTGCTCGATCACTTGCGTCAGGTCCCCATAACGCTCCGGCAGGCTGGCGAGAAATGCTTCCTTGTCGGCGGTAACGAGGTCCACCACCAGCCGGTGCTTGGCGACGCCAGCACTCGGCTCCAGCAGGAAGACCTCTTTGATTCTCGCTGTTTTTCCAAATTCGAACACCGCCTGCACGGACCCGCGCCGTTCAGAAAAACCATAGCGCGCGATATGCCCCTGCCCCGCCCGGAAGGCCTTATCGGCGTTTTCAAGCTCGAGGGCAGCGAATTCCACATAGAGCCGCCCCACGCCGTCATCATCGCCCGAAACCGAATATTCCGGCCCGCCGGCGAGATCGAAAACGATGCGCGTTGCCTCCGCCGACGGCCCGAACCGCACGCCAATCAGCTCCGGCGCCGCATGCGCTACGCCCAAAAGGCTGGCGGCGGCCGTCAGGACAACGAGCCCTGCCCGCACCGCGCGCGCGCCAATTCGTTGAAACAAACTACAAAACTCGGCCATTTTGCCCATCCATACGCCAGTCAGACGATCAGCCTCCGCCATCGGCGGGCACACTAAGCCCAAATGCGCTATTTTCCCGTGAGTTCGCGTTTATCTAGGAACCACAATTTGAATAAACTAGCGTTAACGCCATCTTAATCATTCGTCGACTTTTCCATGGAACACTGAGTCGATAGGGTTGACGGGTTTTCTTTTTCCCCGGGCTCATGCATGTTCAGAAAAGACTTGCGCATGGGTTGCCTATCCGCCACATGGCAAAGAGGCCTTACGAGAGACGATAGGGGAGATTCTACTGGAGGTTGCCTCGGCAGGTCATATGGAATTTTTCCGAGAAAGCGTGAGAAATAGCGCTTTTTCAGAAACTTAACCGCCGGCAGCTCCTGACGCCGGCCCGCGGAACCGGCCCTTTGGGCGGACGCGCGAGGAGCAATACGAGCGGCGCTGGATGCGCCGGAATGCAAAAAGGCGCTGGACGCGCTGGAAAAAATGAACCGCAGACCGCGCTGACAGGCGCGAACCTGCATGGAAATGAGCTTTCGCTGATGAGACAGGTCGCCTTTACGCCAACCGATGTCGCCGAAACGGCGCGCGGCTGTGAGCGTGCGTCCGCGCTCCAGCGAACCAACTTAGTCAATGCGCCGGGTCATTCCCCGCATTGCGGAGCCTATCAAAATGACAAAGAAGATGCTGATCGACGCGGCCCACCCGGAAGAGGTCCGCGTCGCGCTGCTGGACAATGGGAAAGTCGAGGATTTCGACTTCGAATCCGCGGCCCGAAAGCCGCTTAGAGGCAATATTTACCTGGCGCGGGTAACCCGTGTCGAACCGTCCCTGCAGGCCGCTTTCGTTGAATATGGCGGCAATCGCCACGGTTTCCTCGCCTTCAGCGAGATCCACCCTGATTATTACCAGATCCCGGTTTCCGACCGGCAAGCTTTGCAGGCGGCTGAAGCGGAAGTCGCCGAACTGGCTGCCGAACTCGAACTTTCGCAACGCGGCGACGAGGATGAGGACGATCATCACCATGATGACCATGATGATGGGCCGGACGACGATGGCGATGATGAGGTTCGCGACGCCAAGCGGGCCCGCTTTGACGGGGACGAGGGTGACGCCGAAGAGGATGAAAGCGATCAGCGGGAAGTAAAACCCCGGCGCAAGCGCCGCCGGCGCGCCGCCAAAGCCGTTGAAGCCGCCGAAGAAGACGCCAGCGAAGACGAGGCCAGTGACGAGAGCGACAACAGCAATCGCGCTGGTGACGACGATCCGACTGACGAGATCGCCGAAATGTCGTCTGAAGAAGAAGAAGAAGAGGAAGAAGACGGCGAAGACGACGGCGATGTCGAAGACGCGCCGGCGATCAAAGCCAGGCGCGAAGAAAAACCGAAAGACGCCCCGATAAAATCCGACGCTGACGGTGCCGACGACCCGGCTGAAACCGGCGTCGCCGACGGTGATGAGCAGGAAGACCAGGGCCCCGCGCAAGCCGCAGCGATACATGCCGCCAGCGAGACCAAAGACCTCGACGAATCGGCGCAGGCCGATCAAGCAGGCAGCGAAGAACCGGAATCTCGCGCAAAAGGCGACGATGACGAAGAAAGCGTTGAAGAATCTGCCGACGATGCGGGCGATAAGTCCGACAATGAAAAGCGCGGGAAGTCCCCCGCCGCCCGGCGCCAAGAATTGTTCGAACGCTATAAGGAAGCCAAGCGCAAACGCTCGCAGCTCTTGCGCAATTACAAGATCCAGGAAGTCATCAAGCGCCGGCAAATCCTGCTGATCCAGGTCGTCAAGGAAGAGCGCGGCAATAAGGGCGCGGCGCTGACCACTTACATGTCTCTCGCCGGGCGCTATTGCGTCTTGATGCCGAATACCGCACGCGGCGGCGGCATCTCTCGCAAGATCCCCCACTCGACCGACCGCCGGCGCCTGCGCCGCGTCGTCGACAGTCTCGACGTGCCGCAAGGCATGGGGCTGATTATCCGCACCGCCGGCGCCAAGCGCACCAAGACGGAAATCAAGCGCGACTACGACTATCTTCTACGCCTGTGGGAGAACATCCGGACACTGACATTAAAATCCATCGCGCCCTGCCTCATCTATGAGGAAGCAAGCCTCATCAAGCGCGCCATTCGCGACCTGTATGACAAGGATATTTCCGAAGTCCTAGTCGAGGGCGAGGCCGGCTATCGTGAAGCGAAAGACTTCATGAAAATGCTGATGCCAAGCCACGCCAAGCATGTTCAGCCTTATAAGGAACGTGCGCCGATTTTCTTGAAAAACGGCGTCGAGACCCAGCTCGACGGCATGTATCAGCCGACGGTGCGGCTGAAATCCGGCGGCTATATCGTCATTCACCAGACCGAAGCGCTCGTCGCGATCGACGTGAACTCCGGCCGCGCCACGCGTGAGCGCAATATCGAACAAACAGCGCTCAAAACAAATATCGAAGCAGCTTACGAGGCTGCGCGCCAGTTCCGACTGCGAGACCTTGCCGGCCTCATCGTGCTCGATTTCATCGATATGGAAGAGCCGAAAAACAACCGCAAGGTTGAAAAGGCGCTGAAGGACGCGATCAAGCATGATCGCGCGCGCATTCAACTGGGCCGGATTTCGAATTTCGGCCTGTTGGAAATGTCGCGCCAACGACGCCGCTCTGGCATTGTCGACGGCACGACGCAAGCTTGCCCGACCTGCACGGGCGCGGGCGTCATCCGCTCCGCGGAAATGGCCGCCTTGCGCATTCTGCGCGCCATCGAAGGCGAAGCGGTCGCGGGCAAGGCCGGCATTCTTACGGTGCACACATCGATTGATGTCGCCGTCTATATCCTTAATCAGCATCGCGACTGGCTAAAGCGGATTGAGGACGAACAAGGCGTTTCGGTCGAGATCGTTCCCGACCGCGAAAAAGCCGGTGATGATTTCTCACTGGAAAAAAGCGGCGTGCCGCGTGAACGGGTTTCGACGGCGACGGTTATCCAGGCCGACCAGACCGAGTTTGTCGAAGTGGAAGATCCGGCCGAAGCCGCCGACGATAACGACGCTGACGATCAGGGCGAACAAACAGGCGAACGCAAAAAACGCCGCCGCCGCCGCCGGCGCAAAGACGCCTCGTCGCGCGACGCCCGCGCCGAAGAGACGAGCGACAGCGAAGACGACGCCGACGAAGGCGCCGTCGAAGCGAATGAAAAACAGGCTAGCGATAGCTCCCGCGACGGCGATAGCGATGAAGATGGCGCGCGCAAGCGCCGCCGGCGCGGTCGCCGCGGCGGTCGGCGCAACCGGCGCGGTCGCGGCGAACAAGCCGAGGTCAGCGAAGGCGCGCCGAATGAGCAGCATGATAGCGCGCAGATTGCTGACGGCGAACAACCCGCCAGCGAGACGCCGGCTTCTGGCGACATGATCGCAGAAGAGCCGCAAGCCGCCGGGCAGGAAAGCCAAGGTGAGAATCGGGCCGATGCGGAGGACGCAGAGCAAATGTCGCCCGAACCCGCTCCTGCGACCAAAGCCAATGGCGCAAGCCATGGTGAACAAAAAACGACGGAACAGCCTGCGGCAAGCGATCCGGAAGCCGTGACGGGCGAGACGGAGGAAGCTGAATCAGAGCTCGCGCCGCCAGCGAAACCGAAGCCGAAAAAGCGCGGTTGGTGGAACCGGGGCGCCTGAGCGACGGTTTCCCGCCTCATGCGGCGTTTAAAAGGGCGGTGCGGCTCACAATTGCGGCGCCGCCCGGCAGGCGCCTCGAAATCGGCGCAAAGCCTGCCTAAATTGCCGATATGGGTGAGGAAGCGAAGATGGCGTTACCGGGCATTCGACGAAATCCAGTATGCAGGGCCTTCGCGGGCGCCGCAGCGGCGCTTGCCGCCTTGGCTGCGCCGGCGGCGAATGCGCAAGGGATCTCGCTGTTGCGCGATGCGGAAATCGAACAGTTTCTCGAAGACTACACGCACCCAATCCTCGAAGTGGCGGATATCCCGCCGAGCTCCATCGAAATCCTGATTGTCAATGATGCTTCGTTCAACGCCTTCGCCGGCGGGCGTTATATCGGGGTCAATACGGGCCTGATCAATTTCGCCGAAACCCCGAATGAAATCGAGGCGGTTCTCGCCCACGAAGTCGGACACCTCAAAGCACGCCATTCAGTGCGCGCGCAAGATGCCGCCGCCGCCGCCAGCGCGCCGATGCTTCTCGGCCTGTTGCTTGCCGCTGGTGCGATCGCCGCTGGCGCGCCCGACGCCGGCATTGGCCTGCTCGGCCTCGGCCAGACCGTCGGCACGGCGAACTTTTTGAAATACAGCCGCAGCCAGGAATCGACTGCCGACCAGCTCTCCATCACCTTTCTTGACAATGTCGGCCATTCCAGCAAGGGCGCGCTTGAAATCTGGAGCCGTGTCCGCAACTCGCAGATCATCACCGGCCGGCGCGTTAACCCCTATCTGCAAACCCATCCGCTCGCGAATGCGCGCCTTTCGGCGCTGCAGACCCGCGCTGAAGCATCTCCATATTTTGAAAAAGGGGATTCGCCTGAAGAAATTCATCGCCTGCGGCTGATCCAGGCGAAGATCAAAGGCTTTCTTCACGACCCGAACCGCACCTTGCGCGAGTTTCCGTTATCGGACCAATCGGAGCCGGCCCATTATGCACGCTCGGTAGCTTATTACCGCTATTCGGACATTGACAACGCGCTTAAAGCGGTTCGCATACTGACGGATGCGCATCCGGAAAACCCCTATTATCACGAACTTGAAGGCCAGATACTTTTTGAATATGGGCGCGCGGCGGAAGCAGTCGAACCGCACCGCAATTCCATTGCGCTGATCCCTGACAACGCGCTTTTCAGAATTAATCTCGGCCGCGCATTGCTGTCGGCGGGCGGGCCCGAGCAGCTAAAGGAAGCGGAAAAAGAGTTGAAGCGCGCCACCATTCTCGAGCGCGACAACAGTTTCGCCTGGTTCGAACTGGCGCGGGTTTACGGCGCGCAAGGCAATGAGCCGCTCGCCAATCTTGCCACGGCGGAATCGCGTTATCAGGCCGGCGCCAAACCAGACGCCAATCATTTTGCGCGCCGCGCCATGCCGGGGCTCAATCGCGGCTCGCCGGAATGGCGCCAAGCTGCGGACATTATCCTCGCAACCCAGCCCGAAGGCGCGGAAGCATCGCTGCCCCAGGGCGTCGAGGAAAGCCAACCGCAGCCCCTGCCCCCGCAGCCTGAAGCTGAGAAAGACGCCACGCCGGATGTTCCCGATCCCGTGATCGTCATCGACGGCGGAACGCGCTGACACTAAATCGACAAAAGGATGCCGCGCCCGCGAAAAAGGCGTGAACACAGGTAAGAGGTATAAGATGTTAAACGCAAAACTCGCCATAGGCGCGGCGCTCGCGGGCGCATTCGTTCTTGGAGCCGTGGCCGTCGGCTTTTCATCAGCGCAGCAAAGCCGCGCGCCGGAACAAGGCGAGACTGCTTCTCATGCGCCTAGCGAATCGGAACGGCTGGCTACGTCGTTCTCGAAAATGGAAGAAGACGAAATCCGCGAGGTCGTGCGCGCTTACCTGCTCGACAACCCCGAAGTGATTATCGAAGCCGTTAATCGCTATAGCGAACGCCAGCGCCTCGCCAGCGAAGAGCGCGCTCGCATTAGCGCTGCAGAAAACATCCAGTATCTTCTCGACCCGCAAACCAGCTTTATCGCCGGCAAGGATCCGGCAAACGCAAAAGTCGCGGTCATCGAGCTTTATGATTATCACTGCGGGTACTGCAAGCGCGCCTCCGGTCTCGTCAAAAATATAACCGCTTCGGATAAGGACGTGAAAGTTGTGTTTCGCGAACTGCCTATCCTGCGTAAAGAATCCGGCTACGCGGCGGAAATGTCGCTGGCGGCGCGCGATCAGGGCAAATTCCTCGACTTTCATTTCGCCATGCTTGGCGCATCCGGCGTTCTTACCAAAGAACGTGTGCAGCAAATCGCCCGCAAGCAGGGCCTTGATGTTGCAAAAATGGAAGCGGCGATCGAAAATGATCGCCTTGAAGAGATGGTTGCGAATAATCACGCGCTCGCCGGCGCGCTTGGCGTCGATTATACGCCCGCGTTTATCGTCGCATCCGTAGATGGCCAGTTTATCGAAATCGTCAGCGGCTATCAGCCGGATGTGCTGCGCCAAAAGATTGCCGAAGCGAAAAAGGCCGCGGGCTAGTCCCCGGCCTCTCGATTCTCGCTTTCACCGCGCTGCGCCGCTTTGAAACGGCGCAGCCGCATTGCAATCAGGCCGGCCAGCGCAACAATCGATGCGCCATAAGCAACAACGATATAGGGCGTGTGGGAACCAAAATCCATTTATGCGCTCCTATGCTTGCGTTACGGCGGCGACCGGACGGCTCGCCTTGCGTGCAACGCGCTTTTCCGCCCGCTGCCGGGCAAGGTCGGCGCGCATGCCGAGAAAGACGAGCCAGGTAAACAGCGCCGTATAGGCGGTGATCATCGCAAGCAAGGGCCACAACATGCTTGGATCAATGGTCGGCCCGTCCGCGCGAATGATACTCGCCGGCTGGTGCAGCGAGTTCCACCATTCAACAGAGAACTTGATTATCGGAATATTGATGAATCCGACAAGCGCGAGAATGCGTGCAAATCGCGCCGCCCGCGCCTGCTCCGGCACGGCCTGCCACACCGCCATATATCCGAAATAGACAAACAGCAGGAGCAACATCGAGGTCAGCCGCGCGTCCCAAACCCAGAATGCACCCCAGGTAGGCTTGCCCCACACCGCACCGGTGAATAGCGCAAGCGCTGTAAACACCGCACCCGGCGTCGCGGCGGACCGCGCCGCCATATCGGCGAGGCTGTGCCTCCAAACAAAGGCGACGAGGCTCATCAGTGCAATGAAAGAATATGCGGCCATAGCCATCCATGCCGCAGGCACATGCACATACATGATCCGCGCCGACTCGCCCTGATATTGCTCGGCTGGCGCGAAAAACAAACCCGCAACCAGACCATAAGCGGCGCAGACTGCGAAGACCCCCATCGCAACCGGCGCCGCAACCCGCGCCAGGCCTTCAAATTTCGCTGGATTGGAAAACCGGCTCCACACTGAGAAATACGCTCCTATTCAAGACTGATGTGCAATGCGGCAATCGCGAATGCCGGCGTCACCGCCGCCATAAAGAGGCTCAAAGCGCCCAAAATCAAGCTTTCGGGCGACACAAGCCCGCCGCCGGCAATCACAATCTTGGCGGCGCTGACACCGAAAATCAGCGGCGGCGCCGCAAAGGGGGCGGCGATAATCGTCGCCAACAAGCCGCCGGCCCGCAAGCCGCCAGCAAGCGCCGCTGTCAGCAATGCGATCATCAACAGCGCCGGCGTCCCCGCCAGCAAGATCAGCGCGGCGCGCGCGCCATCGGCCAACGGCACGCCAAGCATGGTCAGGAAAAACGGCGCGGCGATAATCATCGGCGCCGCTGCGGTTAGGGCGAGCGCGCCGGCTTTCGCCAGCCAGTAATGGAAAAGCCCGCCCTGCTCCGCCGCGAACGCCCGCAAGGAACCGTCCCGTAAATCGTCTTCAAAAACGCCAGCCGCCGCAAACTGGATCGACAACGCCGCCGCCAGCCAAAGCGTCGCCGGCGCCGCCGCCGCCAGCGCCGAAAGCGCTGGGCCAAAGGCAATCGCAGCAAGCGCGGTAAATACGGCGAAAAAGAAAAGCGCGTAAAACCACCCGCCGCCGGAGCGAAAAGCGATTTTGAGATCGCGCGCCAGCACCGCCCCGACGATCGCCAACCCGCCCATCATCGCCCCAGCTCCAGCCGGTGATAACCGGGCCCCAGATCATCATGCGTCGCGATAATAGCAATGCCGCCGCGCGCGCGATGATCCGCCGTCAGCTTGCGCACAATATCGATGCCGTCGCGATCGACCGCCGCGGTTGGCTCATCCATGAGCCACACCGGCCGCTCAGCCAAC
Organism: uncultured Parvularculaceae bacterium; assembly: GCA_947259375.1. Classification (GTDB taxonomy): domain Bacteria; phylum Pseudomonadota; class Alphaproteobacteria; order Caulobacterales; family Parvularculaceae; genus Hyphococcus. The sequence goes on along the minus strand of CAMYLZ010000025.1, from coordinate 38,531 downwards.
AACGCCCGGGCAATATCGAGCCGGCGGCGCTGACCGGCCGACAATCGTCCAGCGCGCAAATGTGAAAACCCATTGGCGCCGACAAATTCGAGCGCGGCCGCCACGCGCTTGCCATGCGCGCGCCAGGCACCATAGGTCTTAGCCCAGAAGGCGATATTTTCCTTAGCGGTCAAAGACGGCTTTACGCTGGCCTCATGACCAAGAAAAAACAGGGATCCCGGAAAGGGCGCCGCCGATTGCGCCGGGCCATTCCGCCATGAGACCGTGCCTTCGGCAGGCTCAATCAGCCCGGCAAACATCGACAACAGGCTCGACTTGCCAGAGCCGTTAGGGCCAAAAAGCTGCAGCGCATCGCCTGGCTTCAATGAGAATGTCACCCCGCGCACGATCTCCGCGCCAGCGCGGTCGCACCCGGCGTTCTCGGCTTCAAAGCCAATCGGCTGCGCGTAAGGCTCCATCATCGCTCCGCCGACGCCTGACGCGGCGCCAAAACCTTGCAGCATTTGGACGGGTTTTCGCGACGGCGCAACCGCTACGCGACAAAGCGTCCAACCATGCAGGGTTTGTACATACAACCGCAAACGCCTAAATTCCCGCCATGAAACCGGTTCATCGCAATCGCCGCCTCGGCCTCATTGCCGCCGGCGCCGTCCTTTTAGGCGGCGCGGCCTGGCTCATTTTCGCAGCGCTTGAGCGCAATATTTCCTATTTCTACACACCGAGCGAAGCAGCGGAAGCCGGGCTTGGCCCCGATACGCGCATTCGCCTTGGCGGGCTGGTGCAAAATGGCAGCCTCGTTCATGGCGACGGGCTAGAGATCACGTTCCGCGTCACCGATGGCGACGCCACCCTGCCGGTCGCTTATGCGGGGATCGTTCCTGATCTCTTTCGCGAGGGTCAGGGCGTCATCGCGCAAGGCGCATTTGACGAAGAAGGCGTCTTCCACGCAAAGACCATTCTCGCCAAGCATGACGAGAATTACATACCGAAAGAGCTCGAAGGCATTTCGCATGAAGCGGCGGATCCCGCTTACATTCCGCCTGCGAACTAACTCTTGGTGCCGTAAATCCGGTCGCCGGCGTCGCCCAGGCCCGGCAGGATATAGCCCTTGTCATTGAGCTCGCGGTCGAGCGCCGCAGTGATGACCGGAATATCGGGATGCGCCTTGGAAAACTGCTCCACGCCCTCAGGCGCTGCGACGAGGCACAAGAACTTGATCTGTCTCGCGCCGGCCTTTTTAAGCTCGTCCGCAGCGGCGATTGCGCTATTGCCGGTGGCGAGCATCGGATCGACCATGATCACCTGACGTTCGCTCAGATCTTCCGGCATGTTGAAATAATATTTCACCGCTTCAAGCGTCTCATGATCGCGGTAAAGCCCGACATGACCGACCCGTGCAGAGGGAATAAGGTCCAAAAGGCCTTCAATAAGGCCGTTGCCGGCGCGCAGGATCGAGACAAGGCACAGCTTCTTACCTTCCAGATAAGGCGCGGAAATCTTCTCCAGCGGCGTTTCAATCTCGATCTCGCCAAGCGCCAGGTCTTTCGTCGTCTCGCAGCCGAGAACGAAAGAAATCTCGCGCAGAACCTGACGAAAATGCGCTGTCGGCGTCTCTTTATTGCGCAAAATAGTCAGCTTGTGCTTGATCAGCGGATGATCGACGATTGTCAGCGTTTGCGTCATGCCCCTCGCCTGTTGTTTTTGCATTTTCGGTGCGCCTTTATCAGGCATGATGGCCGAATTGTCTATCGAAGGGATCCCCGATGTTGAATGACTGGGACCACGAGTTTATCGAGCGCAGCTTCCGGGAAGCGAAAAAGAGCTATGACGAAGGCGGGCTGCCAATCGGATCGGTGCTGGCGCGCGGACCCGAATTCATCGCCGCCGGCCATAATCAACGCGTGCAACAGGGCGACCCGATCGCTCATGGCGAGATGGATTGCCTACGCAAGGCGGGACGGCAAAACTCCTATCGCGACCTGACGCTATATACGTCGCTCTCCCCTTGCATGATGTGCGCGGGAACCATCGTACAGTTCAAGATCCCGCGCACCGTCATTAACGACACGGATAATTTCGGCGGTAATGAGGAATTCCTGCGCAGCCACGGCGTTGAGGTGATCGACGCCGCGCATCCGGCATCGCTTGAACTGATGGCGCGTTTCATTCGCGAGCGGCCGATGCTGTGGAACGAAGACATCATGGAGTAAGGCCGAATGCCTGGAAGCGACGCCCCCGCGGGTTACGCCGAGGCGGCGGAAGAACTGATTGCGCGATATGAAGCAATCCGGTTTGAGGATGTTCACGCCGCCGTCATCGCGCTTTTTCCCAAACCGCCGGGCGCCGTGCTCGACATTGGCGCAGGGCCCGGCCGCGATGCGGGCGCGCTGGCGTTGAAAGGATTCCACGTCACCGCTATCGAGCCGACCGCCGCATTTCGCGCATACGGACGAAAAGCGCACCCGCCGGCTATTCGCTGGGTTGATGATCGCCTGCCCGCCCTTACCGGACTTTCCGACCAGCCGAATGCGTTTGACATTGTCCTGATCACCGCAGTGTGGATGCATCTTGAAACGCAAGATCGCCCACCCGCCATGAAAGCCGTCGCGCATTTGTTAAAACCCGGCGGACGGCTGTTCATGTCGCTGCGTCACGGGCCGGCGCCGGAAGGACGCATTATGTTCGACGTCGCGCCTGAGGAAACCATCGCCCTCGCCGAAAGCAATGAACTTCAAACCATTGCCTGCATTCGCAACGACACCTCGCTCCAGTCATGCAACCGGCAAGCGGGCATCACCTGGAGCAAGCTTGTGTTCGAAAAACCGTCATGAACGGCCTTGGTTCTGACACTCAAACCAACGCGGCGATCGCTTCGGCGAAAGATGCGGTCGAATCCGGCCCGCCGATATCAACCGTACCGCGGGCATCGCCAAGCGCTATTGACACCGCCTTGTCAATCGCATCCGCGGCGGCGCCCGCATCAAGGCTATAACGCAACATCATCGCCGCGCTGAGGATCGCGCCCACCGGATTGGCTTTGTCCTGTCCCGCTATATCCGGCGCCGATCCGTGAATAGGCTCGTAAAGGCCGCGCGGCCCCTCGCCCAGCGACGCCGATGGTGCAAGACCGATCGAGCCTGACAACACAGATGCCTCGTCGCTCAGAATGTCGCCAAAGAGATTTTCGGTCAGGATCACATCGAAGGCCGCAGGCTGTTGAATAAGTCTCATGGCCATGGCGTCGACCAGCACATGAGAGAGCTCAACATCCCTAAATTCCGCCGCATGCAGCGCATTGACGGCGGCCCGCCATAACCGACTGGTCGCCAGCACATTCGCCTTGTCAATGGAGGCGACGCGCCCACGCCGTTTCCTTGCCGTTTCAAAGGCAATACGCGCAACGCGGGTAACCTCATCCCTCGTGTAGAGACATTCGTCGCGCGCGGTCTCATCGCCTTCGTCGCGCTTTCCGAAATACATCCCGCCCGTCAGCTCACGAATGATAAGAAGGTCGACGCTCTTGGCGCGGTCCGGGGTCAGCGGCGAGAGATGCTCCATGCCCGCCGCAACGCTGACCGGCCGCAAATTGGCGTAAACGCCAAGCGCTTTACGCAACGCCAACAGGCCGGCCTCCGGGCGTAGAGCGCCGCTATCCCATTTCGGCCCGCCGACAGCGCCCAGAAAAACCGCATCCGCCTTGAGGCAGGCGGCCTTTGTCTCCGCCGGGAATGGATTGCCTGTCGCATCAATGGCCGCACCGCCGAACAGGCGGTCATCATATTCCAGCGACAGCGCAAATTTCTCTGCGGCGGCGGCCAGCACTTTGCGCGCGGCAACGACGACTTCCGGACCGACGCCATCGCCGGCGAGAAGCACAATTCTTTTTGTCATGCTGTTTTCGCCTCATAGGCCGCGATTTCGCGCGTCTGTTTCAGTAAATAGCCTAAAGGGTCAACGCCATTGAGCAGGCACTGGCGCGCAAAGGCTTCCACTTCGAAATGCGCAATATCCGCCTCGCCCAGGGTCACCGTGAGTTTTTCAAGGTCTACAGCGATCTCCGCATCAGGCGTTGTCAGCAACTGTGCATGGGCCGTTTGATCAACCTCCACCGGCAGTAAGCCGTTTTTTAGCGCGTTGCTTTTGAAGATGTCGGCAATGTCCGAACTAATGACCGCCCGAAATCCAAATCCATAAAGCGCCCATGGCGCATGTTCGCGCGACGATCCGCAGCCGAAATTCGATCCCGCCACCAGAATTTTATGCGTATCGGGATTATAGTCGTTGAAAAGCGACGGTCTTTTCGGTCGTCCAGCTTCATCAAAGCGCCAGTCATAAAAGACCGACTGGCCGAGCCCGTCGCGGGACGTGGTCGTTAAAAACCGTGCCGGGATAATTTGATCGGTGTCGATATTGTCTTGCGCCAACACCACCGTCCGCGAGACAAGCGTTTTAAACGGTTCGAATGCCATTTAAGCGTCCTCCTTCATGTCGCACAGAAAGGGACGCGGGTCGGCGATGCGCCCCGCAATCGCCGAAGCCGCAGCGGTCGCCGGACTGGCGAGTACGGTCCTGACGCCCTTGCCCTGGCGGCCAATAAAATTTCGGTTTGAGGTGGAAACAACCAGTTCTCCCGGCGCGCCCGCATCGCCATTCATGGCGATGCACATGGAACAGCCCGGTTCGCGCCATTCGGCGCCGGCAGCGACAAACACCGCATCAAGCCCTTCCGCTTCAGCCGCACGTTTCACCGCCTCGGAGCCTGGCACGACCAGTGCGACAACGCCCTCGTCCACATGCCGCCCGCGCATCACCGCCGCCGCTTCGCGCAGGTCAGAAAGCCGCGAATTGGTGCAACTGCCGATAAAGACGCGATTGACTTCTTGCTCTGTAAACGGTCGGCCCGCATCGAGCTTCATGTAGTCCGCCGCATGTTTTTCCGCTGCCGTTCGCGGCGCCGGCGCATTGGCGCAGACCGGCGCAGCCGCGTCCGGCGATACGCCATAGGTGATCATTGGACGGATCGTTGAAGCATCAATGCGCACTTCTTTTGCGAACTCCGCGCGCTCTTCTGTCGCCAGGCCGCGCCACTTTGCGAGCGCCGCGGCCCACGCCTCGCCCGACGGCGCGAAATCGCGGCCCTTCACCCAGTCAAAGGTTGTCTCGTCCGGCGCAATCATGCCGAAGCGCGCGCCCGCCTCAATCGACATATTGCACAATGTCATGCGCCCCTCCATGGAAAGCGCGCGCACCGTCTCGCCGGCGAACTCAATCGCATAGCCTTGCCCGCCATCGGCGCCGATTTCTGCAATCATCGCCAGCGCCATATCCTTCGCGCCGACGCCCGGCGATAACGCGCCGTCAAAAATGACGCGCATGGATTTTGGCTTGCGCTGCAGGACGCATTGCGTCGCCAGCACATGACCGACTTCGGTCGTGCCGATGCCGAAGGCAAGCGCGCCAAAGGCGCCATGTGTCGATGTATGGCTATCCCCGCAGACGACTGTCTTACCTGGTTGGGTCAGCCCCAGCTCCGGCCCAATCACGTGAACAATGCCGCGTCGCGGATCGCCAAGGCCCAACAACTCTATGCCGTGTTTTTCGCAATTGGCGATAAGCGTTTCGACTTGGCGCCGCGCTCCCGGCGTTGAAAAAGGCAGCTCGCCCTTGGCGTTTGCCGGCAGCGTCGGCGTCGAATGATCAAGCGTAGCAAATGTATTGTCAGGCCGCCGGACCTTCAGTCCGCGCCCGTCAAGCACTGCAAAGGCCTGCGGCGACGTCACTTCGTGGACAAGATGCAGGTCGATATAAAGCACCGCCGGCGCATCCGGGGTCTCGCCGACCACTACATGGCGTTCCCATAATTTATCGAACAATGATTTCGGCATACTCATGATGCGGCCTTTTCCTCGATCATGCCGGCGCCCGCGCGGATCGCGGCGGCCTGGTTCACCGCCGCCACAAAGGCCGCAACGGCAGCATCGGCGATATCGACCTCCTGCGCCTTGCCGGAATAGTGCTTGCCTTCCACCTCAACGACCGCCTCGGCGCGCACGACGCCCTCCGCCGCTATGTGATTGAGATCTAGCGTGTGGATATGCCCCGGCACGTTCGCAATTGCACAAACCGCTGCGAAAGCCGCATCAATCGGACCTTCGCCTTCTTCGATGACAGAGCGGCGTGCGCCTGTATCATGCTCCATGGTGATCCGCGCATGAGGGCGCTTGTCGCCTTCAAAATCCACATGCAATTCCGTTTTGCGCATTCGCCATGGGCCAATGCGCCCGTCCGTTTCCGCATTGCCGGTGATGAGGCGCACCAGCCCCGCATCGGTGACTTCGCGGCAAGTGTCGGCAAGGCGTTTGAACGCCGGAAAAATATCCTCGATCTTCTGCCTTGAAACTTTGAAGCCCAGCGCTTTCACCCGTGCGGCGACAGCGTGCTTGCCGGAATGTTTGCCAAGCACGATGGAATTCGACGGCATGCCGACCGCTTCTGCATCCATGATTTCATAGGTGCGTTTGTCCGCAAGCACGCCGTGCTGGTGAATGCCGGCTTCATGAGCGAAGGCGTTGCGCCCGACAATCGCCTTGTTGCGCGGGATAGGATTGTGAGTGACGCGGGCAAGCGCGAGGCTCGCCGGATAGATTTTCGTCGTATCGATTTGCGTCGTCACGCCAAAAAAGTCGCGCCGCGTCGCCAGCGCCATCACCGCTTCTTCCATGGAACAATTACCGGCTCTCTCGCCAATGCCGTTAATCGCGCATTCGACTTGCCGGGCGCCGCCGCGCACGGCGGCAAGCGAATTCGCCACCGCCATGCCGAGATCGTCATGGCAATGTGCGGAAAACGTTACCCCGTCGGCGCCTTTGGCGTTTTCCGTCAGGAAACGGAACAAAGCAGTAATCTCTTCCGGCGTCGTATATCCGACGGTGTCAGGGATGTTGATGGTCGATGCGCCGGCTTCAATCGCCGCCTCCACCGCTTCGATCAGATAGGCACGCTCGGTGCGGATTGCGTCTTCCGGTGAGAACTCCACATCGTTACAAGCCGCGCGGGCAAAGGCGACATTCTCAGAGATGGCTCTGAGGATTTCATCCTTCGACATTTTCAGCTTGGCCTCTCGATGCAAGGGGCTTGTGCCAATAAAAGTGTGGATGCGTTTTTTCTTCGCCGGCTCAATTGCACGAGCCGCCGCCTCGATGTCGCCTTTGTTGAGCCGCGCCAACGAGCCGATGGTCGGCCCTTCAATCTCTCGCGCGATTGTTGCGATGGCGGCAGCATCGCCCGGCGAGGCGGCAGCGAATCCGGCCTCGATAATATCGACATTCAACGCCGAGAGCGCGCGCGCAACAATCAGCTTTGCGTCAGTCGACATGGAAAATCCCGGCGCCTGCTCGCCGTCTCTCAGCGTCGTATCAAAAATTTTAACATGGTTGTTCGCGGCTACGTCGCCAATGTCGGGTTGTTCGGTTATCACGTCTCAAATCCTTCAATTCTGTTCCTGATCAGCCCATTTGTTGCGCGCGGTGATTTCACCGCGCGGGGCTAAGGAGCAGGCGAAGGTTTCGCAAACGCCCATGAAAAGCCTGAGCGCATTCCCGACGCGCAAATGCGCAGCATTTGACGATGCGAAAGCGCTCCAGATTGCGTGATGCTAAAGTCCTTGCTGTTCTGGCGATGGCCCGCATTTCAGTCCCTCTCAACGCCGCGCCGGATTGACAACACGCCCGTGCGGGAGACTTCGGTCAGCCCGAGCGGCTTCATCAATTCAATAAAGGCGTTGATTTTATCGCGTGCGCCCGTCACCTCGAACACAAAGGACGTTTGCGTTGTATCAAGCGCCCGGGCGCGAAATATCCCTGAAACACGCATGGCTTCGAGCCGGTGCTCGCCGGTGGCGACGACTTTAACAAGGGCGAGTTCGCGTTCGAGCGCATCGCTCTCTGCGCTGACATCAATGACGCGCCGCACCGGCACCAGCCGGCCTAATTGCGCCTTGATCTGTTCGATTTTCGCAGGCGTTCCTTGCGTTACCACAGTGATGCGCGAGGTGTGCTTTTCCATATCGGTTTCAGCCACGGTGAGGCTTTCGATATTGTAGCCGCGCGCGGAAATCAGTCCGACGACACGCGAAAGAACCCCCGGCTCATTATCGACGATGACGGCGAGAATGACCTCGCGCACCGCCCCCTCATCGCCGGTGACCGGATAGACCGATTGCAATGTCGGATTAGCGGCGTTCATACCAGCACCTTTCCGGCGTCGCTGACTTCATCGCCCCTGACTTCGCCAAACAGCATTTCATTATGCGCCGCACCGGACGGGATCATGGGAAAGACGTTTTCTTCCTGGGTGACGACGCAGTCGAACAGCACCGGCTTGTCGCTGTCGATCATCTCCATGATTTTCGCGTCAAGTTCCACGGGGCTTTCCGCGCGCAGGCCGAGGCCGCCAAAAGCTTCGGCGAGCTTGACGAAATCCGGCAGGCTTTCAGAATAGGAATGCGAATAGCGTCCGCCATGCAAAAGCTCCTGCCATTGGCGCACCATGCCGAGATAGGCATTGTTCAGAATAAAGATCTTGATCGGCAACCCATGCTGCACGGCGGCTGAAAATTCCTGCATCGTCATCTGCACCGAGGCGTCGCCGGCAATGTCGATCACTAGCGCGTCCGGATGCGCAGCCTGCACGCCGAGCGCCGCCGGCAAGCCGTAACCCATGGTCCCGAGCCCGCCGGACGTCATCCAGCGGTTCGGCTCGTCGAAATGGAAATATTGCGCGGCCCACATCTGGTGCTGGCCGACTTCAGTCGATACATAAACGTCCTTCCCGCGCGTCAGCGCGTAAAGCCGTTCAATCGCATGTTGCGGCTTGATGCGTTTCTTGCTCGGCGCATAGTCAAACGACTTTTTCGCACGCCAGCCATGGAGTTGTTTCCACCATGGCGCGAGCCGCGCGCTGTCATGCGGCTCTCCGGCTTCGCGCGCCGCCCACGCAGCTAACATCGCATCCATCACCTCGCCCGCATGGCCGACAATGCCGATATCCACCGCGACATTCTTGTTGATGGAAGACGGATCAATATCAATATGCACTTTGCGTGAATTGGGCGAGAAGGCGTCGAGCCGGCCCGTCACGCGGTCATCGAACCGCGCGCCGATAGCGATCATCAAATCGCAATCATGCATGGCGTTATTGGCCTCGAATGACCCATGCATGCCGAGCATGCCCAGCCATTGCGGGTCGGAAGCGGGATACGCGCCAAGGCCCATCAAAGTCGACGTTACCGGAAACCCGGTGACGCTCGCGAGCTGGCGCAAGGCCGCGCACGCCGCCGGCCCCGCATTGATGACGCCGCCGCCTGTGTAAAATACCGGTCGGCGCGCATAACGCATCAGATCAACGACTTGCTCGATCGTCGCATGGTCGATTTCCGGCAGGACAATGCAATTTCGATTGCTCGCCGCCGCGCGGTTCGTATAGGGGGCGGTTTCGAACTGAATATCCTTTGGAATGTCGATCAGCACCGGGCCGGGCCGGCCCCGCCGCGCCACATGAAACGCCTCATGCACCGTACCGGAAAGCGAGCGCGCCGACTCAACCAGATAATTATGCTTCGTGCACGAACGGGTTATACCGGTCGTGTCGCATTCCTGAAATGCATCCGTGCCGATCAGGGGCCGCGCCACCTGCCCGGTAATGCAGACCACCGGGATTGAGTCCAGGAGCGCATCGGCAAGGCCGGTGACCGCATTGGTGGCGCCAGGGCCGGACGTCACCAGCGCTACACCGACCTTGCCTGTAGAGCGCGCATAGCCTTCGGCCGCATGCAACGCGCCCTGTTCATGACGCATCAGCACATGGCGGATGGTCTCGCGCTCATAAAGCGCATCATAGATCGGCAGCACAGCGCCGCCGGGATAGCCGAAAATTACCTCAACGCCCTGTTCCTCCAGCGCATCGAGCAGCAAGTACGCGCCGGGCTTCGAGATCGGCTCGGAGGCGATTGATTGCATGGCGGCGGGTGAACTCATGAGTGACGCTCACGCTTCCCGGGCGTTGGCGCCGGGCTTCAGCCACGGCATCCGGGCGCGCAACTCCTTGCCCGTTTTCTCGATCGGATGACCCAGATCAGCGGCCAACATCTGACTATATCGCGGCTTGCCCGCCTGATTTTCCAAAATCCATTCTCGAGCGAAGGAACCGCTCTGGATATCTTTGAGAACCTCGCGCATGCGTTCTTTGGTTTCGGCGTTTATGACCCGCGGACCCGAAACAAAATCGCCATATTTTGCGGTTTCAGAGATGAAGTCATGCATGCGCGTGATGCCGCCCTCATAAAAGAGATCAACGATCAGCTTTAGCTCATGCAGGCATTCATAATAGGCGATTTCCGGCTGGTAGCCGGCTTCGACCAATGTTTCAAAACCGGCGATGACGAGTTCCGAAGCGCCGCCGCACAAAACCGCTTGCTCGCCAAAGAGGTCGGTTTCGGTCTCTTCCCTGAATGTTGTTTCAATCGCGCCGGCGGTCGCGCCGCCGATCAGGCTGGCGTATGCGAGCGCCCTTTCCTTCGCCTTTCCGCTGGCGTCCTGATGCACCGCGAACAGGCACGGCACCCCGCGCCCGCGCTCAAATTCGCGACGCACGAGATCGCCCGGCCCTTTCGGCGCAACCATGATGACATCGACCTCTTTCGGCGGATTCACCCGGCCGTAAAGCACTGTAAACCCGTGAGCGAACAACAAGGCGTCGCCCGGTTCCAGATATGGCGCGATCTCTTCGTTGAATATTTTCTCATGCGTCATATCCGGCGTCAGGATCGCGATCAGCGTCGCGCCTGTACAGGCCCTGGCGACGGAGGCGACTTCGAGCCCGTCTTCGGCGGCGCGGCGCGCGCCCGGCCCGCCCTCGCGCACGCCGACAACGACGTCGCATCCGGCATTTTTAAGGTTCAGCGCATGGGCTCGCCCCTGACTGCCATAGCCAATGACAGCGACCGGCGCTGATTTCACCAGTTCCGGGCTTGCATCGTCTTGCGTATAGACTTTCATGTCGTCATTCCTTCGCCTTGGTCATTCAATGATTGGATGGTGACGGCGCCTTTCGACGCCGAAGAAACAAGCGCTGCGAATTTGTCGAAGGCGCCGCCCATGCGCTTTAGCCGGCGCGGCGCGTAAAACGCCCTGCGCGTCCCCCAATCGATATCCGCGTCGATGCGGCGCGCTTCGGCGTCGATGCAGATCAAGTCGCCTTCTTCAAGCAACGCAATCGGCCCGCCAACCGCCGCTTCGGGCGCTATATGGCCAATAACAAAACCGTGGCTCGCACCGGAAAACCGGCCATCAGTCATCAATGCGACCTTGCCGGCAAGGCCCTGTCCGGCGAGCGCCGCCGTTACCGACAACATTTCGCGCATGCCGGGCCCGCCTTTCGGGCCTTCATAACGAATGACGACGACGTCGCCTTCCTTGATCGCGCGCTCGGAGACGGCCTTGAACGCCGCTTCCTCGCTGTCGAAAATCCGCGCCGGCCCTTCGAAAGCGCCGTTTGAATATCCGGCGGTTTTCAGCACGGCGCCTTCAGGCGCAACGTCGCCATATAGAATGCGCAAGCCTCCAGTCTTTTTTACCGGATCGTTCATGGTGCGAATGATTTGCTGACTCGGCGTTTCTTCCGCTTTTGTCAGCTCTTCAAAAAGACTGGCGCCGCTGACAGTCGGCGCATCGCGAAGCGCCCCACCGTCCATCAACCTCTTGCCGAACAGCCGCGCGCCGCCAGCGTCATACAGATCTTTCGCCAGAAAACGCCCGCCCGGTTTGATGTCGAGGATAACCGGCGTTGCGCGCGAAAGCGCGTCGAAAATATCAATGGAGAACGGAACGCCGGCCTCTGCTGCAATGGCCGCCAGATGCAGGACCGCATTGGTCGATCCGCCGCTGGCGACCACCGAGGTCGCCGCATTTTCAAGGCTCGCCTCGGTGACGAATTCGCGCGCTGTCTTGCCGTCATGAGCAAGCTTTGCAGCCAGCGCACCGCAGCGCGCAGCTTCCGCTGCTTTTTGACCGTCGACCGCAGGCGGATCGCCTGCGCCCATGGGCGCGAGCCCCAAAAACGCCAGCGCCATCGCCATTGTGTTCGCCGTGAATTGCCCGCCGCAAGCCCCTGCGCCGGGACAGGCCGCACGCTCGATCTTGTCAAGCTCCGCATCGCTCATTGCGCCCTTGGCGTGCGCGCCAACCGCCTCAAACACGTCCTGAATGGACAGGTCTTTTTCTGCGCCGCGAATATTACAATGCCCAGGCAGGATCGTGCCGCCGTAGAAAATCACGCCGGGAATATCCATACGCGCCAGCGCCATAGCGGCAGCGGGCAATGTCTTGTCGCAGCCGACAAGAATGATGGCGGCGTCAAGCGAATGTCCGCGTACGGCGAGTTCGATTGAATCGGCGATCACCTCGCGCGAGATCAGTGAGGCGCGCATCCCCTCGCCGCCCATGGTGACTCCGTCGGAAACAACAATCGTGTTGAAATCTATCGGCGTCGCGCCGCCCTGACGCACGCCTTCGCGCACCGGTTCGGCGAGCTTGTCGAGATGCATGTTGCACGGCGTCACCGTCGACCAGGTATTGACCACCGCCACAAGAGGCTGGGTGAAATCCTTATCGTCGAGCCCGGCGGCGCGCAGCATGGCGCGCGCTGGCGCACGCGCCGCCCCCTTGGTGATCGCATCAGATCGCTTTTGTCTTTCGTCACTCATCCGTTCATCCTCAAACGGACCATCAGACATAAAAAAACCCGCTTCCTGTCGGGAGCGGGCGTCTGAAGATCCGTGCTGCTAAACTAGCGCGCGGGCTCCATGGCCGCTCCCCCGGAGGGGCTAATAAGGAGCACCACGACCACGAGCAAAAGGCTTACCGACATAGCCGGCAAAGACGAAAACAACGGATTCGCAGCCAAAGCCACGCTGTCCGCAATCAATCCCAATTCCTTCAGCCCAAACATGGCGCGTATCCCGAGCGGCGCTTTTGCTGCAACGCCGAAACCACGCTTACAACGCGCCCGCGCAAACAAACAAGCAAAAACTATCGGTTTTTTTATGTTTTATGCGTGTCTCTCGCGCCCGTGCGCTACTTGTGGTATTTTATGCTATAATATTGAACGCACCCTCCAACTTTGGAAAATCTCCTGCGCCGCGCCAAACAGCCCACGTTGCGATGCACCCAACCTTCCTCCCACGCGATGCAGCGTGCGCGCCCATCAGCAAGCACAAACGGCGCGGCGGCATTATTGTCCCCGCCTGTAACCATTTACATTTGCCGGCGTCTATCTGGCTGAAAGGACGTTTTGACGATGCGCCACAAGCTCAATCTTGAATCTGTCAGCGATGTCGTGCTTGCGCGCGAGGCCGCCGGCCGCGACCCTGCAGCGATCAGGCTCATCACCACGCGCAATAATCAGCGGTTGTTTCGCGCCGCTTGGGGCGTCCTCCGCAATAATGCGGATGCGGAGGATGTGGTGCAGGAAGCCTATCTCAAAGCGTTCCGCTCACTAGACCGGTTCGAAGGCGCTTCAAGCCTGTCAACCTGGCTGACGCGTATCGTCATCAACGCCGCGCTTGATCGCAAACGTGCGGCGGAGAGAAGAAGGACGGAATTGCTGGAGCAGGATGTCGCAATGTTGGATGAGTATAAGGCGCGTTTCGCCCAGACCGCGGGGATAACGCCCGAAACCAGCCTCGCCCGTAAGGAACTATCACGCCTGCTAACCGCCGCTATCGCCGATTTGCCGGACGAATATCGAACCGTCTTCATTTTGCGCGAGATAGAATGCATGTCGGTTCGCGATACAGCACAGGCGCTGGAGGTAAGCGAAGCGGTAATCAAGACCCGGCTGCTGCGCGCGCGGCGCCGGTTGCGCGACGCACTCTCGCCTGACATGCGCACATTGCTGGACGGAACCATCGCCTTTGCCGGCGCCGATTGCGAGGCGATGACCGCCCGCGTCCTCGCGGCGCTCGACATTCCCCCAACGCAGTAATTTTAACCCAACAGATAAGGAAAACTGACATGGTCGAACAGTTGGACAAATCCGCAACACGCCGCGCAATCATTAGCGGCGCCGGGAAGACGCTTTCGCTTGCGGGGGTCGCCATCGCGCTGGGCGGCGGCGTCACATCCGCCTATGCGGCAAAAAAATCGGACGATGTGGCGCAGGACGTCGCCATCCTGAATGCTGCGATTGCACTCGAACATGAAGGCATCGCCGCCTATCAGATCGGCGCAACGAGCGGCCTGCTTCAGCCTGCCGTTCTCGATCTCGGCGTGACCTTTCAAGGCCACCATAAAGGGCATCGCGATATTCTGACGAATGCCGTGAGAGAACTGGGCGGCGCGCCGGTGGAAGAAAAGACGCTTGAAGAATACGCCGCCGATTTCAACGCCGGCGCACTGACAGATCAAGAAGGCGTATTGCGCCTCGCCCTGAAACTCGAGCGCGGCGCCGCCAACGCCTATCTCGGCCTGATCCCGTCGCTCGGTCCTGACTATCACAAAGTGGCGGCGCAGATGGCGGGCGATGAAGCCTTTCATGCGGCGATCCTCGCCAATGCGCTTGGCGAGGCCGTTCCGAAAGACGCGTTGATGTTCGGCTAAGAAATACGCCTCCCGACAATTTGAATCGAAGGTTAGCAGTAATGTTTTCACTCATCGGCATCGCACTCGGTGCAACAGCCCTCCTGCCGCATGGCGACAATTCCATGCTCGGAACCAGCACCGGGAACAGTGAGCGTATATCATTGGCGGAGCCGGAGGGAGGCGCCAACTCCCCCGGCGCCTCCCTCGAACTTATCGGAAAAGGCCGGGAGCTTTACCAGCGTCGCTGCGGCGCCTGTCATTCGCCCGACGCCAACCGCGTCGGTCCGAAACACCGGGGCGTATACGGCCAAAAGGCGGGCAGCGTTGAGGGGTTCCGCTACAGCAAGGCGCTACGCGAAATTGATGTGGTATGGAACGACGAAACGCTGGACGCGTGGCTTGAAAACCCGCCTGCTTTCGCGCCCGGCACATCCATGGGGTTTCGCCTTCCTGACGCAGGGGAACGAGAAGCGATCATCGCATATCTGAAATCGCTGTCCGCCGCGTCAACGGCTGGCGACACGGAATAAACGTCGCCCGATCCGCCCTCAAATCCCAATCCAAAAGCGGAATGAACTTCTCATGACGAACCTGGCCCTCCAGCCGGCGCAAGCCGCATTGACTGTCACACAAGATGACGCCGAAGACGCAGTGCGCACGCTTCTGCGTTGGATCGGCGACGACCCCGACCGGGAGGGCTTGCGCGAAACGCCATCGCGCGTGGCGCGAGCTTTCACCGAATGGTTTTCCGGATATGAAGCGAACCCGTCCGAAATCTTGTCAAAGACTTTCGGCGAAGTCGAGCGCTATAACGATATCGTGCATCTGCGCGGCATACGTCTCGAAAGCTATTGCGAACATCATTTGGCGCCGATCATCGGAACCGCCGACGTTGCTTACGTTCCTTGTGGGCGGGTTGTCGGCCTGTCAAAGCTCGCTCGGCTCGTCGATGCATATTCAAAACGCCTGCAGGTGCAGGAAAAACTTACCGTGCAAATCGCCAACGCCATCGACGAGACACTGGCGCCCAAAGGCGTCGCCGTACTCATCCGCGCCGAGCATCATTGCATGGCGACCCGCGGCGTGCACAAACATGGCGTCGACACGATCACCAACCAGTTCACGGGCGTATTCCAGACCGACCTCGCCCTGCAAAAGCGGTTCCTGTCCTTCGCTGGCGTTTAAAGCCGTACTTGTCCGGTGCCGCGCACGACATTTTTGTAAGTCGTCAACTCTTCAACGCCCACTGGGCCGCGCGCATGCAAACGGCCGGTGGCGATGCCGATTTCCGCGCCGAGGCCAAACTCGCCGCCATCGGCGAACTGGGTTGATGCGTTATGCAAAATGATGGCGCTGTCGACACAGGCGATGAACGCGTCGGCAGTTGCGGCATTCTCCGTAATAATTGATTCAGTATGACCGGACGAATATTTTGCTATATGGGCGATCGCGCCATCAACGCCATCGACAATCGCGACAGAAAGGATCGGCGCGAGATATTCCGTATGCCAGTCTTCTTCGCTCGCCTTTGCTACGGACGGGTCCAGATTGCGCACAGCCGCATCGCCGCGTAATTCGCATCCTTTTTCGCGTAAAGCGGCCACCGCCGCCGGCCAAAACAACTCTGCAACCGACTTGTCGATCAACAATGTTTCAGCCGCGCCGCACACGCCCGTTCGCCGCATTTTCGAATTGACCGTAACCTCTACCGCTTTGCGCAAATCCGCATCACGATCAACATAAACGTGGCAGATCCCGTCCAGATGGCTCAGCACCGGCGCACGCGCCTCCGACTGGACGCGCGCCACCAGCGACTTGCCGCCGCGAGGAATGACGAGGTCGATGCGCCCGCCGAGCCCTGAAAGGAGCGCGCCAACTGCTGCGCGATCCGTGGTCTCGACAAACTGAGCAGCGCCTTGCGGCAACCCCGCCGCCGCCATGGCTTCCGCAAAGCAGTCGAATAGCGCCTTTGACGTTCGGATGCACTCAGACCCGCCGCGCAGGATCACAACATTGCCTGCCTTTATCGCGATCGCCGCCGCATCGACCGTAACATTCGGGCGGCTTTCATAGATGACGGCGATGACGCCGATGGGCGTCCTGACGCGCGCAATCTCAAGCCCATTGGGACGTGACCAACTTGCGATTACTTTCCCCACCGGGTCATCAAGCGCGGCTATCTCTTCAAGCGCTTTGGCGATTGATTCGATGCGCGATGCGTCCAGCGCCATGCGATCGATGAAGGCCGGTTGCACCCCTTTTGTACTCGCCGCCGCGAGCTCCTCTGCATTGACGGCGAGAATTTGCCTGCTCCGCACCCGGATCGCATTCGCAGCTTTTCGCAACGCGGCGTTTTTCGCCGCCGCCGGCGCCGCCGCCATAGCGCGCGCCGCGGCTTTGGCGTCAACGCCCAGCGCATCCATGTAATCGCAGAGCAATGCGTAATTTTCTGGCGCCTGCGCCATTCATGTTCCTCTCATAACCAGGTCGTTTTTCTCGATCACGGCAGGACGGCGGCGATAGCCGAGAATCGAACCGATCTCCTCGGATTTACGCCCGGCGATTTTTCGAACATCCGCCGCATCGTAAGCCGAAAGCCCCTTGCCGATAACCACGCCATCCGGCCCGGCGATCTCTATAGCGTCGCCGCGTGAAAAATCGCCCTCAACGCCTGTCACGCCGGCAGGCAAGAGACTGGCGCCTTTCGCCAGCGCCTTTGCGGCGCCGCGATCCACCAGGATACGCCCTGCGGATTTAAGCCGGCCGGCAATCCATTGCCGTCGCGCGCTCTCGCCTGAGCTTGACGGGCGAAACAGCGTCGCCGCACCGCCATTGAGAACCGCCTGCAAGGGATGCTCAATAAGGCCCGGCGCAATGACGCAAGCGCAGCCAGCGCCGCAAGCAATTTTCGCCGCAGCGATTTTCGACGCCATGCCGCCGGAGCCGACGCCGGCCTCAAAATTCGGCCCTGCCGCCGACGCCTCAATCGCCGGCGTGATCGCATCGACCACGGCGATATGACGCGCGGCCGTATCTCGTCGCGGATCGGCCGTGTAAAGACCGTCAATGTCGGACAGGATCATCAGCATGTCTGCTTCGATCAGTTGCGCCGTATGCGCCCCCAGCCGGTCATTATCGCCATAGCGAATCTCGCTTGTCGCGATCGTGTCATTCTCATTGACCAGCGGCAGCGCCCCGAGGTCGATCAATGTGCGCATGGTCGCGCGCGCATTGAGATAGCGCCGGCGGCCTTCGGTATCGTCAAGCGTCAAAAGCACCTGCCCGATGGTGAGGCCATGCGGCGTAAACGCCGCCTGCCAGGCCTGCGCCAGAGCCGCCTGCCCGGCGGCGGACGCCGCCTGTTTTTCATCAAGCCGAAGCGCGCCGGTTAGCCCCAGCGCTTTGCGCCCAAGCGCGATCGCGCCGGAGCTTACAATGGCGATCTCTACCCCAGAGGCGCGCAACGCCGCGATATCCGTCGCAAGGCTTGCAAGCCATTCCGCGCGCACGGCGCCGCCATCTCCGCAAAGAATGGCGGAGCCCGCCTTGATCACCAGCCGCTTTGCCGCCTTCGCGGCGCGGGCGGCGGGCGCGGCATCCATTTGCGTTGAATTCGCCATAGCGGCTTTCTAACCGACGCTCACCCGCCGGCGCAAAGCGTTTTCCTCGCCTTCCAGTTTCCGCAGGGGCAAGGCCAGCGCAATGCGGTTGAGGTCGCCGAGGATGCTTTCCACAGTTGGTTCGCGCCCCGCGCCCCGACCCTCGCACGTCAGGGCGCGGCCGTCTGCATTGACGACGCGCAGCGCATTGCCCTCTCTCTCTACCTTGCGGAATAACGGATCGCTATCGACGCGCTGGAAACCGACCCCGGCGCGCAGGCCGCCATTGGCGTCGCGCGTAATACGGGCAAGTTGCTTCCATACGCCGCCATTCTTCGAAAAGGCGTTTGCGCGTTCCTCGGTAAGCGGTTCGACCGCAATTGCGTCGAGATCGATCTCCCGTCCGAACGCTTCATAAGTGAGGATTGATATCTTCGCCCTTGCATCCTCTCCGGAAAGATCCGCACTCGGATCGGGTTCTGCAAACCCTGCATCCTGCGCGCGCTTGACCGCGTCGGAAAACGCCGCGCCGTTCTTCATGGCGGAAAGAATGAAATTCACCGTGCCGTTGAGGATCGCCGAAATTTCTCGCGGCGCGCCGAGTGAACGCGCGCGCCTGACGGTTTCAACCATCGGCGCGCCGCCGCCGACGGATGGCGCATATTCAAGCACTGCATGATGTTGCGCCGCGTGCTTGTGCAAAAGCGCCAACGCCCCGGCAATCGCCTGTTTGTTGGCGGTAACGACGCTAACGCCTTTGGAAAGCGCCGCCTCGATCAGCCGCCGGCCCGCCTCGCCCGACGGAAGCGCATCAATCACCACATCAGGATGCTCGACAAGCATCACCGCCGGGTCCGCATATGTTCTTAACGCCGCCAGTTTCGCTGCGCGCGCCTTTGACGGATCACGCACCAGCGCCGCACACAACGCATAAGGCGTTTCATCCTTCGCCAGTTCAAGCGCGGCGCCCTCGCCGATCACGCCAAGCCCGGCCACAGCCACGCGCAAGCGCCGGCGCACCGGCGCAGCGTTGTCGTTCAACGAAAATTCCTTATCTTCTACATTCAGGCACATTGGCTAGCCGCCCCTTTTGACAGATACGCTACATTCGCGGCGCTTTGCGCCGCATGCTCGAGCCCATGCGAAATATCTCGCAAGAGATCATCCGTATGCTCAAGACCGACCGAGAACCTGACCAACCGGTCGGAAATACCCGCTGTCTCACGCGCCTCCGGCGTCATCGCCGCATGGGTCATGGTCGCAGGCGTGCATACAAGGCTTTCAAAGCCCCCAAGCGACTCCGCAATGGTAAAAATGCGTAAGTTCCGCAGCAGCTCAATCACATCGACGCCTTCGGCAAACTCGACGCTGAACATGGCGCCGAAGCCGTCCTGTTGCGTTTTCGCAATTTCATGGCCCGGATGATCTTCAAGTCCCGGATAGAATACCCTCGCGACACGCTCATCCGCGGCCAGCGCCGCAACGACATCGCTCGTGGTTTTCTGCTGGCGCTCGATACGCGGGAACAGCGTGCGCAGCCCCCGCAAAGTCAGGAAGGAATCAAACGGCGCGCCGGTGACGCCGGTGCAATTCGCCCACCAGGCGAGCTCTTCGCCCAGCGCCGCATCTTTTGCGATAACCGCGCCGCCGACCACGTCCGAATGGCCATTGATGAATTTCGTCGTCGAATGCACCACCACGTCGCAGCCGAGCGAAAGCGGGCGTTGCAGCGCCGGCGACAAGAACGTGTTGTCGGCGACCGTGATGGCGCCGCATTCCCGCGCGAATGCCACGACGGCGCGAATATCGGTAATGCGCAAGAGCGGGTTCGACGGCGTTTCGATCAGCACCAGCTTTGGATTGCGCGAGAAGGCCTTCGCCAACGCGACCGGATCGGTCTGGTTTACAAACGCGAGCTCGAAATGTCCCCGCTTGGCGCGCGCAGTCAACAGCCGGTGCGTGCCGCCGTAACAATCATGCGGCGCAATCACCAGCTCGCCCGGATCAACAAGGTTGAACACAAGATCCAGCGCCGCCATGCCGGAAGAAACGACAATGCCGCGCGCGCCGCCTTCTAGCTTTGCCAGCGCCGTCTCAAGCTGCGTACGCGTCGGATTGCCGGAGCGCGCATAGTCATATTGCGGCTTGTCGAGCGGATCATTCCAACCGTAATTCGCCGAAAGGTGCAGCGGCGGCGAGACCGCGTTAAAGGCAGGGTCTTCCGCAACGCCGGCGCCGGCGATAATCGTTTCAGTGCGGAGTGTTTCACTCATGACTGCAGCTCCTTGAGGAATTCACGAATATGGGGGCCGAGCCGGTCAGCTTCCTTCAGGAATGCGTCATGGCCGTAATTGGATGGAATTTCGGCATAGCGCCCGCGCTTCAGCGCAGCGGCCAGCCGTTTAAGGTCGCTCGCCGGCGCCAGGCGGTCGCCTTCGGCGGCGATGACCAGCGTTTCCGCGCCGATCTTCGCCGGATCGGCGCGATGGCGGTCAATGGAATCGGACAAGGTCAGGTATCGGTCGGCGCAAACCTCATAGGCTTCGCCTCGGGCGATGAGATATTCGCAAATATCGTATGGGTCGCCCGTCGCCTCGCCCACGGGCGCGGCGTCAAAGCGCTGCTCAAATTCTTCCGGCGTACGGTAGGAAATCATGGCGAGTTGGCGAGCGAGCGAGACGCCTTCCTTCTCTGCGCCGCAACGCGCGGCAAGCGCGATGATCCGCCGCTGCACGCCGCGCTGGGCGGTCGCCGCCGGATGGGAACGTTCCGGCGCGGAAACCACGCATAATTTTTTAATCCGCTCCGGGAACAGTTCTGCGAAGCGCAAGGCAACCATGCCGCCATAGGAGGCGCCGACAAAAGCGTAAAGTTCTAAAACGCCGATTGTTTCAAGCGCGTAAGCAAAAGCACGCGCCTGATCCGCGGTCGAGATGGTCCGCGCTGCTTCGCCGGGATTGGGCAGAAAGTCAAAACCGATAACGCAATAATTATCGAGATCGATGGCGCCGCCGGGCCGTGCAATGTCGCGCCACCAGCCCTTGTCGCTGCTGGTATCGGCAATGACCCGCCCGGCCGAAACGCCGCCGGCGACAGCCACGGCAGGTTGGGTCAGGTCGCCATAAAATCTGACATTAAGCTCCGGCTTGGCGAGCGTCTCGCCGCTGTCGAGCATAATCTCGGCAGGCAGAAAGACGCTCACCTCGCAATAGAGCACCGTCTTGGGCTGGCCCGCCTCGTCTATTTCAATTTGCGCGCTGGTCATCGCCGATCTCTTGCGTCCGTTCCAAAACCAAAGCCCCGCCATGCGGGGCCAACTCATTTTCGGAAATTCGCTAGAGACCAAATCGGACGCGCACTCGCTATTCGTCGTCCGACTCATCTCTCGAGAGAGGCAAAGCTCGCTCGCAGGAATTGGCACCTTTCCCAAAAGCCGGTCCGGCTTTTTCGGCGGTTGCCCCAGCGTCAACGGGCCTATCCCTCGACTGGTCTTGATGAGTTAACATCGCTCTTACTTCGCAACTGCGAAAGCGTCAACAGGATATTTTATGGGGAATTTGATTTTAGCAGATACGGCTATTTCACAGCATGCTTCGAGCACGCATCAGCGTTCCGGCATGCGCCATTCCGCTGGCGGCACGTGACGGCGTTGCAGCCGGATCGCAAGCCCAAGCGAGACCCCGACGCCGATTGCAATCGTCAAATCCGTGGCCACCGTCAGCACAAGCGTCACGATGAGAAGCGCACGATCGGAAAGCCGCCCTTCGAGAAAATAGCTTTTCCAGTTTTGCGGCTCGCTCATATTCCAGGCGGTGATCATCAAGAGGCCCGCCAATGCGGGCATGGCGAGATAGCCGGCAAGCGGCGCCGCCAGAAGCATCACCACCAGAATCGTTACGGCATGGACCAGCCCGGCCACCGGGGTCTTGCCCCCCGCCCTGATATTCGTCGCGGTTCGCGCAATCGCGCCGGTCGCCGGGAGGCCGCCAAATAGCGCAGAGCCGATATTGGCCGCGCCTTGCGCCAGAACTTCCGCATTCGGACGGTGCTTTCCGCCGGATATCTTGTCCGCCACCATGGCCGAAAGAAGCGATTCAACACCAGCGAGAAAGGCGATCACCAGCGCCGACGGCGCCAGCTCCAGGACCCGCGCATAGGACAAAGCCTCCGGCAATGACGGCGCGGGCAAATGATTGGGCAACGCGCCAAAGCGCGACGCAATCGTGTCCGTCGGCAATGCGAAAAGCGCAACGAAAGCCGATGTTGCCGCGACGGCGACGATCAACCCCGGCGCTTTCGGCGCGAGCCGGCGCAACACAACGATAAGGAATATCGTCATAACGCCAATTGCGAAGGCTGCACCGTTGAAACTCCCGCGCGCCTCCCAGAGCACCGGCGCCTTTTCGAGAAAGGCGGCGGGAACGTTGTGCGCGCCCAGGCCGAAAAGGTCATTGAGCTGGCTCGAGGCGATGATAATCGCGATGCCGATCGTAAACCCGTTCACGACCGCTTCGGGCACATAGGCGATGAGGCGGCCCGCGCGCATGGCGCCGGCGAGCAACAAAATGACGCCAGCCATAAACGTAGCGAGGACAAGCCCGTCATATCCGTGTTGGGCGATCACATCATAGACGACGACAATGAAAGCCCCGGTCGGTCCGCCGATCTGCACCCGGCTGCCGCCAAGCGCGGAAATCAGGAACCCGCCTATGATCGCCGTGACAATTCCAGTAGCAGGATCCGCGCCGGAGGCGATCGCAATAGCGAGGCTCAAAGGCATCGCCACCATGGCGACTGTGACGCCGGCAATAACATCGCTTGCGAAAAGCGATAGCGAATAGGTTCTCAGAGTCGTGAGCAATTTCGGCTTCATGGGCGTATCGCAACCAGGATGGAACCGGCGCGGTGCGCGCCGATGCGCGAAGGCGGCGGGAGATCGCGAGGCGCGCTCACGCGTGTTGCTCGCAATGCCTTCGGACCACCAGCTATTTGAAAGCAAGGGGCGAAATCAAGGGGGCGCGCTTTTTCGCCGCTGCTAATTCCCTTTGAAAACCCTTTTGAGGTTTCTCGCCGCCTGCCGAATGCGCTGCTGGTTTTCAACAAGCCCAATGCGCACATGATCATCGCCCGCCTTGCCGAAGCCGAGCCCCGGCGCGACGGCGACGTCGGCGCGCTCCATCAGCATTTTCGCAAATTCCACCGAACCCATGGCCCGAAATTTTTCAGGAATCGGCGCCCAGGCGAACATCGATGCGTCCGGGCACGGAATAGCCCAGCCCGCCATGGCGAAATGTTCGATCAGAACGTCGCGGCGCGCCTTGTAAATTGCGCGAATTTCCTCGACGCAGCCCCAGGGCCCGTCCAGGGCGGCGACAGCGGCCACCTGGATCGGGGTGAAGGCGCCATAATCGAGATAGGACTTTACCCGCGCCAGCGCCTTGATCAGCCTTTCATTGCCGACCGCCATGCCGACACGCCAGCCGGCCATGGCGAAAGTCTTTGACAGCGAATTGATCTCAACGGCGATGTCGCGTGCGCCATCGACCTGCAATATCGACGGCGGCGGCGTCTCGCCGAAATAAATCTCGCCATAAGCAAGGTCCGAAAGGATGTAGATGTCGTGGCGCTTCGCCAGCGCGACCGCTTCCTTGTAAAAATCAAGATCAACGACCTGCGCTGTCGGGTTCGACGGATAGTTCAGCACCAGCGCACGCGGGCTTTTCGGCGCGGCGGCGATCGCGTCGGCGACGCCTCTAAGATAGGCTTCGGGCGTCGGCGCCGGTATGGCGGCGATGACCCCGCCGGCGATGATGAATCCGAATGCATGGATCGGGTAAGCCGGGTCCGGCGCCAGCACCATATCGCCCGGCCCGGTGATCGCCTGGGCGAGGTTCGCGAAGCCTTCTTTCGACCCGATGGTGGCGACAATCTCGGTCTCCGGCGACAGCTCTACATCAAAGCGGCGCTTGTAATAACGCGCCATGGCGCGCCTCAAACCGATAATCCCGCGCGAAACCGAATAGCGATGCGCTTTCGGATTACGCGCTGCCTCGCATAATTTGTCGATGATATGCGCCGGGGTCGGCATGTCCGGATTGCCCATGCCGAGATCGATGATGTCGCGTCCCTCGGCCCGCAATTTCGCTTTCAAGGCGTTCACTTCCTCGAACACATAAGGGGGAAGCTGCTTGATGCGATGGAATTCTTCTTCGGTTTTCATCTGGCGCGGAAAGTTTGGTGTTGTTTCGGATCGTTATGCCGGCGGACTGAAAGGCGTACCCAAGCCCGTTTTCCGTCCGCCGGAAGGCGTCTATTATGGCGCCGTAACGCCAGCAGCATCATGACCGGTTCACGCCGTTTTTGCGGCGGCCTCCAATTTCTGCTGGCGGGCGAGAAGTTCGCGCGGCTCGATCACCCGAAACCTCGCGCGGGCGCTCGCCCAACCATCAAGCAGACGGCGCGCCTTGGCCGACCTTGTCTCGCGCCAATGTTGCTCAATCAGCATCCTACATTCCCGATCATCGTCGCCGTCCGCAAAGCCGCGTATGGCGACGCTCTCGGCGTTGACATTGCCGCCAAAGGCCCCGTCCTCGTCCAAGACATAAGCACGCCCGCCCGTCATGCCGGCTGCAAAATTAGACCCGACCGATCCCAGCACCACCACGACGCCGCCGGTCATATACTCACAGCCATTGGCCGAGCAGCCTTCGATCACCGCCGTCGCGCCGGAATTTCGAACCGCAAAGCGCCCGCCCGCCCGGCCCGCCGCGAACAGCGCCCCCGACGTCGCGCCATAAAGGCAGGTATTGCCGATTATGGCGTCGCCCTCGCCAATTCCCGCTTCGGCCGGGCGCACGACAATAGTCGCGCCGGAAAGCCCCTTGCCCACATAGTCATTGGCGTCGCCATCAACGATAAGCTTCAGTCCGTAGGCGGAAAACGCCCCCAAAGACTGACCAGCCGAGCCTTTGAGGCGGATCGCCACATGATCCTCGGTGAGATTTTCTCTCTTGAAATTTCGCACGATGCGTGAGGAAATTCGCGCGCCGACAGCGCGATCGGTGTTCTTTACCGGAAATGACAGCTGTAATTTTTCACGGCGGGCGAAAAACGGCTCAAGCTCCGGCTCGATGCGCTGATCCAGCGTATCAACGATCTCCTGACGACCGCTGCGGGCCGACCGCTTCGGCCGGTCGCCCGCATCGACCAGCGTCAGGATCGGGTTAAGATCAAGGTCATCAAGATGGGGCGCGCCGCGGCTCACCTGATCGAGCAGATCCGCCCTTCCGATGACGTCTTCAAGCGCATTGGCGCCCAAACCAGCGAGGATTTGCCGCGTTTCCTCGGCAATGAATGTCATCAGATTCACTACATGCTCCGGCAAACCTGTGAAATGTTCGCGCAGGGCCTCATCCTGGGTGCACACGCCCACCGGACAGGTGTTTGAATGGCATTGCCGCACCATGAGACACCCCATGGCGATCAGCGATATCGTACCGATTCCAAATTCTTCCGCGCCCAGCATCGCGGCAATCACCACATCGCGCCCGGTGCGGATGCCGCCATCGGTCCTGAGCGTCACCTGTTCGCGCAAATTGTTCAGTGTCAGGACTTGGTGCGCTTCGGCAAGCCCGAGCTCCCACGGCGCTCCTGCGAATTTGATCGAGGTTTGCGGGCTCGCCCCGGTGCCGCCGACATTGCCGGAAATGAGAATGACGTCGGCTTTCGCCTTTGCAACGCCTGCCGCAATCGCACCGATGCCGGAAGCAGAGACCAGCTTCACGCAAACCCGCGCATCCGGATTGATCTGCTTGAGGTCATAAATGAGCTGCGCCAGATCCTCGATCGAATAGATATCATGATGCGGCGGCGGCGAGATCAGCGTCACGCCCGGCGTCGAATGGCGCATGCGGGCGATAAACTCGGTGACCTTGAAACCGGGCAGTTGCCCGCCTTCGCCGGGCTTCGCGCCTTGCGCAACTTTGATCTCCAACTCTCTGGCTTGATTGAGATATTCCGCCGTCACCCCGAAGCGGCCTGAAGCCACTTGCTTGATCGCCGAATTGGCGTTGTCGCCATTCGGCAACGGCTGATAGCGTTCCGGCACCTCGCCGCCCTCGCCTGACACTGACTTTGCGCCAATCCGGTTCATGGCGATGTTGAGCGCCCCATGGGCCTCCGGCGACAGCGCGCCCAGCGACATCCCCGGCGTTATAAAACGGCGTCGGATATCATTTGCAGTTTCGACCTCGTCAACGCCGATCGCATCGCCCAGCGGTCTTGTGCGCAGCAGGTCTCGAATTTGCGATGGGGGCTGATTTTCAAGCGCCGTCGAATACCGCGCATAGGCGCTGGGGTCGTCATTTTTCACCGCAAATTGCAGATCGCGCACCAACTCCGCTTCCAGGATATGATGCTCGCCCCTGCGGCGATGGCGATAAAATCCGCCTACAGGCAGACGCGCGGCGTCGCCGCGCCACGCGACCGCGTGCAACTCGGCGGTTTTCTTTTCAAGCCCGGCAAGACCGATGCCGGATATGCGGCTTGTCATGCCGGGAAAGAACTCCGCCACCAGCGTCCGCGACAGCCCCAACGCCTCGAAATTGCAGCCGCCGCGATAGGCGGAAATCACCGAAATCCCCATTTTTGAAATAATCTTCATCAGCCCCGCTTCGAGCGCGCATTTGTAATTGAACGCGCCCTTATTGAGGCTGAGATCGCCATAGCGCCCGGCGGACTGCGCCTGCGCGAGCGAGTCAAAAGCGAGATATGGGTTCACCGCCGTAGCGCCAACCCCGACCAGCACCGCCGCATAATGCGCGTCGACGCATTCGGCCGAACGCACAATAAGCGAGCAAAATGTCCGGCGTCCGACTTTGGTGAGATGCGCATGAACGCCGCCGGCGGCGAGGATCATCGGCACGGCGACGCGATCAGGCCCCTGACGCTCATCGGTCAGGATCACATGCCCAGCTCCGTCGCGCACCGCCGCCGCGGCTTCCGCGCGAATACGGTCAAGCGCGGCATGCAGCGCCTCGCCATTGTTGCGGACATCCTTGACATCATAGGTGCAGTCGATCTCGACGATCTTCTGGTCAAGGTAATCCTTGAGCCGCGTGAACATCCCATTGGTGAGGATCGGGCTTTCAAGCACGAACACGTCGGTCTGCGTTTTGTCCGTTACAAGAATATTGCCAAGATTTTTGAACCGGGTCTTGAGGCTCATCACCCCGTCTTCACGCAAGGGGTCGATCGGCGGATTGGTGACTTGCGAAAAATTCTGGCGGAAGAAATGCGACAGCGGGCGATAATTTCCGGACAGCACCGCAATCGGCGTATCGTCGCCCATGGAGCCGATCGCTTCCTTGCCGGTCTCGGCCATCGGCCGGAGAATGAGGTCCAGCGCTTCGAGGTCGTATCCGGCAGCGCCCTGACGGCGTAATAGCGCCTCGCCTTCGAACAGGCGTTCTTCCGGTCCCGGGCCGATCTTCGGCTCCAGCTCAACGATATTTTCCAGCCACTCCGTATAGGGATGCTTTTCAGCAAGTACGTCAAGCACTTCGGTCGATGAATAGAACTTCGCATCTTGCATATCGACGGCGATCATGCGCCCCGGCTCAATTGCCCCGCGCCGTTCGACATTATGACCTTCAAGCGGACACATGCCGGTTTCGGATCCGACCGCGAGAATGCCGTCTTCGGTGATCGCATAGCGCAGCGGGCGCAGTCCGTTTCGATCCAGGCCGGCGACGGCCCAGCGCCCGTCATAGGCGGCGATGGCCGCCGGTCCGTCCCATGGCTCCATCACGGCATTGCAATATTCGTAAAGCGCACGCCATTTCTCCGGCATGACCGAGGCGCGTTTCGACCACGCTTCGGGGATCAGCAAAGTCTTCGCCATCGGCGCGGTGCGGCCGGCGCGGACCAGCAATTCGAACACCTGGTCGAGGGTGGCCGAGTCCGATGAGCCCGGCTGGATCACCGGCTTTATGTCATCGCCATCGGCGCCGAAAACCTCCGCCGCCATCGGAATTTCATGGCTCTTCATCCAGTTGACATTGCCCTTCAGCGTATTGATCTCGCCATTATGGGCGAGCATGCGAAAGGGTTGCGCCAGCCGCCACTCCGGAAATGTGTTGGTGGAATAGCGCTGGTGGAAGATCGCAACACGGCTGACAAAACGCGTGTCGGTCAGGTCTGGATAGAAATTGTCGATCTCCTCGGCGAGGAACATGCCCTTATAGACCACATCCTGGGACGACAGGGAGCAAACATATAGTTCGTGCAAGCCCTGTTTGCGGGCCTGCTTTTCGATCCGTCGGCGGACCACATACAAGATCCGGTCAAGCGCATCCTGATCGCGCCCTTTCGGGTCGCAGAACAATACCTGCTCGATCTCCGGGCGCGTGGCGTTGGCTTTTGCGCCCAGCACGCGTGCGCGCACCGGCACCTGGCGCCAGCCATAGATATAGAAGCCGCAGCGCAGGATCTCCGATTCGACAATCGCACGCGCAGCGTCCTGCGCGCCAAGGCTGGTGCGCGGCAGAAACAACATGCCGACGCAAATATCCGTCTTGTGCGCCGTATGGCCGGTGCGCTCGACGAAGCCTCGGAACAACTCTTGCGGCACATTGAGCCGAATGCCAGCCCCGTCGCCGGTCTTGCCATCGGCATCCACCGCGCCGCGATGCCACACAGCCTTTAGCGCGGCGATCGCCATATCGACAATTTCGCGCCGTGGGCGCGCATCAAGCGCCGCGACGAGGCCGACGCCGCACGCGTCACGTTCCGAGAGCGGATCATAGGCGTTTGCCGCAACGAGCTGGTCGCGACGGCGTGAATAAGCAGTTACGCAGTCATTCATGGCTATTCTTCTTTTTTTATTCAGCAGCGAGCAATGTCGGTTCGGTTGCCCTCAGACGGCTGGCGATCGCGGCGGCGGCCTTGCGCCCGTCGACAATCGCCCAGACCACCAGCGACGCGCCGCGCACAATATCACCGGCCGCATAAACGCCCGGCAGGCTCGTCTCCATCGTCTCGCCGTCCACACGCAACGTTCCGCGCGCCGTTATTTTCAACGCTGGCTCGCCGAACATCGCCGGCAGGTTTTCAGGCTCGAAACCGAGCGCTTTGACCACAAGATCGGCCTCAAGGTCGAACTCCGCTCCCTCGACTTCCACCGGCGCGCGCCTGCCGCTTGCATCCGGTGCGCCAAGCTCCATCTTCGCGACACGCAAGCCCGCCGCCCGCGCCGCGTCGCCCATCACCGCTTTCGGGGAGGCGAGCCACTCAAAAACGACGCCTTCTTCCTCTGCATTGGCGACTTCACGCACCGAGCCCGGCATATTCTTGCGGTCGCGGCGGTAAACGCAGGTCACGGCCTTCGCCCCCTGCCGCACAGCGGTGCGCACGCAGTCCATCGCCGTATCCCCGCCGCCAATGACGACCACCTTCTTGCCTGCCGCATCAAGCGCGCCGTTCTCGAATTCCGGCACGCTATCGCCGAACCCCTTTCGGTTCGACGCCGTCAGATAATCCAGCGCGGCGACGACGCCGGCATTGCCGATCCCCGGGCAGACAAGATCGCGGGATTTATAAACGCCCGTCGCGACCAGCACGGCGTCATGTTCATCCCTCAGCTCGGCCATGGTTACATGGCGGCCAATATCCACATTTCGCACAAACTCAACGCCGCTGCGTTCCAGATAATCCGTACGCCGCGTGACAACATCCTTTTCCAGCTTGAAATTCGGAATACCGTAAACCAGCAGCCCGCCGGTGCGGTCATAGCGATCATACACCTTGACCTGGAAACCCTTTTTGCGCAGCTCCTCCGCCGCGGCGAGCCCGGCCGGCCCGGCCCCGATGATACCCACCGACTGTGCGCTTTCGCGTGCTGGTTTCACCGGGGTGATCCAGCCATTCTCCCAGGCGGTCTCGGTGATATATTGCTCGACCGCGCCAATCGTCACCGTTCCGTGCCCGGACTGCTCAATGACGCAGGACCCTTCGCACAGACGGTCTTGCGGGCAAATGCGACCGCACACTTCCGGCATGTTGTTGGTCGCGGAAGAAAGCGCATAGGCGTCCTTGAGCCGGCCTTCGGACACAGCCTTGAGCCAGTCGGGAATATCATTGCCCAGCGGGCAATGATCGCTGCAAAAGGGCACGCCGCATTGGCTGCAACGGCTGGCTTGCGCCGCCGCACGATCCTCGGCGAAGCGCGCATAGATTTCGTCGAAATCCCCGCGACGCTCGCCGGAATTTCTTTTGGTCGGTGTTTCGCGATCGCGCGAAACGAACTTTAACATCCGCTCAGAAATATCAGCCTCCAAATACTCAACACATTAGCCCGGCGTGAATTCCGGATAAGCTTCAAGACCCAGTTCAGCCTTGTCCAGCCCCAGATGCTCATGCTCCTCGCTCGCCCTGACGCCGAGCGTATATTTCAGTCCCAGCCAGCATAAAAAGCTCACGGCGAAGACGAATGCGCCAATCGTGACGAT
Organism: uncultured Parvularculaceae bacterium; assembly: GCA_947259375.1. Lineage (GTDB taxonomy): Bacteria > Pseudomonadota > Alphaproteobacteria > Caulobacterales > Parvularculaceae > Hyphococcus. Next base: position 7,790 of record CAMYLZ010000025.1, on the reverse strand, counting down.
GCCGGTCAACTGGCCGAAAAAGGTCACGCCGCTATTGCTGAGGGGCACGACAAGCGTGCCCCATATGCCGCAAAGCAAATGCGCCGGGATCGCGCCGACAACGTCGTCGATCCTGAAACGATCAAGCACCGGCACGGCGAGCGAAACAATAACACCGCCGACGCCGCCGATCAAAATCGCCTGCCACACAGCGGGCTGCAACGGCTCTGCGGTGATCGACACCAACCCGCCTATTGCACCGTTCAAAACGATGGTGAGGTCGACTTTTTTGTAGAGCGCTTGCGTCAGCAATAACGCGGCGACAACGCCGCCGCAGGCCGCCATATTCGTGTTGACGAAGATTTTCGACACGTCGGTCGCGTCCGAGATCGTGCCGAGCGCCAATTGCGACCCGCCATTAAACCCAAACCAACCAAGCCAGAGAATGAACGTGCCCAGCGCCGCCATCGGCAAAGACGATCCGGGAATCGGGGCCACTTTGCCGCCGACATATTTGCCTTTGCGCGGCCCCAGCACGATCGCGCCGGCAAGCGCCGCCCAGCCGCCGGTCGAATGCACCAACGTCGAGCCGGCGAAATCATCAAAGCGCGCATCGAGCCAGCCGCCGCCCCAGACCCAGCCCGCCTGGATCGGATAGATGATCCCCGTCAACAGCGCGACGAAGATAAGAAACGGGAACAACTTGATGCGCTCTGCCAGCGTGCCCGAAACAATTGAGGCCGCGGTCGCTACGAACACCATCTGGAAAAACCAGTCGGAATGCGCGGAATAGCCGTCCGCCAGCGCCCCGCTTTCATCGCCGCCCCAGAATATATTCAACGGCGCGATGATTCCGCCCTCGCCGATGCCGTAAATCAGGTCGTACCCAGTCAGGTACACCATCAGGCCGGCGACGGAATATAGCGCTATGTTTTTGAGGCAGATGGTCGCCGCGTTTTTCGCACGCACCAGCCCCGCTTCGAGCATGCAAAATCCCGCCGCCATGAACATGACGACCATGCCCGACATTAAGAACAAAAGCGTGTTGAATACGAAAACCGATGCATCCGATGCTACCGGCGCGGCCTCCTGCGCTGCTGCGCCTGACGCACAGACAAGCCCCGCCGCGATGGGCGATGCAATCAGCTTGTATTTGGCTCTCATGATAATCACCCCTCGCTTACAACGCCGCCGCGCCGCTCTCGCCCGTGCGCACGCGCACGACTTCCTGCAAGTCCAGCACGAAAATCTTGCCGTCACCGATCCGGTCGGTCGTGGCTGATTTACAGATTGCTTCGACGACTTTGGCTGCTTTGTCGGCGGTAATTGCGATTTCAATTTTCGTCTTAGGAACAAAGTCGACCTGATACTCGGCGCCCCGGTAGACTTCGCTATGCCCCTTCTGCCGCCCAAACCCCTTGACGTCGGAAACCGTCATGCCTTCAACGCCGATCGTTGTCAGCGCGTTGCGAATATCTTCAAGCCGGTGCGGCTTCACGACCGCAATGATGTATTTCATCTTCTGCCCGCCTCCATTATTTTCCCGTACACGCATTATTATGAGATCGCGCCAAGGCCGGGAATCGTCTCAAGCCTAATGGCGAGTTTTTCGCGATGCAACACACAATTGCTGCATAGGCGAAATCACCACGCCAGTTATGGCATTTTCTGCCTTTTTCGTCGACGTTTCTCCTATTTATGAAGCTATTTCCCCCATTTGCTAATATTTTTTGATCATCGCCTCGGAAATGATATTGTGCGTTGCATCATTTGATTTCACGCTTCCTCCGTAAGCCAATCGTTCTGATCAGCCTGCTGCGTATTTTTTATTGCGCAGTAAAAGGAGGAGTCTATGTATCGGATATGTATCGCCGCCGCCACGCTCGCGGCGGCTAGCGCGCCCGCCGCGGCCCAGTCACTGGAGGTTTCAACAGATGTGGCGTTTGAATCGCGCTACGTCTTTCGCGGGATCCAGTTGCAAGAAGCAAGCGTACAGCCCGCAATCACTCTGTCATATGGAAATTTCTATGGCGGCGCCTGGTTCGCCTTGCCGGTGGGCGACGATGACGTCGCCTTTGGCGACGAGCTCGATCTCTTCGCTGGTTACAGCGCGCCATTAACGCAAATCATCTCGTTTGACGCAGGCGTCACCTATTACACCTATCCGGACGCCCAGAGCGGTTTTTTCGATATTTTCGAGGAAGACGGCGACGGCCTCGGCGCGAACACCGTCGAAATTTTCGGCGGCCTTTCCTTTGACCTTCCGCTATCGCCGTCGGTCTATATCTATCATGACCTCATGCTCGACGCGACCACCTTCGAAGGCGGGGCCGGCTATTCAATCCCGCTCGCCGAAAAGACAAGCTTCGATCTCGGCGGCGCGCTCGGTTACGTGGTCGATGATACGGGCGGGACCGATTATCTCTACGGCCTGGCCACCGCGGACATCTCCTACGCCTATTCCGATAACGGGTCGTTCTATGTCGGCGCGCGATATGGCGGATCCGATATTGGCGGGGGCTCGATCATCGACGATTCCATCGCCGGCACGCTGGACGCCAGCGGATTCTGGTTCGGCGCCGGCTTCAGCGCGTCATTTTGAAAAACCGCAACAAAGAGGGGGGCGGCTGCGGGCGCGCGATTGCCAATACCCGCTTCCTTCTCCCGCTTATCGCTCCCCTCTTTTCTTTCGCCGCGTTCGCATTATGTTCGCGAACATGCCGCCAGCCCGTCCCGGATACGACCCGAAAGCCAAGCGCCCGAAAGCCCAGCCCACCACGCCGCAAAGCGAGGTGACCAAAGGCGGCTTTTCAGAAGCCGTCGCGACCTATCACGATCGCCTCGCGACGCCGCTGGCGGACTGGACGCCGCATCGCCCGGCGCGCCCGCAAACCCGCGGCTCGAATCCGCTGAAAGTGGTCTCCGAATATGCCCCCGCCGGCGACCAGCCGACCGCGATCCGGGATCTTTCCGAAGGCGCGCGCAATGGCGAATGGGACCAGGTGCTGCTCGGCGCCACCGGCACCGGCAAAACCTTCACCATGGCGAAAGTGATCGAGGCATGCCAGCGCCCGGCGCTGATCCTTGCCCCGAACAAGACCCTCGCCGCCCAGCTCTATGGCGAGTTCAAGGCGTTCTTCCCGGACAATGCGGTCGAATATTTCGTTTCCTATTACGACTATTACCAGCCCGAAGCTTATGTTCCGCGTACGGACACCTATATCGAAAAGGAGTCGTCCATCAACGAGCAGATCGACCGGATGCGCCACGCCGCGACCCGCGCCCTGCTCGAGCGCGAGGACGTCATCATCGTTGCCTCCGTGTCGTGCATTTACGGCATCGGCTCGGTCGAGACCTATACGGCGATGACGTTCTCGCTGAAGCTCGGTCAGGAAATCGAACGCAAGAAAATCCTCGCCGATCTCGTCGCTTTGCAATATCGGCGCAATGATAATGCGTTTGCCCGCGGCTGTTTCCGGGCGCGCGGCGACGTCATCGAGATTTTTCCGGCTCACTATGAAGACCGCGCCTGGCGGGTTTCGATGTTCGGCGACGAGATCGAGGCGATCACCGAATTCGATCCGCTTACCGGGCAAAAGACCGCCGACCTTGAAGAGGTGACGCTTTACGCCAATTCGCACTATGTCACGCCGCGTCCGACGCTAAATCAGGCGATCGAAGGCATTCAGAACGAGCTCGCGGAAGTCCTGCCCGTGATGCGCGAGGAAGGCCGCCTGCTCGAAGCGCAGCGCCTCGAACAACGTGTGCAGTTCGACCTGGAGATGTTACAGGCCACCGGCGTTTGTCACGGCATCGAAAACTATTCGCGCTATCTCACCGGGCGCCAGCCGGGCGAACCGCCGCCGACCCTGTTTGAATATCTGCCGGAAAACGCGCTGATCTTTTGCGATGAAAGCCACGTCACCGTGCCACAGATCGGCGCGATGTTCCGCGGCGACTTCAACCGCAAGCGCACACTCGCCGAATATGGCTTTCGCCTGCCCTCCTGTATGGACAACCGGCCGCTGAAATTCGAGGAGTGGGAGAAAATGCGCCCACAGACGGTGCATGTTTCCGCAACGCCCGGCCCGTGGGAACTCGACCGCACCGGCGGCGTTTTCACCGAACAAGTCATCCGCCCGACCGGCCTCATTGATCCGGTGGTTGAAGTGCGTCCGGTGACAAGCGACACCTCGAACCAGGTTGACGACGTCATCGCCGAATGCAAGACGATCGCGACAAAAGGCGGGCGCGTGCTCGTCACCACGCTGACCAAGCGCATGGCCGAAGATCTTACCGAATATATGCATGAACAGGGCGTGCGCGTGCGTTACATGCACTCCGATATCGACACGCTGGAGCGGATCGAGATCATCCGCGATCTGCGCCTCGGCGCGTTCGACGTGCTGGTCGGCATCAACCTGTTGCGCGAGGGGCTCGACATTCCCGAATGCCAATTGGTGGCCATTCTCGACGCCGACAAGGAAGGATTCCTGCGGTCGGAAACCTCGCTTGTCCAGACGATCGGCCGCGCGGCGCGCAATGTCGACGGACGTGTCATTCTCTATGCGGACCATATCACCGGCTCCATGGAGCGGGCCATGGGCGAGACCGAGCGGCGGCGCGAGAAACAGATCGCCCATAATGAGGCCCACGGCATCACCCCCGCCACCGTCAAGGCGAAAATCGCCGAGATCGCGACCAGCGACGATGAAGGCGCCAAGGCCGCCATGGGCCAGACGTTCGTTGGGCATGACCGCCTTCGCGGTCGGGCTGCCGGGCGCGGCTTCTCGGAAGACGATAAAGACTTCATGGGCCCGGGACACAACCTCAAGGCGCATCTTGCCGGCCTTGAAAAACAGATGCGCGAAGCGGCGTCCAACCTGGAATTTGAAGAAGCCGCGCGCCTGCGCGACGAAATCAAACGGCTTCAGGAAGTCGAACTCGCCGTCCACGACGACCCGCTTGCGCGGCAAAGCGCGATTGAGTCCAGGGTCGAAGCCGCCTCACAAGGCCGGATCAAGAAAAGCGAAGGAACCGTGTCGAATATTCGGAGCAAACCGAAGGGTGTGCGGAAAACGCAACGCAAACCATAATGGTGATCGAAATCTCGCGCCCTTTCCGGAGCAAGGCCACCACCCTTTGGTCACCCCGCCGCTGTAGTGCAATGCATGGGGTGCACTGAAACAACACAATACACAGTTTATCTAACTCTTGCAGCTATCAAAGACTTCTCAAACCCCAACACGAACTCCCGCCTTATCACCGCACACGGAAAAAGCTGTGCTAATTCGTCCCTTCTAACTGCATTCGTACTTTCCATTTGTGCGGCCATAAACGGCCAAGTTCGTTTCCATTGTTCAATCTTTTTTTTCTTTTTTGCATCGCCCATCCTCCACCAAAACAGTTCACGGCAATGATGCTCAATTGGAAACTTTTGGGATGGAACTTGAACCCAGTAAGGTTTATCCGCTGCCAGAATATTGGCGGCCATTAACGAGCGCGCTGCTTTGCCTCCAACATGCTCAAGAACACTATTACAATAAATAAAATCATACTGGTGTATTGACTGAATCGGTTTTGTCACGTCTCCTTCAATAATTTGAATATTATGATACTTATGTTGATGAAACTGCTGAATTTCTTCTTTTGTATTTAAGATATCAACACGCAGACTCATCGGCATTCTATGCCAATGCTCTGGCCTACCTCCTAAGTCAATGATATGCGCACCAGAAGGTACATGAAGTTCTGAAATAAATCTTCGTATACGCGAGTACGCAAAAAAGCCGCGAACCTGACGGTCAAACCAAAAAAACCGTTGATCTGCACTAAAACTCAGCATGCAATAGAGCTCGTTTCACATTATCACTGAATTTCCTGTGACTCAAACAAGAGGTAGCGCAGTAGCTGCTCCCAGCTTTTGAACAGGTCATTGCTTCATGCCTGCGCAATCGACTTGAATGCGAACTCCATACTTCTTCTGCAGAAGAATTTACAATGTTTCCAAGAGATCCATATGCCCAACAAAATCTAGTTTCTCCTGACGGATCAATAAACAAGTCTCGCAGCGGCGCCTTGCATTTTACAGTTCCATGCCGGACGACTTTATCACCGAAATGATTGGAGAATAACCGTAGTTTCCTCTCTGAGGTTTCGATTGGAATACCCGCTTTTTTTAATCCGCATAGCGCATCAATTGACCTTTCTAATTCGTTCAATTGCCCATCATCTGGCAACAACCATTTCCTACTAGAATCGTCCTCATGGCGTATAGGCGAGAAATCAATGCTGTCTGCCCCCAACTCCGCCGCAAGTGAAGCCACATCAGTCAGGCTTGAGATGTTTAATTTATGAACGGTGGTCTTAATCCGTATTTTAAAATTTTTATTACTCTTTCTACGTGCAGCACACAATTCCTTGACACCCCGCGTGACGGCAGCAAACGATCCCGGAACGCCACGCGCCTGATCATGGATTGTTTCGCAAGCTCCATCTATCGACACGTCGATGTTAACTGGCGACAGCCTGCATATGGCCTCACACACTTTCTCAGTCAGACAGTATCCGTTAGTGATTACTCCCCAATAGAAACCAGCTTCTTCTGCGCAACCAGCGATTTCCAGAAAATCACGCCGCAAGAATGGTTCACCACCTGTAAATTGTATTATCGATTTAGCACTGACTGCTTGAAGGTTTTTAAACACCTGACGCCACTGAACTAAGGAAAGCTCCCTCTTGTAACGATCCTGTTTCCAGTGGTTACAATACGCACATCTGTAATTACACCTATCCGTAACAGCGATACGGATCATTGACGGCTGAGTGACATCAACATCTGCAACTTTCAACAGGGCTTCGCGAATCTCGCGCTCAATTCCAATTCTCGCGAGAATTGCAAAGGAAATTGCATTTTCCATGGCATCACAATCCAAATATTTTAAACCGCTGGAGAATACCAGATTAAATTTGTACTTCCAATACGCAACACTTTTAAGGATCTCTACAATAATTTTGGGTACATTACTAAACAAAACAAACGTCTGTTGTGGGCACTATAATCGCCGGTAGCGTAGAACTCCGCCCGCCAATGTTACAAAGCCGTGTAATATTCGCATGGTCCGCCGTGGCCCAAGCCACGCATCGGCGTCATACGCGCTAGGGGTCCAGCGGACTACTTCCCGGTTCCCTTTATACCTCAATCCCAACACACAGGGGCCCAACTCCCGCCCTTGCCGCGAGCGCATCCTATGCGGATCGTTCCGGCGATGGGCGCCTTGGCTCAAGCCGTGGCGATTCGGTGCGGGTGGAGAGGGCGCGTATGAGATGACGCGAGAGCGTTTGATTCGAATGGGGCGCTAGCCTTTCCTCTCGCGGCTCCCCACGCTTCAAGCGTGGGGCCCAACTCCCGTCCTTGCCGCGAGCACAGCGTATGCGGATGGTTCCGGTGATGGACGCCACGGTCAAGCCGCAGCGAATCGGTGCGGAGGGATAGGTCAAAAAAACCCCCAAATCCGCCTACACGCATGACGCGCATACCCCTGTCGAAAATACCTCATATCTGATGAAAACGGCCATGAATCCCGCTTTTGGTGGATAGTTATCCACCCCCCTGGCCGGCGCCCCTATACTGCGAAACAGTCCGGACACGGAGAGGCGTCAAGGCCTACCGTCCCTTACGGTCCGGACCGGCGGCGCGCGGCCTGAGAGAGGCGTAACGGACCTCAAGCTCAGGAACCGGCCGGCCGAACGCCTGGATCTTGCGCGGGCGGCCCCTCGAAAGGGGGCTGTGGCGAAGGAAACGGTTTTAT
>CAMYLZ010000024.1 GCA_947259375.1 uncultured Parvularculaceae bacterium | reverse complement strand
TCAAGCTCAGGAACCGGCCGGCCGAACGCCTGGATCTTGCGCGGGCGGCCCCTCGAAAGGGGGCTGTGGCGAAGGAAACGGTTTTATTCCTTTCTTTCGTCCGCCGCGGGTCGGCCCGGTTCAAGGATTCGAACCGGGCTTATGGACGCCGCACGGCGCACGGACAGGCGGCGGTGCTGAAAAAGCCGTCTTGCGCGGTCCCGCTGCGAAAGCAAGCTGCGAGACCCTGCGATTTTTTGGCCAAGCTCTTTCGCAGGGCGGGCCGCGCAACCTCTCCGCTTATACGCTCGGGGTTTTTAACCCGCGGCGACGAGAAACCATGGACGAACAACATGAAGGCAAGCAAAAAAGAAAAACAGCCGCGCGGATGGAAACGAAAGCGCGGCCGCTTATTGGAAAAGCGCCTGCGCCAGCGCGATACGCGCCTCAGGACGGCGCCCGAAAGAGACCGCTTCGCCCGCCTGACGCGCAATATCATGACGCCAGTGCTGCTGGCGGAAACCGCGCGCCGGCTCGGCTCGGCAACGGTCGCGCCGCGTGATTTTTATTGCGGCTGCCCGCCATGCGCCAAGGACGGGCTGCCGATTTGCCAGGGCGTGAAACCGGCTTGCCGCTTCGCCGGCCGCTGGACGGCGGAACGCGCCGCCCGCGCCGAAACACCGAAAGCACTCAATGAATATGAGTATTATTGGGAGGTCGTTACCATGTATTACTCAGGGAACAGAGCGTCCGCCGCGCTCGCGGGCGCAGTTGACCGGACCGAAAGCGCGACATAGCCCTTGGCGTCACACCCGCTCGATAATGCTGGCGATGCCCTGGCCGACGCCGATGCACATGGCGCAAAGGGCGTATTTGCCGCCGCGCAGATGCAGCTCTTCGCTCGCCGTCATAACGAGGCGCGCGCCCGACATGCCGAGCGGATGGCCGAGCGCGATGGCGCCGCCATTAGGGTTGACGTGCTCCGCGTCGTCGGGAAGGCCAAGCTCGCGCAACGCCGCCAGCGACTGCGATGCGAAGGCCTCGTTGATTTCGATGACGTCCATATCGCCGATGGCGCGTTTTGCTTTGGCGAGCGCCGCCTTCGACGCCGGCGCCGGGCCGATGCCCATGATGCGCGGCGGCACGCCGACCACCGCGCCGGTGACAAACCGCGCGCGCGGTGTGAGCCCGTATTTTTTTACCGCCGCTTCAGAAGCGACAATCACCGCCGCGGCGCCGTCATTGACGCCAGACGCATTGCCGGCCGTGATGACCCCGTCCTTTTTGACAAAGGGTTTCAGCGAAGCGAGTTTTTCAAGCGAGGTCTCGCGCGGATGCTCGTCCCGGTCGACAATGATCGGACCGCCCTTGCGCTGGGGAATTTCGACGGGGATGATTTCCCGCGCCAGCCGGCCGCTCGCCTGCGCTTTCGCCGCGCGCTGTTGCGAGCGCATGGCGAACGCGTCCTGGTCCGCGCGCGAGACGGCGAAATCCTCGGCGACGTTTTCGGCCGTTTCCGGCATCGTATCGACCCCGAATTGCGCTTTCAGAAGCGGGTTGACGAAGCGCCAGCCGATGGTGGTGTCGAACATTTCCACATTGCGCCCGAAGGCCGCCTCCGCCTTGCCCATGACGAAGGGCGCGCGCGACATGGACTCCGCGCCGCCGGCGAGAATGAAATCCGCCTCGCCTGCCTTGATCGCCCGCGCGGCCATGGTGATCGCATCCATGCCGGAACCGCACAGGCGGTTGACGGTGACGCCCGGCGCGCCCTCGCCGAGCCCGGCCAGCAACGCCGCCATGCGTGCGAAATTGCGGTTGTCCTCGCCCGCCTGGTTGGTGTTGCCAAGAATAACGTCGTCAAGCGCTTCCCAATCGGCGCCCGGATTGCGCTCCTTCAGCGCACGGAGGGTCAAGGCTGCCATGTCATCAGGCCGGACCGCAGCGAGCGCCCCGCCATATCGGCCGATCGGCGTTCTTACCGCGTCGCAGATGAAAGCTTCAGCCATGGTCGTTCTCCTCGTCGATGACGGGCCCGCCTATTGTGCGGGACAGCCCGTGAAAAATCGCAACATCGCGCCCGTCTTCCCCGGCGACGCGCACCATGTAAACCCCTGTGCGCCCTTCCGCCGCGTCCTCGCGCGCTTCCGCCGTCAGCCTCTCGCCCGGCTTGCCTGGAGACAGGAACGAGATCGAAGCATGTTGCGCAACCGTCGTCTCATTGCGCGAATTGCACGCCCAGGCGAAGGCGGTATCGGCCAGTGCGAAAATCATCCCGCCATGGGCCGTGCCATGGCCGTTCAACATGTCCGCGCGCAGCGTCATGGAGCAACGCGCCCATCCGGCGCCCGCATCCTCAAGCTTCAAATCCCAGGCTTTCGCCGTGCCTTCGCGCCCATGCAGGCGTTCGGCGACAGCACGGCCCAACGCATCTGCGGACCTTTCGGCGGACGCATCGTCTTTGTTCTTGGGCGCCATTCGAAGCTCTGCCCATGGCTAAATTGACCGACCGATCAGACAATTATAGTGTCGGGCGCAGATGCGCAATCCGACCTGAAAACATTCGCGAGGGAGCCGCCGAAGGGCGGGAACGCCATGGCCTTTGAGACAATTCTCCTCGACATTTCCGGCGGCGCTGCGCGCCTCACCCTTAACCGGCCGGAGCGGCTCAACAGCTTCAACGTGCAAATGCATGAAGAGGTGCAAGCCGCCCTCGACGAGGTCGAGAATGACGCATCCGTGCGCACCATGCTGCTGACCGGCGCCGGGCGCGGCTTTTGCGCCGGGCAGGATTTATCCGATCGCGCCGTCGCTCCCGATTCAGACCAAGGGGGCGGCGATGCAGTCGACCTCGGCGAGTCGGTTGAAAAGCGTTACAATCCGCTGATCCGGCGGCTGACATCCCTGCCCATGCCGGTTGTCTGCGCCGTGAACGGCGTCGCCGCCGGCGCCGGCGCGAGCCTTGCTTTCGCTTGCGACATGGTGATCGCCGCCAAGTCGGCGAAATTCGTCATGTCCTTCGCCAATATCGGCCTCGTGCCGGATTCGGGAAGCTCTTGGGCGCTGCCGCGTCTTGCGGGCCAGGCGCGCGCACTCGGCATTGCGCTCACCGGCGAGCCTCTGCCGGCGGAAAAAGCCGAGGGCTGGGGCCTCATCTGGAAATGCGTCGAGGACGATCAGCTAACGGAAACAACCGACGCATTGATCGGCAAATTCGCCGCCGCGCCGACCCGCGGCCTTGCGGAAACGAAAAAGCTCATCCGTTCGGCTTTCTCGCGTCCGCTTGACGAACAACTCGATCTTGAACGCGACAGAATGCGCGAGCTTGGCCGCTCGGACGATTATCGCGAAGGCGTCGACGCCTTCATGAACAAACGCAAACCGGTTTTCAAAGGCCGGTAAGTCAACTCAAGACCTGATTTTAGGGAGCAAACCCCATGTCCGTCACGACACTGAAGAATTACGCGCTTGGCGAATGGAAAGAAGGCGAAGGCGAGCTGGTCTCGATCCCTTCGGCCGTCACCGGCGAAACCGTCGCCAAAACCGGCTCGGGCGGGCTCGATTTCAAGGCCATGACCGACTATGCGCGCGATGTCGGCGGCCCGAATTTGCGCAAGATGACCTTTATGGAGCGCGCCGTCATGGTGAAAGCGCTCGGCCTAGCAGTGATGGAGCGCAAGGAAGACCTTTACGCGCTCAACGCTCACACCGGCGCAACCCGCAAAGACGGCTGGATCGATATCGAAGGCGGCGCGGGCACGTTTCTCGGCATTGCTTCAAAGGCGAAGCGCGAATTGCCCGACGACACGATCATTCTTGACGGACCGGTTGAGCAAATCTCGAAAAACGGGACCTTCATGGCGCAGCATGTCTACACCTCGAAGCGCGGCGTCGCGGTGCTGATCGACGCGTTCAACTTCCCCGTCTGGGGCATGATGGAAAAACTCGCACCCGCACTCATCGCCGGTATGCCGGCGATCGTCAAACCAGCGACCGCGACCGCCTACCTCACCGAAGCGGCGTTCCGCATCCTGATTGAGACGAGGCTTTTGCCGGAAGGCGCGGTGCAATTGATTGTCGGTTCGACCGGCGATCTGTTCGATCATCTTGGCGGACAGGATGTCGTTTCCTTCACCGGTTCCGCAACGACCGCCGCCAAGCTGAAGGCGCACCCGACCATCATCCGTGAAAGCGTCAAATTTGTCGGCGAACAAGACTCGCTCAACGCCTGCATGCTCGGGCCTGACGCAACACCAGACAGTCCGGAATTCGACTTGTTCGTCAAAGAGGTGGCCCGTGAAATGACCGTGAAGGCGGGCCAGAAATGTACGGCAATCCGCCGCGCACTGGTTCCCGCCGCGATGATGGACGCCGCAGAAAAGGCGGTCGCCGAGCGGCTCGCCAAGACCACGCTGGGCGATCCTTCCCGCGAGGACGTGCGGATGGGCGCCCTCGTCTCGCAATCCCAGCGCGACGATGTACGCGAGAAAGTCGCAGTCCTCGCCGGCGAAGCGACGATCGTCTTTGGCGATCCGGCAAGCGCCGCAGTGATCGGCGACAACGCACAGCAAGGCGCGTTCGTCTCGCCCATTCTCCTGCGCTGCGACAAGCCGTGGGAGGCGAACGCCATCCACGATGTCGAAGCCTTCGGCCCGGTCTCGACGCTGATGCCATATGACGATTTCAACGACGCTATCGCGCTATGCAATCGCGGCGGCGGCTCACTGGTGATGTCGCTTTTCTCGCACGATCCGTTGGTCGCAAGAGAAGTAGTGGCTGGCAGCGGTGCGTTTCACGGCCGCATCGCCATCATCAACCGCGACAGCGCAAAAGAATCGACCGGACATGGCAGCCCATTGCCAATGCTGGTGCATGGCGGGCCCGGCCGCGCCGGCGGCGGAGAGGAACTCGGCGGCGTGCGCGGCGTCAAACATTACATGCAACGTACAGCCATCCAGGGATCGCCCGATATTCTCTCCGGCGTCACCAACTCATGGGTGAACGGCGCTGCGACGCAGAGCGACGCACCGCATCCCTTCCGCTTCAAGTTTCACGAGCTTGCGATTGGCAAGACTATCGAGACCAAGACGCGCACTATCACGCTCCAAGACATTGAGCATTTCGCCGAATTTACCGGAGATACTTTTTACGCGCATATGGATGAGAAAGCGGCGGCGGCGAACCCGTTCTTCCCCGGCCGTGTCGCCCATGGCTATCTCATCTTGTCCTTCGCGGCGGGATTGTTTGTCGATCCCGCGCCCGGCCCGGTGCTCGCCAATTACGGCCTTGATGACTTGCGTTTCCTGACGCCGGTCTCGCCTGGCGACACGATCAAAGTGCGCCTTACCGCCAGGTCGAAGAAGAAGCGCAATGACGACTATGGCGAGGTGCGATGGGACGTGCTCGTCACGAACCAGAACGACGAAGCGGTCGCGACTTATACGTTGCTGACCATGAATGCGATCTAGGCCGATGCCGTCGCCAGACTACGCCCCCCTCCTCGACGCCGGCGAGAAGCTGTCGCGCGACGCGCTCGCCGCGCTTCAGCTGGAACGGTTGAAGGCGACGCTTGAACACGCCTATGAGAACGCGCCGCATTACCGGCGCGCCTTTGATGCGGCCGGCGTCGCGCCGGGCGACCTTCAATCTCTCGACGATTTGAAAAGATTTCCCTTCACGACAAAAACTGATCTTCGCGAGCATTACCCTTTCGGTTTTTTCGCCGTACCGCGCGAACGGGTTGCGCGCGTTCACGCCTCATCCGGCACCACCGGCAAGCCGACCGTCGTTGGTTACACCAAGCGCGATATTGAGACTTGGAGCGCGCTGGTCGCTCGCTCAATCCGGGCGGCGGGCGGGCGGCCCGGCATGAAGGTTCATGTTTCCTATGGATACGGACTTTTCACCGGCGGACTAGGCGCCCATTACGGCGCCGAAGCGCTCGGTTGCACTGTCATTCCGATGAGCGGCGGCCAGACGGAAAAACAAGTCCAACTGATCCGTGATTTCGAGCCCGACATCATAATGGTGACGCCGAGCTACATGCTGGCGATCCTCGACGAGTTCCGCCGCGAAGGAATTGATCCTCGCGAAAGCTCGCTCAAGATCGGCATATTCGGCGCCGAACCCTGGACGGAGGCCATGCGAAGGGAGATCGAAGACGCCTTCGCTATCGACGCTGTTGACATTTACGGCCTGTCGGAAGTGATCGGTCCCGGCGTCGCGAATGAATGCGTCGAAACCAAAGACGGGCTCACTATCTGGGAGGATCACTTCTACCCCGAGATTATTGATCCCGAAACAGATGAGGTTCTGCCGGAGGGCGAACTCGGAGAATTGGTATTCACATCGCTCACCAAAGAAGCGATGCCGATTATCCGTTATCGCACGCGCGACCTCACCCGGCTGCTGCCGGGAACGGCGCGTCGGATGCGCCGTATGGAGAAGATCGCCGGGCGTTGCGACGACATGTTGATCATTCGCGGCGTCAATGTTTTCCCGTCTCAGGTCGAGGAACAAATCCTTAAAGTACCAGCGCTCGCGCCGCATTATGTGTTGGAGGTGATGCGCCCCGACCGCATGGACGAGCTGAAAGTCATCGTTGAGCGCCGCACAGATGCCGAGGACGCCGACGCAGCAGCGCGCGAACTGAAACGCCATATCAAGAATATCATCGGCATCGCCGCTGAAGTAGAAATAGCAAATGCTGGAAGCGTTGCGCGTTCGGCCGGCAAGGCTCAGCGCATCAAGGATTTGAGGACGTAAAATGGCGCGCACCCAAGCCGCAGACTATGACGCCAAACGCGACGCGATAACCGATCACGCCGCGAAATTATTTGCGGAAAAGGGCTTTGCAGCAGCTTCCCTATCCGAACTCGCGGAGCGATGCTCGGTTTCAAAGTCGCTGATCTATCATTATTACCCATCGAAAGAAGCAATCCTATTCGACGTGATGAAAGAGCATATTGACGAATTGCTTGGCGTCGTTGAATCTCATAACGACTCAAACGCGACTCCGGCTCACATATTCCGCATGCTGACCACAAATTTGTTGCGGCATTATGTCGGCGCCGCTGAACGTCAAAAGGTGTTGCTATACGACCTTGCCTCGCTTCCCGATGAAAACCAGGCGGAAATCAAGACAAAGCAGCGCAAGATTATCGCCCGGGTCGAGGCCATGCTCGCCGCGGTAAAACCGCAATTGACACAAGACAAGAAACGGCTGGCCGCGAAAACCATGCTATTTTTTGGCATGCTGAACTGGACGCATACATGGTTCAAGCCGACAGGTGGTGTAACCCGCGATGAGCTCGCCGAAATGGCGGCGGATGCGATACTCGCCTCGCTTTAGTTTGCCTGACTGGAAACCGTTGCGGCGGCGCCATACAGCGCGGCGCCTTCCGACACGATCAAGCGCACCGGCGCAGCGTCGACGTAATCGCGCATTCGACCCTTGTCGAGGAAACGCTCGACAAATTTGCTCGCGAGAAAAATCTCGCGGATTTTCGGCAAGATGCCGCCGCCAAGCACTACGCCGCCGCGCGCGCCGGTGGCGAGCACCGCATCGCCAGCAACGCGGCCGAGCAATTCGCAGAACATGTCCACCGCCTTGGCCGCGATTGGATAAATCCCATCAATCGCCGCAGCGGTGATTTCATTTGCCTGCAAACTTACTCGCGGCGTATCGGCAATTACGCATAGCGCGCGGTGAATATTGACGAGACCTCGACCGGACAGCAATCTTTCGGCTGACACACGCGGATGTTCTCGCGCGATGAATTTCATCACTTCGAATTCTTCATCCGTACGCGGCGCGAAAGTGACATGCCCCCCTTCGGTGGAAATGACGACCAACCCCGTCGACGTCGGCACAATCAAGGCCTGCCCCAGCCCGGTGCCCGGACCTATCACCAGGGTCGGCGCATTGGCGTCGCCAATCCCGCCCTTCACCTGGACGAATGCATCATCAGGCAAATGCGCAACGCCGGCGGCGAGCGCATAGAAGTCATTTACAAGGCGGATATCCTTGAGTGCGAGCGCCGACTTGATCTCCGCCGCATCAAGCCGCCAGTGAGAATTCGTAAACTCGACCCGGTCATCGGTGATCGGACCGGCGGCGGCGAAACAGGCGTGGACCGGCTTTTCGCCCACCGCCTCGAGATAGGCGTCCGCCGCATCGCGGACGGTTTCAAAGTCTTCGGCGCGAAAACTCTGGGCGTCGCGGATGGAAATTGCGCCTTTTGTTGCTTCAGCTATCGCGAAGCGCGCATTCGTCCCGCCAATATCCGCGACCAAAATCGCCTCAGACACTAACCGTCTCCCGTACCGTCTTTACAAACCGTTGCTGTCTCACAGCCGTTTTATGTCTTTGCCTAAGCCGATTTGCCGTCGAACCAGGCCCGCCCGTCGCGGTCCAGCAACATAGCCGATTGCACCGGCCCTTCCGTTCCCGCCGCATAAGGATGCACCGGGGTCTTATCGTCCTGCCAAGCCTGAAGAATGCCGTCCACCCATTTCCAGGCCGACTCCACCTCATCCCGGCGCATGAACAACCCGAGATCGCCACGCACGACCGCCATCAAGAGGCGTTCATAAGCATCCGGATAGCGCGCCTCGAATGCGTCTGCATAAGACAGGTTGAGCGGAACATAGCGAAGCCGCATGCCGCCCGGCCCAGGATCCTTGGTGACCAGCAACATCTTAACGCCTTCATCCGGCTGCAGACGAATGACCATACGCGTTGGCGGCAAATCGCTGCCGTCTCGCATCAGCGCATGAGCGATATCTCTAAACTGAATGATGATTTCGGAATAGCGCGCATTCATGCGCTTGCCCGTGCGAAGATAAAAGGGCGCGCCCTTCCAGCGCCAATTGTCGATATTGGCCTTGATTGCCACAAAGGTCTCGGTGTCGCTTTGCGCGCCTAACTCGTCCGAATAACCAGGCACGGCCTCTCCACCCGATGCGCCAGGTCCGTATTGTCCGCGCACCGTAGCGTAGCGCACATTTTCCGACGTCACTGGTCGCAACGCGCGCAAGACCTTGATCTTTTCATCGCGGACAGTATCCGGCTCGAGATCGAGCGGCGGCTCCATCGCGACAAGACACAATAGCTGTAACAGGTGGTTCTGCACCATATCGCGGAGCGCGCCTGAGGTGTCGTAATAATCGGCGCGCATGCCGGCGCCGATTGACTCGGCAACCGTAATTTCCACATGGTCAATGGCATGTGCGTTCCAGACCGGTTCGAACAGCGAATTCATGAACCGCAGGACAATCAGATTTTGGACCGTTTCCTTGCCGAGGTAATGATCGATCCGGAAAATCGAATCTTCTGAAAATACCTCACCCACCGCACGATTGATTTCATGCGCGCTTTCAAGGTCCTTGCCGATCGGTTTTTCAAGCACAATGCGCGCGCCTGGCGATTTGAGCCCTGCGCGATCAATATTGGCGCTAACCGCGCCATAAAGCCCTGGCGCTAGCGCCAGATAAAAAACCCGCTGCTTGTCTTCACAACCGGCCAGTGCGTCTTTCAATGCGCCCCAATCAGCATCTGCGTTAACTGCGTCCAGCTCCACATATTTGACCAGGCTCGCAAACTCGCGCCACTCGCCGTCATCGATTGCCTCAGACGGATGGTGTTTACGGAAGCTGTCCAGCGCCAGTTGGCGGAACTCGTCATCACCCATGGCGCTTCTTGAAACGCCGACAATCTTCGATTCAGGCGGAATCTGATTGTCGCGCCAGCGATGAAACAGCGACGGTATTAGCTTGCGAAGGGACAAATCCCCGGTTGCGCCGAAGACCACAAGGTCGAACGCCGTCACAGGGATTAGCTGGGGCGAAGAAGATTTCTGCATTTACGCGGACCATCTGCAATTGCATGAGAGGCGCCGCCCTTTGTTTATTGGGAGACGCCCCGACTCGTCGCGACGTTTTGAGCGGATGATTTCTCGCCGGTCAAGCGCTTAAGATAGAAAAGCGCAATAAGGATGCCCATCATAGGGATTAATATCGTGTAGAATGCTTTTTGCCCGCCTATCTCGCCAAAAAGGCGCCCCACGATAAATGATCCAGTGGTGCCCCCAAGCGCCGAAAAGACCACGATCAAGCCGGCCATGGCGGCATGCCGGGCTCTCGGCAGCGAGCTTAGAATCACCGAGTTGATCGCAGGATAAATCGGCGCAAGGGTGAGCCCGACCAGCGGCAAGACGTAAGCGGGAATCGGTGCGTTGAACCACGTCATATCCGGCCGCGGCCCGTGCCCGCTGGCCAAGGGCAAGGCAAAAAGCATCAATACCGCCATCATGACCACGCATCCATTAATCAACCAATACCAGTCTACAAAGCGCAGAAATCCGCCTGCGCTCAACCGTCCAATCGCTAGGCTCACCGCAAAGATGCTCGTTAATTGGATGCTCATCGCTTCCGGCACGAAAAGCTCTTCGGCAATGAATGTTGGGAACCAGGTGCCCATCCCTTGCTCGATCAGCACATACAAAAATGCGGAAATCACAAATACGAGAACGGCTGGCGCCGCGAGCAGGCTGAGCATGTCGCGGAAGTCTCCGATCAGGTCCGCCCCTCCTTCCCGTTTCGGCGGTTGCGGAAAATTCACGCAAAGCAGAACCAGAATATTCGCAACGCTCAATCCCGACAGTAGCCAATAGACATTGAGCCAGCTCAACGATGCTGGATTGGCGTTATCGATGAATGCAGCGAACAGCCAATATCCTGCGAACACGCCTATCATAAAGAACCCTTCGATGAAGTTCAGTGTGCTGGCGTGCGCATTACTGTCATGCGTAATCAGACCAATCGTTGAATAGACGGAAACCTTGATCAGCGCGAAACTGACGCCGACCGCCAGAAACATCAGCTTGGTTGTCAGGAAGCCCGGCGCCAGCGGCATAAACAAGCAT
The DNA here is from genome assembly GCA_947259375.1 of uncultured Parvularculaceae bacterium. Lineage (GTDB taxonomy): Bacteria > Pseudomonadota > Alphaproteobacteria > Caulobacterales > Parvularculaceae > Hyphococcus. The sequence continues at coordinate 20,349 of CAMYLZ010000024.1, read as the reverse complement.
GCTGCCGCGACAATGCCAAAACCGATGATCATCGATCGGCGATAACCAACGCGTGGAAGGAAGGACGCCACAAGAAACGAAACAATCGCGATTGGCAGATCCTTAAACCCTTCCAGTAATGCCGCCTCTGCGTGCTCGACGCCAAACGAACGCATCGACTGGAGAATCACCGTACCGACGCTGTTCAACAGTATGGCGAAAAGAAAATATGCCGAGAACAGCGCTATACGCACGCCGATTGTCGTCATCCGCCTGTTCCTCCCAGGAAATAAACATGAGCTTCGAGTTGCAGTTTTTTCCGGACTATGGCGGATGACAATCGATTGCGCAATAGAGCGAGCCTGCTATAACGCTGGCGTCGATGCGTTCGTATCGTCGGCAACGGCCAAGCAAAAGAAGGAAGAGGTCAAAGCGGCATGAATGAATGGTGGCGCGGCGGCGTTATTTATCAGATTTACCCGAGAAGCTTTGCCGATTCGAATAATGACGGCGTCGGCGACTTGAATGGAATCGCATCACGGGTTGGTTACCTGAAAGACCTCGGCGTGGACGGTTTGTGGCTGTCGCCAGTTTTTAAATCGCCAATGAAGGACTTTGGCTACGACGTCTCCGACTACACAGCCATAGACCCCCTGTTTGGCGATATAGAGGATTTCGACGCACTGCTTGCAACGGCGCATGAGGCGGGCCTGAAGCTAACTATAGATCAGGTCTACTCGCATACCTCAGACCAACATGAATGGTTTCGTGAAAGCCGGTCTTCAAAAAACAACCCAAAGGCCGACTGGTATGTTTGGGCGGATGCGAAAGCTGATGGAGGGCCGCCAAACAACTGGATATCCCTTTTCGGCGGCCAGGCATGGTCATGGGACACGCGCCGCCGCCAATATTACATGCACAATTTCCTGTCTGAGCAACCGGACCTGAATTTCCACAATTCGGATGTGTGCAAAGCCGTTTTGGAAGTCGCTAAGTTTTGGCTTGATCGCGGTATTGACGGGTTCCGCCTCGATGTCGCCAATTTCTATTTCTGCGATCGTCAATTACGCGACAATCCTCCGAAGCGTGAGGAAGGCGGATTCCCCCGTCCCTATTGGCACCAGCGCCATTTGTATGATCGCTCGCAACCGGAAAATCTTGAATTCATGGAAGAGTTCCGGCGACTCGTCGATCAGTATGGAGATCAAATGACCGTTGCCGAAATCGGCAGCGATTCATACATTGAACGCAGTATCGAATATACCGAGCCGGGACGCCTGCATACCGCGTATAATTTTTATCTTCTGGAAAATGGCCCGCTATCCGCATCGCTTGTCCGGCACGCCCTGGAGAGTTGGACTAGCAAGACGGCGTGGCCGAGCTGGTCTTTTTCCAATCATGACGTTGTTCGCGCGCGCACCCGCTGGGGCGGCGAAGAAGCAAGCGACGCCTTCGCCAATCTCTTGCTCGGCATGCTGATGTGCCTGCGCGGCACGATTTTTCTATACCAGGGTGATGAACTTGGACTGCCGCAAGCAGACGTCCCATTCGACCGGCTGCAAGACCCAGAGGGCATTCGCTTCTGGCCGGACAGCCTCGGCCGCGACGGGTGCCGCACGCCTATTCCCTGGCGGCAAGACGCAAAAAATGCCGGCTTTAGCGAGACCGAACCCTGGTTGCCTGTCGATCCTCGCCACCATGCGTTCGCCGTGGACAAACAAAAGGCCGATCCCAGCTCAACACTCAACAAAGCCCGGTCATTCATCGCATTCAGAAAGCGACATAATGCGCTTCGCCATGGCGACATGACATTTGTTGACGCGGATGAGCCAGCGCTTATGTTCCGCCGCACCCTCGAAAACGAACGCTTATTATGCATTTTCAATCTGTCTGAAGATAAGATCGAAATTCCATTGCCGGGCGAATGCCAGGACCTTAATTATAGCCTGGGAGGATCGATTGAAGGCGCAACAGCGACCTTACCGCCCTTTGGCGGCCTAGTTTTGTTGGAAGAATAGAACGCGTGAAAAAAGCAGCCGGCCATCAGAATGGCGCGTCACGCGCCAAGACTATGGCGGAGATCGCCAAGCTTGCCGGCGTCGCAGAATCGACTGTCTCCCGCGCCCTGTCGGATTCCAACCGCGTGTCGGAGGAAACCAAGGCGCGGATTCGGGCCCTGGTCAGCGAAAATGGCTATCGCATCAACAGCAGAGCGCGAAGCTTACGCACGCGCCGATCCCACACGATCGAGGTCGTGATCGCTATATCAGAATCGAACCGACAGCATTTTTCTGATCCGTTTTTCAGTCAAATAACTGCGTCGATTGCGGATGCCTTAGCGGAAAACGGGTATGATCTGTTGTTGTCGCGAGCCACGCCATGGAGCGATAAGGCCGGAGCCGACGCACTTTCGAGCAACCGCGCCGACGGCGTCATTATAATCGGCCAAGGCCGTGATCCTGTGCCGTTGGCGAACTACGCCCACAATAATAAACCTGTCATTGTATGGGGCGCCGACATCTCAGACCGGAGTTATCCAATCGTCGGCAGCAATAATTTTCTTGGCGGCCAACTCGTTGGAAAGCATCTTGCGTCTCTCAATCGCAAGCGCGTGGTATTCCTGGGAGATATTCGGCACATCGAGATCGGTTTACGGCATCAAGGGGTCATGGACGCACTCGCCGGCGAAGATAGCGCCGCCGATCAAACCCTCACAGTATCCATGCCGTTTGACAGCGCGTCTGCTTACAAGGCGACACAAGACCTCTTCAATGAAGGCGCCTGGCATGACGCCATTTTCGCCGCCACCGACGTGCTGGCTATTTCTGCGATTCAGGCACTCTCGGATTTAGGGGTCAGAGTGCCGGAGGATGTCGCCGTAATCGGCTACGACGATATTGAACTTTCCGCTTACATTTCCCCGGCGCTGACAACCGTTCGTCAGGACACAACTACCGGTGGCCAGGTTTTGGTCGAGACGATGCTAGGGATGCTTGAGGGCGCGCCACCAAGCGACACCATTTTGCCAACGGAGCTGGTGGTTCGCCGCTCTTGCGGCGCAAGATAACCCGAAGCAGAACCACCAGTTCGCCACAAGCGTTGCTCCAGAACATCACCTATTCTTTTTATTCGCTGACGGCATTGCGCAAGTTTGCGCAAACGATTGCGCACCTCACAACCCTTCGGCAAAATGCACACACATTATCGCCGGCCGCCAACCGCACCGACATCAAGGCGCACGGTCCGCTCTTGAGGACAAAGACTGGTCAGGCCCAATAGGAGGAAAATATGAAATCCCGGTATCAACGCAGATCGAATTCAATTGTCAGCCGACGCTCTCTCGCGGCGGCAACCAGCCTCGTCGCGCTCAGTGCCGGAGCGGCTTTCGCGCAAGATGATACGCCCGCTCCCGTCACTTCGGACCAGATCATTGTTATCGGCACGCCAGGCGGCGCCGGCGCAGATCGGCAAGCGGCGAGCTTCGCCGTGACGACAATTACCCCGGACGACATCACGAAGTTCTCGCCAAAGAGCACCGCCGACCTGTTCAAATCGATTCCCGGCGTCTGGGCTGAGAGCTCTGGTGGCGTCGCAGGCGCAAATATCGACGTGCGCGGCTTGCCGGGCGGCGGCGATGCGCCTTTCGTGTTGCTCGCCATCAACGGTTCGCCGATTTACGGGACGGAATCGCTTTCATTCTTCGAGCAAAGCTCGATTTTCCGCATTGATGAGACGATCGAAGGCGTCGAAGGTTTGCGCGGCGGCCCGAACTCGGTATTTGGCAAAGGCGAACCCGGCCTCACCGTCAACTTCAACCTCAAGGAAGGCGGTGAAGAAACCGAAGGTCTGATAAAATATTCAACGTCAGATTACGGACTACAACGCGTTGATGCTGTTTTGAGCGGCAAGCTTGCCGACGATCTTTATTACATGATTGGCGGCTATCTCAGGCGTTCAGACGGCATTCGCGACACCCAGTTCACTTCGGAAGAAGGCCAGCAGTTCACTGTCAATCTGACGAAGCTGTTCGATAACGGCAAGGTCAATCTGTTTGCGCGCTGGACGGACGACCATGGTCAATGGGTGCTGCCGTTCGCCCTCAACACCGGCAACGATCGCGGCGAATTCGCACAGCTTGGCAACGCCACGCGCTTCCGCGACATACAGGTCAATTCAAATGGAGACACGGAAACGTTCGATTTCGCTGATGGCCGCGGCTGGGACGGTATTGTGACCGGCGGCAGCGTTGAATTCGATCTCGGCGGCGGCTTCACTTTCCGCGATCGTTTTACCTTCATGACCGGTGATGCTGACACATTTGGTTTCGTACCTTCCGGCTCGGCCGTCAGCGCTGCTGACCTCAGCGCCGTCATTGGCGGTCCAGTCACGACTGCCAGCGGCCAAACACTGGGCGCGTCGGATTTTGTTCAGACCTATGGCCACTGGGTTGTTCAAAAAGACCTCGACGCAGTCATCAATGACCTCAGCATCAACAAGGTCGCAGGCAATCACGACATCACAGTCGGCTTCTACCAGTCAAACTGGTCCGCGGACGACACTTGGTATCTCGGCAACCCAATACCGGTGCACAATACCGCCAATGGCGAACCCCTCCATTCCGCGATAACGCCGGCCGACATCGCGGCGGCAGGCGGTGATGCCGGCTTCTCCTTCGGCCTGGAATCGGCCGGCGACGCGCATGCGCGCGCACTGTATATCGCTGACTCTTGGCAAGTCATCGACCGTTTCCGCCTCGATGTTGGCGCACGACGCGAATGGCTGGATCTCGACTATGTGCTCGACACAGGTCCGGGCTTCGCAGACGGGACGACCGATCTCGCGACAGAACTCGACGGTGAAGAATGGGCTTATACCTTCGCCGGTAATTATGACGTGAGCGATAATCTCGGCGTGTTTGCCCGTTACACTAAAGGCTTCCTCTTTCCGCATTTCGACGAAATCCGCGAAGGCCGGAACCAGGTTGACAATGTCAAGCAGGTCGAAGCCGGTGTGAAATACGGCGGCGATTGGCTGAATCTCTACGCCACCTTCTATCGCAACACAAACGACGCCTTTAGTTCGACCGTGGGCGGCGTGGTGCCGGCGGCAGCCTTTAAAACGCGCGCAATCGGCGTGGAGTTCGATGGTGAAGTGTTCTTCGGTCCCTTCTCCACATCCTTCACGGCGACCATTCAGGATGCGGATATTACGGCATCTGACACCGTCGCAGATATTGGCAATCGGGTATTGCGCCAACCGCGTTGGCAAACGCGAATTTCGCCGTCCTACACTTTTGAAGCGGCCGAGTTTGATGCAACGCTTTATGGCGCTGTTACGCTGGTCGGAGAACGCTTCGGCGACAACGCCAACACAGTCACCCTTCCAAGTTATGAGAAAATTGACCTCGGCATTCTGGTCAATCACGAATCTGGCGTGTTCTTCAAGGCGCACGCAGATAACCTGAACGACTCTCATGGCATCACCGAAGGCGACCCGCGCAATCCCTCCGCGCCTAACGGCCGTCCGATCTTCGGTCGCTCCTTCTTGTTCAGCGTCGGTTACGGATTCTAACCGCGACGCTCCGCGTCCGCCTGCCCCTCCCGCAGGCGGACGTACCCTTTTCTGGGTGACTCGATGAAGCCGTCGCGAATTAGTTCGCGACGGCTTTTTTACTTGAACTCCGCCGCTTATGACGAATTGAAGCGAAGAAAAACGACATGCGTATTTTTGAGAAAGGCTGGATAATGACGAACATAGCTCGTTGGGAATTCGTGATTGCAGGGGTTGCCTCCGCGCTTGCTCTCTCCTGCGCGCCGGCGGAGAAGGCATCAAAGCTCTCAGTCGAGCCAGCCGCCGAAAGGACCCTGGCCTTTTCAATCCCGGAAGGTCGCGCACTAAACGAATTCTACCGTGCGGGTCCGATTGCTGCGCACCTTATGCTTACGGATGGGCGTGCGCCTCGGCTCGTTACGGCTTTTCCCGCAGGCAACAGCGGCGTCGGATTGTGGTTCGAGGAAGGAAATGTCGACGCGACCTGGCGCATGGCCTCACCTTTACGCGGCGTAAAACTCGAAGATGGAGGCCGGACGCTTCGCGGCATCGAAGCGAAAGTGACCGTTGAAGCCCCTTCACTGACGATCAAGCGCGCCATTCTCGGTAATGTGCGAAGCCTGCGAAATTATATTTACACGGGGCAAACAACGCCGGATCTCGAAATATCCGCGCTGGTCAGCGACAACCGCGTCGAATGGCGGCGCAAACGCCTTGACGGCGCGGTTGACTATCTTCTCTCACTCGACGTCCTGGAAGGCTCTGTAAGGGTGTCTGAAGGACGCATTACCCTCGCGCCTGACGGTGAAGGAAAGCTTCAGATTCGGGTCTCCGCTCTCACCGGCGAAACACCGCTTACGCCCATCCCGCAAGAAACCCTTTTTACGATTGATACAACGGATACACGGTCGCTTCAGGTTCTCGCATTCCTCAGCTATCGCGAAAAACTGCTTGCAGGATCCTGGCGCTTTCTCACCTATTTTGGCAGAGACACGCTGCTCACACTGAAAATGCTGGAGCCCGCCGCGTCACCTGAGCTTATGGAGGCGGGCATTTCGTCCGTGCTCGATCGGCTCAACGCTGGCGGCGAAGTCGCTCACGAAGAAGACATTGCCGAATACGCAATCTTGCGCAGAGCCGAAGCGGATGAACCGCTTTCATCCACGCCTTTCTATGACTATGCGATGATTGACGACAATCTGCTGCTCGCGCCCGTTGCCTCGGACTACTTGCTTGATCGGGCTGATGGCCAGGCCAGAGCGGCAGCTTTTCTTGAACGCCCGACAAAAAAAGGCGAAACTTATGGTGCGGCGCTGGTGCGTAATCTCGCATTCGTTATTGATACGGCGCGCCCATTTTCAGAAGCGCCGGCGCGAAGCAATCTTATTCACCTGAAGGAAGGAGAATATGACGGCAACTGGCGGGACAGCGAAGAAGGCCTCGGCGGCGGTCACACGCCATATGATGTCAACGCCGCGCTCATTCCCGCCGCCCTCGCAGCGGCGTCGCGACTCCATCTTAGCGGCGCGCTCGACGCTTATCTTGACGAAGAGAGTAATGCAAAGCTCACGAAAGCTGGCGAAATGGCGGCGATATGGGAAAGCCATGCGCCTGGCTATTTCCGTGTCACAATAGGAAACGCCGCCGCACGGGAGCGCATTACCGCCTACGGCGCGCCAATTGGCGTGCCCATGGAAGCCGCCCTTGCCTCGCTCGGCGGCGGCGAAATTGAGTTCAACGCACTTGTCCTCGACAAAGACGGCACGCCCCTCCCCGTTCTCCATTCGGATGAAAGTTTTCGACTGGCTTTTACGGACCCGCCTACCGAAGCGTTGAATCGCATTCTCGACACGATTATGCGTCCCTTCCCGGCGGGGCTTGTGACGCCCGCAGGCATCCTGTCCGCCAACGCTGCTTATGCGCCTGCGGATAGGCAGAAAGACTTTTCAAACGCACATTATCACGGCGCGGTTGTCTGGTCTTGGCAGCAGGCGCTTCTTGCGACGGGCCTTGAGCGCCAGCGACGTCGGAGCGATCTCGATCCGGATACGCTTGCAAAGCTGGAAGCAGCGCAGCATACGCTGTGGGAGGTGATCGACGCCGGCGAAGCGGTCAAAACCTCAGAACTGTGGACCTGGTCGGTGCGCGACGGCGCGTTTGCAATCGAACCGTTTGGTCAGCGCGCAGGCGACGTGACAGAATCGAACGCCGCCCAGCTTTGGAGCACAGTCTATCTTGGCGTGCATCGCCCGTCTGGCGATTAAAGGCGGCGATAGAAGCAAAACCGCGGCCATGACCTCGCCTCGCTGACTCTGGTGATGGCCGCCCAGGCCCTTTAACGGCCAGAACACCATCCATGGAGCCCGACTCACAAATCAGAACGGGTATTGGCCTGGTTCATTTTCTATCGTAATCCAACGAAGTTCCGTAAACTGATCGACCCCGGCCTTACCGCCAAATCGCCCATAACCGGAGGCGCCGACGCCGCCGAACGGCATTTGCGCCTCATCATGCACTGTCGGTCCGTTTACATGGCATATGCCAGAACGAATACGTCTCGCAACTCGTAGTCCACGCGCCGTATCGCGCGTAAAGACCGACGCAGCGAGGCCGTAATCGCTATCATTCGCGATCAAGATTGCGTCGTCTTCATCTCGCGCGCGTATAATGCCGACAACCGGGCCAAAACTTTCGTCCCGATAGAGTCGCATTCCACTCGTGACGCCGTCGATTACAGTCGCCGGCATAAGGACATTATCGGCCTTGCCGCCAGCGAGGATTGTCGCGCCAGCCGCCACCGCATCGTCAATCAATCCATTCACCAATTCGACAGTCTTTACATCCACAACGGCGCCAAGAGGCGCTGTTTTTTTGCGCGGATCGCCCGTTGCTATTGATCTTGTTTTTGCGGCCAGTTTTTCCACAAATTTATCGGCTACCGCATCAACGACGATGATTCGCTCCGTCGACATGCATATCTGGCCCTGATTCATGAAGGCGCCGAACGCAGCGGCCTTCACCGCCTCATCGAGATCGGCGTCTTCCAGCACGATCAAAGGCGCCTTGCCGCCAAGCTCGAGAAGCACTGGTTTTGGATGCGCCGCCGCACGCTTGGCGATCTGGCGTCCAACCGCCGTCGAGCCGGTAAAATTGATCCGCCTGACAGCCGGATGATCAATCAAGGCGCCGACAACTTCTTCGGCGTCGTCCGGCGCGTTTGTCACCAGATTGACCGTTCCTTCAGGAAACCCCGCTTCGTTGAACGCCTCAATGATCAGTCCATGGGTGCGCGGGCAGCGTTCAGACGCTTTCAGTATGACGCTGTTGCCGCAGGCGAGCGGCGTCGCGATCGCACGCGCGCCAAGGATGATCGGCGCGTTCCATGGCGCAATACCGAGGACAACGCCGACGGGCTCTTTAATCGCCATTGCCAGGCATCCCGGTTTGTCGGACGGAATTATCTCGCCGCTGATTTGCGTAGTGATTGAGGCAGCCTCGCGCGTCATTATAGCCGCGAGCATGACGTTGAACCGCGCCCAGTCTTCCGTTGCGCCCGTTTCCGAGATCATGGCGGCGACAAAATCGCTGGCGCGTGCTTCCAATGCGTCAGCCGCCTTTGAGAGCGCCGCGCGGCGCGCATTCGGTCCTGTTCGCGCCCATGCTTCAAATGCCGCGAAGGCTGCATCCGCTACCTTTTCCACATCCGCTGGCGTCATTGCGCGCGCTCGGCTTGCCACCTCGCCAGTCAGCGGATTGAGGCGTTCAAATTCCATGCTTTGCTCCTGAACTGGGCGCGTCCTTCTGACCGACCCTAAGGCAGAAGTTCGTCCGTTTTACATGCGACATTGCGCAGCTGAACCGCCGGCGGTCGCCGCCTCTCGAATTCCGGCAGCGAACATGTAATAGATTTTGCAGAGAACAAGAAACGACACCATTCTATTGCAACGCAAAAATACGACGCCGGCGACAACACAATAAAACTACCCGGAGACGGATTGCCAATGACATCGTATACCGCGCATGTGGACAGCTTTGTACGCGACAATCTTCCCATCCCGGAGCGACAACCGGAATTCCTGTTCCGTCTGCCGGAACTTGATTTTCCGCCGCGTCTGAATGCTTCCATCTTGCTTGACCGCGCCATCGCCTCCGGACGCGGTCGTAATGATGCTGTCTTATGGCGCGACAGACGCTGGTCGTATGATGAACTGCTGGCGCGCGCCTGCCGCGTCGCGGACTTCCTTATCGATCAGCAGGACTTTACACCCGGCAGCCGCGTTCTAATCCATGGGCCGAATTCGCCGGCTTTAATGGCGGTCTGGTGGGGCGTATTGCGCGCTGGCGGCGTAGCGGTAACGACAATGCCGCTTCTCCGTGCGTCTGAAATCAACGCGATCATTGAAAAAGCCGAGATAAGTCATGCGTGGGTCGATGAACGCACTCGTACCGAAGTCGACAAGGCAATGCGCGGATCGACATTCGTTCAGCATATTGAATCTCTCGGCGACGTGGAAGCCTTCGACAGAGGGCTGAAAAACGCGAGATCATTTGTCGAACCGGTCGCCACCGCGAGTGACGACCCGGCGCTGATCGCTTTCACCTCCGGCACGACAGGTCAACCGAAGGGTTGCGTGCACTATCACCGCGACATCCTCGCCATGGCCGAAACATTCTGCCGGCATGTCATTTGCCCGGCCCCGGACGATGTCTTTTGCGGCACGCCGCCTTTCGCCTTTACCTTTGGTCTTGGCGCGTCTGTCGTTTTTCCCGCAGCCTTTGGCGCGGCATCCGCCTTGACCGACGGGCCCGGTGTTGAACCGCTGATAGACGCTATCAAACGCCACAAGGTGACGACGCTTTTTACAGCGCCTACCGCTTATCGCGCGATGATGGCGGGCGCGCCTGCACAATTCGAAACCCTCCACACCTGCGTTTCCGCCGGAGAACATCTGCCGCTCGCGACCTTCGAAGGTTGGCGCGACCTGACCGGCATAAAGTTGATCGACGGCATCGGTGCGACGGAAATGATCCACATTTTCATTTCCGCTGCCGGCGATGACATTCGTCCCGGCTCGACCGGTCGCACCGTTCCCGGATACATTGCGAAGATATTCGATGAGGATATGTGCGAACTGCCCGCCGGCGAAGTCGGACGACTCGCCGTTCGCGGCCCTACGGGCTGTCGCTATCTCGATGACGCCCGCCAATCCGATTATGTGAAAAACGGATGGAATTTGACAGGCGACCTCTTCCGTCAGGATGAAGAGGGTTACTTTTTGTATGTCTCGCGCGCCGACGACATGATCATTTCGTCCGGATACAACATCGCCGCGCCGGAAGTCGAGAATGCACTTCTCTCCCACCCTGGTGTTGCAGAGACCGCCGTGATCGGCATACCGGATGCCGAGCGCGGTCAGATCTGCAAGGCCTTCGTTGTACTGAACTCTGATACGCTCGCGAGCGAAGCGCTGAAGAAGGCGCTGCAGGCACATGTCAAAAACACAATCGCGCCGTACAAATATCCACGCGAAATCGAATTCGTCGACGCCTTGCCAAAGACCCATACTGGCAAGCTGCAACGCTACAGGCTGCGGCGCGAGGCTTAATTTCAGAGGTAATCTCACTTTGCTAAAACCGGCAATCGGGCGTTGACGCAGATTATTTTAATACTAAACTTAATTCCCAAACGCCGCCGCGCGCCGGAATAACGCGGCAAGAAGCAGCTCTGGTCCGCTCAATCGCCTCGGACCGGGAACAGGCGACCGCATGAAGAACGAAAATGATCCATTGCGAAGTTGGCTGGCCCTGCTGGGAACCGCAAACGGGCTGAAGAAGACGTTTGACACTCGCATGCGGGCCGAGTTCGGGCTTTCTATCTCGCGCTTTGACGTTTTGGCGGCGCTTGATCGCGCCGGCCCTGATGGTCTGCGTGCGGGCGCGCTATCCCAGCAATTGATGGTGACCGAAGGCAACACGACGCAAGTCACCGCACCATTGATTCGCGACAGGCTTGTTACACGCGCCGCCGACCGCCAAGATGGCCGCGCCGCAATTTTTAAGCTGACGGCGAAGGGCGAGAAAACCTTTGCCGCGATAGCGGCCGCGCACCGGCAATGGGTCGATAGCGCATTTGCCGCTCTCAAGCCCGCAGAACTTGAACAATTCCGCCGCATGCTCGGCAAGATCAACGCCGCCGAGCCTCTCGCTAATGAAAGAGCCGCATCATGAATCCGGAAACATTCGCACCAAAACATTTCCTGTGGTCATTCAAGGACGGCGTTGCGCGGATTTCCCTGAACCGTCCGGAACGAAAAAATCCGCTTACGTTTGAATCCTATGCCGAGTTGCGGGATGCTTTTCGCGACCTCGTCTATGTGCGCGAAGTAAAAGCCATTGTTTTCGCCAGCGAGGGCGGCAATTTTTGTTCCGGCGGCGACGTCCACGACATCATCGGCCCGCTTACCAAACGCGACATGACGGGACTTCTCGAGTTTACGCGCATGACGGGCGACCTCGTCAAAGCCATGCGCGCCTGCCCGCAACCGATCATCGCCGCCGTCGAAGGCGTTAGCGTCGGCGCCGGCGCGATTATTTCCATGGCGTCGGACATGCGCTATGCGGCGCCGGACGCCAAGACAGCGTTCCTGTTCAATCGCGTCGGCCTTGCAGGGTGCGACATGGGCGCCTGCGCTATGCTGCCGCGAATTATCGGACAGGGCCGCGCCAGCGAGCTTTTGTTCTTCGGGCGCAGCTTCAACGCTGAGGAAGGTTTGGCCTGGGGCTTTTTCAATGCGGTCGTTCCTTCCGGCGAGCTTAATGCGCACGCCATGAAAATGGCGCATAAACTTGCGGCCGGCCCCGCATTCGCAAATGGCGTTACGAAAAACCAGCTCAATATGGAATGGAGCATGAGCATTGACATGGCGATCGAGGCGGAAGCGCAGGCGCAGGCCATCTGCATGCAGACCAATGATTTCCGCCGCGCCTATGAAGCCTTTGTGGCGAAAGAAAAACCCGTATTTGAGGGCGATTAAATGGCGGATCTCGACTTTCTCGACTGGCCTTTTTTTGACGACGCCCATCGCGCCCTTTCGCGCAGGCTTGACGAATGGGCGGCGGCGACGCTGCCGGCAATCGTCGGTGCGCCCGGAGCCCATGATGATGTGGACGCTACATGCCGCAAACTGGTCAAAGCGCTGGGCGTCGCAGGATGGTTGCGCTATTGCGTTCCCGCTTCCCATGGCGGCGCGCTGGAAACGCTGGATGTCCGCTCGCTGGCGCTGATCCGCGAGACCCTCGCCCGCCATTCCGGCCTCGCCGATTTCGCCTTCGCCATGCAGGGGCTGGGTTCGGGCGCGCTCAGTCTTTTCGGCTCGGAGGAATTGAAGGCCGCTTATCTTCCGCATGTCGCCACCGGCGAAAAGATCCCCGCCTTTGCGCTTTCCGAACCCGACGCCGGTTCTGATGTCGCGGCCATGACGTCCCGGATGGCACCCGCCGGCGACGGCTATGAGGCGACGGGTGAAAAGACCTGGATTTCCAATGGCGGCATTGCTGATTTTTACACGTTGTTCGCCCGTACCGGCGAGGGCTCGCGCGGCGTCAGCGCGATTGTGATGGATGCGGACAATCCGGCCCTTTCTATCGCCGAACGCATTGACGTCATCGCCCCACATCCGCTGGCGCGGCTTGAATTCAACAAAGCGCCCCTCTCGACGAACCGCCTTATTGGCGCTGAAGGCGATGGTTTTAAAATCGCGCTTGCAACGCTTGATGTTTTTCGCACGACCGTTGGCGCCGCCGCGCTCGGCTTTGCCCGGCGTGCGCTCGACGAGGCGACGGACCGCGCCGCCGACCGCAAGATGTTCGGCGCGACGCTCGCCAATCTGCCCATCGCGCAAGAGCGGCTTGCGGAGATGGCGCTCGATATCGACGCCGCCGCATTGCTCGTCTATCGCTCGGCATGGGTCAAGGACGTTCAAAAGCGCCGCGTGACGAAAGAAGCGGCCATGGCGAAACTTTTCGCCACCGACCAGGCGCAATCGGTGATCGACAAAGCGGTGCAGATGTTTGGCGGCCTTGGCGTCAAAAAAGGCGTCAAGGTCGAAGAGCTTTACCGAGAAATCCGTGCACTGCGCATTTACGAGGGTGCCTCTGAAGTGCAAAAACTGGTGATCGCCAGACAACATCTCGAAATGCATGCGGCGCGAAAGCTCAACTCCTAAGCAGACGCCTCATCGCCCCTGAAGCCCTGGTCTTTCGAAAAGGTGTTGAACGCAATGATCGTTTTCGTGTCGATGATGTCGGGCACCTTGTGAAGCTCCTCATTGACGAAGCGGCCAATATCGAGCGCGTTTTCGACGCTGAAATGCGCGATCAGATCATACTCGCCCGATATGGAAAAAATGGACGGGCACGGATCGACATTTTCTACCACATTGGCGGCGACGTCGTAAGCTCGCCCGAGCTTGCATTTGATGAAGACAAAGAATGTGCGCATGGTTTAAGGCCTGTTATTCATAAGCTTGCCCATTGGGACGTTGCGGGCAATCTACGTCTGAAATGCCGGGCGATGCAAACCCTATCGAGGTGGCGGACGAACGCGCCGCGTACAATATCAGGAGCACGAAACGCGCCATGCACAAGCTGTTCAAGCCCGACACGCAAGCGGGCGAGGAAATCCAATTTGACGATTTCCTGCGGGTCGACATTCGCGCCGGATCGGTGATCGCGGCGGAAACGTTTCCCGAGGCCCGAAAGCCCGCTTACAAATTGCGGATCGATTTCGGCCCCGGCGTCGGCGAGAAAAAAAGCTCCGCCCAGATCACCGAGCATTACACGCCGGAAACACTGGTCGGTCGGCGGGTGATGGCGGTCGTCAATTTCCCGCCGCGTCAGATCGGCCCGTTCCGCTCGGAGGTGCTGGTGCTCGGCTTTGCCGATGAAAACGGCGCGATCGTGCTTGCCGGCCCGGATCAGAGCGTGCCGAACGGCGCGCGAATGTCGTAAGCGTCCGGTCGCGCTGGAAAGCATCGGCCGGCCTTGTCCGCTTACGCCCTTGCGGGCTTCATCGCATCGGTCTTCGCGCAGCCATGAAGCTAGCGCTCTGCAAAATCGTTTTGAAATCAGGCCGGCGCGCCTGACGTCACGCCGGGCCGGCTGACCTCGGAGAGCTGGCCTCGCCGCGACGCGTTTGGCGAGCAATTGGGCCTCCAACCCCAATCGCTATTTCCGCCTCACCTCTACACCGGCGACCGGCTGATCGGCGAGTTTGACGCCGGCGACAATCTCCAGCGGCGCTATGTCCATGGCGTCAATGTGGACGAGCCGCTGGTCTGGTACGAAGGCGCCGACACATCCGACCGCCGCTGGCTGTTCGCTGACGAGCGCGGCTCCGTGGTCGCGCTCGCCGACTCCGCCGGCGCCGTGCTCGCGGTCAATACTTATGACGCCTATGGCAAGCCGGGCGCGCAGAACCTCGGCCGGTTCCAATATACCGGCCAGACCTTCATCACCGAAGTCGGGCTCTATCACTACAAGGCCCGCTTCTACTCTCCCGATCTCGGCCGCTTCCTCCAGACCGATCCCATCGGCTACGAAGACCAGATGAACCTCTATGCGTATGTCCACAACGATCCTATAAACGCCACGGACCCGAACGGCGAGGTAACTGTGACGTTGGGGTTGAAGTTCAAAGTTCCTAACTTGTTCAACCGAAATGCCCCCGACGTAAAACAGTTCGGAGTCGAAGGTGGTATTGCTTTGAGTATCCCGATTCCCGGTATCGACCCCGCTGGGATGAAATTTGATCTTGGCGTATTTGGCGAAGCAAGTGCTGATGCGGGCATTGGGATTGGGGGCACAGGCAAGGCGACTGCAGAATTAGGCGTATCGTTAGGTGATGTCCAAGACCTGTTTGGCAAGGGGGCCGAAGTTTCAGTTCAAGTGCCTGTCACGCCCATACCGGGAACGCCGATCCCGAATCCCATAGGCCCATCAGTTGGCGGAGGCGTTCAGTTTGATGAGGACGGGAATGTTAATGGAATAAAGCTTTCTGCTGGCGTTGGGTCAGAAGTATCCGGCGGTGAAACGTTCACAAAGACGTTTTCAATTCAAGATTTATTCGAAGAAAAGCAATAATATGCATGCGCGTAGGGAGAATTCTTAATGTTGCTGAAGAGCGTATTGGGTTATCACCTCGTGAAAGAAAAGTTAGATGTAAAAAAAATGGAAGGCGTTGCCGCCAAAATTTCTAGTGTGCGAGAATTGAATACAAAACGGGTTGGAATTTTCCTGCTTGAAACGGATTCAGAGAAGCGATTTTTCTGTAAAACGCGCCTTGGCTTACTTCTCCCATCGCTCTACCACTTAAAGGTGAATGGTGGAATTGAAGCAATTCCGCACCCAATTCGTAGGTTCGCTGGTGTGATGGTTGCAGCATTTGGATGCTTGCTGATTCTAACGTCACTGATATTAACTATAAAGTCGCTACAACAGAGCGACCCTGCCTTGGCTGCGATGGCTATCACAACCATAGTAATGATATCGGGCGGATTTTTCGGAATCTTGTTTGTGTTCTTGTTAGCCGAGAAGGCGATGCTTCTGTCAGGTTTTAGGAAGTTCACTTCGGATTGAGGCGTGTGATTCCGGGGTTTGGTCTTAGCAAGCAAGTAGGGTGCATTAAGCGGAGCGCAATGCACCATCTTCTCTATCGGCGGACGCCGGATTTTTCTAATGTGGCGCCATGCCGAATTACCGACGCCTGTTTATCCCCGGCGGAACATATTTTTTCACGGTCAATCTTCTTGATCGTCGTCGATCATTGCTGACCGACAACATTGATGCGCTGCGCGCGGCCTATAGTTATGTGCAATCTCGCCATCCGTTCGAAACCGTTGCGGTCTGCATCTTGCCGGAACATCTGCATTATGTTTGGCGATTGCCGCCGGACGATGACGATTATCCGATGCGCTGGCAGCTGTTAAAATCACGGTTTTCAAAATCATTGCCGCGCGGCGCTGATCCGCGCGAAGGGCGTCGAAAAGGCGAGCATGGGGTATGGCAACGACGGTTTTGGGAGCATGTGTTGCGTGACGCAGAAGATCTCGACCGGCATGTCGATTACATTCATTGGAACCCGGTGAAACACGGGCTCGTCGCGGCGCCGGAAAACTGGCCATATTCGACGTTCCATAAATGGAAGAGAGAATTCGGTCGGCCGATCAATATCCCGCCCGAAGATTGGAACCCTATTCACCTTGGCGAGCGTTGACGGTGCATTGCGCCTTCGGCTTAATGCACCCTACTTGCTCGGTGTCCTTGTCATCACCGCCCGATGGCTGTGAAAACTTCTTCTTCCACGCGTAAAGCGAATGCGGACTGATGCCTAGCCGCTGCGAAACCTCTGCAACCGGATAACCCCGCTCGGTGATCTGCAACACCGCGTCCCGTTTGAAATCTTCACTGAAATTGGCTTTGCTCATATTGGCCTCCTTGCCTCAAGTTTAGGAAAGAAGGCGTCTACGAATCTAGGGGCTATTCAAGTGGAGATGGCAACTATGGCACATCGAATGTTGACGGCGCGGAAAGCACGGCTTCCATCAACTTAGGGTATGCGGATGAGCGTGACGTACTTACGTCAGCGTCCAAAACCGAGTCCATTGATCTTGGGATAGCCGGCGTTAGCGAAACCCGAGATTTAGAGTCTGATAAAGTGGTTGGACGCGAAATAAGTTTTGGCCCGGGAGTTGGCGGAGCGAGGACTTATACGCACGGCGAAGAGATATCAGAAATAGTATCTACGGAAGAGCTTACGCCTGATGAAGGGTATACTGAACGTCAATAAGATTGCTGAGAGCTGATATTACTGTTAAAAATTATTCAAAAACAATCGGAGGCGAAGGTGAAACGAATTGGTATATCCTTTTTGATATTTTTAATCTCAGGATTGGCAGGCTTATTTATTTTGGGTTTAGATATTGAACTCGATGAAAATACAAATCAGTTTTTATTTTACATAGCTGCATTTCTTTTTATTATTTTAATTAATTGTATTGTTTTTTTTCCAACATCCACCCCTAAAACCGAAGGAAATTTAGGAACCATAATCGGGCAGTTTGCAAGCTTATTGACTGTGATTTTTGCCATCTTATCAATTGGTTGGCTTGGCGTCGATTATCTTTTACCAGGGGCAGAAAATGAAAATATTGAATTTTTTCGTATAATGCAAAAATCAGCAATTGTTTCCCCCCTACTGACTATCGTCGTTTGGGTTATGTTGACGAAACGCCGATAATTCAGTAGCGGCCTCCGGTCGTAGGGCGGGCTTCAGCCCGCCATCTTTATACGGATGTTTTCACTGATATCATGCCGGGCCGGCTGACTTCGGAGTCCGGACCCTTGGGCGGCGTCGCCGTCAGTCATGATGCGCGCGGCAATCTCACCTCCGATGGAACCATTACCTATGGCTATGACGTCGACAACCGCCTCGTCTCGGGCACAGGCGGCGCGGCCCTCACCTACGACGCCATGGGCCATCTGGTCGAGACCGCGAAAACCGGGCTCGCGACGACGCAATATCTTTATGCCGGTGACCGGCTCATCGGCGAGTTCGACGCCGGCGACAATCTCCAGCGGCGCTATGTCCATGGCGTCAATGTGGACGAGCCGCTGGTCTGGTATGAAGGCGCCGACACATCCGACCGCCGGTGGCTGTTCGCCGACGAGCGCGGCTCCGTGGTCGTGGTCGCCGACGCCGCCGGCGCGGTCCTCGCCGTCAACACCTATGACGCCTATGGCAAGCCGGGCGCGCAGAATATCGGCCGGTTCCAATATACCGGCCAGACCTTCATCACTGAAGTCGGGCTCTATCACTACAAGGCCCGCTTTTACTCCCCCGATCTCGGCCGCTTCCTCCAGACCGACCCGATCGGCTATGAAGATCAGACCAACCTCTATGCGTATGTCGCCAATGACCCAGTGAATAACACTGATCCGACAGGGAAATTTCTCAATGCCTTGATTGGAGCTGCTATAGGCGCAGGGCTTGAATATGGTGCTCAGCGACTTTCAGGGAAATCAAATGCTGAGGTTGACTTTGGACGAGTTGCTGCGGCGGGAGCCGTGGGTGCCTTGACGGGAGGGGCATCAGCATTTGGATCGGCAGCTATTTTAGGAAAATTACCTGTTACCTCCATTATCGGTGGTGTTAAGGTAACCGGTGCAGGCACGAGGGCAGCAATGGCGGCAAATGCTGCTGTTCTCGGCGCGTCTGCGGAAGTTGTAAAAGAAGCTGCGCTCGACGGAAGCACTCCCAACATTGGAGATGCTGTGGAGGGAACCGTAGAAGCTTTGGTCCCTAGTCCTGTCACGCTCGAGCATGTTGAGGCCGGTGTCGAATTTATATCAAATAAGGTTACCGGCATGGATGATATTAGCGATGAAATGCAAGATGTTGATGTCTTGCAAGACGATAATTGCTGTTAGCACGGACATAATATGACGTTTCAAAGATACAATTCTATTATGATGGGGAGAAATAGTAAGGCTATGCTCGCATTGCTCCTCTATGTTTTGAAAAATATTTCCATTTTTTTGGTATTTGTATTTGGAGGGGCATACCTTTTCTCTCGCGCCATGTATCCTAACCCCCTCTACTATTTTGGCGCTGCGATCTTATTCTTGGCGCTGGTTTTTGTGTGGGAGTACGTGTCTTTGTACTTTTACGCTAGGAAGCACATAGATAAATTTGAAGAAGCCACCGAGACGTCTATTAAGGCCATGTTTGCGGTTTTGAATGAGAAGAATGATCCTTTGGCAAGATAAAGGGAATGGGCGTTTTGGCGCCATATTTCCGCTAGCGCATTGTCTGCACATGTGTGGACGCCCCGGTTTTTGCAAGGAAAATCTTTTTTCGGCTTGACGCGCGGGCGGTGTGCTTACATGTGTCCGGCCTCTGATTGAGCGGCTGGTTGCATGCCGCGGGCCCTGATGGTGTTTCGCGGAGCGGGTCCAAATCACTGTTGCGCGCTTCGATAGCGCTGTGTGCAGAACTGGTTTTCCCGATCCGGTCTTACCGACTTTGCGCCATCCCTCCTTTTGACCTTCCTGTAAGCGTTCAGCGATCGTCGCCTTACGCCGCTCTGTGAACCTATGAATACTCATGAGAAGTTTCAGTGAGGGTCATGAGGTTCGTTTTGGTTGGCGAGATTATCATTGACGGGAAGCGCAAGCGGACGTGGCCGAGGGATTTGAAGCGGCAAATTGTCGAAGAGAGCTGCGCGCCGGGCGTTTCGGTGTGCGAAGTGGCGCGCCGCTACGATCTTGAACCGTCGCAGCTTTTCCACTGGCGCAAGCGCTTCCGGGATTGTTCCCCGTCAGCGAGTGAGGGACATTTGAGGGTTTTTGCTTAAGGAGGATTTCTGGTTCATCGTAGCCCGTCGAGGGAGCGAAGATGAAACAGCAATCCGGGCCGCAAGAGACGGCCGAACAACACGTAAAGAACATCCGCCGCGCGACGCGGAAGAAGTACTCGACGGAGGACAAGATCAGGATCGTCCTGTCGGGTCTTCGCGGGGAATACTCGATCGCTGAACTCTGCCGCCGCGAGAACATCGCGCAGAGCCTATATTACACGTGGTCGAAGGAGTTCCTGGAAGCCGGCAAACGCCGTTTGTCCGGCGATACGGAGCGCCAGCAAGTAGGGTGCATTAAGCCGGAGGCGCAATGCACCATATAATCTATCATTGGGCATGTGCATTGGCTATTGTTTCGCCATGCCGAATTACCGCCGACTATTGATCCCGGGCGGAGCATATTTCT
>CAMYLZ010000023.1 GCA_947259375.1 uncultured Parvularculaceae bacterium | reverse complement strand
GCCGGCCCCGCCGGCGAA
Organism: uncultured Parvularculaceae bacterium; assembly: GCA_947259375.1. Taxonomy (GTDB): domain Bacteria; phylum Pseudomonadota; class Alphaproteobacteria; order Caulobacterales; family Parvularculaceae; genus Hyphococcus. The sequence goes on along the minus strand of CAMYLZ010000023.1, from coordinate 5,238 downwards.
GGCCGCCGCGCCGTCGGCCGTCTCGCCGGCGCGGATCGCGCCCAGACCGCGCCGGGTCTCGTTGCGGATGGCGTCATCTTCCGGAAGCGACCATTGCTCCAGCGCCGACAGCCGGTCGGCCGGCATGGTGGCTTGCGGCAGGGCGGCAAGCTCTTTCGCCAGTCTGATCGCCGCATCCAGCGCCGCGCCTTTGGGGACGAGCCGGTTGGCGAGCCCGATATCGAACGCCTCGCGCGCCGCGACCGGGCGGCCGGTGAGGATCAGGTCCATGGCGCGGGACTGGCCGATCAGGCGCGGCAGACGGATGGTCCCGAGATCGATCAGCGGCACGCCGAAACGCCGGCAGAATACGCCAAAGGTTGCGTCTTCCGCGGCGACGCGCAGGTCGCACCAGAGCGCAAGTTCAAGCCCGCCGGCGACCGCATATCCCTCGATGGCGGCGATGACGGGTTTTGAAAGCCGCATCCTCGTCGGGCCCATCGGCCCGAAGCTGTCGACCATCGGGCCGGTGTCGATGATGCGGCTTTCTTCTTTGTTCTGGCTGAGGGCTTTAAGGTCCGCGCCGGCGCAGAAATGGCCGCCCGCGCCAGTCAGGACGGCGACGGACAAGGCGTCGTCGCTGTCGAATTCTCGAAAAATATCGAACAGCTTTTTCGCCGTTGGCAAGTCGACGGCGTTGCGCCGCTCCGCGCGATTGATCGTGACGACGAGAGCGTCGCCCTCCCGGGTCGTTTCAACTGGCGTGTTCGCCGTGCTCATCCGCTCATGTCAGGAGAAGCACGGCGATTTTGCAAGCGGAATTGGCAGTTGCGCGAGGTCCGGCGCTTTATCGGAGCCAGCCCTTCGTTCCCGCATTCATGGAGAACCAGACCAGGAATGCGCCGATGACGGTGATGGCGGCGGGCATGACCGCCGCGCCGGCGCCAAGCACGCCGATGGCGTTCATGCCGAACAGCACATAGCCCATCTGAATGATGATCGCCGCCAGCGACGCGCCGAAGATCGGCGTTGCAAAGCGTCGCCGCAACGCCAGCGCGACGGCGCCCGCCAGTCCGGCGAAGACCGCGACGGCATAAGCGCCGAACAGCCAGGCGGGCCGGGCATTGTAAAGCGCCTGTTCAGCCTCAGGCATTTTCGCAATCGCTTCGTCGCTCATATTGACGTCTGCGAGATAGGCGCCGACGCCCATCAAGTTCCAGACCAGCGCGACGCCGGCGATCACCCAGAACCAGACCGGCAGTTTTATTTCGTGTTCGGACATTTTCGGCCTCCCTTTGATCGTTTTGTCTTACGCTTGCGCGTAAGCCTGTTTCAGCCAGGATTTGACGTCGGCATCGACATCGGCGGGCTTTTCCAGCCTGACGCGATGGCTGACCATGGCGTTGAAGCTGCCCGACGCTTCAAGCCGGCCATTGGCGGCCTCGCCTTTGAGATTGATGCCGAGATCGACACGGGTCTTGGTCGATGGCTGGATAAGCGCGAACTGCTTGTTGCGGCGCAGGCTGACATAGGACTTCTTCGGCGCGATCTCGACATCCTTGCCGCATGCCTTCGCCGCTTTGATCAGCGCGTCATAGACCGGTTTGAGGTCTGCTTTCGGGCCGGCATATTGCGCGGCGACCAATGCATCGTCGCCGCCTTCGGCGCTGCCGGCGTCGCTTTTCAAATGCTTGTGCGCAACCAGATTGGCGAAGCCGTGCGTCAGTCCGTGTTCGGATTTCAGATGCTTGACCAGGCTCCCGTGTTTTTCCTCGCCCGATTTTTTCGCGACGGCGAGCCATTGCTCAAGTGTTTTGCCGGTTTTTTCCTTCATATTGGCGATCATCGCGTTCGCCATCTCTTCGGGGGATTTCGCCATGGGTTCCTCCTTTATGTTTTAACTGTCGAGCGGCCAGTTTTCGGCGCGCATGGCTTTCGGCGTCATCGGCGCCATCAGCGCGAAAATGGCAAGCATCATCCGGGCGCCGAATTTGACTTTGCCGGTTTCCACATAGGCCTTGAAATTTTCGACGATGAATTTCGCGCCGTCGTCCATCGACTTTTCGCTTTTCGATCCGGCGACGATGTTGTCGGTGATCAAGGTGAATTCCGTACCGCCATCGACCTCCTTGAGCGTGTAGGTGACGGTCGAGGCGGGATCGGGCAGGGAGGTAAGCTGGAAACTGTGGACCAGCTTGTGGGGCGGGTCCATTTCGATAATGTCGCCGATCACCGCGACGACTTTCTCATCGTTCGACACCATGCGGTAACGCTCGCCTGGCGCCATTTGTTTCGCATCCCAGCGCGAATTCCAGAAAAACGGACGCGGCGAGGCGGTGTTCACAAGCTCCGACCAGACGGTTTCGATCGGCGCGTTGATGACGACGCGATAAAACTGTTTTTCGGCAAATTTCGGTTCGCTCATGCTAGCTAGTCCCCTTCTTTTTGTTTCTGTGAGACGCTCCCGCGCGCGTTTCGGCAAGATATTTGATGCGCGTCAGCCGCCCCGCCCAATAGGCGCTATAGTCCGTCGTCCAACGTTCGTGGATCATCTGGATCGGTGCGGCGTTGAAATAGAGCTTGCGCATGCGCCCGTCCTTTTCCGAGACGACGAGGCCGGCTTCCTCGAGCACGGCAAGGTGCTTCATCACGGCGATCCGGCTGACGTCGAATTCTCCCGCCAGCGCGCCGACGCCGATCCCAGGTTCGTCTTTGACGATATCCATCATCCGCCGCCGGCTTTCATTGGCGAGCGCCTGAAAAACGGCGTCCATGTCGCGGTCGTTCATCATATGTAACAAACAGGTTACATAAAATTCGAACAGCGTCAAGCAGGCGAAATGAGGGGCATGCGGGCGGAAGGAACGGATCAGTGCCGGAACACCCATTGCCGCGAAGCGATGAAAACGAACAGCGCATAGGCGCCGACGCCGATCAGTTGCGCGAGATAGGGATGGAGATGCGCGAGATCGATCGCGGCGATGAGGAGAGTGATATTCAGCCCGTAACCGATCGCGCACACCAGCGCGAAGGCCGGCAGGCTGGTCGCCGTCGCGCGTGCGTTCTGGAACGTCCATCGCCGGTTCAGCGCATAGCTTGCCAGGAACGCCGCCGCGAAGCCGGTGAAATTCGCCGCCGCCGCCGGCATGTGCAAAACGATCATCGCAAGGAAGATAATGCTGAGGCCGACGCCGGTATTAAGGGCGCCCACAAGGCAATATCGAGCGAATTGTCTGAGCATCTGGCGGCGGTCCTGTCGGCGGCGCGAAGCGGCCATATTCAACGGCGCATTCGTAAACATCCGCTCAATAAAAAACCGGGCCCTGAAAGCCCGGTTTTTCAACATGTTGGCCGGTCGGCTGGTCGGTCAGGCCGAGTAATACATGGAAAATTCCACCGGATGCGGGGTGGTCTCGAACCGGGTCACCTCTTCCATTTTCAGGCCGATATAGGCGTCGATCTGATCGTCGTTAAAGACATTGCCTTTCTTCAGGAATTCGCGGTCATGGTCGAGCGCGCTCAGCGACTCGCGCAACGAAGCGCAAACTGTCGGGATATCTTTGAGTTCTTCCGCCGGCAGATCGTAAAGATCCTTGTCCATCGGGTCGCCCGGATGGATCTTGTTTTCAATGCCGTCAAGACCGGCCATCAGCAACGCCGCGAAGGTGAGGTAAGGGTTGCCCGCCGCGTCGGGGAAACGGGTCTCAAGGCGCTTGCCTTTCGGCGAACTGACCCACGGAATGCGCACCGACGCCGAGCGGTTGCGCGCCGAATAGGCGAGCAGCACCGGCGCTTCAAAGCCGGGCACAAGGCGCTTATAGCTGTTGGTCGTCGCATTGGCGAAAGCGTTGATGGCGCGCGCATGCTTGATGATGCCGCCGATATAATAGAGGCAACTTTCGGAAAGATCGGCGTAGCGGTCGCCGGCGAATGTGGGCTGGCCATCCTTCCAGATCGACTGGTGCACATGCATGCCCGAGCCATTATCGCCAAACACCGGCTTCGGCATGAAGGTCGCGGTTTTGCCGTAACCGGCGGCGACCTGATGGACGATATATTTATACATCTGCAGGCGGTCGGCCATGGTGGTCAGCGTCGAGAATTTCATCCCGAGCTCATGCTGGGACGGCGCGACCTCATGGTGATGCTTTTCTGGCTCGATGCCCATTTCGGCCATCACGGTGAGCATTTCAGAGCGCATGTCCTGGGCGCTGTCGACCGGCGGCACCGGGAAATAGCCGCCTTTCGGCGCCGGGCGGTGGGCGAGGTTGCCGCCGTCGAAATCGGCCGAGCTGTTATAAGGGCCTTCGACCGAGTCGACCGCATAGCCCATATTTTGTTGATCGGTGGACCAGCGCACGTCGTCGAAGACGAAAAATTCCGCCTCCGGACCAAAATAGGCGGTGTCGCCAAGGCCGGAGGATTTGAGATAGGCTTCCGCCGCCTTGGCCGTGGTGCGCGGGTCGCGCCCATAGGGCTGGCCGGTCGACGGCTCGAGGATGTCGCAGAAGATCGTCAGCGTCGGCTGCGCGAAAAACGGGTCCATGACGGCGGTGGCCGGGTCCGGCATCAGCACCATGTCGGATTCATTGATCGCCTTCCAGCCGGCGATGGACGAGCCGTCGAACATCTGGCCTTCGGAGAAGAAATCCTCATCAACCAGCGACTGGTCGAACGTCACATGTTGCCATTTGCCGCGCGGGTCGGTGAAGCGAAGATCGACGAATTTAATGTTTTCGTTTTTGATGCGTTTGAGAATGGCGTCTGCGCTCATTGGAGAGTGGCTCCTGTTTGTTTTTCCCAGCGGCGCGCGCGCCGGGGGACGGGCCTCCCTTTCGGCGCTTCGCGAAAACCGCTTATGGTCCAGTTTGCGTTGAGATTCCGTCCCGACGCAAGGAAATATTGCGCCGCAGCAAAAGATTCGGAGAAAGATTTCTGTCCGACTGGTTTTTGGTTGGGAATTGGAAATTTCAACTACAATTGTGATATAAACATCTAAAGAAGGTCGGGATTCGGTCGAGGAATATGATGCAGCGCACTGAAACTGTGGTTGCCGCCGCCAACGCAAAGGAATCAGTGTGCGCCAGCGGGCCGGTCTGGGTTTTGACCGACGGCAAGATTGGCGACGATGTTCAGTGCTTGGCGATCGCCGCCGCGTTGAACCGGGATTTCGAAAAGCGGGTGGTCGCGCCGCGCTGGCCGTGGAGCATGGCCGCGCCCTGGGGCCCGGCCGACCCGCGCGAGGCGCCGGGCGTCAAG
>CAMYLZ010000022.1 GCA_947259375.1 uncultured Parvularculaceae bacterium | reverse complement strand
GCCCAGCGCGGCCGCGCCGGCCCAGCGCGCCGCCTTGCGCAGGCGCAGATCAGCGCCGCCGCGCGCCAGATCCGTCGCCAGTTCGCGCGCATTTTGATAGCGGTCTGCCGGCTTGGGCGCCAGGCAGCGTGCGATAATGCGCCTCGCGCCGGCAGGCAGCGTTTTCAGTGCGGTTAAGTCTGCTTCTCGCCCGGCCGCGCGCTGCGCAACGGTTTCTTCAAATGTTTCGCCGCGTAATGGCACAACGCCGCCCAACATTTCACTCAAAACGAGCCCAAGCGCGTATATATCCGTGCGGCCATCGACATTCTCTCCGCGAATCTGCTCCGGTGACAGATAATTCGGCGTGCCAAGCAATATGCCGTCTTTTGTGCGCCGGTCTGTTCCTTCCGCCCGTGCGATGCCGAAATCCGCGAGCCAGGCGCGGCCGTTTCGCGATACGATAATATTGTCCGGTTTCAAATCGCGATGAACGATGCCTTCGTCATGCGCTGCGGCCAATGCGTCGGAAATTGCGTGCGCAATGCCGAGCGCTTCGTGCCGGGGCAGCGGCCCATCCGCAAGCCGCTCGCGAAGGGTGACGCCTTCGACGTGATCCATTGTCAGATACAGGAGGTCGCCGTCCTGGCCGATATCGTGAATGCGCACGACATTCGGATGCGTGACTTTTCTCGCGAGCCGGATTTCCTCGCGGAAGCGCTCCAGCGCCGATTCATCCGGCTGACGTTCCGGGCGCAACACTTTTATGGCGACTGTCACGTCCAGCTTGTCGTCATGGGCGCGGTAGACAATGCCCATGCCGCCCGCGCCTGTGACGCCGAGGATCTGATAACGTCCGGAGAGCCGCGCGCCGACAGGCAACATCGACACCGCTGAAGTCGCCGTTTGGATGAAATCGCTGATGTCGGGCTCCTATGCGATGCACGTCTTCATGACGCGCTGGCGCAGAATCTAGCTCAATTGATTACAAATATAAAAAATTTTCCAGTGAACATGCCGACAGACCAGAATAGTAGGGGCGGTTTACGGGCAGGACGGGCCCGCATCAATCGCCAATTGCGATGAAACCGGCGATCTGATCGCGCAATCGCAAGCTGGCCAATGTCAGCGCCGCATGGGCGGTGAGGCCGTGCAAATGCTCCAGATCGAGCTCGGTAAAAAACCTTCCCGGTTTCTTGCTGTCTGCATAGACGGCCCCCGCCGTTGCGCCAGGAACGACGAACGGAATGCACGCCAGCGCGCGAACGCCGCCCAACCGCACGCTACTGCGTCGCGCGATGGCTTCGAGGCCTTCAATGTCGTGAGTAATGATTGGTCCGCCCGTTTGCAGCACCTGGCGTATGGCGCCGAGGCTTTCCGGCGGGGTTTCATTGCCGCGCCGAAGCGCTAATACCGGGGTGTCGCTGTCATCGGTGAACCACACGCTGCCGCGGTCGCATCCGCTCAGTTCGATGACGCCGTCGACAAAGTCTTGCAACAACGCTGTCGCCTGCTGATTTGAAGTGATGCTGCTTTTGATAGATGCGGCGTCGGCTTCGCGCCGTGCGCGTGTGCCCGCCATTGATCGCGCGGTCCCGTCATCGATGAATTCAAACAGCACCGGGGCGCCGCCCAAGGCCGCCCAGGCGTCACGCGTAATCATCACCGAATCGATCAGTCTGCCGTCGAGCTGGGTCCCATTTTTACTCATCAGATCTTCGAGGCGCCAGCCTCCTTCGGTCGCCGTCAGCCGCGCATGCGCACGCGACACCCGGCGGTCTGGTATTTGCAAATCTGCCTTTTCACTGCGCCCAAGCATATATGCCCCGGCATCGGGGAATATCTTTCGGCGCACCGGGGCGTCTGAGAGAAATGCTGTCAGACGAACCGGCAACGCATCCGCCCTTAAAGATTGTTAGCGCCCAGGGTCAGGCTGAAGCGGAGGGTTCTGGCGCCGGCGCGCAATTCGCCCGCAACATTTTGAACATCGCGTGTGGCGCGCCATTCATCGGGAAGCTGGCCGGCGTCAGCAGCGTCGCTCACAGCTTCGTCGAAATCTTCAATGTCGCTGATTGCATCGTCATAATCGCCGGATTGCCAATTGGCTCGCGCCGCATTCAATTGGTTGGTCAACTGCCCATATAGGCTAGGGCCCAACACGGCGGCATGAGCCAGCAGCGCGTCATCCAGCCGCGTAAATTTTGTCGTGATAACGGACGAAAGCGAGCGTAAATCAGCAATAATCAGAAAGTCCGAATAAGTCCCTTTGCTGCCACGCGTGCGATAACTGCCGCCGGCGATCAGGTCGGTGATATCATGAAATGCGCCGCCCTTTTTTGCGCTGAACAAACGAAGCGGTGAGCCTGCCGTGTAATGAAGGTTTTTGGTATAGAGCTCGACCTGTGTTAACCCCTCAAAGTTCAACCCGCCATCGGTAGGCGGATCAATAGTGATCATGACCGGAAAACCGCTCGGGATGTTGACAAGGCCGGGATCCCCTAGGCGGCGGAGTAATGCCGGATCAAGCGGATCGACAAGTTGTGCGCTGACGCCAAGGCTCTCCGTAGTGAGGCCCGACGGGTCCTCAAAACTTACAGTCAGGTCAGCTTCCAATCCGCCAGGGAGTTGAATTTTCGTTGAATAGGTTTCGTCTTCGACTTCCCGCGAGAGCAACTCCGCATTGGCCGGTGAAAGTGCGAGAACTAACGCAAAAATCCAGCCTGGAATGGCGCTGGATGCTGCTTTCGGCAATTTGAACGGCATGACCCCTCCGCAGATCCCTTTATCCCCGGATTCCTATGGGAAGGATGCCGAAATTGCAATGAGCCGGGGCAATGGCCTCTGGTGCGGATCTATAGGCGCCGCAATTCCTGAAACAGGCAGAATGTGCGGGGGATGCAGGCCGAAGAAGCGCGAAAATCCGGATTGCGCGATTTTACTCTTGAATTGCTCCTCATTCGTGGGGGATGCACGCGCGCCAGGCGCCCAAAAAGGCTGAAACGTTCAATTTTATTGTTAGCAGGCGTTGCGCCATCGCTCCGGGATACGGGCTGCCGCGCTTTGATTCAATTTACCAGGGCCGCTAGCGGATCACGCCATGAAAAATGATTCTCTTGATTGTGTCGGTCGCTTCTTCGAAAAATTGGCGATCGCGCAGCGTTTTGCCGGTTTGCGAAAGAACTTGCGCTTCAAAGTCGGCGTAATGCTGCGTCACCGCCCAGATCGCGAAAAGCAGATGCGCGCCGTCGATCCTCGCAAGTTTTCCTTCACGCGACCACTTCGCCAATACGCGCCTTTTCGATTTCGTCAGCGCTGCGAGTCGCGTGTCGAGGACGGATCTGACGGTTTTGGCGCCCTCGATAATTTCCATCGCAAACATGCGCGACGCATCGGGATGTTTGCGCGACAGTTCCATTTTTTTTTCAATATAGTTGCTCAACGCCGTTTCCGGGTCATCGTCCGGGTTGAGCGTTTCGAGCGGCGAGAGCCAGATATCGAGAACATAGTTGAGGGATTGCGCGTATAACGCCTCTTTGGTCTTGAAATAATAAAGCAGGTTCGGTTTGGACAATTTCGCACGATGCGCGATTTGGTCGATCGTCGTTCCGCGAAAGCCATGCCGGCTGAATTGCTTGATCGCGGCGTCTATAATTTTGCGTTCATTGGCCTGCTGAATGCGCGATTTGGGCTTTTGAATTTGCGGTGACCGACGCCTTGTCCCGCCCTTGTGCGTCGGGCCGGGCGAGGTTTTGTTCCGGGGTGATGTTTTTTCTCGCGCCATTAATCGCAAATGAGATTCACAGATGGTTGAGTTGGTTCGTGTGGCGGGGTTCCAACGATTGTAATGGCGCAGGGGGCCGGCCATGGAAATACGGCCAAAGGGAGCGTCGTCGACTCGTGCCGGATTGGCCGTATTTGCGCATCACACCGCCGCGAATGTTGTTTCAAGTTTTTGCAGCGCCTCTTTGACTTCATCAGGCGTAATGCTCATGGGCGGCGCCAATCGAACGACATTGCCGTAAAATCCGCCTTTGCCGATCAGCAGGCCGTTGGTTTTTGACGCTTCAAGGAGCGCGGCGGTTCGCCCTGGATCCGGCTTTCGCGATGCGCGGTCATCCACGATTTCGAGAGCGAGCGCGAGCCCTTTACCGCGAACCTCGCCGATATATTTATAACGCCCTGCAAGCGCGTTGAGGCCTTCCATGAGTTCGCGTCCGCGCTCCAGCGCGTTCTTCTGTAAATCCTTTTTCAAAAGAACATCGAGATTGGCAAGCGCGCCGCGTGCAACAAGGGGATTGCCGCCAAATGTCGAGATCGACAGCGATTTGAAGCAATCCATAATTTCCGCGCGAGCGATGACGCCGCCCATTGGCAGCCCGTTGCCAACGCCTTTTGCAAAAGTGATAATGTCAGGTTTTATTCCGTGCGCCTCATAGCCCCAGAAGTGATCACCCGTCCGGCCCCAGCCGGTTTGCACTTCATCGCTGATGAATAAGATACCGTTTTCGTCCATTCGGTTTTTAAGGGCGCCAAACAGGCCGTCCGGCCCATAGGCGAAACCGCCGACGCCAAGCATGGGTTCGGCGATCAGGCAGGCGACGTCGCCGGATGTGGCGACGCGAATGATGTTGACGAGATCATCCACGCAAGCAGCGATATAGTCCGCATCCGATAGATGACGAAACGGGCTGCGATAGCGATAGGAGCCATGGATGTAATTGACGATGAACGGCGTCAGCGCCGAAGGAGACCAGGTGGCGTGCCCGGTAACCGGTACTGTCGCGAATGAACGGCCATGATAGGAGTGGCGCATGGCGAGCACCTGGTTTGAGCGGCGATAGGCGGTCGCCATCATCAGGGCCGCGTCATTGGCTTCACTGCCGGAGTTGACGAAAAACACTTTCGCATCGTCGATGCCTGAGAGTTCCGCAATTTTTTCCGCAAGTTCGATTTGCGATTCGATCAGATATAAAGTGGACGAATGGATCACTTTGCCGGCCTGATCGCGAATGGCCTCGATAACGGACGGCTCGTTATAGCTGGTCATCGTGGTCAGTATGCCGCCGAAAAGGTCAAGATATTCAGCGCCGTTCTCGTCCCATACACGCCGCCCTTCCGCGCGTTCGAAAGCAATCGGCTCCTCATAATAGATCGGGCTCCACTTCGGCAGGATCGCTTTATGACGGGAGAATAATGAGCTGTTTTTCAACATTAGCGGGTTCCGGGAAGTTAGCAGTTTGCGCCGTTGTTTTCCTTATGCCGACGATATAACGAAATAAAAATTGATCAAGAGGTAAAAAATTGTTATGATGCCGAAGAACTTCGCCGTGACATATGTTTCATGACGGGGTCGGAGCGATGAGGCAGGATGGCGAATCTTCAGTCCAATTTCGTCGGCATCAAGTCGCCAAATCCTTTTTGGCTCGCCTCGGCGCCGCCGACGGACAAAGAGTATAATGTCGTTCGCGCCTTCCGCGCCGGATGGGGCGGGGTCGTCTGGAAGACCCTTGGCGAAGACCCCCCGGTCGTCAATGTGAACGGGCCGAGATATGGCGCGGTCTATAGCGGCGACAGGCGGCTCATTGGTTTTAACAATATCGAGCTGATTTCCGACCGTCCGCTGGACGTCAATCTTCGCGAGATCAAGGCGGTGAAGCGGGATTGGCCGGATCGCGCCGTCGTCGTGTCGTTGATGGTTCCGTGCGAGGAAGAAGCGTGGAAACGCGTTCTGCCGCGGGTGGAAGAGACGGGGGCGGACGGTATTGAGCTGAATTTTGGCTGTCCGCACGGCATGTCGGAACGCGGCATGGGGTCGGCTGTCGGGCAGGTGCCTGAATATATCGAAATGGTGACGCGGTGGTGCAAGCAACATACGCGGATGCCGGTCATTGTAAAATTGACGCCCAATATCACGGATATCCGCTACCCGGCGCGCGCGGCCAAGGCCGGCGGCGCTGATGCGGTCTCGATGATCAATACGATAAATTCGATTGTTTCGGTTGATCTCGACCAGATGGCTCCGAATCCCACCGTCGGCGGTAAAGGCACGCATGGCGGTTATTGCGGGCCGGCGGTTCGGCCGATCGCGCTTAATATGGTTGCGGAGGTGGCGCGCGATGGCGACATGGCGGGCCTGCCGATTTCCGGCATTGGCGGGGTCGAAACCTGGCGCGACGCGGCTGAGTTTCTCGCCTTGGGCGCAGGCAATGTTCAAGTGTGCACGGCGGCGATGGTCTATGGTTTCCGTATCATCGAGGAGATGCAGGAAGGCCTTGGCCGGTGGATGGATGAAAAGGGTTATAATTCGATAGATGACGTCGTCGGGCGCGCCGTGCCGCACGTCACGGATTGGAGCCATCTCAATCTCAATTATATCGCGAAGGCGGTAATCGATCAGGAGGCGTGCATCAAATGCGGGCGGTGCTACATCGCCTGTGAAGACACTTCGCATCAGGCGATTACGGCGACGAAAGACGGCGCGCGTCATTTCGAGGTGCTGTCCGAAGAGTGCGTTGGGTGTAATCTTTGCGTCAGTGTCTGCCCGGTTGAGAATTGCATCACGATGGAGCAGCTCACGGAAGGCGTCGATCCGCGAACGAAAGCGCCCATTTCAAGCGAGCATCTCGAATGGACGGCGCATCCGAATAATCCCATGCGGCGCGCTGCGGAATAGAGGGTTTTGGGGCGTGGGATCGACAGTCAAGCTTTTTAAGACAGCAGCGAACGGCAAGCTCGCGCCGAGCGACATTGAAAGCAACTTTGATGATTTGCATCCAATTCTTTCAAGCGAATATGCGGTGGTCGAGGCGTCTCGCTGCCTTTATTGTTTTGATGCGCCTTGCCTGAATGCCTGTCCCACAGAGATAAATATCCCGAAATTTATCAAGCAGATTTATTCGGGTGACGCAGACGGTGCGGCGACGACAATCCTTTCGGAGAATATTTTGGGCGGAACCTGCGCGCGGGCCTGTCCGACGGAAGAGCTTTGCGAAGAAGTTTGCGTCGTAACGCAGACCGAAGGCGCGCCGGTGAAAATCGGTCAATTGCAGCGCTTTGCGGTCGAAGGGCTGATCGAAAAGGGCGAGCACCCATTCAGGCGGGCGCCGGAGACGGGCAGGCGCTTTGCGGTCGTCGGCGCCGGGCCGGCCGGGCTCGCTTTTGCGCACCGCTTCACCATGCTTGGCAATTCCGTCGTCATCTTTGAGAAACGCGAAAAACCCGGCGGGCTAAACGAATATGGTCTCGCCGAATACAAAATGGCGGGAGATTTTGCGCAAAGAGAAGTCGCGTTCTTGCTGCAAATCGGCGGCATCGAAATGCGCTACGGCAAGGCGCTTGGCGAAAATATTGCGCTGGACCAGCTCAAGACGGAATTTGACGGCGTGTTTATCGGCGTGGGGCTTGGCGATACGCGAAAATTACCGGCTTCAGGCGTTACCCTGCCGGGGGTGGAGGACGCGGTCGAGTTCATCGATCGCCTGCGCCAGGCGCCCGCCAAGGCGGATGTCTCGATCGGCGCCAATGTCGTTGTTATCGGCGGCGGTAATACGGCGATTGACGCCGCCATCCAGGCGCGATGTCTGGGCGCGCAGAATGTGACCATCGCCTATCGGCGCGGCGCCGCTTCCATGAGCGCGACGGCTTGGGAACAGCAATTGGCGGCGGCAAATGGCGTCAATTTCGTTCACTGGGCGAGCCCGCATGAGTTTGTCGGCAAGGAAAGAATTGAAGCGGTCGTGTTCAATAGAATGGAATTGGTCGGAGGCGCGCTGAAGGAGACCGGGGAGAAAATGACGATTCCCGCCGATTGCGTGTTTCTCGCCATTGGGCAGGCCATGTCGCACGTCGGTCTCGACGGCCTCACACTTGATGGCGGGAAGATCAGCGTCAATGAACAATATCAAACATCCGTTGACGGTATATATGCGGGCGGCGATTGCACGGCGACGGGTGTAGATCTTACGGTTCAGGCGGTCGAAGACGGCAAACAGGCTGCTATTTGCGCGGATGCGCTTTTAAGGAAGCGGTCGGCGAATGTGGCGGAGTGAGCAGGCGACGAGGCGCGATATCGGATGACATCTGACATGATCCCGCATGTGATTGGCCGTGAATTTTTGACGAGCCCCGCAACGGCGCCGGTTTTCGATCCGGCGCGCGGCGTTGAAATCGCCAGGGTCGCCATGGGCGGGAAAGAAGAAGTCGCCCGGGCGGTTGAATGCGCCAAAGCCGCGCTGCCGGAATGGTCGTCATTTCCGATCGCAAAGCGGGCCGAAATGATGTTCGCACTGCGCGATATCATGCGCCGGCGGCGCGACGAGATCGCCAGGACGATTTCCGCCGAACACGGAAAAACCCATGGCGACGCGTTGGGAGAGGTCGCGCGCGCGCTTGAGGTCGTTGAATTCGCCTGCGGCGCGCCGCATTTGCTGAAAGGCGATTTCTCCCGGAATGTCGCTGGCGGCGTTGATACTTATTGCGAGCGCGAGCCGCTTGGCGTGGTCGCGGGCATAACGCCGTTCAATTTTCCGTTCATGGTGCCGCTATGGATGATTCCGGTGGCGCTTGTCGCCGGAAATGTTTTTGTCCTGAAGCCGTCGGAAAAAGATCCGTCATCCGCCAATCTGATCCACGAAATGCTTGCCGAGGCGGGGGCGCCGGCGGGCGTGTTCAGTGTCGTTCACGGCGGTAAAGAAGCGGTCGACGCCATTCTTGACCATCGCGATGTGGCGGCGGTGAGTTTTGTCGGATCAACGCCGGTCGCGGAATATATTTATGCGCGGGGAACCGCGCGCGGCAAGCGCGTGCAGGCATTGGGCGGGGCCAAGAATCACATGGTGATCATGCCGGACGCCGACATCGACAAAGCGGCGGACGCGCTGTTGGGCGCAGGCTTTGGTTCGGCCGGCGAGCGCTGCATGGCCGTATCCGTCGCCGTGCCAGTCGGAGAAAGAACAGCCGAGGCGCTGGTTGAAAATCTGGCGCCGCGGGTGCGCGCCCTCAAGGTCGGGCCGAGCACAGACGAGACCTCGGAAATGGGTCCTGTGATAGCAGCCGCGCACCGGGATCGTATTGCCTCGCTTGTCGCCTCCGGCGCCGAGGAAGGCGCGGATATCGTTGTCGATGGGCGCGAGCTCCGCATGCAGGGGCTCGAAGGCGGATTCTGGCTTGGCGGCACATTAATCGATCACGTTAAGCCGGGCATGAAGGTTTATGATGAAGAGATCTTCGGGCCGGTATTGTCCGTCGCGCGCGCGGCGACATATGAAGACGCCGTTTCAATAATTGAAGACAATCCGTATGCAAATGGAGTGGCAATATTCACCCGGGACGGCGACGCCGCACGTGATTTCGCCGCGCGCATCAAGGTGGGCATGGTCGGTGTGAATGTGCCGATCCCGGTGCCGGTGGGGTTTCATAGCTTCGGCGGCTGGAAGCGGTCTTCCTTCGGCGCGCACGGCATTTACGGGCCGGAAGCAGTGCATTTCTATACCCGATTAAAGACGGTCACCTCGCGCTGGCCGACAGGCGTGCGGGGCGGCGCGGATTTTCACTTCCCAACCATGGGTTCCTAGAGACGATTGGCGAATTGCGGAGAATTTGACATGGCGGCATTGCGCGGCGGTTTGATACAAATGGGTCTTAAAGGATCGACAGACGATACGCCGGAAAATATCCGCCAGGCGATGCTCGACGCGCATTTGCCGCTGATCGACGAGGCGGGCCGGCAGGACGTTCAGGTGTTATGCTTTCAGGAAGTCTTCACCCAGCCCTATTTTTGTCCGAGCCAGGATGTCAAATGGTATGATGCAGCGGAGCATATTCCCGACGGCCCTACGACCAGGCTGATGCAGGAATACGCAAAAAAGCACAATATGGTGATCGTCGTTCCGATTTATGAAAAGACCGATGTCGCCGGCATTTATTACAACACGGCCGCCGTGATTGATGCGGATGGCGAATATCTCGGCAAATATCGAAAGACGCATATTCCGCAGGTGAAAGGGTTTTGGGAGAAATTTTTCTTCAAGCCCGGTGCGTCTGACTGGCCGGTATTCAACACGGCTTATTGCAAGCTTGGCGTTTACATCTGTTACGACCGGCATTTCCCTGAGGGCTGGCGAGCGCTGGCGCTTAACGGCGCTGAATATATCGTCAATCCTTCTGCGACAGTGGCGGGGCTTTCGGAATATCTATGGAAACTTGAGCAGCCCGCCTCGGCGGTGGCGAATGGCTGCTGGATCGGCGCGATCAATCGCGTCGGCACCGAAGCGCCCTGGAATATCGGCGAGTTTTACGGCCAGAGCTATTTCGTAAACCCGCGCGGCGAGATCGAAAAACAGGCAAGCCGGGATAAGGACGAGCTGATCATACACGATATGGATATGAATATGGTGCGCGAGGTCCGCGACCTCTGGCAGTTCTTCCGCGATCGGCGACCGGACACCTATGATCGCCTGATCGATCTGGAATAAACCTGTTGAAAAGAGAATCTATGGCGGAAAGCATCGTCCCGATTGGCGACACAGCGAGCGCCGGTTACAGCGCTGATTTGTGGAACGAAGATCTCGCGCCGGTTCCGGCCAGCGCGCGAAGCTGGAATGCGCAGGCTTATGCATCGCTATGGGTGGCGATGGTTGCATGCGTGCCCACCTATCTGCTCGCGGGCGGTTTGATTGCCGCTGGGATGAACTGGTTCCAGGCGGTCCTCACGGTTTTTCTCGGCAATATAATCGTTTTGGCGCCGATGGTCCTGATCGGGCATATGGGCGCGAAATACGGCGTCCCGTTTCCGGTGTTGCTTCGCTCGGCATTCGGCCCGCATGGCGCAAAAATACCGGCGGTTGCGCGCGGGCTTGTCGCTTGCGGTTGGTTCGGGATTAATACATGGGTCGGCGGATCGGCGATTTACGTCATCCTGAATACGCTGACGGCTGACGCGTTTATCGGCGCGCCTATACCGATCCTTGGAATTGATGGCGCACAGACAGTCTGCTTCCTGGTATTCTGGGCGATGCATCTTTATTTTATCCGTAACGGGACGGAATCAATTCGCTGGCTGGAGGTTCTCGCTGCGCCTTTTCTGCTGGGGATGGCGTTCGTCTTGCTGATCTGGGCATACATGGCGGCTGGCGGCTTCGGTGAAATGCTGTCGGCTCCGTCGCAATTTGTCGAGGGCGGTGAAAAAGAAGGCCAGTTCTGGAGTGTTTTCTTCATCTCATTAACGGGCATGGTCGGTTTCTGGGCGACCATGGCGCTCAATATTCCGGATTTCACACGCTATGCGAAGAGCCAGCGGGCGCAAATTCTCGGACAGGCGTTGGGTCTGCCGATTCCGATGGCGATTTTCGCGTTTGTTTCCGTTGCGGTGACGTCGGCGACCGTCGTTATTTATGGCGAGGCTGTCTGGAACCCGGTTGAGCTTGCCGGTCGCATGGGCGGGGTCGCAATCATCGTCGCGCTGGCGGCGTTGGTAATCGCGACGCTGACGACAAATCTCGCCGCGAATGTCGTTGCGCCGGCTTACGGGTTTTCAAACCTGGCGCCGTCAAAAATATCGTTCCGCATGGGCGGTTATGTTACGGCGGGCATCGGCATTGCGATCTTTCCCTGGCGGTTGGTTGAAGACGCCGGCGCATATATTTTTACCTGGCTGGTTGGCTATTCAGCGTTATTGGGGCCTATTGCGGGCATACTCATTGCCGACTATTTTCTGGTGCGCGGGCGGCGGTTGAATGTCAGCGAGTTTTACAAGCTGGACGGCGCCTATTCGGCCCGGCAGGGATGGAATCATGCAGGGCTCCTGGCGTTCGTAATCGGCGTCGCGCCTAATATTCCCGGTTTCTTGCATGCGGCCGGCGCGCTGGCATCGGTTCCGGCGGCTTTTTCCGGGATTTACACTTACGCCTGGTTTGTCGGGTTTTTCGTCGCCGGCGCCGCCTATTCAATGCTCGCCTCACGGCAGCGTGCGCATTGAGGCTCTAATTCAAGGAGGTTTCCATGTCTGTGATCATTCGCGGCGGTACGGTTGTCAATGCGAACGGGCGCCGCCGCGCGGACGTTTATTGTGAAGACGGCAAAATCAAAGCGATCGGCATTGACCTCGACGCGCCGTCAGGCGCGGAGGAACTCGACGCGGGCGGCCAGTATGTCATGCCGGGCGGAATAGATCCGCATACGCATATGCAGCTCCCCTTTATGGGAACAGTGGCGTCAGAAGATTTTTATACCGGGACGGCGGCGGGGCTTGCCGGCGGCACGACGATGATTATCGATTTTGTCATCCCGAATCCGCAACAAAGACTGATGGATGCTTATCGGCAATGGCGTGAATGGTCCGAAAAATCCGCAGCGGATTACAGCTTTCACGTCGCGGTCACTTGGTGGGACGACAGCGTCCATGCCGATATGAAGACGCTTGTTGAGGACGAAGGGGTCAACAGTTTCAAGCATTTCATGGCCTATAAAGGCGCGATCATGGCGACGGATGAAATCATGTATCATTCGTTTCGCCGCGCGCTTGAATTGGGCGCCATCGTGACCGCGCATGCGGAAAACGGCGAACTGGTTTTTCAGCTTCAAAAAGACCTCCTGGAGAAAGGACTTACCGGTCCTGAAGCGCACCCGCTGTCGCGCCCGCCAAAGGTGGAGGGTGAGGCGGCCCATCGCGTCATTCAGTTTGCGGATGTTGTGGGCGTGCCGGTCTACCTTGTACATGTCTCGACCAGGGAGGCGCTTGGCCACATAACGCGCGCGCGGTCAGAAGGTGCGCGCGTGTTCGGCGAAGTGCTGGCCGGACACCTGTTGATCGATGACAGCGTCTATCGAAACCCTGACTTTGAGTATGCGGCGGCGCATGTGATGTCGCCGCCCTTCCGGCCCAAATCCCACCAGGACGCGCTCTGGAAAGGCCTTCAGTCCGGCAATTTGCAGACGACGGCGACCGATCATTGCTGTTTCTGCGCCGACCAGAAAGCGATGGGCAAAGGCGATTTCACGCAAATTCCCAACGGGACGGCCGGCATTGAAGACCGGATGGCGGTTTTGTGGACGAATGGCGTGAATGCCGGGCGATTGACGCCGGAGGAGTTTGTCGCTGCGACATCTGCAAATGCAGCGCAGATTTTCAATATCTTCCCGCGCAAAGGATCGATCAGCGTTGGCGCCGATGCGGATATTGTCGTCTGGGATCCGTCGGCGACGAAAACGATTTCCAAAAACACCCATCACCAGAACGTCGATTTCAATATCTTCGAAGGCATGGAGGTTACCGGGCTTGCCTCGCATACGCTCAGCCAGGGCGCTATCGCCTATGCCAATGGCGACTTGCGCGCGGTCAATGGCAAGGGCCGATATGTCAAGCGGCCGGCCTTTCACCCGATGTTCGATGCATTGACTAAGGCGGCGCGCGCAAATTCACCGCGCAAGGGATAAGGCGCGGGCGTTTACCGCTTCAACGGGTTGGAGCGCCATCGCCCAGCAACTCGGCTGGGAGACGGCCCAGCATGTCGCGAAACGGCTTTGTCGTTCCCATGCCGCGGGCCATGACAAGACTTCCATGAAGCAGCGCGATTGCCCGCTCCGCGCGCATGCGCGCTTCCTTTTTATCGAAGCCGGTTGTTGCGACGACATCGGCAAGCGCGGAAATCCATGCGCCGAATATCTCTTTTATAAGGTTCGAGAACGGGCCTTGGTGAATATGCGGCGATGATAGCATGTTCAACAGGCAGGCTTGTTTTCCGCCGGCGTAAAACCGATTGATGCTTTTGATCATCGTCTGGATGCTCTCTTGGGCTGGCCCATCCGCTGCGAGAGGGAGGAGAATATTCTCCGTCAGCCAGCTCCTTGCATCAAGGAGCACTTCTTTAGCCATTTGCTCCTTCCCGCCGGGGAAGCGGTGGTAAAGGCTCGCTTTTTGAAGGCCCGTCGCGTCTGACAAGAGCGCCAGCGACGCGCCGTCATATCCGACATCGCGAAACACGCCGCTCAATCTCTCCAACAACGCTTTGTCGTCAATGGTGGGCGGGCGCGGCATAGGCGATCTCCTGATGGCATTGTGAATTCATATGCCAAACGATCGGTAAAATATCAATTGATCAGGTTCGGCCGGTGAGATAATAACCGAACGATCGGTAATATTTTAAATTATGGAGACCTCATGTCCAAAACAGCGATCGTTGTCCTTGCTGACCCGAAAAGCGGCGGTGACGAAGCCGTCGGCCGCCTGTTTAACGCGATGTTCGTCGCTTATGAACTGAAAGAAAAGAACCAAACGGTTGAGCTGATTTTCCAGGGCGCGGGCGTGCGCTGGGCCAGCGAGATTGTGAAACCGGACCATCCGGCGCATGCGCTTTACGAAGCGGTAAAAGACACTGTCGCCGGCGTGTGCGGCGGTTGCGCCGACGTTTTTGGCGCCGCCGATGATGTTCGGGAATCTGGCCTGAAGCTGGTGAATGAAAAAGCGATCCCCGGCACCTCCGGCATCATCGATTTGTCGAAATATCTCGATGAAGGCTATCGCCTCCTGACGTTCTAATCGTCGCGAGCGAAGTCCGGTATCTTTTGCGGCGGCGTATTTTATGCGCCGCCGCAATTCCAAAAAATGATATTTAAAATGTCTGATCCGTTTCATGAAGGCGAACGCGCGGTGCAAGAACAGGCCGGCGAGCGCAACATCGCGATCCGTCATGGCCGCCTGATCGCCGACAAAATCCCAAAAGGCGCCCGGCTATTTGTCGGTCAGCAAAAGCATTGCGTGCTTGGCCGGTCGGCGCCGGGCGGCGATATCTGGGCGTCATTCGTGACGGGGCCGCAGGGGTTTGCGCAATCCGATGACGAGGGCAGGTTCGTGACATTGGCGATCGGCGAGGGGCTGCGCGAGGCTTCGAAAGCAAGAGAAGGCGCGGCGATCAATGTCGGCGATCATTTTGGCCTTCTTTTTATTGAGCTGGAAACGCGGCGGCGCCTTCGGGTCAATGGCCGGGTGACGGAGATCGCGAGCGGTGAATTGCGTTTGGCGGTCGATCAGGCATTTCCGAATTGTCCGAAATATATCCAGCGCCGGGAACTGCAAGGGGATGGGCGAGCGACCGCGCGCAGTGAAATAATTACAGGTACCGATTGGGACGGACAGCTAGAGGATTGGGTTTTAACGGCCGACACGTTCTTCGTTGCGAGCGCATATCCCGGCGGAAATGCGGATGTCTCCCATCGCGGCGGCAAGCCCGGGTTTCTACAAATCATAGACGGCGTCATTCATGTACCGGATTACCCTGGTAATTCCATGTTCGGGACATTGGGAAATTTCGCGCTTAACCCGCGCGCCGGTCTCGTTTTTGTGGATTTTGAAAATTCACGCCAGTTGCAAATGACGGGCCGTGTGGAACTCGATCTCGGCGCGGGTAAAGAGCCGGGCGAGGAGCGCTGGTGGCGCTTCCGCCTTCTTGGTTGGGCCATCGCCCCGCTGGCGCATGGTTATACTTGGCGGTTTGACGAGGCGTCGCCTTATAATCCATAAGCCGGTTTCAGCGCGAAATTCCCGCCAGACCAGCTCGCCGGAATTATCACTGCGGCGGTGATTTGACGCCGACAAAGTTCCGCCGATTGGTTTTCTAGGACTCGACTTGCGGCGTGGTGCGCCATGACTGGTCCGGTTTTGGGCACCGCATCAGTTTGCGTATATGTTGAACGTTTGCGGGCGACGTTAAGTCTTCCAGCAATTCGAACGCAACCTCGATGCCGGTTCCCGGTCCGGTCGAGGTGATCAAGGAGCCGTCTTTGACGACGGCATTGTCAACAAAATTTGCGCCGAATGCGCATAGCTCGTCTCGCCGCTTGCCGCCAAGCTGATGGTATACTGTCGCGCGCCGACCGTTCAGGACACCGGCTTTGCCAAGAGCCAATGACGCAACGCAGACTGAAGCGATGGGTTTTTTCGCTTTCTCGAAATGGCGTATTACGTTCTGGAATTCGTCGCTATAGGCGTCATTGTAAAAGCCGGCGCCCTCGAACCCGCCTGGCAATGCGAGCGCGTCAAAGTCACCAAGATTAAGCTCGGACAGCAAGCTGTTCGGGATCACTGAGAATCCGAAAGTGGCCTTGACGGGTGACCTTAGCGACGCGGAGACCAGTTCGATCTCCTCCTCGCCATCGATATTCGCCCAACCAAGGACATCCGTAAAACCGGCCGCCTCCAGAGGTTCAAACCCGTCAGCGAGTAACAAAAGAACGCGTTTCATCGCAATCTCCAATTCTTGTCGGCGCGATTTTCGATTTTCCGCTGCGCGAGCAATTTAAAGTGAATATACCGAACGTTCGGTATATGGTCGGTGCAGTCCGCGAGGTCAATAGGGGTGGGGCAGGTCTTTGTGGCGCAGGCCATTGCAGCGCAGGCCTTTGCGGGGCGGGGCGTCGCCGCGCCGGACTTCGCCGCCGGCAGTTGAATCGGTGCTTGAATCGGAATGCGGCGGGCTCTTGCCCTCGCCACCGGTCGCATCAATGATGCGCCAGGCTGGTTTGAGGCGTTTGTCTTGCCGGCTGCGTTGAGATCGATAATCGGTTTGGAAAGCGATGTTGAAGAGTTGGTTCTTAAGGCTGGCGCGAGAGCGCGCCGCGATCGAGTATGCGACATGCGTTATGCGGCGTTCAGGCGCGGTTTTTTGTTTCATGCTGGCTGCAATGTTCGGGCACGTCCTTGCCGCGCCATATGACGATTTGGACAAGTCGGCTGCTGTCGTCCGCAACCTGTCGCCCGACGGCGCGGAAATGGCGTATTGGATGATCCGGCCCCGTAGCGAAGCAGCGTCGGCCGAAAAATGGCCAGTGCTGGTTTTCCTGCATGGCAGCGGCGAGCGCGGCGATGACCTTCGCCTAGTGCTGAATCATGGTCCGTTCGGTGCGGCCGCGGCTGACCCGTCATTTCCCTTTTTTGTTATCGCGCCGCAATTGCCTGAGGGCGCGCATTGGCGGCCTGAAACAGTCATCGCAATTATTGAAGATGCGATCGCAAAAGCGCCTGTCGATCGTCGGCGCATCTATCTGACCGGGCTTAGCCTAGGCGGGCACGGAACCTGGGATACGGCGGCGGCTTATCCGGATTATTTTGCCGCCATTGCGCCGATCAGCGGCTATGGTGATCCAGCCGAGGCTTGCCGGTTCAAAGAGTTGCCGGTGTGGTCATTCCATGGCGTAGAAGATGACATCGTTCTGGCAGCGGACAATCAGTCGATGGTTGACGCTGTCCGCGATTGCGGCGGCGCCCCGGGAATGACGCTTTATCCAGACACCGGCCACGACGCCTGGACGCGAACCTATGACGATCCGCAGTTATATAGGTGGTTATTGTCGCATCAGCGTTCGGCGCCTTAAGGAACCGGTTGACTGGCACGCGCAAAACGGATTGCGCAGTTCACAGCAGGAAAGCGAGACCGACCGGCGTTGCGGGTTTCTCGAGAATTGTTGGGCGCCATTCATGTTCGAAGCTGTGCGACGCTGCGTTAAGCGCTGATATTGAAATTGGACCAAGGGAGAAACGGAATGGGCGCGCAGATTAAATCCTTTTTTGATGAAGCGACTTATACGGCAACCCATATTGTTTCCGACCGCGAAACAGGAAAATGCGCGATTATTGACTCGGTGCTTGACTTCGAAACTGCCTCTGGACGCACCTCGACGCGCTCAGCCGATCAGGTGATCGGCTATATTCAAGGGCGGGATCTGGAGGTCGAATGGATCTTGGAAACGCACGCCCATGCCGACCATCTCAGCGCGGCGCCTTATCTGAAAGAAAAGCTGGGCGGCAAGACCGGCATTGGCGCGCACATCAAGGATGTGCAACGCGTTTTCAAGAAAATATTCAATCTGGAGCCGACATTTCAACCGGATGGTTCGCAATTCGACCGGCTGTTCGAGGATGGGGAACGCTTTCAGATTGGCGAGCTGGAAGTGAATGTCATGCACACGCCCGGCCATACGCCGGCTTGCGTGACCTATGTGATCGACGATGCGGCTTTTGTGGGTGATACGCTGTTCATGCCGGACTATGGCACGGCCAGAGCGGATTTTCCGGGCGGCGACGCCGCGACGCTTTACCAGTCCATTCAAAAGATTTTCCGATTGCCGCCGGAGACACGCTTGTTCCTGTGTCACGACTACAAGGCGCCGGGCCGCGACGAATTCAAATGGGAAACCACCGTCGCTGACGAAAAAGCGAACAACATCCATCTCGGCGGCGGCGTCCCTAGGGAAGATTTCGCAAAAATGCGCGAAGAACGGGATGCGACGTTGTCGATACCGCGGTTAATCTTGCCATCGGTGCAGGTCAATATTCGAGCGGGCGCGTTGCCGCCAGCGGAGGATAATGGCGTGTCTTATCTGAAATTGCCGCTAAATCGGTTCTAATGCATTCCACGGTGTTCGGGAATTGTGGAGCGGGATCAGAAATAGCGCCGGATGCCGACGAACAGATTGGTATTGTTTTCAAGTTGGCCAAAGAAAGTATCTTCATCGACGCCATAGAAAATATTGCCGCCAGCTTCAGCCAGCCAGGCGTCGCTTAATTTGTAAGAGGCGCGAAACCGGAAATAACCGTCCTGTTCATTGGGGCTCCAATAGTTGAATCCGGATAGAGTGAGGGTTTGATTGAGCATGAGCTTGGTCAAACGCAATGTTATGAGATGGCGCATCCGGTCCGGCGCCGTCGCGCCAGGGGCAAGCGCGCTTTCAAGCGCGCCGTAATCTGAAATATACTCGCCGACATATTGCACCGACGCCGTCAATTCTGAAGCGATCTCGCGTTCATATCCGGCAAGAAATCGAGTTTCGCCATTGCGGACTAGCGAGTTGTCGCCTCGCAAATCGTCGCGGCTGAAATAATGGCCGAATTCGGCGGTGAGGAGGCCGCCTTTTAGCGGCCCGCGAAGACTGCCGCCGAGAACAGCGAGGCGCGGATGAAACGGCTGGCCGGCGGCGGTCACGCCTTCCGGCGTTTTCCAGTAACCGGAATAGCCGTACAGCGCGACCTCGTAACCGGCGACACTCCGATAGATGCGCGCGGCGCGTTCATCGTCTTTGAACCATTCTGTCGGCGATTGCGCGTCGATGATTGCATCGCGTCCGGCAAGGCGTTGAAGCGCGGGATTGAAATAGGAAATTCGATCGCCGGTGATGAAACGGTCGGCATCGAAGCGCGGCGTATAGACAAATTCAATATTGGCGATCTCTGAAAACGCTGACAATCGGATCGCATCCGACGGCGCTTTCAGATATTCGTCATCACGGCCAATGAAAAATGAGCGAAAGTCCTTCGGGAACAGATCATTGATGAAAACAAGGTCGCCAACGCCCCAGGTAAGAATCTGACGCCCGGCTTTGATGTCCAGAAAAGGCAACGGTCGGACGAGCGCGTTGGCTTCGCGCAAGTCGAAAAAACCGTGCCCGGTTTCAATGTCCGCGTCGCTTACATCTTCTACTTGGTCATAGAAAAAATCGCCGACAAAACGGAAGGTCGCAATATTGGTTTCGACGTCGCGGCCGAGCTGGGCGCGCAGCTCGCCAATGGACAGGGTTTTCTGCGTTGGGTCGGCGATGATCCGCGCGCCTGAACGCGCATCTATAAAACCGGTAAGCCCGAGCGGGGGCGAGGGTGGTTTGCGCGTTCCTTTTTCCGGCGCCCGGTCCGCAGGCGTTGCAGCGTCGAGATCAGCCGGAAGCGCTGGCGGATTGGGAACCGGCTCGTCTGTTTGCTCTCTATCGCCACTTGTTTCCGCCGGCGACAATCCGGCGGGCAGGGGGGGCGGCTCCTGCGCCAGCGCTGGCCCGATTGCCGACAGCGCCGTCACTATGGCGGTCGCCATCATATGCGCGCGCCAGTTCGTCATTATCGGATATGCCGGAGCGGCGGATTGCGTAAATAGCGTTCGGTGAAAATATCGTTAGGCAGGTCGACGTCATATGCGACATCGGAATATTGCATGTGTGTCGTCCCGCCTATGCGCGTATCGGTCATTGAGGATTGCACGACAGTTGAGTGGCCGTCGATTGTTTCGACGGAGACGGCCGCATAGGTGCGAAATACTTCGCCGGCGGCATCGTAATATTGCGTCTGTACAGGGATAAAAGTCGATTTGTGGATCCAGTTTTTGTACCTGGCGAATTCGACGGCGGAAGGAGCCTTTGGCGTCGAGCGGACGATGAAGTAATCGGCGGTCTCTTCCTCCAGGACATGGGTGTCTTCTTCCGGTCCCCGCCCGGAAACGTCTTCGTAAAAAAAGTGCGAGCCGACAAAGCTGGTGCGTTCGTCCGACGGCGCGATGCGTTTGACAAGGTCGAGAGCGGGCAGATAGAGCCAGCGGTCATCCTCGGCGTCAGCGTGTTTCCAGACGAGAAACGATGTCTTGTTGACGTCTGCAGGCCGCTTGAAAAATACGTAAAACCGTTGCTCGCCATTGTCGACGTCATCGATGTTCTTGCGCAGAATGACAAAGTCGCGCGTGCGCTCGCGACCTTGCGCATCCTTGATGGACATATGCACAGTCGCGCGCCCGTTTGTGCCTTGATAATAGGCGGCGGCGCTCGCCTTGTTGACGATCTCCTGAACATCGGCAGGGCTGGCTGTTCCTTGCGCGAAGCCTTGCGACCACGCCAGCGCGATCATTGCGCCGGCGGCGATGAGGGGTTTTGCAAGCATTTTGCGGTCCTTTCAGGAAAGAGGGTGTGGCGGAAAAGCGTAATCAATGCCGGCAGGCCAAGCAGCGTCGCTGCGCCGGCGAGGAACAAGATTGCCGAGATGAAGATGCCGACAGTCTGATAGGGGACAAGCGGCGCCAGCAGCAGCGGCAGAAAGCCGATTCCGATAACAATCACATTACGGAATATCGCGCGCGCGGGTTCGCCGAAAGCAAGCTTTACCGTTTCGTCCCAGCGGCCGGTATGAGCATGGATCTGGCGCGAGCGCGCATTGAAATGAATAGCGTAGTCAATCGCCAGGCCGAGGCTGAGTGACGAGAGAACCGCGACCGGCATGTCATAGTCTTTACCGATCAGGCCGATAACGCCGTATATCACCGCGATGGTGACCGTCAGCGGCGCCATGGATAAAAGACCCCATGACGGCGATCGGAACAGTACAGTCATCAAGACAAAGACGATGATAAAGCTGCCCAAAAATGCGCGCGCCATGCCCGACACCATTTTTTTCTGCCAGGCGACATTGATATAGGTGAGGCCGAACCAGTCATGGCTGACGGCCATGGGCGGCGGGTTATCAGCGATAAACCTGTCGACGGAGTCGACGACAGCGCTCATGTCGATATTGTCACCGCTTTTGAGCTGCAGCCAGATAACGGATTTTTTGAAATCAGGCGTCGTGAGTTTGAAAAGGTCCTGCGGACGGTGGCTGTTTTGATAAACGATGAGCGTTTGCGCTACGGCTTCAGGCGTGTCGGGAATACGGAAGGCATCCGGCTCGCCAAGAAACAAGTCGCGATGCACGGTTTTTACGATGTCTGGAAGGGCGTTGGATTTGCCGACCAGGCCGGTGTTTTCCAGATGCGCCTGGAGCTTTTCTATGAAGCGCAACATATCCGGATGCTTGAAAATTTCCGCAGCCTGAGCGGCTGAATCGAGCGCCAGGGCCGCATCGTCCCATGCATACCATGCGTCATCGTCTTCCGCCGCGTCGCGCGCGGCGACAGCACGCGCCCGCAATTCGGCGAACAGTTCCGCACCGGCGCCCGGCAGGTCGCGTTTCACGGCGTCCGCCAGGGTGAGCGCTTGCGGCGTTCCGAGAGCGCCAAGGCGTTTTATCGCCTCGTCGGCCAGCATGTCGGCCTCGCTCGACTGATCGCCGCTCAAAGCGAGATACGCCATATAGGCGCCGCCGAAGCGTTCATTCAGGGCCCTGTCGGCGATGCGAATTTCATGATCGGGATTAAACCATTTAACCGGATTGTCGTTGATACGGATCTGTGCAACGCCGTATCCTGCGATGGCGAGCGCGATGAGAAAGCCGGCAACGACCAATTTTGACTGCGTCACGGTGACTGCCCCGACGCCATGCAGAAACCGCGCTAACGGCGTCGCTTCATGGTCGGGTGATGCGCCATTCGCTCCCATCCCGAATCCGACAAAGGCGCGTTCCGGCATGACCATGATGTAGGCAGGAATGAGCGTTATGGTGAAAAACCACGCCATAAAAACGCCGATGGCGACAAAGACGCCGAAGATTTGCACCGGCGGAATGGGCGTAAAAGCGAGGGAGGCGAAGCCCGTACAGGTCGTCAGCGTCGTGAAGAGCATCGGCTGCCACAGCTCCCGCATGACATGCTCAATCGTTTTTCGCCGGTCCTGGATTGCCGGGTAGCGATCATAGAAATCCGATAGAATATGGACCGCGTCGAGGACGGCGATAGGCATCACGAATATCGGGATCATCGAACTCATGATGTGAACGGTATTGCCGGTAATAATCAGCAAGCCCATAGCGCCGATGACCGAAACCATGGCGACGATCATTGGTGAAGCGATGAGGTTGAGCCGCCGAAAGAAAAACCACATCAGCACGAAAATAAGCGCCATGGCGAGCGGGGCTGAGATCGCCATTTGTCTAAACATTTCCACGCCAAACTGGTCCTGAGCGACCGGAAGGCCCGTGATGTAATAGACAGCGTCGCCGTCAAAAGTCGAAATTCGGTCCCGCAACGCGCTAGCGACCCGAAAACCAACGTCTTTCGACGTAATCGGAATATAAAGGGCAATTGCCTTGCCGTCGGCGGAAACGAGAGTGTCATTCAGGGTTGGAATGCGCTGCGCGCGGGTGCGTACAGCCAACGCTTCGGCATCCGATTGCGGCGGCGCAGACAATAGCCAGTCGAAGCGAACGGAACCGAGGCCAGCTTGTTCAATGGAATCGACGGTCGATGGCGCGATGATATCGACAGCGATGACGCCGGTTTGTTCAGCCTCCGCGTCGCCTGAATCCTTGGCGGACCAGCGGATGGTTTCCGCAAAGGCTGTAAGCTCAAATATATCGGTTAGCGTTTCGGCATTGAAAACGCCTTCCTCGTGTTTGTCATTGACGACGCCCACGACGATCAAATCATGGAGCGCAAATTCCGCCTTCATGGCGTTGTGAAAAATGCGGACCGGTTCGTCGGCGGCGAGCATGTTTTCCGGATCGGTATCGATCTTGAGTGGTTGGAGGAAAGGAAACGTATTTGGCGCGAATGTCGGCGCCGCAACCAATGCGACCATGATCAGGCTGAATATGGCGGCTGCCCATATATATGGGCGCGGCCTGTTCACGGGGCTCATATTCGGCAATGTCATGGCGCGTTTTGCTCCGCTTTCAGAGTTTGTCGTCGGCGCGGCGCCGCCGCACAAAAGCCGCTTCGAATGATTCGGCGCTAAGAAGCATCAACGGCGCCTGCTGGCGGCGGCGCGCGATCAGACCGACACAGAAGGCGGTCAAGGCCAGGAAATTGGTGAAGGCAAAGGCGTCGTTATCAATATTCATGTTGTCCCAACCGTTTCCACGGCGAATTTCCGATCCGGCCTTGCGAATCGTTTTCAATTGAACAAACTTGAAAAGGATCCTGTTAAATACTAATATTCGTATATACGAATGTATGGATGAAATCAATGCCGAAATTCGCGGAAATGGAAAAGAATGTCGGAGAAGCGTCCGAGTTGCTGAAGGCGATGGCGTCGCCGCATCGCCTTATGTTGCTCTGTCTGCTTGCCGATCAGGAATGGTCGGTGAGCGGCCTCACGGAAGAGCTGGGGTTGCGGCAGGCGACAGTTTCACAGCATTTGGCCCGTCTCCGCCAGGAAGGGCTTGTCGCGACGCGGCGAGAGGCCCAGACGATTTATTACTCCATCGCCGACAAGACGGCCGCCGCGATCATCCGGATTTTATATAAGACCTATTGCGCCTGAGGGGGCGCTATTCGCCAAACGCTGGCGCGCATGCCGGTTCGCCTTTGCGGCCCGCATTGTTTTTCCTTGCTTTCAGGCCGTCATATCGCATTATTGCAGCAGTTAAATCGTATCGCGAGGCTGAAAAAGGCCAGGTCGCAATTGACGAAAATTGACAGATCTCTCTTAGAGGACATTCTGGAGACGATTGACGCACCCGTCGTCATCCTCGCGACGGATGGCGGGATTTTGCGGTTCAACAAGGCTTGTGAGCGTCTTACCGGTTATTCAGCAGGCGAAGTTGTCGGCAGAAAAGTCTGGGACTTTCTGATTCTGGATGAAGAAATCGGCGCTGTGCGGTCTGTGTTCGAACAAACCCGGGGCGATGACACGCCGACTCATTTCGTCAATTACTGGAAAACGAAAAATGGCGGGCGCAGGCTGATAGAGTGGTCAAACAAGAAAGTCGAAGCGACGAAGGTCTATCAGGCGTGTATCATCGCCACCGGGAAGGATATTACCGAAGCGCGCTCTCAAGAAAAGGCCTTGTCGGAAAGCAAGGCCTTTTTACGATCGATTGTCGATGCTTCCCCGGTCGCCATCATCACCACTAAAGACACGGGGGAAATTCTCACTTTTAGCCGGCAGGCGGAACTGTCGTTCGGTTATGATTGGGCCGAAGTGATTGGCAATAATGTCCGCATGCTGATGCCAGCGTATGAACAGTCGCGTCACGATGGATTTATTGAGCGTTACCTTGAAAGCGGCGAAGGCCATATCATCGGAAAAGCGCGCCCCGTTACCGCCTTGCGGCGCGACGGCGAAGAAATGCCGGTCATTCTCCATGTCAGCGAATTTCAGGACGATCAGCGAATTTTTGTCGCCTTTATTGAAGATGTCACCGAGCAGCGCAAAACAGAACGCCGACTGGCGGAAACGCGGGATCAGTTACAACATGTAGGCAGATTGGGCGCCATGGGCGAGATCGCGAGCTCCATTGCGCATGAGTTAAATCAGCCATTGACGGCGGCCGCGAGTCTCGTTGGCGCCGTGTCGTTGACGCTAAAGAAGGCGGACCGCGAAACGAACCGCGAAACAGCGCAATTGCTTGATGATGCTGTCGATGAAATAAGGCGTGCGAGCGAGATAATCCGGAATATGCGGGAGTTTGTTCGCAAGCGGAAAACCGCTCGGAGCCTTTATGATGTGAACAAGGTGGTCGAGGATGCGTGTAAGGTCGCGCTGATCGGTGCGGACGCCGATGGCGTATGCGTGACGACCGACTTCTCGCCCAAGGCGGGTGAAATGTTGCTGGACAGAATCCAGATTCAGCAAGTCGTCACCAATCTGGTCCGTAATGCTGTGGACGCCATGAAAGAGACGCCGCAGCGGGAACTGCGCATATCGACTGCACGGCAGAATGGATATGTCGAAGTCAGGGTGGAGGATACAGGGGATGGGATTTCTGAGGAAATCGAAAAACACCTCTTCCAACCCTTCGTAACCAGCAAAGAGGATGGCACCGGGATCGGTCTTTCAATTTCCAAGTCGATAATTGATGCGCATCAAGGCGAAATTTTTGGAGCCAATAAAGACTCCACGGGGTGCGTATTCGCTTTCCGGCTTCCAGTGAGTAAAAATGACCTCATCCCTGGCCCCTAATAACGCTTCGGTCTTCCTGGTCGACGACGACCTTGCGGTGCGGCGGGGCGTCGCCGCATTGCTTGCCGCGGCCGATTACGCGGTCGTCAGTTTCGAGTCCGCGGAGGCATTCCTTTTGGACCTGCCGGAGCTCGAGCTCGACAATGCGGCGATGCTGGTTGATGTCTGCATGCCCGGCATTCAGGGACTTGAGTTGCAGGAGCAATTGAAAGCACAAGGCGTCGCCTTGCCGGTAATCGTCATGACGGCGCATGGCGACGTCGCGATGGCGGTGCGCGCAATGCGTAGCGGCGCTGTCGATTTCCTCGAAAAGCCGTTCACCGCAGATGAGGTGTCTTCGGCGTTGACGCGCGCATTTTCCGCCGAGCTCCCGGCGGCGGAGCCAAATGAAAGCTTGGCGTCCGACTTGCGCACCCGGTTCGAGGCGCTGACGCCGCGGGAAACGGAAGTTTACGGAGAAATCGTCGCCGGGGCGACAAGCAAGGAGATCGCTCGCGCCCTCGAAATCAGCCCGAGAACAGTCGAGGTTCACCGTCAGAACCTGATGACAAAAATGGAAGCCGGCAGTATTGCTGAACTGGTCCGCATGGCCGTGGCGCTGGGGATCTGCGATTGATGCGGCGAACCGCGTTGCGCATACGAAGGGATGGACGCGTTTTTTGATTGTCGGCCGTCGCCGGTGAGGCCCTGATGCGTGTTAAGTAATTATACGTAACGTCGCGCTTCCTTCGCGCGTTCATGCTGGCGTGGCGAGAATTCCCTTTGACGCATTTGTGCCGGTGCATTGCCATAAAGGCCTATTCGCGGTCGCTGCGCATATATGTATTTCCCACAATTCCCTTTGGCCGAATAGCTGTCCTTAATGGAAAGGACGTGAGCGGAAGGCGATCTTTCAAGGGGTGAGGGAATTTGATGGCCAGAACAGCGCAATCAGTTGAGTTTTTTCAAAGTGACGGTGACAGCCTGTCAGACGAGGCGAAAGAGGCCTCGCTCTTGGCTGCGAGCGCCAGCATAATCCGGTATAGGGCTGGTGAAACGCTCTATGTCGAGGGCGATCGCGCGCCGATGTGCTATCAGGTCGCAAGCGGCGTTGTGAAAGAGTACAACACGCTGGAAGACGGGCGGAGACAGGTCGCCGACTTTTACGGGGTAGGCGAAATATTTGGTATTTCCGAGCTTGACTGGCAGTTGCATACCGCCGAAGCGATAACAGACTGCGCCGTGCGCAGCTATCGGCGCGATCTGTTTCTCAAAGCCGTGGCCTCCTCCCCTGATTTCTCGCACAGATTTCTCGACACGTTAATGGCGCGCCTGCATCGATCCCGGGAGAGAATGATCATGCTAGGCAGAATGAGCGCAGCGCAGCGGGTCGCGGCATTTATGGTCCGGCTGTCCAACGAGCAAAATGTGACGCGCAATGTCCGTTTTTTAATGAGCCGGCAGGACATAGCCGATCATCTCGGGCTGACGATCGAAACAGTGTGCCGGGTGCTGACGGAAATGAAACGGCAAAGAGTTGTTGTTTTTGATACGGCGCGGCTGTTTTCCATTCCCGACACCCGCATGTTGGAGGATGTCGTGCAAGGGGGGAAGAAGGCGCGGTGATGATGCAGGCTTGATGGCCGCTGCCCTCGGCTATTGAGACGATAAACTAAACTCCCCTCACGGAATACGAGGGGAGTTATTTTTGTGCGAGGCAGGTGTCTGTATGGCGTTTGAAAAGGACTTGGCGGGCGTCACGCTGAACCGAAAATTGAAACGAACACATTAAGGGCAATCATAGGAAAGCACGCCCAGGGTCTTTCGCAATGTGGATCTCGGACTGTCTCCGGCATCGACAATGCGCCAGCCTTTGACGTCAACTTTTTTCCTGATTTGATTTAATACGACCTCGACAGTCGCATCGGAAGCATCGGGACAGCGAGACGCCACACGGTTCATGAGAATGTCGCGCGGCGCGGTCAACCACACGCCGGTGAATGGCGCGCCTGCATCGCGCGCAAGTGCCTCCGCCTCCAGGCGCAGCGATCCGGCGAGGAAGGTGGCGTCCATGATCACCGCCCGGCCGGTGCGTAGCGCGCGGCGCGCATCTCGGAAAAGTCGCCGATATACCTTGTCTGCCTGGGAATGGGTGTAAAGTTCTGGGCTAATGGCGGTCTCTGGCGACACGCCTGCCAAACGTTTGCGAATGACATCGCTGCGCAGCACAATGGCGCCGACGCGATGATCGAACTCCAGCGCGAGAGCGCGGGCGAGTGTCGATTTTCCCGTCCCGGAGTAACCGCCAATCGCTATTACGCGCGGCGCCCATTCATCATTGATGATGTTCAGAGCAAGGTCGAAATATTTTTCGGCGGGACGCCGCGATTGCGGCAGTTGCGCCGGCAAGCTTAACACCATCGCCCGTATGCCGGCCCTTATCGAA
The DNA here is from genome assembly GCA_947259375.1 of uncultured Parvularculaceae bacterium. Lineage (GTDB taxonomy): Bacteria > Pseudomonadota > Alphaproteobacteria > Caulobacterales > Parvularculaceae > Hyphococcus. Next base: position 182,479 of record CAMYLZ010000022.1, on the reverse strand, counting down.
ATAAACAGGGGCAAAAGCGATGACCCGGCATAGTCGCGCGTCGCGCTCAAATATCTGTTCAACAAAAGATTGGCGAATTTTTTATTCTCGTGAAATGCAAAGTCCATCAACAAGAAGGCGAGATCGTAAAGAACATCTGTTTGCGCAAGCGCGTCATTAAACTCGATGGCGTCGAATAGAGTCGGCTCGCCATTGAACATACAGATATTGGCCAGATGCAGATCGCCATGGCAGTGCCGCACCCAACCATGACGGCCGCGGGCGTCAAGAAACGATCCAAGCGATTCCAGTTTGGCGCGCGCCATGGTGGCCCAGTTTTCCGCGCGCGCCTTGTCAAACTGGTCCCCTTCGATGAACGCTGTTTCAAGTTGTGTGATTAAGCGGGCGACGCGGGCGCTTGCATGTTCGACAGTTAAGCGATCAGCATCAAGATGAAACGTCGAAATGCTGTCGGCCAGTTTTTTAATATCAGTTTCTCGCAATTCGCCCTTGATGAGCAACTCGTCAAATTGATCGCCTGGCCCGAAACGGACCATTTCGACGGCCCACTCAATAATTTCTCCGCAAGCGTTCCACCCTATGCCCGTCGCATCGCGATGGATCGGGACCACGCCCAAATACATGCCGGGCGCAGTGCGGCGATTAACGCGGATTTCGTTCTCGCAGGCGGCGCGGCGGCGCTCAAGCGTCGTGAAGTCCGCGAAATCGTACTGCAGGGCGCGCTTTACCTTGTAAACACGCGCGCCCACCAGAAACAGATGCGAAAGGTGAGTATCGATGCGTTCCACCGGCGCCCCGCCGAAATTGGCTCGGCATGAGAGAAAATCAACAACATCCTTTTGGGTTTCGGCCACCATAAGCCCTCTTGCCGGCATCAATGCATGAGAATGACAGGGGCGCCGGCGTGCTTGAGAACATGCCGCGTGAAACCGCCAAGGATGATTTCGCGCCAACGGTTGTGCGAATATGCGCCCATGACGATCAGATCCGCGTGGTTGATTTCGACATGTTCGATAAAGCGCTGTTCCGGGCTCTGTGTTTTTCGGGACTCGACACGATGGGGCTGCGCGTGAACGTCATGCAACCGCAGATACGCCGCCGCGCGTTCCGGCGATTCCGCTCCCGGCTTGATATGGTCCACAGCCGTAACGAACACGCTTTCAGCCTGTTTCAGGATTGGCAATGCAGCGCCAAGCGCGCGTGCGGCTTCGCGTCCGCCATCCCACGCTATGTCGATAATTTTGGGAAACGCCTCAAGCGTTTTGCGCGGGCTGGTCGCCAGGACCGGACGGCCGGATTGAAAAATCAGCTCGCCGACGAGCGTTTCTTCTTCCTGCTTTACTTTGTCGGATGACAGCGCGGCGACGGAAAGATCGGCAAGGCGCGCACGGCTGGCGATGTTAAATGTAAGGCTCGTCGCAAGGTCATTCCAGGCGGTGGTCGCACCCATCGATGGGGCGTGGGCGGCGGCTTCCACACTGGCGACGCCTTGTTCGGTGCAAAGCCTTTCATGCAGTTTTTGCAATTTTTCCGCATGACGATCCGCCTGGGCGGCGATGTCGCCAGCATGCGCCTCGAGATAGGCACCCGCGATCGGGTAGTGATAGGCGGCGGGCAATGGAAATGGCCGACGGATGTGAACCACGTCCATATGCGCTTTGAAATGTTTAGCAAATATGGCGCCGGCGCGGAACGCGATTGCGCCTGCTTCTTCATCCTGAAACGGAACCAGAATGTTTTGGATTGACATAGAGGAACGCTCCGTTGTTGTGCGATCTCCGGCGGCGCGCCGTGCGCGGCGCCATGGCTGGTAATCAGGGCGAATTTGAGGGGTCACGCCAACTCACAGCATGACCGAGCAGAACAGGACAGGCGTTATGCCTTTTCCAATTCGCCAGCGCGGTTTGCGACCGCTTTCAGGACTTCGCCGGTCAGCGAGGCGGGGGCGTGGAGGGCGACATCCTCAAGGCTCAGCATGCCGACAATGCCATGCTTGTCGTTCATTACCGGCAAACGGCGCACTTTGTTTTGTTCCATGATGCGCACTGCATCTTCCAGCGTTTCATTCTCAGAGCACCAGAAGCAATCCTCTGACATGATATCGCGCACCCTGACCGACGCCGGATCCAGATTTGCGCCAACCGCTCGAATGGCGATGTCGCGATCCGTGAGCATGCCGATCAGTGTCCGATTTTCGATAACGGGCAGGGCGCCGATATTCTGGCTTCGCATTTTGCGCGCAGCATGCGCCAGAGCCTCATCGGGCTCCGCGATGCGAATGCCCGCGGTCATTGCTTCGTGAACGCGCATAACTCTTCCCTTTTTCAGGTTTCGACCTGGTCAAAATCTTATCAGCGATGAGGTTGCCGGCATTGAGCTACGTCAAATTATCGGGGCTAGCCGAAACCTATCATTGCAATGGCGGAAAGGCGCAGCGATAGGCAACGGGAGCGGTTATGGGAGAACTGAACGGCCCAGGAACCGCGCGCAATGGGGGGCAAGAGCAGCGGCCGATATTTCAAACAACCGGACTAACCAAGACCTATGGTTCCGGCGCTGCTGCCGTTCATGCGCTGCGGGGCGTTGAGCTCGAGATTCCGGAAGGCGAATTGGTGGTTCTGCTCGGTCCGTCGGGCAGCGGCAAATCCACCCTTTTGAATATTCTCGGCGGGATCGATCGCGCCAGCGGCGGCGAAGCATATTTCAAAGGAAATGAGCTGACCGCAATGAAAGAGCGCGCACTGACGGCTTATCGCAGGCGGCATGTCGGATTTGTGTTTCAGTTTTATAATCTGATGCCAAGTCTGACCGCCGCCGAAAATGTTGAACTCGTGGCGGAGATTGCGCCCGATCCAATGCAGGCGTTTGATGCGCTGAAACTGGTGGAGCTGGAAGCGCGGGCGGATCATTTCCCGGCTGAGCTTTCCGGAGGAGAGCAGCAGCGTGTCGCTATCGCCCGAGCGATCGCCAAAAAGCCGACCGTGCTTTTCTGCGATGAGCCTACCGGTGCGCTCGACAGCGAGACTGGCGTTACGGTGTTGAAAGCGCTGCAGACGCTGAATGAGGAGCTTGGTGCAACCACGCTGATTATCACGCACGCCGCCGCCACCGGCGCCATTGCCGACCGGGTCATTCACTTTGCAGACGGCCGGATCCGGGAAGTTGTCAAGAACGCCGTGAAGGCGTCGGCGAGCGATATCAGCTGGTGAACGTTAGCGGGCATATGCTGAGTACGCTCGACAAGAAGCTTCTGCGCGACCTTTGGCGGATCAAGGGTCAGGCGCTGGCTGTCATCCTCGTAATCGCCGCGGGGATTGCGCTGCAAGTCATGTCGCATGGCATGATGCGTTCGCTCGAAGAGACAATGCGCGCATATTACGAGCGCTATCGGTTCGCGGATATCTACGCGCCGGTCAAACGCGCACCGGCGCATGTTGTTTCTGAAATTCAGGCGTTAGACGGCGTTTCAGATGCGATCGGCCGCATAACAGGCGGCGGCCTCATCGAATTGCCGGAGGCCGAAACGCCCGTCAGCGCCAAGATTGTTTCCTTCGACCCGGACACCTTCTCGCCGATAAACGGAATTTATCTTGCCGAAGGCAGAATGATCGATCCTACAAGAAGGAACGAGATTCTTTTGCTGCGGCCCTTTGCAGAGGCGCACGGCCTTTCGCCAGGCGATGAAATATCAATCACTGTTTATGGCGCGCGCTACCGGTTTAAAATTTCGGGCCTCGCGCTTTCGCCAGAGTTCGTATACGCAATTCCGCCTGGTGCGTTTGTTTCGGACCCTGCAAGCTACGCAATTGTCTGGGCGAGTAATGAAGCGATTGAGGCGGCGTTCGATCTGGACGGCGCATTCAATGAATTCCTGCTGGCGACCGCCCGCGGCGCCAATAGTCAGGCGCTGATAGACGAACTAGACCGCCTGTTGGCGCCATATGGCGCTATCGGCGCGTTTTCTCGCGCCGATCAGACATCGAACAGGTATCTTGTCGAAGAGCTCGCGCAACTCAATACGATGGGGCGCGTCATGACGCCGATATTTCTGGGCGTCGCGGTTTTTTTGATGAATATTGTCATTACACGTTTGGTGGAAACCGAGCGCGACCAGATTGGCATAATGAAGGCGTTTGGTTACGCCAATCACGAGGTCGGCGCGCATTATCTGAAATTTGTTATTGTCATAGCGCTCGCCGGCGCTGTCGTCGGCTGGGGCGGCGGCCTGTGGCTAGGCAAGTTGATTGCCGGCATTTATCAAACCTATTTTCATTTTCCGTTTCTCGTCTTTGTCGCTGAATTCGGGACATTTGCGATAGCGCTGGCGGTCAGCGGCGCGGCGGCCGCATTAGGCGCGATCGCGGCTGTTCGCTCGGCCATCGCGCTTTCGCCGGCAGTCGCCATGCGGCCGCCGGCCCCGCCAAAATTTGCGCGCGGCCGAGGCTTCAGCGGCCGCATTTTCAACAGTGTCGATCAATTGAGTCGGATGATTTTCCGGCGCCTCGCGCACCAGCCTTTTCGCGCCGCGTTGACGACATTTGGCATTGGCGCTGCAATGAGCTTGTCCGTGATGATGCGCTTCAACGTCAATGCAACGGATTATATGCTCGATGTAAGTTTCAACATCGTTGACCGCAGCGATATCTTCGTTTCCTTTATCGAGCCTTTGTCGCAGGAGGCCGTATTCGAACTCGGTCATATTGAGGGCGTCACGCTGGTTGAGCCGGTTCGAAGCAGTCCGGTTCTGTTTTTAAACAAACGGATAACGCAACTTGGCGCCATCACTGCGTTGTCCGAGCAGCCGGTGTTAAACCGTGTTGTCGATGAGAATTTACTTCCGGTGACAATACGCGGAGAAGGGATCGTATTATCCCGGCAGCTTGCGGACTTGCTCGCAGCGCCTGTCGGCGAAATGATCAGGGTGGAGTTGCGAGACGGTCGACGCCCGGTGCTGGACGTTCCAGTGGTCGGCGTCGTCGAGGCATTGGTCGGCACGCCAGCCTATATGCCGATCGATGCGTTGAACCGCCGTCTCAAAGAGCCGTTACGCATATCCGGCGCCTATCTCAAGGCCGATCCGCTGAAACGGGCCAGCGTCTATCGCGAATTAAAGTCCTTTCCAGAAATTGCGGGTGTAAGCTTGCAGCGTGAGGCGTATAAAAATTTTGAGAAAGTGATTGACGAAGGGCCGGGAACCTTTCGCTACATCATGACCGTGTTTTCCATCGTGATAGCCGTCGGGGTTGTCTACAATTCCGCCAGAATTGGCTTTATCGAGCGATCCCACGATCTCGCGAGTTTGCGCGTCATGGGCTTTACGAAGACGGAGGCGGGTTACGTCCTGTTGGGAGAAATTATCGCGCTCGTTATTTTCGCACTGCCTATTGGTTCGGTTCTGGGATTCCTGATTTGGTCATATCTTGCGGGTGCGTTGAGTACGGAGCTTTACCAGATCCCAGTAATCTATCGAGAAGACGGACTGGGATATGCGGCCATGATCGTTCTGCTAGCGGCGACGGCCGCCAGTGCATATATTCAGCGAGACATTAACAGGCTGGACCTGGTGTCGGCGCTGAAGACGAAGGAATAAGCATGGAAGGCGCCAAATCCCGGATGGTGGTTGTCGCCGCCGCCTGCACGCTGGTTGCAGGCTTTATGGCGTACGCCTTTTGGCCGCGGGCATTGCTCGTTGATATCGGCGTCGTATCTCGTGGGCCATTGATGGTGGCGATCAGCGAGGAGGCCAAGACGCGGGTTCGGGAGGAGTATGTGGTGTCGGCGCCGGTTTCCGGCAGGTTATTGCGGGTCGATGTTGAGCCCGGCGATGCGGTTTATCAGGGCGAGACGGTTATTGCCCGCCTGACGCCGACGCGTCCAGCCGTTCTTGATGTGCGTACGGAAGAGCAAGCAAGGGCTGCCGTTGGCGCCGCTGAGGCGGCGATCGTGCTCGCCAGAGCTGAAGAGCGCCGGGCGTCGGCCGATGCGGATTACGCTCGACTGGAAGCGGATCGCGCGCGAAGCTTGCTCGAAAAGAGTGCGATTTCGCAAGTGACATTCGACCGGGCTGAACGCGCGCGGCGCGTGGCCGACGCCGCTTTGGAGACGGCGCAGGCGGCCGTTGCCATGCGGATTGCCGAACTTGAGCACGCGCGCGCCATGCTCATGTCGCCTTCGGACGCCGAACGTGCTGCGCTTTCGACAAACCCTCATCCTCGCGAATCCATTCCGCTGATTGCTCCAATTTCCGGCAAGGTCTTGCGCGTGATCCGGGAGAGCGAGACGGTTGTCGCGGCCGGCTCACCTATTGTCGAGATTGGGGATCCCAAGGGCGATTTGGAAATTGTCGCGGAGCTGTTGTCGCCTGACGCTGTCAGGATATCGCCTGGCGACAGGGTCATTATCGAAAAGTGGGGCGGAGGGGGGGCGCTGGACGGCGTGGTTGATCGCATTGAGCCTTGGGGCTTCACAAAATTTTCCGCGCTCGGTGTCGAGGAACAGCGTGTCAACGCGGTTATTCAATTTACCGGCGATGCCGCTGGGCGCGAGCGTTTGGGGCATGGTTTCAGGGCTGAGGTGAGAATCGTCATCTGGGAGAATGAAGCTGCGTTAAAAATTCCGTCCAGTGCGGTTTTTCGATCCGGTGGCGATTGGGCGGCATTTCAGGTCATTCGCGGACGGGCGCGACTGACAGAGCTCGATCTTGGGGCGGATAATGGGGTGGAAACAGAAGTCCTTGGCGGCCTCAGGGAGAGTGACCGTATTGTGATTTATCCGGGCAATCGGGTGAAGGACGGCGCCCGGGTCAAGAAGCGTGATCCGGAATAATTACCAACGCTCGAGTTTTTCAACGAAATAGGCTTGCAGATCAGCTTCTGTCGTATTCGTCAAATCCTTGCCGATTACGCCGATTATTGCAGCGTTGACTTCTGTCGCGAGGCGCTTTCGCAATATGCCTAACGCGGCTGGCGGTGCGCAGATCACCAATTGGTCGAAGGCCCGCTTTTTGTGCGCGCCATTGATGCTTTGCGTCCGCGCCGCGAGGAAAGTTTCCTCAGCTTTGACATGGGGAGACGAGCGTGAGGCAATGGCGAAAGGCGCGCCTGTGCCAATAGTTCGGCCGCGAACAGGGGGCGCGCGCCGCAGATCTCTGTCCGGCGTGCGGGCTTCGTCGTTCCGCCATTCCTCTTGCATGGTGAATGCGGCGTTGGGGCCGTAACTTTCAAATAACCGCGCTTTGGCGCCATCGGCTACCAGGAACCAGGTTTTGCGTTTCGGCGTTCGCATGGCGGCGCATCCTGAGTTTAAAACCATGCATATTGGACCAGCCAAGGGGTTTTTCGGAATTGATCTGGGTCAACGTGATATGGCCGCCATATCCATTATTTTTTATTGATGCTTCACGAAAGGGCGGGGCGCGCGATGATAACGGTAGCGCATCGGGGCGAAGAGCAGGTGCGCCAAAGGCCAAACAGGATTTTTCAAAAACAGAAGAGGCTTGGGATGAACCAATTAAGCGGACGCAGCATCGCGGCGCTAATCAGCCTGATGACGGTTGGTTGCGGCGGTGGGGATGTTGCCGGTGAAGCGCGTGATCGGCAGCCCGCTGAAGCAGAAGAAGCTTCGCGCCGTGAAGCGTTGGCCAGGCCGCCCGCGCCCGTTGATGTCGTTATTCCCCAAACCAATCCGCGCCGCGGACGAATACTTTTCATTACCAATGGCTGCGTGATCTGCCATCAGGTCAATGGAGTTGGCGGAACGGCCGCGCCGCCGCTCGACCGGCCGGCCAGTCAGGCGAAGGTTGATCCGCTGGCTTTTTCGGCACGGATGTGGCGCGGGGCCGCCGCGATGACAGCGTTGCAATCAATCGAACTCGGTTATGTCATTGCGCTTGAAGGGCAGGATATCGCCGATATCGCCGCATTCGCCGCCAGCAGCGAAGAGCGGACATTGCTGACCTTGCAATCGGTGCCGAGCGCGATGCAGGACTGGTTTTTGGACACGCCTTATTGGCGCTCCAAGGACTGGTCGGAATATAAGAGCCGGGGTGAGCGCATACCGCTTGAACCGGAGGCGGAATGACGAACGCCAGGCGTTTATGTTCTAAAAGGCGGCGCCGGCGAAACGCGCGGCGCATACATCCTCAAACGCCTGTTCGCGATGGACCCCCCAAGGGCCGAAAGTCGCGATGATGCAGGCATTTTCAAAAACGCCTTGGCACGCAAAGCCGTACGAATTTGCGTTTAAGGTGTTTGAGACGAATGCTGCCGGGCTTAGCGATGCGCAGGCCGGACGCCGGCGTGAAAGTTACGGCGCAAATGCATTGCCTGAGACCGGACACGCAACTCGGCTCGCAGTCATAATTCGGCAACTCAACAATCCGTTGACCTTCATATTGTTTTTCGCGGCGGTGGTTTCCTTCGCGCTTGGCGAGCATACCGATGGCGCTTTCATCTGCGCCGTTGTGGTTATCAATGTGACGATAGGCGCGTTTCAGGAATGGCGCGCGGAAGCCAGCGCGGCGTCGCTGAAAAAGACCTTGCGAATTTTTCCGACGGTTATTCGGGCCGGCGTGCGGCGCAATGTGGAAATCACCGAGATTGTTCCGGGCGATATCGTATGTCTTGAATCGGGGGCTGTGGTGCCGGCCGACCTGCGGCTGGCCGCATCACAGGATCTCAAAGTCGACGAGTCTCTGTTGACCGGCGAATCCCTGCCCGTGGCGAAACAGGCGGCGGAAGTGCTTTGTGATGACGCGCCTCTCGGCGATCGGCGCAATATGGTGCATGCGGGAACCATGGTGATTGCCGGGCGGGCGACTGGCGTCGTTTGCGCGACCGGGGCCGACACGCAAATCGGCTTAATTGCAGGCCTCCTCAGCGAGCAGTCCATGCGGCCGCCCTTGCTGATCCGGATGCAGCGCTTTTCCAACCGGATCGGCGTTATCATCCTCGCTATCGCATTCGTTCTGGGCCTCGGTCAGTATATACAGGGCGCAGGGCTTTCCGACGTGTTCTTGCTGACGGTGGCTTTGGCTGTTTCCGCTATTCCAGAGGGTTTGCCGGTTGCGATCACGGTTGCGCTCGCTATCGCGTCTTCCCGAATGGGGCATCGCAATGTCATCGTCCGCCGCCTCCCGGCGGTGGAGGCGCTTGGTTCGTGTACGGTGATTGCAACCGACAAAACGGGAACGCTTACCGCGAACAGAATGACCATAAAACGCGTCGTGCTTGCTAATGGCGATGCAATCGATATTGGCGGCGAAGGGCTGGAGCTGGAAGGAGATGTGCTGCGCGCCGACGGCGTGGCGCCTCGCGCAGCGTCAAAGAGTGCGCTGAAGACCCTGGCGGTGATCGGCGCCTTGACCAATGAAGCGGACCTCAGCCTGAGCCAAGGCGCGGTCGAGGCGCGCGGCGACGCCGTTGATGTCGCGTTTCTTGTTTTGGCTGAAAAATTGGAGGCTCCGCAACGCAACTTTAAGGAAGCCGGCGCCAAGCGTGCGTCGATTCCTTATGAACCGGCGCTCGGGTTCTCTGCATCGCTATATGAATTTGAAGGCAAACAGACTGTTTCGGTGAAGGGCGCGCCTGAAAAAGTGCTCCCAATGTGCGGCCTTGCGGGCGATCCGAAAGCGGCGCAGTCGTTACAAAGTCTTACCGTGCAGGGTTTCCGGGTGATTGCCTTGGCGCAGGCGCCGTGGACGGATGGAATGGCAGCGTTAGATGAATGCGCGTTGCACGATTTGCAGTTTGCCGGCTTCGCGGGGCTGATTGACCCGCTGCGAAGTGAAGCGCCGCAGGCGGTGGCGACCGCGCGGGCCGCCGGCGTTGATGTGCGGATGATTACCGGCGATCACCCGCAGACTGCGATGGCGATTGCACATCAACTCGATCCCGGTTGGCCGGCGGCGGAGCCCTTGACTGGCGCACAGATGGCGCGCCTCAAAGGGGATGCGCTGCTTGATGCGATCGATTCTGCGACAATCTACGCGCGCGTTGAGCCGGCGCAAAAAACCCAGATCGTGCAAGTGCTGCAGAAAAGCGAACATTTCGTCGCCGTGACCGGGGATGGCGTCAATGATGCGCCGGCGTTGCAGGCTGCACATGTCGGCGTGGCGATGGGGGCGGGCGGCACAGATGTCGCGCGGGCGGCGTCCGACCTTATCATTACGGACGACAATTTTGCATCAATCGTCGCGGGAATCGAAGAAGGCCGGGCGTCTTATGACAATATCCGAAAGATCGTCTGGCTTTTAATCAGCACCGCAATCACGGAAGTCGCCATATTCGCCCTTGCTTTGTCGACCGGACTTCCGATTCCGCTGACGCCGGTACAAATATTGTGGTTAAACCTGGTCACGGAGGGCATTCAGGATGTGGCGCTGGCGTTTGAAGGAAAAGAGCCGGATATCATGCATCGGCGTCCGCGACGCCCGAAAGAATCGATCTTCAATCGGCAGATGATTGAGCAATGTTTGATCGTCGGCGGATATATTAGCGCGCTGGCCTTCGCGCTGTATTACTGTTTGTATGTCCGGATGGGATTTGACGAGGCGTCAGCCCGCAATCTCATATTGCTGTTTCTCGTGTCATTTAATAATTTTCATACGCTGAATTGCCGTTCCGAAACACGGTCGTTTTTCGCGGTTCCCGTCCATAACAACCCGTTCCTGATCATCAGTATCCTGTCTGCGCAAGCACTTCATATCGCTGCGATGCACATTCCGTTTTTCCAGGATTTGCTGGACCTGAATGTGGTCGGAATTTCCGAATGGGCGGTTATGATCGGTCTTGCGGCTACGGTGCTTGCTGTCGGCGAAGGCTACAAGGCGGTCATTGCGCGCCCGCGTGACCGGCGCGACATGCGGATAACCGCGCCGGAGGGGCAGGTTGATGGTTGAACAAGGTAGAAAAAGCGAATTGGCGGCGCCCTTGCCGGTCCGTGCAAAATCGTCCCGGCGGCGCTTGGCGTTTGCTCTTGTGGGCGTGATTGCGCTGTCCGCCGTTATCATGCTTGCGGTCAATCTTGGCGAAATAGGTGAATTTGCGGAACAGGCGATGCAACTCAACCCCCGCTGGTTTCTGGCGGCTGGATTGGCGCAATTAGGGACTTACGGGCTGGTCGCGCATGTCTGGCGCCGGGTTCTTGCGCGGGCCGCTGCGCCCCTGCCATTCTTCAGTCTTTATCCATTATCGATTGCAAAATTGTTCGCAGATCAGGCGCTACCCTCTGGCGGCGTTTCCGGCGCGGTTTTCTTTCTGCACGCGCTTGGGCAGCGCGGTGTTGCGCAAAAGGACGCATTTTCCGTATTCGTTTTCGCAACGGCTTCGTTCTTCACGGCTTTTCTCGCCGCAACGATGATCAGCCTGTTTGCGCTGGCTTCGGCAAATGGTGCGCCGCCGGCGCTGGCAAGAAGCATTGCCGCCTTTTCAGCAATCATCCTTTCGCTTGCGATGCTCGGATTCGTTGTTTTTGTCTTCAGGCCGGAACGCACGCCGGCCTGGCTTCGGAAAACACGTTGGGCGGCCAGAGCAAGCACGTTCCTTGGCGAAGCGTTGCAGGGGATCGCCAATGAACGACGACTGTTTTTCGAGGCGGCTGTCGTTCAGTTTATGGTGCGGATGGTAGACGCCGTGACCTTGTATTTTGTTTTTCTCGCAATTGGCGCCCCCGCCGGCTATGGCATTTGCTTTGTTGGCGTTGTTATCGGTTCGGTCGCGGCGACGGTCGGCCCTATCCCTATGGGGCTTGGCACATTTGAGGCGGGCATGATCGCCAGCATGACGGTGTTCGGCGTATCCGTCGAAAATGCCCTGACCGCAACGCTGGTATATCGAGGATTGTCGCTGTGGCTGCCGCTGGCGCCGGGGTTCTTCATTATTCAAAAAGAGATGCTGCGCATTAAGTCAGCGGCGGCGCCGTTGCCGCCGCATGAGCGCGCAGACGAATAAGCGCAAAATCCGACTGGAATTCAAACAATTCCCAACTGTCGATTGCAGAAGGATTTTTCGTGAACGCGCACCATACGGCATTCGCAGCCTTGCGAAATACGCAGCAAAGCACGGACCTTCGTGAGCCGGATTGACTGGGATCAAATATCGCACTGCGCAAATGCGATAGAGTTTTATGGCTGTGGTGGCGTCACAGTTTGGAGACGCGCCCGGCCGCCCCTGGGCGCGGCGCCGGTTGGCGCCGGTTTCCGAAAGTGGGCCACTATAGCAAAGCCCTGCGGCGGCGGACGCGTGATTGCAGCAGGGGGAGATTGCATGCCGCAGCGATCGTCCCGCAGGGCTTATCAATTGGAAATCTAAACTGCCTCGACGGCGGCAAGCAGAGCGGCTCAGAAAGTGATATTTGGCGTTGTGCTTTCGGATGCCCGCCCGGCCGGGCTTAGGTTTAGTAACGCGGACGGAACGAACCGCGCTAATGGATTACTCACGCGCTTGTGCGGCGAGGGGGCGTTGCAGCGGCGCCCTGACAAAAATGCCTATTGGGACAGAAACACGGCGATCGGCGATTGTCTCAAAATATGCCGCGTGAAACCGCCGAGGATGGCTTCGCGCCATCTACTGTGAGAATACGCGCCCATAACTAGAAGGTCTGCGTTGAACTCGCCAATTTCCTCATCAAGCCTTTCCGTCTCGTTTTCGTCGTCGGCAAGTTCAATTTCCGTCTGGCTGGCCTCAACATCATGAAGGCGCAAATTGGCGGTAATCTGATCGGTATTGATAGTCGGCGCCTCGGCTTTGCGGACCGTCAGCACCTTGACGCTCTCGGCGGCTTTTAGCAGCCCGAGCGCGCTGGCGACGGCGCGCGCCGCTTCGGCCCGACCATTCCAGGCGACGACGATTCTTTGCGGCTCGGCGCCAAGACCCGCCGGGGGACACAGCAACACCGGCCGGCCCGACTGAAAAAGTAATTCCTCAGCCACCAGCTTCGCCTGAGGCGAGGCGCTCTCGCCAATCGCGGCGACGATTGACAGATCGCAAGCTGCGCCGCGTTGCGTAACGGCCGAGAGCAAGTCCCCTTCCTCGTCGCGCCAGGAGGCGGTGATCCCTTGGCTCTTTTCATAATCATTTGGCGCGGTAATGCTGATTTTATTATCGGTACACAAATCACGGAACAATTGTTTGAGATCTGCCGCCAGTTTGTTTTCGGTTTCCTGAAAATTCTCCGTAAACTCCGTATAAACGCCGCCGAGCGGGTAGATCACGGTTGTCGCCGGAATGGGCCGTTGGCGAATGTGAACACATGAAATGTGGGCTTTATCCCTTTTTGCCATAATCGCAGCCGCATCGAAGCCGATTTTCGCGGATTGCTCATCCACAAACGGCGCCAGAATGCTTTTGAATTCCATGGGAATGCTCCTCTCTGTTGAGATGATAGGGCAAGGCTCCAATTTTTCATATTGATCGAAATCAACCGCCGGAAAAGCGCCAAGATCAAAGGCGTCCCGCGCGTTTACGCATCATTCTCCAAGGCCCGCCGGATGCGCCGAAGAATGATTTTTCTGGCGCGTTCGTCGGCCGCCTCGTTCAGGGTGCTGCGCATGTCGAGGGATAGCTGCGCCAGGTCATTGTGCCAATCCGGCGCTGAGACAGCCTCTGGGGGAAGGCGTTGCGGTTCTGCCGGCCTATCCATGACGCCGCTTACGAGGTCGAACTTGTCATCGAGGCGCGGTATAATGACTCGCGACGGTTCAAGCGGGCCGCTCGTGAGGCGCTCGCGGAGCGCAGCAAGACCTTCTTCTTCGCCATGGGTGAGAAAAACCGCGCGCGTAATTGGTTGGCGCGCCGTTACCCATTCGACGAGACCATCGGCGTCGACATGGCCGGAGTATATGTCGATCGTCTCGATGGCAGCGTTTACTTTTATGTCTTCACCCTGAATACGAACAGCTTTCTTGCCTGCCTCCAGCAAAGCGCCGAGAGTTCCCGGCGCCTGATAGCCGGTAAGCAAGATAGTGTTTTTCTCGTCCCACAAACGATGTTTCAAGTGATGGCGGATGCGTCCTGCTTCGCACATACCGCTCGCTGCGATAATGATAACGCCGTTTTCGTAATTATTGATCGCCTTGCTTTCCTCGACCGTTCGAGTGAAGTGAAACGAGGCGTGCCTGAAAAGCGCGCCGCCATCGCTGACATCTTCGAGATTTCCGGCATGCGCGGCGAATGTCTCGGTCGCCTTGATCGCTAGCGGAGAGTCGAGAAACAACAAACGGTCCTTGATCGCGCCGTCGGACATCAGCACGCTAAGGTCCGCCAATAATTCTTGCGTCCGCTCGACGCTGAAGGCGGGCATGACGAGAACGCCTCCGCGGCTGAATGATTTTGCGACGACTTTCGCCAGCGCCTTGCGGCGATCATTCGGCGGCAACGGCTCGCGGCGGCGCGCGCCATATGTCGCTTCGCATATGACATAATCGAGATGATTGGGCGCTTCCGGGTCCGGATGAAACAGCTTGTGGTCCGGCCCGATATCGCCTGAAAAAAGAAGCCGCAATGCTCGTTTCTCGTTGTCCCCTGTCTGCAATTCGAGTTCGATCGATGCGGATCCGAGAATATGGCCGGCATTCCAGAAACGCGCACGCACGCTAGGGCCGGGCTCAAACCAGGTTTGATAGTCGATCGGCTTGATCTGCTTGGCGGCTGCCTCACCGTCCTCGCTGGTATAGATGGGGGTTACCGGATCCAATCCACGTTGCCTGTTGCGCCTGTTGAGAAATGTGACCTCGGTTTCCTGAATATAGCCGCTGTCGGGAAGCATGAAGGCGAGCAAATCCTTCGTGCCATGCGTTGCGTACACCTTGCCGCGAAACCCGGCGCGCATGAGTTTGGGCAAAAGCCCGCTGTGATCGATATGCGCGTGGGTTAGCAGGACGAAATCCAGCGCCGTCGGTCGAAACGGAAACTCACCGTAGTTCAGCTCTTTCAGGGTTTTGGAGCCCTGGAACATTCCGCAATCGACCAGAAACGCGCCGCGATCATGTTCGATCCAATAGCAGGAACCGGTGACGGTTCCCGCCGCGCCACAAAATTGCATTCGTATACCCATCAAGCAAACTCCTCCGACAATGCTGAAGCCAGCCACGGCGCTATTTCAACGGCATTGGTAGTGTGCGGCACGCTGTCCGTCGACCGAATGCGTGCGATGCCGGTGCGGCGCATACGGGCCAGGGCGCCGGCGTCAAAGAGAGCATGAACGATCACCGCCTCGATCGTTTTAGCACCATTCGCATGCAAAAGGCGGGCGGCGGCGGCCAATGTTTCACCGGTGGAGGCGACATCATCGACCAGATAGACACGCGCGGCATTTATTCTCCGGTCACCATTCATTTTTACGGAGACAATGCGGTCGGCGCTGCGCGTCTTTTCCAACACGGCATATGGCGCGCCGACTTCGTCCGCCACGGCTTTCGCCCAGTTTTTGGATTCGCGGTCGGGGCCGACAATAAACGCGCCGGTTGCGTCGCCATCCGACTTGATCAGGCGCGCCAGCAGCGGCGCAGCGGAAAGGTTAAGTATTTCCGTATCCGGAAAGATCTCGGTTAATGATCGCACCCTGTGCAGATGCGGTTCCAAGGTTACGATGCGGTCAAAGAAGGCCGCCAGCAATTTTGCGATTACGCGTTGAGATACGGCTTCTCCGGACGCGAAGGCCGCATCCTGTCGCATATAGCACATATAAGGCGCGACCAGAATTAAGCGTTCGGCGCCCAGATCGCGCAACGCTGAAGCCGCGAGCGCCAGTTCCACAAGTTTTGCGTTCGGGTGGTCGAGCGTACAGTAAAGGATTGTCGTTTTCGCCGCCGCCGGCGCCCGCACACGGCTTTCGTCGTCTGGGAAGTGATGAATATCGATGGTCACGCAAGTCGCGCCGCTCGCACTCGCCAAGCGCCGCGCCGGTGCGGCGTCGCCAGGCATTGCTGCGATCATGACGTTCTTCATTTGCGTAGACTCTCCCTTACTGGCGCATCATCCAGTGACACGCCGGCACTTTCCATCGCCATTGATTTGGCGAACTCGAAATCAGATTTGAAACAGGAATGGATGCGGTAAAGCGGCTCGCCTTTTTCAGCGTGGTCGCCAATCTTTTTGAAGAGGTCGAGACCGGCGCCCTTATCCATCGGCGCGCCGGCGAGCCGGGCGATACGGGCGATGCGAAAACAATCCAGCGCAGTAACGCAGCCCGTGCGCGGCGCAATAACATCCGCACAAAGCGCGCCCGGCAAGAGATCCCCGGTTGTGCGCCCCTGGGCTTCGATGATGCGCTCCATCGCGGCAAGCGCTTCGCCTGAATGGAGCAACGCTTGTGCTCTGGCGCGGCCCGCGCCGCCGCGCAGCGCGGGGTCGAAATCCAGAACATGCCCCGCCAACAAAATTGATCGCGCCTTCAGGTCGGCGGGCGCGCCGGGTTCATTTTTCAGGACAGCCATGATGTCGCGCGCCTCGAGTACCGGGCCAATGCCGCGGCCGACCGGCTGCGCGCCGTTGGTGAAGACGACATCGATGACCAGGCCGATTTCCTTTGCAACGAATTCCATCAATTTGCGCAAGCGAATGGCCTCACCCTGTGAACGTACTTTCGCTGTGGGGCCGACCGGGATATCGAGAACGATATGGGTTGAACCGGCGGCGAGTTTTTTTGAAAGTATGGACGCCACCATCTGTTCGCGCGTATCGATCGAAAGCGGTCTTTCGACAGTTATCAGAACATCGTCCGCAGGCGAAAGATTAACGTGACCACCCCAGACCAGGCAGGCGTTTTCATGTTGTACGACCTCCCGCATCCTGTCGATTGAAAGCGACACGTCAGCGAGAACTTCCATCGTATCGGCAGTGCCGCTAGGCGAAGTAATGGCGCGCGACGATGTTTTGGGCATTTGCAAGCCATGGGCGGCGACAATAGGCGTTACGATCATCGAGGTTCGATTGCCGGGAATGCCGCCTATGCAGTGCTTATCGACGACGAGCGGCGCATCCCACTTCAATTGTGCGCCGGTTTTGGCCATGGCGCGGGTCGTCGCCAACATTTCGCCGGTCGTGGTAAAGCTTGCAGAAGCAATCAAGAACGCGGCGATCTCCATTGGCGAGTAACGATGTGTCGCGATGTCGGCGATGATCGCGTCTATCTCGCCCGGCGACATGACTTCTCCGGCGATTTTCCGGCGAACGGCGTCCAGGCTCTTTGGCGGGCGGGCCTGAGCGATCCGCACAAGCGCGCCTTCGGGCAAGCCAAGCCGGCGAAAGGCTTGTGCGCCAAGGCCAAGTTCTTCTCGCCCGACAATGGCTGGGTCATCTGCAATCACCAGTGTCGCAAGGATGCCGCGTTTCTCGCGGCCTTGGGCGGCCGAGATTTCGATCTTTTTTAATGCGCGAAACTCTTCCGCGCGATAGGCCGCGCAATGGCGTGAGAGAAACGCCGTATTTTCGGGTTCCGTATCAAGCGCAATTTTTCTGATCTTGAGCATGTCACACCAATTTTGCGCCGAAAGTCAGCGTCCTTCCAGCGCCATTTTCAGTGACAGGAGGTCGAGAAGGTCTTTCAATGCAATCATGCCGACCAAGCGGCCGTTTTCGGTCACGATAAGGCGGCTAAGGCGGCTTTTATGCATTTTGGAGAGCGCCTCCATCGCATCTGCGGCGGCGTCGATGGTGTTTGCTTCGGAAACTGGGCGCATGACATCGCCGACTAGGGTTGTCGCCCAGCTCGAGCGTGGCGCGCTTTTCGCTTCCGTCAGCCCAATGGCGCCCACAAGCGCCGTATCACGCATAACCGGAAACATATCGAAATGGTATTCGTATACGTATTGTTCGATGAAGGCGCTGATGGTAAGTTCAGGGGATACGCTGACAGGCTCAGTGCTCATGAAATCCCGAACCGGCGCGTTTTTGAACAGGCGTTGCATTTGCTCCTGATAGACCGCAGTGGAGGCTGCTGATCGAATAAACAATCCGATCAGCACCCACCATAAACCGGCGGCGAATTGCCCGAGCAGCGCCCAGACGACGCCAAGCGCGATGATGGCGGTCGCGAGCGCGACCCCCAGTCGCGACGCGCTCCGTGTCGCAGCGCTGACATCGCCGGTAAACGCCCAGACGATTGCGCGATAAACCCGCCCGCCATCAAGCGGCAAGGCGGGAAGCATGTTGAACGCGGCCAGCACCCAGTTGATCATGGAAAGATAGAAAAATACATTTGCAAGCGCCGATAACGCCCCGATCGATGCTGCGCCTTGCGCCATCCAGCCAAACAGGAAGGCCAAGGCGACACTCGCCAGGGGCCCCGCGATCGCCATGGCGAATTCGGCCAGCGGCGTGCCGGGTTCTTCCTCCAACTGCGCGACGCCGCCGAAGACAAAGAGCGTTATGCTCTTTAAAGGCAGGCCGAACGCTTTGGCGACAAGCGAGTGGGCGAGTTCATGAAGGATGATTGACAAGCCAAGGCCAATGATTGCGGCGAGCGCCATCCACCAATAGGCGAAGGGGCTAAGGCCCTCATAGAGCTGGGGAAAGACGCCTTCTGCCAGCGCCCAGGCAATGAATGTAGCGACGAGCGCCCAGCTCACATCAACCTTCACGTCGATGCCGAAGACTCGCAAGACCCTGATGCTTAACCCAAACATAAGTGCGCCGCCAGAATGGATTGTTAGATGTTTGGCGCATGCGCGACCAGCGCTGCCCTTTCATAGTAAAGCCGCAGCGGCGATGAGAATTGACTGAGATCAATTGCCTGCATCGGAAAACAAAAAAGCCTTCCAGCACAGTATTTGACACCGCCGCTCCGCATAATGACGAACAGACATAGGGGGTGGCCGTGACCGGCGGCCAGCCCCACAGGCTTGGTCGGCGTCGCCGGGCGAAACCGGCCGGCGGATCAGACCGGGCAGCCGCTTTCGTCGCATGCGCCGGTCGGCGCCGCCTGATGGTCGCTGGTTGCCAATGGCGCTTCGTCTTCGCGGATCAATGACATGATTTCCGCACCCAAAATCAGGTCTTTTTCCATTCCGAATTTATGTTTGCGAATCCGTCCCTGGCGATCGATGAGGATCAGCGTGGGCGTCCCCTGCATTTGATAGCGCGCCATGGTTTTGGGGAGCATGTGGTCCTCTGATTGCGCGTCAATCCCAACCGGGAAGGAGATCTTGTATTCGTGCAGGAAGGCTTTGAGGGAGTCTTTCGAGCCCTGACCGGCATGATGTTCAAACACCGAGTGCAAACCGATAACGGCGACGTCCTTGTCGCTAAAGGCGCCGGCGACGCGTTGCGCTTGCGGCAAGCCATGTGAAACGCAGCCGGGACACAGCATTTGAAAAGCTTCAATCAGCACGACGCGCCCGCGTAAAGAGGCAAGCGTTATTGGCGCCGTGGTATTGAGCCAGTCTGAAGTTACGAGTTCCGGAGCTTGTCGCAGTTTCATGCGGAAGGGGATCCCTGTCTTGCCGGCGCTGGCGACGCATAATTGCCGCTGCCGTCTGGACATAAAGTTTCGCGTCAACGCCAGTGGATTTAGCGTTGTTGGCAATCATTGCCTACAGCGCTCGCAAACTGTTGAACCATTGGTTTTGCGCCAAGCGCAATCCTGACATTCAAGATGTGAAAAGGCGCGCGCTGACGCAGTTTGAGATCGGGCGTCGCGCCGGCGACGGCCCGTCATATTAGAGGTCGCCCGCACCCTGTGGGCTGTCGCCGCCGCCTGTTGTTGCCGGCGCGGGCAGCGGAATGTCCGCCGAGCCTTGCATCCGCAAATAGGCGATGATCTCAGCGCGGTCGCGTGCGCGCCGGATACCCGAAAACGCCATCTTGTTGCCGGGAATGGCGTTGCGGGGATTTTCAATATAGGCGTCGAGTTTTTCAACCGTCCATATGCCGGGCTCGTCGCTAAGCGCGCCGGAATAATCATAGGTGGCGCGCGCAGCGACGTCCCGCCCGACAACGCTCCATAGATTCGGGCCGACGCCGTCGCGGCCGCCATTGTCAAATGTGTGGCAGGCTGTGCAAATTATTGTCCGACGTTCACCGCTGGCAATATCCGCATTCCCAAGCAATGTTGCAAAATCGGGTTCAGAGACTGGCGCCTGTGTCGAAGAGACGGTTGCCGGCGCCGGAGGTGAAAAAGTGGAGACATTGCGCATGTAGGCGCGAAATCGGGCGCGCTCGCTAAGATCGTTGAGCCCCGCCGGCCAGCTTCGTTGCAATTCGGCGCGATTAACGAGAGGGCCTTCAAACCCTTCAATATTGACGGCTAGCCGGTCTGGAGATTCCTTGCGAAACAGGAAATCCGCCGTCCAGCGCGCAGCCAGCATCGCGACAATAACGACCGCGAGCGCAACACCGAAGCGGAACCAATCGCTCCACGTCACTTCGAACTCTCCATTGAGGCGCGCAAGTGGTTAGGGTACGGATAAAAAGGTTCTGCAGCATATATCATCTGCATCGTTCAATGCCCCTCTATCAATGGTGTTTCATTTCCAGCAAAGACGATACGGGTCCAGAATGTATAGTCGGATTCAAGCGCCATCAGCCCGACCAGCACGGCAAGGCAGAGCGGCGGGACCAAAATCGCGTATATCAAAGAGAGGCGTTCCCAAACCATGTGCATGAAGACCGAAACAATAAGACCGGCCTTAAGGAGCATGAAGATGATTATAAGCGACCAGCGCAGCAGACCTTCAAACCCGAAATAATCGACCATGTAGGAAAACGCGCTGAGGATGAATAAATAGCCCCAGACTTTCAGATAGACGCCGATCGGATGTTGTTGACCGGCATTGGCGTCTGGGTCATCATCGAGTTGCATTGCGCTCGCAGCTTTATCCATCAGATTTCCTCACCACAGATAGAAGAACGCGAAGATGAACACCCAAACGAGATCGACGAAATGCCAATACAGCCCCGCGATCTCGACGACTTCGTATTTTCCATTTCGTTCATAAACGCCATTCAATACGCGTATGGCGATCGTCGTCAGATAAATGACGCCGCATGTGACATGAAATCCGTGAAAGCCGGTGATCATGAAAAAACTCGCGCCGAATTGCGGCGCACCCCACGGATTGCCCCATGGCCGGACGCCTTCCTGGATGAGCTTCGTCCACTCAAACGCCTGCATGCCGACAAACATCGCGCCGAGCGCGGCGGTCGCCAGCATCAGTAAACCGGTCGCTTTGCGGTTTCGCCGATAAGCGAAGTTGACAGCCATGGCCATGGTCCCGCTCGAACTGATCAGTACGAATGTCATGATGGCGATCAGGATGAGCGGAATGCTCTCGCCGAATAGCGTCAGGGCGAACACTTCGCTGGGGTTCGGCCAGGCGACCACGGTTGATGCCCGCACGGTCATATAGGCGGTCAGGAAGCATGAGAAGATGAAAGTGTCGCTCAGCAGGAAGATCCACATCATCGCTTTTCCCCACTGAACCTTTTTGAAAACCTCCTGATCGGTTGACCAGTCTGAAACGAGGCTTTCCAGGCTGTGCGGGGCGGCAGTGTGATCCGTATGCGTTACAGGGCTATTCGACATTCATTCATGCCTTTTCAGCGTGCCAAGGGCGATGAGCCCAAGCGCGTTTTCATGTGATCAGCATCAGCCCGAACATGACGGTCCAGACCAGCAAGAGATAATGCCAATAAACGGCGCAAAGCTTGATGCTTGTCGCTAATTCATTCGGGGGCGCGCCTTTAAAGGCGCGCGTCGCAATGCGGCCCCAAAAGGCCATGCCGCCCGCAAGGTGCAGGCCATGCACCGCGGTGATGAGATAAAAGAACGCTGTTGCCGGGCCGGCGCCGGCGAAGTGTCCTTCGCCGGCAAGGACCCGCCACACAACAAGCTGTCCGGCAAGAAACGCAAATGCCAGAACGCCGCCCGCGACCAGCGCTGCACGCAATTCTCTTGCTTGTCCGCGCCGCGTTTCGGCTCTGGCTTTTCGCCAGGCGAGACTGCTCAGGATAAGGATTGCGGTATTCGCCCATAAGAGGGGCGGTTCTGATAAGGGGCGCCAATCCTCAGCCGGAGGAATGCCGCAAAGCGCCGCGAGATTCCACCAGGGCAAACCGGCTGCAAGCTCGGCTGATTTCGCTGGGTCGGCGCCGTAATTGCCGAGCCGCAAAATATAGGCAGCAACGACCAGGGAGAAGATCACAGTCGCGACGCCGATGTAAATCCAGACGCCTGTGGCCGCGATCGCCGGCCGGCGCTCGGCTGTCATGCCGAGATCGGCGCCCATATCCGCCCCGGCAGGCAGCCACGACTTTTCCGTCAGTTTCTGCAGGACGCTCACATTTTGTCTCCATCAGCGCCGGGTTCGCCTTGTGGGACATTTTGCGGAATAAAGTCCTGAGCAGCACCGGGTACGGAGTAGTCATAAGCCCAGCGATGAACTGTCGGCAGCGTCGGGCCCCAATTGCCATGGGTCGGCGGCGTGTCGGGCGTTTGCCATTCAAGCGATGTCGCGCCCCAGGGGTTGGGATCGGCTTTCTCACCGCGGAAGTAACTTGAAATCAGATTATAGAAAAAGATGATCTGCGCGGCGCCGACAGTCAGGGCGGCGATGGTGATAATCTCGTTTGCCCATTGCACGGAGGCGGGCACGAAGTCGGTCTCGCCCATCTCGTAATAGCGCCGCGGCACGCCGAGCAGCCCCAGATAATGCATCGGCAAATAGATAATATAAACGCCGATGAAGGTAATCCAGAAATGCAATTGCCCCAGCACATTGTTCCACATCCGGCCCGTAATCTTTGGATACCAGTGATAGATGGCGCCGAAAATGACGAGAATGGGCGATACGCCCATCACCATGTGAAAATGCCCGACGACGAAATAAGTATCGGACAGCGGGACATCGACGCTGACATTGCCGAGAAAAAGGCCCGTCAGGCCGCCATGGATGAAGGTGAAGATGAAACCAATCGCGAAAAGCAGCGGCACGCGCAAATGTATATCGCCCTGCCAAAGGGTCAGCACCCAATTGTAAACCTTGATGGCCGTCGGCACTGCGATGATCAGCGTGGACGTCGCGAAGAAGTAACCGAAATACGGGTTCATGCCGCTGACATACATGTGGTGCGCCCAGACGATGAAACTCAACACGCCAATGATGATGATCGCCCAGACCATCATGCGATAGCCGAATATATTTTTGCGCGAATGGGTGCTGATGATGTCGGAGACGATCCCGAAAGCCGGCAGCGCGACGATATAAACTTCCGGATGGCCGAAAAACCAGAACAGATGCTGGAATAGAATCGGGCTGCCCCCTGAATGCGAAAGGGGCTCGCCCATGGAGATGATGCTCGGCATGAAAAAGCTGGTGCCGATCGTATTGTCCAGCATCATCATGATTGCGGCGACGAACAGGGCCGGAAAGGCGAGGAGGCCAAGGATTGTCGCTACGAAAATCCCCCACACGGTGCAGGGCATGCGCATCAGCGTCATGCCTTTCGTGCGCGCTTGAAGCACTGTTGTAGCGTAATTCAGCCCGCCCATGGTGAAGGCTACGATGAAGATCGCGAGCGAGGCGAGCATGGTGATAATGCCCCAACCGGCGCCAGGCGTTCCATCGGTGATTGCCTGCGGCGGGTAAAGCGTCCAGCCTGCGCCGGTCGGGCCGCCGGGAACGAAAAAACTGGCCAGCAATACAATGACGGAAAGCAGATACACCCAATAGCTCAGCATATTGACGAATGGAAAAACCATATCCCGCGCGCCGATCATCAGCGGGATCATGTAATTGCCGAAGCCGCCCAACAGTAGCGCGGTGAGGAGATAAATCACCATGATCATGCCATGCATGGTGACGAATTGGTAATAGGCCTCGGGCGTGATGAACGGGATGGCGCCCGGAAATGCGAGTTGCAGGCGCATCAGGCCGGAAAGCACCAGCGCGACAAGGCCGACGCCGACCGCCGTCAGCGAATATTGGATGGCGATGACCTTGTGATCCTGACTCCAGACATATTTTCCCACCCATGTTTTCGGGTGGTGAAGCGGCCGTGTGTCTTCCGCAATCGTTGTGTAGGTTGTCATCGCTTCCTCAGCTATTCAATTCCTAACGCAACTGCTTGCGACGCCGGCTCCGGCAAAGACGGCGTCATTCTATGGCGGCAATCTCCGCAGCGGGGCCGGCAAGTTCGCTTTGGGTCGGAAAGTCACTAAGCCATGTATTGAAGTCAGCGTCGCTTTCGACAACCACATAACCGCGCATGGCGTGATGTCCGACGCCGCAATATTCGGCACAAAGAATTTCAAACGTACCTTTCTTGGTTGGCGTAAACCACAGATAGGTTGTCGTGCCTGGGACGAGGTCCATCTTGGCGCGGAACTGCGGAACATAAAAATTGTGCAAGACATCGGTGGAGGTCAAAAGCAGCTTGACCGGTTGGTTCAAGGGAAGGTGCAGCTCGCTGCTTTCGACAATGATGTCATCTCGCCCCCAGGGGTCGCCCGGGTTTACGCCGAACGGATTGTCTGCGCTGATATGCTCTACAGCGCTTGCGCCGAGAACGCCGTCGGCGCCGGGGAAACGGAAACTCCATTGCCATTGCTGGCCTCTCGCTTCGAGAATTGCCGCATCATCCGGGACCGAAATATATTTGTTCCAGGCGATAAGCCCCGGCGCCAGCATTAAGACGATCCCGACCGCTGTCCAGAATGTCAGCCCGCGCTCGAGGCCGATATTTTCCGGCTCATACGTCGCGCGGGAGCCTTCACGGTGTCGAAATCTGTAAATTGAGTAAGCGAGGAACAGGTTCAGCGCGATGAATACGGCGCCGCACACCCAGAAAGTAAGGATCAAAGCGTTGTCCAGCGCGCCCCAATTGGACGCGATTGGCGTCATCCACCACGGGCTGAGGAAGTGAAAGGCGATTGATCCAATGACAAGCAACGCAATGACGACGGCGACTCTCATGGGCGCGCCTCACGCTGTGTGCGGGAAATTCTTGAAGGATGCGTGAGAAGTCGATTAATGCCGCCGGGGCCGATGTCGACGGGCATGGTGGGGGGGCGGGGAGCGCGCCAATGGGCGCGATTTACCGACATCTTCAGACGCGAAATGGGCTGCGCAAACTGCTTGCCGCGCGCGCGCCGTGCGCCTCGCGCTGTGGTAATGCATCCGTTGGTCGAGGTCTGCAGCATTGCCTCCTCCGTCGACCTCGCGCCGTACGCAAACAATTTTTAAAGCGAGGCCAAAAACTGGGTGCGGTGTTATCGAACTACTACGTCCAGTTGTCGCCTCATTGAGATATAGGCGATTTTTACTTGGCGTGAAAGCCCGTATGCAACGCGGTCGTAACGGAACGGTTTTTGAAATGGTGTTTGCGACAGGGAATGGCGAGGATCCTCGTGTTGAGGCGAGGGCCTTTATTCTGCCGGACAATTGTCGTTTTGCAAATGCGAAAGGGCCGCTGCGCGGCTGTCGCACGGCCGCGTATCCCTTGTGAAAACGCTTGTGATTTTATCCACAATGGGTAAGGCGTTCGGTAGGAAATAGAGAACCAGCGTATACAGAGAAAGCGCCCGTCCACTGGGGTGCGCTTCCCGGCGGGGACGCGGCTTGCGGCGGAGCGACGCGGCGAATTGGCCGGCGTTTTGGTCGAGGCGGATAAGCTGACGCAGCAGCGCTGATGGACACAGATTGATTGTTGGTGTACCCTTAAGGTCAGCCATAAACTGACGAGGGCCGGACCGTGACTGCTTCACCTGCTGGAGTCCATCCCGCCGATTCAGTAGAAGAGATCGGCATACAAACCATTGGTGCTCCGGATATATTTGACGCGATCCGGCTTGGTTTTGCTGATTTTAACGCCAAGCCCAGCCACCTGTTCCTGCTTGGGCTGATTTATCCGATTGCGGGGTTTGTCGGCGCCGCATGGGCGTTCGGCAGTGATTTGCTGCCTTTGATTTTGCCGATCGTCGGCGGTTATGCGCTGATGGGGCCATTCGCGGCGGTCATCTTGTACAGAATTAGCCGGCGCAGAGAGCAGGGGCGAGATTTTCCGTGGAGCGAAGCGTTTTCCGGACTGACGGGCCCGCGCTCAAGAACGATCGGCGTGCTTGGGTTGCTCCTCTTCGTCGTCTTTGTCGCCTGGTTGCTGGTCGCTTATTCGATTTTCAATGCGACGCTCGGCGGCGGGTATGAATACACGATCGCCGATCTGGTTCGCACATCGTTGACGACGCCGGAAGGGTGGCGATTGATCTTGATCGGGAACGGCGTCGGGCTTGTCTTCGCGGCTTTTGTGTTGGCGGGGTTCGTCGTCTCCTTCCAAGTCGCGCTTGACCGGGATGTCGGACCCCTCGCCGCGATCATGACGTCGTTACGGGTCTTGGCGGCGAATCCGCGCGCGATCCTGCTCTGGGGCGTCATTATCGTCACGTCGATGATTATTGGCGGGTTAATGCTCTTGGTCGGTCTGGCGGTTGTCCTGCCGGTGCTTGGCCATGCGAGCTGGCATGTTTACCGGAAAACCGTAACGCGTTGAAAATGACGCCGGCGACGTTCCGTCTTTTCGCATAGTCTGTTAGGGCGCGAAAAGCCCTCGCTAAACTGCGATGTCGCAGGCGCTGTCAACGCGGGGCGCTGTTGCCGGCAACGCCGTTCCCGATAATGGGTCTTTGAATATTCGCAGGAAGGTGTGGGCGGATGTTTGCCGTATTCGGGCGTTGTGCGCTGGGAATTCATAAATCAATTGAAAAATCAAATAATAGCGAATATAATGAACCGGGCGGAAATGCGTGACGCCGGAGCGGCAAGGTAAGTTATGGCTGAAAGATCCTTTGAAAAAGAAGTGGAGGACCTCCGCATCGGGGCAGGGGAAGTGTTTCGCGGCGAGGGCATCCTTGCCGTCACCAAGGCGTTGTTGCAGTCGGGCGTGTCTTACGTCGGCGGCTATCAAGGCGCGCCGATATCGCATCTGATGGACGTTTTGTCGGACGCGCAGGGCATTCTCGAAGAGCTGAATGTTCATTTCGAAGCGAGTGCGTCAGAAGCGACAGCGGCGGCGATGCTGGCCGCGTCGGTCAATTATCCATTGCGGGGCGCAGTTACCTGGAAGTCGACGGTTGGCACCAATGTCGCTTCGGATGCGCTCGCAAATGTAGCGTCGAGCGGCGTGAAAGGCGGTGCGCTGGTGATCGTTGGCGAGGATTACGGCGAAGGCTCGTCCATCATGCAAGAGCGCACGCACGCCTTCGCGATGAAGTCGCAAATGTGGTTGCTTGATCCGCGGCCAAACCTGACTTCGATTGTGAAGGCGGTCGAGGACGGCTTTGAGTTGTCGGAAGCATCCAACACGCCTGTCATGCTGGAGTTGCGCATCCGCGCCTGTCACGTTTACGGGGCGTTTGAAGCGAAGAATAATGCGGCGCCGTCCTTTACACTGAAAAACGCTATCGAGAATCCGGAACGCGATTACAGCCGGGTGGTGTTGCCGCCGTCAAACTTCGTTCATGAAGTTGAAAAGATTGAAAATCGTTGGCCGGCGGCGGTCGAGTTCATCAAGTCCCGGATGCTCAACGAATTTCTTGGAGGATATCAGGGCGACGTCGGAATCATCGTGCAAGGCGGTCTTTATAACTCGTTGATCAGGGCGCTTGAGTTGTTGGGGCTTGCCGACCCGTTCGGCGAGACGGAAATCCCGATCTATTGTCTGAATGTCGCCTACCCGCTGATTGACGACGAGCTGAAAGGGTTTTGTCTCGATAAGAAAGCGGTCTTGATGCTTGAGGAAGGTCAGCCGGAATATATCGAGCAATCGGTAAACGCGATTTTACGTAATGCAGATATTCAAACCAAAGTCGTCGGCAAGGGCGTGCTGCCGAAAGCCGGTGAGTATACGGGGCAGGTGATCGGCGAAGGGCTGCGCAAGTTTTTCGCCACGCACGCGCCCTCCTTGCTCGCCGCCGCACCCGCGCCGCGTGAGTCGGCGCTGCCTGCGGAAAAAAACGCGGCGATTGCCGAGGCGGTTCCGCCGCGTCCGGCAGGGTTTTGCACCGGCTGTCCAGAGCGGCCCGTGTTTTCGGCGATGAAACTGGTCGAAAAAGAGATCGGGACGTTTCATGTAAGCTGCGATATTGGCTGTCATTTGTTTTCTATCCTGCCGCCCTTCGATATCGGCAATACGACCATGGGCTACGGGCTTGGATGGGCCGGCGCCTCTGCGCTCAATGCGAATGCCGGCAAGCGAACGATCTCGGTGATGGGCGATGGCGGTTTCTGGCATAATGGGCTGACCAGCGGCGTCGGCAATGCGGTCTTTAACAAGACCGACAATGTGCTGGTTATCATCGACAACGGGTATTCGGCGGCGACGGGCGGGCAGGATATCTTGTCATCGCGCGCGGTGAACAAGACGCGGAGCACCAACAACCCGATCGCCAAGGCCGTGCGAGGGCTCGGCGTCGAGTGGTTAAAAGAGGTGCATACGTACAATATTGGCGAAATGAAAAAGACGCTGAAGGATGCGATGACGACTGCAACAAAGGGGCCCAAAGTCATCATCGCCCAAGCTGAGTGCATGCTGAACCGCCAGCGCCGGGAAAAGCCGCTTCGCGCAAAGGTAATCAAGGAAGGAAAACGGGTCGTCAGGGCGCGATATGGCGTCGATCCGGACACCTGTACGGGAGATCATAGCTGCATCCGGTTGTCCGGCTGCCCATCGCTGACTGTTCGCGATAATCCGGATCCGTTGCGCGATCACCCCGTCGCCTGGGTGAACAATGATTGCGTCGGGTGCGGCGTATGCGGTGAGAACGCCCATGCCGCGATATTGTGCCCGTCCTTTTATCGGGCGGAGCTGGTCTATAATCCGAACCGGATCGACAGATTTTTATCGACGCTCCGCCGCGCCGTCATCGGATATTTGCAACGGCGCCCTGAGCGACAGGCCAACGCTCAATTTGGCGGAGCAGGGCGATGACGCCGGCGCGTTCTATCCGAATCGCTATCACCGCTCTCGGAGGGCAGGGCGGCGGCGTGCTGGCGGGCTGGATTGGCAAGCTCGGCGAGGAAAACGGTTTCATTGCACAAACAACGTCAGTGCCGGGTGTCGCGCAGCGCACCGGCGCGACGGTTTATTACATCGAACTGTTCCCAAAAAAAGCGGCTGAGGCGCGCGCTGAAGAGCCCGTTCTTGCTCTGATGCCGGTGCCGGGCGATGTCGATATCGTCATCGCCGCTGAAATGATGGAAGCGGGCCGGGCGATCACGCGCGGTTTCGTCACTGGTCAGACTGTGCTGATAGCTTCGACACATCGCGACTATGCGATTTCGGAAAAGTCAGGCATGGGCGACGGCCGCCGCGATGCGGCGCAGATTCTTGAGGCGGCGCACGCGGCAGCAAAAACCGTGATTGCCGGCGACATGGCCGCCGCGGCGACCGAGGCCGGGACAATGATCAGCGCCGTTTTGTTCGGCGCGCTAGCAGGTTCGGGCGCCTTGCCGATTGACCGCGCATGTTTTGAGGATCGGATAAAAGCCGGCGGTCGCGCTGTTGAGCAAAATTTGCGCGGCTTCGCCTTCGGGGTGGCGTTTGCCGCCGGCAGCGCCAATGATGACGGGCCAGGAGCGGCGGAGGCGGACGGCATGGTGGCGATGCATGATGAAGCCGGCGCGCCGGCGCTAGCTGCATTGCAGGTGTTTCCCGAGGCGGTGCGATTCTATGTCGGTGAGGGAATAAAGCGCGTTTCTGATTTTCAGGATACGGCCTATGCGGGGCTTTATCTTGAGCGTGTGGCAAAAGTGCTCGCCGCCGATCGCGAAGCCGGCGGTGCGGCGCGCGGTTGGCGCCTGACGCAGG
This sequence comes from uncultured Parvularculaceae bacterium, assembly GCA_947259375.1. Taxonomy (GTDB): domain Bacteria; phylum Pseudomonadota; class Alphaproteobacteria; order Caulobacterales; family Parvularculaceae; genus Hyphococcus. The sequence goes on along the minus strand of CAMYLZ010000022.1, from coordinate 152,684 downwards.
CGGCGGCGAAGCATCTGGCGCTTTGGATGAGCTATGAAGACTCCATTCGGGTTGCGGATCTAAAGACCCGAGGCGCGCGCTTTGACCGCTTCAAGCAGGATGTGCGAGCCGAGGCGGGCCAGATCGTTGACGTCTATGAATTCCTTCACCCGCGAGTCGAAGAAGTATGCGATATATTGCCGGCGTTTCTTGCGAAAACGATCCTGAACAGCCCGATTTTACGGCGAGGATTGCAAGCCGTTCTGGGTGGCGGCAAGCGTATTCCAACGACCCGTTTACGCGGTTTTATCCCTTTATATCTCCTAGCATCCGCGCGCTTCCTTCGGCGGTCGAGCTTTCGTTTTGCCCTGGAAAATGCGCGGATTGAAGAGTGGTTTGAAAAAATCCTCGCAATCGCGCCGCGCGACTATGATCTCTCGATAGAAATCACCAAGCTTCAGGAATTGATCAAGGGCTATGGCGAAACGCATGAGCGCGGGTTTGGCAATTACCGCTCGATTTTTTCAGCGATAGACGCCGTGGCCGAAAAGCCTGCTTCGTCTTCCTGCTTGAGATCCCTGCGGGAGGCGGCTTTGCAGGACGAGCATGGCAATGCGTTGCGCGCGGCGCTCGCCGCCATGGCGGCAAACGACAAGGCCGCAGCGTGAAGGGCGGGGAGGGAGCGTCAGTGATGAAGAAGGTCGGACCGGCTGACAAAAACTTCGTGCTTGACGACTATGTCCTCTACAACCTCAATCGTACGGCTGCGACCTATAATGAAAAAATGTCTGCCGCGCTGAAGTCGCACGGTCTTAATACGATGAAATGGCGGATATTGATGTTGCTGACTGACTCAAGTCCGAGCTCGGTGAGCGAGCTCGCGCGCCGGTCTGTAACAAAGATGCCGACATTGACGCGGATTTTGACGCGCATGGAAGAGGATGGGCTGGTGGTGCGCAGTTCGCCGCAAGACGACAGGCGCTTTGTTGAGATCACGATGACCCCCCGCGCAGCAAAAACGCTACGGGAGGTTAAGGCGATCGGTCAGCGTGTTTTTGAGCGCGCCTTTGAGGGAACGAGTCCACGAGACCTCGGCGTCGTCACCAAAGTGTTGAAGCGCGTTCGCGCCAATCTTGAGCGCTCACCATATGAAACCGGGCGCGAGAATAAAAAGTCCGCGTGACGCTGTTGTCGCCGGAGAAAACAGAATTGAAACGGGAGCTAGAATATGTCTGTTTTGGAGTCTTTCGGTTCGGCGCTATTGACCGGCAATGTGAAGGTCATTGACCTCACGCATACCCTCGACCCGGAATTTCCAGTGCTGGTCCTGCCGCCGGAATTCGGCCAGTGCGAACCGTTCCGTATCGAAGAAGTCTCAAAGTATGACGAACGCGGACCGGCGTGGTATTGGCGCAATTTCAGTTGCAACGAGCATACGGGCACGCATTTCGATGCGCCGGTGCATTGGGTGACCGGCAAGGACGTGCCGAACGGATCGGTGGATACGATCAGGCCGGATCACTTCATCCGGCCGGCCTGCGTAATGGATTTTTCAAAAGAGGCCGCCGCCGATGAGGACTTCATTCTGACTGCGGAACATATCAAGGTGTGGGAAGCGGAGCACGGCGCGATCCCTGCTGATCATTGGGTGCTGTTCCGCACAGATTGGTCAAAACGCAGCGGCCTCGAATACGCCAATGTTCGTGAAGACGGCGCGCATACGCCCGGCCCAGACACGAGCGCTGTCCGGTATCTCGTGGAAGAGCGCAATGTTCACGGGCTTGGCGTTGAAACAATTGGTACGGACGCTGGCAAGGGCGGGGCGTTCGATCCGCCTTATCCGGCCCACAATATTCTGCACGGTGCGGGCAAATACGGCCTGCAATGCCTGCGCAATCTCGACCAATTGCCGGCGAAGGGCGCTGTTATTGTGTCAACGCCCCTCAAGATCAAAGATGGTTCGGGCAGCCCGCTGCGCGTTCTCGCGCTTGTTGATGGTTAAGCGAGAACGCATTTTTTCAAAATTGAAGTATGCCGCGATCGGCGGGGCAGGCCGGTTGCGGCGTTACAGATTAGAGAAATAGGTCGCCATGCGATCAAGGGCTTCGTCGATCCGTTCGTAAGGCTCGGCGCCGAAGCAAACGCGGATATGGCCTTCTCCTGCATCTCCATAAAACGTGCCGGCCTCGACAACGACATGCGCGTTTTCAAGCAAGCCGTCGGCAATTTCCTGGGCGCTAAGGCCGGTCGTCGTAATGTCCGGGAACGCATAAATCGTGCCCTCGGATGCAGGGCAATGAATTCCTGACATTTGATTGAGTCGCTGGCAAACGAGGTCGCGTCGCCTTTTGTCTTCGGCGACCATCTCGCGCACGACCTCTCCCCCTTGCGCCAGCGCCGCGGCCGCGCCCATCTGAATAAAGACGTTTACATGCGCGACGTCGTTGACGGTGATTTTTTTCAGCGCCGGCATAAAGCGCGCATCGGCGACGATAAAGCCAAGGCGCCATCCATCCATCGCATAAGCTTTGGTGAATGCAAAAAGGCTGAAAGTGCGCTCGAACATGCCCGGCAAAGACGCAATGGAAATATGCATGTTACCGTCATAGACGATCTCTTCATACACCTCATCGGATAGCACCAGGAGGTCATGGCGAATGGCGATATCCGCCAGCGCCTCCAGCTCTTTCCGCGAATAGACGCGGCCCGTCGGATTGGCCGGATTGACGAGGCAGATCATCTTGGTTTTTGGTGTTATTGCAGCTTCGACCGCTTCCGGATCGATTGTAAAATTGTCGCTCTTATTGAGGGCGGCTTTAACGATCCTGCCGCCGGCAAGTTCAATTTTGTTGATGTGTTGCGGGTAATAGGGTTCCAGCAAAATAACTTCGTCGCCGGGGTCGATCGCCGCCATGATGACGGCGTAGGATGCATGCGTCAGTCCGTTTGTGACGAGAACATTGTCGGGCGAAATGTCGAGATCATTCTTTTTACGGACTTTTCGAACAACTTCTTCGCGCAACGCCGGCTCGCCGGCGAAGTCCCCATAATGGACCATGCCGTCGTCAAGGGCTTTTTTTGTTGCGTCCTTGATGAATTCGGGCGTGTCGAAGCTCGGACGGCCCACTTCAAGGTGAATAATGTCAGCGCCGTTTTCAGCCAGCGCAGCGGCCTTTTCATACATCCCGAAGCTTTTTGGAGAGCTGTCGCTGATGCGGGTTGCGGGCCATTTCATATCGTTTCTCCAGACTTAAAGAATTCGTCGCGCTTTTTCCAAGCGCGCTTTTAGTAGTTCACGGCCGGGTTATCGCCCGGATAGATGACGCCAACGACATCCATGCCGGCTTGGTCCGTGCATTGAAGCGAGTGCAATTCGCGTTGCGGCAAGAAAATAACGTCGCCGGATTTGACGGCGGCTTTGCGTGTCTCGGTCCACATCACGCCTTCGCCGCTGAGAATCAACAACGCTTCTTCGTAGAGATGGCGGTGCGGCTGTGCTTTTGACAGCGGAATGTGCCCGATAAACTGCGTCGCGGTTTCGGACCCCATCGATTTATCGATCAGCACCTGGAAGAAGCGGTCGGCCATTTCATTGCGCTTAGCCGCATCGACTTTTGCGATCCGCGCCGGATATTCGTCATCGAATGTTGTTTCAATTTGTGGTTTGATGATCGGCGCGGCGATGGCCGGACAGGCGGAGATGAACAGCGTTACGCTTGCGGTCGCCTCGATGCGGAAATCGTCGCCCGGCCGGATAAGGACGCTGTCGAGGTTTGAAAAATCGAAGACGCGTCCGCCGATATTGATGCGCCCCTCACCATCGCTAATAAATAGCATGCCGTTGCGGTCGCCGAGGGAAAAAACAGATGACGCGCCAGGCGCAATTGTTGCTCGAAACAATGACTGGTGTTGAGCGCCTTGCTCATGTGAAATTATGCGAACAATCTGCGCGCCGCCGAGGTCCGAGGCTGCGCCGCAATCAGGCGCGAAGATATAGCATTGGCCGTCCAAGGCGGTTTTTGCGTCTCGCGCGCGTTCGACAGTCTCGATCGCCCGATTTGCCGCGCTGTTGGGGTCATCATTTTCATATGCGCCCGGCAGGTTGTTGTGCGATCCGTCACAGAATGGCGGTGTCCGGGTCTGCTTGCACAGGCAAAACAGAACTTCTTCACCTTCAACCTGCGCCCTGTAGGGCACAGGCATGTAATCGGTTCCCTTGTGTGAGCCGTCGCAGAAAGGTTGCGTTTTTGAGCGGCCGCAAGAGCACCAAAGGTACTTGCGGCCTTTTTCCAACCTGCGATAACAGGGCTTCTTACCGGCAATTTCAGCTTTGCTCATTGTGCGTTTCTTTCTAAACGGCGCGCCTCGCAAGCGACAACATATGATATTACATATATCAATAATGTCGAGACGCGCCGACAGTGATTTTTCGCTGTGACAATTCCGTCACATAAGCCTCCCCTTTTTGTGAACGGCGCAATTCGACTGCAAAACCGATTTCCATAAAAAAGAATATGTAATAACATATTCCATCGGGAGGCCGGCCTCGAAACCGGCGCGTCAGGGAATTGTCCGCGTAAGCGTGGTAGGGAAGGAATTTATTATGCAAAAGTCATGGAGTGCGGCGTTATGGGCGTCAAGCGCGTTAATCGCCTTGGTAACGACGCCGGCGCTTGGTCAAGACGCGGACGATGAGATTGTTGTCACGGCTTCAAAGCGCGGCGCGACAGACGCCTCGGATATTCCGCAGACAATCCAGGCCATTGGCGAGGATGATCTGCGTTCGCTGGGCGCGTTTGATTTTGCGGATTTCGCGCCGACCGTCGCGGGTCTCAATTTCGAGGATCTGGGGCCGGGCGACAAAGAGTATATTCTTCGCGGCGTCAATTCATCCGGAGACGCCACGGTTGGGGTCTATTATGACGAAGCGGTTATCACCGGCCGGTTCGAGCAAGATGGCGGCGGCCGCAATGCGGACATCAAGTTGTATGATATTCAACAGGTGGAAGTATTGAAGGGGCCGCAAGGTACGCTGTACGGCGCCAATTCCATGACGGGTACAATCCGGTTCATCACCAATAAGCCGCAGCTCGACGAGATGAGCGGCTGGCTTGAAGCGGGCGCGTCGAATGTCAGCGGCGGTGAAGGCGGATATAATTTCGCCGGTATGTTCAATGCGCCCTTGGTCGAGGGCGTGGCCGGCTTGCGCGCCGTGGCCTGGTATCAAAAAGACGGCGGCTTTGTCGACAACCCGCGCCTTGGCATTAAAGACATCAATGATGAAGAAACCTATGGCGGGCGGCTGCACTTTGCCGTGGAGCCGACGGACAATCTCAAATTCCTGGCCACCGGAACCTATCAGTCAGTGGAATCCGGCGGCTCAAACCGGTTTACGCCCGAAGGCGTTTTAGGCGCGGGCGTGCCTGGTGAGCCGGGTCTCGAGCCTATTCTCGGCGGCGATTATGTGAATACGGAGTTTACGCGAAACCCCTGGGACGAAGAGCTTTATATTCTGAGCGGCCTTGCCGAATGGACGACGGATTTCGGTGTCGTTACGGCGACAACCAATCTTTATGATAGAGAAATTGATTTTGCTTTCGATTCGTCGCCCATTCTTTTCTTCTTTGGCGTGAATGCAGCCGCTCTCACGCAGCAGCCGCAGGACCGGGAGTTGTGGACGTCGGAATTACGGTTCGCTTCCACGCTTGATGGTCCGGTTAATTTCGTCGTCGGCGGATTTCTTTCGCGGGAAGAGGCGAACTTCGCCTCATTGGTGATCGCAACCGATGCGGACGGCCGGGCGTTGGCGCCTTTCGCGGCCGGGCCGGCGAATGACTTTTTTGCAGGCGGGGCCACATTCTTCGGTCGCACGCTATTGGATCGGCGCGACCAGGAAGCGATATTCGGGGAGGTGACGGTCGACCTTATGGACTCGCTGTCGGTCACTGGCGGTCTGCGCTATTTTAGCGCGTCGATCGACAGCAAGGCGCAGGTGATTCATGATTTCGTCACCGGCGACGAGCTCGCCCCGTTGGAGTTGAAAGGCGATGAAGACGGCGTCACCTACCGCGCCAATGCATCATACAAGCCGACCGACGATATAACCCTCTATTTTGAAACTGCGACCGGCTTTCGGCAGGGCGGCGTCAACAGCCCGGGCTTTACTGGCGTTGTCATTCCGCCCACTTTCGAGTCGGACAATGTAACCTCTTATGAGGTCGGCGCGAAGACCAGTTTCGCCGACGGGCGGGCCAAGCTTGAAATTGCCGGATACCGGATGAATTGGTCGGAAATCCAGAACCAGGATTTCAATTCCGGCTTTTCGTTCTTCACCAATGCTGGCCGGGCGCGCATTCTCGGGCTTGAGGCTGTGGGCAGCATTGAGCCTACGGATAATCTCGAATTCGTAGCCTCGGCCACGATAACCAATGCGGAGCTAAAGGAAGACCAGCCATCAAGCCCTGGCGCCAGCGGCCGGAGCGGTGATCCGATCCCCAATGTTCCGGATTTCTCCGCCTATCTCGGTGCGATCTATTCGTTCGACCTGAATGCGGATTGGGGCGGGGAATTCCGCATCGACTACACGCATCGCGGCAAATTCGATATCGATTTCAATCCTTTGCTTCTTGACGGCTCGCCGAATGACAACTTCGCCACGGCGCCGTCGAGCGATCTGGTCAATCTAAGCCTCAGCCTGCGTAATGAAGGCTTGGACATCCGGTTATATGCGCGAAACATCGCCAATGATGTCGAGTTGTCGGACATCTTTATCAATGGCGCGCAGGACCCGGTCTCGCACATTGCCGTACCGCCGCGTAGCTATGGCGTTCTTGTCCGCAAATCATTCTAGGCGGGAGATCGTCGGCGAGGTGCAAAGGCTTAACGGGGACAGCGTTTTTTACGGTGTCCCCAATTAGCGATTACTTCAGTTGCGCTTCGATATTGTCCGTGATTCTTTGCAGATAGGATTTCAGTTGCCGCAATTCGGACGCTTTGAGCCCTTCGAGCGCAATGCCTTCATGCTTGCTCGCTTTGGCGTGGAGCGATTTGAAATGCGACTGTCCGGTCTTGCTGAGGCTGATCAGGAAAATGCGCGTGTCATGGGCGGGGTTTTCCCGGATGACCAGCTTGTCGCGTTCCATTTGGTTGATGACCCGGCTGACGGTTGCCTGATTCATGATGGTTGCGTCTGCGATTTCATTGATGCTCAGTTTTTTGTGCGGATAAAGGACCGACATGACGCGCCAGCGTCCTTTCGATACTTTCACGGCCCGCAAATTGTCACTCAACAATAGGTTCAGTTTGCTCGTGATCCGGTAGAAAGTGTACGGGATGAACTCCTCAAGCCATTCGTCAGAAATTTCTTCGTCTTTTTGTCCGCGCTTTGAAGCAGCGGACACAGATCTGGCTCTTGTCATCGCCGCGCCTCCTCACTTTCATTGCGCGCTTGATGCGCGACTTGATAAAACGGTTTTGTTATCTTGATTTTCGGCAAAGGTATAAAATGAGCCCTACGAATTCGTCAAAGCCCGCCGTCAGCGACCGCTGGTCGTCAAATCTCGCTTTTGTCCTGACGGCAGCGGGCACGGCGGTGGGGCTCGGCAATATCTGGCGTTTCACCTTTATCGCGGGAGAAAACGGCGGCGGACTTTTTTTGTTGATTTACATGGCGACCGTTTTGCTGATCGGATTGCCGATCATGATGGCGGAATTGCTGGCGGGCAGGCGAGGGCGCGGCGGGCCGGTCCGGTCAGTGGCGACGCTGATCAAGGCGCATGGCGCCAGTCGGGGCTGGATGGTCATCGGCGGGTTGAGCGTTTTCATTCCATTTGTCGGCATCGCCTATTACAGCATCGTTTCCGGTTGGATCCTCGATTACCTGGCGCGGTATCTCGCGCTTGGCGGGTTGAGCGGCGGCGCAGGCGCAATGAGCAATCATTTCGATGCGTTGATGGCGTCTCCCTTGCGACTTCAGTTCTGGCATGCGGTCTTCATGGCCGGTGTTGCGTTTATTGTCGGCCGCGGCGTTCATGCCGGCGTTGAGCGGACGGCGAAGATTTTCATGCCGTTGCTGTTCCTGATGCTGTTAGGGCTTGTCGTTTATGCGGCGATCTATGGCGAATTCCAAAAGGGCGTTGAGTTCTTGTTCAGTCCCGATTTCAGCAAGATGAGTGTTGAGCTCGTGCTTCTTGCCGTGGGGCAGGCGTTTTTCTCACTCGCCATCGGTATCGGGGCCTTGATGACATTTGGCTCTTATCTGGACGATGGCGCGTCACTGACCAAAACGGCTGGCGGCGTGGTTCTGGCGGACACGCTCGTTGCGATCCTGGCGGGGCTGGCCATTTTTCCGCTGGTATTCGTCAACGGCCTTGACGTGAATCAGGGGCCGGGATTGATCTTCGTGACTCTGCCGACCGCATTTGAAAACATGCAGGGCGGCGCATTCGTTGGCGTTGGGTTCTTTCTGCTTTTGTTTTTTGCCGCGCTGACCACGGGCATCGGCACGATGGAGCCGGTTGTCGCCTGGCTTGTCGGCAGGGGTGTTTCGCGCCCGAAGGCGGCCATTTGCGTTGGCGCGAGTGCGTGGGCGGTCGGTGCGGTGATCGCATTGTCGTTCAATATCTTGCATGATTTTCGTCCGGTTACAGCGCTGGCGATCATGAAGGATAAGGGGCTTTTTGATCTCGTTGATTTCACAATCGCTAGTGTTTTGTTGCCGCTCAATGGTCTGCTGATTGTTCTCCTCGTTGGATGGATCGTGCCCAAGGCGGTTAGCGCTGGCGAATTGCGCACGGCGCCTTTGTTGCACAAGGCGTGGCTTTTTTCAGTGCGCTTTTTGGCGCCGATCGCGATCTTGTCGATCCTGGTCGGCGTGTTCCTGCCTGGCTGACCCGATGCGCCATGCTGCATGAAGTGTGGCCGAGAAACAAAACGTCCGCCTGCAATGCGCCGGCGGGCGTTTTTCATTTGTTGAGGCGCGAGGCGATCCTAGTCGGCTGCTTTTTGATAATGGCGACGGTTGGGGCGCGCTTTGAGGGCAAGCTCGAGCGCTTTTTCATTCGCTTTTTCGGCCTCGCGGAAAAGCTGATATTCGCCGGAACGCAATTGCTCTGGCCAGCCAGAAGCGGCGTCAGCGGCTGATTTTACGCCGTAATGGCCGGCGGCTTGCCGCGTGAAAAACGGATTATTCAAATGCGGTCGCGCGAGGGCGCAAATATCTGCACGATCGGCCGCAATGATCGTGTTGACCTGTTCAGGAAGGGTGATGTCGCCGACCGCAATAGTTGGGATGCCGACCTGTTGCTTGACATATTCAGCAAAAGGCGTCTGCCACATGCGGCCATATACGGGCTTTTGCCATTTGACGGTTTCGCCGGATGAGCAGTGAATGATGTCGACGCCGGCATCCTTGAAGAGTGCGGCAATGGTTTTAAGATCGTCGAGTGACAGGCCGCCTTCGGCCCAGTCACTGGATGACAGGCGCACGGACATGGGGCGATCTTCAGGCCAAACGGCGCGCATCGCCGAGAAGACTTCCAGTGGGAATTTTGCGCGGGCCGCGGCATCGCCGCCATAGGCGTCGGTTCGGGTGTTTGTGAGCGGCGAGAGAAAGCTCGCGAGAAGATAACCATGCGCGCAATGCAGCTCGAGCATGTCGAAGCCGGCGCGCGCGCCACGCTTCGCCGCCGCAGCGAATTCGTCGCGCACCGTGTCCATTCGCACGCGGTCGATTTCAATGGGTGTTTGGGAAACGCCGTCGATATAAGGGATTGGCGAGGCTGAAAAAATCGGCCAGTTGGCGTCATCCATCGGCATGTCCATCCCGCCCGCAGGCGTCTTTGTCGAGCCCTTGCGTCCAGCATGGCCAAGTTGCAGCGCAATCTTAGCGGGCGTTTTATGAATTAGGTCGACGAGACGCGCAAAATCTTGCTCCTGGTCGCCGTTCCAAAGCCCGGTGCAGCCGGTCGTGATACGCGCATCCGCCGACGGGCAAGTCATTTCAGTGAAAATCAGGCCGGCGCCGCCAATCGCGCGCGCATGATAATGCGTGTAATGCCAGTCCGTTAGGCGGCCGTGATCAGCACAGTATTGCGCCATCGGGGCCATGGCGACGCGGTTCGCCAAGGTAAGGCCGCGCAAATCAATCGGCGTGAACATCGGCGTCGGACGATCGGCGGCGACGTCGCGGCCGGTCTTGGTGCGATAGCGTTCGTAAAATTCGTTTTCGACTTTTTCCAGAAACGCCGCATCACGCAGCTTGATATTGTCCCAGGTGAGTGACTTGGCGCGGGACATGATCGAAAATGCAAATTCATATTGCGCCTTGTCCCAATGCATCGGCATGTCCTCAAACCAGCGCAAGGAAACTGCGGCGTTGTGCTGGGTTATTTCAACCGGTGTGCGTCGCGCTTCTTCGTAGTTTTCGAGCGCGCCAAGGACATTTCCTTGCGCATTGACAATGCAATCCGACAACGACATCGCGCATTCCATGGCGAGCTTCGTGCCTGAACCGATTGACCAGTGCGCCGTCGCCTTGATGTCGCCGACCATGACCATGTTGTCATGGCTCCAGCGTTCGCAGGTGATGACGGGGAAATTGCGCCAGACGGAACGGTTAGTGATGAGCTTGTGGCCGTCGAGCCGATCAGCGAACACGGTTTCGAGATATTGTGCGCTTTCTTCTTCACTCATCCGGTCGAAGCCGCTTGCTTTCCAGCATTCAGGCGTTGTTTCGATCACCCATGTCGAAAAGCCATCTTCATACTGATAGGTATGTGCGCAAAAATGCCCGTTTTCGGTCTTTTCAAAGAAAAACGTGAACGCATCCAACGGCTTCGTGGAACCGAGCCAGGTAAAATAGTTCGGCCGGGTTTGCGACTTGACGCCGAATGCATCGGCGTATTTTTCCCGCATTGGACTATTAATGCCGTTGGCGAGAACTATGAGGTCGCTGTCAGCGAAGCGATGTTCGAATGTATCGACATCGATCATTTCTGAATAATGAAGCTTCACGCCAACCTGACGGCAACGTTTCTGCAGCAATTGCAGGAGCGTTTTACGAGAGCACCCTGCGAAGCCATTGCCGCCGATCACGGTCCGCTCATCTTCGCGCTCGATCACGATGTCGCTCCAATACGCAAAATTAGAGCGGATCATCTCGTAGGATTCAGGATCGGCGTTAAAGAATTCGTCGAGCGTTTCGTCGGAAAACACGACGCCAAAACCGAAAGTGTCGTCAGAGCGGTTTTGTTCGTAAACGTCGATTTGCGCATTCGGCATGCGCTTTTTCGAGAGCAATGCAAAATAAAGGCCGCCGGGACCGCCGCCGATGACTGTAATCTTCACATTTACCTCCCGATCGATTTACGAAAACGCCTGGACGCCGGTCTGGGCGCGTCCAAGGATGAGGGCGTGAACATCGTGCGTTCCCTCATAGGTGTTGACTGCTTCCAGATTCATGACATGGCGAATGACGTGATACTCGTCAGCGATGCCGTTGCCGCCATGAATATCTCGCGCAGCACGCGCGATATCGAGCGCCTTGCCGCAACTGTTCCGCTTGATCAGGGATATCGCTGCCGGATGGAGTTTGTCTTGGTCGCGCAAACGCCCAGCCTGCAAACAGGCGTGCAAGCCAAGCGTGATTTCCGTCTGCATGTCCGCGAGTTTTTTCTGAATTAGTTGCGTCGCGGCGAGAGGGCGGCCGAACTGTTCGCGCGCGAGCGCATAATCGCGCGCCGCCTGCCAGCAAAACTCGGCTGCTCCCATAGCGCCCCAGGCAATGCCGTAGCGCGCGGAATTGAGGCAACCAAACGGTCCTTTTAGCCCCTCCACATTGGGCAGAAGGTTTTCTGCCGGCACAAAAACATCGTCCATGACGATCTCGCCGGTAATGGATGCGCGCAACGAAAACTTGCCTTCGATCTTGGGCGCTGAAAGGCCCTCCATGCCTTTCTCGAGCACAAAGCCTCGAATGACGCCGTCATCCGTCTTCGCCCAGACAATGAATATGTCGGCAATCGGCGCGTTTGTGATCCACATTTTTGCACCGCTGATGCGATAGCCGCCATCCGTCGCGCATGCGCGGGTCTTCATGGATCCCGGATCGGAGCCGGCGTCCGGTTCAGTGAGCCCGAAGCAGCCAACCCACTCGCCGGAGGCGAGCTTCGGCAGATATTTTTCGCGTTGCGCTTCGGTTCCATAGGCATGGATGGGGTGCATGACGAGTGACGACTGCACGCTCATGGCCGAGCGATAGCCCGAATCGACGCGCTCGACTTCCCGGGCGATCAATCCGTAAGAGACATAATTCGCGCCGGCGCAGCCATAGCCGTCAATGGTCGCGCCCAACAGGCCAAGCTCGCCCATCTCGCGCAGGATGTTGCGGTCGAACACCTCGTTCCGGTTCGCTTCGAGGATGCGCGGGGTCAAGCGCCCTTGGCAATAATTGTGGGCATTATTTCGCACCATCATCTCCTCATCAGAAAGAGAAGCATTCAGGCACAGCGGGTCAGCCCAATCGAAATCCGGAAGTGAATTCATGTTTGCGCTCGCAAATTCAGGATGGGAAGTTTGAGGGAATTACCGCGGTGGTCTCGATCTCAACCAACGCCGCATCCTCAACCAGTTCGACAACGCCGATGACCGCCATGCAGGGAAAGACCTTGCCCAGGCGCCGTCGCCAGATGGCGCCGATTTCCTTAACGGCGCCGAGATAGGCTTTCTTGCTGGTGACGTAGCAAGTCATGCGGACAATATGTTCTGGCCGTGCGCCGCCTTCCGCAAGGATGGCGACGGTATTTGCGATCGCCTGATCGAATTGTCCTGCGAAATCCGTCCGTTCAAAGACTTCATCTTTCGTCCAGCCGACGACGCCGGCGGTAAACACCATTCGACCTTCGGCGGCGATGCCGTTTGCGTAGCCTTTGGGTCGAGGCCAGCCGGCCGGAAGCAGAGGGTTGTGCGCCATCAGTCTTGATTCTCCATTGCGACCGCCAGCCTTTCGCGGATAACGGGCGGCCAGGGCGCCGTGCCGGAAATATCGCGCTTGACGCAAACATGGGTGAGCGTCGCGCGCATGCGCGTTTCCTCGCCGCAGCTTGTCACGGCCTCGAAAGTCAGCGAGGTTTTGCCGATCGATGTCACTTTCAGCGTGAATGTCAGAATATCGCCAAGACGGCAGGGTTTAATGAAGCCGGTTTCGACAGAAACCAGCGGCGTGCCGGCGTCATATTCGTCCAGCATGTCTTCAAACCGGCACTGCGCAACATCTGCGAACCAGTCCTCGACCGTTGCGTTTAGCGCTTCGAAATAGCGGGGATAAAACATGATGCCGGCATAATCGGTCTCCGCAAACCGGACTTTGTGTTGGCGCCGATACAGGCTCATGACGGATTGCTCCGGGCCGTTTGTTGTCGCTCGCGGTTCGCAAGGGTGAATTTCATCACGAAACGACCTCGCCGCCGTCGATGACGATCGCCTGCCCGTTGACGGCTGCCGCCTCGTCGCTAGCGAGCCATAACGCGGCGGCGGCGACTTCGCTGGGTTTTACCAAACGCCCCATGGGGTTCGTTTTGACGAATGCGTCAAGCGCATCATCCTTGCCGCGTCCTGTCTTGGCGGCGACCATATTGAGTGCGTTGTCTATGAGCGGCGTATCTGTAAAGCCGGGGCAAATGGCGTTTGCCGTAACGCCGCTTTTCGCCAGCTCGATCGCCAGCGATTTTATCCATCCGAGGACGCCGTGTTTCGCGGCGGCATAAGCGCCGGAATAGGCGTAGCCCTTTAGCGATGCTGTCGAGGCGATGGCGATAAAACGCCCCCAGCCGCGATCAACCATGCCGGGGATGGCGGCCTGCGCGCATAGATACACGCTAGTCAGATTGACGGCGAGCATCCTGTCCCAGGTGTCTTGCGTCGTTTTCAGCGCAGGCGCGGTCGCGGCGGCGCCGGCATTCGCAATGAAAATGTCAATATCGCCGATGCGATCGAGGGCCGCGCGCACGGAGGCCGGGTCGGCAACGTCCATGATCACATGATCAAGGCCGGCCGCTTTCAATTTTTTTGGATCGCGGCCGGCGACCGTGACCTGGTCTCCCCGTTCGGTGAATTTTTTCGCGATAGCAAGGCCGATGCCGGATCCGCCGCCGGTGACAAGCACGCGATTTTTCTGGTTCGTGTCAGCCATAAAAAAAGTTTAGAGCTAAAATAAAAACTGTCAACGATAAATCCGCGGACCTTCAGGCGCCGCCCGGATTGGCGCCGCGAACGGGGCCGTTATAATTTCCGCGCGCCGGCTTTAGCGGGAAGCGGATCGCAAGAATTTGCAACCTGGAGAATTCAGCCGGGAGTATGTCGGCATTCAGGCAATATGACGTAAGGCATTGAACGAGAACCAATTTCTGATGTATATGGCTCGGCGGCGGCAATTCAAGCCTTGAGGCACACTCGACAAACGGCCTGTTTTGCTGAATAACTTGCAAAAAATTACATCATACTTGGGAGGCCCGCATGGAAAAACCGCGGCTGTCATATTGGCAAATCTGGAACATGTGTTTCGGGTTTTTTGGCATTCAAATCGGTTTTGGCCTGCAGAACGCCAATGTCAGCCGGATTTTCCAGACGCTCGGCGCCGAAGTGGACGCGATCCCGATATTGTGGGTCGCGGCGCCGCTAACCGGCCTGCTGGTGCAGCCGATTATCGGCTATATGAGCGACCGGACCTGGGGGCGGCTCGGCCGCCGGCGTCCTTACTTTTTCTATGGCGCGCTTGCATCGACTTTGGCGCTCGTCATCATGCCGAATTCGCCCGCGCTTTGGGTCGCCGCCGGCATGCTGTGGATCATGGATGCGTCCATCAATGTGACGATGGAGCCGTTTCGCGCATTTGTCGGAGATATGTTGCCGCACCGTCAGCGTACGAAGGGGTTTGCCATGCAGACCTTCTTCATCGGCGGCGGCGGCATGCTGGCTTCGTTCATGCCATGGATTCTGTCGAACTGGTTTTCGGTCAGTAATGTGGCCGAGGCCGGCGCCGTGCCGCAATCCGTGAAGCTTGCATTCTATATTGGCGGGTTTTTCCTTTTCGCTGCGGTGATGTGGACGGTCTTTACGACCAAGGAGTACTCGCCTGAAGAGCTCAGACAATACGAGGAAGCGGAAAAGGCGCGCATGTCCGATAGCGGGCGGGTGCAGGCCGTTTCCGTTTCGCCAAAGGCGGGGACATTGTTCCGCGGCGGCGGGTTGTGGGTGCTGGTCGGCGGCGGCGCGACGTTTTTGATTGGCCAACTTTCCCTCGACAAGGAGCTCTATCTCATCAGCATCGGCGGACTGATCTTTGGACTGATGCAGATTGCGGCGGGCGGCCTCAAGAACGGCCAGCGCGGCGATAATGCATTTTCCGAAATCATGGACGATCTGTTCTCCATGCCCACGACGATGAAACAGCTCGCGGTGGTGCAGTTCTTTTCCTGGTTCGCGTTCTTTTCAATCTGGATCTACATGGTGCCGGGCGTTGCCGACTTCCACTATCAGGCGACGGACACGTCGACCAAGGCATACAACGATGCGGCGGACTTTGTTGGCGTGCTGCTCGGCGCCAAGTTTGGATTCGCCGCCCTGGCGGCCTTTATCATTCCAGTTCTGGCCGCACGAACCTCGCGCAAACTCACCCATATTATTTGCCTGCTTTGCGGCGCCGGGGGGTTGATCTCCGTCCTGTTCGTGCCGGACCCGAGATTGTTATGGTTCTCAACATTGGGGATCGGCATTGCCTGGGCGGCGATATTGTCGATGCCATACGCGATCCTCTCCGGCGCGCTGCCCGCGGGGAAGATGGGCGTTTATATGGGGATTTTCAATTTCTTCATTGTCATTCCGCAACTAACCGCGGCGAGCATTCTCGGCGCCCTGGTGCGCGGCGTTTTTGGCGGCGAGGCGATTTACGCGCTTGCCGCTGGCGGAATCAGTCTAGGGGTGGCGGCGATCGCAACCATTCTGGTCGATGATCCCGCGGGATCCTTGATCCGAGGCGGCAAGACGAAACAGGCGCTAGCGGCGGGGGAATAATGCCCGACGACGGACACAGCAAACGCGGAATCAGGCTGGAAGACCTTGCGGAGCTTGCGCAGGTGTCGACGGCGACGGTGTCGCGCGCGCTGAATGACAGTCCGCTGGTGCGTGAAGAAACCAAGCGCCGGATCTGGACGCTGGCGCGTCAGCACCATTATCCGTTTCGTCCGCAAATGCCGGCGATTCTCTCTGGCGCGTCGGCGACGATCGCGATCGCCATCCCCACGCCATTGGGAAAGAGCGACAGCGCAGCCGACCCGTTTTTCATGGAATTGATCGGCGGGCTTGGCGAGGCGGCGCGCGATGCGGAGTGCGATCTGATCATCTCACACGTGACGCCGAAAAACATGGATGATCTGTCGGAGATTATCGAATCCAGTCGTGCCGAAGGCGTTATTTTCCTGGGGCAGAGCTTCCTGCATGAACGTTTCAACCGCCTTGCTCAAACCCAGAGCCGTTTCGTGGTTTGGGGGGCGGAATTGCCGGGGCAGCGTTATTGCTCCGTAGGCAGTGACAATATCCGAGGCGGCAGGCGCGCGACGTCGCATTTGCTGCGGCTTGGCCGAAAACGCGTTGCATTCTTTGGAGATACAGAAGCGCCAGAGATCATGCAGCGATATTCCGGCTATCTGGAAGCGTTGAAAGAGGCCGGGGCGCCGGTCGATATCGACTTGGTCGCACCGGTGCATTTCGCCGTTGAGTCGGCTGAGGACGCGGTGGAGCGGCTCATAGCGCAAGATGTTCAATTCGACGCCATATTCGGTGCGAGTGACCTGATCGCCTTGGGCGCGATTCGCGGCCTTATACGGCATGGGCGGCGCGTGCCCGACGATGTGTCCGTCGTCGGCTATGATGACGTGCTGCTAGCGCGTTACAGCCACCCCGCATTGACGACGATCTCGCAGGATATGGCGAAGGCCGGCCGGCTTCTGGTTTCAAAATTATTGAATTCGAAGAGCGGCCGGGACATTCAATCGGAACGTCTGCCCACGGATCTCATCGTCCGGGAATCTTGCGGCGCATAGGGCAAGCTCACTCGTCTTCTCGAACTGGAACGGCCGCAGAGTATTCCTCATGCTCGGATTGGCTGAATATCTACCTCCGGGGAGTGCTCAATTCTTGCCAAGCGCAATGTAGCCGGAAAGCGGTGCAAGTTCGCCAGGCACGGCGTCGCGGTCATCTCCAACGCCAATGCTGATTGCGCGCTTTAGGCGATGTTCGCTTAACGGGCGCCAATTTCTGCGTTCCTTGCCAAGGTTGAAAACACACAGAGCCTCGTCATCGCCAAGATTGCGATAAAATGCGAGCAGGTCATCAGCGTCTTCGACGAAATTAAAATCTCCGCTGCGCAGCGCGGGGCTCGATTTTCGTAAGTCGATCATTTTTTGCACGAAGTTCAGCACTGAATGCTCATCATTGTGCTGACTTTCTATCGAGAGCGGATAGTGTCGTTGATCGACCGGGAGCCAGGGCTCGCCGGCGCTGAAGCCGGCATTCGGCGCCATCTCTCGCCAGGGCAGGGGGGTGCGCGCGCCGTCGCGCCCAAGGGTTAGCGGCCAGTTTGCGATGGCTTCGGGATCCTGCAATTTTTCGAAGGGCACCACGGCTTGCGGTAAACCAAGCTCCTCGCCCTGATAAAGAAACGCATTGCCACGCAAGCTCAAAAGCAGCATTGCGTATAGCTTTGCAGCGCGCGTCGCGTCCGCCGCGTCCGCCCAGCGGCTAACAGCGCGGGGCGCGTCGTGGTTTGAAAAAGCCCAGGAGGGCCACCCCTCATCAGCCTCGCCACTCCATGCGCGAAGGGCGTCCTTGGTGAGGTCGTTGGTAATCTTGTCGGCGTAGAGAAATGAAAAGTTATAAGCCGAATTCAACCGGCGTTTCTGAGCAGTGAAGGCTTTCATTTCCGCGAGCGGGTTCGGTCCGCCGACCTCTGCAACGGTGAAGACCCCGTCATATTCATCGGTCAGCTTACGGATTCGTTCTATAAACTTTGGAATGTCGGGGTGTGACTGGTTATAGACATGAAGTTGGTAATCAAAAGGCCGGCTGAGGGTGCGCCCTTCGCGCGGCGCTGGCGGGTTGTCGCGCAGCGCTGGATCATGCATCGCGAAATTCAACGCGTCGAGGCGGAAGCCATCGACGCCCCGATCAAGCCAGAAGCGCGCAACATCGAGTAGCGCTGCCTGCACTTCTTCATTGTGAACATTGAGATCCGGCTGGCTGGAAAGGAAATTGTGTAGATAATATTGCTGACGTCGGCTCTCCCATTCCCAGGCGCCGCCGCCAAACACGGACTGCCAGTTTGTCGGCGGTGAACCGTCAGCTTTGGGATCGGCCCAAACATACCAGTCCGCTTTGGCGTTAATCTTGTCCTGGCGGCTTTCTTCGAACCATGGATGCTGGTTGGAGGTGTGCGAATAGACCTGATCGATAATAACTCTCAGGCCGAGCCGGTGTGCTTTTTCGACGATCGCGTCAAAGTCGGCGAGCTGGCCGAAAATCGGATCGACATTGCGATAGTCGGCGACGTCATATCCAAAGTCGTCCATGGGCGAGGTGAAGAATGGCGACAACCAGACCGCGTCTACGCCGAGGCGGGCGATATGGTCGAGACCGGCGAGCACGCCCTTCAAATCGCCGATGCCGTCGCCATTGGTGTCGAGAAAGCTGCGCGGATACACTTGGTAAATAACGGCGCCGCGCCACCAGTCGACTGATTTAGCCGTGGATGATTGCATGCGGCCGGCCGCCATGTCTTTTGCCTTCAGGGCGGTCATTCGTCGCCACTCCATTCATTTGATTTGCAGATAACGTATCCCCATGCGGGAATGGAAGCGTGAACATTGCCTGGCGTTCTTGATGTGCGTTCACATGCGCCGTGCACAGCGCTCCATTTGCGCGAGCGCGGATCAATATTGAAATGCGCCTGCCGGTCGTCATCCGACGCATTAAAAACAACAAGATATTCGCCGCCTTTCTTTGAGAGGCGAGTAACGGCGAGCAGCCCGCCGTCATGTTCGGCTGCGCGAATCATTTGCTCGCCGCGACGCAGCGGCTCGTTGGTTTTATATATGTGGGCCATATTCGCGAGCGCGCCGAAAAGCGGATGCCGGGTGTTGAAATTTGTGTCGGCCGTCGTCGCGCCCGTGCCGATTAGATTGTTGTCATTATAGGAAGCGACCCGGCTCGCGAACATGTCTTCGCGGGCTGCCTGGTCGTTACCGTCTCCGTTGAACCCCTGTTCGTCCCCATAATACAGCACCGGCGCGCCCCGCAAAAAAAAGGCCATCGCATGGGCGAGTTCCACGCGTTTGGAAAGCGCATCGTCGCTTATTTCCGGATTCTCCTGCCGCACGAATGTTGCAAATCGGCCCATGTCGTGATTGCCGATGAAATTGGGGAGCTTGCGTGCGGTTGCCGCGCCGCCTTCGTAAAGGTCGTCGGCAGCAAACAGTTCAGCAAAGCGAATGGCCGGCGCCCCTTTGGCCACAACATCGTGCACGGCGGACTGAAATGCAAAGTCGAGAACGGCGGGAAACCCATCGACCCGCGTGAAGCGCGCAAGCTCGGCGGGATTGCCGGTGAATGCTTCGCCGAAGATAAAGAATTTCGGTATGCCTTCCTTTTCTGCGTGATCGAGCATCGCCTTCACAAAAGGCCGCCAGAATTCCGGATTGACATGCTTGGCGGTGTCGATGCGAAAACCGTCGATCCGGTATTTGGTTATCCAGTCTTTATAGATTTCGATCATGCCGGCGAGGACGCGCGGATCCTCCGTCATCAGATCGTCAAGCCCGCTAAAGTCGCCATAAAGCGCGCTTTCGCCAATCCAGAATGAATCGCCGCGATTGTGATAGTAAATCGGATCATTGAGCCATGCCGGCGTTTTTACATTTTCCTCGCCGGCGGAAATGAATGGCGTGTAGGCGAAATCGGCGCGCTCTAGCCTTTCGAAATTTTCGACGGTCTGGAAGGGCGTTGCGTCGCCCATAAAGTCGCGATTGATGCGCCTCCCGCCAGCATTGCCGCGCGTTCCGTAAGGGTATTCGGCCTTTGATCGATAGGCGCATCCATCCGTCTGGCGGTCGGCTCCTTTGTAATTCCGATCGTGGCATTCGCGATACGCGATTACGTCTGCGGTGTGATTGGTGATGATGTCGAGATAGATCTTGATGCCGCGCTCATGAGCGGCGTCGACGAACGCTTTCAGCTCGGCTTCCGTTCCGTAATGTGGGTCTACGGTTGTGAAGTCGGTGATCCAATAGCCATGATAACCCGCCGATTCCCGCCCCGGTGGGCCCTGTACGGGTTTGTTCTTGTAAATTGGACCAAGCCAGATCGCCGTTGCACCGAGTGATTCTATGTAATCGAGACGCGATGTCAGGCCGGCGAGATCGCCGCCATGATAAAAACCTTGATGCGTCGGATCGAAACCATGCGTCAGGCGATCGCCGGACATCCCCCCGCGGTCATTGTCCGGTCTCGCATTCTCGAATCGGTCCGGCAATACGAAATAAACAATTTCGTCTTCTGGCGGACGGTTTAAGTGAGATGGGGTCGCCTCGCGCGCGGCGCCGGACGGGCTAACCGTCAGAAGCGCAAGAAAGGCGCAGGCTGGCGTTATCGCCGAAAGGCGTTTTTTGTGCGTCCCGAACATTCAATTCCCTCACCCGCAAGGCTTGCCGCATTTGTGATGCGACTTAGTTCATTCACAAATAGAGACACTGGCGCGAGTTGTAAATTGCAAAAAATTACATTCTCTCTGTGATTTTTTTACCATACGGCCGAGATCGCGCGCGGGGTAAAGAAACATATAAAAAGCAATAGCTTAAAACTCGTTTTAAACGAGTATCATATCTGGCCTTACGATCTAAAGCGCGACCGCTTGTTGGCTGTAAGGAATTTTATATTGCATAAAATGACATTGTCTTGCATAACCTGCAACAATAGAACATCACCATACCCGCTGGGAGGGAACTATGCATCGACATCGCTTGCGCAATGTATTGCTCGGCTGCGCATCTACATTTGCCGTAATTCCGCTGGCTGCCGCACAGGACGGCGGCGACGATCAGGACACGATCGTTGTTACGGGCTTCCGTAGTTCGCTGGAAAATTCCGTTGCAACGAAACGTGATTCCAAATCAATCGTTGAAGCAGTATCGGCTGAAGACATCGGCAAGCTGCCGGACGTGTCCATTGCAGAATCGCTCGGCCGCCTACCGGGCTTGGCGACGCAGCGCCTGAATGGCCGCGCGCAAGGGCTTTCGATTCGCGGGCTTGGTCCCGACTTTTCAACGGCGCTTCTTAACGGCCGCGAGCAGGTTACGACCAGCGACAACCGCGGCGTCGAATTCGACCAGTATCCTGCTGAGCTTCTTTCCGCAGCCGTCGTTTACAAGACGCCATTTGCGGGCCTTGTGGGGCAAGGCCTTGCGGGTACGGTGGACCTCCAGACGATCCGGCCTCTCGACAAAAGCGAACGTATTATCAATCTCAACGGCCGTTTCGAATTTAATGAAGACGGTTCGCTGAACCCGGACGCGCCCGGGCACGGTTATCGCGTCACCGGCACGCTTGTTGATCAGTTTGCAGACGACACGATCGGTATTGCGGTTGGTCTCGCCTATCAGTCCTCACCTTCTCAGGGTCGGGCGTTTAATGCTTGGGGCTATGGTGACGGCACGCTTGACGGGCAGAAATCATTTGCGTCGTCGGTTGATCTCGACCGCTTCGGCCTTATTGGTACGCTGCAATATCAGCCGACCGATAATTTTAATTCCACGCTTGATATTTTCTATTCGGACTTCTCTGAGGACAACCCGATCCGCGGTATCGAGACGGGATTCAGCTTCTTCGGCACCAATGAAACCGTAAATGCGGTCAATGACGACGGCATCGCGACCGATATCACATTCGATAATGTTCGCGGCGTTGTGCGCAACGACTTCAATCGGCGTCGCGCCGAGCTGTTTTCGGCGGGCTGGAACGGCCGGTGGGACAACGATGAATGGGGCGTGGAGCTGGATGTCAGCTATTCCAAAGCCGATCGCCATGACGATCTGATCGAATCCTACTCAGGTACAGGCTATTGCTGGACGGGATGTGATACGAGCACGGTGGCTGATGCGAACGCCAATCCGGGCGCAGCCGATACCATCAACGCGGTGCGCGATGGCGAGGGTTTCTTCCGCCTGTCGACGGCGTTAGACTACACGGACACCAGCCTGTTTGTGCTTACCGACCCGCTTGGTTGGGGGCAGGGCAACGATCTGGTTCAAGGCGGTTTCATCAACTCGCCGGAAACCGAAGACGAGCTTTGGCATCTGCGTGCGTCGGTTGATCGCGATTTCGACGGCTTCATCAGCAATATTGAAGTCGGCATCGATTACGGCTTGCGCGAGAAAACCCGCAACATTGACCAGCAATTCCTGACATTGCCGGGCGCTGGCGTTTCGCTGGCGGGCGGTGCTGTGCGGACCGCGCCGATCCCGTCCGAAGCGCTCGTTAGCGACGGCTCTAATTGCGGCCTCAACTTCCTCGGTGTTGACGGACAGGTTTGCTATGATCCGTTCTTCCTGTTGGAGAACGGCTTCTATCAGCCGCAATTCGTGTCGTTGTCTTCGTTCTCAACGGCCCAGGACTGGACAGTTGAGGAAGATATTCTTCAGGGTTGGGTCAAAGCGGAGATTGATGCAGGCCGACTGACCGGTAATGTAGGCCTGCAGATTGTTTACACCGATCAAAGCTCGCTCGGATTTAGAATACCGACGGGCGTATCGGTTTCCGGCACGCTTGATGACAACGCCGAGACGGTAAGGGATGGCGATAAGTATACGGACTTCCTGCCGAGCCTGAACCTCATCTATGAGCTCAGTGAGTCAACCTTCCTTCGCCTTGGCGCATCGCGCACGCTCGCTCGTGCACGCATGGACCAGTTGAATGCAAGTTTGTCTCTGGGCGTTGACACGAATAACATCGGAAGCAATCAGCCTGGTAATGTGGAAGGGCAAGACTTCTTTGTGTTCTCTGCTGGCGGCGGGAATCCGAAGCTGCGTCCGTATATTGCCAATCAGGTCGATTTGTCGCTGGAACATTATTTCGGCGGCGCCGGCTATATAGCGATCGCGGGCTTTTACAAGGATCTCGAAGATTATGTGAACGCCAGTGACGTGTTCCCGTTCGATTTCAGTGAGTTCATCGCTTCCGAGCTTACGCCGACGCAAGCATCACAGTTGAACTCGGCGATCGGTCCGTTCTCCTCGCCGTCAAATAACGGCTCAGGTTCAATCAAGGGATTTGAAGTGTCCCTGTCATTGCCGGGTACGCTTGCTGGTGAAGATTCATTCTTAGCGCCTTTCGGTCTGCTGACGTCGACGTCCTTTACGGACAGCGAAGTGACGCTGAGCTTTACGCCGCCGCTTGATCCCACCCTTCCAACAGTCCAGCCGATCACCATCCCGATCCCGGGCCTTTCGAAATGGGTCGTTAACTCGACTCTCTACTATGAGAACGGCGGGTTCGAGGCGCGTCTCAGCCATCGTTACCGTACGAGCTTCCTGGCAGAAGTCTCAGCAATTAGCGCCACGCGTGCGCTAAGGAGTGCGAAAGGCGAATCGATCTTCGACGCTCAGATCGGCTACACTTTTGACGGCGACGGCTTGATCGGCGGCACGCGCGTAACCGTGCAGGGCCTCAACCTGACAGATGAGCCGTTCGTGACCTTTAACGGTCCGGGTGAGATCATCGACCATCAGCGTTTCGGCCGGACTTATTTGATCGGCGTTTCGAAATCATTCTAACGCACTCAATCCTCCCGAGAGCGTAGGATAGACGACCCCGCCAGTTGGTTCATACTGGCGGGGTTGTTGTTTTTTGAGCCGGGACGAACGGTTGTTGATCGAGCGGTCGCCGGTCCATAAGGTCGCTGGACCAGCGATGCGTTTGAAAAGGGGTGGTGAAGAAATGGCTGCAGCGCCAGTGAGGTCAGTGCTAATTGTCGGCGGCGGCACGGCGGGCTGGATGGCCGCCGCCGTGCTTGCGAAAGCGCTTGGGCGCGCGCTGTCCATTACACTGATTGAATCGGACGAAATCGGAACGGTTGGCGTCGGGGAAGCCACTATCCCGCAGATACACCATGTGAACCGGTTTTTAGGTTTCGACGAAAAGGACTTCATTCGCGCGACGCAAGCGAGTTTCAAGCTCGGGATCCAGTTCAATGACTGGGCGCGCCGCGGGGATAGTTACATTCACGCTTTTGGCGATATCGGCATGCCGCTCGGCATGTTGCCGTTTTATCAGTATTGGCTGCGCGGGCGGGCCGGGGGACGCGAGGCGCAGCTCTGGGACTATTCGATCAACGCGCGTGCAGCGGCGGAAAACAGATTTCAACCGCTCGAGCGAATCGGATCGTCCCGCCTGACCGGTACGCGTTACGCATATCATTTTGACGCTGGTCTATACGGCAAATATCTGCGCCGTTTTGCGGAAAGTGCAGGCGTCGTCCGCAAAGAGGGGAAGGTGGCTGATGTCGTTTTGAATGGCGAGACCGGGTTCATCAATGCTGTGGCGCTTGAAAATGGCGACCGTTTGGCTGCGGACTTTTTTATCGATTGCTCCGGCTTTCGCGGTTTGTTGATCGAAGGCGCGCTTCGCGCCGGTTATGAAGACTGGACGCACTGGTTGCCCTGTGACCGGGCTGTGGCGGTCCCATGTGAGCATGGCGATGCGTTTCGTCCGTACACGCAAGCAAGCGCACAGTCGGCAGGGTGGCAGTGGCGCATCCCACTGCAACACTGGGTCGGTAACGGACATGTCTATTGCAGCCGCCATATGAGCGATGATGAGGCGACTGCGGTGTTGCTCGAAAATGTCGAAGGGAAGATTCTCGCCGAGCCGCGCGTGATCCGCTTCGTAACCGGCATGAGGAAAGAGCTATGGCGAAAGAACTGCGTCGCAATAGGGCTTTCCAGCGGCTTTATGGAGCCCTTGGAGTCGACATCGATCCATCTTATTCAATCAACAGTCAATCGCCTGATATCGATGTTTCCAGACCAGTCATTCGACCCTGTTTTGATCGAGGAATTCAATCGCCAGTCGCGATTTGAGTTCGAGCGTATTCGGGATTTCCTGATCTTGCATTATCACGCCAATGAGCGTGAGGACTCCAATTTCTGGAAAGAGTGTCGCGCGATGGGGATTCCCGATGCGCTGCGGGCTAAAGTCGACCTTTTCCGTGCGTCGGGTAGAATTTACAGAGAGCATGAGGAATTGTTTACCGAAACCGGTTGGCTGCAGGTGTTGCTCGGTCAGCATATTGAACCGCAAGGTTATCACCCGGTCGCGAATATTTTGCCGAGCAGCGATCTTGAAGGTTATTTCAAAGATATTCGCACACTGATTGATCGGGCGGTCGCGCAAATGCCGATGCACGATGAGTTTATAGCGCGCAATTGCGCTACCGGTCAGCCGTGAAGTTCTGACAAGACCTCTTTATGGTCGCGATAATTCAACGCGCAACGAGAGACGAAGTCATCGATAGTGCGGAGGTCGAAGCGCTTAAGGTCGTTTGGAGGCGGTCTTAGTCTTGTTGAGGCCGGGTAATTGCCATATCCGCCAAGCAGACAAATCCAAGAGGTTAGTGCGTAGTATTGCGCGATGCCTTGCTCAGCGATCTCTTTTTTCAGGTCGCCGCCTGAAAACCAGCAACTCAAGATGCGGCGCAACGATTCCGACAGATGATCGTGGTTGGCATTGTCGCGCCAATAATCCGTGTCAGAGCGCAAATTTGCGCGATAATGACAGACGATATAGTCGCGGACGCCTTCGAAACGAGCGGAGATGGCGTGGTTGAAGTCATCTTCGTGCTTGTTCGTGAAACCGCCCTTTTCAAACGCTGTCATGAACCCTTCGACGGTCGCCTGCACCAGATGCAATGCGGTCGCTTCAAGTGGTTCGATAAAGCCCTGGCTCAATCCCACGGCGAGGCAATTTCGGCTCCAGTGCTTCTCAACCTGGCCAACGCGCATCTTCAGGTGGCGAGCTTCAACATCACCATCGAGTAGTCCAAGATGAGATCGCAATTCGCGTTCAGCCTCTTCGGCTGAGCAATATTTTGAGCTATAGACATAGCCGTTGCCGGTTCGGTTTGTGAGCGGAATATCCCAGACCCATCCGTTCTTCAACGCTGTCGCCCTGGTTTGTGAGTTCGTTTCTTCAGGAGCGGGCGGTGTCGGCATGACTACGGCCGCGTCGTTGAACAGGTTTTTTTCAAATGAATGGAATTTGACGCCAAGCGCATCTTGAAGGAGCAGCGATCGAAAGCCCGTCGAATCGATGAAGAACTCCGCTTCAACCGCGTGGTCGCCCTCAAGCGTGAGTGATGCAATATCGCCGTTTTCTGAAATGACGACATTGGTGACTTTTGCCTCGAGATGCTTAACCCCATTCGCCTTTGCATGGTCGCGCAGCATTGCGCCAACGAGATGGGCGTCGAAATGATAGCCATAGGCCAAATCGAACGGGAAGTTGTGGTTCGCGATGGGCGCGAGGCGGTGCTTGGCGAGAAAGGCGGAGAGAAAAAATCGGTCAGGGGTGGCGTCAAGGTCGATGCCTTGGCGACGGAAATGGCTGTGAAATGTAAAGGCTGGCGCGGTATGCCCGTCGATGGGCGCCGGGAAGGGGTGAAAATATCCCGGATACTCCGGCTTATCCGACCACCCTAAAAAGCTGATGCCGTTCTTGTAAGTTGCGTTGCAATTCGGCATCCAGGTTGTCTCAGGAATGTTGAGATAGTCAAAGAAGGCCTTTAGTTGTGGCGTAGAGCCTTCGCCGACCCCAATAATGCCGATATCCGGCGCCTCGATTACGGTTATCTCAACATTCCGGTTCCGCCAAGCGCGCGCCAAGAGGTTGGCCGCCATCCACCCGGCAGTGCCGCCGCCGACCACGACGATGCGAAATGGTTTTCCGTCCTGTCGAATGCTGGTGCTCACTGCTTCACGTAAATGCGATATTCCCATGGCGTCAACGATAGCCCTGTGCTCTCGTCAAACGTCGTTTCCTCGCCTGAGAAATAGTCGATGTACCGACCGTGATGAAGGGATTGTGGAAATGATGTGTTTTGCGATTCGCCAGTGAAATTGATTACCGCGAAGACGCCATCCGTCTTACCGAAGCGAACGAAACTCAGGACTTTTGAGGGTTCGGAATTGACGACGGAGACCATTCGCGCGCCGGCGGAACCGTTCCACAGGGCTTTCGTCTCATGCTTCAGCGCCGTCAGCTTTTTAAGCAAGGCGTCATTCGGGTGGTCGCGCCATTCAATCGTGTCTTTTTCGAAGAATTCGAGCCGTTTGGGGTTGCCGGCTTCCTGGCCGCTATAGATCAGCGGCATGCCTTCGCCAACGAATGTCAGGACCATGGCTGCATGCAAGGCATCGCCGTAAAGCTCTTCATCGGTTCCGTGCCAGGAGTTGTAGTCATGGTTTGACGTATAAGCCATGCGATATGCGTCGCGCGGCCAAGCGCTCTCATTGCCTGAATAATAACCGAACAGGCCGCCCACATCGCCTTCGCCGTGCGCGATGGATTGCATTGCGTTGCTGAGGGACCACGCATAGGTGGCGTCAAAAGCATGGGCGTGGAGGTCGCGCGTTTCCCATTCGGCAAGCATGAAGACAGGCTTTACCGCGTCGAGCTCGCGGCGAACATTGTTCCAGAATTCAAGCGGCACGTAACCTGCGACATCGCATCGGAATCCATCGACGCCGACTTCCTCGACCCAGTATTTCATGGCGGCGCTCATATATTCGCGCACTTGCGGCTTCGAATAATCAAGGTCGATAATGTCTGACCAGTCCCACCATGGGGTTGGGCGAAAATCGCCTTTCCAGTCGCGATCATACCAGTCAGGGTGTTCCGTAACGAGAGCATTGTCCCAGGCTGTGTGATTCGCCACCCAATCCAGTATGACGTGCATATCGAGCGCATGTGCGGCGTCGATAAATTCTTTCAGGTCATCAAGCGTTCCGAATTCCGGATTGACGCCGTAGTAATCCTTCACCGCGTAGTAGCTGCCGAGCCCGCCTTTGCGGTTTTTCTGGCCGATCGGGTGAATGGGCATCAACCAGATAATGTCGGCGCCAAGCTCTTTCAGCCGCGGCAAGTGGGCGCGTGCGGCGTCGAAGGTGCCTTCGTCGGTAAACTGGCGCACGTTGAGTTCGTAGAGCACGGCGTCGCGGCTCCATTCGGGGTGATCCAGCTTAACATAAGGCGCTGGCTCATGAGGCGATGGCGCAACGACGCTTTGCCTTTCCGCATCAGCCGGCGCATTGCAGGCGGCAAGCGCGACGGTAAGTCCCAGACTGAAAATAGCGTGGAGCGTATGGCGCATTCGGTTCCTCCAGAAGATTTTTTTGCAACTTTTGCATAAAAATCCATAGAAAATCCAGCGAAAAATATGTTAGTCAATTGAAAGTGGCGGTCGGATTTGCAAAAAATTACAAAGCGGCTCGGTGCTCCGCCTGAATGCCGGCCTGAAGTTTCCGGAGGTATACATGCCGATTCGCGGTTCTGTCCCGTTTGTTTTTGGCGTCGCCATTGCGGCGTGTTTTGCAACTTTAGCGGTCGCGGGTGAGGCGACGGTGACGTCGCCGGACGGCGCTATCGCCGTTACGGTCAATGATGACGGCGGGCGTGCGCAATATAGTGTTTCCTTTAACGGAGAAACGGTCGTCGGGCGGTCGCGGCTTGGTCTCCTGTTCAAAGACCAACATGGAATTGAGCGCGACCTTGAGATCGCATCCAGCGATACGGCGAATGTCGACGTAACTTGGGAGCAGCCCTGGGGTGAACGCCGAATCGTTCGTGATCACCATAATGAGCTGGCGGTCGAATTCACCGCCACGGACGGGCCTGCGCGCCGCATGACCGTGCGCTTCCGGGTCTTCGATGACGGGATCGGCTTCCGTTACGAATTTCCGAAACAGCGCGGGTATAAGGATCTCGAAATCACCGACGAGCTGACGGAATTCGCCATCGGCGAACGCGCAACGGCTTGGTGGATTCCGAGTGGCGAGTTCAACCGCTATGAATATATCTACAATGAGAGCACGGCCGGCGAAGTGCAGGACGCCCACACGCCGATAACCTTCAGGACAGAAGACGGCGTTCATCTCAGCATTCACGAGGCGGCTTTGGCGGACTATTCCGGCATGTCGCTGCAGCGTTTGCGTCCCGGAAACTTCAAAGCGAAGCTCTCTCCGCACGCGGACGGCGTGCTTGTGAAAACCACGGCGCCGTTCAAGACGCCGTGGCGGACAATCCAGATATCGCCAGACGCCAAGGGCCTTTTAAATTCGGATTTGATTTTGAATCTGAATGAGCCGAACAAGCTTGGCGACGTGTCCTGGGTTGAGGCCGGCAAATATGTCGGCATCTGGTGGGCGATGCATATTCGCGAACGGACTTGGGGACGCGACGGAATTCATGGCGCAACCACGGAAGAAACCAAGCGTTATATCGATTTTGCGGCCGAGCACGGCTTTATCGGGGTGCTGGTTGAGGGCTGGAATATTGGCTGGGACGGCGACTGGTTCAACAATGGCGAGCTATTCCGGTTTGCTGAAACATATCCTGATTTCGATATTGAAGAGCTCGGCGAATATGCGCAATCAAAAGGCGTGCGGCTGATCGGTCATCATGAAACGTCCGGCAATATTTCCAATTATGAAAACCAGTTGGCCGATGCGCTGGATCTATATGAATCCGTCGGCGTGCGCGCCGTCAAAACAGGCTATGTCGCTGACGCCGGCAATATTGAACGGATCGATGGCAGCGGAATCAAGCGGTATGAGTGGCATGACGGGCAGGTGATGGTGGATCACCATTTGCGAGTGGTGACGGAAGCGGCGAAGCGCAAAATCGCCATCAATGCGCATGAGCCGGTCAAAGACACCGGTTTGCGTCGAACCTATCCGAATTGGATCGCCCGTGAAGGCGCGCGCGGACAGGAGTTTAACGCCTGGGGCTCGCCGCCCAACCCGCCGTCACATACGGCGATTCTGCCATTCACGCGCATGCTGTCAGGGCCGATGGATTTTACACCCGGCATCTTCGACCTGACACCGAATGAAAACCCGCCGGTGCGCGAGGACATGCAGCGCTCGGATCCGTCGAACCGGCCGCAAACGACGCTCGCCAAACAGCTTGCGCTCTATGTGGTCCTTTACTCGCCGATCCAGATGGCGGCGGACCTGCCGGAAAATTATGAAGAACGTATGGACGCCTTCCAGTTCATCAAGGATGTTCCGACGGATTGGGAAGAAAGCATCGCCCTTGATGGCGCGGTCGGCGAGTTCGTGACTTTCGCTCGCAAAGAGCGGGGCGGGGAGGACTGGTATCTCGGCGCGCTGACCAATGAGGAGCCGCGAACGCTTGAGGTTCCGCTTGAGTTCCTCGATGCCGGCAAGACCTATATGGCGGAATTCTACCGCGATGGCGAAAATGCGCATTGGGATACGAACCCATACGATATCAAGATCTATAAGCGTGAAGTGACGAGCGCCGAGACATTGACCTTGCCGCTTGGCGCGTCGGGCGGTGCGGCCATTCGTTTCACGTTGGCGGAGTAGGCGCAGTGTCGCTTGAACTCATCGATATTGTCATTGTTGTCGGTTATGCCTTCGCTCTAATCGGCATCGCGACGCTCGTCAGTCGTGAAAAGGCGGGGCATAAGAAGGATACGGAAGATTATTTCCTGGCTGGCAAGGCGCTGCCCTGGTGGGCGATTGGCGCTTCGCTTATTGCTGCGAATATTTCGGCCGAACAGATTATCGGCATGTCAGGGTCAGGCTATGCGATCGGCCTTGCCATCGCGTCATATGAATGGCTGGCGGCGGTGACGCTGATCATCGTTGGCAAGTTCTTCCTGCCAATCTTCCTGAAGCGCGGCATTTACACCATGCCGCAATTTCTCGAGCAGCGTTTCGGCGCCGGCGTCAAATATGTGATGTCGGTGTTCTGGCTGGGTATCTACACATTCGTCAATTTGACGACGATCCTGTGGCTCGGCGCGACGGCGATTAACTCGCTGACCGGCGCCGACATGATGCTCGGGATGGTGCTGCTGGCGATGTTTGCGGCTGCATATTCACTCTATGGCGGGCTCAAGGCGGTGGCGCTCACCGATATCATCCAGGTAACGCTTTTGATTTTGGGCGGCGCCCTCATCACCCATATCACCCTTTCGCAGGTCGGCGACGGATCGGTCTGGGGCGGTTACCAGCGGCTCGCCGCGGAATTTCCCGAGCGCTTTGATATGATCTTGTCGAAAGACAATCCGCAATATCAAAACCTTCCCGGCCTCGGCGTAATCCTTGGCGGCATGTGGGTGATGCATTTTTCCTATTGGGGCTTCAACCAATACATTATTCAGCGCGCGCTGGGCGCAAAGGATGTTAACGAAGCGCAAAAAGGCATCATGTTCGCCGCCTTCCTGAAATTGGTCATGCCATTCATCATTGTCGTGCCGGGCATCGCGGCGATCGCATTGGCGCCAGACCTTGCCAAGCCCGATCAGGCCTATCCGGAAATGATGAAGCTCGTGCCGACCGGCGTGCGCGGTCTCATCTTTGCAGCGCTGATCGCGGCGATCGTTTCTTCTCTTGGGTCAATGATGAATTCGATTTCCACGATCTTCACTATGGACCTTTACCGGCCGTTTTTCGGCGCCGGCAAAACGGAACGCCAGCTTGTCGGGGTCGGCCGGATGACGAGCCTTGCAGCGCTTATTATTGCCGTGCTTGCGGCGCGGCCATTGCTCGCGGGCGCGGATCAGGTGTTCCAGGTGATCCAGGAATATACCGGCTTTTTCACCCCCGGCATTGTCGCGATTTTCGTCCTCGGCATGTTCTGGAAACGGGCGACGGAAATTGGCGCGATCGCCGCGGTCATCGGTTCTTTTGCTCTGTCGCTCGGCTTCAAAGCCTGGGCCCCGGGAATGCCGTTTATTGACCGCGTTGGCATTGTCTTCGTGTTGTGCCTCGCGCTGGGCGTCGTGCTGTCGTTCCTGCAACGCCCGGCTGGCGAAGACAGGGTTGTCAATTTGGGCGGGCTTTCGTTCAAGACAGGCGCGGGATTTAATCTTGGCGCGGCCATTGTCGCGGCGGTCCTGATCTTCCTCTACGCGTTTTATTGGTGAGACAGCGAAAGGGCGCCGATCTGTAACGGCGCCCCGATGGTCGGTGAAAACCTGAACATGCTAAATAACTGGATCGCGTATGGATTCTGGCGGTATTCTCGTGATGAGAAAGATACCGCCATTGCAATGGTTGAAGCAGCTCGAGAAGCCGGCATCACCCATTTCGATGCTGCTGACTGTTACGGGGAATCGGGGTTCGGCGATGTCGAATTGTTGTTGGGTGATGCTCGGCGGGCGGCGCCGTCCTTGTTCGACGGCGTCGAAATCGCGACCAAGGCTGGGGTTGAATTCGGCACGCCCTATAACTCGTCAGCGGAATATATTCAAAATGCCGTGGATGCGTCTCTGGCGCGCATGGGCGTGGAGCAGGTCGGCCTGTTCTACATTCACCGGCCGGATATTCTTGCGCACCCCGAAGAAGTCGCGGGCGCGCTTGATGCTGTTATTGCGGCGGGCAAAGCAGCTGCGATCGGCGTTTCCAACTATAGCCCTGCGCAAGTGGACGCATTGAGCAAATATCTGAAGGCGCCCGTAAGCGCGCATCAAGTGGAATTTTCTGCTTTGCATACAGCGCCCATTTTCGACGGCGCTTTTGATCAGGCGATGGCGCTGCGTTTGCGGGTTTTTGCGTGGTCGCCGCTGGGCGGCGGTGCGTTGCTGCATGCGCGCGGAGAGCGGGCGGGGCGTATTCGCGCCGCGCTCGAGAATATTGGCGCAGTCCATAATGTCGGTATTGTTGCCGCGGCGCTCGCTTTCATTATGGCGCATCCAAGCCGTCCGGTTCCGATTATCGGCACGAAGAAGCCGGACCGCTTGAAAGATGCGGTGGATGCGCAAAGCGTTAGTCTGACACGCCGGGAATGGTATGGCGTGTTGCAAGCGGCGCTAGGCGCAGACCTGCCGTAGTGTCCTTTGGCGGGCGCCAAGAGATGCCGGAAAGCACTCTAGGTTAATTTGAACCTTGCGCGCTTCGCCGGGCGTCGAGAATCGCCTTGACGAGATCTTCTGGAGCATCAGCGGGCGGATTGTCGCTTTCTGATATTAGCAGGGCCTGTCCGATCTCAACGGTTTTTTCGTATGCTGTCAGGTAATCCCTGCAGCTCTCACAAGTCTTGAGATGAAGCTCGAACTTACGCCTTTGTGCAATCGGTAATTTGTCATCAAGATAATCAACGACGAACGAGTCAAATTCCCGGCAGGTGATCATCCGCGGGTGGAATTTGAACAGGGCGCCTTCCCATAGGCGCGTAGCCTCGGCGGCAACCCGTTTCCAGAATGTCACATTCATGACACGAGCTCCTGGGCCGTCGATTCCAAAAGTTTCTTCAGTGCTGATCGCGCGCGATGTAACCGGACCTTCACATTGCTTTCGCTGATGCTGAGCTGGGCCGCGACCGTTGCCGTATCCAGTCCTTCTATATCTCGAAGATGCAATATGTTGCGATAGTTTTCCGGGAGTCGCGCAATGCCGGCGATCACGGCCTGTCTCAATTCACGCCGTGTGACGATATCCTCTGGCGTCTCTGTGGCCGGCCAGGGCGTTTCAACGCGAAGCCCATAGCGATCATATTCCGGCATCAACGCATCGATATCGCATTCTCGCAACTGCCTGGATTTGCGCCGCTTCATCAAGGCGGCGTTGACGGTGATGCGATGCAGCCAGGTTTTGAGGGACGAGCGGCCTTCATATTTTGGCAGCGCCCGGAAGGCATTCGCAAAGGCGTCCTGAACGGCGTCATCGGCGCAGGTTGCGTTGATCACGAGCTGGCGGGCGAGTTTTCTCATCCAGGCGATGTGCTCTTTGACGAACTGGGCCTCGCTGGCCTGGTCGCCAGCGCAAATACGTTTTGCCAGCTCAATGTCCGCACAATGACGCGCATTGTGGCCTTGGATAATTCCGATCCGCTCCATATTCGCCCGGCGCCTTTTAGATGTCGCGCTCTCCGTCATGGTTTGGCCGCTTGGTCCGCTGTCATTTATTGCGCCAGTGGGGCTGCTGTTTGGACCTCTGCGCGCCGCTCGCCGCGCACGGCTATCATGAAAGTTCGCTCGGCCCAAGGGACTGCGATCCCTGTCCCAGCGCCGCTCACTCGACGGTGAAGATGAGCATGCAGTTTTTTCCATTAGCTGCGTAACCAATTCTCGCAGCGAGCATCAAAAACAATACTATGATCTTGTGAAAACCCGCGAAGGCGCAGTCTGCGCCGCCCGGGCGAATAGCTGTTCATAGCCTGTCGCCGGATGGCGGCATCAGTATTCAGCGCCTGACCGGCGCATTTTGCGATGAATCATTTTTGGAGCGGCGACAATGAATAAATCAATTTTTCTTTCCGGGGCGCTAGCGCTCGCCCTTTCCGCAGCGACGGCATGTTCGCAACAGGCGCCGGCGGAACGGGCTGAGACAGAGCCGGCGCCGGCGGCGCATCCCAGTGTGGAAGCGGCTCCGATGGAGCAAGCAGAGAACGCAATGAAGCCCGCCAGCGCTTATGACCTTTATGTCGACGAAAACGGCGCCATTTCGCTGCCGGAAAATTTCGCACTTGATTGGGCGCATTTAGGTTCCTGGGCCGTCGCTGAAGATGGCGATGTTGCGGGTATGCATAATGTCTATGCGCCGAAAAGCGACATCGAATATTACCGCGAGCATGGCGAATTCCCAGATGGCGCGATGATGGTCAAGGAAGTACGCGGCGCCCGCGGCGCGGCGCATACAACCGGCGACGCCCACTGGGTGGAGGACGTCCAGGTCTGGTTTATGATGATCAAGGACACGCAAGGCCGTTTTCCGGATAATCCGCTTTGGGCCGAAGGGTGGGGTTGGGCGCTGTTCAACGGCGACAATCCGGGCGTGCAGGTTGCAACAGATTTCAAAAAGGACTGTCGCGATTGCCACGTGCCCGCTCAGGAGACCGACTGGACTTATGTCTACGCCTATCCGGCGCTGGGGGCGGAAGCCGTTGCAAGCGCCCCGGCCAGAGAAGCTGCGCTGGACACTGCCGAGGGCGGCATGACTTCAATGGCGTCCGCTGAAGAGGCCGGCATATCGGGCGAAGATGTATTCGTGCGCTGTCAGGCGTGTCACAGCCTGACGCAAGGCCAGCATGGCGTAGGCCCGTCGCTCGCCGGTGTTTTCGGGCGCAAAGCAGGCGCGGCGGAAGGGTTTGCCTTTTCACCAGCGATGGCCAATGCCAACATCACCTGGACGGCGCAAACCATGGATGCGCACCTGATCAATGTCGATGGGCTCATTCCTGGCAATCGCATGGCGCAGGTGTTCCCCGCCGGTATTCCGAATGCGGAAGAGCGTGAAGCGCTTATTTCCTATTTGATGGAAGCGACAGCGAATTAGCGATTACGCCGGCAACGCGACTAACCTCTAGCCGAAACATGCCGGCCACACCGGGCGGGCGGTTTCGGCTTCATGCGCGCCTTGCTGGCATGTCGGCGCTCGAAGCGTCTAATCGCGCCTTATGGGCGTGGAGGTAAGGTATCGGGCGGCAAAGGCGTGGCCAGGTCAGGAACTGGCATCCGAATGGATTTTGTTTCTACAAGATTCAACAACGGAAACGAGTTTTCCGCGCCTAAATTCCCGCACTGAACCGGAAGCGAAGCGTATCACGAGTCGACCCGTAATGGTGGTGGGCGCTAAATTCTGTCGAGCGTGGCGTCGCTGATCAAGAAAGCCGCCACAATGGCGGATGCATAGAGGTCCATGAAAAACAGCTTCGCGCCGCTCGCGCCGGATTCACGCGTGGCCCCAGACCGGCATCAAAGCGACTTCAGACGCTCACAGACAATTCGCCATTCACCGTCAAATTGCCGCCACTCATGCTCCCCGCGCCAGTGTGGTTGGGGGGTGATCGGCGATCCGTCCGCCATTTCTCCGTCTGCGACCAGTTCAAAACGGATGACGACCCGTTCTGGCGTGACGTCGACCGACATTTCGCCAATCTGCTCGAAGCGCATGGTCTCGATATTTTCGGTCACGGCTTCCCATTGCGCTTCCAGGGTTGGAAAATCAGTTGCCGTGATCACCTGGCCAAAGGCTTCGTTACGAACGTCGATAGCGCCCAGGCCCTCGGCGAATACGGATTGCATGTGACGGCATGAATCCGTTCGGCCGGCTTCATCGAGCGCTTTCATCCAGTACTTCATCAGGCACTGAACGATGGTTCCGTTCTTTTCACAGCCTTTCAAACTCATGCTTCCTCCGGGGACTTGCTTGCGCGCCGATTCTGGATGCCGACGCTGCAGGTCCGCAGACGCGCATGCTGGCAATTTCGCGCGAAAAAATAAAGTCCCGAAAACAGTGAGGCGACAGGCGCATGAGGCAGGGGAGGGGGCCATGCGCCTGTCGCAAAGCGGCGCTAAGGCCGCTTGTTCTGTTACGCCGCCGGGTCATCTTCCGTGGCGCCGGCGCCTTGGTCTGCGTGCGAGGCCGCGCCCCATCCGGCGCCCCATCCTGCGCCAAGGCTCAAATAAATTTTGACAAATTTCTCGGCGACCGAGATTTGAGCGTCAGTCAACGCTGCATCTGCTTCGAGCTGGCGGCTTTCCGCGTCTAGGACATCTATGAAATCATCTGCGCCGGCATCAAACCGGTTTCTCGCTAACGCGGCTGCTTCGCGCGCCATTACGGCAGCCCCATTTAACGAACTGAAACGGGCGCGCTCCCGCCCGAAATCGATAAGCGCCGTTTGCGTCTCCTCAAGCGCGATCAAAACCGTTTGCTCATACGCAGCGAAAGCAGCGTCGGCGCGCGCGTCGGCGGCTTTCACTTGCGCGCGTATACGCGGCAGGTCAAATCCGGACCAGGCGATTGACGGGCCAATTCCATAGCCGAACGATCCGTAAGAGCCGACGCCGGACAGGCTCTGCGCTGAGGCGCTGAGTGATCCGAGCAATGTGACGCGCGGGAAGTAATTGGCTTTTGCAGTGCCGATACGAGCGGTGGCGGCCGCGAGCGCGCGTTCCGCGGCGCGAATGTCGGCGCGCCTTTGCAGCAGGTTTCCGACATTGCCGATCGCCAGCGTCTCTGGCGGCGTCGGCAGGGCGGTGCTTTTCGATTGCAGCAACGCTGCGATGTCTGGTGCGGGCGTTCCGGTCAGCGTCGCGAGCCGGTTTGCGGCTGCCGCACGCGAGGATTCCAAAGGCGGGATGGACGCGGCGGTTCCTTCGGCTTGAGCCTGCGCGCGCGCCACATCAAGACGAGAGCCGAGCCCTTCTTCATATCGCACTTGCGTCAGTTCAAGCGTTTTTTGTTGGATATCAAGATTGCGCTTCGCAACGGCCAGCCGGGCTTGCGCGCCGCGATAACCTATATAGGCTCGCGCGGTTTCAGCCGCGACGAGGGCCTTTGCATCACGGCGAAGATACTCCGCCGCCTGAGCATCGGCGAATGCGGCCTGACTATTGCGTTTGACGCGGCCGAAAAAGTCCAGCTCCCAGGCGGCGTCAAGGCCAATGTCAAAAAAGTCGGTTCCTTCAAAATCCGCCCCATCCACGCCAAATGACGCGCCCGCCAGCCGCCGTCGCTGATAATCGGCGTTCGCCTCGACGGCAGGGTGCAGATTGGAGCGCTCGAGCGCCAGCGCCGCGCGCGCGGCTTCCACATTGGCGGCGGCGCGGCGCAGATCGCGGTTCTCCTGGAATGCTGTTTCAACCAGTTCGTTCAAGGTCTCGTCGTTAAAGGCTGCCCACCAATGGTGGGAGGGTTCCGCCGTTTCAGCGTTGAACGCCGGGTCTCCCTGAAGCGCTGTGCTGACGAATTCATCCGTCGCTGGCGGTTCATAGTCAGGTCCGACGGTTGCGCAGGCGGCGAGCGCCAGGGATGACGCCGATGCGACGAGCTTGCGTATCACGAACATGGCTATTTCCCCTCTGTCAATTCGGCTTTGCCGGATGCGGATCGGTTTGTGAAAAGCGTGCGAAGCTTTTCACCAGACGCGCCGACGGCAATGTAAAAGACTGGTGTGAAGAGTAGGCCGAATAGAGTCACGCCGAGCATGCCAAAGAAAACGGCTGTCCCGAGCGACTGGCGCATCTCATAGCCCGCGCCGGAAGCGATCATCAGCGGCACAACGCCGGAAATGAAAGCAAACGATGTCATCACGATCGGGCGCAAACGCAATTGCGCAGCTTCTACGGCTGCCTCGTGAAGGGACTTTCCGGCGTCATGGCGTTGCTTTGCAAACTCAACGATCAAGATCGCGTTTTTGGCGGCGAGACCGATAAGCACCACAAACCCGATCTGAACGAGAATGTTTACATCGAAACCGCGCATCAGGACGCCGGTGATCGAGGCAAACAAGGACATCGGCACGATCAAAATAACGGCCAGCGGCAGCGTGAAGCTTTCATATTGCGCGGCCAGAAGGAGGAATACGAACACAACCGCGAGAATGAACGCGATCGTCGCTGTGCCGGTCGCCAATCGTTCCTGCAAGGAGAGTTCCGTCCATTCAAAGCCGAAGCCGGGCGCGAGCATACCGTCCGCGAGTTCTTCAACGGCATCCAGCGCCTCGCCTGTCGAATGGCCTAGCGTAATATCGCCTTGCAGCGCGGCCGCAGGATAGAGATTGTAGCGGGCGACGCGATTCGGGCCCGTGATGTTTTCAAATGTCGCGATAGAGCCGAGAGGCGTCATATCGCCGTGGACATTGCGGGCGCGCAAGCGCGCAATATCATCCGGCGTTTTGCGATATTTTTCGTCAGCTTGCGCGGTCACACGGAAGGTGCGGCCGAATGCGTTGAAGTCGTTGACATAGGCGGAGCCCAGATAGACCTCCAGTGTTTCGAATACATCATCGACGGAGACGCCAAGCTGCTCGGCTTTCACCCGGTCGATGTCGGTGAAAAGTTGCGGGGTCTTGGTGTCGAAAATTGTAAACACGGAGGTCGCGGCCGGATCCAGATTGGCGGTGCCGGCTAGCGCCCAGGTCTGTCCTTCAAGCGCTTGATAGCCGAGCCCCGCACGGTCCTGCACATAGCCTTTGAAGCCGCCCGCATTGCCGATGCCGCGCACTGGCGGCGGCGGGACCACGAGAATGAATGCGTCGCGATTGGCGGCGAAGGTCTGGCGCAAATCGCCCAAGACGCGATTGACGTCATAGCCTTTTTTGAGGCGCTCTTTTACATCCGTTAGCGGAAAGAAGACAGCTGCAGAATTGGATGCAGTGGTGAAAGTGGCGCCGTTGAGGCCGGCAAAAGCGGCGGCGTGGCGAACATGCGGGTGGGCAAGGCCCTGTTTAATTACACGATCCATCACCTCTTCCGTCCGGGTCAACGAAGCGCCGGGCGGAAGTTGAATGACCGTGATGACGTAATTCTGGTCGACCGGCGGGATGAACCCTTTCGGTGCGGCGTTGAATTCGAACAATGCAAGGCCGGTCAGGCCGGCATAGACCGCAATGACAATCGCGGTCATGCGCCCGAGGCGCCGCACAAGGCTGGCATAGCTGCTGGAAACAGCAGTAAACCCGGCGTCGAACTTCCTGAAAAAGACTGCTAACGGGCGTTCCCATGGCTTGAGAGCGCCAGCGTTCTTTTTCGGCTTCAGCAAAAGCGCGGCCAGCGCGGGCGACAATGTCAGCGAAACCCCTGCGGAGATAATAGTCGCCGAGGCGACGGTGACGGCGAACTGGCGATAAAATTCGCCAGAAATGCCTTCAAGGAATGCGGTCGGGATAAATACCGCTGATAGGACCAGCGCGATCGAAATGAGCGCGCCGCCGACCTCGTCCATGGTTGCGTGGGCGGCGTCTCTCGGCGTCAGCCCTTCGTGGATTTTCCGTTCGACATTTTCGACCACGACAATGGCGTCGTCGACGACAATGCCGATGGCCAGCACAAGGCCGAACATTGACAGCGTGTTTATGGAAAAGCCAAGCGCCTGCATTACCGCAAAGGCGCCGATCAGCGAAATCGGAATGGCGACGATCGGGATAAGCGACGCCCGCAGACTTTGCATGAAAACAAACACCACCAGCGACACCAGAATGACCGCTTCAAGGATGGTCTTCTCGACTTCGTGGATGGATTCTGAAATATATTCGGTCGGGTTCCAAATAATGTCGTAAGCAAGGCCTTTCGGAAAGGCGCGCGACATTTCCTCGATTGCGGATTTGACGTTTTCAGCTGTCTCGAGCGCGTTCGATCCAGGCTGTTGGTTGAACAGCATGGCGAGCGCCGGTCTGCCGTCGAGCTTGGCCGTGGTTGAATAATCGCGCGCGCCGAGCTCAACGCGCGCCACATCCCGGATGCGGACCTGGCCGCCGTCTTCGCCAGTTTTGACGATGATGTCTTCGAATTCCGAAGGCTCGCTCAGGCGGCCAAGCGTCCTGACGCTGATTTCAAACGCGCCTTGCGCGTCTCCCGGGGGCTGGTCGAGTACGCCGCCAGCGACTTCGACGTTTTGGCCGCGCAACGCGCGAACGATGTCGCCGCCAGTCAGGTTGAAACTTGCCGCGCGCTCGGGGTCGATCCAAACCCGCATGGCGTATTCACGAAAGCCGAACATCTGGATTTGGCCGACGCCTTCAATGCGTTGCAGCTGATCGCGCATCTGCAAACGGGCATAGTTGGAAATGTAAAGCTGGTCGCGGCTGTCATTGGGCGAATAAAGATGGACAACCATCAGCGCGTCGGGGTTGGCCTTGATGGTTGAAACGCCGAGGCGGCGCACCTGTTCGGGCAGGCGCGGTTCGGCAAGGGCGACGCGATTCTGGACGAGCACCTGGGCGGTGTCGAGATCCGTGCCCGGTTCAAAGGTGACGGTGATCGTCGCGGTTCCGGCGGATGTCGACTGCGAGGTGATATAAAGCATCCCCTCCACGCCGTTGATTTCCTCTTCGATTGTCGCGGCGACGGTCTCCGCAACGGTTTCCGCCGAGGCGCCGGGATAGGTAGCGCTAACTTGTACGGTTGGGGGCGCAATATCCGGATACTGAGCGACGGGCAGCGAAGAAAAAGACAATGCACCAACGAGCACCACGATCGTCCAGATGACGGCGGCGAATATCGGGCGTTCGATGAAATAGTGAGAGAATTTCATGGCTCGGGTTCCCCCTTTGGCCGGCCTGGCGCGCTACTGATTGGTGAGTTGCGCGATGCGATCACCTACGCCTTGCGGCGCGACTGGCGCACCGGCCATCACAAATTGTCCGCCGCTGACGATGACTTTGTCACTGGCGGCGAGCCCCGAACGCACAACGCGCCCGGTTTTCATGATTGGCCCGAGATCAACGACACGCCGCTCGGCGATATTGCCTTTGCTTGCCACCCAGACGAATTTTTCGCCCTGATCTGTCTGCACGGCGCTGTCCGGAATTATCAGCGCCTCGTATTCGCCCGAAGCGGCGATCTTCAGCCGGCCGAACATGCCCGGCGACAAGACCCCGTCCGGATTTGCAAAGGTCGCACGGCCTCGCATGGTGCCGGTCGAAGGATCAAGGCGGTTATCGACAAAACTCAATGCGCCTTCGCGAGCGAACGCGTCTTCGTCGATCAGTTTCGCGAAGACGGGGCTTGCGCTGCCTTGCAGGCCGGCTTGGGCGCCTTTGTCGGTAATACGAATATATTTCAGGTAGTCCGCTTCGCTTGCAGTGAAATCGAAATAGATCGGATCAAGCGAAACAATGGTGGTCAGAACGGAGCCGCCTTGCGCGCCGCCAACGATCAAATTGCCGTGACTGACGAAATTGTCGCTGATGCGGCCGGTGATCGGCGCGCGAATTTCCGTAAACTCGACGTCGAGCGCCGCTCGATCGACGCGCGCTTTGGCGGCGGCTTGCGCGGCGCGTGCCTGGCCAAGCGCGCGGGTGCGCCGGTCCGCGTCTTCCTGGCTTAGCGCCGAGCGCGCCAATAAGCGTTGACCGCGTTCGTTCTCGGCGATGGCGTTTATCAATTCCGCTTCGGCGCCGGCGAGATCTGCTTTTGCAGCGGCAAGCGCCGCCTCGAAAGGCCGCGGATCGATCCGGAATAGGAGGTCACCCTTTTTAACAATCTTACCGTCCTCGAACGCGACCTCTTCGAGATATCCGGAAACGCGCGCTCGAACCTCTACGTCATCGACCGCCGCGAAACGGCCCGTGAATTCGTCCCATTCGATAATCCGGTTCACCGCTGGATTGGCGACTGTCACAATCGGGGCGGGCGGCGCGTCTTGATTTGAGCCAGCCTCGGCCGCATCTGTTGTCATGAAGCGGCCGGCGCCGGCAGCGACAAACACAAAGGCCGTGGCGGCCAACAGCACAACACGGAGCCGGGGGGCGGTGGATTTCTCTTTCGAAAGACTCATAACGTATTTTCTCAAACGGTTGCGGCGGGGACGGGGCGAGGCGGGCGTTGATCGTCGCGGCAGGGAACCCCCGGGCATGTTGCATTGCGACATATATCGACCGCAGGGCGCCGGTTTTCTAATCGTTGCTTGTGATGTTGCGATAACGGTAGGTTATCGCCGATGATAGAACTTCGATTATGGCGCTCGTTCCTCGCCCTGGCGGAAGAGCTGAAT
This sequence comes from uncultured Parvularculaceae bacterium, assembly GCA_947259375.1. Taxonomy (GTDB): domain Bacteria; phylum Pseudomonadota; class Alphaproteobacteria; order Caulobacterales; family Parvularculaceae; genus Hyphococcus. The sequence goes on along the minus strand of CAMYLZ010000022.1, from coordinate 109,920 downwards.
TTCCGGCGCGCGGCCAAACGGCTGAGTATTAGCCAGCCAGCGCTGACCAAGCAGATTCAGGATCTTGAAGCGCGCTTGGGCGTGGCCCTGTTTCGGCGGGAAGCCCACGGGGTCGAACCGACATCGGCGACGGTCGCCTGTATGGACCGGGCGCGGGCGCTGATTGATGCGTCGGTTGAACTCGAGGCCGAGTTTCGCGAAGCGCAACGCGCGGCCGAAGACCATATCCGTCTCGGCATGCCGGAGTTCTTTTTCCGATCATTCCTTCTGAGCGTCCTGGCGGCCATGCGCGCGCAACATCCGCAAGCGAAAGTCAGCATGGTCGAAGTAAACACCTTTGAAACGGCTGGCGCAGTGGCGGATGGAAAAATTGACCTAGGCGTCGCACGCGTTCCGGTTACGGAACAAAATCTCGTTGCGAGAGCGTTTCGGCGCGGGCATTGGATGTTGATCATGCCTGAAGGTCATCGGCTCGCCGCTAAGGGCGATCTGACGCCGGCGGACCTCGGCGATGACCCATTAATATTCTTTGTACGGCGTTTAAATCCGGAACTTTATGACGCAATCATCAGTGCGATCGAGGCGGGGGCGCAGCGCGCGGAGATCGCCTATCACACGCAAGATCCAATGATTGGCGTCGAACTGGCGGCAAACGGCATTGGGCTTTGCCTGTCAGTATCCTATGCAGTTGGCGAGCTGCCGGCGGGCTTGGTAATGCGGCCCGTCAATGGCTTCGGGCATGCGCCAATGCTGGACCTCGTCTGGCGACATGATCGAATGACGCCGATGCTACGGGCGTTGATTGACGCGTTCTTGAGCAACAAAGACGCAATCAGCGGTTAAACAACGCTATTTGCGGCGGCCGTTCCGGCGCATGCGGAGCGCGGATTATCTGTTTCGATTAGACGCAGGACCATAGCCGACAGAGTAGCGGCGCGCGCGTCAGACGCCGTCGCGCTGGTCGAAATAGAGCGGGTGGTCGGCTGCGCCGGCGTGGTTTGAGCGATGGGAAGACAGGGGAGTGTGACAAAAAAATCGAACTAATGCAGAATGCTTTCTACAGAGTGCAGGCGGTGAAGCGCGACGGCGATATCATCGACCTCGTCACCGCCGAGCTCTTTTTCGACGCGATTTTGAACCGTTAGCCACACCGGATAGGCCTGTTTCAGCTTCGTCAGGCCGGCGCGCGTGAGCCGTACTTCGCGCCGCCGCCCTTCACCCTCCGCGCCGCGGGTAACGAAACCGGCTTTCTCAAGGGGCTTGAGGTTTCGCGACAGCGTCGTGCGGTCGATAGACAAATATTCGCCGATTTTTGAGATGGATTCTGGTTTGGCCCGGCCGATAGTAACCAGCAGCGTGAATTGCGTGATGGTGAGATCAACTTCGCGCAATGCGTCTTCGTAAAGCCGCGTCACGACGCGCGCGGCTCTCAATGTGCGGACAGCCGTGCAGCGCCCGATCACATCCTCGTAAATCTCATCAGCTTTCATATGCGTGCATATACATCAAAATCACGTATTTACAATAGTTTGCCCGGCCTCGCGCCGGGATTTGATGCGCTTCCGCTTCATCACCTCCGAGAGTATCAGACTTGACCAGTTCAGCAAAGTGCATATACACGATATATCGTAGTAACGAATGGTCTTACCGACCTGGCAGGAAGAAAGCGTGCCGGCCATGATGAAACCGACGGCGGAAAAAATCTTCGCGTCATTTTTGCGGTACAACTGGGTGATTGTTGCGGTCTCTGCGGTGTTGATCGTTATATCCGGGGCGTTCTTGCCTAAATTGACAAAGGACACGACCGCCGACGCATTCATCGATCCGGCATCACCAGCCTTGATTTATCGCGCGCGCGTCGAGGAGAGTTTCGGCCTGCGCGATCCGATCGTGCTCGCGGTTATCGACAGGCGAGACGGGGGTGTTTTCAATCCCGAGACGCTGGCGCTAGTCGAGCGCCTCACGGCTGAAATCAGCGCCCTTGAATATGTAGACCCTGAGCGAGTTACCAGCCTTGCCACCGAAAACAACATCGCCGGCGTCATTGACGGGATCATTGTTGACGGTTTTCTTGATCGGGATGCGGAATACTTCCAAGCTGCAATAGGAACTGAGGCGCGGGCAGCCGAGATCAAGGCGGCCATTGACAGATTTCCCTTGTATCAGGGGATGCTCGTGGCGCGCGATGGATCGGCGACCCTCATCGTCGCCGAGCTGATCGACGATTCCTTGGAGCTTGAAGCCTATAATGCGATCATGGACATTGTCGCCGGTGCTGAAACGCCGAACGCCGTAGAGTTGCACGTGGCCGGCGAGGGCGCTGTTTCGGGGTATCTGTCGGCATATATTGACCAGGACGCGCGCCGCCTCAATCCAATGGCGGCCGTTATCATCACCATTGTGCTGGCCGTCGCCTTTATGAGCCTGCGCGGCGCGATCCTTCCAAACCTTGTCGTTCTTGCCTCCGTTATCGGTGCATTTGGCGCGATGGCGGCCTCCGGCACGAGTTTTTACGTCATCACAAATGGTCTGGTGGTCAACCTCATCGGCATTGCCGTCGCCGACTCCATTCATATCGTCAGCGAATATTATGACGTCCTGCGTTCGCGTCCTAAAGCGAGCAAGCGCGAGGCCGTGGCGGCCGCAATGGCGCGCATGTGGCGGCCTGTGACGCTGACGACCGTTACGACAATCGCCGGGTTCCTCGCGCTTGCGGCGTCAAGCGTGATGCCGCCTGTGCGTGCATTCGGCTTGTTCGGCGCTCTTGGCGTTGCGATTGCGCTTGTCTATTCCATGACATTGTTGCCGGCCCTTTTGACGCTTTGGCCAACGAGACGGATTGCATGGCCATTCCGTATCCGGAAGAATGGCGATGTCGAAGACAATCTGTCGGCGCGGCTGATGCGGTTTTCCGGTCGCGGCGTGTTAGCGCGGCCGCAGATCGTGCTAAGCGTTGCTGCTGCAGCCGTCGCGGTCGGCCTGCTTGGCGCCATGCAGCTTGTGGTGGACGACGCGCGGATTGAGAACTTCAAGTCTACGGAGCCGATCTACAAAGCGGATATCGCGATCAATGAGACGATGGACGGCGCTTATTATCTCGATGTGCTGGTCGAAGCGTCCGGCGCCGGCGGGCTCTATCTGCCGGAAAATTTGCGTCGGATTGAAGCTTTGCAAGAATTCATGGAGACCCTGCCGCATGTCAATGGGTCCGTCTCAATTGTTGACTATGTGAAACAATTGAATAAATCGGTGAATGAAGGCCGTGATGAGGCTTATGTCATTCCAGATGACAAAGATCTCATCGCCCAACTATTTTTCCTGTATAATGCATCAGGCGATCCGACGGATTTCGAAGAAGAAGTCGATTATGATTATCGACAGGCATTGGTCCGCAGCTTTGCCGACACGGATCGGTATACGAATAATAAAATCATCGTACCGGCGCTCGAGGCGTATATCGCCGAGCACTTCAATTCGCCTGACATTACAGGCACGGTTACGGGACGCGTGAATGTCAACTATCACTGGCTGCGCAGCATTGAAGAGAGCACCATGCTGGCAGTCGCATTATCCTTTACGGCCGTGTTGATTACCGCAATCGTCGTATTTCGATCATTTGTTGGAGGGTTGATTGCCGCTGCGCCCGTCGGGATTGCGGTCTTGTTCGTCTACGCAGTCATGGGTTTTACGGGCATTCCGCTAGGCATTGGCACGTCCATGTTTTCGGCCATCGCGATCGGCCTCAGCATTGATTTCTCGATCCACACGCTCGACCGCTTGCGCGACATTGTGCGCGCGAAAGGTTTCGATGACGCGGCGCTGCTGGAGCTTTATCCGACAACCGGGCGGGCGCTTTTCTTTAATTTCATTGCGGTTGGCGGCGGATTCGGCGTCTTGATGACGAGCGATGTTCCGCCGTTGGTGAAGTTTGGATCGCTTGTGGCGATCGCGGTCAGTGTTGCTTTCATGGCGTCCATGACCGTGCTGCCTGCGCTGGTGAAAGTTCTGCGGCCGCGATTTCTTCTTTCAAAGAAAACTCAGGAGACGTCTTATGGCGAAGCTTCTTCGAAAATGGGCTAAGGCGGCGGCAGCGGCTTGGGCGGCGGCAGCGGCCATTACGGTCGCGGAGGCGCAAGAAGCGGCCCCAACCGGGCTTGACATCATGCAAGCGGTCAATGCCCGCGAAGACGGCGATCAGGTGTCGCGCCGCATTCGTTTTGAATTGACGGACCGGCGTGGGAAAACCAGAATTGAAGAGACTGTGGGTTATCGCCGGTATTTTGGCGATGAAAAACGCACGATCATATTTTATACCGAGCCGACCAATATTCGCGGCACCGGCTTCCTGACATTCGATTATCCCGACCCGGCGGCCGATGATGACCAGTGGCTTTACTTGCCGGCGCTTCGCAAGGTGCGCCGCATATCGGCGTCTGATCGGGGAGATTATTTTCTCGGTACAGACTTCACTTATGAGGAAGTCAAGAAGGAACAAAAGGTCGAACTTTCCGACTATGATTTTACCCGTACCGGCGAAGAAACGGTTGACGGCGTTGCGGCGCATATCGTTGAAGGGACGCCGGTTAGCGAAGACGTAGCCAAAGAGCTTGGCTATTCGCGGGTTGTCTGGCGCATTGATCCGGCAATCAGGATGTCGCGTCGTAGCGATTATTATGACCTCAACGGAAATCAACTGAAAACGATCACGCTTGAAAACGTGGAGACCATAGACGGAATTGTCACCGCGACAGGTCTTTTTGTTGAGAACCATAAAACAGGACATTCGACCCGGTTCACCTCAATCGATGTCGATTACGAAGCGGAGGTGGACGAAAGACTGTTCTCCCAGGCGCGTTTGCGCCGGGGGCTTTAAGGCCTGATGCGTATACAGCCGAATCGGTGGCGGACGCTGCGCCCTTGTACAAGGGTTTCTCCCCGTGCATTCGCCGTCTTACTCCTCGCCTGGCTGAGTATTCAGCCGGGCGAGGTTTTTTCGCAAAGCCTGGCGCCGGCAAACGCAGATTTGCGCGGCGTCCTGAAAAGCGAGCTGGCGGTCAACCTTTCCGCGGACGGTTTGCAAAAAGCCGATATTGAGTTTGAGCCGGAATTGACCTTCGACCTCGGCGATTCGATCCGGGTCACCGCCATTGGCCGATTGCGCTTTGACCCGGTGGACAAGCTGGAACCAAGTGCGCCGCCTGGTCAGGCGCAATCGCGATCAGTGGTTTCCCGGCGCTGGTTTGTCGGCGATAGGGGAGATTTTGAGCTGCGCGAGTTTTACGCCGATGCAGCCATTGGCGCAGCGTTCTTGCGGCTCGGAAAGCAACAGGTTGTATGGGGCCAGGCTGACGGGCTGCGCGTCCTTGACGTCGTCAACCCCCTCAATTTTCGCGAGTTTATCTTGCCGGAATTCGAGGATCGGCGGATCCCGTTATGGATGGCGAATGTCGAAGCGCCGATTGCCGGCGCGACAGTGCAATTTTTATGGATCCCGGATCACACCTTTAACGAGACGCCCGAGCTGGGAGCGGTGTATGCCTTCTCTTCGCGGCGCGTTGTTCCGCAAGCGCCGACGGGGTTTGCCGGCGCGGTTCTCTTCGCGCCGGCGGACCGGCCTGACCGGCTGATCCGTGATGATGATTACGGCGTCAGGCTTTCCGGTTTTTCCGGCGGCTGGGATTGGTCGGTCAACTATCTGTTTCATTATGGGGACAGTCCGGCACCGGCGCGCAACGTCCTCAACAATGGCGATATTGAGATTGCGCCCGCCTTTGAGCGCAGCCATTTGGTAGGCGGATCGGCGTCGAACGCGTTCGGAAAGTTCACGTTGCGCGCTGAAGCCGGATATGAAACCGCCAAGCAATATTTGACCAGCGATTTACGTGACGCGGACGGCGTTTTTGCAACGGGTGAATTCGCCTATGTCCTCGGTCTCGATTACCAGCATGACGCGGACACGATTTTGAGCGCGCAGCTTTTCCAAAGCGCGTTGGCGCATGTGCCGGCGGGGGCGGCGCGCGACCGGCTTGACGCGACTTTCAGCTTCCTCGCACGCCGCGAATTTCGCAACGATACGATCGAAGCGAAAGTCTTGTATCTTCACAATGTCAATGATGGCGATGGCTTGGTGCAAGTCGAGGTCAGCTACGATCTTACCGGCGACACGCGCCTCACCGCCGGCGCCGATCTTTTTATCGGAAACCGGGACGGGTTGTTCGGCCAGTTCGACAAGGCGGACCGGCTGATCTTCGGGATTGAGCGCGGCTTTTAGGGCTATGACTGGCTGACCGTCGGCAGGAAGCGCAGCATCAATCGGCTCATTTTGTCGAATGACTGCGCGCCGACGGCGAGGGTCTCGTCATGCGTGATCTTATGCGCCGCGATGCCGGCCGCGTGGTTGGTGATCAGCGACATGCCGGCGACACGCATCCCGCAATGCACCGCGGCGGTCGCCTCAGGCACGGTCGACATGCCGACTGCGTCAGCGCCCCATTTCGCAAACATGCGAATTTCCGCCGGCGTTTCAAAGCTTGGGCCGGTAGTATAGAGGTAGACGCCACGCTCAAGATCGATACCTTCTGCCTTTCCCGCGGCGAAAAGCTTCTCGCGCAGCTCGCCTGAATACACCTCGCTCATATCCGGAAAGCGCGGTCCGATTTCCTCGTCATTGGCGCCGATCAACGGGTTGCGGCCCGAATGGTTAATATGGTCGTCAATCACCATGAGCGAGCCAGGCCCCATTTCCTCCCTCAGGCTGCCGGCGGCGTTGGTGACGACCAGGACTTCGGCGCCCAGCGCGCGATAAGTCCGAATCGGCAACGCGACCTGCTGTATTGGATGGCCTTCATAGACATGCAGGCGCCCTTGCATGCAGGCGATTGGTGCGCCTGCGGCTTCACCGATCAGGAGCTGTCCGGAATGTCCGGGCACGGTGGAGATGGGGAAGCCGGGTATATCACCATAAGGAATGGTGGTCTTTGTTTCGATACGCTCGCCAAAGCCGCCAAGGCCGCTGCCGAGAACAAGAATGGTTTTGGGAAATGCACCTTCATGCTTCTTCCTGATGGCGTCGGCGGCGGCTTTGATCGCGTTTTGCATGGCGTTGTCCTTAGGTCTTTTTTGAAGTGTTGATGCGGTCGCGAAGGCGGCGCTTTGTAGCATCATCGCAGAATGCGGCGTCAATGGCGTTGTGCGTGAATCCGACAAGCTCCGCATGGCTAAACCCGTGCGCATCGGCGCAAAGCGCATATTCTTTGACCGGGTCGGTGTTGAAAAACGCCGGATCGTCGGAGTTCAATGTCACTTTCAGCCCCGCTTCATGTAATCGGCGCACCGGATGGGCGGCGATGGACGGGAAGAGACCGATGGCGACGTTGGAGGTTGGGCACACTTCAAGCGTAATCTCGCGTTCTCTGATTTCATCGACCAGCCGTTTGTTTTCGAGCGCGCGCACGCCGTGACCGATGCGCGAAACGTTGAACAGGCTGATTGCTTGTGCGACGCTGTCGGGACCGAGGATTTCCCCCGCATGCACGGTGAGGCGAAGTCCGGCGTCCCTGGCGATGTCGAAGGCGCGTTGGTAATCCCGCATCTCGCCGAATGCTTCATCGCCCGCCATGCCAAAGCCCGTAACGAAGGGGTGCGGGGATGCGGCGGCGGCCCTTGCCGCTTTTTCTGCGTTTTCCGGCCCATAATGGCGCACGGCTGTCGCAATGATGCGCCCGGTGATTCCGTGACTGGCCTCGGCTTCGCGCATCGCGCCAGCGATGGCGTCCATCAGCTCTGCATAATGGACGCCGAAACGTTCCGCATGCGCGGGCGAGACGATCAGCTCGCCGTAAATAAGGCCTTTCGCAGCCATGCGTTCGAAATAGTGGGCGGTGATTTCCGCATAGTCCTCCGGCGTACGGATCGCTTCGCTCACCGCATCATAGATTTCGAGAAACTCGTTGAATGTCGACCAGCGATAGCTGCCGGCGCCGTTAAAGGCATGCGATATATCAAGCCCATGGCGCGCGGCGAGCCGGCGCGCATCGGCGGGCGAAACGGTCGCTTCGATATGGCAATGGAGTTCGGCGACAGGGAGGCGAGGTGTCTTCGTCATCCGTTTTCGCCCCTTTCATGAACAAGAGCGCCGGCGACGAACGTTTTGGAAATGACGCGATCATCACCGAGAATCATGAGGGCGAACAGCCGTTCTTTCAAGCTGCGTGCGGCGCGCATGCGCCGGTCGATGAGCGGGGTTGCGGCATAATCAAGCACGACGAAATCGGCTTCCGCACCGGGCGCGAGGCGGCCAATCTTATCCGAGAGGTTGAGTGCGCACGCACCGCCAAGCGTTGCGAGGTAAAAGGATGTGAACGGATCAAGGCTGTGGCCGCCGAGTTGGCCGACTTTGTAGGCGCTGCGCATGATCTGCAACATGGAAAAACTGGCTCCCGCGCCTACATCGCTGCCGAGGGAGACATCCACGCCCGCGGCCTGTGCCGTATCAAGAGGAAACAGGCCGCTACCGAGGAACAGATTGGAAGAGGGGCAAAATGAGATGGCGGCGTTCGCATCCTTGATCCGACCGAATGCGCATTCATCCATATGTAGCGCGTGGGCGAAGACGGAACGGTCAGTAACTAGTCCATGCTGTTCGTAGATGTCGAGATAGTCATCCGCACCCGGAAACAGTTTTCCTGCCATTTCGATTTCTGCGCGGTTCTCCGACAAATGGGTCTGCATGTAGACATCCGGATGGTCGCGCAAAATCTCGCCGGCCATTTGCAATTGCGCAGGCGAGCTGGTCAGCGCGAAACGCGGCGTCACGGCATAGCCGAGCCGGCCCTTGCCGCGCCATTTACCGATGAGCGCCAGCGTGTCCGCCCGGCCGAGATCGTCACCATCGCATAGCGCCGCATCGGCGTTACGGTCCATCAGCACTTTGCCGGAAAGCAGGCGCATGTTTTTCTCAAGCGCTGCCTCAAATATGGCGTCGACGGAATCAGCGTGGCTGGTTGCGAACACCAGCGCGCTTGTCGTTCCGTTCCGCAACAGTTCGCGAACGAAAAAATGCGCCGTATCGCGAGCGTGGAGAGGATCGGCGAAGGCCGCTTCGGCTGGGTAAGTGTAGGTTTCCAGCCAGTCCAGGAGCTGCGCGCCATAAGCGCCGATAATGTCCGTTTGCGGAAAATGAATATGGGTGTCAATAAAGCCGGGCGTTAAAAGCGCGTTCTCGAAGTGAACCGGCGAGACGTCTTCCGGCAGGGCCGGCGCAAGCGCGTCATAGGCGCCGACATCGACGATATGTTCGCCATCGACCAGCAGCAGGCCGTCTTCGAAATACTGAACAGCGTTTTCCTCGCCGGCAATGCGCGGATCGCCGGACATGGTGAGGATTTGCGAGCGGTAAGCATTAAACGGCATGCGGAATCTAACGGTTATGGTTCAATTGTGAATTGTTGATGGTCAGCGAGTTCAATCTCGTCGAGATTATCGCCGGGCCCGGCGCGGTCAATCACCAGGAAGTCGCTAGGCTGGCTGAGCGCTAGCGAAAAATGATGCCAGACGCCTTTTGCATAATTGACGCCTAAATCGCCGCGGGCGCGGAAAACTTTGATGTTGTCAGGAACAAGATCGCCTGGCGGCGCTACGACGACGAGATAAGGACGGCGTTCCAAGGGGATGAATGCCTGGCTGCCTAGCGGATGACGTTCCATCAGCCGTATGGTCACCGGATCCATGGGCGTGGAGCGAAAGATGGAAACGCATGTTTCGCCGCCTTTGTCGGACACGTCAATGTTGGCGAGGTCGTGAAACCGGGTCGTATAGCCTTGATTTATGGGGACCTGGCGCTTTGCATTGGCGACATCGATAATGTCGCCAAAGGGCGCGAATGCTGCCGCGCTCAGCGGCTCAGGGCGAATGATGCGTTGTGCGCTCATGGCGTATCATCCGCTTGCTGATCGAGCCAGGCGCCAAGCATGGCGCGCTCTTCCTGTGTCATGCCGGTTGCGTTGCCAAGCGGCATGATATCGCCGTCAACCGCCTGCAAGCGAATGCCGAAGGCGTTTTTGCGCGCAGCTTCAAGGGTCTCGAGCGACAGGCCGCCCGGCGGCGCCGCGAATAGCGGGTCGACGGGTTCTGCCGCATGGCAGGAAACGCAGTGTCGGTTCATCATGACGCTGATAACGCTGTCCTCGACTTTCTCATCAGGCGCGACGGCGATGGCGGCGGTCGGCTTGACCGAGGCGGCGAGAATTGTCGCCAGAAAGACCGTTGCAGCGCCGGCGGCGAGGGCCGGTTGCATCGCGCCTTTGTGTTTCAAGTTAAAGAAATGGCGGATCATGACCGCCGCAACGGAAAATCCGGCCAGCAATAACCAGTTATATTGATGACTGACGAGCAGCGGGTAATGGCCGGAGATCATGATCAACAGCACAGGCAGGGTCATGTAATTATTGTGGACGGATCGCTGTTTTGCGGCGGCGCCAAGCGCCGCATCGGGGGCTTCGCCGGCGATCATCGCGGCGACTGTCTTTTTCTGATTTGGAATAATAACGAAAAAAACATTCGCGACCATCACCGTGCCGATAATCGCGCCAACATGCATGAATGCGCCTTTGTCGGTGAAAACACGCGTCAGAAAAGCGGTTGCGGCGATCAGCAGCGCAAACCAGGCGCCGCTAAGCAAAGCCTGGTTCCTCGCCAGCGGGGACTTGCACAACAGATCGTACATGATCCAGCCGCCGGCCAGTGCAGCGAGGCCGATCAGGATTGCCGCGCCTTGCCCGATGTCGAGTTTGGAACGGTCAATAAGATAAGTTTCCGCACCCACATAATAGATGATGATCAACAGCGCGAAGCCGGACAGCCACGTCGTGTAGGCTTCCCATTTGAACCAGTGCAGCTCTTTGGGCAATTGGGGCGGCGCCACCAGAAACTTTTCATTATGATAAAAGCCGCCGCCATGAACAGCCCAAAGGTCGCCGGCAACGCCCGGCGCGAGCCGGTCATTGGCCCGCAGCGAATTATCGAGCCAGACAAAGTAAAACGAGGCGCCGATCCATGCGATGCCGGCGATAAAATGCAGCCATCGCACGCCCATATTCGCCCAGGCTAAAAAATCAATGTCGATCATTGTCCGCCTTTTTTGTTGATTGTGTTCGGAATGATTGATCCGCGAGCAACATCTCATGCACGGCAGAAAGAGCAATGACCGCAGGCAGCTTGCTGTTCAACCCGTCTGCGCCGATGGGGCAGCACAAATGCTCGATTTGCGCGTCGCTGGCGCCCGCGCGTATCAGCCGCCGCCTGAAGCGTGCGCGTTTGGTTGCCGACCCGATAAGCCCGCAATAGGCGCTGTCGCCGCGTTTTAGAATTTCCCGGACGAGATTGAAGTCGAGTTGATGGCTGTGCGTCATCACGAAAAAACATGCGCCCGCCGGTGCTGATGCGACAAGGCCAGTCTCGTCGTCAGTTTGGAGATACTGGACCATTGCGCCGGCGCTATCCGGAAATACGCCATCCCGCCGGTCGATCCATGAAAGCGTGACAGGCAAGGGGGCTAGACAGCGGGCGATCTCCTTGCCGACATGTCCGGCGCCGAAAAGGAACACCGGCGTGCGCCGGTCGCGGACGTGTTCGCGAACTCGTGCGATACTCTCCGGGACCGGGCGCCGCTCGCTGAGAGCCGTGTCATCCGCGGCAAAAAACGAAAGCGGCGCATCGGCTTTACCGTCGGCTCCCTCGACAATGCGCCACGGCCCATCAGGAATGTTTCGCTCAAGGGTGACCTTGCCGTTGCACGCTATCGCCGTTTGCGCCTTGCCAAGCCAATCGAGGTCCCGTTCGCAGAGAAACTCGTAACTGACAACAACCCGCCCGCCGCAGCATTGGCCGAGGGCGGGGCCAAGCGGGAATTCCTCAAAACGGATAATGCCGGGCGTTTCTTTGAGCAGCGCACCTGCGCGCATGCTCGCCAAGTGCTCCAGAGCGCCGCCGCCGATCGTGCCCCATTGCGCATCCCGCGAAATGATCATCTTTGCGCCCGGCTCGCGCGGCGCTGATCCTTCGACGGCGCAGACCGTGATCACCGCAACGGGCTGACCCTTGCCGATCAGCGTGATGGCGCGTCCTATCCAGTCGACAGTCATGACTAGGCTTGCGCCGCGCGCTGGCGCGCTTCCTTGATTGCGCGAAGAATTTCTTCGGGCGTTGCCGGGGCGTTCAGCCGCGCGCATGCCTTATGGTCCGCCGCCGCCGTCACCGCCTGGCCAAGCGCCGAGAAGGCGGAGATCGCAAGCATCAGCGGCGGCTCGCCCACGGCTTTCGATTTGTGGATTGTGTCCTCGCGGTTCTCACCGTGTTTCCATATCGCGATATTCAGGATTTCCGGCCGGTCGCTCGCAGTCGGTATTTTATATGTAGACGGAGCATGGGTCTTGAGGTTGCCGGCCTCATCGTAAACGATTTCTTCCGTGGTCAGCCAGCCGAGGCCTTGCATGAACCCGCCTTCGATCTGACCATAATCGACCGCCGGGTTCAAAGGTCGGCCGACATCATGGAGGATGTCAGCGCGTAAGACGCGGTTCTCGCCGGTCAGCGTATCGATAACGACTTCGCTTACGCATGCGCCATAAGCAAAATAATAAAATGGCCTGCCTTTTTGTTTTGCCTTGTCATAATGGATTTTCGGCGTGCGATAATAGCCGGTCGATGAAAGGGAAACCCGGGCGAAATAGGCGGCTTTCACGAGATCGGCAAAATCGATGACTTCGCCGCCCGCATGGACCTTGTTATTGTCGAAAACGACGCTTGCCGGTGAACAGCCGTAAGTTTCAGAGGCAAACGACATCAGACGCTTCTTGATCGTAATCGCGGCGGCGCGCGCCGCCATGCCGTTAATGTCGGAACCCGATGACGCGGCGGTCGCCGATGTGTTCGGCACTTTGTCGGTGGCGGTGGCGCTGATCTTGATGCGATCAATATCAACCTGAAATTCATGGGCGACGATTTGCGCCACCTTTGTCATCAGGCCCTGGCCCATCTCTGTGCCGCCATGGTTCAAAAAGATGCTACCATCCGTATAGATATGGATGAGCGCGCCGGCCTGATTCAGGTGCGTCGTCGTGAAGGAAATGCCGAACTTGACTGGGGTGAGGGCGATGCCTTTTTTGAGGATGTCGTTCGCTTTGTTGAAGTCATCAATTTGACGGCGCCGGGCGCGATAATCAGCCTGTTCCGCCAGCGTTTCCATCAATTCTCGAGCGATGGAGTCTTCGACTTTTTGACCGTAAGGCGTCTCGTTTCGGTCAATCGCGGCGTAGATATTCCGGATTCGGATATCGAAAGGGTCGAGGCCAAGTGCAAACGCCGCCTCGTCCATCGCGCACTCAATGGCGATCATGCCTTGTGGGCCGCCAAACCCGCGAAACGCCGTATTCGACACGGTGTCGGTACGGTAGCGGTGTGAAACGATCTCTGCGTTTTTCAGAAAATAAGCGTTGTCCGCATGGAACATCGCGCGGTCATTGATTGCGGCGGACAGATCTGCCGAATAACCGCAGCGCGATTCGAAATTAAACTTCGCGCCTTCGATAACGCCTTCGCTGTCAAAGCCGACATCGTAAGTCACTTCGAAATCATGCCGCTTGCCGGTCATGATCATATCGTCGTCACGGTCAAGGGTGACTTTCGCCGGGCGTCCGGTCTTGACCGCGGTTAGCGCGGCGATGGCGGCGAATAGCGAGGGTTGCGTTTCCTTGCCGCCAAATCCGCCGCCCATGCGCCGCAATTCCACCGTCACCGCATTTTGCGGAACGCCGAGCACGCGGGCGATCACATGCTGCCCCTCGGTTGGGTTTTGCGTGGACGAGTAGACATGAACGTCGCCGCCTTCCTTTGGAATGGCGAATGCAGCTTGTCCTTCGAGGTAGAAATGATCCTGCCCGCCGATCTTGCGCCAGCCGGTTGCATGAAGGGCGGCGGTTGCAAGCGCACTGCCTGCGTCGCCGAGGCGCATGGGCGCGGCCAAGTCTAAATGCGCGCCGGCTTCGCGTGCGTCGGCTATTGTGACAAGTGGTTGCATTTTGTCATATGCAACCACGGCCAGCGCGGCGGCGGCGCGCGCTTGGGCAAGGCTTTCGGCGGCGACGGCGAAGAGAGGCTGGCCGGCGTAAAAAACCTCGCCTTCAGCGAAAAGGGGGTCGTCGCCGGCGATCGGGCTGTAATCATTGACGCCCGGAATATCGTCCGCCGTCAGGACAGCGGCAACACCAGGCGCAGCACGGACCGGCGCAAGGTCAAACGTCGAAATACGCCCGCGGGCGACATTGCTCTTGGCGATATAGATGTGCAACTGGTTTGAAAATTCAGGAATGTCATCCGTATAGAGCGCGGCGCCCGTGACATGCTTTTCGGCGCTGTCATGCGGAACAGATAGGCTGACATCGCCCTTGATACGACCTTCCGGTGCAATGATGTCGAGGGGCTTATCCATGCGCGACCGCCACCGGCTTCAGAACGCGTGCTTCGGCGCCGTCAAATTCCAGAAAAGCCTTGCGCAACAGGTTCTCCGCCGCCGTCATCCGATAATCCGCAGAGGCGCGCATGTCGGTAATCGGTACGAAATCTTCGCTGAGCACAGCTGCGGCTGTTTCTATAGACGCACGCGACCATTCGGCGCCCTTGAGCGCCGCTTCGCATTTGATTGCTCGCTTTGGCGTCGCCGCCATGCCGCCAAACGCGACGCGCACCGCGCTAACGCGCCCATCGTCGATTGTGAAGTTGAATGCTGCGCAAAGGGCGGAGATATCCTGATCGAAGCGTTTCGATATCTTGTATGCGCGGAAATGCGCGCCTTTGGCGAGGTGCGGCAGGAAAATGCGCTCCACAATCTCGTCGTCGCGAAGGTCCTGCTCGCCGTAAGCGATGAAAAAATCCTCAAGCGGAATGTCGCGTGCTCCGCGGATGCTGCGCAAACGGAGGCGTGCGCCGCCAGCGATGAGCAAGGGCATGGTGTCGCCAATGGGAGAGCCGTTGGCGATATTGCCGCCGATAGTGCCGCTGTTCCTGATCTGGGCAGAGCCAAGGCGCCGCACGACTTCTCCGAAATCGGGATGCCATTGCGCGAGCGCTTTATGAGCGTCCGCATAAGGCGTCATGGCGCCGATTTCGAGGCCGTCGGCGGTTTCGTCGACAAATTTGAGATCGGAAACCTCGTTCAAGGCAATGACAGTCCCGAGTTTGCGGTGTTGTTTTGTCACCCACAACCCGACATCCGTCGCGCCGGCGACAAGCACTGCGTCGAGGTATTCGGCCCGAAGCTGCAACAGCGCATCGAGCGTCTTGGGCGCATGATAATGGTAGATTTGACCTTCGTTGCCGTAAGGCAGCGCAAGACCGTCATGCCGGGAAATATTGGTCAGCAATCGGATCGTCTCCGCCTGCGCGTGACGCAGGGGCGCCGCAGGCAATTCGCTCATGCTCCGGCCGGCATCGAGAATTGGCCCATAGCCAGTGCAGCGGCACAAATTTCCCGCAAGCGCATCGCATAGGGAATTGCGATCGCTCCGCGCGCCTTTTTCATATTGGACGAACAGCGACATGATGAAACCGGGCGTGCAAAAGCCGCATTGAGAGCCATGGCAATCAACCATTGCCTGTTGCGCCGGGTGCAGAACGCCGTCTTTCGAGAGGCTTTCGACCGTCACCAACTCTTTCCCGTTCAGCGTCGGCAGGAATACAATACAGGCATTGATAGCGCGATATTCGATCTCCTCGTTTTTCAGTTCGCCGATCGCAACCGTGCAAGCGCCGCAATCGCCTTCTGCGCAGCCTTCTTTGGTTCCGGTCCGGCGCAATTCGCGCCGCAGATATTGCAGGACAGTTGTCGTCGGGTCGACGTTTCGGGCTTCGACAATCTTTCCGTCGAGTACAAATTGGACGCAGTCGTTCAAACTTCAGCTTCCTCTATATGTGCTGTAGCCATAGGGCGATACAAGCAACGGCACGTGATAGTGTGCTTGCGGATCGGCGATGGCGAAGGCGATGGGAATAATGTCCAGAAAGGCCGGTTCGTCGAGGACGATTCCCTTGCGCCGAAAATAGTCGCCAATGTGGAAATCGAGCCGGTAGGCGCCGGCTTTGACATCGGCGGCGTCAATCAGCGGTGCTGGCGCGCGCCCGTCCTCATTGGTGGTGATTTCCTTGATGGGCGCAAAACCGCCCGGGGCCTCTTCAGCGCTCAGAACGATGCGCACGCCTGCGGCGGGGACGCCATGCGTCAGGTCGAGAATATGCGTTGTCAGGCCGGCCATTTTTCCATCGCGCGTTTCTTATCGTTAGCCGGATATTGTAGACAAAATAGCCGGCGCCCGCCATAACAGTTGCTTCCAAATTTTTGAGTGTTTACGCGATTTTGATGGCGCCATGACCGACGACAGCTATCCGAGAGACCTTGCCGGCTACAAAGGCGCGCCGCCGCATGCGGGCTGGCCGGGCGGTGCGAAAATCGCTGTGCAATTTGTCGTCAATTACGAAGAAGGCGGCGAGAACGCCGTGTTGCATGGCGATGCGGGGGCGGAGACGTTTCTGTCTGAGATTATTAATGCGCCGGAGGTCAAGGGCGCGCGCCATATGAGTATGGAGTCGATCTATGAATATGGCTCACGTGCGGGCGTTTGGCGATTGATCAAGCTGTTTCGGGACTTCCGGATTCCGATAACCGTGTTCGCGGTCGCAACCGCGCTGGAGCGCAATCCGTGCGTTGTGGATGAGTTTTTGTTGGACGGGCATGAAATCTGTTCGCACGGGCTCAAATGGATCAATTACCAGCATGTGCCTGAAGACATGGAGCACGCGCATATCGCTGAAGCGGTGCAGATCATCAAGTCGCTGACCGGCGCGGCCCCGCTTGGGTGGTATACCGGGCGCACCAGTCCCAATACGCGCCGGTTGGTGGTCGAGCATGGCGGCTTTGCCTATGACGCGGATGACTATAGCGACGATTTGCCATTCTGGGCCAGGGTCGAGGGCAAGGACCATCTTATTGTTCCTTATACGCTCGACGCCAACGATATGCGGTTTGCGACGGCGCAAGGGTTTAATTCGGGCGATCAGTTTTTCGCCTATTTGCGAGACTCGTTTGACGTTCTTTATGCAGAAGGCGAGACGGCGCCGAAAATGATGTCCATCGGGCTGCATGGCCGCATCATCGGGCGGCCAGGACGCTTTGCGGCGCTAGAGCGGTTTGTAAGATATGTTGCGGACAAGCCGGATGTCTGGTTTTGCCGCCGCATCGATATCGCCAATCACTGGATGAAACATCACCCGGCGTCTCAATCAACATCATGACGAAATTCAATCCGGCGCCGAGCGCCATGAACAAGCAGCAGTTTCTCGATATATTTGGCGGCGTTTACGAGGCTTCGCCATGGGTCGCCGATGCCGTCTGGCCGCGCGTGCAAAAAGCCGAAGCGGATGAGCTCTCCGCCTTGCGGGCGTTGATGCGTGCCGCCGTTGACGAGGCGGGCAGCGAAAGGCAATTGGCGCTGATCCGCGCACACCCCGAACTCGCCGGTCGCGCCGCCATCGCCGGTGAGATGACGGATGAATCGAATTCCGAACAAAAAGGCGCCGGGCTCGATCAATGCAGCCCGGAGGAATTCGCCGAGTTCATGACCTTGAATGAACGCTACAACGAAAAATTCGGCTTTCCATTCATCATTGCGGTCAAGGGTCATGACCGCAAAAGTATCTTGCTGGCGTTTCGCCAGCGCATTGACAATGACGCAGATAAGGAATTTGCAGCAGCGATTGAACAGATTCATCGCATTGCCGCCATTCGCCTTTCCGTCATAGCAGGTATCAATTGATGTCGTCTGATTTTTCGAAACTTGTCGATCTCGCCCAGCCGCGGCTTGGAGGCGAGGTTGTTTACGCGACGGATGATTTTTTTGCGGACAAATCGCGGTTGATCTCGCCCGCCGATCCCATCTTCATTCCGGATAAATATGACGAGCACGGAAAATGGATGGATGGCTGGGAAAGCCGACGTAAACGAACGCCCGGCCATGACTGGTGCGTCGTGAAGCTGGGCTGGCCGGGCCGCATCGCCGGTCTCGAAATCGACACGCGCCATTTTACCGGCAATTATCCGCCGGCGGCATCGATTGAGGTTTGCAACTGCAGTGATGACGTTCCGGCGGGGGGCATGTCCTGGACGCCGCTTGTTGAACGGACAGACCTAAAGGGCGACGATCGCAGGTTCATCGCTATTGAGAATAATCAAGTCTGGACCCATGTGCGGCTCAACATTTTTCCCGATGGCGGCGTCGCGCGCTTACGGGTTTATGGAACCGTCGACATTGACTGGTCGAGTGTCGGCGCCGATGAAGTGATCGATCTGGCCGCCATGGAGTGGGGCGGGCGCGGGCTCGGCGCTAATGACGAGCATTTCGGGCGCGTCGCCAACATGATCGCGCCAGGGCGCGGCGTGAATATGGGCGATGGCTGGGAAACGCGCCGCCGGCGCGAGCCTGGCCATGACTGGGCGGTGTTAAAACTCGGCCATCCCGGCGTCATCGAGAAGATCATCGTCGACACCGCGCACTTCAAGGGCAATTACCCGGACCGCTGCTTCATTCAGGCCTGCGGCGATGAATTAAGCGACGAAGAAGCGCTGGCCGGCGCTGAGAACTGGCCGGTGATCTTGCCGGAACAAAAATTGAAGGCGGACGCCAAGCATGTGTTCGCGTCAGAAATCGAGAAACACGAGGCCGTGCGTTTCGTCCGCCTCAATATCATTCCCGATGGCGGGGTCAGCCGGTTGCGGTTGTTTGGGCGAAAAGTGAGGTAAGGTGCTGTTTAATGGTTTCTAACATTTTGGAAAGCAGCCTGTTGGGTGGATGGTTTCTGTTTTGGCCGGTGGTAATGCGTGCTGCGCTGGTGAATAGTTTCTCAAGCTTATTTCCCGACAAAACAGTTTTCGAAGAACAGCTGGTTACTGCGGTTGCTGTTGCGTTGGCGGTTGTTCAGAACATTCTCATTTTTGGGGTGTTAGGCCCAGTCATTTTTAGCGAGCATTCTTTTAGCTGGGAACAATCCAGTCGAATATCGGGCATCATAATATGCTTCACGCTATTTGCATGGCTGGTGCTCGCGCTTTGGCTACGGGTCGATGGCCGCAGCGCGCGTTTGAATTTGCCTCAACAATCTAATGATTGAGAAAAGAGCGAGTTTCGGCTTTTCAAATCCAAAGCGTCATCCTGAACTTGATTCAGGATCCGACGGCAATCACCGAGGTTGCCGTTGGGTTGCGGGTCAGGCCTGCAATGAAGACGGTTGATTTTTCTTTGATGAGCCCGCCCCTTTACACGCCCTAATCCCCATAGGGCAGCCAGATATTCTTGACCTCGGAAGCATGCCGCAAAAACTCGCGGCCTTCGCCGGCATGCGGCGATTTCCAGTCGCGGGCGCGGCCCTGATTGGTCCACACGCGTTTCAGATTGTCGGCTGAGGCCGCCTCGACAAATTGCGATTCCTCTGGGGCCCCGTGATGCCAGATCGCTTCGACCTGATCATGCTCTGCGAGCGTTTTGACCAGCGGCGCACGCTCGCCGGTGACGATGTTGACGACGCCGGCGGGGACATCCGAGGTTTCGAGCACCTGGTAGAAGTCCGTTGCGAGGAGCGCATGGCGTTCTGACGGCACGACCACGACGCGGTTGCCCATGGCGACCGCAGGGGCCCACATGGAAACGAAGGAAAGAAGCGGCGATGCGTCGGGGCAGACGACGCCGATGATGCCGATCGGCTCGTTCATGGCGAGCACCACATTGCGTTGCGGCGGCGAATGGGCGAGGCCGTCATATTTGTCGGCCCAGGCGCCGTAGGCGAAGAGCCGCGAGACGGTCGCGTCAACTTCGGCGCGGGCCTTGCCGCGCGTCGCGCCAGTGAGCTGCATCAAGCGTTTGGTGAACTCGTCAGCGCGCTTGGAAAAATTCTCGGCGATGAAATAGAGAATTTGCGCGCGCGCATGGCCGGTGGTCGCGCCCCAGCTCTCGGCCTTGAAGGCGGCTTCAACGGCGTCGCGAATATCCTTGCGATTGCCGAGGGAAACGCGCCCCGCATAAGAGCCGTCATGAGCGGCGACGGGCATGGTGCGCGCCCAGTCCGGGCGTTTTTGCTTGCCGCCGATGAATTGCTTGGGCGTCTGGTCGATTTCAACGACGCTAGGCGCGCCAGTAACCTCGACAGCGGGCGGCGGCGTTTCGACCTCGCCCCATTCTTTTTTCAGCTTCACATATTCATAAACGCCTTCGCGCCCGCCTTCGCGGCCGAAACCGGATTCGCGATAGCCGCCGAAGCCGCATGCGGCGTCAAAGCCGTTAGTGGTGTTGATCCAGACGACGCCGGCTTTCACCATCGCCGCGGCTTCAAGCGCACGGTTGACATTTTCAGACCAGATCGTCGCGGCAAGGCCGTAGCGCGAATTATTGGCGAGATCAATCGCTTCTTTCAGGGTGCGGAACGACATGGATGTGAGGACTGGTCCGAAAATCTCTTCGCGCGCAACGACGTTGCTGGGCGAAACGCCTGAGATCAGCGTCGGCGGATAGAAGCAGCCGATTTCCGGCATTTTGAGGTCCGGACACCAGACCTCGCCGCCTTCCTTTTCCCCTTGTTTGACGAGTTCCTGAATGCGGTCGCGCTGGACGGGATCGACAATCGCGCCCATATCGACCGCTTTGTCGAGCGGATCGCCAATGCGGAATGCTTCCAGGCGGCGCTTGATTTTCTCCGTTACTTTGTCGGCGACGCTTTCCTCAACGAGAAGGCGCGAGCCGGCGCAGCAAACTTGGCCCTGATTAAACCAGATGGCGTCGACAAGACCTTCGACCGCGCCGTCGAGATCGGCGTCTTCAAAAATGATGAAGGGCGATTTGCCGCCAAGCTCTAGCGAGAGCTTTTTGCCGGAACCGGCTGTCTGGCGGCGGATGATGCGGCCGACATCGGTCGATCCGGTGAAGGCGATCTTGGCGATGTCCGGATGGTTGACGATAAGGCTTCCGGTTTCGCCCGCGCCGGTGATGATGTTGACGACGCCCGGCGGCAATTGCGCTTCCTTGCACAGCTCGGCGAAATAGAGCGCCGTCAGGCTCGTATATTCAGCCGGCTTAAGGACCACCGTGTTGCCCATGGCGATCGCTGGCGCGATCTTCCACGCAAGCATCAAAAGCGGAAAATTCCACGGGATGATTTGCCCGACCGGCCCTAATGGTTCGTAGTCAGAGAATTCCGTTTCCTGAAGCTGCGCCCAGCCGGCATGATGGTAGAAGTGGCGTGCGACGAGCGGAATGTCGATATCGCGGGTCTCGCGGACCGGCTTGCCATTGTCGAGCGTTTCGAGGATGGCGAGAAAACGCGAATTTTTCTGGATAAGACGCGCCAGCGCATAGAGATATTTGGCGCGCTGGTGGCCCGAAAGTTTCGACCATTTCGGGAACGCAGCCTTGGCCGCATCGACGGCGGCGTTCACTTCAGCTTCGCCAGCGGCGGGAAAGGCGGCGAGCTTGTCGCCGGTCGCTGGGTTGTGGCTTTCGATCATAGGCTGATCGGCGCCGCCGCGGGTGAAACCGCCATTGATGAAATGCTCAAAGCCGGCGGATTTTGCTTTCAACCAGTCGCGCACATAGCTCGCATCTTCCGGCGCCGGGCCGTATTCCATGGTCTCGAAAATTTCTGCAACATTTGACATGGATGATCTATCCCATCGGGTGGCGGTTGGCGGCCGAGTAACGTCCGGTCGCATGATGTTCGAGCTGGCGTTCAATGTCGCCGAGCAGACGCGAGGCGCCGAAGCGGAAGAGTTTGGGGCTCAGCCATTCATCGCCCAGTTCTTCTTTTACCAGAACCAGATATTGCAGCGCGGTCTTGGCGTTGGAAATGCCGCCGGCCGGTTTAAAGCCGACTTTGAAGCCGGTTGCGTCATGATAATCGCGGATGGCGCGCATCATCACTAGGCTGACGGGCAGGGTGGCGTTTATCGATTCCATGCCAGTCGAGGTCTTGATAAAATCCGCGCCGGCCATCATCGCGACCATGGAGGCCTTGCCGACTTTGCTGATGGAGCCGAGTTCGCCGGTGGCGAGAATGGCTTTGAGATGCGCGGGCCCGCAAGCCTCGCGGAAGGCTTTGACTTCGTCATAAAGCGCGCGCCAATTGGCGGTCAGAACATGCCGCCGGCTGACGACAATGTCGATTTCCGTAGCGCCGTCGGCGACGGATGCTTCGATCTCTTTGAGTCGCGTTTCAAACGGCGCATGGCCGGCGGGAAATCCGGTAGAGACGGCGGCGATTTCGACCGGCGAGCCTCTCAACGCCTCGACGGCGGTCTTGACGAAAGCATGATAGACGCAGACGGCGCCAACGGTCAGATTGAGGTTATCCGCACCCAAATCTTTTAACAAGTCGGGCCGCACCGGACGCAGCGCTTTGGCGCATAATCGCCGCACCCGGCCGTCAGTGTCGTCGCCTGCCAGCGTCGTCAGGTCCATGAGCGAGATGGCTTTGAGCAGCCACGCCGCCTGCCAATCTTTTTTGACCGTGCGCCGCCCGGACAGTGTCGTAATGCGACGCTCTGCGGCGGAGAGATTGACGCGTACAGCGTCGATCCAGTCTGCATTGAGCGGCGTGCCGGGGTTGCGTGTAATATCCGTATCCGCCGCACCCGCATCTTTTTTGCGACGCTTGTCGAGATCCATAACATTCGTCTGGGTCATTTTCGAAAAACCCCTTCCACCATTAATCCAGAAATGACGCGCCGGTGCGCAGCGGCCCCACGCCGAGATGCGCCGCCAGCGACTGCCCGATA
Organism: uncultured Parvularculaceae bacterium; assembly: GCA_947259375.1. Taxonomy (GTDB): domain Bacteria; phylum Pseudomonadota; class Alphaproteobacteria; order Caulobacterales; family Parvularculaceae; genus Hyphococcus. The sequence continues at coordinate 87,059 of CAMYLZ010000022.1, read as the reverse complement.
TCGGCAAATGTATCGCGCCGCCCGATTGACCCGCGCCCGAGCTTTTCACCAAATGCGATAACCGGAATGAACTCGCGCGTGTGGTCAGAGCCCGGCCAGGTCGGATCGCAGCCATGATCGGCGCTCAGGATCACGACATCGTCCGGTCGCAGCGCGGCTTCAAGTTCCGGTATGCGCTTGTCGAACGTTTCGAGCGCTGCGGCATAGCCCGCCACATTGCGGCGATGGCCGTAAAGCGAGTCAAAATCAACGAAATTGGCGAAGATGATCGCATCATCCGGCGCGGTCTCGATTTCCTTTAGCCAGGCGTCAAAAATAGCATCATTTCCGTTTGCCTTTACGGACCTGGTGACGCCGCTGCCGGCGAAGATGTCGCTAATTTTGCCAATACCGATAACCGGGCGGCCTTGTTCAGCATAAAGATCGAGAAGCGTTTGCGCGTGCGGCGGCGTTGCATAGTCACGCCGATTGCCGGTGCGTTCAAACTCATCCTTTCGCTCGCCGGTAAATGGGCGGGCGATGACGCGCCCGACATTGTATCTGTCGACGAGTTTGCGGGCGATGAGGCAAACCTCGTAAAGACGATCGAGGCCGAAATGTGTCTCATGCGCGGCGATCTGGAACACCGAGTCCGCCGAGGTGTAGACGATTGGCTTGCCGGTTTTAATGTGTTCCTCGCCAAGTTCGTCAATGATGACCGTTCCGGAAGCGTGTTTGTCGCCAAGGACGCCCGGCAGACCGCCTTCATCGATCAGCGCTTCAAGCAGTTCTTTCGGAAAGCTCGGCGGGCCTTTGTCGAACATGCCCCAGTCGAACTCGACGGGCAGGCCCATCATTTCCCAATGCCCGCTTGGCGTATCCTTGCCGAAACTCTTTTCTGCCGCATAACCGTAAACGCCGGTAATCTCGCCGGGTTCGGCCACTGGTATTTTCGCGCCAGTCGCGTCGCGGGCAAGCGCCCCCAGCCCAAGGCGCATCAAGTTCGGAATGTTGAGCGACCCTGAACGCAAGCCCGGCTTGTCCGCCTCGCCGGCGGCGCACGCTTGCGCAATATGTGCAAAAGTGTTGGCGCCGGCGTCGCCAAAACGGTTCGCATCTTCGGATGCGCCGACGCCAAATGAATCCAGAATGCCGATAAGTGCGCGCGCCAAATTCAAATCACCTTTAATTCATGCCGAAAAGATTCGCCCACAGCGCTTTGCGCGGATGACGCGGGCTTTGGTCGCCGCCCCATGTTGCGCAAAAGGCTGAATTTCAATGAATTGACGGAGGTTTCCATACGCCAATCTAGCAATTTCCCATCGGAGAATAAACCTGCTTTCATTTAGGATTACGGCTCCAGGCGGAAGGCGTGCGGTAATAATTCCGTCATTGCATAGCGGCTTACCGACCCATCGGCTTTTCTCAGGAGGATGATCGTATCGGGCTTGGCGAATTCGGCAATGGCTTGCCGGCAGCCGCCGCAAGGGGTGCAGTCTTCGATCCGTTCCGCCCCGCCGGCGATGGCGATCTTGGTGATGCGGCGGCTGCCCGCTGCGACCATGGCGGATATTGCGGACGCTTCGGCGCAGTTGCCGAGCGGATAGGCCGCATTCTCGACATTGCAGCCGGTATGTATTTTCCCGTTTTCATCAATGATGGCGGCGCCGACCTTGAATTTCGAATAAGGGGCGTAAGCGCGCTCGCGCGCTGCGAGCGCGTGATCAATCAACATGTCATCAGCATAGGGCATGGTCAGCGGTTCCTTTGCGTCAGCTGACGGATTGGTAAATCAGCGGGCGCGCATCCGGTTTTTCGTCCGAGATCGTCGCCGCGCCCAGATAGGCGTTTACCGCCCTCGCAAGCGTCGCTTCGTCTGCGGCATGCGCAATCGCCAGCGGCCGGTCTAATCCAATAGCGGCGCCGATCGGGGCGATCTCGGTAAAGCCGACGGAAAGGTCGAGCGTATCGTCGACGCGCGCCCGTCCGCCACCGAGATCGACAATCGCGAGCCCGACGCGGCGCGTGTCGATAGCGCTGAGATATCCTTCCTGCTCTGCCATGATGGGGGCGGAGCAGGTCGCGGCTGGCAGGTAGGTTTCGGACTTTTCCATAAAATCCGCCGGGCCGCCAAGCGCGGCGATCATCTGGCCGAATTTTTCCGCGGCGCGTCCAGAGGCAAGGGCGTTTTCTATACGTTCGGCCGCGACATCGGCGTCTTTTTCGATGCCGGTCATCAGCAACATTTCCATACAGAGCGATTTAACGACGCCGTGCAGGCGCGGTTCCCGGCGCGCGCCGGTCAGATAGTCGACGATCTCGGCAATTTCGACGGCGTTCCCTGCGGTCAGCCCCAACGGCTCCGCCATATCGGTAATGAGCGCCCGGGTTTTCAAATTGGCCTTGTTGCCCGTCGAGACGATGCTTTGCGCCAGGGCAACCGCCGCTTCGAGCGACGGCATGAACGCGCCCGATCCGGTCTTGATGTCCATCACCAGCGCATGATTGCCCGCCGCGATCTTCTTGGAAAGGATCGATGCGGTGATCAGCGGGATCGATTCCACCGTGGCCGTTACATCGCGAATGGCGTAAAGGCGACGGTCGGCCGGTGCGAGGCTCCCGGTCTGGCCGATGATGGCGCAACCGACATCGCGAACGACGCGCTTGAATGTTTCCGTATCGGGCTGCACGCGATAACCCGGAATGCTTTCAATCTTGTCGAGCGTGCCGCCTGAATGGCCGAGGCCGCGACCGGAGATCATCGGCACGAAACAACCGCACGCGGCTGCGATCGGGGCCAGGGCGAAACTCACCTTGTCGCCGACGCCGCCGGTGGAATGCTTGTCCACAATCGGACCGGGCAGGCTTTCATTACGCCAGTCAATGACATCGCCGGAACGCGCCATGGCGAGCGTCAGCGTGCTGATCTCATCTGCGGTCATTGAGCGGAAAAACACCGCCATGGCGAAGGCCGCGGCCTGCTCCGGCGGCAAGGCGTCGCTTGCCAGCGCGGACACAAACCGGTCGATCTCGGCGTCGTTTAACGCGCCGCCGTCGCGCTTTTTCCGGATAATTTCTGCGATCCGCATCGAACGGCGCCGCCTCCCGCGTCATTTTTTGTTTCTTGTCATGGCAAACGCATGAAAAGGGGGAGCGTATTAAACAGATCGCAACTGAAATGTCCATGAAAACCTTTTGCGGGTCTTCATAGCGGATTATAGGCGAAATCAGGCGCTTGTGACTTGTTTGAAAGCGGTGATGAGCGTTTTCACATTGCCGGCGTTGACGCCGCAAATATTGATGCGGCCATTGCCGGTCATATAGATGCCGTGGTCTTTCTTGAACCGGCCAGCCTGATCCTGGCTTACCGGCAGAAGCGAAAACATGCCGCGCTGGCCGTCAATGTAGTCGAGGCTGTCGCCGAGCTGATATTCACGCGCGGTTTCGGCAATCAGGCGGCGATTGCCGTTGAGCGTGTCGCGCATCTCCGTCAGTTCGTGTTCCCAGAGTGCGCGTAATTCTGCATCGTGAAGGATTTTTGACACAATCAGGCCGCCATGGGCCGGCGGCATGGAATAGGAGCCGCGCGCCAGCGAGATGATATGACTGACAAGCGCCTTGGCGTGTCCGGCGTTCTCGCCAATGGCGATAAGGGCGCCGGCGCGCTCCCGATAAAGGCCGAAATTCTTGGAACAGGAATATGAGATCAAGGCCGAAGGCAGGCGCCGAGCTGCTTCACGCGCCATGTAAGCATCGGCCTCAAGCCCTTCCGCGAAGCCATGATAGGCCGTGTCGATAAAAACCGCGAAGCCCTGTTTTTCTGCCGCGTCAAAAACCGCGTCGATTTCGGCGCGGTTGAGATCCGCGCCCGTCGGATTATGGCAGCATCCGTGCAGCAGCAAGACGTCGTCGCGACCGAGCTTCGATACCGCATCGATATAATCGTCGAAATCAATCGCGCATTTTTCCTGATTGTAAAACGGCAGCAGATTGACTTGAAGCCCGGCGGCTTCAAGCAGCGGCTTGTGATTGGCCCAGGTCGGCGCGCCCGCGTAAACGGCCTTCGCGCCAGCGCGCTTCGCCAGCTCGCCGCCGATCCGCAACGCGCCGCAACCGCCCGGCGTTTGGATGGCGATAGCGCGGCCGCCCTTGGTAGCCGGATGATCCGCGCCAATCAGCAAATCGACAATCGCCAGGCCGAATCCCGGCGCGCCTTCCGGCGGCAGATACGCCTTGGTGTTTTCGTTTTCGACAAGGTCTCTTTGTGCGCGCGCGACCGCTTTCATAACGGGCGTTATGTTGTCAGGCGTTCGAAAGACGCCGACGCCAAGGTCGATTTTCTCCTTGCGCGGATCGGCATTGAATGCCGCCGTAAGGCCGAGGATCGAATCGGATGGCAACAGTTTCAGGTCGGAGAACATCGGGGCGCGGCCCTTTCATTGTTTGCGTTATCGCTGCGGCCAGTTTTCTATCATTTCGACAAACCGCGATAACCAGGCGTTTGTCTGCGCGCCGTCAAGCACGCGGTGGTCGATGGTCAGTGTCACATAGGCCATCGGGCGGATCTGCATGCTGTCGACGCCGTCAATGGTCTTGATGATGACGCGTTTTTCAAGCTTGCCGACGCCAAGGATCGCCGATTGCGGTTGATTGATGATGATCGGCGAGGCGACAAGCGAACCGGATGTGCCGTGATTTGAAATAGAAAATGTGCCGCCGCGCACATCTTCCGGTGCTAGCGAGCCCTGTCGCGCCCTTTCCGTGAGGCGCTGCAATTCGCTGGCGATATCAAAAAGCGACCGGCGCTGCACCTGTTGCACAACTGGCACGATTAGCCCTTTATCGCCAAGCGCCGTGCCGACGCCGGTATTGATGTCTTCAAAAACTTCCAGATAATCATCATGCCATTGACTGTTGACGGTCGGCGACACGCTCATGGCCTCGACGCACGCGGCGAGAAAATAGGCCGTATAGGTCAGGTTGACGCCGCGCCGGGCGAATTCTTCCTTGTTCTTCGCGCGATGGGCGATGATCGCTGTAAAATCGGCTTCGAACACGGCCGTAACATGGGGCGCTGTCGCAACGGAGTGCGCCATGTGTTCGGCGATGCGCCGGCGCATGCGGTCATGGGGGACTTTTTGCGACGGGGCGCCTTGCGGGCCGCGCGCAGCGGATGATGGCGTCGCGGGCGCGCGGCTATCTTTCAGGAACGCGACAATATCCGCACGGGTGAGCCGTCCGTCCTTGCCGGTGCCGCTGATCTGCGCCGGATCGAGATCGTTTTCGAGCACCAGCCGGCGCACGGCCGGCGAAAGGCGGTGCTCGCGGTCGGCGACGGCGGCCGCCGCGATCGCTGCTGCGCCGTTGGGTTTGGACGTTGATTGCGCAGGCGCAGCTTGCACCGGTTGTGGCGTTGGGTCGGTTTCGGCGCTGGCTGCCTCGCCGCCTTCACCGATGCGGCCCAGCACGGCGCCCGGTGTGGCGGCGCCGTCTTCGAAAATGATGATTTCCTTGAGGACGCCGCTCGCGGGCGAGGGGACCTCGACGGCGACCTTGTCGGTTTCGAGCTCGACAATCGGATCGCCCTCGGCGACAGGCTCGCCGACTTTTTTCAGCCACGAACGGACAATGGCTTGCGTGCCTTCCTGTTCGACCGGCGCGAGAACGTCAATTTCTCTGGTCATAAATTCCGCTCGTCATCAAAAGTTGCAGAGTTCTTCAATCTTTGCGCCGATCTGCTCCGCATCGGGAACAACGGCGTTCAAGAGCGCCGGATTGTGCGGGCTCGGCACATCCGGCATCGTCATCCTGGCGACTGGCGCATCGAGATCAAGGAACGCCTCATCGGCGACGATGGCCGCGATTTCGCCGCCAAAGCCGCCGGTTTGCAAATCCTCATGCACGATCAGGCAGCGATGGGTCCGAGCGATGGAGGCGAGGACTGTTTCCTTGTCCCACGGCGCCAGTGTGCGCAAGTCGATCACTTCGACGCTGCGACTTGAGGCTGCGGCGGCTTTTTCGCAACGCTCGACCATCGCGCCCCAGGTGACGATTGTAATATCGTCGCCTTCCATGGTCGTCTTCGCCTCGCCAAATGGCAGTATGAAGTCATTGCCGGGATAGGCGCGCCGCGCTGAGGCGGCGTCCAGCATGGCGCGATGTTCAAGAAACATCACTGGGTCATCGCCGCGCAAGGCGGCGCGCAACAGACCGACCGCATCTTCGGCGTTGGAAGGAACGGCGACTTTCCAACCAGGCGTATGGACGAATTGCACTTCATTGGTCTGGCTGTGCCAGGGATCGCCGCATTTGAAAAAGCCCACCGGCATGCGCACCACCATGGGCGCGGCGAAGCGGTTGTTCGTACGCCAGCGCATGGAGCCGCAATCGCTGATCTGTTCGACCGCCGGTTCTGCATATTTTCGGAACTGGATTTCCGGCACCGGCAACAGGCCGTTGAGCGCCATGCCGACGGCGCGGCCGATGATGCCTTCTTCCGACAAGGAGGTGTCGAACACCCGGTCCGCGCCATATTTGTCCTGAAGGCCGAGCGTTACGGCGTGAACGCCGCCTTTCGGGCCCACATCCTCGCCAAAGACGACCATTTTCTCGTTGAGGGAAAGCTCGCGGTCGAGGGTTTTGCGGATGGCCGTGACCATGTTGATGCGCGCGCCCTCCGGCCGCGGCGTCGCGTCGCCCTCGTGCGCGTCATAGGAGCCGCGCAGACCGCCCATCGCTTGCGGCTCTTCATCGGAAAACACATGACGCATGACGGTCTGCGGGTCGGCGACCGGCAGGCTTTCGGCTGTCTCGCGCGCCGCTTCCACATCGGCGCTGGCGCGCTGCTCGATCTCCGCCCATTCGGTCTCATTCATCAGCGCTGGAACGAGGTGGGCTTTGAGCTTCGGCAGCGGGTCGCGCGCCCATTCTTCTTCGACGCGCTCTTCGGATTTGTAGGTTTGCGTGTCCTGAAATGAATGACCCTGCAGGCGCGGCACCCGGAGCCGCAACAGGCAAGGACCGTCGCCGTCGCGCACGGCGCTGACGCCTTCCTTGATGAGCGCCGCGGCTTCGACCGGATCGGTTCCGTCGCCGTCGAGGACTGTGAGGTTTTTAAAACTCTTCAAATTCGCGGCGATATTCTGTCCCGGCGTCTGGAAATACGACGGCACGGAAATGCCATATCCATTGTCTTCGACGTAAAACAGCATCGGCAGTTTCAGGGTCGTCGCTATGGTCAGCGCTGACCAGAACCCGTTGGTGGCGACCGAAGCTTCGCCGCCAAGGACGACGCCGATCGCGCTTTTATAGTCGGGATCGCTTAATGTCTCGGTGCGGAATTTTATTGCCTGCGCCCAGCCGGCGGTGGGAGTGTATTGTGCGCCGACGCCGCCGCACATAGGAAGCGCGGACGGGCCGTCCGGGTTCGGATAGTTGAAGACCACCCCAATATCGCGCCCGTCGGAATAGCCCCCGGCGCGGGCGAGCGACGAGCCGAGCGCCTCGACGAGGTCGACGCCGAGCGACAACAGGATCGGGCGTGAGCGGTAATAGCCGCAGATCGCGTCATGCTTGTGGGTGAGGAGCGTGCCGAGCAGCACTTGCGCCATATCGTGGCCGCGCGCGGAAAACTGGTAGAGCACTTTTTTTTCGGGAACCAGCCTGGTTTCTTCCAATGCATCGAGAGCACGCGACAATTGCGTCAGATATGCGACCCGTCGCCAATCGATTGACGGATCGATTGCATTCGAAGCGATCGCGCCCGATTGCGCGTCAAAGGCGCTATCAGGCGCATGGGCGGCGGTTTTCGGCATTGCGATCATCCCCTCAAGGTGTGGTTTCGCTGAAGCATAATCACTTCCCGCAGGGATTGTATTTCAATTTTGGGCTGTGATATCTCCAGTAATGAAATATTTATTTCAAGTATGTCGTTCAAATGATATATGGTGGTTCGCAATTGCGAAAAGGTGAAAAATGCAAAACCGGCTCGACGCATCCGATCTCAAGCTGTTGAGGGTGTTGCAAAAACGCTGTCGCGGCTCGTCGCAGGAATTGGCCGAAGAAGCCGGCATGTCGTCTGCAACCTGCTGGCGGCGAATGAAAGCGCTCGAGGAGCGCGGGCTGATCAAGGAATATTCCGCCAAGCTCGACCGGCATGCGCTTGGCTATACGCTTTGCGCGTTTGTTCATGTGTCAATCGATCGGCGCTATTCGGAAGTCGTCGAGGATGTCGCGGTGCAAATCGCCAAGCGACCGGAAGTGCTCGAATGTTATGCGACCACCGGGGATTCCGACTTCACTTTGCGGGTGGTGGCCAAGGACATCGAGGATTACGATAACTTCCTCGAAAATTTTCTGTTTCGCCTTCCGGGCGTAGGGCAGGTGCGGTCCAGCATCGCCCTGCGCGAAATCAAGCACACCGCTGAATTGCCAATTTGAATAAGTCGGGAAGGCCGTTTCGCGATCGGGGCGTTTGATGCTAAGCGCCCGGCGGTAAGTGTAAACGGATTGCGACCATGAAAACGATTAACGACATTCTTGACGCGGCGAGCGTCATACCGGTGCTGGAAGTGGCGGCGCTCGATCAGGCGGCGCCCTTGGCGAAGGCGCTTGCTGCTGGCGGGCTCCGGGTCATCGAGTTGACGCTACGCACTGATTGCGCGCTCGACGCGGTCAAGGCGATGAAAGACGCCGCGCCGGATTTGATCGTTGGCATGGGCACGGTGCGGAATGTCGGCGATATTGAGCAGTCAATCGCCGCCGGCGCGGAATTTCTGGTGACGCCGGGAACGAGTGCGCGGTTGCTGTCTGCACTGGCGGATTGCGGCGCACCGGCGCTGCCGGGCGTTGCGACGGCAAGCGAAGCGATGACGGCGTATGAGGCGGGCTTTGCCGCCATGAAGTTCTTTCCTGCCGAACCGGCGGGCGGGCTCGCTTATCTGAAATCGCTCGGCGGGCCGTTGCCGGGCATTGTCTTCTGTCCGACGGGCGGGATCAGCGCCGATAAGGCGCCGGAATATCTTTCGCTCGCCAATGTCGCTTGCGTCGGCGGATCATGGATTGCAACCAAAGCAATGGTTTCCGGCGGTGATTGGGCGGCAATTGAAGCAAACGCCCGGCGCGCCGCCTCTATGAAGTCTTAGCGGCAAATCGTCGGATGAATTGCCTTTGGCTTTGCTGCGGCGCTTGATCTATATCAAGACGGGCGATGCCAGAGCGCTCATAGTCCACAGCCATGAAGGAAGAGTGGCTGAAATATTTGAGCGCTCCCGCGCCGCGCTACACCAGCTATCCGTCGGCCTTGCGTTTCGGGGAAGAGGTCGATGCGCAGCTTTACGAAGAAAAGCTGCGCGGCGTCGGGCAATATGAGCCCGTCTCGATTTACGTCCACATCCCTTATTGCAAGCAGCTTTGCTGGTACTGCGGCTGCAATATGCGGGTGGAGAATCGTCCCGAGCGGATGCGCGCTTATGTGGATTCGCTGCTGCGCGAGATTAACGCGGTCGGCGAGCGGCTTGCCGGCAATGGTCGGGTCGCCAGCGTGCATTTCGGGGGCGGCACCCCGAACATGCTGCCCGCCGGCGAGCTCGGATGCATTCTCGACGCCATTGAAGATCGGTTCGGGCTGACTGACGACGCGTGTCTGGCGATTGAGCTTGATCCGCGCCTGGTGCGGCCGGGCGATATTCGCCTGCTCGCCGATCTCGGTTTTTCCCGCATGAGCCTCGGCGTTCAGGATTTCGATGTCAGGGTGCAATGGGCGATCAACCGGCTGCAACGATTTGAAATTGTTGAGGCCTCAATCGCCGAAATGCGCGAGGCGGGTGTTGAAGATGTCTCGTTCGATTTGCTTTACGGGCTCCCGAAACAGACCCGCGACAGCTTTTCTGAGACCCTCGACATGGCGTTGTCATTGTCGCCGGACCGGTTTGCGGTTTTCGGTTACGCGCATCTGCCCGCGGCCCTGCCGCGCCAGCAAATGATCAAGCAGGAAGACCTGCCGGATCCGCAATCGCGCGCTGCGCTGGCGGAAATGGCTTGCGACCGGTTCGTTGCGGCGGGTTATGCCGCCATCGGATTTGATCACTATGCCCGCCCGGATAACGCGCTCGCGATCGCCATGCGTGAAGGCCGGTTGCGGCGTAATTTTCAGGGCTTTACCGATGATATCGCCGAAACGACCATCGGTTTCGGCGCCTCGGCGGTCAGCTATGCCGGCGGCGTTTATGTGCAAAACCACAAGGATATCAAGTCCTATCGTCACAAGGTGGACGCTGGCGCCTTGCCGGTGGCGCGCGGCGTCGTGCGAAGCGGGCGCGATCAGCAATATGCCGCAACGATCAGCCGGCTTTTATGCGCCCTTGAGGCTGACCTGGCGCCGCTTGCGAGATTCATGTCTCCTGACGAACGCGCGCAAATAGACGGATCGCTCGACCGGCTTGAACGCGACGGCGTAATTCGCCGTCATGACCAAGTGATCGAGATCAGTAGCGAGGCGCGAAGTCTTTCGCGCGTCGTCGCGGCGGCCATCGATCCTTATTTCAACGCCGCCCAAAAAGGCGCGCCGACGGTTTAGCCGCCGCTATTTCGCCGCAGGCGCCGCACCCCTCGCAAGAGTGGTTTTTACGATGCGGCTTGCCTAAGTTCCGCCCTGCAGGAAGGACAAGGACGGCTCTTGTCGAAGATTTCGGAAATAACGGAAACAGCGGGCGGCGGCGCCTGCCATGCGGGTGATCTGGGGTCGCCTTTCTGCGCGCTTTGCGACGTGCGCGAACGCTCCGTATGCGCTGACCTCAATCCGCGCGAGATGGCGCGGGTTGAAAAAACCATGGCGCGCCGGTCGATCGCGAAAAACGCCGCCATCGTTTCCGAAGGCGAGCCGAACCAAAATCTTTATATCGTCGTCGGCGGTAGTTTCAGGCTGATAAAATATCTCGAAGACGGTCGCCGTCAGGTTACGGGTTTTTTGTTCAAGGGCGATTTCATCGGCGTGCGGGCGACGGCGCAAGCGGCCTATACCGCAGAAGCGCTCGAAGACAGTCATGTATGCGCGTTCTCCCACCAGTTTCTCGACGAAGCCGCGAAATCCTCGCCCGGCGTTAAGGACCGGCTGATTGCGCGCGGGCAGACGGAATATCACTGTGCGCAGGAACATATTGTGCTGCTCGGCAAGAAAACGGCGGAAGAGCGCGTGCGCAGCTTCCTGTCGCAATTGGCGAGCGTAATCGGGACGCCGGGAGAGGACAGCGCTATTGAAACGCCGCTGCCTATGTCGCGACAGGATATCGCCGATTATCTGGGATTGCGGCTTGAAACTTTGAGCCGCACGCTGGCGGCCCTGAAAAAAAGCGGCGCGATCAGATCGATCAGCCGCCACCATGTGAGCCTCAAATTCTAGCCAGCCAGGCGGGCAAGCAGCACACGCTTGCGGTCGGACAGGCAAGGGCCGTGACAGGCTGCCGGAGATTTCTCCGGCGCGGGACGCGGCGCACCGCCGCCGTCATACGGCATTTCGATAAAACGTAGTTGGCCATTGGCGCAGATCGGGATCATCGAGCCGCTATCCTCACTCGCATGTGCTGAGAACGCGCCGGCGGCTGACACTGTCAGATAAGCGCCGAGCGCACTCGCCAGCGCTAACCGGCGTCGATGCGTGCGGCGTCGCCTCACCGGCCTGCGCGCGCAAGGCGAAATCCGCTGCAAGTTGCGATATGGTCCCATTTTGAGTGCGTTGATTCCGCCTGCGACATATGGATCATCGCCCGGATTCGGCGCTGCGTTTTGATCCACGTCAAAAAGCGGCCACCGGAATTGCGTCAGTACCGCGTAAAGCCATGCATTGAAAGCGGGGACCGAACCGATATGCGCAACCTTCAGGCAAAAACCCCCGGAATGGGCGCGGACGCCACGATCATTGGCGGCTTCCTCGCGCTTGGCGCGATTTATGCGCTGTTCATTGCCGCGAGAGCGGTGGACCCGCTGATGGGGTTCCACGCTTATGTTTTCCTGTCGGCCTTCATCGCCGGGATGTTCGCGCTCATCGTAAGAGCGACAAACCCTGCGCCGGTCGATGAAAGCGGCTACCAGACCGCGGTGGTGAAGGCAGGCGTCTTCGCGTCGATGTTCTGGGGTGTTGTCGGGTTTCTTGTGGGCGTGGTCATCGCTTTTCAGCTCGCCTTTCCCGACCTTCTCTATTTTGATGATCTTGCATGGACAAATTTCGGGCGGTTGAGGCCGCTGCATACATCGGCGGTGATCTTTGCGTTTGGCGGCAACGTCCTGATCGCGACATCCTTTTATGTGGTGCAGCGCACCTGCCGCGCGCGGCTTGCCGGCGGGCTGGCGCCATGGTTCGTTTTCTGGGGCTACCAGCTTTTCATCGTCATCGCCGCCACCGGCTATCTCGCAGGCGTCACCCAGTCGCGCGAATATGCAGAACCTGAATGGTATGCGGATCTTTGGTTGACGATTGTCTGGGTCGTTTATCTGCTGGTCTTCCTCGGCACTATCTGGAAGCGCAAGGAAGCCCACATTTACGTGGCGAACTGGTTTTATCTGTCATTTATCATCACCATTGCGATGCTGCACATCGTCAATAATCTGGCGGTGCCGGTTTCAATCGCCGGCTCGAAAAGCTACTCGCTATTCGCCGGCGTGCAGGATGCGCTGACGCAATGGTGGTACGGGCATAATGCGGTCGGCTTTTTCCTGACGACCGGCTTTCTCGCCATCATGTATTATTTCATACCGAAACGCGCTCAGCGCCCGGTCTATTCCTACCGCTTGTCGATCGTGCATTTCTGGTCGCTTATCTTCATCTATATCTGGGCCGGTCCGCACCATTTGCATTACACGGCCCTGCCCGAATGGGCCCAGACCCTCGGCATGACTTTCTCGATCATGCTGTGGATGCCGTCCTGGGGCGGCATGATCAACGGCCTGATGACGCTGTCCGGCGCCTGGGACAAGCTGCGTACCGATCCCGTCTTGCGGATGATGGTCGTCTCTGTCGCGTTTTATGGCATGTCGACATTCGAAGGCCCGTTGATGTCGGTGCGCGCCGTCAATGCGCTTTCTCACTATACGGACTGGACCATCGGTCACGTGCATTCCGGCGCGCTGGGATGGGTCGGCTATATCTCCTTTGGCGCGCTTTACTGCCTCGTGCCGTGGCTGTGGAAACGCAAGCAGCTTTATTCGAATGCGCTGGTCGAGTGGCATTTCTGGATATCGACCATCGGCATTGTGCTTTACATCACATCGATGTGGGTCGCCGGCGTCACGCAAGGCCTGGAGTGGAGAGAATATAACGAGTTTGGTTTCCTTAACTGGTCATTCGTCGAAACCGTCGCGCATTTGCATCCTTATTACATCATTCGCGCGCTTGGCGGCTCGCTGTTCCTGATTGGCTCGCTGATCATGGCCTATAATTTGTGGCGAACGGCGCGCGGCGATATTCGCGCGACGGAAAAACAACCTGCGACGGCGCACGCCGTGCCGGCTGAATAGGGAGGGCGCAGGCAATGCTCGACAAGCATGGATTTCTCGAAAAAAACGGCCTTATCCTCTCGATCGGAATTTTGATCACCGTGGCGATTGGCGGCGTCATTGAAATCGCCCCGCTGTTTTATCTCGAAAGTACGATTGAAGAAGTCGAAGGGGTCAGGCCCTATTCGCCGCTCGAACTCGCCGGGCGCAACATCTATGTTCGTGAGGGCTGTTATACATGCCACAGCCAGCAGGTGCGTCCGCTGCGCGATGAAGTCGAGCGCTACGGCCATTATTCGCTGGCGGCCGAAAGCATGTATGATCATCCGTTTCAGTGGGGATCGAAACGCACAGGGCCGGATCTTGCTCGGCTCGGCGGCAAATATTCCGACGAATGGCACCGCGAACATATGATCGACCCGCGCAAGCTGGTGCCGGAATCGATCATGCCGCCTTACAAATTCCTTGCGGAAACCCAGCTCGACTACAGTCAGGTCGAAAACTGGCTGAAAGCCAATCGCGCCGTCGGCGTGCCCTATACGGATAAGATGGTAGAGAATGCGACTTCGGATTTGCGCGCGCAGCTTGATCCGTTTTCCGAAGATTACGACGCGTTTATTGCGCGATATCCAAAAGCGCAGATCCGCGATTTCGATGGCGATCCGCGCATGATTTCTGAGATGGATGCGCTGATCGCCTATTTGCAGATGCTCGGCACACTGGTCGATTTCGAGACCTACAAGGCTGAAGAAAATTATCGCTAGGAGGCCGTAAATGTATGAACTTCTGGCGTCGCTTGCGCAAACCTGGGGACTTCTCCTCTTTGTTTTCGCATTCATCCTGGTGCTGATTTACGCCCTTAACCCCGGCGCCAAGGACCGATTCAAAAAGGCCGGCCGCATGCCGCTTGACGACGAGGATGAAGATAATGGCTGACAAGGACGTTGATGCGCATTCCGGCGTCGAGACGACCGGCCACGCCTGGGACGGCATCAAGGAGCTCAATAATCCGCTCCCGCGCTGGTGGCTGATCGTATTCTATATTTCCGTTGTCTGGTCGATCGCCTATTGGGTGCTCATGCCGGCCTGGCCTGGGATCAGCGGCTACACCAAGGGTTTGCGCAACCATTCGGAGCGAGAAAATGTTGCGGAACAGATAACCGCGCTTGAAGCCGCTCGTGCGGATGATACGCGGCGGCTGCTTGAAGCGCCGTCCATGCAGGCGATTGAAAACGATCCCGGGCTGCACCAGTTCGCCATGGCGGCCGGCGCGTCGCTGTTCGGCGATAATTGCGCGACCTGTCACGGCGCCGGCGGGCAGGGGTTCAAGGGGTATCCCAACCTCAATGACGATGCCTGGTTGTGGGGCGGCGGGCTCGACGATATTCGGCGGACGATTGCTTATGGCCGCCGGTCGGACCATCCTGAAACCACCAATACGGTCATGCTGGCCTATGGGCGCGACGGCATCCTGTCGCGCGATCAAATCTCGGATCTGACGCATTATGTGCTGGACCTTTCGAGACAGGAACATGACGATGCGGCCGCGGAGCGGGCGGCGCCCCTGTTTGCTCAGCAATGCGCCGCCTGTCATGGCGCAGCGGGAACCGGCGACCGGACGCAAGGCGCGCCGAACCTGACTGACGTGATTTGGCTTTATGGCGGCGATCGCGCGTCCATTTATGAAACCCTCTGGAATGGCCGCGCCGGCGTCATGCCCGCCTGGGAAGGCCGGCTGTCGGATGAAGCGATCCTGGCGCTTTCAGTTTACGTGCACTCTCTTGGCGGCGGCGAATAACGCCGTCGCAGGCGGGACTGGCGGAAGAGCGATGACCTGTGCTGAACCGCCAGCCTCTCTATCATTGAAACGTTAGGTTCTATGTCAGTAAACGAACTTACCGGTGATGTTGAACGGCACGACGTTGAGGCGGTCAATGCGCCGGCCAAACGCACACTCTACAAAGCGCGCGAGCCGATCCATCCAAAACGCGTAAAGGGCGCGTTTCGCCGTCTCAAATGGCAAGTAATGGTCGCGACGCTGGGCGTTTACTACCTCTTGCCCTGGGTGCGCTGGACGCGCGGCCCGGGTGAGCCGGACCAGGCGATTCTTGTGGATTTCGCCGGGTCGCGATTTTATTTCTTCATGATCGAAATCTGGCCGGACGAGCTTTATTATGTCACCGGATTGCTGATCCTCGCATCGCTTGGCCTGTTCTTGGCGACGGCGCTTTTCGGGCGGGTGTGGTGCGGCTATACCTGTCCGCAAACAGTGTGGACGGATTTGTTTGTTGCTGTCGAACGCATGGTCGAGGGCGACCGCAACAAACGCATCAAACTCGCCAACGCGCCCTGGACCGCCGACAAGATCAGGAAAAAGGTCACCAAGCATGTGATCTGGCTGTTCATCGGCATGGCGACGGGCGGCGCGTGGATTTTGTATTTTCATGACGCGCCGACTATTGCGCGTGAGTTTTTCCTGGGCCAGGCGCCGTTCACCGCTTATTTCTATTGTGCGCTGTTGACGCTGACGACCTATATTTTCGCGGGCTCAATGCGTGAACAGGTTTGCACTTATATGTGCCCGTGGCCGCGCATTCAGGCTTCGCTCACCGATGCGGATACGCTTCAGGTGACGTATAAATATGATCGCGGCGAGCCGCGCGGGCCGCACAAAAAAGGCGATAGCTGGGAGGGGCGCGGCGATTGCGTATCCTGCCGGGCCTGCGTTGTTTCATGTCCCATGGGCATCGATATTCGCGAGGGGCCGCAGCTCGAATGCATCAATTGCGCGCTGTGTATCGATGCATGCGACTCAATTATGGACAAGGTCGGCCGCCCGCGCGGACTGATCGGTTATGATACTGACGCCAATATCGCGCGCCGCCTGAAAGGTGAGAAGCTGAGGGTCAATTTCATGCGGCCGCGAACCGTCGTTTATGGATCGATGCTCGTTCTTGTCGCGTCGATCATGCTCTTTGCGCTGACGACGCGTGCGACCGTCAATCTCAACGTCATTCGCGATCGCACGCCGCCCTATGTGACGCTTTCAGATGGGTCGGTGCGCAACGCCTATACGGTGAAGATCGTCAACCGCGCCAATGCCGAACGTACCTTCCGGCTGGATATTGACGGTCCGGACGGGCTTGTCGTCTCCGCCAGCGGAGAAGCGTTTGACGGCGCGCGCCGCCTGGTGACAGCGGGAGGCGACGCGGTGCGTTCGGTCAGGCTTTTTGTGACGCTTCCCGCGTCGGCGATCGCCGGCGCGTCCTCGCCGATCAGCGTTTCGGTAACGGATACCGTAACCGGCGAGCAGGCCGTCAATCCGACCGTTTTCCTCGCGGAGGGCCGATGATGGTGAAGACCCAAGGCATTACCGGGCGGCATGTTCTGCTGATGCTGATTGGCTTCTTCGGTGTCATTTTTGTCGCCAATGCGATTTTCATCACGCTGGCGGTGAAGAGTTTTCCCGGCGAAGCGGAAGAAAAGTCCTATATGCAAGGGCTTAATTACAACGAGGTGCTGATTGAGCGCGCCAGCCAGGCGGCGCTCGGCTGGCAAGCCCAAATCACGCGGGCCGAGCGCACTGAAAATGGCGGCCTGATCGAGATGCGCCTGTTCGATGCGGAGGGGCGCGCGCTGCCCGGACTGGCCATTGACGGCGTGTTGAAACGGCCTACTTATGCAGGCGACGACGTCGCGCTTGTTTTCGTTGCTATGGGCGGCGGCGTGT
This sequence comes from uncultured Parvularculaceae bacterium, assembly GCA_947259375.1. Taxonomy (GTDB): domain Bacteria; phylum Pseudomonadota; class Alphaproteobacteria; order Caulobacterales; family Parvularculaceae; genus Hyphococcus. The sequence goes on along the minus strand of CAMYLZ010000022.1, from coordinate 69,862 downwards.
ATCAGGCCAAAGCGGCGGTTCTTGACGCCGGCGCCTGGGATTTTAACGCGCGCGCCGAAAGCGCGACGGGCGAGCGCTTTGATATTTCGTCGCGCATTTTCGTGGAATGAGCGCTTCAGACACCATAACATCAGCGCCGGGCTGTCCCAGCCATTTAGAGCCGGCAATCGACGCCAGCGTTGTTGACCCGGCGCCTTTTGTGCGTATCGACGGTAAAGGTGTCGCCCGCCTCGACCTGTCCGTGCACGGCGCGCATTGCGGCGGGTGCATTGCGAAAATAGAGGGCGGATTGAAAAAGCTGGCGGGAATTGAATCGGCGCGCCTCAATCTGTCCACCGGCAAACTCGCAATCGCCTGGGCGCCCGGCGCCATCGCGCCGGTGGCGATCACCCAAAAACTCTCGGACCTTGGCTATCGCGCCGCGCCGTTCGATCCAGAGGCGGCGAAAACCGAAGAAGACAAGGAAGGCCGCTTCCTGCTTGTGTGCCTGGCGGTCGCCGGCTTTGCATCCGCGAACATCATGTTGCTGTCCGTCGCTATCTGGGCGGGGCATGATGGCGAGATGGGGCCCGCGGCGCGCGCCATGATGCATTGGGTCTCGGCGCTGATCGCCTTGCCTGCGGCGGCGTTTGCCGGGCGGCCGTTTTACCGTTCCGCATGGAACGCGCTCAAAGGCGGGCACGCCAATATGGACGTGCCGATATCGCTGGCCGTCATCCTTGCGCTTGGCGTTAGTATTTTCGAAACGCTCAATCACGGCCGCGACGCTTATTTTGATGCGGCGGTGATGCTGCTCTTTTTCCTGCTGATCGGACGCTATCTCGACCATCGCCTGCGGGCGCGCGCCCGCTCGGCGGCGCAGGAGTTGTTGTCCTTGAGGGCGACGACCGCGAACCGGTTGACGGCGGACAATCATGTTGAGGCGGTTTCGGCAAGCCTTGTTGAGCCTGGCGATCGCATCGTGCTGTCGCCGGGCGACCGCGCGCCGGTGAACGGCGTCATTGAAGACGGCGCTTCGGATGTTGACGTGTCGCTGGTGACGGGCGAAAGCGCGCCGGCGAATTTGAAATCGGGCGACACGATTTATGCCGGCGTTTTGAACATTTCCTCGCGTCTTCTCATGCAGGCGAGCGCGCGCGCTGAAGATTCGCTCGTCGCCGACCTGACGCGCCTGATCGAGGCGGGCGAACAAGGCAAAAGCAAATATATCCGTCTCGCCGACCGCGCGGCCGCGCTTTATGTGCCGCTCGTCCACTCGTTGGCGCTGGCGACATTTCTCGGCTGGTTTTTCATTGGCGATGCGGGAGCGCGCGTTGCGGTGTTGAATGCCGTCGCTGTTCTCATCATTACCTGTCCATGTGCGCTCGGGCTTGCGGCGCCGGCGGTGCAGATCGTCGCGACAGGGCGGCTTTTCAAACAAGGCGTGCTGGTGAAATCCGGCGATGCGCTCGAACGTCTGGCGGAGGTCGACGGAATTGTCTTTGACAAGACCGGCACGCTGACACTCGGCAGGCTGCGCATCGCCAATCGTGAACAAATAGACGTGCAGTCCTTGGCGGGTGCGGCGATGCTCGCGCGTGCGAGCCGCCACCCCCTTGCCCGCGCCATCGTTGCTGAAGCGGGGGCGGGGCCGCTCGCCGAAGCAATCAACGAGGTCGCTGGTTGCGGTGTCGAAGGGGTGATCGATGGCGCACGGGCGCGATTCGGGCGGGCCGATTGGGTTGGCGCTGAAGACGCCGCCGGAGCGTCCAGTGCGGCCTGGTTCGCGCGCGAGGGCGCGCCGCCAGTACGGTTTGTTTTCGAAGACCAGCTACGGCCCGGCGCCAAGGAGACGGTCCGCGCGCTAGATGCGACGGGCCTGTCAGTGGAGATGCTGTCCGGAGATCGCGAAGGGCCGGCGCGCCGGATCGCCGCGGCGGCGGAAATTGACATTTGGCGGGCGGAAATGACGCCGGCGGAGAAAATCGGCCGGTTGCAGTTGCTCGCAAAAGAGGGCGTGAAAGTCGCCATGGTTGGCGACGGTCTTAATGATGCGCCGGCGCTTGCGGCCGCGCATGCTTCGTTGTCGCCCGGAACGGCGGCTGATGCGAGCCAGGCGGCAGCCGATTTTGTTTTTCAGGGCGAGGATCTCAGATCCGTTTTGACCGCGCATGATGTGTCGAAAAAGGCGCGTCGGCGGGTGCTCGAGAATTTCGCTTTTGCCGCGCTTTACAATGCTTGCGCGGTCCCGCTCGCGGTCTTTGGGTTCGTTACGCCACTGGTCGCGGCGCTCGCCATGTCCGGCTCGTCGATCGTCGTCACCTTGAACGCCCTTCGCCTGTCGCGACCGGGCGGGGGCGGCGCGCGATGACAGCGCTGCTTTTCCTGATCCCGATCGCGCTGGGCCTTGGCGCCTTGGGGCTTGCGGCGTTTTTCTGGTCGGTGCGGTCCGGGCAATATGAAGACCTCGATGGCGCCGCTGAGCGCATTCTTCTCGATGATGACGAGGAAGAAGCTGAAACTCGCTGATTTGGCGCCGTGGCGCGCATTATTCGACCATCGCTTGTGGGAATCTGTTTCCTTTGACAAAAACGTAGCAAGCAATCGTTTCGGGGTCATGTTCATGAATAAATATATCGCCTTATCGTCATTCGCGCTCGTCGCGTCGCTCGCGCCGTCGTTCGTCGTCGCCGAGCCGTCTGAGCGTGCTGTCGCGCTTGCCAAGTCGTTTATCATTATTGACGGCCATGTAGACGCGCCATCGACCATCGCGAATGACGGCGCCGACATGGCAAGCGGCGCCAAGGCGGTCGATTTCGATTACATTCGCGCGAAAGCCGGCGGGCTCGACGCGCCGTTCATGTCGATCTATGTCGCGGCCGATTACGAAAAGCTGGGCGGCGCGAAAGCCCGCGCCAACATTTTGATCGGCCTCATGGAGGGCGTGGCGGCGCAATATCCCGACAAATTCACCATCGCCTATTCGCCAAAGGATGTGCGCAAGGCGCATGAAGCGGGCAAAATCGCCTTGCCGCTCGGCATGGAAAACGGCTCGCCCGTCGAAGGCGACCTCGCCAACCTAAAACATTTTTACGATCGCGGCATTCGCTACATCACGCTGGCGCATTCCAAGGCGAACCATATTTCGGACTCGTCCTATGATAGCGACAAGCGTTGGGACGGGCTTTCGCCTTTCGGGTTTGAAATGGTGCGCGCCATGAATGATCTTGGAATCATGGTGGATGTCAGCCATTTATCGGATGCCGCCATTGAGGACGTGCTGGCGACGACGCGCGCGCCGGTGATCGCGTCGCATTCGTCAATGCGGCATTTCACGCCGGGATTTGAGCGTAACCTTTCGGACGAACTCGCCCGGAAGGTGGGCGCTAATGGCGGCGTCATCATGATCAATTACGGATCGGCTTTCCTGACCGAAGCGGCGAACAAGTATGGCGTGCCGCGCGACGCCGCACGCGAGGCGAAAGAAGTGGAAATGGGCCGAAAGATGACCGAGGCCGAACGCGAGGCGTTTGATGCCGACTGGCGCGAGGCGCATCCTTATCCCTTCGCAACGCTTGAGGATGTGCTCGATCATATCGATCGGGCCGTCGAAATTTCGGGCGTCGATCATGTCGGTCTTGGTACGGATTATGACGGGGTTGGCGACTCGCTTCCGGTGGATCTTAAAGATGCGTCGTCTTATCCCGCGCTTGTTGATGGCCTGATTAGGCGCGGCTATGATGACGCTTCAATTGAGAAAATCCTTGGTGCGAATGCATTGCGCGTCTGGGAAGAGGTGGAAGACGCGCGGCGCAAACGTCGTTGGTAATCACGGCCAGCGACAATTTTTTGGGTCTGGCGCGCAGCCGCGTCGTTAATGTTTTGCGGCGCATGCCGGGGCTGTCCCGCTAGGGAACACTGGCCGCAAGAGGGCGTTTTGTTTTGAGCGGGGCGCGGGACGGCGCTCCGCTTTGGCGGGCGGAGGTCGCCATTTGTGCGGCTTTCAGGGTGTTTGCCCTTCTTGCGGGGCGTGAGACAGATAAAATTTTAATCAATCTTTATACAGAAAAAATTTCCACATTCGCTTAACCTCCTGTTGCATTGCGTGCAAACCGAATGCATCCTCCCACCAGTCGATTGGTGCATTAGTCGTATGCTGTGCATGAAAAAGGGGGCGGAAGTGCTAGAAAAGCGTGAGTCGTCACAAAAACTATATTTGATAAAAAATCACCTGGACGCGCATGGTATTGGTTGCGCGGTTTTAGGCGATCACGTGGCTGTCAATATTGGCGATGATCGTATTTCCGGCGCCGGGCTCGCGAGCGAGGTCAGGCGCCTGAAGTCGTTTGATGAGGCCCGCCAGGTGATCGGTTGCACCTGCGATGAGTTGAAATAACTCGCGTAACCGCTGTGCGCGCCTCTTGCCGCCGGCCGGGCAAGGTCTGATGATGGCGCAAAAAGGAGGAGCCTGTGGCAGAGCTGAAGGACAAAACGCTATTCATCACCGGCGCATCGCGCGGCATAGGGCTCGCTATTGCGCTGAGAGCTGCGAAAGACGGCGCTAAAGTCGCGATAGCGGCTAAATCTGCTGAACCGCACAAGCATCTTCCGGGTACGATCTATACGGCGGCGGAGGAGATCGAGGCGGCTGGCGGAAAGGCGCTGCCGCTCGTTTGCGATATTCGTCATGAAGATCAGGTGCAGGCGGCGGTTGATGAAACGGTCAGCAGGTTCGGCGGCATCGACATTTGCGTCAATAATGCTTCCGCAATCAGCCTTACGGGTACGGAAGCGACGGAAATGAAGCGCTGGGATCTAATGCACCAGATCAATGCGCGCGGCACATTCCTGACGTCGAAGGCATGCATCCCGCATCTGAAAAAAGCGGATAACCCGCATGTCCTGATGTTGTCGCCGCCGCTTGACATGAGTCCGAAATGGTTCGCTGGGCACACGGCCTACACCATGGCGAAATACGGCATGTCCATGTGCGTTCTCGGCATGGCGGCGGAGTTCAAAAATGCGGGGGTCGCGTTTAACGCCTTGTGGCCGCGCACGGCGATTGCAACGGCGGCGGTGAAATTCGCTCTCGGCGGCGAGGCGATGATGCAGGCCTCGCGCACGGTCGATATTCTCGCCGACGCGGCGCACTTAATCTTCACCAAGCCGGCGAAAGACTTCACCGGCAATTTCATCATCGATGATACGTTTCTGTTTGAAAACGGCGTAACCGATTTCGAAAAATATCGCGTCGATCCGTCGAAAAAACTGGTGGTTGATTTTTTTGTGCCGGATGCTTCAACACCGCCGCCGGGCGTTGCAGAAACGCTGATGAGCGGCGCCTGAGAACAAGCCAGCCGAAAAGCCTGATCGAAATGCGCGTTGCGTCACTACACATCCATCCGGTCAAGGGCGCGCGGGCCGTCGCCTGTAATGCCGCACAGGTAACCGCGCGCGGTCTTGACCATGATCGCCGCTGGCTCGTCACGGATGAGGCCAACCGTTTCATCACCCAGCGGGAATGCGCGGGGCTGGCGCGCCTGACGGTGCGGGTTAGCGATCACGGCCTGCATATGGAATTCGGCGCCGCCATTATCGATGTTGAAACGCCGGCTGGCGCGGATCGGCGAGCGGTCGCGGTCTGGAATGACCGTGTTGAGGCGATGTTTGCCGGCGAGGAGGCGGCGGCGTGGCTGTTTTCGGCGCTCGGTCGCAAGGCGCGCCTTTTCTATATGGATGACGATGCGGCGCGCTTGACATCGGGCCGATGGGCGCCGGCGGCGCCGGTCAGCTTCGCCGACGCCTATCCGCTGTTGATTGCAACCGCCGCATCGCTCGGCGCCTTGAACGAAGAAATCACGTCGTCAGGCGGCGCGCCCGTTCCCATGGAGCGGTTCCGGCCGAATGTGGTTATCGAAGGGGGCCAGCCCTGGGCGGAAGACCGTTGGCGGGCGATCCAGATCGGCGGCGTGGTCTATGACCTCGTAAAGCCTTGTGATCGCTGCCTGGTGACGACAATCGATCAGGCGTCCGGCGAAAAGACTGGGCGCGAACCGCTAAAAACGCTCAGCAGGATTCGCACCTCTGCGCATCCGGATGTTGCCGGCGTCCTATTTGGCTGGAACGCAATTCCGCGCACGACCGGCGAGATCAAAGCGGGCGATGATGTCGCCATTATCGAGCATCGCGCCGAGGGCTGGCCGCTGCAAAGCCGTTAATCGCTTGCGGCGGTGATCGTTTAATGGCTTTGTGGGTTTGCTATAGGGACGGCTGTCATGAAACGCCGCTCCCGGTCAATCCGCTGTCTCCCGCAGCAGCGTTTCATACCATGCGGCGGCGCGCGCCAGATCGTCGATCAGGACGCGTTCATCCGTACCATGAATTCGGGCGAGGTCGTCCTTGCGATAGATGAAGGGCGTGAAGCGGTAATTGTCATCAGCGATCCCAATATAGTGACGCGTATCAGTACCTTGCAGCGTCAGCGACGGCGCGGAAGGGACCGGGCCGAAAATGGCGGCGGTCGCCGAGGCGATGGCCGCATAACCTTCCGCGGCGGTCGAGGCGGACGGGCTTGGCTCGCGCCCGCCGACCGCTTCGACGGCGACGCGTTGGTCATCGATCAGGCGGATGGCGCGCTCGCGCAAGGCGGCGACATTGTCGCGCGGATGGATGCGGTAATTGACGAGTGCGGCGGCCCGTTGCGGCAGGACGTTCACCTTGGTTCCGCCCTCGATAATCGTCGCCGCTGTGGTGGTTCTGAGCGCCGCGGCCGTGGTCGGGTCGCTCGCAAGCTGCGCTTTGATGATGGAGCCTGTCAGCCAAAGATTGGCGAGCGCTGCGCGCTGCGCGAAGGGCAGTTCAGGCGCAATGGCGTGCAGGAACGCAACGACGTTATCGTCGAGTTCCATCGGATACGGATTTTCCATGACGGCGACAACCGCGCGGGCGGCAAGGCTGACGGCCGTGTCGTCGCCCGGCGCAGAGGAATGCCCGCCCGGCGCATGGGCCGTAAAACGCAAAGTGGTCGAGCCCTTTTCGCCGGTTGAGATGAGCGCGACAGGGCTTGAAACGCCGGGAATAATGTCCTGCACGAGGCCGGAGCCTTCATTGAGGGTCCAGGCGAGTTGCACGCCGCGTCTTTTGAGCATGGCCGCAATTTCGCCCGCACCGTTTTCGCCGCCAAGTTCTTCATCATGGCCGAACAGAAAATAGATGTCGCGCGACGGGGCGAAGCCTTGTGCTGCAAGGCGCTCGGCGGCCTCCATGATGGCGATGATCTGGCCTTTATTGTCGAGTGCGCCGCGCCCCCACACCGCGCCGTCATGGATGGCGCCGGAAAAAGGTGGCCGGGTCCATTGGTTCTGCGTGCCCGCCTCGACCGGGACGATGTCGATATGGGCGATGAGGGCGATGGGTCGTTGCTCGCCGCCGCCGCGCCAGCGATAGACAAGAGAATGCTCGCTGACGACCTCGCGCTGCATGGCGGCGTGCGCCGCCGGATAGGCGTGCTCAAGAAGGTCAGCGAAATCGGCGAATGCTTTGCCGTCGGGCGGCGTGTCGAGATTCCAGGAAATGGTCCGTATGGCGATGGCGTCGCTCAGGCGCGCGGCGATGGCCGGGCCGTCATAAGCGGGCGGCGCAGCGCGCGTTGCGGCTATGCTTGCCGGGCCAGGCAACAGCGCCGTGCGGATGATGATGACGGCAATGAGCAAAAGAAAGAGCAGAAGAATGGCGCCGGCTGCGCCTGCAAGAATTTTTTTCACGGAGTTCGTCCCTAATGCGCCCCGATCCAGTATGTCCTCGATCCCGGGCGCCGGGCAACGCTCAGCGGCGCCTGGCGACAGTCTTGTGATCGACGGCCTGCGCGCCGCCCCTTGAACATGTTTCCAGCCGCCGCGCGCGAGGCTAGGGTGCGGTGATGAACACGCTGGTTTATTCCCATCCGGTCTTTGGCCGTCACGAAGTCCCGCCCGGTCACGTGGAGCATCCGGGCCGGTTTGCGGCTGTCGAGGCGGCGCTTAAGTCCGAGATGCTTGGAGAAGCCGAACGGCGCAGCCCGCCGCTCGCGAGCGCCGAACAGGTTGAGCGGGTTCATCCGGCCGCTTTCCGTCAAGCGGTTGAAGGCAGCGCGCCTGCGTCAGGGCTCGCACAGCTCGACGCCGACACGTTCATGGGGCCATCGTCGCTGGAGGCGAGCTTGCGCGCCGCCGGCGGCGCGGTGGCGGCTGTCGATGCGATTTTTGCGGGCGAGGCGACAAACGCCTTTGTTGCTGCGCGCCCGCCGGGCCATCACGCCGAGCCGCAACGGGCGATGGGCTTTTGCCTGTTCAACGCCGCCGCTATCGCCGCCATGCATGCGCGCGCCGTCCATGGCGCCCGGCGCGTTGCGGTGGTTGATTTCGATGTCCATCACGGCAATGGGACCGAGGCTGCGTTGTGGCATGACGAGGCGGCGTTTTACGCCTCGTCCCATGAATGGCCGCAATATCCCGGCACCGGACGCAAGAGCGATCGCGGGGCCTTCGATAATATCGCCAATGCGCCGCTGGCGACCGGGGCGGATGGCGAGGCTTTCCGCCGCGCCTGGGGCGAGGCGCTGTTGCCGGCGCTGTCGGATTTTTCGCCTGACCTCATCGTCATTTCCGCCGGGTTCGACGCCCATGCCGCTGACCCGCTGGGCGGGCTGAAGCTGACCGAAGATGATTTTACCTGGGTGACCGCTGAAATCGCCGGCGTCGCCCGCGACAAGGCAAAAGGGCGCATCGTCTCGATGCTCGAAGGGGGCTATGACCTCGCCGCGCTCGGCCGATCCGCGGCGGCGCACCTTAAAGCCTTGATGGCGGCGTAAAAACCACGTCATAAGGGCGCCGGAAGGGCAGAGTTTGGGAAAAATGACCGGCCGCATCATCACCGTACGCCACGGGCGTCCCGATTTGTCGCGTGAGCTTACCATTACGGCGCGCGAATATGGCGACTGGTGGGCGCGTTACGACGCCTCCGGCTTGGCGCCAGAGGAGCGCCCGCCGGAGGCGCTGGTGCGTCTGGCGAAAGCTGCGACGACGGTGCTGTCCTCGACCCTGCCGCGGGCGATTGAAACCGCGCGCAAGGCGACCGGCGGGACGCGCACCGTGCCGGCCGACCCGATCTTTGTCGAGGCGCCGTTGCCGCCGCCGCCTTTTCCCGGCTTTCTGAAACTGCGGCCTGGCCAATGGGGCGTCGTCTCGCGGATTTTCTGGATCCTCGGCTATGCGCCGGCGGGGGTGGAGAACCATCGCGAGACCTGGGGGCGGGTTGCGACCATTGCATCGCGCCTTGAGGGCCACGCCGCCGAGGGCGACGTTTTGTTATGCGCCCATGGCTATCTCAACTGGATGATCCACCGGCGGCTCATGCGCGAAGGCTGGGCCTGTGTCGAGCATGATGGCGGCAATCATTACTGGTCGTGGCGCGTTTATGAACCAGCCGGCGCAAAGTGCGGCGTCGGCGCCGCGGCGGCGGCGGAGTAAGGGCGCGCGGGTGTTAATCGTTCTGCCCGAACGTTGCCAATCGAGTGCTCTATCGTGACAAGGCGTCTTTGGACCAAAGGCGAGCTGAAACAAGCACTCAAGTTATATTGCATTACGCCGTTCGGAAAAATCCACGCGCGTAATCCGTCCATCATCCAGCTGGCTTTGCAGATTGACCGTACCGTTAACGCGGTTGCGTTAAAGCTGGTAAATTTTGCCAGCCTCGACCAAACCATTGAGCAAAAAGGAATGGGTCACGTAGGTGATCTCGATAAACAGGTATGGCGTGAGTTTTTTGATGAGCTTAAAAATCCTGCCTTGGACCTTGCCGAACAAAACAATGGTTTTGCGGAACAACCAGACAGTGAATTCATGTTGGAAGAGATACACGGCTACGACGTTGATGTGATGTCTACCCGTAGAATCAACCAACAGTTTTTTCGAAAGCTGGTGTTGGCTTCATACAATTCAAAATGTGCGTTATCGGGCATCACTGCGCCAGAGCTGCTGGTTGCAGGTCATATTGTTCCGTGGAGTCGTAATCCGTCATTGCGCACTGACCCGAGAAACGGAATATGCTTAAACTCACTGTTCGATAAAGCATTTGACAGAGGGCTGATCACGTTCGATGAGCAGTTGAAGCTAGTGTTCTCTTCGAAGTTACCATGTGAGACTGTAGGAAAGATGAAGGGCATGGCTAGCGAACATCTAATCCTTCCTTCTCGTTTTCGTCCTAATGCGGAGCATTTTGAATATCACCGCGAAAGCGTTTTTCAATCGTGAGTTTGTGGCCGGGAAATACAAGGGGTGGATGCTTTGTGTGGGATTTAAGGCGCCTTGTTTCGTTCCGGTTCAAACAACCTGCCCGGCGGCCCAGCCGGACGACCAGGCCCATTGGAAATTATACCCGCCGAGCCAGCCGGTGACGTCGACCGCCTCGCCGATGAAATAAAGGCCGGGCGCGCGCTTTGCTTCCATGGTCTTTGACGAAAGCTCGTCCGTGTCGACGCCGCCAAGCGTGACCTCCGCCGTGCGATAGCCTTCGGACCCGACCGGTTTGACGCGCCAGTGTTGCGCGGCGTCGCTCAAGGCTTTGAGTTTAGCGTCCGACGCGTCGCCGATGCGTCCCGTAACGCCGGCGCGCGCGATGACGGCATCGGCGAGGCGTTTCGGCAGGTGCGTGGCGAGCGCGTTTTGCGGCGCGAGTTTGCCATTGCGGGTCCGCGCCGCGCGCAGTTCAGCGAAGAGATCGGCGCCGGGCGCAATGTCGATTTCAATCTCGTCGCCTTCGCGCCAATAAGAAGAGATCTGCAAAATGCTTGGCCCGGATACGCCGCGATGGGTAAAAAGCAGCGCTTCGCGAAACGCCGCGCCGTTGCAGCGCACTTCCGCCTCGGTGCTGACGCCCGACAGGGCTTTGGCCGCGTCGAGCAGGTCGCCTGAAAAAGTGAGGGGGACCAGCGCCGGGCGCGGTGCAACTAATTCAAGGCCGAATTGCTGTGCGATGCGATAGGCGAAATCCGTTGCGCCCATTTTCGGGATCGACTTGCCGCCGGTGGCGAGCACCAGCGACGATGCGGCGAGAGCGCCAGCGCCGGTCTCCAGATTGAAGGTCTCACCGCATTTCTCGAGACGTTCGACCGATGTCGCCAATTTCAGCGTGACGCCGGCATCGCGGCACTCGCCCGTCAACATGTCGATGATCTGGCGCGACGCGCCGTCGCAAAATAGCTGCCCCAGCGTCTTTTCATGCCAGGCAATGGCGTGCGCATCGACTTTGGCGATGAAATCGGCCGGCCGGTAGCGCTTTAGTGCAGAGACGCAAAAATGCGGGTTTTTCGAAATGAAATTCCCTGGCGCCGCATGCATATTGGTGAAGTTGCAGCGCCCGCCGCCGGAAATGCGGATTTTCTCGCCTGGCTTGTCCGCATGGTCGACTAGCGCTACGCGCCGCCCGCGCCGGCCCGCCTCAATGGCGCACATCATGCCGGCCGCGCCCGCGCCGATGATAATCACGTCAAATTTTTCCATCGGCGCGTCATATGACGGATCGCGCCAAGGTCAACCGGGTGCGGCCTGCGGCTCTCTTGCGTTTCGCGCCGTTCCGCGCCAAAACCGGGCCATGGCCAAGAAACCCGAAGATATTTCAATGCTTTCCTTCGAAAAGGCGCTTGCCGAGCTGGAGGAAATTGTTACCAGGCTCGAAAGCGGGCAGGCGGCGCTGGAAGATTCTATCGCACTTTATGAGCGCGGTGCGGCGCTGAAAGCCCATTGCGAGAAAACGCTGAAATCAGCTCAGGAAAAAATCGAAAAGATCGTCGTCGCCGGCAACGGCAAGGCGAAAACCGAAGCCGCGAGTTTCGATTAACAAGCTGATCTAAGGTTATTTCCCCAATTCGCCAGGGCGCTGACCAAGGCTTGCATCAAGCGTTCTGCGAGCCGGCGCGTTTTGCCGTCAGATCGCCGCGATTTTACTGAACAAGGGGTGGAGAATTGGCGCAAAGGCGCTAGAACGGGCAATCGCCGCCGGGGCGGCGAGGTTGCATCTTATTCTAGGGGGTAGTCCCATGGCCATAGAGACGCCACTGCTCGATAACGTCAAGCTTCCAGCCGACTTGCGAAAGCTCGACAAAAGCCAGTTACGCCAGTTCGCTGATGAATTGCGCGCGGAAATGATTGATGCCGTATCGGTGACCGGCGGGCATCTTGGCTCCGGTCTCGGCGTCGTCGAGCTGACGACGGCGATTCATTATGTCTTCAACACGCCGGACGACAAGCTGGTCTTTGACGTGGGACATCAATGCTATCCGCACAAGATCATCACTGGCCGGCGCGACCGCATCCGCACGCTGCGCCAGGGCAGCGGGCTGTCCGGTTTCACCAAGCGTTCCGAGAGCGAATATGATCCGTTCGGCGCGGCCCACGCGGCGACGTCTATTTCCGCCGCAACCGGTTTTGCCGAAGCCGCGCGCCATCAAGGCAAGGATGCAACGGCTATCGCCGTGATTGGCGACGGATCGATGTCCGGCGGCATGGCCTATGAGGGGCTCAACAACGCTGGTCACCTCGGCTCCAAGCTGGTGGTGATCCTCAATGATAACGACATGTCGATCGCGCCGCCGGTCGGCGCCATGAGCGCCTATCTTGCGCGCGCGTCATCGTCGGGCGTCTATCAGGGCTTCCGCTCATTCGGCAAGCAGCTCGCAAAGCGACTGCCGAACGCCGTCTACAAGCAGCTTGCAAAGGCTGAAGAATACGGCCGCGGCATGGTGACCGGCGGGACGCTGTTTGAAGAGCTGGGCTTTTACTATGTTGGTCCGATTGACGGGCACAATCTCGACCAACTCGTACCGGTGCTTGAAAATGTCCGCGACATGAAAGAGGGCCCGGTTCTCGTTCATGTCGTAACGCGCAAGGGCGCAGGCTATCCGCCTGCAGAAGAATCCGCCGATAAATATCACGGCGTCGCCAAATTCGACGTCGTCTCCGGCAAGCAGAAAAAGGGCACGCCCAACGCGCCAGCCTATCAGAAAGTTTTCGCCAAAACGCTCATCAAGGAAGCGGAAAAAGACGACCGCATCATCGGGATTACGGCAGCGATGCCGTCGGGCACGTCGCTCGACATGTTTGCGGATGTCTTCCCCGATCGTTGCTATGATGTCGGCATCGCGGAACAGCATGCGGTGACCTTTGCGGCTGGTCTTGCCGCTGACGGCATGCGCCCATTTGCGGCGATCTATTCGACATTCATGCAGCGCGCCTATGACTCGGTTGTGCATGACGTGGCGATCCAGAACTTGCCGGTGCGCATGCCCATGGACCGCGCCGGACTTGTCGGCTCCGATGGGCAGACCCATGCGGGCGCGTTCGACATCGCCTATCTCGGCTGCCTGCCGAATATGGTGATCATGGCGGCGGGCGACGAAGCCGAACTCGTCCATATGACCTCGACGGCGGCGGCCTATGACGAAGGGCCGATCGCCTTCCGTTATCCGCGCGGCGAGGGCGTCGGCGTTGATCTGCCGGAGAACGGCAAGATCCTCGAAATCGGCAAGGGCCGGATCATGCGCGAAGGCACGAAAGTGGCCCTGTTGGCGCTTGGCGGGCGCTTGGCGGAGGCGCTGAAAGCTGCCGATACGCTGGAGGCGCAAGGGATTTCGACCACAGTTGCCGATGCGCGTTTTGCCAAGCCGCTTGACCATGACCTCATCATGCGCCTGGCGCGCGAACATGAGGCGGTCATCACCGTTGAGGAAGGCTCGCGCGGCGGTTTCGGCGCCTTCGTGCTGCATTTCCTAGCGGAAACCGGGCTGCTCGATAGCGGCGTTAAAATCCGCACCATGCATTTGCCGGATATTTTCCAGGATCAGGACAGTCCCGCCAAAATGTATGATCAGGCGCAACTCAACGCCGCGCATATTGTCGAGCGCGCCCGCGAAGCGCTCGGCATGGGGGCGAATGTCGTCAATCTGCGCGGCTGAGACGGATTTACATAGCGATTGAAAAAAAGGCCGCTCTTCAGGGCGGCCTTTTCTTTTTCCAAACGGGTCGGCTAATCATATCCTCTGGAAAAGGGCGAAGGGCGCATTCGCGCGCTGCCCGAAATCGTTAAGGAGGCTCGATGAGTGATCAACGCCGGCGACCCTCCATATTAGTCCTGGTCCCGCCGCCCGTCTGGGCGCTTATTTTCATGCTCATCGGCTGGGGCGCAGGCGCGGTGCTGGCCGCGCCAACTGTCTTGCGGGCGCCGCTGGCGGGGTGGCCGCTGCTTGCCGCCGGCGCCATCATTGCTGCGTCAGGCAGGCTGGCTTTCGCCCGCGCCGGGACAGAGGTTATGCCGGCGTCGAAGAAAAACACCGTCCTGGTGACGACAGGCCCGTTTCGGTGGACGCGCAACCCGATGTATCTCGGTATTATCACCCTGCTGATGGGCGTCGCCTTGTTGGTTGGAACCATCACGGTAATGATTGCAGTTCTTGTTTTCTTCCTGTTCGTGAATGTCGTCAGCATTCCTTTTGAGGAAGAGAAAATGGAGCGGCAATTCGGCGATGACTATCGCGCTTACAAGGCCCGCGTGCGGCGCTGGCTTTGATCCGGCATTGGCGGGCGCCTAGCCGCCATTGGTCAGCATCACGACGATTAATAGGCCAAAAGCGACGATCAGGAGAATGGTAAAGACCGCCTGCAGGGTCGATGGACCCTCTTGTCCCGGCCAGCGATGCGGATCGCCATGTCGCGAAGATTTCGCCATTGGATGCTCCAGCAAAATCCTACAACTGGTGCGCCGCCTGTCTTAAGGGCGGCGTCTGACAAGAAATATGGGAATTTGCCGCGCGCGCGTCAATCCATATGCGGACGGGGACTGCGGCGCCGGTTGCGCGGCGCGAAACGCCCTTTATAGGGGGGGGCCTCCGCAAAGGAACATTTTCGCTACCGGCTTTTTTCCCATGCGTCTTGATCGTTATCTCGTTCAAACCGGCCTATCGCCCAGTCGCGCCCGCGCGCAGGAAGCGATCAACGCAGGGCTGGTTGTGGTGAACGGAACCATCGCCAGAAAGCCGGCGCAGAAAGTCGGCGAAGGCGATGAAATAACCCTTTCAGGCGCGGTCCATCCATTCGTGTCGCGCGGCGGGGTAAAGCTTGAAGCGGCGCTTAGAACCATGGAAGCCGATCCGGCCGGCAAGACCTGCCTCGATCTCGGCGCTTCGACCGGCGGTTTTACCGATGTCCTGTTGCGCGGCGGCGCGGCGAAAGTTTATGCGGTCGATGTGGGACAAGGCCAGTTGCATGAACGCATCGCCAGCGACCCTCGCGTCGTAAATCTTGAAAAGACGCATGCGAAGCAATTATCAGCGGCGCTAGTTCCAGAGGCCATTGATCTGATTGTTTGCGATGTTAGCTTTATCAGCCTGAAAAAGGCCTTGCCGTTTGCGATGGCGCTGGCGGGGCCGCATGCGCAGCTTGTCGCGCTGATCAAACCGCAATTCGAGGTGGGAAGGTCGCAGCTGGGCAAGGGAGGCATCGTCAGGCCCGGCTACGCCAACAGCTATGGTGTCGCGGAAGATATTCAGGCTTGGCTTAACGATCAGCCCGGATGGAAGACCAAGGGGTATATCGACAGCCCCATTGCCGGCGGCGATGGCAATAAGGAGTTTCTGATTGGCGCAGAGAAGACGGCATAAGTCAAAAAAACGCGCGATCGCGCCATTGAAAAGCGCGGTTGCAACGCTCGGCGCCATTGGTGCGCGCGGCGACGCCGTCGCGGAGCTTGCTGGCGTGCGGATCTATGTGCCGTATGGCGCACCCGGTGACGAAGCACGTATCGACTATTGGGGCGAGCGCGGCGCGATTGCCGAGCTGTTGCAAGAAAGCGCGCAGCGAGCCGCGCCGCCATGCCCGCTGTTCGGCGCATGCGGCGGCTGTGCGCTCCAGCATTTAAAGCAGGACTATTATCGCGACCTCAAGCGCGGATTTGTGATCTCCGCGCTGGCGCGCGAAGGCTTCAATGCCGACATTGTCGCGCCGCTTGTCGCCTGCGAAGCAGCCTCGCGTCGCCGGGCGCGTTTCGCAGTGCGCCGCCATGGCGGTCGCGTCACGCTCGGGTTTAATGAACGCATGTCGTCGCGCATCGTCGATGTTGCGCGCTGTTCCGTGCTCGACCCGGCGCTCGATGCGGCGATGGAGCGCTTGCGGGTGCTCGCTGCTGCAGCGCCGGACAGCTGGCGCGGTTTCGACCTTATGGTCACTTTGGCCGATAACGGGCTTGATGTTTCGTTTGTTGACGGCGACGCCGGCGAAGATGTGTCGGGTGCGGAAATTATGGCATTGTCGGATGCCGCGCGGGCGGCGGGCGTCTTGCGCATCTCCATTAATGATGCGCCGCTGGTCGCGTTTGGCGCGCCCGCGGTCGCCTTTGGCGGCACGCCGGTCACGCTTCCGCCTGCCGGGTTTTTGCAGGCGAGCCGCGAAGGAGAGGCGGCATTGACGGCGTCGGTGGTGTCGGTCCTGGGTCGGGCGCGCCGTATCGTCGATCTTTTTTCCGGCTGCGGAACCTTTACCTTGCCGCTGGCGGCTAATGCGGCGGTCGATGCATTTGATTCCGATGCGAACGCCATCGCCGCCCTCGATGCCGCGAGCCGAAATCCATCACTCGCGCATCCGGTGCGGGCGGAAAGGCGCAATCTCTTTGAGCGTCCGTTGAGTGCGCCGGAACTAAAGCCTTTTGATGCGGCGGTTTTTGACCCGCCGCGCGCGGGCGCGCGGGCTCAGGCGGGCCATTTGGCGCAATCGGCAATTCCGGTGGTCATCGGCGTGTCATGCAATCCGGCAAGTTTCGCGCGCGACGCCGCCACGCTGCGCGCCGGCGGCTATGTGTTGAAACAGGTGACGCCGGTTGATCAATTCGTCTATTCTCCTCATGTCGAGCTCGTCGGGGTGTTCATGAAGGGATAGGCCATGCCGCCGCTTGCCTCCGTCATGTCCAAGAGCGCCAGGCACGCTGCCTATAGCGCGGCGCAGGCGGCGCGCGTTTTGTGGTTTACGGGGCATTACGCTTATGGGCGGCGGCTGATGGGGCCGCTGACAGAGCCCGGGGCGGCGCCGTATGCGGAAGAGTTCGGGCCGCTCGACAGGAATCGGCTCAAACAGGCGTTTCGCGCGCTCTTCCAGCGCGACTGGGAAAACATCGAAACCGGGCGGTACAAGCTACCTATTGACTTGCGGCGGCCGCCTTCTTTGCCGAAGCTCTGGCGTCAGAGCCGCGACTATTTGCGCGATGCCGGGAAAGTCGCCCGGCGCAAGGCCGCGCGCGCCCATTCGGAGGTCTATGCCGGAGCGCAGAAGGAAAAATTTCCCCGCTATTATCTTCAGAACTTCCATTATCAGACGGATGGCTGGCTGTCGGAAGGCTCCGCGGAGCGCTATGACATGCAGGTGGAGACGCTGTTCACCGGCGCGGCGGGCCCGATGCGCCGGCAGGCATTGCCTTTCATTCGGAAAGCGCTGGAAGGGAAAGATGCCGGCGCAGCGCGCCTTCTTGATTTGGGGTGCGGCACGGCCCGTTTCCTGAGCGAGGTCAAGGACAACTGGCCGAACCTCAATGTGACGGCGCTTGATCTGTCGCCTGCCTATCTCGGCAAGGCGTGCGCCGCGCTCGGCCGGTGGAAAGACGTAACCTATCGACAGGCAAACGCAGAGGAGACGGGCCTGCCTGAGGGCTCATTCGATATCATCACCGCCGTCTATTTGTTCCACGAATTGCCGCCCGGCGCACGGGGTCGGGTCGCGGCGGAAATTGTACGACTGCTAAAGCCAGGCGGCATGCTCGTCCAGGTCGATACTATTCAGTATGGGGACGAGCCGGGTTTTGACATTCTGCTGGAAAACTTCCCGCGCGGCTTTCATGAGCCTTATTACGACAGCTATTGTCGTACTGACTTGAAAACGCTGTTCGGTAACGCAGGGCTCGAATGCCGGGAAGAAACGCTTGCCTTCCTCACCAAGGTCACAGCATTCGAAAAGCCGGTTTAAGCCGTAACAACACGGCCGCGTGCGTGCGGCGAGAAAAGCTCTTTTGACGTTTCATCCGTACTCGTGTAAAGCACCCGCGTTGCGATCCGCACGGGCCATCAGGGAGAAACGTCATGGGCGTCCTGGTTCTTATATGCAGCGTCGTCGCGTATCTCGTATTCCTCGCCACATTCTTGTACTTCGTCGCCTTTGTCGGCGGCGACATGACCGCGTTTATCAATGCGCCCAAAACCATTGACGCCGGGCCGGGATCGGGCGGCGGTGCGGCGGCGCTGGTCAATTTGTGCCTGTTATTGTTGTTCGGCGTGCAGCATTCCATCATGGCGCGTCAGGGCTTTAAAAAGACCTGGACGAAAATTGTGCCATGGCCGATGGAGCGTAGCACATATGTTCTTGCGACGGTCGTAGTCCTTTGGATCCTGATCATGTTCTGGCGGCCGATGCCGGGCGTTGTTTGGTCGGTTGAAGCGCCATTGTGGCGAGGCGTGCTCTTGGCTCTATTCTTTGCCGGTTTTGCACTGGTGTTGCTGTCGACATTTCTGATCAACCACTTTGCACTATTTGGACTCGAGCAGGGCTGGAACGCCTTCAAGGCCAAAGAAGCGCCGCCGCCCAAATTCGTCACGCCATTGCTGTACAAGCATTTGCGTCATCCGCTTTATCTCGGCTTCATCGTCGCCTTCTGGTCGACATCGCATATGACCGTCGGGCATCTGCTCTTTGCTTCAATCTGGACGATTTATATTTTCGTCGCGATTGGTTATGAGGAGCGTGATATGATCAAGCTTTTTGGCGATCAGTACAAATCCTATATGGAAAAGACGCCAGCGATCTTGCCATTTGGCGGGCGCAAATAAGGCGCGCTTATCCGCATTGCGCGCGATGCAACATCGCGTGATCCGCCAGCACCAGCGCCATCATCGCCGCGCCGACAGGAACGCCCCTGATGCCGACGCAAGGGTCGTGGCGGCCTTTGGTGAGGATTTCGGTTTCCTCACCCTGGGCGTTGATGGTTTTTCGCGGCGTGAGGATCGACGAGGTCGGCTTGACTGCGAACCGGGCCACAATGTCCTGCCCCGTCGATATGCCGCCGAGAATGCCGCCTGCCTTGTTGGACAAGAAATGCGGCGCGCCGTTCCGCATGCGGATTTCATCGGCATTTTCCTCACCCGACAAAGCCGCGGCTTCAATGCCGGCGCCGATCTCCACGGCTTTCGCGGCGTTAATCGACATCATCGCGCCGGCCAGGTCCGCATCGAGCTTGCCATAGACCGGTGCGCCGAGCCCCGCCGGCACGCCTGACGCGACAACCTCGATCACCGCGCCCATGGAAGAGCCGGCCTTGCGCGCGGCGTCGAGCTTTTCCTCCCACAATTTTGCGGCCTCGGCGTCCGGGCACCAGAACGGGTTGTTCTCTATCTCCGCCCAGTCGAAGCGCGCGCGGTCGATTTTGTGCGGGCCCATCTGCACGAGGCAGGCACGGATTGATATGTCGGCGCCGAGCACAAACGCCAGCGCCTTTTCAGCGACGACGCCAGCGGCGACCCGTGCCGCCGTTTCGCGCGCCGAGGAGCGCCCGCCGCCGCGATAGTCCCTGAAGCCGTATTTTGCGTCATAAGTGAAGTCGGCGTGGCCCGGCCGGTATTTGTCGCGAATGTCGGCATAGTCCTTGGAGCGCTGGTCGACATTCTCGATCATCAGGCTGATGGGCGTGCCGGTGGTGCGGGGCCCGTTGCTTCGATCATCTTCGAAAATGCCGGAGAGAATTTTCACGGCATCCGGTTCCTTGCGCTGGGTGACGAATTTCGAGCCCCCGGGCTTACGCTTGTCGAGGGCGGCCTGGATATCCTGCGCATGCAGCAAAATGCCTGGCGGGCAGCCGTCAATAACGACGCCGAGGGCGGGCCCGTGGCTTTCGCCCCATGTCGTGAACCGGAAGACTCTGCCAAAACTATTTAAAGACATGCGCGTTTTCTATATCAGCTAGGGTTTGACGGCGAGCCTTATCATGGCCCGCCGCCGGGGGAAAAGCGTTAACGGGCGAAAGATCGCCGCCGGCTGCAAAGGACCAATGTAAAATGGCTGACGAGATTATCCCGCCGACGCCGAGCGAAGAGGCTTATGCAGCCGATGCAGATCAGGGCGATGTCTTCACGATTGACGATCCCTTCGCGCTATTCGCAGACTGGCTGGCGCTCGCCGGCAAGAGCGAGCCGAACGACGCCAACGCCATGGCGTTGGCCACGGTCGACGAGGCCGGGCTTCCTGATGTGCGCATGGTGCTGCTAAAAGATGTGAGCGCCTGCGGGCTCAGCTTCTACACCAATCTAGAAAGCGCCAAGGGCCGCCAGCTTGCCGCCAATCCGAAGGCCGCCTTGTGCTTTCACTGGAAATCGATCCGCCGCCAGGTGCGCTTTCGCGGCGCGGTCGAGCCAGTGCGCGAGGAAGAGGCGGACGCTTATTTCAAGACCCGCGCTCGCGGCGCTCGCATCGGCGCCTGGGCGTCGGCGCAATCGCGTCCGCTCGAAGGGCGTTTTGCACTGGAAAAGGCGGTGGCGGCAAAGGCGGCGAAATATGCAATCGGCGAGATACCGCGCCCACCGCAATGGTCCGGTTACAGACTAATGCCTTCGGCAATTGAATTCTGGGTGAACCGGCCGTTTCGACTGCATGAGCGCTTGCAATACACTCAACAAGAGGGCGGTTGGGCGAAGCAGGCGCTTTATCCGTAACGAAAGGCGACGCGATGGGACGCAAAGTCGAAACGTATACGCTCCCCGGGTTGATGAAGCCGATCGGCCCTTACTCACATTACGCAAAATCGGGCGACTTCATCTCGATCAGCGCGATTGCCGGCGTTGATCCGGCGACGCAGGAATTGGCGGGCGCAGATGCGGCGAGCCAGACTGCGCAGATCATGCAGTCGATGAAGCTGATGCTGGAACATGCCGGTTCGGACTTTGACCATCTCCTTCATGTCACGGTGTTCCTTGCGGATATGGCGGACTTTACATCGATGAATGATGTCTATGAGAAAGCGTTGGACGAGCGTGCGCCGGCGCGTTCTGTCGTTTCCGTTTCAGCGCTGCCAAAGCAGGGCGCGCTGGTGACGATGAGCGCGATGGCGGTGGTCTCATGCGATCCGCCATTGGTCACGGGCGATTAACTTGCCGTTGAAAATCGCCGCTTAGTTCAATTAGCATTACTTTGTGGCAAACCCTAGCGTCAACCAGGAGAAGTTGGCGCAATCCAGCGGTGCACGGAATTTTTCGGAAAGGTAACGAATCGAATGTTGAGCGAGTTTTATTTAACTCTAGGCCAAGTGGGCGTCATCGCAGTTCTGGGGGCGATCGGTGCGGTAATGTTCCGAAACCAGTTTAGGCTTTCCTGGTTTGTCGGTGCTTTAGCACTTTACGTGGTCTACAACTTTCTGCTGACCCGAGGATTCTTCGCCTTGCCGAACCTGCCGCAGGGGTCTGGCTGGAATTGGTTCGGCAAAGGGCTGTCACTTTCGTTCATGCTCATAATCGCGGCCTTCCCTCTCTTCGGTTACCGTCGCTGCGGGATCACGGTCAAACAAAATAAAAGGTCGTAGCCTGCTTATTTCGTCTTCGCCGCTATGTCCGCGCTGTTTTTTTACATGGCGATAAGCGGCGCGGATGGGCGTGATGATTGGGAGACGGTCGCCTTCCAATGGACAATGCCAGGTCTGGACGAAGAGGTTTTTTATCGCGGAGTATTGCTCGTGGCGATGAATGAAGCCTTCGCCAAACGGATATCAATCTTGGGTGCGCCGATAGGCTTTGGCGGGCTGTTGACGTCGGCGCTATTCGGGCTTGCCCATGGACTTAGCTTTGGTCCGGGAGGGTTCGAATTTGAACTGGGATTCTTTTTGATGACCGGCGGGCCGTCGATATTGCTGCTATGGATGCGCGAGAAAACTGGGAGCATTCTGTTGCCTGTGATCGCGCACAATATCGCCAATGGCGCATTCACCATGTTTTAGGAGAAAGTGCGAATTGGCGGGGAAGCCCTGAATACGCGGTGGCGCGCGCGGGCGAATAAATCAATAATTACGGCCGCAATGCTGATGAAGGGGAACGGTCAATGCATATCATCATTGCAATATTGGTGGCGTTGGCGGCGGCGGTGCTGATCTACCAGATTGCGAGCTATGACGGGGCTGTCACCGAGCGCCAGACGACGCAAATTCTCGCCGATATGCGCTTGGCGTTTGACGCCGACGGGGAAACGGCCAGCGGACTTTATGCCTTTGCGCGGGTGGCTGTTGGCGAGATCAACGACGCCGGCAACATCGTCCGCAAGGTTTTGCGACCGGTCATTGAGATATGCGCGCCAGCGGAAAAGAGCCGGCTTGTCGAGCTTTTGGAGCGAACCGCTGAAATCGAAGGTCCGCCCATCGACATGCAGCGCCGCCTGATCGCTGAGGCGCGGCGGGTGTTGCTGGCGGATTAAGCTCCGGAAAGGCGGCGGGGGGTCGGGTGTACAGGAGGTTTGTTCTGGCCTATTGTCGCCGTTCGGCGTGAGTTTTCCGCCGTTATTCTGTGTACATGCCTGTATTTATACGCGGTGGCTTGCATTACGGCGCGCCGTTAAGGCGGTACTCGCCATCGCGCCATCTGTGTTGGTTTTTTGCGTGCGCATTGCGGCTGATCTCGATGCGGCCGGTTGAGCTTACAGCCGCCGCATCATTGCACAAGCCTGTTGCGAAAAGCGTGCCGCGCGCTGCGGCTGTGATAATTTCGATGCCTACGGAATATAATGCGTGCATGTGGGGTTGAACGCCCGGCGTCGGGCAAGAGGAGGGAGAAAACCATGCGTAAAAGAATGTTGATTTTGTGGTGCGGCGCGACCGCGCTCGCTGCGGGTTGTGGAGAGCGCTCGGCGGAAACAGGCGGCGAGGCGGCCGATGCCGGCGGCTATGAAGCGGCGGAAACCGCATCCAAACCAGCGACGGAAGCGCCGGATGTGATGATGCGTTTGCCGATGTCGACTGTCTCTGAAGAGGCTCGGGCGATGTTCCTCAAAGCGCTTCATGCTAATGACGTCGGCCGTTTCGTCGATGCGAACGCCCTGTTTGAAGAGGCGGCGGCGGCCGATCCGGACTTCGCGCTCGCTTACATGTTCGCCGGGCTGACCGGCGCCTCGACGGAAGAATTTGCCGACAATCTCGCCAAGGCGCGCGAGCGCCGCGACGGCGCCTCCGAGAGCGAGCGGTTGATTATCAATGGCTGGCAGGATGCGTTTGACGGCAATCAGGAAGGCCGGGTGGAAAAGGCCCGCCAGGTAACGGAACTCAATGGCGACAGCCCGCGCGCCTGGATCGGCTATGCCAACGCCTTGACCGCGGTCGGGCGCATCTCCGACGCGCGGAGCGCACTTGCGCAGGCGCTGGACCGGGCCCCGGATTTTGTCGGTGGGCATATCGCCGCCGGTAACAATTATCTCAACCAGATGCCGAAGGATTTCGCCAAGGCGGCGATGCATTTCGAGACAGCGGTAAGTCTCGAGCCGGATGAATCAACGCCTTATGATTTGCTTGGCGATGTCCATCGTGCGCAAGGACGGTTGGAAGATGCGTATAATGATTATACGCGTGCTGCCGAACTGGCCCCGACATTGGGCTCTCCATTGCAGCAACGCGGCCATGTCAACTCGTTCCTTGGCAATTATGACGAGGCGCGCGCCGATTATACCCGGGCGATGGCGCTTGAAGATGCGCGCGGTTCCAATACCGCGCCGTTCTTTGGCGTGTTCCGGGCCTATGTGAGCCTGCATGAAGGCGATCCCGACGCGGCGATCGCGGAATTGCGCGCGCTGATCGATGAATATGAAGGCTCCGGCATGGAGGGCGAGGCGGATCTCAAGATCAATGCGCTCAACAATATCGCGCTGATCGCGACCCATTATGGTGACGTGGCGACCGCCGAGGAGGCGATTGACGATTTCGCTGCTGCTTCGGAGGGGCAGGCCGCGAGCGTCGGTAATCCGGAATTTGCACGGGCGCAGGAAGCGAATGTCCTGTTCGCGCGCGGCATGCTGGCGGCGCGGCAGGGCGATGCGGATGCGGTCGCGGCGCTCGCCGCAGACTTCACGGCGAAAGTCGAGGCGGACGCCAATCCCCGCAAGCATGAGCCGATGCACATGTTCGAGGGGCTAGCGGCCTATCAGGCGGGCGATTGCGCCGGGGCCGAGGCGCATCTTGTGCAGGCGGACCAGAACAACATCTATGTGCGCTATCATCGCGCGGTCTGTTTCGCGCAGGTCGGCGATGACGCCTCAGCGCAGGAAATCTTCGGCGAGCTGGCGGTCTATAATTTCAATGGGCCTTATTATGCGATCGTCCGCAAGGACGTGCTCGCCCGGGTTAGCGAGACCGGCTAGGGAAATGCGGCGGCCGGCGACTTGATGCCGGCCGCTGCCAGCCTATTCGACCTGCTCAATCGCTCGCGTAAATGGCGCCTAGCCCGGGCGCGCCATCGCACCTGACCGTTCCTACACGGACGAGGCGAATGAGATGCGCCAGTACGTTCAGCGCCGCGGCCTTGTGCAGGCGCGGATCGACATCGGCATACATCGCCGGAACGATCTCGGCGATTGTCACGCGGCCCTTTCTCAGTTGTTCGACAATCTGCGCGTCGCGCATCAGCCGGTGGGTCTTCACCGCGCGCACGAAGCGCTTCGGATTGGCGATCGGCGCCCCATGGGTCGGGTAATAGATCGCATCGTCCCTGGCGAGCAGCCTGTCGAGGCTGTCCATGTAATCGCCCATATCGCCGTCAGGCGGCGCAACGACGCTCGTCGCCCAGCCCATGATGTGATCGCCGGTGAACAGCGCTTCTTGCTGCGGCATGGCAAAGCATAAATGGTTCGAAAGATGCCCCGGCGTGTGCACCGCTTCGAGGCGCCAGCCCTTCCCGTCGATCACCGCGCCATCGCCGATCATGTCGTCCGGCGCGAAAGTGTAATCGGCGCCTTCGTCAAGCGCGGGCGCGTCGTCGGCCTGATCGCGCACCGGATGTCCGGAAAAGCCGAATATCGGCGCGCCGGTGGCGTCCGCGAGTTTGCGCGCCAGCCCGCAATGGTCCGAATGGGTATGGGTGATGAGAATATGGCTCACCTGTTCGCCGGCAAGCGCGTTGAGGAGCGCATCGAGATGGTCATCGCGGTCGGGACCGGGATCGATCACCGCCGTCTCGCCTTCGCCGATAATATAGGTTCCGCTGCCGGTAAAGGTGAACGGCCCGGGATTATTGGCGATCACCCGCCTTACGCCCGGCGCGACGCGGTCAGGCGCGCCATAGGCGAAATCGATATCTTTGATGAAGGGAATAGAGGCCAAGAGTGGCTCCCGCGCTTTATTTCGCAAGCGCGCCGTCTACCATCGCGGCGAAGGCGTCTGCAAGCGCGCGCATGGCGGTGAGCTTGTCCTGGGCGCGCATCGCCGAGGGCGGGCCCATATCGGTCTTGTTGGCGTCGACAATGTAAATGCGCCCGTCATTGCGGTCGCGCAGGATATCGAGCCCGCCAAAATCAAGCCGCATGGCGCGGGCGAAAGCGGCGATCTTTTCCTGCTCGTCGCGTGACAACATCGCGTCGGTCGCAGCAAGGTCGACGCGGTGATTGTCATTGGTGAAACGCAAATCGCGCGCGCGCCGCTTGAGGAAAACAAAAGGCGTCGTCCTGCCGCCGACGACGGGCGTTCTGATATCCACATGCTCGGCGCCGTCAAAAGTGTTTTCGATATTGCGCTGATAGACATGGCCGGGCTTGGGGCTCGCGATCGGCCCTTCCACCAGCCGGCCGTCATGCTTGCCGTTGGACTCGGATTTTTCGACCAGCATTCCATGATGCGCAGACGGATCAACGCCAAGCGCATAACCGAAGGTTTCTTCGAAAATGCGGGCGACGACGCTCTTGCGAATGTCGAAGCAACCGACATTGAACGCCGGCTTGGCGCTCGGCGCGAGGCGCGGCGCGGTGAGGAACTCGCAATCTTCGAAATAAAAATGCAGATCCGCTTCTTCCGGGTCGTCGACGATCTTTACATCGGCGAGCTGGCACACCGGCCAGATGGCGTAATAAGAGCGCGGCTTGCGCGGGAAGAACGATATACGTGCGCGCGGCTCGCGGCCGCGCACGCGGCGCACAGCGCGCACGCCGTTGATCAGCCATACGAAGCTGGCGATGCGCCAGGCGTCGCGCGCAAATTCCCGGGTTAACGGTATGGCGGCGCCGGTCTCGGTCGCAACGAGCTCGTTGCCGCTGATTTTAAACTCGCCAAATATCGTCATGCCCGCTCCGCCGACACCCTGCGCCCCGACCGCAATCAACATGGCTTTTGCGGTTCTGACAAGGAAATAAAGTCTCGGTGAGGCCGGTTTGAGGCCGAATTTCGTCCAGCGGCGCGGCTTTTGCGATGAGCCGGGCATGTGTGCCGATCGTAAACAGTTCCTTAACGCCGCCGCCGCAGTCACGTTTGCGGGGTTAACCCTTTGCGGCGCTGCGCTCGCCCAGACGGCGGGCGGGATTTCCATCGGCGACGCCGCCGGGGGGATCACCGATCGGGCCTTCGTGGCCGCGTCGCCGAATTATCTTTATGTGGTTGAAAAAGAGCGCGGCAGTTTTCTTGATTGCGGCGAAGGCCAGGAACAACGCGCGACGGATGAAGACGGGCGCGATGTTGCTCATCTGCGCTGCGGCGTGACACTCACCGAAACCATCGTCATCCCGGCGGCGGCGGCGAGCGCGCGCATCATCATCCATTATTGAACGGAATTGCGCGCGTCTTTTGGTCTTCCGCCGGACTCAGCTCAGCCGGCCGCGCGCATCAGGCATTTATCCGTCTCAAGATCGCCATCATCGGACCGGCGTGCGGCGACGGAATATTTCTTGCCATAGTCGAAGGTAACGCCGCAGCTGGACGGCGCGGTTGTGTGCCACAGCCGCGTACGGCCATCAACATCGCCATTGTTTGAGGATTTGACGTCGAACACCGTCGCCATGCGATCCTCGACCGAGCGGCGATCGGCGCCGAGCGTCACCTCCGCATCGACGACGAAGCCCGAAAAAACCACTTCCGGCGTCTCGCGAGAGGCGGGGCACACGCAAGCGGGCGCTTGGCGAACCTCCGGCGGGGCGTACCGGTCTAAGTCTTGAGCAGCGCTGAGCGCGCCTGCGGCGAGGGCGAATGCGAGGATACTCATCGAATTACTGGTCGTCCTTTGTTGCGTCGTGGCTTAGCCGTTCCAATATCGGCGCGTGCGCGCTGATATCAATCCCGGCGCTGGCGGCCTCGGCAATAATCTCAGACGCGGCGCGCCCCTTGGCGGCGGCGGCGTAAGCATGCAGGAAGGTCGAGCGAACCCCTGATTTGCAGAAACCGAGAATCTTGCGTCCATCGGCTTTTTCAAGAGCTGCGTGCAGCGCCTCGATATGGCCATGGGTGATGCCTTCCGAACCCACCGGGATATGCGCATAGGCGACGCCGGCCTCGCGGGCGGCGGCTTCAAGCTCGGCGCTTTTCGGCTGCCCGATCATCTCGCCGTCCGGGCGGTTATTGACGATCAGCGCAAAGCCATCGGCGGCGGCCGCGCGAATGTCGTCGCGGCTGAGTTGCGGGGCGACGAAATAATCGCCGGTCAGATTGGTGAACTTGCTGGTCATTTCTCCGCCGTTTGATAAATGCGATCCAAAGGAAGGGCGCCGCCATGGGCGCCGCGCCCGGCAAAGCATATAGTCCTTGCAACACGGCTAATCCATGGGGCTGAAGCCGCATGAAACCTCAAGACACATGAAAATGACAGCACCGGTTTTTCATCTCGCTATTCCCGTCGACGATCTTGAAAAGGCTGAAGGCTTTTACGGCGCGCTTATGGGGTGCGCGCGCGGACGGCGCTCGGACCGTTGGATCGATTTCGATTTTTTCGGCCACCAGCTCGTAACCCACCTTGCGCCGGAAGAGTGCGCGCGGGCATCGACAAGCGTGGTCGACGGCAAGGACGTGCCGGTGCGCCATTTCGGCGTGGTGCTCGACCCCGCGGCGTGGCAGGCGCTGGCCGAACGCTTGGCGGCCGGCGGCGCGGCTTTCATCATCGAACCGACAATGCGGTTTGAAGGCGAGCCCGGTGAGCAAGGCACGTTCTTTTTGCTGGACCCGGCGGGCAATGCGCTTGAGTTCAAATGTTTCAAAAATATGGATCGGCTGTTTGCCGTTTAACCGTGTCAACAAGCACCCTGCCGCTGCTGTGATCAGGAAAGCGGCATGCCAAAAAACGGAACTGTCAGCGCGTCTCTTTAATCATCGTCTTCGATGTCGCCGAGATTGCGAATGGCGACCCAGATGTTCCAGAGAACAAAAACCGACAGCCCGAAAACGATCAGGAACTGCCAGAAGGTCATGACTGTCAGATGGGGTGTCATGACCGCGAGGCAAGGGGCGCCATTCGTGCGCTATGGCCGATTTTGCAAGGGCTTCGGGGAAAAACCGTAGAATCTCGGCGTTTCCGCCGGAGTTGACTGGACGCGCAAGCAGGCGCGGGGCAAAGTTTTGGCGGGAAAAAATGATGGCTATGGAAGCGATCAAGGGGCGACGTCAATGTCGAAATATACATCCATTTACGGTCCCATTCATGACCGTGCGCGGATCATCTGGTCGTTTCTAACGATCCTGCCGGCGGCGCTCATCATTGCGCTGTCGGTTGTGTTGACCTTCGCGATCATTGCGGCGGTTGGCTTTGCGACCGGGGCGATATCGGACGCGGACGGTTTTGATGCATTCGCCAAAAGCCTCGCCGAAGCGAACCCGGCGCTGATGCTCGCCGCGCCCTTTTCTTCATTTATTCTGTGCACGGTATTGTGGGTGCGGCTGATTGAAAACAGGCCGCTATCAAGCATGGGTTTTGACGCCGCGTCATGGGCCGGCCGGTATCTGCGCGGATTTGCATCGGGCGCTTTGTTCTTGCTGGTCGTGGTCGGCGTCATCTTCATCGCCGGCGGCTATGATGTGGAAGCGATCAACCCGGTCGCAAAGGCGCCGTATCCGGCAAGCGCGGCTATTGTGGCGGCGGCGTTTCTAGTTGCATTTCTCGTGCAGGGCGCCGCCGAAGAAGTGGTGTTTCGCGGCTGGTGGATGTCGGCGCTGGCGGCGCGGCGCGGGCGGCTTATCGCGCTGCTCGCGACATCGATCATTTTTGCGCTGGCGCATATGGGCAATGTTTATCCGCCGACGGTGCAAAGCATGGTCGGGGTTGCGAATATCGTTCTATTCGGGCTTTTCATCGGCCTTTACGCTTTGCAAGAAGGCTCGTTATGGGGCGTCTGCGGATGGCATTCCGCCTGGAACTGGCTTTTGGGACTCGGATTTGGCCTTGAGGTTTCCGGCGGGTCCATCGGCGAAACGCCTTTTGTTGTCGACCTTGCCGATACCGGCGGCGCGCCGCTGCTCACAGGCGGCGGTTTCGGTCCGGAGGCGAGCCTGGTGACGACCGGCGTCTTGTTCGCCGGCTGCGGCTGGTTTGTCATGCGCGGTGCGCTGCGCGGCGGTGCGCGCAGGCCTGCCGAAACCGAATGAAATTTGCTCGGCGGTGCGTGCGGCAAGGGGCGGCGTGGCAAAAGGCGCCTGAGCGGCGGCGCAATGCACGGAACAGTTCATCGCTCGGGCTGCTCGGTTTGTCCCGCGCCGCATCGGCTGACATTGACGGGCCGCTTGAGCAGGCTAGGACTGCGAGAAAATTCCACAACTAAAAGGATCCCGACATGTTGATAAGGCGCGCTGCATTATTGGTCGTTATGTTGCTTTCATTCTCCTCAGCCGCGCATGCAGATGAGCGCTTTGACGAGATCAGCACGGTCATTCAAAAATATCTCGACGGCACGGCGCAGGGCGAGCCGTCTTTGGTGGAAGAAGCATTCCTTCCCAGCCTTGAAGTGCAGTGGCTTGGCGAAGGCGACGCGCTTTTGCGGCGTCCGGGGCCGGAATATATTTCTCGCATCGAGCAGGGCAAAGCCGTGCCGCGCATTGGCCGCATTGTCAGCATCGACGCGACCGAGAAATCCGCAATGGCTAAGGTTGAGATAAGCTGGAATGATAGACTGTATACAGATTATATGGTGTTGCTGAAAGTTGAAGGTGAGTGGCGAATCGCGAACAAGATCGCCACATGGACCGAAAACGACTAGCCGCAATTGCTATAAGGGCCGAACCGGCAAAAGGCCGGCAGCCGTTGCCTTTGAAGGCGGCTGCCGGTCATCCGGATGGAAAGGCTAACTTTTGTCGCGGAACACAATCTCGCCGTCGATAACGGTCATGACCGGTTTGGCGGTGAGAATTTCCTCTTCCGGGATGGACATGATGTCTTTTGAAAAGACAGTGAAATCGGCGCGCTTGCCGGGCTCGATCGTGCCGAGCTCGTGTTCCTGGAACGAGGCGTAAGCCGGCCACAGGGTGAACATTTTCAGCGCTTCGGCGCGCGTGACGGCTTGCGCCGGACGCCAGTCGTCGGTTTGCGTGCCATCAAGGCCGCGGCGCGCGACGGCGGCGTAGAATTCAATGAGCGGATCGCCGCGTTCGACCGGCGCGTCGGAGCCGGCGGCGATCACCACGCCGGCATCGATCAACGCGCGCCATGCGTAAGCGCCGTCGAGCCGGTCAGGCCCCAGCCGGTCTGGGGCGAAAAACAGATCGCCAATGGCGTGGCTCGGCTGCATCGAAGCTATGACGCCAAGATCAGCAAAACGGGGGATGTCTTCCAGGTGCAGGATTTGCGCGTGCTCAACCCGCCAGCGCATATCATCCGCATCCGGATGACGCGCAAATGCATCCTCATACCAGTCAAGAACAAGCTTGTTGCCGCGATCGCCGATGGCGTGGGTCGCGACCTGCACGCCGGCGCCGATCGCCTTGTCGAAGAGCGCAGTCGCCTCATCTTCATCCATCAGGAGAAGGCCGCTGGTGTCCGGGCGGTCGGCGTAAGGTTCAGACAAGGACGCCCCGCGAGAGCCGAGAGCGCCGTCGACGTAAAGCTTCATGGCGCGGGTGATGACGCGGCCATTGTCATTGCGCCGCGCGCCGCTTGCCGCCAGATCGTCAAGGCCGGACTTGTCGATGGAATTGTAGACGCGCAACGCCACGGTTCCATCCTCGGAGAGGGTTTCCATCATATCGAGATTGATGGGATCGACTGACATGTTGTGCAGCCCCGACCAGCCATAGCCGGTATAGACCGCAGAGGCTTTTTCATAGGCGGCGCGTTTTCGCTCCTGCGTCGGCTCGGCGATCAGCGTGCCGAGAAGGCCCATGGCCGAATCGACGAGAATGCCGGTGGCGCGGCCCGTCGCGTCACGTTCGATGCGCCCGCCGGCCGGGTCGGGCGTATTAGCGTCAATCCCGGCGGCCTCCAGCGCCGCTGAATTCACCACCATGGCGTGTCCGTCGGCGCGGATAAGCACGACCGGCGTCGCGCCGCTAACCGGATCGAGATCGTCACGGGTCGGCATGCGCTCTTCGGGCCAGCCCGTTTCGATCCAGCCGCGGCCGGTGACAGTCTCGTTCTCGCCGGCATGCTGAACATTGGCGGCGACGATGGAGACAAGCTCCGCGATTGAGCCGACATCTTCGAGATTAAGCGTCAGTTCGCGCATGCCGATGCCAAGCATATGGGCGTGTGAATCGGTAAAGCCCGGATAGAGTGCAGCGCCTTTGAGGTCGATGATCTGCGGGTTGTCGCCGGCGCCGGCGATTACCAGCTCGCGGCTGCCGACGGCAAGGATGGCGCCTTTGGCGACCGCGACCGCTTGGGCGGACGGCGCCTCGTCAACACCGGTGTAAATCGGGCCGCCGGTAAATACCGTGACGCGTTGCGTCGGCGGCGCTTCGGGTTCTTGCGGGGCGCAGCCTAGCAATGTTGCGGCGCTGAAAAATACGGCGAGGCGAAGCGGGGAAGACATGGCAAGCGTCCTGTTGGTCGATCACGAAACTGATCGATTTGTGCATATCGGCGCCGCGCATGCACGACAAATCGTACGATGCGAGCGGGCGCTTCACGCCGCCATGATTCGGGCGTTTACGCCAAAATTCCCGCTATGCGGGTGTTTATGGCAATGGGCTGCTCATATGTTGCGCAAGTCCTGTTTTTTTTGGCCGAG
Source organism: uncultured Parvularculaceae bacterium (assembly GCA_947259375.1). Taxonomy (GTDB): domain Bacteria; phylum Pseudomonadota; class Alphaproteobacteria; order Caulobacterales; family Parvularculaceae; genus Hyphococcus. The sequence goes on along the minus strand of CAMYLZ010000022.1, from coordinate 37,682 downwards.
TATTCTGAGAGCCATTGACAATGCAACGAATACCGCGAAAGTGAACAATGTTGTTAATGCTCTGTTAATGACGCGAAACCCGGCGGATCCGGGTAGGATTCTGTTTTGAGTGGGGGATTACCTATGGCTACCCTTCGTATCTTTGCTGCGGCGATCGCTGCAGCGGGATTCATGGCCGCACCGGCGAATGCGACAACGTTCATTTTCAAGAGCGGCGGCGCTTTTCTGGACACGCCGACAGGCAATGTCGCGATGGACTGCGGCACTGTCGGGACTGACCTTTGCACGGACACGGATGCAGACGGCTTTACCTATTCAAAAGGCGGCATCGAGTTCACGGCAACGGCATATACCTATACTGACGACACGTTTTCCTCGCGCTCTGCAGCGCAGTTGATGCAAGACATCATTCCGGACAACTCCGGGCTCGCAGCATTGTCGGAAAAGGACGGCGCGGAAGATCAAACCCAATTCGATTCGCTTGAATCGGTTGAGTTTGTGTTTGATACGGCTGTCTTCCTCAGCAATATCGAATTCAACGCCGGCGACGACGCCGATTGTTCCGGACCGAATGCGGAAGGCCCTTGCGGCTTTTTCGATCTGATTATCGATGGTTCGTATTTCGACACGATTGAGGCGGTTGATCTGCTGACGACGGTTTTCTTCGGCACGACCTTTGAGTTCCGTTCGGTAACCGCAGGCGCGGGCTTCACCATCGCCCAGTTCGAAGTTTCCGAAGTACCGATCCCGGGCGCGATTCCGCTGCTTCTTTCGGGGCTGGCCGGGCTTGGATTTGCCTCGCGGCGCAAGAAAGCAGCTTAACAAGACTGTTATCTGACAGATATGTGAAAAAGCCGGCCCTCTGGGCCGGCTTTTTTCCTTGGTCATTCTATAAAAACCGCGGTAACTGGGACAGGCGAGCGTATAATATGCGCGGCGCATGCATTCCAGCATAGTCGGCTATGCTTTGATTGACCGCCGTGAAGCTTGGGGGCGGAGCTGTTTTCCGGTGCGTTCCTACTCGATATGATGAGATTTTTGTGTAATAGGGCGCGCGGCTGAACCGGAACAAGACATGAAACCGCGTCATATTGGATTTCTATTCAACCATGAAGCCGTTCACCAGGTCGCGCATAGTGCGCCGACCGCCCTCGCGCTTTCGCGGGATTATCCGGAATTCGATGTCGAACTATTGGTGTCGAGCGATGAACAGATGGCGGAGCTCAGGAGAATAGCCGCCCAATTCCCGGGGCAGCGTTGCCGGATGACGCGGATCGACTGCAATATTGCCGAAAAACTCCTTGATGCGTTGATCGGCAAGTTCCTGCCCATTCGCAAGGTCGCTGTATTGCGTGCGAACCTCGGCCGCTTCGCACGACTTGACGCGCTGGTGACGCCTGAAAAGACCAGTGCGATGATCAAACATCGATTCAGACTAAATGATTTGACGATGGTTTATGCGCGCCATGGCGCCGGTGATCGTGCGTTGAGTTTTAATGCCGACAATGCGCTTTTCGATTTCCTGCTTTTGCCAGGCGCAAAATTCCGCGATCGCCTGGATGCTGCCGGTCATTTGGCCGGGCGGGCTTTTGAGGTTGTCGGCTATCCAAAATTCGACCTTGTTCGCGATGATGCGCCGCGGCTATTCGATAATGATCGCCCGACTGTGCTCTATAACCCGCATTTCGACCCGCGCTTGTCGTCATGGTATCGGCATGGCGCGGCGGTGCTCGACTTTTTCTATCGCTCGGAGGCGTTCAACCTCGTCTTTGCGCCGCATATCATGCTGTTTGAGCGGCTCTTGCATATCTCCCTTGAGGAGCGCAGCGTGATGATCCGCAAGCGCTTGCCGCGACGTTTCCACGATTGTCCGCACATGCTGATCGATATCGGCAGTCCTGCGAGCGCGGACATGACTTATACGATGGGGGCGGATATTTATCTTGGCGACGTATCAAGCCAGATTTACGAGTTTATCTATCGCCCGCGCCCTTGCGTGTTCGTGAATGCGCATAATGCCGACTGGGAGCATAGTCGCGATTACGAACATTGGCGGCTTGGGGAGGTAATTGACGACTCGGCGGCGCTTGGTCCGGCGCTGGATCGCGCAGCGGCGATGCATGAGCAGACCTACGCCGCCCGGCAGCGCGAGGCCTTCGCCTATACCTTTGATCTGCAACAGACGCCATCCGCGACGCGCGCCGCCCGCGCGATCGTGGAATTCCTGAATAGCCAAAGCGATTAACGCGCAGCAAGAATTTTTTCGACGAGTTCAATATCGGAGGGTTTGTCCACGTCGATCGCTGCATTGGCGAAAGGCAGCCGGATGGCATGGACCGGGCAGTCAAGAAGTCGGCCGGCGCGCTTGAACGCCGTATCGACGGAAAACAGTTTAAACATGAACCCGGCCAGGTTGAGCGGTCCGAAAGCGGCGGCGAGTTTCCACGGTCGTTTTCGGTTCGCTTCGATATTCTCCCAGAACCGAATGGCGTTCAGGCCGGACCTGTCGTTGACGGCGAAGAGATTGGCTCCAGACAACGCCGCTTTACGAAAGCGCAGATAGGTTCGCTGCACTTGCGGGTAAGCAGCCTCAATGGTTTCCCGTTCGACAAGGGCGACGCTGACGCCGGCCTTGTTGCGCGTTTGCGAGGTGAAGGCGTCAATAATTTCCGGCGTCAGCAGAGGATGGTCCGCGGTCGCGATCAGGAACCGCGAGCCTTCCGGGCGTGACGCTATGGCGGCCAGCACGCTGGCGCTGATAGTCGGCGCGGACCGGATGCGCTGAACCGGAAGGCGTTGCTGTGCGTCCGCAACGCCCGGAATATCGTCAAGAGCGCCCAGCGCATCTTCCGTAACAAGAATGATTCGAGATATGGATGGTGCGTTTGAAAGAGCGCCGAGGACGCGTGCAATCATGGGCTGGTCGTTAATATCGATCAGCGCCTTGTAGGTTTGGCCGCGCGCCGCCGCAGCGGGGTCGACGCCAGGCCGTTTGCCGGCCATGACAATCGCCGTATATCCGTTTTCACTCGGCGTTTCGTTTGTCACGCCGCACTCTCCAGCGCTGTCCAGGAATAGATCGGCCAATTGGCTTTTTGCGCTTGTTGGCGCAATTCGGCCTTGGGGTTGACCACATGCGGTGCGTGGACGCTTTCAAGAAGCGGCAGGTCGGAAATGTGATCGGTATAAAACGAAACATTGAGATTGGCGCGGTCTTCGCCCCAGAGCGCGCTTAGCTGCGCGGCGACCATGGCGCGCTTTGCTTCGCCATAACAATTCTCGCCGGTGATTTGCGGCGGCGCCAAAGTGTCGGCGTCGAAGCTGGTCGGCGTGGCGATGCAATGATCGAACCGCAAGCGTTCTGCGAAGAGGCGCGCATAAAAATCGACGCTCGCGGTCGCCAGAATAAGCGTATCGCCGGCGGCGCGATGGCTCGTAATGGCCGAAAGCGCATCAGCGTGAATGGCGCTCCTCATGATGCGCGTGACAAATCGTTCTGCAAGTTCGGCCACATGGGCGCGGTCGAGCCCGGCGAGCGCCATCGCCATCATCCGGTTTTTCAGTGTTTTGCGGTCGAGCCGTCCCCATTTATAGCGTGCCATGAGCGGCAGGAAACGCACAAACAAGCTTGCCCGGGCCGGCGCGTTCGCCCGAGTCGACAACAGGAAGGGCGTGAATGTGCCAATCCGCGTGATCGTGCGGTCCAGGTCGAAGATGGCGGCCCCGGTGGAGCCGTTATGGGTGGTTTGGCGCGGCAAATCCCGGCTCCTCGCGACAGTCGTTAAGCGTATGGAATCAGCCATTGTTCTAAAAGAGGTTGATCTTTCGACGCAAGCAGGCAAGCCATTGCCTGCGCTACCCGCTGGCATCAAGGCCCCGGCGCGGGCGGCGCGGATCTTTGCAGGGGGGCGGTGGCGATAATGACGGACGCAGAGGCGGCGACAGCACAAACAAGGTCGGCGGGACCAGTTGGACGGATCCTGAAGAACGCGCGCACGCTGCTTTCGGGCAAGGCTGCGGCCGGGGTTTTAAGCCTCGCCTATCTCGCGATCGCCGCCCGGGGGCTTGGCCCTGAAGGGCTGGGCGCCCTGGTGCTGGCCCATACATTTGCCGAAGTGATCGCCGGCCTCGCGCGCTTCCAGTCCTGGCAAGCCGTGATCCGCTTCGGCGCGCCGCTGGTCCGCGATGGCGACAAGGCGCGACTTAAAGACCTTCTGCGCTACACGATCCGGCTGGACCTTATCAGCGGCGTTGTCTCCGTGATCGTGGCCCTCATCCTCGCGCCGGTTGCGGCGCGCGCTTTTGGCTGGCCAGATGAAGTGCGCGGCCTCATCACCGCCTATTGTTTCGCAACGCCGTTCCTGATCGCGGCGACGCCGACGGGCGTTTTGCGTCTTTTTGACCGGTTTGGCGTGCTGGGCTGGCAATTGACGCTGATGCCGCTGGTCCGCTTTGTCGGCGCAATCATCTTGTGGGCGACCGACGCCGGGCTTGGCGCCTATCTCATTGTCTGGATCGCCAGCGTCTTTGCCTATGGGGGAAGCCTGTGGTGGCTCGGCTGGCGCGAGCTCATAAGGCGGGGTGAGGTTCCGCGCATATTTGGCGCAGCGGAGCGGCCCGCCGACAAGGCGTGGCTGCCGTTCATGATCAAGACGAATTTGTCGAGCTCCATCGATCTGATGCACAACAACATCCCTGTGCTGATTGTTGGCGCAGTGCTGGGCGGCGCTTCGGCGGGGTTTTTGAAGCTTGCCCATAATCTCGCCAATGCGCTCGCACAGCCGGCCAATATGTTCAACCAGGCGACCTATCCGGAACTGTCGAAGATCGAAGCCGAACAGGGGCGCGGGGCGATGGCGCGGGTTGCCTTCCGCTCTGTCGGCGTGGCGCTGGCGATCGCGGCGCCGGTCGTGCTTGCCTATTTCCTGCTTCGGCGCGTGCTCGCTGAAGTGGTGGGCGGCGAGGCGTTCCTGCCCGCTGCGCCGCTGATCGCGATGATGGCGGGCGCGCAGCTTTTCCGCATTGCGGCGCTGGGGGTTGAATCTGCTGTTCTGGCGCGCGGCCGCGCCGGCTGGGCGCTGACCGGCCAGGCGAGCGGCGCGCTCGCGCATCTGGCGTTTTTGGGCGCGACGCTGAGCGTCATGGGCGTCGCCGCGGCGCCCATCGCCATCATGGCCGGGTGGGCGGTTTTGATCGGGGTGTTGTTATTTGCGTTGCTGCGGGCGTAGGAGCACTCGCTCTCACGCCCCGGCTTTTTGCGCGAAACCCCACGCCATGGCGGCGAGCGGCCTTACCTGCGCCCCCATTTCCATCGCTTTCGGCGAAGAGGCGTTGCCTTGCAGGGCGCGGGCGTAAACGCCCTGGATGATTGAGGCGAGGCGGAACATATTATAGGCGAGACAGAAATCGATATGCCCGACGGCGTCGCGTCCCGTGCGCGCCGAATAGCGCTCGGCGGCGGCTTCCAGCGTCGGAATGCCTTCCGCAGCCAGATCGACGCCCATCAGCCCTCCGCGTACGGAACGCGGCATGTGCCAGACCATTAAAAAGTAGGTGAAATCGGCGAGTGGGTGGCCGAGGGTCGACAATTCCCAATCGAGAATGGCGAGGGTTTTGGGCTCCGCCGGGTGCATGATGGCGTTGTCGAAACGAAAATCGCCATGCACGACCGAGGTCGCGTCTTCGGCCGGGATGGCGCCTGGCAGCCATGTGATGAGATTATTCATCTCGTCGATGGCCTCCGTTTCCGCCGCCTCATATTGCTTCGACCAGCGCGCGATCTGGCGTTCGAAATAATTGCCCGGCTTGCCGTAATCGCCAAGGCCGGCGGCTTCGTAATCGATCATGTGCAAATCGGCGAGCGTGTCGATCAGCGCGTGAAAAAGTGGTGCGCGGGCTTGTTTCTCAACTTCCGGCAGGCGCGCATCCCAGAAAATGCGCCCTTCCACATAGTCCATGATGAAAAACGCGGTGCCGATGACATTCGCATCCTCGCATAACGCATAAGTCTTCGGCACGGGAAAGCCTTGCGCCCCCAGCGCCGTCATCACCTTGTATTCGCGCTCGACCGCATGGGCGGACGGCAACAATTTGCCTGGCGGCTTGCGGCGCAGCACATATTTCTTCGCCGGCGTGGTGATGAGATAGGTGGGGTTGGACTGTCCGCCCTTGAACTTGTGAACGCTCAATGGCCCCGCGAAATCCGGCACATGGGCGCGCATATAGGCGGCGAGTGCGGCCTCGTCGAATTTCAGGTGTGCCGGCGTGTCGCTGACGCCGGTGAAATCTTTTGCCGCCTCGTTGGTCATGTCCGCTCCCTTTACGCGCCGCGAAATTGCTCGGCGCCTATTTGCACAGTTATGATACCAAATCCTGCGCTGGCGATAAGCATCAATCGCAGCGCGTTTTAACTGACGGTTCCCAGCTTACGGTGAAAATCAAGAAATGCGGCGAGCACGCGCTCGGGCGCTTCCGTATGCGGATAATGGCCAATGTCGCCAAACAGAACGGCGTCTGCATTCGGGATTTGCTGAAGGAAATAGTCGTATAGATGCTTGCCCGAAACAGGGTCCGCGCCGCCATCGATCAATCGCAAGGGCGCGTGCGTATGTTTGAGCGCGCCGACCCAGCGCTCGCGATGGGCGCGGCGTTCAGGAATATACGCGAGCAGCTTGTGAAAGACGCGCCGGCCCCCGCCGGTCTCGAATAGCGCCCAATGGGCGTCGATTTCCTCGTCAGAGGCTTTCGTTTCGGGTCCGAAGATTTGATCAAACGCCCGGCGCAGCTTGTCGCGGCTCATCATCGCGCCGAGAAGCGGGCCGAGCGGGGTCAAACCGAGTTTCTGAATCGGGCGCGGGCGGTGCTGTTCGGGAAACAGCCCGCCATTTAAAAATACGACGGATTTGATGGCGAAGCTCAATGCGCCTTCATTCGCCCGGGCCAGCAATTCCTGTGCGACCGTGTTGCCATAATCGTGTACGAATAAATGCGCTTCCGATACGCCGAGATATTCCAGCAGCGCTTCTTGCAGATCCGCCTGATGGAAAATCGAATAGCGAATGTCCGCCGGTTTGTCGGAAAGCCCGAAGCCGAGCATGTCGAGCGCGGCGAGATTGAAATGCGCTTCAAGCTCGTCCCAAAGGCCGGACCAGTCCCAGGAAGAGGTGGGAAAGCCATGGATCAGCAACAGCCATGGCTTTTCGTCGCGCGGCGCCGCGCTCGACCACCAGGCGAGCGTCGCGTCGCCGACCTCAAGGGCCTTCGCCGCCGCGCGCCAGGCGTGAAGCGGCTTCACGCCGCCCCGCCAAGCGCGCGCCAGCCAATATCCTTGCGGTAAAAGCCTTCGGGCCAATCGATAGCGTCAACGCCTTGATAGGCGCGCGCGACGGCCTCGCGGATGTCCTTGCCGGTGGCGGTGACGTTCAATACGCGCCCGCCATTGGCGAGAAGTTTTCCGTCCTGCATCTTCGTGCCGGCGTGGAAGACGATGACGCCCGGTTTTTCATTCGCGTCATCAATGCCGTTGATCTCGGAGCCTTTTTCATAGTCGCCCGGATAGCCTTTGGCCGCCATGACGACGAGGGCGGCGGCCTCGTCGCGCCATTCGATGTCGTAGCCGGCGAGCGAGGCGCTCGCCGACTTGTGGAGAATCGGCAATAAATCGCTTTGCATACGGCGCATTAAAAGCTGGCATTCAGGGTCGCCAAAGCGGGCGTTGAACTCAACGAGGCGCGGGCGCTCATTTTCGATCATTAGCCCGGCATAAAGAACGCCGATATAGGGCGTGCCGCGCCGGCGCATCTCTGCGACGACGGGCGTGATGATTTCCTGCATGGCCCGTTCGCGAACAGTTTGCGTAAACACCGGCGCCGGCGAATAAGCGCCCATGCCGCCGGTGTTCGGTCCCTTGTCGCCGTCAAATGCGCGCTTGTGGTCCTGCGCGGCGATCAGCGGAACGATGGCGTCGCCGTCGGTGATGGCGAAAAAGCTTGCTTCCTCGCCGGTCATGAACTCCTCGATGACGATGGCCGCGCCCGCTTCGCCAAAGCGGCCGGCCAGCATCTCATCAACAGCGGCGTCCGCATCTTCGAGCGTCTCGGCGATGACGACGCCCTTGCCGGCGGCAAGTCCGTCGGCCTTGATGACGTAAGGCGCGGCTTGCTCGCGCAGGAAGGCTTTGGCCGGCGCCGCATCCGTGAACCGGCCGTAAGCGGCGGTGGGCGCGCCGACAGCGGCGCAGATTTCTTTCATGAAGCATTTCGAGGTTTCGAGCTGCGCGGCCTCGCGATTCGGTCCGAAACACGCAATGCCGCGTTTGCGCAGCGCATCGCCAAGTCCGGCGGCGAGCGGCGCTTCAGGCCCGACGACAACCAGATCAAGCCGCTTTTCAGCGGCGAAATCGGCCAGCGCCTCGACATCCGTCGCTGAAATCGACAATTTGTCGCCAATGTGATTGAGACCGGGGCCGCCAGGCGCCAGATAGAGCTTTGACAATTCGGGGCTTTGCGCGATTTTCCAACCGAGCGCATCCTCCCTGCCGCCGCCGCCAACCAACAGGACTTTCACTTGGGCGATCTCCTTTTCAACTGTCTCGCGTTTAAGCGTCTCACGCGCGCCGATCAATGTCAGGCCGCATGACGAGCAAACGCGAAACGCCGGCAGGGCCGGAAAACGGAAAGGACGGCACGCCGAAACGGAAAGCGGGGCCGTTGTTACGCGCTTTGCGCGCCTGGCGGCGGCTCTATGACCTCTATGCGCGGCGCTGCGCCCGTTTTCTCGATTATCTCGCCGAGGACGATGCGAGGCGCGGCCGCGCCGCGCTGACCCTGGCGCTTTCCATCAATCTTGTGGTCCTGACGCTGATGTCGACCTTTGCGCGGGTGCGCATCTGGATCCCCAATGCGCCAAGCGACACGATCCAGGTTACGCTGGTGGAAACCTTGCCGCTCGATTTGCCGTTGCGCGACCCGGCGCTCGACCCCTTGCCGGAAGAGGAGCTGGTTGAAGAAGAACCGGAGCCGGAACCAGAACCGGAACCAGAACCAGAGCCCGAAATCGTCGAAGAACCGGAACCCGAGCCCGAACCGGAGCCGGACCCGACGCCCGACGAAGAACCAGCGGCGGAAGAGCCCGAGCCAAAGCCGGAAGAACCGGTTGAGGAACCGGAGCCCGAGCCTGAACCGGAACTCCAGCTCAATCTCGAGGATGAGCCGCAATTCGCGCCGCCTGCCGATGCGCCCGAGCCGCTGATCCCCGACCCGGCGCCGGTCGCGGAGGACGACCTCGCTCTCCAGGAACCGGAACCGGCGGAAGATGAGCAGTCGCCAGCCGAGGAAGACCCGGAACCGCTGGTCGATGTGGAGCCGCAGCCGCGCGCGGAGGCGGGCCTCGACGAGATTATCGGCGAAGAAGAAGGCGAGGGCGAAGACGAAGGCCAGGATGAAAGCGAGGAAGACCCGCTCGAGGAGGACCCCTTTGCCGGGTTGTTTCCCGATCGGCCGGCCGAGGAATTGGCCGGCGATGACGCTTTCGACGTTGAGCCCGATTTCAGTCGCCGTCGTTTCGTGTTGCCGCAAGTGCAGTTGCCGCAGGGTGAGGCGAGCACGGCGCCGGGCGATTCGGGCGTTGTGGCGATCTTCTGCCCTGAACAATTCGATGATGACGACAAGGCCCAGGAATGCGCCGGGCGGCGTGAAATCCGTTCGGGCTGGACGCCGGGATCGAGCGGCGAGGACTGGTCGCGCGCGACGGAGTTGTTGAAAAACGACCGTCAGCGCGGCGTCGCCGGACCGACCCGCGGGCCGGTGGCGAACACCATTGCCCGCCAGCGCGAGTTTGAGCGTGTCGACGATCTGCGTGACTTCCGCCGCAGCCAGGACAGCGTCAATAATCTGCCGGATAGCGGCGACGACAATCTGCTGCGCGGCGTTGAAGGCGACCGGCCGAATATCGGCCCGGCGCCGTTCGAGCCGTCATGGTCGCTGCGCGACTACCCCGAAGGCCTCAGCGAAGAGGAAATCGAAAAACTGCGCAAAGAACTTGAGGAAGCGAACGAGTAGGCGCGCGGGTTCGGGGTGATAACAGGAAAAGCCGCGGCCTGATTTTTAACCCTCTCCACGCGCGAGTCTCCACGGCTTGATCATGCGGTCCAGCTCTCGCCAATACATATAGATGCAACGCATACGGATAAAGCTGGCGGTGGGCGCCAGGGCCTAATTGCGGCGTTTCGGTGAGCGTGGAGAGAAATCAACTCTTTCCAAAAACACCCACACGCATAGGTCGAACACGCGCTTCAAAAATACAACTTATCTGATGAAAACGGCCATGAATCCCGCTTTTGGTGGATAGTTATCCACCACCCTTCCGGCCGCCTTATAGTGTGTTCAGTCCGGACGCGGAAAGGGGAACCAGCCCTTTCGCGCCATTCGGGCGGAACGATTTGCTCTAAAGCCGCGCCAGCGAGGGACGTGATTTCTTCGCCCCGAGCCAGGCGTCCTTGAAGAGCGCATTGGCGTATTTTGCGCCGTTCTTGTCGCCCTGAGCCCGATAGGTTTCGGCAAGGCCAAAAAGCACGAAGGCGTTATTGGGCGAAGCGGCGAGGGTTTCGAGGAAGAGATGTTCTGCGCGTTCATGTTGACCAGCCTCAAGCAGCAAAGCGGCGAGGGTTTGCTTGGCCGGATAGTACCAGTAAGGCGGCTCGGTATAGGGCAACGCCGCTTGCAACGCGACGGCTTCTTCCATGGCCTCGATAGCAGTGTCGTGCTTGCCTTCGGCCGCCGCAATGCGGGCAATAACCGTAAGGCGGGCAATATTCAATATGTCGATAGCCGGCACGCCGCCATCGGTCAGCGGCGAGAGGTCCGCCTCGGCGATCAGTGTGCTGATCGCTTCGGCCTCGCTCATGGCGGCGTCAAGGTCGCCTTGCATGACGAACGCCTCGCCGCGCGCATAACGCCACGCCCCTTTGAGAAACGGCAGGGCGTCGCCCGGGTCTTCGGCGGCGAGAATGTCGGCCGGGTCGGCAAATTGCACCATGGCGTAATAAGGCGCGGCCTTGATTGGCTGCACCCATGGGGCGGCGCTCGCCATGTCGATGGGCAGCTTGGCGTCGAGCTTTTGCGCCATGGCGAGGGCGGTCGCGCCGGCCCCGGCCATTTGCGCCGACGTCATGGCGAAGTGAATATTGTGGGTGAAATAGCCATATTCATAAAGAATGCTGGCGTCGGCGCCATCGAGATACGCCTCATCCGCCGCGACGGCGTCGATATTGTGATTGAGCGAGTCTTCGAACCGGCCGATGCGATAGTAAGTGTGCGAAGGCATGTGCACGAGATGGCCAAGCCCCGGCGCTGTGGCGGCGAGGCGGTCCGCATGTTCCGCTGCGCGATAGGGATCGCGCGAGGCTTCGGTGGTGTGGATGTAAAGATGGATCGCCGCCGGGTAATGCGGATTGCGCGCAAGCACGCCCTCGAGCAGCGAGAGAGTGCGCGCGGTGCGTCCTTGCGGCGTGCGCCCGCCATCGGCCCAGTAATTCCAGGGTTGGGTGTCCATGTTTGCTTCAGCCGCCAGCGATGCGATCAGATCGTCGTCCGGATATCGGCTCGCGACATCGTCCATGGCGTCCGCATAGGCGTTGTCGAGTTTAGAGCGGTCGGCGATCGGCGTTTGCTGATAGCGATAGGCAAGGGCGGTGATCAGCGCTTGCTCTTTCTCGCTGACCTTGGCGCGCAGCGAGAGCGCGGTGGTGACCGCTTCCCAAGCGGGCGCAACCGCATCGTCGCTCATCGGCGCATTGATATTGGGCCCGTGCGCAAAGGCTTCGCCCCAGAAACACATGGCGCAATCGGGATCGATCGCCTGCGCGCGCTTGAACGCCATGATTGCTGCGGCGTGGTTGAAGCCAAAGGTAAAGGCGAGGCCCTGATCGAACCAGGCTTGCGCTTCGGGCTTTTCAGTGGTGATCGCGTAGGCGATGTCGCCGAGCCCTGTGCGCAACATGGCGTCGGCGCTCGCGTCTTCTCCCGTCGCGTCGGCATAGGCTTGGGCGGCCGATACGAAGAAAGCGCGGCGTTTGGCAAGGCCGTCCGCCTTGTCGCCGCAAAGCGCACGGGCGATCATCACCGGGTGCAGAAACGGCGCGGCGATTTCGCCATCATGGGCGGTGATCGATTTAAAGCCAGCGCCGGCAAGGACGAGCGCCGCTGCGCCGCCGCCAAGGAACAGTTTCGTTTTCATGATTCTTCGCCTCTCCCCACATTGATGAATCGCAAAAGCCCGAAAATGACAGCGCGCGGCGGATTGGCCGGCGTCGTCTCTCTCTCGTGTGAACTTTGGTCAAACTGGCGGCGTGTCGTCTGCCGCTTATGCGCGTCCCCGAAACATGCTTTAACATGATGATGGCACAAAACTCCAGCGCCGGCGGTGTCGGCAATATCCACGAATATTCAGTTTCAGAGCTCTCGGGCGCGGTCAAACGCACGATTGAGGACGCATTCGGGCTTGTGCGCGTGCGCGGCGAGCTGGGGCGCGTCACCCGGGCGGGGTCGGGTCACATGTATCTCGATCTCAAAGATGAAAAATCGGTCATATCCGGCGTCATGTGGAAGGGCATGGCGGCGCGGCTCGCCATCCGGCCTGAACAGGGGATGGAAGTGGTCGCCACCGGCCGGATGAGCACTTTTCCGGGCCAGTCGCGCTATCAATTGATCATCGACACGCTCGAGCCTGCGGGCGTCGGCGCGCTGATGGCGCTATTTGAAGAACGCAAGAAAAAGCTCGCGAGCGAAGGTCTGTTTGCACCGGAGCGAAAAAGGCCGTTGCCCTTCCTGCCCGAGGTGATCGGCGTCGTCACTTCGCCATCGGGCGCGGTCATTCGCGATATTCTTCACCGATTGCGCGAACGGTTCCCGCGGCATGTGATCGTCTGGCCGACGCTGGTGCAGGGGCGCGGTGCGGAGGAAAAAATTGCCGCAGCGATTGACGGCTTTAATGCCTTGCCGCCGGATGGCGATGTTCCGCGTCCGGATGTCCTGATCGTCGCACGCGGCGGCGGTTCGCTCGAAGACCTGTGGTGCTTTAACGAAGAGGTCGTGGCGCGCGCGGCCGCGGCGAGCGCAATTCCGCTGATCTCCGCCGTCGGCCATGAGACCGATACGACGCTGATCGACTATGTAGCTGACCGCCGCGCGCCGACGCCGACAGCCGCGGCGGAAATGGCCGTGCCGGTGCGATCCGAACTGCTGACGGAGGTTCTCAACAAGGAGCGCCGCTTTACCGGTTCCGCCGGGCGCTTGATTGAAACGCGCAAGGCGGCGCTGCAATCGGCGACGCGTGGGCTCGGTCGGCCTGAAGACATTCTCGGCGCCGCCACCCAGCGGCTCGATCGCGCTGCGGACGGGCTGCGGGCAGGGTTGCGCGCGCGTCTCGACAATGCGCTGACGGCGATCGCCCGTACCAGCGGACGCCTGACGCCCAGCCTGCTGGCGGCAGGGTTCGCCACCCGCGAGAACCGTGTCGCGACCGCATGGCGGCGCATCGGCGACCGAACCGAGCGTCTTGTCGATGACCGGCGCTCACGCCTTCAAGCCTCGTCGCGCGTGCTGGCGGCGGTTTCCTATCAGAATGTTCTCGACCGCGGTTTCGCGCTGGTGCGCGACGATGCGGGCGGGCTCATTCGCCGGGCGGCGGACGCTGCGAAGGCCGCAGGCGGCGAAATCCAGTTCGCGGATGGCGTGCGCGGGTTCCGGTTTGACGGCGCGCCCGCCGCCGGCGCCAAAGGCGGGGCCGGCCAAAAGCAACAAGGCCAATCCCGCGCGCCGCGCGAGGTTGAAGCGACGACAAAACCGCCGGCGCCGCGCCAACCCCGGCTTTTTGACTAGGGAGCGCTCTGCGCGGTATTTATGGAAAGCAACAAAGCGAGCTCCGGGAATTTTACATGAACCCTTTCGATTCAGTCAGTTCGGAAGACGAGGCCGTCATTGAATATGATGATGGCGATTTTCACGTCATCAAGCCGGGCGCTTATGTGGTCTGCGCGGTCACTGGCGCGCGCATATCGTTAAAGGCGCTGCGCTATTGGAGCGTCGACAAGCAAGAGCCATATGCCGACGCCGCCGCTGCGCTAAAAGCCATCGCAGGAGGGGAGACGTCATGATGGAGAAAAAGCTTTTGCAGGTCGCAGGCGCTTGTGGCGTGCTGGGCCTTGCAACGGTCGCATTCGCGCAAAATGCTGTGCCGGAAGAGGATCTGCCGCCGGCCGACAGCAAAGTCCTGAATGCGCCGGCGACGGATGATCAAAAATCGCTGATGCGGCGCGCCGATTTTGCCGAGGCGATGCAAGATGTGGCTAAGCGGCAATTGGTGTTCGACAGTGTTCCGGAACGGTTCACGCTTGAAGGCGACTTTGCGCAAGGCGGCCTGGTTTTCGGCCGGGCCGAACCGGGCGCGAAAGTCCGCTTCGACGGCAAGGATGTCATCGTCGGGGCGGATGGCCGTTTCATTGTCGGGTTCGGGCGCGACAGTGCGGCGAGCGCCCTGATCGTTGTCGAGCATCCTGACGGAGCGGTTGAGCGCCGCTCTTTCGATATCGCCGATCGTGAGTTTCCGGTGCAGCGCATTGATGGGCTCGACCAGTCCAAGGTGTCCGGTTTCACCGAAGAGCAGCTCGCCAAGATCGCCGTCGATTCGGAAAAGAAAAAAGCTGCGCGCCAGGCCACCCAGGAAATCGCCGACTGGTCTCTCGGCTTCGACTGGCCGGTGCTCGGTCGCATCAGCGGGGTCTTCGGCTCGCAGCGGATCCTGAATGGCGAGCCGAAACGGCCGCATTCGGGCGTTGATGTCGCCGCGCCGACCGGAACGCCGATCCGCGCGCCGGCGCCGGGAATCGTGCGTCTCGCGGACACCGACATGTATTTCGAAGGCGGGCTGGTCCTGATCGATCATGGCCACTGGCTTGAAAGCGCCTTTCTCCATATGTCGCGGATCGATGTCGAACCGGGGCAACGCGTGGAAAAAGGCGAGATCATCGGCGCGGTCGGCGCGACAGGCCGCGTCACTGGCCCGCATCTTCATTGGAGCATGAAATGGGCCGGCGAACTGGTGGACCCGCAATTAGCGGCGGGAATCATGCCGCCGGCGCAAAAGGCCGCGCAGGCTGGAAATTAACGCTTTTGTAATTGACAATCATTATTAATTGCACCATCTATTGAGCGTCGGCCCTCGCGGCCGTCGTTTAAAATGGCCGCTGCTGATATGTATGTTTGCATCTGTAACGCATTGAAGGACCGGGAACTCGCCGCCGCCAGCGGCGATGCGCGCAACGTGTCTGAGGTCTTCAAGCGTTGCGGGCGGCGGCCGCAATGCGGCAAATGCCTGCCTGACATCGCACAGATGATCGACGATGCGCGCGCGATAGAAAACGGCGCGAACGCCATCGCGGCCGAATAGGGCTTGTCGCATATTCTCCTTGAATTTCGCGCGGAAAGATTCTGCGCGATTGATAGTCGCTTGCAAAGATAGTTCTTGGACAGATGATATGTTTGTCTATCTTGGCGTCAGTGATTCAGAACTGGCCATTTTAGCAAGCAGGAGAGTTTATCCGTGAAGGGCGACCAGAAAGTCATCGACTATCTCAACAAGGCGCTGAAGCTCGAATTGACGACAGTCAACCAGTACTTTCTGCATGCGCGGATGTTCAGAAACTGGGGTTTCGAGCGTCTTGCCAAAATTGAATATGATGAATCCATCGACGAGATGAAGCATGCCGATGAGCTTATTGAGCGCATCTTGTTTCTCGATGGTCTCCCGAATGTTCAGGATCTCGACAAGGTTTATATTGGCGAGAATGTGAAAGAAGCGCTGGAGTGCGATTTGCGCGCGGAACAGCGCGCACATCCGCTTTACATTGAAGCCATCGAATATTTTGAATCCGTCAAGGATTATGTCAGCCGCGAGCTTCTCGTGCGTATCCTGGAGTCGGAAGAGGAGCATATCGATCATCTCGAAACCCAGCTCGATTTGATCAGCAAGGTTGGCGAGAAAAATTACCTGCAATCGCAAATCAAGAAAGGCGACGAGTGATGTTGCGCGCCGCCGCGATCCTGCTCTTGACGGCGGCGTGCGCGGCGGAGCCAACCGGCGCGCCCGGCGCCGGAGCGGCGGACAGCGACCCGGGGCCTGGCGAAACTGGCGGGTTGTGCGGCGGCATTGCCGGCGTTCAATGCGCTGGTGAAAACGACTTTTGCGCCATGGATGTCGGCGCTTGTGTTGAAATTGCGGACGCGGCTGGCGTTTGCCGGGCGAAGCCTGAAATCTGCACGATGGAATATCGTCCGGTTTGCGGTTGCAATGGCGAGACTTATTCCAATGCCTGCACCGCTGCGGCGGCAGGCGTCAGCGTCGCCAGCGACGGGGCATGCTGAGCTTTATTCTTTCGGCCAACGCCGGTGTAGCCACAGCCATTGCCCGGGATGCGCGCGAATGTGGGCCTCCAAAGCCTGATTGATTTTTTCAGTCAACGCATAAACGTCTTCACTGACTTCGCCGCTCGGCTGGAAGTCGATCGGCTCATGGGCCGTCATCCGGAAATGCGCGCCATTCAGTCGTTCAATGCTCAGGAAAACGACAGGTGCGCCGAATTTCAGCGCCAGCCGGGCGGCGGCCGGCGCCGTCATCGCCGGGCGTCCCATGAACGGAACCGAAATACCGGTGTTGAGCTTCTGGTCGACCAGCATCATCAGCGAACGCCCTTCGGTGATCGCTTCGACCAGCGCTCGCCCGCCGCGCGGGCCTTTCGGGACTTGCCGGCGGGTCATCACCTTGCCACGCTGATGAATGATAAACTCATCTGTTAGCGGATTGTTCGCGGCCCGGTAGACAACGGCTGTACGAATGTCCGCTTTGTGGATAACGCCCGCCATTATCTCCCAATTGGCGAAATGCCCGCTGACAAAAACCGCTGGCGTCTGCGCCGCGCGCAGGCGCTCGATAATATCTTGTCCGACGAATTCAATGCGTGCATCGCCTCGTGCATTGATAATGGCGCTGAGGTGAATGAACTCACCTGCCGTGCGGCCGAGGTTTTCCCAAATGTCCTGGGTCGTCTGGCGGATTTGTTTTTCCGTCCATTCAGGAAAGGCGGCGGCGAGATTGTCTTCCGCGCGCTTTGAAACAGGCCGGATAAGCGGCCCGACGAAGCGTGTAAAACCACCCGCCAGCGCTGATGCCGCATCGACGCCAATGATGCGAAACGCGCCGCTCAGCAATTTCGTCAGCGCCAGTTCGAGATAATGCACGGGCCTGACAGGCCGGTCGGATCGACGTTCCGGCAGGGCGATTTGCGCGTCATCGGGAGGGGAGTGAGAATTAGGCATTGCTACGCATTGTCGGGCTGTTTTGCGCGTTCGGCAATGCATTCCAACAATCGTTGCGTCAGGGCTTGCGGATCGTTGATCCGCATCTCCACAGGCAGCGTCAGGATGCCTTCCCGGTCCCGGGGTGCGAGGCGCGCCAAATCCTTCTCGGTCGTGATCAGCGCCGCGCCTGCGCTTGTCGCGGCGCGCCGAAGCTGTGAAAGTTCGGCATTGCCGAATCTATGATGATCGGGAAAGGCGAAGCGTTTGGCGGTCTCAAAGCCATGCGCTTCCAGCAAATTGAAAAACCGATGCGGGCGGCCAATGCCGGCGAAAGCGATGACCCGTTGCGGGGGCGGCGTTCCTGCCGGTTCCAGCCACGCCTTATGATCCGAGCCCGTTATACTTTCGGCTTCGGTTTTATCAGCGCATATCGAGACGACAATATCGGCGCGCGCACGTGCGTCAGCCAGCGTTTCACGCCAGGGGCCCGCAGGGAAAACATGTTGTTTGCTTGCTTCTGCATTGGCGTTGGCGAGCAGGATCGAAAAATCCTTGTGCAAGGAAGGGTTTTGATAGCCGTCATCCATGATAATCGCATCGGCGCCGCATTTCGCGGCGAGGTCCGCCCCGTCCGGGCGATTGCGCGAAACGACCGTAGGCGCATGGCGCGCAAGTAGCAGCGCTTCGTCGCCAACATCGTCGCTCGAGTGCTTGCTCAAATCGACGCGCGCCGGTCCTGCAAGGGCTCCGCCATAGCCGCGGGTCAGGAAAACGCTATTAAGGCCCTCGGCGCTCAGAAGGTCTTTGACCATGATCGCGAAAGGCGTTTTCCCGGTCCCGCCAAGGCTTGCATTGCCGATGCAAATGACGGGAGTTGAGGCGCCGCGGGGATGAGACAGCGCCCATCGCAGATGATGGGCGGCGCCATAAACAGCGCTGGCCGGGGTCAACAGCGCGCGAAGAGTTTTCGCTGAAAACGCATTGCTGTACCAGAACCATGGCTCACGCATTATGCGACCGGCTGTCTTGGCGTGAGGCGCGGCGCCAGTTCGGCGCAAACCGCATCGAGAATGCGCGATGCGTTTTCTTCCGCGCAGCGCCTCGCGGCTTTGGTCATGCTCATTCGCGTTTTGTCGTCAGCGAATAATCGGCGAACGGACGCGGCAATCTCGCGTTCATTGCGCACCAGCGCCGCACCTCCGGTGTTGCGCATCTCGGTATAGGTTTCGACAAAGTTGAAAATATGCGGGCCATGCAGGATCGCGGCGCCAAGGCGCGCCGGCTCGAGTGGATTGTGCCCGCCTTTTTCCGTCAGGCTGCCGCCAACGAAACTGATGTCGCATAGTCGGTAGAATAGCCCAAGTTCGCCCAGTGTGTCTGCAACATAAACATCCGTCTGCGATGTAATCAGCTCATTCGCCGACCGGCGTGCGGCCTTTAGCATTCGGTCTTCGGCCAGCGCTGCGATTTCGGCGCCGCGCGAAGGGTGCCGCGGCGTAATGATTGTGAGCAGGTCGGGATAGTCTGCTTTCAACAGCACCGCCGCCGCAATGATGGTTTCTTCCTCGCCCGGATGGGTGCTTGCCGTCAGCCAGCACCGGCGATGTCCAATCTGTTCGCCGATCGCCGCTGTTTCGGCCTCATCGCCCGGCAGGGCGGGCGCTGCGTATTTCAAATTGCCGAGAGACTGGATCTGCTTTCCCGCGAGTTCACTCAGGCGCGCCGCATTTTGGCGGTCCTGCGCGATCATCAGGTCAAAAGACGACAGAATGTATTTGATAGCGTTGGGCTGGCGTTTCCAGTCTTCAAACGAACTGGGCGATACCCGCCCATTGACGAGAGCCATGAAGGAAACCGCTTCACGCGCTCTGAGAATGAGGTTGGGCCAGAACTCCGATTCGACGAATATCGCCGCATCAGGCCGCCAATGTGCGAGAAAATTCGCGACGTAATCCGGATGGTCGAGAGGAATGAATTGGTGAAAGGCGCCGTCGGGCAGGCGCTCTTCCATCAGCCGTGCTGAGGTGACCGTGCCGGTAGTGACCAAGAAACGCAAATCGGGATGGTCGGCTCTGAGGCGCGCGACCAAAGGAATCACAGACAGTGACTCGCCGACGCTCGCGCCATGAATCCAGACAAGTTGACCTTGAGGGCGCTCGCGGCCTGACTTTCCCTTGCGTTCGTTAATGCGCGCCGGATCTTCCTTGCCGGCCCTCAAGCGCCGGGTCAACGCGTAGGCGGCAACAGGCTCCGCCGCACGGCTGAGCGCGCGGTACATTTTCAAACCAAGGGGTTCGCGCAATTCAGCCGTCATGAAGCATCTTGTGAATTTGCGATGTCCTCGCGCCGTCCGGCAAGCGCATCGGCTTTTTTTGTGACGACATGCAATGCGTTTTCAACCTCTTTGCGCAGGCGTTCACGAGCCTCTGGGCCGGCATTGGCCGGCGCCTGAATGGGCGGCCCGGCCACGTAATACCCTTTGGAGAACGGCGCCGCCAACAAAAACCTGTCCCAGGTTCCCAGCCGCCAGCCGCGCGATGTGGCATAGGCGGCGGGCACGATAGGCGCGCCGGAAAGCTGGGCCAATCGAATAACCCCAAGCTTGACTTTTTCACCCGGTCCTCTCGGTCCATCCGGTGTGAAACCGACAATCGCGCCTTCATCCAGTGCGGCGGTCATCTGCGCGATAGCGGCGGCGCCGCCTTTCTCCTTGCCGGGTTTTGCCGAATTCGCCGCTGACCCGCGAATGAACTCAACGCCGAAGCTCTTGACGCCGTTCGCGATGATTTCACCGTCGCGATGCGCCGAAATCAGCATAAAGACGCGTTTGCCGGTTTTGCTCCGAACCGCTGGCGCCATCAGCAAGCGCCCATGCCAGAAAGCGAGAATGACGCCGCGGCCTTCGCCGGCGGCCGCCTCGAAATTCTCAAAGCCCGCCAGCGTCCAGCGCGACGTGGCTTGAACCAGCCGGATATACGCCGCGATCATGCAGGCGGCGAGGCGCATGGCGAATGCGCTTTTGGTGAAACGCTTGAACATATTGATAGGGGGTTCCGCAATTCTCGCCCAGGGTCAATAGGTTGCGCGTCGGGGCGGTGTTGGCGACAATGGCGGGGTTTTGACCCGAAGGAAATCCCCGTGAAAACCGATGCGTCCGCTGCCGGTTCTGTAAGGCTGACCACGACGGCCCTGGCGGCCCGCTTGTGGCGTGACCATGTCCGCCGCTACTGGTCCCGGCTCGTGCTCGCGCTTGTCGCCATGGCGGTTTACTCAGGCGCGAATGCAGGGATTGCATTCGGTGTGGAATGGATTTTTGCGGGACTTTCGGGCGGCGGGGAAAACCCTGCGCCGCTCAATGGCATAGGCGTCGCTGGCCCGGCCATCATCCTTGCGCTTGGAACCGTCTATGCGGTGTCGTTATACGCGGTAAGCCGGCTGAATGCCGGCGCCGCGCTCGCGGTATTGCGCGACATTCAGAACGACATGTTCGCCGCTGTGACCGCGCTTGATTTTGCGCAATTGCGGAAAGAAGCATCGGGACAGATCGTTTCGCGGTTTACCAATGATGTGATGGTTCTGCGCGAAACGCTTTCGCGCCTTGCCAATGGCGTGCGTGATGCACTGACCTTTGCGGGTCTTTGCGCCGCCATGTTGTGGTTTGATGCCGTCCTGTTTGCGATCGTAATCGGCGTTTACGGCGCAGTGGGGGGCTTTGTTGCGCATATCGGAAAGAGTTTGCGCACCGCTTCGCGCACGGCCCAGGAGCAGGCGGGTGATGTAACCGCGCTTGTTGCCGAAACTGTGGGCGGCGCGCGGATGATTCGGACGTATCAGCTGGAGCCGATGGAGCGCGCCCGCGCTGGCGCCGCGTTTGACGATCGCCTGAAACTTTTGAGACGGGTCGCATATACCCGCGCGCTCAACGAGCCGATCATTTTCCTGGCTGGTTCAGCCGCGGTGGCAGTGATCATTGGCGTTGTCGCTTGGCGCATTTCATCAGGCGCGATTGCGTTTTCAGAATTTACCGGATTCATGACGGCGCTGCTTCTCCTGTCGCAACCGGCGCGCGGCCTAGGCACGCTGAGCGCGGTCGTTCAGGAAGGTTTCGGTGCGTTGGAGCGGATGGTGGGGCTGATCGACACGAAGCCTGAAATTAGGAGCGCTGCGGATGCGGTCGAACTGGTCCCGGGGCCCGGCGCCATCACATTTGAAAGTGTTTCATTTGCTTATGGCGCCTCCGGTCACGCTCTTGATGGCGTAACGCTCAATGTTCCTGCGGGAAAAATGGTCGCGTTGGTGGGGGCGTCGGGCGCCGGCAAATCGACGCTCATCAATCTGCTGCCGCGCCTTTACGATCCGACAGGCGGGCGCATTCTCATTGATGGCATGGACATAAAGCGCATTACGCTGAGGTCGTTGCGTGCGCGCATGGCGTTTGTCAGTCAGGACGCAGTCTTATTCGATATGTCAGCATGTGAAAACATCGCCTTCGGCAATCCGGCCGCGAGCCGCGCCGATATAATCCGCGCGGCGGAGAATGCGGCTGCTAACGACTTCATCAGCACGCTGCCGAATGCTTATGACACAGTGCTGGGCGAGGGCGGCGCCAATCTTTCCGGCGGTCAACGCCAGCGAATCGCGCTTGCCCGGGCGTTCCTGAAAGATGCGCCGATACTGTTGCTGGACGAAGCGACGTCGGCGCTCGACGCTGAGTCCGAAGCGAAAATTCAAGAGGCGTTGGGGAGGCTTACCAAAGGGCGTACGACGCTTGTGATTGCGCATCGTCTCGCGACGGTCAAAAACGCGGACTTAATCGTCGTGCTGGACAAAGGCCGGATAATCGAAAGAGGAACCCATGAGGAGCTGATGGCGCGGGACGGCGCCTATGCGCGCCAAGCGGCGCTTCAGCTCGCATAACTATTCTCTACGCAAGACGAATTCTGTCAGGAAGTCGCCCCAGCCTTTCGAGCGGAATTCAGCTTTCAGCGCCGCCGGGTCGTAATCGCCTTGCGCCCATTCGATAAGCGCATCCTTGTCCGTTAGTGGAATGTTGTTTTTACGGGCGAAGGCAAGATAGCGATCAAACGCAAAATCGATAACGCCGGTTTTACCTTGTTTGACATGCCCATATTTGAACGAAAGCTGATCCAGCGCTTGGTCTAGCGGCGCGCCTTCTTGAAAAAAGAGGTATAGCGCCGCCATGACGCCTGCTCTGTCCGCGCCGGATTTGCAATGCATGATTGCGGGATATTCTATTTCGGCGAAAAGCTTCCGCGCGCGTGTCAAGAGGTCGAGCGATGGCGCTTCGCGCGAATAGACGCGGATATTCACCAGCGATAGTCCAAGCTTTGCGCAAGCGTCTTCTTCAAGGAATAGCGTTCCGCTCGGATTGTCGCCGCGCAAGTTGACAACCGTTTTGACGCCGCGCGCTTTCCATGCCTTGAGGGCGGCAGGCGAGGGCTGAAAGGTGCGCCACATCTTTCCCGGCGCCAGTTCGTGCGTGTTGTCGTAAAGTTTACGAAGCAATCCGTGATCGCTGATCATCAACGCGCGCCACGCCCTCCGGCGTCCTTCGGGCGTTGCAAATTCCTCGCGTGTCAACCGTGCCGCCACGCGCTTTTAAAACTTCCCATCGCCATCCGGATCAAGCAGGCGGTGCATGTGGACAATGAAATACCGCATATGCGCATTGTCTACGGTCGCCTGCGCCTTGGCGCGCCAGGCTTTCTCCGCTTCGGCATAGTTTGGAAAAACGCCGACGATATCGAGCTTGTCGAGATCGCGGAATTTGCAGTCTTCAGGGCGTTCAAGCTCGCCGCCGAAAACCAGATGCAGCAATTGCTTGTCAGGCATGGGAGTGCTCCGTGGTGTTTTGTTAGTTGCCGGCGATGGTCATTGCCGGGATCAGCACGCTCGGCGCGTTGGTCGCGCCGCGAAAGACAATGTCATTTGCGGGGATGAGCCCGGCAAACATTTCGATGAGGTTGCCCGCGATGGTGATCTCGCTCACCGGGCGCGCAATGGCGCCGTTCTCGAACCAGAATCCGGAACAGCCAACCGAGTAATCGCCGGTATTGGGATTTACTTGCGGGCCGAACATATCGGTGACGAGCAGGCCGTCTTTTGCTTGGGTCAGCAAGTCTTCGAATGAAGCGTTTCCATTTTGAAGCGTCAGATTGGTGGAGCCCGAACCCGGCGCCCCGCCGACCCCGCGCGACGCGCGGGCGTTGGTTTCAAGACCGAGTTGGCGCGCTTGCGCGTTGTTCAGGAACCAAGCGGTCAAGACGCCGTTATCGATAAGGTTGATCGCAGCGTTGGCGACGCCTTCGCCGTCAAAAGGGCGCGAGCCCGCGCCCCGTTTCACATGCGGGTCGTCGACCACATTGATCGTCTTTGAAAAGATCTGTTCGCCTATCTTGTCCTTGAGGAAGCTGACACCGCGGGCGATGGCTGCGCCATTCACGGCGCCGGCGAGATGGGAAAGCAGGGAACGCGACAGGCGATTATCGAAAACCACCGGCGCCGTGCGGCTTGTCAGTTTTTGCGGCGACAGGCGGCGCACAGTGCGTTCGCCGGCGCTGCGGCCGATGGCGGCGGCGTTTTTCAGATCGTCCAAATGCGTTTTCGAATCGTAATCATAGTCCCGCTCCATGCCGTTGGCGTCTTGCGCGAGCACGCTGACCGAAACCGAATGGTTTGAGCCGCCGGATGCGCCGAAAAAGCCGTGGCTTGTCATCAGCCATTTGCGGCCTTCGCCATAGCTGGCACCGGCGCCTGAGGAATTGATGACGCCCTCAACGGCGAGGGCGGCGTCTTCGCATTCCGCGGCGCGGGCCTCCAACGCTTCGGTGGACGGCTCGGCATAGTCGCCAAGGTCAAGATCCATGAACGGCGCCGCCGCGAGGCGTTCAGCGGGCGCAAGGCCGCAATAGGGGTCTTCGGGCGCGGCTTTCGCCATTGCGGCGCAGCGCTCAGCCAGTTCTTTGAGGCCAGCGCGGGAATGGTCTGTCGTAGAGACTGACGCCTGGCGCTTGCCGATAAGGACCCGCAGCCCCAAGTCGGCCGCTTCGGAGCGTTCCACATCCTCGAGCTTGCCCATCCGCCAGGAAACGCCGTGGGAGACGGAATTGACGAAAACTGCGTCTGCGGCTTCGGCGCCGGCGGCTTTCGCGTCCGCAAGGAGGGCCGAAAGAATCGATTCGACTTCATTGTTTTGCATGGGCGGGGAATAGAGGGTTGGAAGGCCGGAGGCAAGATAGCTACAAGACCGACGTGCGTCGGCGCCGTCGGCTTGTCACCTAACCTTGTAGATTAGTTTGATGTAGCACTTGGTATTGCTATCAGGTCTTAACTCAATGGCGTTTCCGTACCAATCGCCCAGATATGCATATGAAACAAACGGATCATCACTGCGGCCTGTTAGAACAATCCCGTTAGAACGCGAGCGAGCAGGAATACCTTTAATTGAGATTGTACCCTGCTCTACCCACCCTCCGATATAGATTTCCAAGCTCGCAGGGTGTTTTGAGAATGGCGGTGAGGGCGTGATTTTTTCTACTGTGTCGCATTCAAATACTTCATGCTTATATTGAATGTTTTTCCAAAATACCGACAAAGCAGCAAATGCTGCAACAGTAAAAACAACAATTAATAGTTGCCACTTGCTCATGTTCGATAGGCTTTGTGTCGGTTGCAAAGAATGCGGCATCCTACTTTTTGGCAATCTCAGACCGAGCCCCGTCGCCCCATTCTTTCATGGCCGGCAAAGCGAAAATCATGTCGCGATAGGCCGTCGCCTCGGGAGAAAGGTCGACGGGCCCATAAGTGACGAAGCGGGAAACCACTGGCGCATAGATGGCGTCGGCGATTGAAAACGAACCGAAGAGGAATTCTCCGCCGGAATTGGCGTTTTGGCCGAATTCCTTCCGGCACCGGGTCCAAAGCGCATTGATCCTGTCGATATCGCGCTGAACGCCGCCGGTCGTGAGATGTGTAAGCCCCGTTCTAGTGAACGCCATCGGCCAGACGGTTCTGAGCGCGGAAAATCCTGAGTGCATCTCCGCCGCGACCGAGCGCGCTATCGCCCGCGCTTCGTCTTCCTCGGGCCAGAGCCGTTTTTCGGGAAAGAGTTCCGCCACATATTCCATGATGGCGAGCGAGTCCCAGATTTTTACGTGGCGACCGTTGCGGTGGTGCATCAGGAACGGGACCAGACCCGATGGCGATTTTTCGTTGAGGTTCTTTTTCGAATCCGGCCGGTCTAGTCCGATATTTTCCTCTTTGAACGGAATGCCGGCGTGCTTCATCAGCAACCACGGCCGCAGCGACCAGGAGGAGAGGTTTTTATCGCCGATGGTCAAGGTCAGGTCCGTCATGGCTTACCTCGCATGTTGCAAAAAGAAATTGGCGATCCAGCGGCCGATCAGCTTGCGGTCGGACGCGCCGTTATAGCTTGCAAGGCCCGCCTCAACCCGGTCCCTTGGCGTGCGGTCGGCGCGCAGGCGCAAAAGCGCTGCGCCGTAATCATGCGCGAATTCGGGATGCTGCTGAAATGAAACTGCCTGTCCTTGAGCGTATTCGATAATGCCATTGGGGCAAAAGTCCGACCCGCCGAGAACGCGCGCGCCGGCGGGCAGCGATATCACCTGGTCCTGATGCGAGACGGCGCAGCTTACCCGTTGCGAGGCGGGGGCCATCCAAGAGGCTTGTCCTTGCAACTCATATCGATGGACGCCGACGCCCCAGCCGCTTTCGGCTTTCATCACATTGCCGCCGAAAGCCTGCGCCATTAGCTGGTGGCCGAAGCAAATGCCGACCATGGGTTTTTCCGCCGCCGCGACGCGTCGCACCAAGCTTTCCGCAATCGCGATCCACCCCGCGCCGTCATAGACGCCGGCGGGCGAGCCGGTGATTAAAAGACCATCGAACTCGCTTATGGCCGGCGGCGGCGCGCCATCCGCAAGCCGAGATGTCGAAAATGTAAAAGCCGCCGAATGCGGTGCTAGCAGTTTTTCAAACATTGCCGGATAGCGGCTAAATTGCTGGCCCAGCGGCTCCGGCGGTTCTCCCGTTTCGAGAATTCTGATGTGCATGGGCGATGCTCCCTGCTGCGAAAGGTTCTTGATCCTGATATCGTCTTTGCGTCAAGTCGCGCCCCAATTTGAATGAAAGGCGCCGAAAATGAGCGAACATATTTCCATTAAACGCGACGGCGCGGTTCTCCGCCTAGGTTTTAATCGTCCGGAGAAGAAAAACGCGATCACCACGCAGATGTATGCGGCGCTCGCGGAAGGCCTAGCCGAGGCGCAGCAAGACGCGTCCTTGCGCGCGATCATGCTTGAAGCAACCGGTGATTTTTTTACCTCCGGCAATGATGTCGCGGATTTCATGTCCGGCGAGGCGATGAAGGGCGACCCTCATGTGGGGCGGCCGGTTGAGCGCTTTTTGCTGGCGATCGCGACGGCGGAAAAACCCTTGATCGCCGCCGTTCAGGGCCCGGCCGTGGGCGTTGGCGTGACAATGCTGCTGCATTGCGATTTGGTTTTCGCCTCGGAAAACGCGACGTTTCACACGCCGTTTACGGATCTCGCCCTGGTGCCGGAAGCCGCATCAAGCCTGTTGCTGCCCCGCATCGCCGGCCACCAGCGGGCGGCCGAATTGCTGATGCTTGGCAAGAAGATTGATGCTGTTCGCGCTCGGGAATTCGGGATCGTCAATGATGTCGCTGCGTGCGATGCGCTTGAAGAAACGGTGCTCGGCGCGGCCCGCACTCTATCGGATAAAGCGCCCGCGGCGCTGCGCCTGACTAAACAGCTCATGAAAGGCGCGCGAGAAGAAACCCTTGCACGCATGAAGGAAGAGGGCGGGCATTTCGCGGCGCAATTACAATCCGCCGAATTCCGCGAGGCGGGCGCGGCGTTTTTGCAGAAGCGAAAGCCGGACTTTTCGAATTTGGGGTAACTCGGCGGTTTATTCCGCCGGCGCTGTCGGGTGCGTCTTGTCGATGGTTTTCTTTATGACCGGCGGCATGCGGTCGCGCCAGCGGCGCAATTGCGCGTCCAAATTCGGCCATTTCCGGCGCATCGTTCGGATAAGCTGTTGTACGGCGGGGATATAAGGCGCAAGCAGGGCGAATCCGATAGTCAGCAAGATCAAGCCGAACGGAATCGGCAAAGGCAGGACGATCAGCCCTGCAATGACCAGTGTCGTTCCCGTAATTTGATGGACCAACGGCAACATGCCGAATTATCACTCCTCGGCGCGAACCGCCGCGACAATCAATAAACCACGGCGATTAATAATGCGCAGCCGCTGTGGCGCAAGTTAACAGCGTATAAGGTAGGCTTCGCCCTACCGAGGGTAAAGGGGAGGCCCGAAAAATCGGTTAACCGGCGCTTCACATTTGAAATAGCATTTGACGTCCGGCGCCCTGCGCGCCGTCAGGCCGCATGTGGCGGCCGGAAGATCCGGTCTAGAGTCCCGTCATGTCCTACCGTTCCTTGCGTGAATTCATAGAAGAACTCGAAAGCTCGGGCGAGCTCATCCGGGTGCGCGCGCCTGTGTCCGTCAAGCTTGAAATGACCGAGATTCAGACCCGTTTACTGGCTGAGGGCGGGCCTGCGGTGCTGTTCGAACAGCCAGTGATGGACGATGGATCGGTCTCGCCCATGCCTGTGCTCGTCAATCTCTTCGGTACGGTAAAGCGTGTCGCCATGGGGGTGACGCTGGAAGGTAAGGAGCGGACGAGCGCCGGCGAACTGCGCGAGGTTGGAGAGTTGCTGGCGTTTCTGCGGCAGCCTGAGCCGCCAGGCGGGCTGAAAGACGCGCTCGAAATGCTGCCGCTCGCCAAGACCGTCATGGCCATGAAGCCGGCGTCGAAAGATTGGGGTGCGCCATGCCAGGAGGTGGTCAGGACTGGCGATGAGATCAATCTCGATGCGCTGCCGATCCAGACATGCTGGCCGGGCGAGCCCGCGCCGCTGATCACTTGGCCGCTCGTTGTGACCAAAGGCCCGTCGTCAGCGCGCGAGGATGATTTCAACCTCGGCATCTACCGGATGCAAAAACTCGGCCGTGACAAGACCATCATGCGTTGGCTGAAGCATCGCGGCGGGGCGCAGCATCATGCGCGCTGGGCGAAGGAAAAGACCGAGCCCTTGCCCGCGGCCGTGGTGATCGGCGCTGATCCGGGGACGATCCTAGCCGCCGTTACGCCGGTGCCAGATACGTTAAGCGAGTATCATTTCGCGGGGCTATTGCGCGGAAAAAAGGTCGAGCTGGTCGATTGTAAAACGCAGCCTTTGAAAGTGCCGGCTGAGGCGGAAATCGTGCTCGAAGGCTATGTATCGCTCGATGACTACGCCGATGAGGGCCCTTATGGCGATCATACAGGCTATTACAATTCCGTTGAGCGGTTTCCGACCTTCACCATCACCGCGATCACCCATCGCAAGGAGCCGATCTATCTATCGACCTTTACGGGCCGCCCGCCGGACGAGCCTTCGGTTCTTGGCGAGGCGCTGAACGAAGTATTCATCCCGTTATTGCAACAGCAGTTTCCGGAAATCGTTGATTTCTGGCTGCCCCCCGAAGGGTGCTCATACCGCATTGCGGTGATCAGTATGAAGAAGGCTTACCCGGGTCACGCCAAGCGGGTGATGATGGGCGCATGGTCATATCTGCGCCAGTTCATGTACACGAAATGGATCATTGTCGTTGATGAGAGCGTGAATGCGCGCGACTGGAAAGAGGTGATGTGGGCGATCTCCACCAAGATGGACCCGGCGCGCGACATTACCGTGATTGAAAACACGCCGATTGATTATCTGGACTTTGCAAGCCCGGAAAGCGGGCTCGGTTCAAAAATCGGCCTTGATGCGACGGACAAGCTCCCGCCGGAAACCAAGCGCGAATGGGGCGAGGAAATCCGCATGGAGACGGAAATCATCCGCCGCGTCGATGAAATGTGGGAGAGGTTGGGTCTGCCAGGCAGCGGCAAGGGGATTTGGAAATAACCTGGATGATAATGTAAGTACTTGGGGCCACGCCAGCGCAGGATTGGATAATTCGCGCCGGGATCACACGGGAGGGGGGACGATGGCTGCAACTACGCTGCCGCAGAAAACACGCGAAATCCATAACAACCATATGGATTCGACCATATGGAACGATTTCAAGTTCCGCGACGACGACATTATTATCGCCACCTATGCCAAATCCGGCACAACCTGGATGCAGCAGATCGTCTCGCAGTTGATTTTCCGGGGGGCGGAAGGGCATGACGTCGCCGAAATGTCGCCATGGCTTGATTTGCGCCTGCCGCCGCCGGAGGTGAAGCTTGCCGCAGTGGAGGCGCAGACGCACCGTCGTTTTATTAAAACACACCTTCCCCTTGACGCTTTTGTTTTCAATCCAAAGGTGAAGCACATTTATATCGGCCGCGACGGCCGAGATGTAATATGGTCAATGCATAACCATCACATCAACATGACGCCGGAAATCATCGACGTCTTGAATAACGCCGGTGAGTTTGACGGACCGCCGCTCTCATCTCCGACAAACGATACGTGTCAATACTTTCGTGAATGGCTGAATGACGAAGGATTTCCTGTCTGGTCACTCTGGGAGAATATCCGCACATGGTGGAGCGCCCGCGATCTTCCGAATGTCATGCTGGTGCATTTCAACGATCTGAAAGCAGACATGCCCGGGGAGATCGCGCGTATCGCCGAATTTCTTGATATCGAAGTCGATGTGGCGACATGGCCGACGATCCTCGACCATTGTAGTTTCGATTATATGAAAAATCACGCGGATAAGGTTGTGCCGCTTGGCGGTTCGCCGTGGAGCGGTGGCGCCAAGACTTTCATCAACAAGGGCTCGAATGGGCGATGGCGCGACATGCTTCCGGCAGATGACAGCGCTCGTTATGAAGCGCGAGCGCTGGCGGAACTGGGCGAAGACTGCGCCGCATGGCTGAAACACGGCAAGCAGGCTTAACTACCGCCTATAGCGCTGTCCACGAGCGTTAGAAACGCTTTCGGCGATTGGGCCTTTTCAATTTCACACGCCGGGATGGTGACGCCCCATTTGTCAGCGATGGCCTTGTTGCGGGGCGCGCGCCACTCGATCAGGCGTGCAAAGCCCCAGCGGATGAAGGCATCGGGATCAACTTCCGTTTCTGACAGGCCTGTTTCATTCAAATAATCCGCCCACACGTCGCGCAGAAAATCTTCATTGTAATACATCGGCTTCGGCGCCTGGCTGAAGCGCGCCTTCAACGCGTCGGCATGGCTGTCGTCACCTTCAATATAAACAATGAGGCAGGTCTCGCTCAAAACTTTCAGTACGGGATCGTTATCGTCTTCCGGATTGGCAACCTCGCAGATCGACCCGCCTGTATCGCAGATAAAATGCTCATAGCCGTAAATCACGCGGGCCTTTTCCACAAAACGCGGCGTGTCGAGGAGGGCGCGGATCTCCGCCTCGCGATGCTGGCGCTGGCGGCGGATATATTCATCAAAGGGAATGCCGCCCTTCGCCGGATCGCCTGGCTTGCCGAGATAGGTGGATAAAGGATCGAGATTATCGAAGGTGATGTTTGACGAGATGTAGATTGAATCCGACCGCAGAAGCTCGCGCAGCAGCGGAACCTTCGCCGCCTCGCGCTTGAAATTGTCCTCGATCGCCTCGTCCATGTAGCGCGTGCCGATCCGGTAATCGACGGAGTAGTGGAACCAATCGGCCTCGTGGCGCATCATGGCTGCGATGCGCGTTTTGCCAACGCCCGACATGCCGAGCACTGCGATGGGGTCGCCTCGTTTATAGTCGGTCATGATCCGCCAGACGCTAATGGTCGCCTTACCGGCAATGCCTTCCGCTGAAACGCGTTGAGCCTATGGCGATCATTCATTGGTTAGCGCAAGTGCGGCAGGCCTGTCAAAAGACAGGGTGGCGCCCGCTCATTCATATGTTCAAACAGTGAAGATGGTGCCCAGGAGAAGACTCGAACTTCCACGACCGTAAGGCCACTGGCACCTGAAGCCAGCGCGTCTACCAATTCCGCCACCTGGGCATTAGAGGCGGCGATTTAGATGGAATTTGGAAGCAAGTCAAATAGTTGTTCGGATTGTCCGGAGAAAAACCAAGGCGCGGGCGAAAGGTCGTTTTTCCGGCGCGATATCCATGCGTGCGCGGACAGTGCAAATTGCCGCTGGACAGGAAGAAAAGCCCTTTGCCACAGGTGAGGCTGTGGGACATTTCGTGTACAAGCTTGGTCGTGCGCTGAGGGGGCCGGAAATCCAATTTGTCGGTCTACGAGCGGCGGACATGGTGGAAATGATTGGAAGGGGAGTGGTGAGCCCTGAAGGATTCGAACCTTCGACCTACTGATTAAAAGTCAGTTGCTCTACCAACTGAGCTAAGGGCCCACGCGCGAGCGCATTTGCACTCATTCTATGCCGTCAATTTTCCCGGCAAACAAAAGCCGCCCACGGTTCCCGTGAAGCGGCGACCGCCTTGGAAGGCGCGGAACATAGGGGCGAGGCGCCCCCGGGTCAACCGATTTGGAGCCTCGAATTACGGAAAATTCAAACAATTGTTTCGCCGGTTTCCGCCATGAACCGGTCGATGAATGCGCCGAGCTTTCTAGCCGCAACCGCATTTCGCAAGCCTGCCATAAGATCTTGATAATACTGAAGATTATGCCAAGTGAGCAGCATTGGGCCGAGATATTCGCCGGCTTTGAACAGGTGGTGGAGATACGCTTTGGAATAATCGCGGCTCGCCGGGCAGGCGCTTTGTGCATCGAGCGGTTCCGGGTCGTCGGCAAATGCCGCGTTTTTGATGTTTATCGAGCCGGATTTTGTCCAGGCCTGACCATGGCGACCGGAACGGGTGGGGGCGACGCAATCGAACATATCAACGCCGCGCGCCACGGCGCCGACAATGTCCGCGGGCTTGCCGACACCCATGAGATAGCGCGGCTTGTTTTGTTGCATGTGCGGTGTTGTGAATTCAAGGACTCGAAACATTTCTTCACGGCCTTCGCCGACCGCGAGCCCGCCAATTGAGTAGCCGGGAAAGCCGATTTCCATCAGCCGGTCGAGACTTTCGCGGCGCAAGTCTTCGTAATTCGCACCCTGAACAATACCAAACAACGCCTGACCGGCGTTCGATTTTTCTTCAAATGCGCGTTTTGACCGGGCCGCCCAGCGCGCTGACAACAGCATTGATTCGCGCGCATCGTCGTGCGTGATCGGGATCGCAGGACATTCGTCGAGCTGCATCTGGATGTCGGACCCCAGAAGGCACTGGATCTCAATTGAGCGTTCCGGCGTCAGCATGTGGCGGGATCCGTCGATGTGAGACTGGAATGAAACACCATCTTCCGTCAGTTTGCGGAGCTTTGACAGGGACATCACCTGAAATCCGCCGGAGTCTGTCAGAATGGGGCGCGGCCAATTCATGAATTGATGAAGTCCGCCGAGCGCTCCGACACGTTCGGCCGTCGGGCGCAGCATTAAATGGTAGGTGTTGCCGAGAACGATATCGGCGCCAGTGGCGCGAACATTTTCGGGCAGCATGGCTTTGACGGTCCCAGCGGTGCCCACGGGCATGAAGGCGGGCGTGCGGATGTCGCCGCGGGGCGTCGAAATGGCGCCGGTGCGCGCCGCGCCATCGGTTGCGGAGAGTGTAAATGAAAATGCATCATTCATTGTTAAATTCCAAAAGGCTGGCGTCGCCATAAGAGTAAAACCGGTACTCCTCAGCGATGGCGTGAGCGTAAGCAGACTTCATGATCTCGGTTCCGGCAAATGCGCAAACCAACATGAACAAAGTGGAGCGCGGCAGGTGGAAATTCGTCATCAACATATCGACGGCTTTGAAACGATAGCCGGGCGTAATGAAAATATCCGTTTCCTCGGCGAATGGTTGAATGGCGCCGCTTTCATCCGCTGCGCTTTCGAGAAGCCTTAGCGATGTGGTGCCGACGGCGATAATGCGGCCGCCAGCCTTTCGCGCCTCATTGATACGTATCGTTTGTTCTTCGGTGATCTGGCCCCATTCGGCATGCATCTTATGATCGCTCGTGTGTTCGGCGGTCACGGGTAAGAATGTGCCGGCGCCCACATGCAGCGTGATTGAGAGATGCCCAACCTCGCGCGCGCGCAGGTCCTCCAGTAAGCGCGGCGTGAAGTGCAGTCCCGCAGTCGGCGCCGCAACGGAGCCGCTTTGGTTCGCGAAAACAGTTTGATAGTTCTGGACGTCGCTTTCATCGGCCGGGCGCTTGCGAGCAATATAGGGCGGCAACGGCATTACGCCGGCGCTTGCCAGCGCTTCCTGGAATGGCCTGCCGCCCGTCTCGAATGACAGCTCCGCCTCCGCGCCCTCGCGGCGAAGAATGCGAGCCGAAAGTCCGCCTGCAAACACGACGACGTCGCCGGTCTTGAGGCGTTTGGCAGGGCGTATGAATGCGCGCCAGCGATCGTCGCCCAGACTTTTATGCAACGTCGCTTCAATGGCGACGGCCTCGCCGCCGGTCCGACTCGCGCGCGATCCGAAAAGCTGCGCAGGGATTACCTTGGTGTTATTCGTGACGAGCAAATCGCCGGGCCGCAGAAGCGACGGGAGGTCGCTGACGGCGCGGTCGTGAAAATGCGCGCCGCAAACATAGAGCAACCGTGCAGCATCGCGAGGTGCGACTGGCTTCAGCGCGATCCGTTCTGGCGGCAATTCAAAATTAAAATGGTCGACGCGCATTTTCTTCCTTGGTTCCCGACGGGGGAAAGTCGTCATTTGTGCGCTGCCCATACCCTTCCCGGGGAGAGAGGTCAAAATCCCGCCCGTCCCGGCGATGATGCCGGCGGTTTTGAAAATAGCAGGAGGGTGAAACGGGAGCCCGAGAAGGGCCGCCTAGATCGAGTAGGTATCGTAGTAAAAGCTCTGATCCATCGTTTCAGACGGCTTGGTTTCCTTGCAGGCGCCCACGGGCTTGGCGGGCACGCCGGCCACCGTGCAATGCGGTTTAACCGGGTTGAGGACGACGCTGCCTGCGGCGACTTTCGCACCTTCGCCAACCTCAATATTGCCGAGCACTTTCGCACCGACGCTGATCAGGGCGCCGCGGCGAATTTTCGGATGCCGATCGCCTTCATCCTTGCCGGTGCCGCCGAGAGTCACGTTTTGAAGGATCGAAACGTCGTCCTCGACGACCGCGGTTTCACCGATCACAATACCCGTGGCGTGATCCATGAAGACGCCTTTGCCGATTTTTGTAGCCGGATGGATATCGACGGCGAAAAGTTCCGACATCCGGCTTTGAAGATAGAGTGCGAGCGGCTTGCGATCATGTCGCCAAAGCCAGTTCGCCGTGCGTTGGGCCTGTAGCGCCTGATAGCCTTTGTAATAAAGAAACGGCTGCATGTAGTCATGGCACGCCGGGTCGCGGTTGAATGCTGCGCGAAGGTCTTGCAGTCCTGCATCGACGATCTGTGGTTCGTTGTCGTAAGCGTCCGTACAAACCTCGCGCCATAGCATGGCGTTCATATCTGCATCGGAAAGTTTTTGCGCCAAGCGGTATGAAAGTGCGGCCTTGAAACTTTCGTGGTTGAGAATTGTCGCATGCAGAAAGCTGGCGAGGACAGGTTCCGACGCCGCTGCGGTTGCGGCCTCAATGCGCATCCGAGACCACGTCTGGTCGCCGGTTAGTGAAACCACATTTGATGTTTTTGCCGGCGTATTAGACATGGGCGACATTCTCCTACGTTCGGGCCGATGCGGCAAGTAGCGCCTTACAGATGGGAGGGGGTAATTCTCCGCGCAAGGCCTTAAAGTGGGCTGTTAAGGTCATCACGATCGTGAGGCTGTCGGTAATCTCGCCGGCCATTACCTTTTCTAACAAATCCTTATAGCAGATCCATTTTATCGTTAATGCTTCGGATGCTTCAGGCGTAGCGAAGCCTTCCCGCAGATCCCATGCAATGTAGCAGATCGCGCGCTCATCCGTAACAGAATTGGATATGTCGAATGCGCTGAGCGGCGCCCATGCGCATGCGGTGAGGCCTGTTTCTTCTGCAAGTTCGCGTTTTGCCGCCGCGAGCGGATCTTCTTCAATGGGCCCGCCGCCTTCCGGCAGCTCCCAGCTATAGCGATCTAGCGGAAAGCGATGCTGGCCAACCAGTGGAACCCTAGCGTTGGCGTCGAGCGGCAAAACGCCAACGGCCCGGTTCTTGAATTGAACGACGCCATATTCTCCGGGGGATCCGTCGGGGTGCGTAACATCATGGTCAACAAGCTTGATCCACGGATTTTCGAAAACGCTCCTCCTGGCATTGATGCGCCATGGGCCATTGCGTTCTTTGGGTGTGGACGCAGTCATGGCAGTTGCGTTTTGGCGTCGCGAACAGGAACGTTCAAAGCGCAAACATCAATGTGGTTCGGCCGGTGATAAAAGAATGCTTCCGGACGATTTCGGCGTGCTTCTGTATAAGCAGCGAATGTGTCGGTTCCCGAGCGTAGAATTTCGAGCACCGGCCTGTCCGACGGATCAAGATCATCGGCGACACGTATGCTGAGAATAGTCTCGCCGAGGTCGTCATTTTCCGATTGCGCTGGCTGAACGCGACGGAGCGCTTGCAAATGTTCCATACCGTCAACAACCCGGCCGAAAACCGTCAGGTTGCGGTCCAGATATCGTTGCGGCTGCAAGGCAATGTAAAACTCCGTGCTACCCGTATTTTTCTCATTGCCGCGCGCCATGGCGATGGCGCCCGTGCAATGCAAGTGCCAGACCGCACGGCTTTCCGGGTCAGTGCCGGCGGGAAGGCTGTTCACAAAGCCGACCATCTTCGCATAGCCGTCGGCATCGCTTATGGGGGCGAATGGAATGTCATCGGACAGCATTTGGTCGAATTCGGCGGCGAGCGCGGCGCTTGCCGTCTTGATCTCGCGCTTTTCGAATACGTCGCCGCCTTGCGCCACAAATCCGTCGATGACCCGATAGAAAGACAGCCCGTCATAGAAGCCTTCGCGGGCGAGCGCCTTGATCTGCGCGACGTGGTTTTGCGCAAGGCTTTGGGAAAGAGCAATGGTGACGCGTCCGCGTTCAAGCTCAATGATCAAAAGTTCATCAGGGGACAGGGTTCGCCAGTCCGCCGCCGCGGATGCGGCAAGTATTTCGGACGGCGAGGCTTTACCGTCGAGCGCGTCGGCAAACGCGGTGGTCGTGCTAGCGATGAAAGCGGCGGCGGCGAGCATTGTCCTGAACATGGTTTTTTTATCCCCTTCCGCGATATGGCGCGACGCCTTGATCCGGCAACCAAAGTCCTTTTGGCGGCTCGCCGGTCTGGTAGAATACATCGATAGGAATGCCGCCGCGCGGATACCAGTATCCGCCAATTCTCAGCCATTTCGGGTTGATGGCGCTGATAATGCGTTTGGCGATCATCACCGTGCAGTCTTCGTGAAAGGCGCCGTAGTTTCGAAACGAGGAGAGGAAGAGCTTCAGCGATTTCGATTCCACAATGAGTTTCGCCGGTGCGTAGTCGATAACCAGATGGGCGAAGTCCGGTTGCCCGGTCACCGGGCAAACGCTTGTAAATTCAGGGGCTGTAAAACGGATGAGATAGTCTTCGCCCGGATGCGGGTTCGCCGCCATATCCAGCGTCGCCTCGTTGGGTGAGGCCGCCGCGTCAACCTGTTGGCCCAGCGCGGCGGGCGAGGACGGGCGCTTGGCGGTCGATTTTGTTTTCTTCGTGGCTCTGGCGGCCATGGGTTTGTCCTTTGATTGGGCCTTGGGTTTTCCCCTCCATAATCGAGCCCGGGACGAGGTGCAAAGTCTTCAAGATTTTCGCGCTTGCGACCATGGACAAGGGCGGCCTTTCTGGCCTATAAGCCGCGCTCCGCCGGGCGGGCGTTTCGTTTGTTCCTGTCTGGCCGGGCCCAGGTAGCTCAGTTGGTAGAGCAGCGGATTGAAAATCCGCGTGTCGGTGGTTCGATTCCGCCCCTGGGCACCATACAAAACCATTTCAAATTCGCGGACATTCGCCAGGATTTAGTTGCCTGCGGCATAGTGCGTTGAGTTTATCTAGATTCTTTTCTCTTTTTGACCCGTGCTCCGTTTGGTCCTTCACTTGAAAGGTGAGTCCGTCAACCGGTGACCCGCTCCCAACTTGCCGTCGCCGGAAGGTGGGGTTTTCCGTCTTTTGATCCCGTGTTGAGTGCACATTTGAAAACGCTTCAGCAGAAGCGGGAACAAATTATCCGTTCGATGTCGCGACTGGAGCGTGACCGGAGCGCGCCCGTTAGCACGCTTCGGTCCGCAGACTTGGC
>CAMYLZ010000021.1 GCA_947259375.1 uncultured Parvularculaceae bacterium | reverse complement strand
CGCCCGCGCCGCGGGTCCCGGCGCGGCAGCCGGCGGTGCGTCCGGCCGATGAAGCGCACCGCCACGGCGGCAACCCGTTCCGCAACGCCCAGGCGCTCGGCAAGCATTCGCTGGAGGCCGCCGTCGATATGTTCAAGGCGCTCGGCGGCGGTGAAGAGCGCGGCGATATTGCGCCGCCGCGCGCGCCCGAAAAAGCCAAGCCGAGACCCGGCGGTCAGGGCGGCGACCTGTTTGGCGAGCAGGAAGATGCGGATCTTGAAATCCCGTCTTTCCTGCGTAAGAAAAAAACCGGTTAAATGCCTGCCGATAAAGAGGCAAGAGATTGATTTTCAAGGAGAACCCGCGCCGGCGCCGAGACGCCCGGCGCGGGTTTTTCGTGTCAGACACGCGGGGATTGCGAAATAGGGGAATTGACCATGATGTTTGAGCGCCGACGCCGGATTGTCGCGCCGCAGTGGTTCCGGTTGACCTATCGAAAGGATTGCGCCTCAATGCCGGCGTGGCCTTCTTGCGCGAGACGAGGCGCGCTCTGGCGTATGGGTTGGGGAAAAGAGACGGGTATGAATACGCCAGCGCGTCAGCGTACGCTTTGCCGGGAAATCCGGCTGTCGGGAATTGGGCTGCATACGGGCGAGGAGTGCGCCCTGCGTTTGCGCCCTGTCGATTATCAAAGCGGCATTCGCTTCCGGCGAATGGATGTCAATGATGGCGACGCTTTGGTGCTTGCCTCTCCTGAAAATGTCGTTGCGGCCGACCATGGCACGACCCTCGCCAATGAATTTGGCGTCAGGATCGGCACGGTCGAGCATCTGATGGCGGCGCTGGCGCTATGCGGTGTCGATAATGTCGAAATCGAAGTTAGCGGGCCGGAAATCCCCATTCTCGACGGCAGTTCCGCGCAATTTGTCAGCGCCATTGCCGAAGCGGGTTGTACGCAGATGAGCGCGCGGCGCGAGCCCTTTACGATTTTCGCGCCCATGCAGGTGGCGGATGGCGACCGGCTGATCGCGTTCGAGCCGGGCCCGCGGCGGCTGGATATCGAAATCGCGTTTGAAAATTGCATGATCGGGCGCCAATCGCTGACGCTTGATCTCGATGACGACCATGACATCGCCAAGCTGGCCTCGGCGCGGACGTTCTGCCGCCTTGAAGAGGTGGAGGCGTTGCGGGGGGCCGGGCTTATTCGCGGCGGCGCGCTCGCCAATTCCATTGTCGTCGATGGCGACCGGCTTCTCAATGACGGGCCGCTGCGCGATCAGGCGGAATTCGCGCTGCACAAGGCGCTGGATCTTATCGGCGATCTTTACCTGCTTGGCGCGCCGGTGAACGGGCGCATTCGGGCGATCCGGCCCGGACATGAAATCAATACGCGTGCGGCGCGCGAGCTGCTGCGCGAGGCCGGCGCGGCGAGCGGCCCCGAACAGCGGGAAGTCATGGGCGCGCTGGCCTAAGCCCGGCGCGTTTGACGATCCGGACGCGCGCAACTAGAAATGCAAGCCTCAAGGCCCGCCGGATGTCGGCGGTTCGAATTGGCGGAAAGGCTCAACGCTTGTGAAAATCCGGTCTGCGTATCTAGCGAAAACGGCGCTGGTTCTTGTCGCCTGCGTGGCGGTTGCGGCCTGCGGCTCTTCCGGCAAAAAGAAGAAATTCGCTTATGTCGAGCGGCCCGTTGAAACGCTCTACGCTAACGCCACGCGAGAGCTTGAGCGCAACCGGTTCGAGGAGGCGATCGCCTATTTTGAGGAGGTTGAGCGCCAGCACCCTTATTCGGCCTGGGCGCGCCGCTCCATGCTGATGAAGGCTTTCGCTTATTATCAGGGTAATGATTATGACGAGGCTGTTGCCTCGCTTGAACAATTCATCGCGCTGCATCCGGGCAATAAGGATGTTTCATACGCGTATTACCTGAAAGCGATGTGTTTTTATGAACGCATTCGCGATGTCGGGCGCGATCAGGATTACACCAATAACGCCGTTGTCGCGCTTAATGATGTTTTGCGCCGTTTTCCGGATACGGAATATGCGCGCGACGCGCGGCTGAAGCTTGACCTCACCTTTGACCACCTTGCGGGCAAGGAGATGTATGTCGGGCGCTTTTACCTGCGGCAGAACAAGCACATTGCGGCGATTAATCGCTTCAAGACGGTGATCACCGATTACCAGACCACCAGCCATGTGCCCGAAGCGTTGCACCGCTTGGTGGAGGCTTATCTGGAGCTTGGCATCGTCGATGAAGCACGCGCCGCCGCTGCGGTTCTCGGCCATAACTATCCGGGCAGCGTGTGGTATCAGGACACATACCGATTGTTCGAACGGCGCAACATCGTGGCGGGCGGTTCGCGCTTGCCAAAGCGCGACGAGGGCAAGGGCGCGCGCAAGCGCAACGAAGAGGATTCGGGCCGGCCGCCGAAAGACGCGATCGCGCCGCCGCAAGGCGACGATAGCGCCGCAGCAGATGGCGGAGCGGGCGCGAACGCCGCATCGCAGGGCGGCGCGCCG
This sequence comes from uncultured Parvularculaceae bacterium, assembly GCA_947259375.1. Lineage (GTDB taxonomy): Bacteria > Pseudomonadota > Alphaproteobacteria > Caulobacterales > Parvularculaceae > Hyphococcus. The sequence goes on along the minus strand of CAMYLZ010000021.1, from coordinate 15,112 downwards.
GTCTATAGCGATGGCGGCGAACCGCTTTAACCGCTTCGCGAACTGCGATAGATGCATTGGTGACGAATGGCGGCCGCATCCGCGCCGCCTGAACGGCGTGTGACGATCCGATGCTGACGGCGCTTCAAATCCAGGATTTTGTGCTGATTGATCAGGCGCGGCTCGCGCTGGGCAGCGGCATGACCGCGCTGACCGGCGAGACCGGGGCGGGCAAGTCGATCCTGCTTGACGCGCTCGGCCTTGCCGTGGGCGGGCGCGCCGAGCGCGGCGCCGTGCGGCAGGGCGCGAAGCAGGGCGTCGTATCGGTCATTTTCGAGCCGGGCGCCGAACACCCTGTCTGGGGCGTGCTGGAGGAAAATGGTCTCGACACAGGCGAGGACCAGGTGATCTTGCGCCGCGTGCAAAATGCCGACGGGCGCGGACGCGGTTTCGTTAACGATCAACCAGTGTCGATCGGCATGTTGCGCCGAGTCGGCGAAACGCTGATCGAGATTCACGGCCAGCATGACGGGCGCGGCTTTCTTACCGCATCCGCGCATCGCGATATGCTCGACGAATTTGGCGGTTTGACGAAAAAAGCGGCGGCGCTTGCCGGGCTGTGGCGCGACTGGCGCGACGCCGAAGACGCGCTTGAAGAAAAAAAGCGGGAGCGCGACGCCGCTATGCGCGAGGCGGATTATTTGCGCCACGTGGTCGATCGTCTCGGCAAGCTTGATCCGCAGGCGGATGAAGAGGCTGCGCTTGCGGAACGGCGTGCGGAGCTGATGTCGTCGGACAAGATCGCTGATGATCTGAACGCCGCCGCCGCGGCGATGAGCGAAGGCGGGTTTGATACGAAACTCGCCGCCTCGCTGCGCCGGATAGACCGCGCCGCCGAACGCATGGAAGGCGATGACAATCCGCTTGCGCAACTGGCCGCCCGGCTGGATGCGGCGCTGAATGAGGCGGCCGAAGCGCGTATTGCGCTTGACGCCGCTATCAGCCGGTATGGCGCGGACCCGGATGAGCTCGACCGCGTTGAGGAGCGACTGTTCGCGCTGCGCGCCGAAGCGCGCAAGCATGGCGTCACGCCGGACGGGTTGCGCGCCTTCCTTGAAAAAGCGCAAGGCGCGCTTGACGGCCTCGAACAAGGCGAGGCGGCGTTCGGCGCGCTCGAAAAAGCCATGGGCGAGGCGAAAGCGGCCTATGGTAAAGCCGCGCGTGCGCTTTCGACAGAGCGCGCGGAAGCTGCGAAAAAACTCGACCGCGCCGTCGCGCAAGAGCTTGCGCCATTGAAGCTCGGCAAGGCGGCGTTTGAAACGCGCATCGACACCGATGAGACGCACCCGACATCGGACGGCATTGATGCGGTTGAATTCATGGTGGCGACCAATCCCGGCGCGCCGGCGGGTCCGTTGAAAACCATTGCATCGGGGGGTGAGCTGTCGCGCTTCGTGCTGGCCATGAAAGCCGCGCTCGCCGCGAAGGAAAACCGTACGGTCATCATCTTTGACGAAGTTGACGCCGGCGTCGGCGGCGCCGTCGCCGATGCGGTCGGCGAGCGGCTGGCGCGCCTCGCCGCCGGCGCGCAGGTGCTGGTGGTGACGCATAGCCCGCAAGTCGCCGCGCGCGCGTGCGCCCATTGGCGCATTGAGAAAAATCAATCGAAATCATCGACGCTGACCAAAGTTACGCCGCTGACGCGCGAAGACCGCGAAGAAGAAATCGCGCGTATGCTGTCAGGGGCGGAGATTACGGAGGAGGCGCGCGCGGCGGCCCGCCGCCTTCTTGGCGCGGCTCAGGATGATGCGGCGGCAAGACCGGCGCGGAAAAAAGCCGCCCCGAAAAAACCCGCTCAAAAAAAACTGGTAAAGAGCGGGTAGGGCGAAGTAGACCCGCGCCATGACAAAAAACACCGTCGAATATGCAAACCGCCCGGTCGCCAAATTGACGCCAGAGGAGGCGGAGGCTGAACTTGCGCGACTGGCGGCGGCGATCATCCGCGCTGACGAGGCCTATTACAATAATGACCGTCCGGAAATTTCCGATGCGGAATATGATGCGCTGCGCCGGCGCAACCTGCTCATTGAAAAGCGGTTTCCCAAGCTGAAGCGCAAGGACTCGCCGTCCGACAAGGTGGGCGCCGCGCCATCGGCGAAGTTCGAAAAAACCAGACATGCGATCGCGATGTTGTCGCTCGACAATGCATTCAGCGACGACGATGTGTTCGAATTTGACAAGCGGGTGCGGCGGTTTCTCGGTCTCGGGGAAGGTGATGCGTTGGCCTTTACCGCCGAGCCGAAGATTGACGGGTTGTCCTTGAACTTGCGCTATGAGCAGGGCGTGCTGAAAGCCGCCGCGACCCGCGGCGACGGCCAGACCGGCGAGAATGTCACCGGCAATGCGCTGACCGTCGCCGACATTCCGCAAGTGCTGAAGGGCGCGCCGGACGTGCTTGAGGTGCGGGGCGAGATCTACATGTCCCATGAGGAGTTCGCGGCGCTGAATGGCCGGCTTGAGCGCGAAGCCATCGAAGCGGGCAAGGCGCCGGAGCCCTTCGCCAATCCGCGCAACGCCGCCGCCGGTTCCTTGCGGCAGCTTGATGCAGCGATCACCGCCGCGCGGCCCTTGCACTTTTTCGCCTATGCCTGGGGCGAGGCGAGCGCGCCTTTGGCCGAAACCCAGTCAGGGGCGATGCTGCGCCTGGAGGCGCTTGGCTTTAAAATTAATCCGCTCACGAAGCGGTGCGCGAATGTCGGCGACTTGCTGGCGCATTACCGTGAAATTGAGGCGGCGCGCGCGAGCCTTGGCTATGACATTGACGGCGTTGTCTACAAAGTCGACCGGCTCGACCTGCAAGAGCGGCTCGGCTTCGTCTCGCGTCATCCGCGCTGGGCGATTGCGCATAAATTCCCGGCCGAAAAAGCAACAACGGTGCTTGAGGACATCGAAATCCAGGTGGGCCGTACGGGCAAGTTGACGCCGGTGGCGCGGCTGACGCCGGTGACGGTGGGCGGCGTCGTCGTTTCCAATGCGACGCTGCACAATGCCGATGAGATTGAGCGCAAGGATATTCGCGTCGGCGACACGGTGGTGATCCAGCGCGCCGGCGATGTCATTCCGCAGGTCGTCGAAGTTGTCGCGGAGAAACGCAAACAGGGCGCGCGCAAATTCAAATTTCCTGAAACCTGCCCGGTCTGCGGATCGCATGCAGTGAACGAGGTCAATCCGACCACCGGCAAGGCCGATGTCGACCGGCGCTGCACTGGCGGGCTGGTCTGTCCGGCGCAGATTGTCGAACGATTGAAGCATTTCGTCTCGCGCCAGGCTTTCGACATTGAAGGGCTTGGAGAGAAACAGATCGTTGCGTTTTTCGAGCAGGGCATCGTCAAGGAGCCGGCGGATATCTTCACGCTCCGCCAGCGCCAGGACGCCGGCGAGATTGATCTTTACAGATATGACATTGACGAAACGGGCGCGCGAAGGCGTGACAAGAAGGGCGCTGAAAAACCGCCAACCAATCGGAAGTCCGTACAGAACCTTTTCGATTCGATTGACGAAAAGCGCGCCATCGAAAGCCCGCGCTTCATCAATGCGCTGGGCGTGCGCCATGTGGGCGAAACCAATGCGCGGCTGTTCGCAAGCCATTATAGCGGGTTTGAAGGCTTTTACGACGCCGCCGTGAAAGCGCGCGATGCGCAAAGCGAGGCCTATCAGGACATGCTGTCTATTGACGGCGTCGGGGCGCTGGTCGCGCGCGGCGTCATCGACTTTTTCGACGAGGCGCATAATCGCGAAGCGGTGGACAGGCTGCTGCGCGAAGTTCGGCCGAAACCGGTTGAAACCATTGCGGCGACAAGCGTCGTTGCCGGAAAAACGGTGGTCTTCACCGGCACGCTCGAAACCATGACCCGCGACGAAGCAAAGGCGCGCGCGCAAAGCCTCGGCGCCAAGGTGTCGGGCTCGGTTTCGTCAAAAACCGACTATCTCGTCGCTGGGCCCGGCGCAGGCTCGAAGCTGAAAAAGGCTGAAGAGCTCGGGGTGGCGGTCCTGAGCGAAGAAGAATGGGCGAAGCTTGTCGCCGGTTAAGTCTGTGTCAAGGGCTTAAACGACCGCTCGGCCATTCCTATATATTAAAAAAAAGAGGGGGGCGGATGAACGCTGTTGTTATTTTTGCCGGCTTGATTACGCTTGCGGCCGCAGGCGTAATTGTCATTTACAATTTGCTCGTCAAGCGCCGCCAGCTTGTGGACAATGGCTGGGCGGATATCGACGTGCAGTTAAAACGCCGGTCCGATCTCATCCCGCAACTTGTTGCAAGCGTGAAAGCCTACGCCCGGCATGAGCGCGCCTTGTTTGAAGAGGTTGTCGCCAGGCGCAATGCGGCGCTTTCTGCAGGCGATGACCCGCAAGCGCGCGGCGCGGCGGAAACCGCACTGACGCGCCCGGTGGCGAGGATGATCGCCGTTGCGGAGGACTACCCGGAACTCAAGGCGAGCGGGAATTTTCTCGATCTGCAAAAGGCGCTCTCCGAGACCGAAGACAGGATTGAAATGGCGCGGCGGTTTTATAATGGTGCGGTGCGTGAGCTGAATACGCTTGTCGAAAGCTTTCCGGTCAATCTCGCCGCCGGCGCCTTCGGGTTTTCGGCCCGCGCCTATTTCGAGATCGATCGCGCGGATCGCGCCGTCCCCTCCGTCGCCATGGAGGCGCATTGATGGGCCGGTTTTTCCGTATCGTCCTGGCGGCGCTTTGTGTGCTGCTCGCACCGCTTGGCGCTACCGCTAGCGAACAGATCAATGACTTTGACGTCGTCATTGACGTGCAACGAGATGGCGACATCATCGTCACCGAAATCATCGACGTGACATCGGAGGGAAGCCAGATCCGCCGCGGCATATTTCGCGACTTGCCGGGATATTATCTCAAAGGCGCCAAGAAGCTCCCTTACGGATATGACGTCACGCGTATCGAGCGCGACGGGCGAAAGGAGCCTTACGTCGTCGAGCGCGAAGGCAATGCGTTCCGCATCAAGATCGGTGATGCGGATGTGTTTCTTGAAAACGGCCGCCATGTCTATGTGATCGAATATGAGGTGAAAAATCAGGTTCGTTATTTTGACGGCTATGACGAAATCTACTGGAATGCGACCGGCAATTACTGGAGCTTTCCGATTGAAAAGGCGCGCGCGGCCGTAGTCTTTCCTGATGGTGCAAAGGTGATGCAGGCCGCCGCCTATACCGGTCAACGCGGCTCCAGCGCCGGCGCCTATCGCCGTTCCGCCGAGAACAGCGCGCAGATTTTCGAGACGACCTCGCCGCTTGGCCGCCGCGAAGGGCTGACCGTCTCTGTCGGTATTGAGAAAGGCGCGATCGATCCGCCCTCGGCGGCGGACCGCCGCGCAGAATGGTGGACGATCAACGCATCCGCGCTGGTGCTGGGCGGCGCGCTTGCCGCTTTGTTCGGGTTCTACCTGATCGCTTATGACCGCGTCGGCCGCGATCCGCTGAAAGGGCCGGTGTTTCCCCGATACGAGCCGCCGCAAGGATTTTCCCCGGCCGCCATCCATCACATATTTCACCGGCGCTTTGCCGGCCACAAGGCGCTGATCGCCACTATCCTCAATTACGCGGTGAGGGATGCAATCCGCATCGACGCCGAGGACAAAAAGAAGACGAAGCTTACTCATTTGCGCGCACCGGAAGGCGAGGTGCTTGCCGAAGAAGAAACACTGATCAACGGCGCCTTCAACGGCCGGGAGAGTTTCACGCTTGGCGAGGGTTATGATTCAGCCGTCACAAGCGCCTATCAAAAATTCCAGGGAGAAGTGACGAAAGGCTTCGGCAATCCGTTTTTCAAATGGAACGCGGGCTTCCTTGTTTTTGGCGTCGTCCTTTCCGTGCTGGCGGTGATCGCGGCGGCGGTTCTCTCGGTCGGCTGGAGCATGTGGCATACGGCGATGACGGCGGGGTTGGTGCTGCTTTCCGGCGTCTTTTCCTATTTTCTGCCTGCGCCTACTGATCGCGGCCAGAAAATCCGCACAGAGATTGAAGGGTTCCGACTCTATCTCGACAAGGCGGAAAAGCTGCAACTCAATGCCGCGACGCCGGGCGACGACGGTCCTCCGCCGATGAGCGTCAAGCGCTATGAACGGTTCCTGCCATATGTGCGGTGGCGCTTGGCGTCGAAGAGCCCTGGACGCGTCATTTTGAACGGTTGATGCCGCAAGAGGCGCAAACCTATCAGCCCCGCTGGGCGCATATGCGCGGCGGCCATCAAACGTCGCTCCATGGTCTTAACCGAACGCTGGTCGCCGCCATGGCGAGCGGCGTGGCGGCGGCGATGCCGCAAAGCGCTTCTTCGTCCGGTTCAGGCGGCGGCGGGTTTTCCGGCGGCGGCGGCGGTGGCGGCGGCGGGGGCGGCTGGTAACGCCGAAAAAGCTGCAAGCGTTGGCCGCAGCGGCTATTGACGCCAAAACGCCGTTAAATTTTCTGCTAACAAGCCAAAGAAAAATGACAGAACTCCGCGTAGCAGCCTTATTCAGGGCAGATCATCGCTCTTTTTTGCAACTCTCGTCTAAAGCCATTGCGAAGGCGCAGGGCGTCGCGGTAAACCCTCGCAAAAGAAGCCAGATTACAAGGCGATAAGACTCGTTCGGCGGCTTCGGCGGGCGGGAGGAAACCGGAGACATTGATGAGCGACTCAAAGCCGCTATCCCTCTACGTGCCGGAGCCGGAATTCAGGCCCGGCGACACGCCCAATTTTTCTGATGTTGCAATTCCCAAGGCCGGCGCTGCGCGCAGGCCGCCGGTCGATGTCGAGGCCGGCGATATTCGCGACCTCGCTTACACGATCATCCGGGTCATGAACCGCGAAGGGGAAGCGGTCGGTCCGTGGGCGGATCTGTTGAGCGATGAAGAGGTCAAAGCTGGCCTTGAGGACATGATGCGCGTGCGCGCCTTTGATGCGCGCATGTTGATGGCGCAGCGCCAGGGCAAGACCAGCTTTTACATGCAGGCGCTGGGCGAGGAGGCGATTGCTTGCGCCTTTTCGAAAGCGCTTCGGCCCGGCGATATGAATTTCCCGACCTATCGCCAGCAAGGGCTTTTATTGTCGTCCGACTATCCCATGGTCGACATGATGAACCAGATCTATTCCAACGCCGCCGATCCGTTGCAGGGTCGGCAATTGCCGATCATGTATTCGTCGAAGGAGCATGGATTTTTCACGATCTCCGGCAATCTCGCGACGCAATTCATTCAGGGCGTCGGCTGGGCCATGGCCTCGGCGATCAAGGGCGATGACAAAATCGCGACCGCATGGATCGGCGAAGGCTCTACCGCGGAAAACGATTTCCATTCCGCACTGGTTTTTGCGTCCACCTATCGCGCGCCGGTGGTGCTCAACATCGTCAACAACCAATGGGCGATTTCGACATTTCAAGGCATCGCGCGCGGTAAGGCGGCGACCTTCGCCTCACGCGGGCTCGGCTTCGGCATTCCGTCCTTGCGCGTTGACGGCAATGACTATCTCGCCGTTTACGCGGTCGCCAAATGGGCGGCGGAACGCGCCCGTGCGGGCCACGGGCCGACGCTGATCGAGCATGTCACCTATCGCATGGGCGGACATTCCACCTCCGACGATCCATCCGCCTATCGCGCCAAGGAAGAAGCAACCTGCTGGCCGCTGGGCGACCCGATCGACAGGCTCAAAGGGTACCTCATCAAGCGCGGCGTGTGGTCGGATGCGCAGCATCACCAGATGCAGGAAATGCTGGAGATGCAGGTCGCCGAGGCCCAAAAGCAGGCTGAAAAGAACGGCACGTTGCATGACGGGCCGCATTCTTCGCCGGCGACCATGTTCGATGATGTCTATAAGGAAATGCCGCTGCACCTTCGCCGTCAGCGTCAGGAATCGGGGCTTTAGACCATGACGCGCATGACAATGATTCAGGCGATCCGTTCCGCCATGGATAACGCCATGGAACGCGACGACGATGTCGTCGTCTTTGGCGAGGATGTCGGGTTTTTCGGCGGCGTGTTCCGCTGCACGCAAGGCTTGCAGGAAAAATACGGCCGGCATCGCTGCTTTGACGCGCCGATCAGCGAAAGCGGCATTGTCGGCGCCGCTGTCGGCATGGCCGCCTTTGGGTTGCGCCCTTGTGTAGAAATTCAGTTTGCGGACTATATGTATCCGGGCTACGACCAGATCACGCAAGAGGCTGCGCGGATCCGTTATCGCTCCAATGGCGATTTCACGACCCCGATGGTGGTGCGCATGCCGACCGGCGGCGGAATTTTCGGCGGGCAGACGCACTCCCAAAGCCCGGAAGCACTGTTTGCACATGTTTCCGGCATCAAGACGGTAATCCCGTCGAACCCCTATGACGCGAAGGGCCTGCTTCTCGCCGCCATCGAAGATGACGATCCGGTGATGTTCCTTGAGCCGAAGCGGCTTTATAACGGCCCGTTTGACGGTCATCACGACCGGCCGGTAACGCCTTGGTCAAAGCATGAGCTTGGCGAAGCGCCGGACGATTATTACACCGTGCCGCTCGGGCGCGCGGCGGTGCGCCGCGAAGGCGCGGACGTCACTGTGCTGGTCTATGGCACCATGGTTTATGTGGCGCAGGCGGCGGCGGAAGAGGCCGGCGTGGATGCGGAGATCATTGACTTGCGGACGATCTTGCCGCTCGACCTTGAAACCATCGAAGCCTCCGTCAAGAAGACAGGCCGCTGCGTCATTGTGCATGAGGCGACCAAAACCTGCGGTTTCGGGGCGGAGCTGATGGCGGTGGTGTCGGAGGCGTGTTTCTATCACCTGGAGGCGCCGATCATTCGCGTCACCGGTTATGACACGCCATATCCGCATGCGCATGAATGGGATTACTTCCCCGGTCCGAAACGCGTCGGCGCGGCGCTGAAAAAAGTGATGGAGGCGGCGTAATGGGCGAGCATGTCATCAAGCTTCCCGATGTGGGCGAGGGCGTGGCGGAAGCCGAGCTGGTCGAATGGATGATCGACATCGGCGCCAATGTCCGCGAGGATCAGGTGCTCGCCGCGGTGATGACCGACAAGGCGACGGTGGAGATCCCTTCGCCGGTCGAAGGCAAGGTGATCTGGCAGGGCGGCAAGGTCGGCGAGATTCTTTCCGTCGGCTCGCCGCTGATCCGGCTGGAAGTGGACGGGCCCGGCAATGTGAAGCCGGGCGAGGCGCCTGAGACGGCGAAGGACGAAGCGCCTGAAGCAGCCAAATCGCCGGCGCCGAAAGAAACAAAAGCAACGCCTGCGGAAGAAAAGCCTGCTCCGAAACCGGCGGTACAGGCAGACAAGCCCAAAACAAATGACCGCAAAACAAACGGCGCGCTGCCGCTCGCCGCCGTGCCACGCGACGAAGGGGAAAAGCCACTGGCTTCGCCGGCGGTGCGAAAGCGCGCGGCCGATGCTGGCGTTGATTTGCGCCGCGTGCCGGGAACCGGGCCGGCGGGCCGCATCAGCCATGAAGACCTCGACGCGTTCATCGCCTCGGACGGCGAGGACTCGCTCGCGCGCGGGCGCGGGCTTGCGCGCAATACAGCCGTGACGGAGGTTCCGGTCATAGGGCTGCGCCGCAAGATCGCTCAGCAAATGGAAGCGGCGAATGCGCGGATCGTTCCGATCACTTATGTCGACGAAGTCGACATGACCGCGCTGGAGGATTTGCGCAAGCAGCTCAACGAGACGCGTGCTGAGGGTCGGCCGAAACTCACCATCCTGCCTTTCCTGATGCGCGCCATGGTTAAGGCGATTTCAGAACAGCCGCACCTTAACGCCATCTATGATGATGAGGCAGGCGTCGTCCATCAGCATGGGGGCGTGCATATCGGCGTCGCGGCGCAGACCCCGAACGGCCTCATGGTGCCGGTGGTCCGCCACGCCGAAGCGCGCGACATCTGGGACTGCGCAGAGGAAGTCGGCCGCCTGTCGGGGGCCGCCCGCGACGGCAAGTGCTCGCGCGATGAACTTTCCGGCTCGACCATCACCATCACCTCGCTCGGCGCCCTTGGCGGAATCGTCACGACGCCGGTGATCAACCATCCGGAAGTGGCGATTGTCGGCGTCAACAAGATGCAGACCCTGCCGCGCTGGAACGGTTCGGAGTTTCTGCCGCGCAAAATCATGAACCTGTCGTCGAGTTTCGACCATCGCGTCATCGACGGCTGGGATGCGGCGGTGTTCGTCCAGCGCATTAAGACGCTGCTCGAAAACCCGGCGATGATTTTTATTGAGGCTTAGGCGCTCCGGTTTCTAGCTCCCTCGAAGGAGAGGCAGGGCGCCGAAAGCGAGTATGGTGAGACAGATGCAAGACATTTCATGCAAAGTGCTGGTGATCGGCGCCGGGCCGGGCGGATACATTGCGGCGATCCGCGCCGGGCAATTGGGGCTCGACTGCGTCATTGTCGAGGGCGCCTATTATGGCGGCACATGCCTTAATGTCGGTTGCATTCCGTCAAAGGCGATTATTCACGCTGCGGATGAATTCGAAAAGGCGATGCATTTCGCCGGCGATAGCGCCATCGGCGTCAAGGCGGGCAAGCCTGAAATCGATTTTTCAAAAACCGTCGCCTGGAAGGACGGCATCGTCAAACGCCTCACCGGCGGGGTCAGCGGGCTCTTGAAGAAAAACAAGGTGCGCGCCATTACTGGCTGGGCGACATTCGTCGACGGCAAGACCGTGGATGTCAAAGGCGGCGATGAAGACTGCCGCATCCGCGCGGAAAACATCATCATCGCCACGGGCTCGGCGCCGGTGGAGCTGCCCTTCCTGCCATTTGGCGGCAATGTCATTTCATCGACCGAGGCGCTTGATTTGCCCGCGCCGCCGAAAAAACTCGCCGTCATCGGCGCCGGTTATATCGGCCTCGAGCTTGGCATCGCTTTCGCGAAAATGGGCTCGAAAGTCACCGTCGTCGAAGCGCTCGATAAAATCCTGCCGCTTTACGACAATGAGCTGACGCGGCCTGTCGAGAAAAAACTCAAAAGCCTCGGCGTTGATGTGCGCCTCGGCGCCAGGGCCAAGGGCGCGAGCGACAAAGACCTCGAAATTGAAACGGCGGACGGCAAGGCCGAGACCATCAAGGCGGACAAGATCCTCGTCACCGTCGGCCGCGCGCCGAAAACCGAAGGCTGGGGCCGCGAAAATCTCGTCCTCGATATGGATGGGCGCTTCATCAAGATCGACGACAAATGCGAGACCTCGATGCGCGGCGTTTACGCCATCGGCGACGTCACCGGCGAGCCGATGCTGGCGCACCGCGCCATGGCGCAGGGCGAGATGGTTGCGGAGATCATCGCCGGTCAAAACCGCAATTGGGATAAGCGGGCGATCCCCGCCGTGTGCTTTACCGATCCGGAAGTTGTCTCGGTTGGTCTCGCGCCGGAAGAAGCCAGATCATCCGGCTACGATGTAAAAACGCAAGTTTTCCCATTCTCGGCGAATGGCCGGGCGATGTCGATGGAGGCCGAAGACGGTTTCATCCGCATCGTTGCGCGCGCGGATAACCACCTTGTGCTTGGCGTTCAGGCCGCGGGCCGGGGCGTGTCCGAGCTTTCAACCGCGTTTGGCCTCGCCATCGAAATGGGCGCGACGCTGGAGGATATCGCCGGCACAATCCACGCCCACCCGACGCTCGGCGAAAGCTTCCAGGAAGCGGCGCTCAGAACCCTCGGCCACGCGCTGCATATTTGATGGTTGCCGGCATATTGCCGGGTTCCAGTCGCAAAGTTTACCCTTGCGAACGACGCGAGGGTCCGGTGAGGCTTAAGGTGCGTTCAACCCGCTTGCGATTCCCCACGGTCAAGCCGTGGCGAGTCGTTGCGCGTTGACAGGCGGCGCGTTCGGGGTGGCGGAAGCGAGGTCGTTCAGTCCCGCAAAATCCGCACACGCATAAGTCGAGTGCGGACGTGAAAAATACAACTTATCTGATGAAAATCTTCATGAATCCCGCCTTTGGTGGATAGTTATCCACGGGGGTCCGGGGCGCCTTTATGCTGTCTTCCGTATGAAAACGGAAAACGGCAAATACGGTTTTCGCGCCCCTTCACCTTGCGTCATCGCGCAACAGGCCGGGATGATGCGGACGGTTTGCGGGAACGCGATGGGAGACAGACGCCCGTCAGCCCCACGCCGCCGGGTCGAGCCGGTAATATTGCGCGAGCTCGCCATAAAGCGCCGCTTCTTGAGCGCGCAGCGCATGCGGTTGTTCGAAGAAAACCTCGGTCGCAACCGCAAAGAACTCGGCCGGATTGGTCGCGCCATAAGCGTCCAGCACATGCGGTTGGCGGCGCGCGGCATCGCGGCGCAAGCGTTCATAAGCGTCCCGAAAGACGCGCGCCCATTGCGATGCGCTATGGTCCGCATCGAGCAGGGGGGAGCCGTCGGTGACGCCGGTTTGTTCATCAAGCTGATGCGCGAATTCATGCATCACCACATTGCGCCCGTCATGGGGGATGAAGGCCCCATAGGCGGCGTGGTCCCAGGCGAGGATGACAGGGCCTTTCGCCCAGCTTTCGCCGGAGCGGGTCTCGTCGCGCTCGGAATGGACATGCCCGTTGATTTTAGTGAGCCGGCTTTTGAACGCCGCCGGATAGACATGGATGGTGCGCAGCGCGTTGAACCAGCGGTTGGGTTTGTTGACGATCAGCATCGAGGCTTGCGCGGCGATGGTGACGCGAATGTCGTCGCTCATCTCCACGCCTTCGAGGCCGTGAAACGTCACTTCGTCGAGAAAGCGGTTGATCAACCCGTCGAGACGCGCGCGCAAATCGGCGGGAAGTTTCCGGTAAAGCGGCATGCGCGCCGAGAGTATCCGGCGATGCGCGTTGGCGAGCGGCGCGGCAAGCAGTTTCGCCCGGCGCCGGCGCTTCAGAACCCAGCGGGCGCCGAAAGCGGCGAGCGCCGCCGCAGCAAGGATAATGATAGGTCCGTTCATCCCCGCCAATATGGGGCGGCGGGGTTAAATATCCAGCGCGTCCCGCACAAAGGCCGCGTTTTCCTGAATGAACTGGAAGCGCGCTTCGGGCTTTTTGCCCATCAGCCTTGTGACGAGATCGGCGCTCGTCTCCTCCCGGTCCTCGGCGATGACGACGCGCGCCAGCGAGCGGGTTTCCGGGTTCATAGTGGTCTCTTTAAGCTGCGCCGGCATCATCTCGCCAAGGCCCTTGAAGCGGCCGACTTCTACCTTTTGCCCGGCTTTGAATTCCGACTTCAAAAGCTTTTCGCGTTCCGCATCCGACATGGCGTAGACGGATTTGCCGCCGGCGGTGAGGCGGAAGAGCGGCGGCTGGGCGAGGTACAGCCGGCCGGCGCGAATAAGCTCCGGCATTTCCTGATGGAAGAATGTGATGAGCAGCGCGGCGATATGCGCGCCGTCCACATCGGCGTCCGTCATGATGATGACTTTTTCATAGCGCAGCTTGTCGAGCTCGAATTTCGAGCCGAGCCCCGCGCCGAGCGCCTGGGTGATGTCGGCGATTTCCTGATTGGCGAGGATCTTGTCGCGCCCGGCGCTCGCCACATTGAGGATCTTGCCGCGCAAGGGCAGGATCGCCTGGCGGGCGCGGTTGCGCGCCTGTTTGGCGGAGCCGCCGGCCGAATCGCCCTCGACGAGGAAAATCTCCGTGCCCGTACGGTCTTTTTGGGAGCAGTCGGCGAGCTTGCCCGGCAGCCGCAGCTTGCGCGTCGCTTGCTGGCGGGAGACTTCTTTTTCCTTGCGCCGGCGCTGGCGCTCATCGGCGCGGTCGGCGACCCATTCCACCAGCGTATTGGCCTGTTTCGGGTTGGAGGCGAGCCAATGGTCGAAGGCCGGGCGCACCGCGTTCTCGACGATTTTCTGCGCTTCCGCCGTCGCCAGCTTGTCTTTGGTTTGCCCCTGGAATTCCGGATTGCGCACGAATACCGAAAGAAGCGCGCCGGCGGTGCCGAGCACGTCCTCGGCGGTGATGGCGGCGGCGCGCTTGACCCCGGCGATATCGGCATAGGCCTTAAGGCCCTTGGTCAGCGCCGCGCGCAAGCCCGCTTCATGGGTGCCGCCTTCAGGCGTCGGCACGGTGTTGCAATAGGAGTGAACGAAACCATCCGCATCGCCGAACCCGGCCGCGCCCCAGATTACCGCCCATTCGAGATTGCCGTGGCCGCCTTCATCCTTGCGCTCGATCTTGCCGGAGAAAATCTCTTCGGTGACGGTCGGTTTTTCGCCGGCGAGGGTTTGCAAATAATCGGTCAGCCCCCGTTCGAAATGAAAGACGGCCTCGGCTGGCGTTTCATCCTTGATGAGGGCGGGCGTGCATTTCCAGCGGATTTCAACGCCGCCGAACAGATAGGCTTTCGAACGCGCCATCTTGAACAGGCGCTTGGGCTTGAACGCGGCTTTGGCGCCGAAAATTTTCGCATCCGGGTGGAACATCACCGAGGTGCCGCGCTTGTTCGGCGCCGGGCCGACTTTCTCAAGCTTGGTGCGCGGTTTTCCTTCTGCATAGGACTGGCGATACATGGTGCGCCCGCGACAGACCTCGACAATGAGGTCGTCGGAAAGGGCGTTCACCACCGACACGCCGACGCCATGCAGGCCGCCGGATGTGACATAAGCCTTGCCCTCGAATTTGCCGCCGGAATGCAGCGTGGTGAGGATCACTTCGAGGGCGGATTTGTTCTTGAATTTCGGATGCGGGTCGATGGGGATGCCGCGGCCATTATCGGTAACCTGCAAATAGCCGTCTTCGTGCAGCTCGACCTCGATGCGGGTCGCGTGACCGGCGACCGCTTCGTCCATGGCGTTGTCGAGCACCTCGGCGAAGAGATGGTGCAGGGCCTTTTCATCGGTGCCGCCAATATACATGCCCGGCCGTTTGCGAACGGGCTCAAGGCCTTCAAGGACCTCGATGTCCTTGGCGGTGTAGTCTTCGAACAGATCTGCGTCTTTGTTTTTGGCGGCGCGTTTTGCCATGGGGCCTACAAACTCGAGAAAAGATGGAAAGCGAGGCGCCGGTCTAGCCCGGTTCCGCGCCGCGCGCAAAGTCCTGTGGAAAACGGGCGGCGCTACCGGCGTTCGCCGCCATGGCGGCCGGCCCCGCCGGCGAAGGCCGCCGCGCCGTCG
>CAMYLZ010000020.1 GCA_947259375.1 uncultured Parvularculaceae bacterium | reverse complement strand
CGCCCGGCCGCCGCGCCTGCGCCGACGCCGCCGCTTGCGGCGCGCCCGCGGCGCTATTCGGTGACGCAAATCGAAACGCTATTGCGCGATCCATATGCGATCTATGCGCGCAAGGTCCTGCGGCTCGACCGGCTCGACCCGCTCGGCGATGAATTCGGACCGCGCTATCTCGGCAATCTTTTCCACGATATTCTCGAAGCCTATGCGCGTGGCGCCGGGACAGCGCCGGGCGACGCGCAATCTCGATTACGCGCCTTGTTTGAAGAACGGGCCGACGCATTCGGCCTTGACGCCGCGCATATGCGTTTCTGGCGGGGCCGGGCGGAAGACGCTTTCGCCCGCATCGCGATATGGGATGCGGAGCGCCGGGCAGCGGGCGCGCCGGCGGTTCTTGAGGGCAAGGGCCGGTGGTCGTTTGCGATAGACGGCGCTGAGTTTACGCTTAGCGCCCAAGCCGATCGCATCGATCAGCTTTCCGATGGCGGGGCCTATATCATTGATTACAAATCCGGCGATCCGCCCAGTCTCGATCAGCAAAAGGCGATGTTCAGCCCGCAACTGGCGCTGACCGGCTTGATCGTTGAGGCTGGCGGGTTCGAAGAACTCGGCGTCGCCGCCGTGCATGGTTTTGAATTCTTGCGGGTGATAGGCGCGGACAAGGCCCAATCGCTCGCCGGGGCCGAGGCGACGGAACTTATGGGCGAGACGCGCGAAGGGCTTGTTTCCATCCTGACGCATTACAATAATCTGTCTACGTCTTTCGTGTCGCAACCGCGGCCCCAATATGCCAACCGCTTCGGTGATTTCGATCATCTGGCGCGGCGGCGCGAGCGCCTGGCGCAAGGGGGGGAGGAATGACGCCGTTCCAGCAAACGGTTGCGAACCAGCGGCGCGCGGCGGCGCCGGCGCGTTCCGCATTCGTCATGGCGAATGCCGGCTCCGGCAAGACGCGGGTGCTGACCAATCGCGTCGCGCGGTTATTGCTGGACGATGTCAGCCCTGAAAAAATACTATGCATCACATTCACAAAAGCCGCGGCGGCGGAAATGGCCGACCGCCTGTTCTCGGTGCTCGGCGGCTGGGCGCTCGCCAGCGATAGAGAGCTGACCGCCGCGCTCAGCGAAATTGAAGGCGAGGAGAGGCCGCGCGATGCGGCGGCGCTCGCCAAGGCGCGGCGGCTGTTCGCGCGCGCGCTGGAAACGCCGGGCGGGCTTAAAATCCAGACCATTCACTCATTTTGTGAGAGCGTGCTGCGGCGCTTTCCGCTCGAGGCCGGGGCGCCGCCGGGCTTTAGCGTGCTCGAAGATGGCGAAGCGGCTGCGATGATGCATGCGGGGCTCGATGGGCTCGCGCGCCATGCGGACGCGGACCCGGCGCTTGCCGCGGCCTTTGAAAGGCTGGCCGCCGAGCATAGCGAAGACCAGTTGCGCAAATTATTGATCGAGGCGGCTTCAAATGGTGCTGCGTTCCAAGCCGCGCCGGACGTGGAAACGGCCGAGGCCGCATTGGCGCGGGTTCTTTGCATTGGTCCGGAAGCGGAGGAAGATGCGCTCAAAGATCAATTTGTGAGCGCGCTGGACAGCGACGCATTGAAGCGCGCGCATGACGGCCTTGCGGCGGAAGGCTCTGATCCGATAAAGGCTGCTAATCGCCTCTCACCGTATTTCAAAGCTGCAAGTAACAACGAGAGATGGTGTGCGCTGTCGGATTTTTTCCTGAAGGCTGACGGCGCGACGCCCTACAAAAAAATCGCCACCAAAGCCACTGACAAGCATGATCCATGGGTCAAGCCATATCTTGAAAATCTGCTGGCGCAGTTCGCGGCGGTGATCGAGCGGATCAAGGCGCTGAAAATATTCAAGGACACCGCGGCCTTGTGGCGGCTGCGAAACGCATTGCGCGCGCGTTATGATGCGGCGAAAGCGGCCCGCGCGGCGCTTGATTTCGACGATCTCATTTTGCGGGCACGGGCGCTTTTCCGCCGCACACAGAGCGCCTGGATCATGTATAAGCTGGATTATGGCGTTGAGCATATCCTTCTTGATGAAGCGCAGGATACAAGTCCCGATCAATGGGCGGTGATTGAAAGCCTGTTCGAAGATTTCTTCAGCGGCGCCGGCGCCCGCGACACGCTCCGCAGTTTTTTCGCTGTCGGCGATTTGAAGCAATCGATTTATTCATTCCAGGGCGCCGATGTCGACCTCTTCAAACAGAAAGAGCAGGATCTTGGCGAGCGGCTGGCGCGCGTTACCGAATATGACAGCGTGCCGCTCAGCCTTTCTTTCCGCACGACCGCGCCGGTTCTACAATTTGTGGATGCTGTTTTCGCCGACGCGGAAGCGGCTGAGGGGCTGGGCGATGTCGTGCCGGCGCATGGCGTCAAGCGCGAGGGCGAGGCGGGTCATGTCGAGCTGTGGCCGTTAACGCCTTATCCGGAAAAGCTTGGCGTCAATCCTTGGGATGCGCCGGTCGATGCTGCTGTGAGCAACCATCCGGTCCGCGTTCTGTGCGATCGCGTCGCCGCAACCATTCGCGGCTGGCTGGACAAAGGGGAATTTATCGAATCCAAAGGCCGCAGGGTGCGGCCGAGCGACATTCTTGTTCTCGTTCAAAGTCGCGGGGCGCCCTTTACCGAGATCATATCGCGATTGTCGGCGGCGGGCGTCCCGGTGGCCGGGCCGGACCGGTTGAAGCTCGATGAAGACCCGGCGGTGGAAGACCTGATTTCTTTTGCGCGTTTCGTGCTTTGTCCGTCGGATGATTTGTCGCTTGCCGAAATTCTTAAAAGCCCGCTTTTCGGTTTTGACGACGATGCGGATCTGTTTCCGCTGGCGCATGAACGCGGCGACCGGGAAAGCCTGTGGGCGTCGTTGCGACGCCGCGCCGATGAGCGCGCCAATTGGCGCGCGGCCGCTGACGAGATCGCCGCTGCCCGCGCAATTGCCGCGCGCGAAGGGCCGTTTGCGTTTTTCAATCATCTGCTTGATGCGGGCGCGCTGTCCGGTCGCCGCCGTTTTTATGAACGCCTTGGCAAGGCGTCGAGCGACGCCATGGACGAGCTGTTGCGTCAGGCGATTGATTTTGAAAATGCGCAACCGCGCAGTTTGCGGGATTTTGTCGACTGGTTCGACAAGACGGCGACCGACATCAAGCGCGAAATGGAGCGCGATCATGATTGCGTGCGGGTGATGACCGCGCATGGCGCCAAGGGGCTGGAAGCGGAGATTGTGTTTCTGCTTGATGCGCACCGCGAAGCGAATTTGCGGAATATCGGCCCTTTGATCGCGCTCGATGAGGCGCATGAAGACCTGCCGAAAGCGGCGCCGCTGCTGGCCGGCGCCAAGGCGCAAGATGTTCCGGTGACGGAAAAAGCAAGAGCGCGCCTCGTCCGCAAACAATATGAAGAATATCGACGCCTGTTTTATGTGGCGGCGACACGGGCGCGCGACCGGCTTTATATTTGCGGCGTTGAGAGCGGGCGCAAAAGCGATCCGCATAAAAAACCGGTCAACGAGAAGACATGGCATGCGCTCGCTGAAGATGCATTCTTGCGCCTTGATGGAGCGGCGATAACCGGTGATGCGGCCTTCTGGGAGGGCGCCGGGCCTGTCCGGCGTCTCGTCAATATACAGACGGCGCCGGTCGAGGGGGACGAGCAAGTCGCCGCCGCCGCGGCGATCTCGGCGCCGCCCTGGCTTTTCACCTTGCCGGCGCCGGAAAGCGCGCCGGCGCGCCTCGCGCCGTCGCGTCTTGTCGGCGAGGAAGACGACGAATGGCGGGGCGAAGGCGGGGGCGCGGCTTATTCCCCATTGCGCGGGGGCGACAAATATTTTCGCGGACGGGTGTTGCATCGCCTGCTGGAATTGCTGCCGGAGGTTGCTCCGGCGGAGCGGTCCGCGGCGGCCGATCGCTTGCTGGCGCGGCTGGCGAGCGATATCGCACCGGAGGAGCGGGCGCGCTGGCGCGCGGAGGCGCTCGCGGTCATGGATGATCCGGCCTTTGCACCGGTCTTCGCTCCCGGCTCAATGGCGGAAGCGCCGATTGCGGGAACGCTCACCGGCGCGTCCGGCCCGATAAAAATCAGTGGACAGATAGATCGGTTGGCGATTTCGGAGACGGAAATCCTGGTGGTCGATTACAAGACGAACCGACCGCCGCCAAAGGATGTGCGCGACGTTGATCGGGCCTATGTGGCGCAGATGGCGGCTTATCGGGCATTGCTTCAGGAAATCTATCCGGAGGTGAAGGTCGCCTGTGCGCTGTTGTGGACATATGACGCCCGGTTGATGGTTCTTCCTGAGGATATGCTCGATCACGCCGCCGTGTGCGCCGGGCTGGCGGGTTGAAACCGCGCCGGTTCGCTCTATTTTCATGTTTTCGCGCCATCGGCGAGATCAGGAGTAATTGGATATGACCATCAAAAACGTGACGGACGCCAGCTTTCCGGCGGATGTTCTCAATTCCGGCGACACCGTCCTTATTGATTTCTGGGCCGAGTGGTGCGGGCCGTGCCGGCAGATCGCGCCGGCGCTGGAAGAAATCGCCAAAGAATATGAAGGCAAAGTCACCATCGCCAAGGTGAATATTGACGAGAATCCGGAAACGCCCGGCCGTTATGGCGTGCGCGGTATTCCGACCTTGATGATCTTCAATGGCGGCGAGCATGTGGCGACCCGCGTCGGCGCTGCGCCGAAAAGCCAGTTGACCGCCTGGGTCGATGAAGTGCTCAAGGACTCGGCGGCTTAAGCGTTCTCGCAAAGAATTTCGCCGGCCAGATATAGCGAGCCGCTGATGAGCAATCTCGGCGGCTCGTTTGTATTTGCACAGGCCGCGGAAATCGCCGCCGTAACCGATGGAAAGGATTCAGCGGCGAGGCCAGCGGCGCGCGCGGCGTTCGCGACATTTGCGGCGTTCATCACCCCGTCATGTTGCGCCGCCACGGCGTAAACGTTGCGCACCAGCCCGTTGAATGGCGCGAAATAGCCGGTTGCGTCCTTGTTTGCCTGCATGCCGGCGATCATCGCTAGCGGTTTGGCGTGACGCGCTTCAAGGTCGGCCATCGCCTGCGCTACCGCGCGTCCAGCATGCGGGTTGTGGCCGCCATCGAGCCAGATTTCGGGTTCCGCGCCGAGCGCCGTTCGCGCCACGTCGACCAGCGGACCCGCTGTCAGCCGTTGCAGGCGCGCCGGCCAACGTGCTGCGCCAAGCCCTTTTGAAATATCCGCATCGTCGATTGTGAGGCCGGCGGCGCGAAGCGCGGCGATCGCTGTTCCGGCATTGTCGATCTGGTGGGCGCCCGCAAGGCGCGGCGGGTCGAGATCGCACAAACCCGTTTCATCCTGATAGATCAGCCGGCCATGTTCGCCATAGACGCTCCAATGCTCACCGAAAGCGAATAGGCGGGCGCCGGTCTTGCGCGCGCATTCTTGCAACGCCGACATCGCCGCCGGCGATTGCCGGGCGATGACCGCCGGCGCGCCGCGCTTGAAGATGCCGGCTTTTTCGGCCGCGACGCCTTCTAGCCGGTCGCCGAGAAATTGCTGATGGTCGAGGTCGACCGGCGTGACGATCGCCGCAGCGATCTCATCAAAGACATTGGTTGCGTCAAGCCGCCCGCCAAGTCCGACTTCGATGATGGCGTAATCGGCAGGCGTTTGTGAAAAGGCGAGCAGCGCTGCGCAAGTCGTCGTCTCGAAATAGGTGAGCATCGCATCGCCTATGGCCGCGTCGGTGCGCTCAAGCGCGTCGATCAGCGCCGCGTCCTCGATCTCCTGACCGCCGACGACAATGCGCTCATTGAAGCGGACGAGATGCGGCGAGGTATAGACGTGTACGGAGTTGCCGGCAGCTTCAAGGATCGCCCGTAAAAACGCGACCGTCGACCCCTTGCCGTTGGTGCCGGCCACATGAAATACCGGCGGCAGTTTGCGTTGCGGGTCGCCAAGCGCGGCGAGCGCCGCGCGAATGCGATTAAGCGACAGGTCGATGATCGTCGGCCGGCGGTCGGCGATGCGCGCGAGAACCGATTGAATATCGCTCACGGGATGAAGCGTTCCTGTCAGGGCGCGCGGCGGCGCGGATTACTCGGCTGCCTTGTCGAGTTTTGTCGCGCTTTCCAGCGCCGGTTTTTTCGGCTGCTCAAGCCTAACGGCGTTGGCCGGAAGGTCTTTTTTCGCCGCAATGCCGACGCTCGGCGCGGCGTGACGGCGCTCCTTGACCAGCACGCGGATCAGCCGAGACAGGGTGGCTTTCATCTCGCCGCGCGGCACGACCATGTCCACCATGCCCTTTTCCTCGAGAAATTCGGCGCGCTGGAAACCTTCGGGAAGTTTCTCGCGGATCGTCTGCTCGATGACGCGTGGGCCGGCGAAACAAATAAGCGCGCCCGGCTCCGCTAGATTGACATCGCCGAGCATGGCGTAGGATGCGGTAACGCCGCCGGTTGTCGGGTTGGTGAGCACGACAATGTAAGGAAGCCCTGCTTCCTTCACCATTTGCACCGCGATGGTCGTGCGCGGCATTTGCATTAGCGAAAGAATGCCTTCCTGCATGCGCGCGCCGCCGGATGCGGCGAAAACGACGAGCGGCGCCTTGCGGGCGAGCGCTTCTTCCGCGGCCTTGATCATTGCTTCGCCAAGGGCCATGCCCATGGACCCGCCCATGAATTTGAAGTTCTGGATCGCCGCGACCACGCCGACGCCGTCGATCATTCCGTATGCGGCCTGCATGGCGTCTTGCTGGCCGGTCTTGCGGCGGTTCTCCTTGAGCCGGTCGGTGTAGCGTTTTTCGTCGCGAAATTTGAGCGGATCGGCGACCGGGTCGGGCGTTTCAATGGTTTCATACACGCCGTCGTCAAAAACCAGCGCGAGACGCTCGGCCGGGGTGATCGCCAGATGGTGGTCGCATGACGGGCACACCTGGTGGGCGGCGTCGAGGTCGCGTTGAAAGATCATTTCCCCGCAGCCGGGGCATTTCGTCCACAAAGCGTCAGAATCGTCGTCCTTGCGGTTGAAGATCTTCTTGATGCCCGGAGGAATGTTCGACAGCCAACTCATGTCCCACTCACATTATTCGCGTTGATCGCGAGATGAACCCTATCGCGCCCTCGAGTCGCGCGCGGTATGGATCGCCCCCGATATATCCGACGCCAGCCTCAAAACCGCGTTAACGGCATTATCGGCTGCGGCCGTCTCGCCTTCAAGCCCGGGCTCTCCATAAGTTTTCGCAAGCCGGTCGACAAGCGCCGAACCAACCACCACCGCATCGGCGAATTTGGCGAATTCTTGCGCTTTTTCAGCCGTTTTGACCCCGAAACCAACAGCGACCGGCAGTCCCGACGCCGCCTTGATGCGGGCGAGCGCGGTTTCCACCGATTGCGCTTCGCCGCTGGCCTTGCCGGTAACGCCGGCGACCGAGACATAATAGACAAAACCGGAAGTGTTCTTGATGACGACGGGCAGCCGCGCATCGTCGGTCGTCGGCGTCGTCAGGCGGATGAAGTCGATGCCTTGCGCGCGCGCCGGCAGGCACAGTTCGGCGTCTTCCTCGGCGGGCAGGTCAACGATGATCAACCCGTCCACGCCGGCCGCGCGCGCATCGGCGACGAATTTTTCCGGGCCATAGGAGAAAAACGGGTTGTAATAGCCCATCAGAATGATCGGCGTCGCATCGTCTTCGCTACGAAACGAGCGAACCATCTCAAGGGTTTTGGCGAGCGTCTGGCCGCCTTTGAGCGCCTTCAGCCCCGCCGCCTCGATCGCCGGGCCATCGGCCATGGGGTCGGTGAAAGGCACGCCAAGCTCGATCAGGTCCGCGCCCGCGCCCGGCAGCGCCTTCAACAGTTTCAGCGACGTCGCATAATCGGGATCGCCGCCCATGATATAGGGGATGAAAGCGGCGCGGTTTTGCGCCGTCAATCGGTCGAAAAGGGCCTTGATCCGGGACATGGTGGTCGTTTGCAGCCTTGACGAAGAGGGTGAGCGATGAGGGTCGAAGCGGCTTGCCTAGCGCGGCTGCACAGGAATGCAAGCTTTCGATGGGCGAGGGCGCCTTTTCCAGTGGGTTGTGGCTCCTATGTGATAGAACGAAGCGGAAAGGAACAGGCGCCGGCGACGGCGTTTGCGTTGTTATGTCGAAACCTGCTTCCGGCGCGCCGGGAAAACTCGCCATCGGTCTCATTTGGCTATATCGGCGCAGTCTTTCGCCGGTGCTCTATTATTTTGGCGCGCGCTGCCGCCATACGCCGTCCTGCTCGCAATATGCGGCGGACGCCTTTGCGCGCCACCGCTTCGCGCGCGCCTTCTGGCTAACCGTCTCGCGGCTTTTGCGCTGCCACCCCTTCGGCTCTCACGGCTATGACCCGGCGCCGGAAGACGCGTCGGGGGATGCGCCAGAGGCGGGCTGGAAATTCTGGAAACTGGGCGATTGGGCGTGGACCGAACGTGGCGGCCGGGGCGCGGGTGATTGAGCGGACGGCGCCGTCCGCTTACTCGCTCATGCGCGCGAAGGTCAGCGAAAAGCCGCCTTCCTCGCCATTTTCCAACAGCACGATATCGGCTTGCAGCGTCCCGGCCTCCGGCATCCAGTAACGGATCGACTTGACTTCCTGCGAAGCGGGACCGGCGATGAAGGTCACGTCGTTTTCGGCGACCGCTTCCAATGACAGGCTGATCGGCGCATCCGCTTCCCAAGTGGTGAAATCGTCGTTGTAATGCTTGAAGCGCATGACGACGCCGTCCGGCTCCTCCGCGACGACGATATATTCCAGCACCTGAAGGTTGCCGCCGGAAACGCCCCGCGCCATTGCGGTCATCACGCCGCCCTCGGCGCCGGACCAGATTTCTTCAAACACAAAATCCCCGTCGCCGCTGCGCCACGCGCCTTCAAGAAAAGCGAGGTCGGCAAGCGCCGCCGGCTCGCGCGCCGAGGCGGGCGCCGGTATGGCCAGCAGCATGGCGAGCAGCGGTTTGATCAGGGTCCGTTTCAGCATATGCGCCATTATTTCCTCTCCAAAACAGCAGACGCATCATGCCATGTTTAGCTTGTCGCCGATATTGCCCGGCGGCCCAAGCTTGACGGATGGGCCGCACTTTGGGAAGGGACGGGGCTATTTCGCGTCCGCAGAAAAACCGAGCTAGACACATGGTCGCCATTACCCTTCCCGACGGATCCGTTCGCCAGTTTGACGGGCCTGTGACGGGAACCGAGATCGCCGAGAATATTTCAAAGTCGCTGGCCAAAAAAGCGCTGGCGGTGAAAGTCGACGGCGAGCTGCGCGATCTGTTCGACCGGATCGAGCAGGACGCCGGCATCGAAATCGTCACCCGCGAGCATGAAGATGCGCTCGACATCATCCGTCACGACACGGCGCATTTGATGGCCCAGGCGGTGCAAGAGCTGTTCCCCGGCACGCAAGTCACCATAGGGCCGAATATCGAGGACGGGTTTTTCTATGACTTCGCCCGGGACGAGCCGTTTTCGAGCGACGATCTTGCGGCCATCGAAAAGCGGATGAACGAAATCGTCGACCAAGGCCGCCCGACCCGCAAGGAAGTCTGGGACCGTGACGAGGCGATCGCGCATTTCAAGGAGATCGGCGAGCGCTACAAGGCCGAGATCATTTCCGACCTGCCCGACACGGAACAAATCAAGGTCTATTATCACGGCGACTGGCATGACCTGTGCCGCGGTCCGCACCTGCCGTCGACGCGCCATATCGGCAAGGCGTTCAAGCTGATGAAAGTCGCCGGCGCCTATTGGCGCGGCGATCATCGCAACGCCGTTCTGCAACGCATTTACGGAACCGCCTGGGCCAGCGAGAAAGATCTCAAAGCCTATCTGACCAGGCTTGAAGAAGCGGAAAAGCGCGATCATCGCCGGCTCGGCCGCGAAATGGATCTGTTCCACTTCCAGCAAGAAGCGCAAGGCTCGGTGTTCTGGCATCCGAAAGGCTATCTCGTCTGGCGCCAGCTTGAGGCGTATATTCGCCGCCGGCTCGACGCTGACGGCTATCGCGAAGTGAAAACGCCACAGCTTCTCGACGCCAAATTGTGGGAAATGTCGGGCCATTGGGGCAAGTTCCGCGAAAACATGTTCGTGGTGCCGGATGAAATTCCGTCAACGGAAGAAGAAGGGCCGGTGCTGACGGGCGAGGCGGATTTGATGGCGCTGAAGCCGATGAATTGCCCGGCGCATGTGCAGATTTTCAAACAGGGCATCAAATCCTATCGCGACCTGCCGATCCGCATGGCCGAGTTTGGCTGTTGTCACCGCAATGAGGCCCATGGCGCTTTGCATGGCCTCATGCGCGTGCGCCAGATGACGCAGGACGATGCGCATATTTTCTGCCGGGAAGATCAGATTACGGAAGAAACGAAGCGTTTCCTCGATCTTTTCGCCCGCGTCTATGAAGATATGGGCATGACCGATATCGCCTATAAGCTGGCGACGCGGCCGGAAATGCGCGCTGGCGATGATGCGACCTGGGATCGGGCCGAAAAAGCCCTCGCGGACGCGCTCACCGCCGCCGGGCTCGATTTCAAGATCGCCGAAGGCGAAGGCGCCTTTTACGGGCCGAAGCTTGAGTTCCATCTGACCGACGCCATCGGCCGCACCTGGCAGGCCGGCACCTTCCAGCTCGATTACGTGCTGCCGGAACGTCTTGATGCGGCCTATGTGGACGAGACCGGCGCGCGTCAGCGCCCGGTGATGCTGCATCGCGCGGTCTTCGGCACGTTCGAGCGGTTCATTGGATTGCTGATCGAGCATTATGCCGGCCGGTTGCCCTTATGGCTGGCGCCGGTGCAAGCGGTGGTGACGACCATTACGTCGGCGGCGGATGATTATGCGCGCGAAGCGGCGGCGGCGCTGGAGGCGGCGGGCCTGCGCGTCGAGCTCGACATCCGGGCGGAAAAAATCAACTACAAGGTGCGCGAGCACTCGCATGCGAAAGTGCCGGTCATTGCAGTGGTCGGCGCGCGCGAAGCGGAAGAGCGTCGGGTCTCGCTGCGGCGGCTCGGCTCCAAGGACCAGGAAACGATGTCGCTTGACGATGCCGCTGCGGCGTTGGCGCAAGAAGCGCTGGCGCCGGATCTGAAACGCGCATAGCAGGAATAGATGCAACCAAGCTGGCGAGACAGGCGTGATCAGGCGAGCCGCTGGTGGTTCTACAGCCTGTTCTTTTTACTGCCGTTGACCGCGGTTTTCGGCCATCGCGGCCTTGCGCCCTGGCTGTTGCTGGCAAGCCTGCCGGCGTTCCTGCGCGGCGATTTCTGGCAAGCGGCGTTTGGAAAGCTGTTCGACCATCCGGGGTTCAAGGACGCGGTTTTTGCCGGCTTCGCGGCGATGCTGGCGTTCAGCTTTTGGATTTTTCTTTCCGGCGTTTGGTCGCCAAAGCACGATTACGGTATATTTGCGCGGATATTGGCGCCGGCGCTGGTGGGCGGCAGCATTGTCTGGTTCTCGCTCAATCTTTCGCGCCAATGGGCTTGGCGGCTTGGCCGCGCTTTTGCGCTGGCGGTGGCTGGCGGCATGATCATTTTGGCTTTTGAAGGGGTCACCGGCGGCTTGATGCGCGATATTCTTCCGCCCAAGGACGTTTCGCCGGGCGGTTCTCGGGATATTATCGCGCTTGGCCGCGGCGTCACGGCGCTGGCGCCGGCGTTGTTTCCGGCCGCGGCGATCGCCGTGCGCATCTGGTCGCGCGGCGCCGCGCTCGGCGTTTTGGCGCTCGGCGTCGTCGCCGCCGCCACAAACGATGTCAGTGCGAATGCCGTCGCGCTTGGATTGGGGCTCGCCGTCGCGATCATTTCCATCGACCATCAACGGGTGATGCTGCGGTTAAGCGGCTGGGGCGCGATTGCGCTGCTGCTGCTGTTCCCGTTTGCAGCGGCGCTCGCGCCTGTCGAGGCGATTTATGAATATGCGCGCGACCAGCTGACGGACGGCCAATTAGCGGCGGCGGCGTCATCGCTGCACCGGCTGGCCATTTGGAAAACCGCCGGCCTGGAGGCGCTGTCAGGCCTGCCTTTCGGGTTCGGCGCAGACTATGCGCGGGTCTGGACCGAAACGGCGCCGCTGATCGATGTGCCCGGCGCGCCGGTTGCCTTGTCGACGGTGCCCGTGCATCCGCATAATGTCTTCATCCAGGTCTGGCTGGAGCTTGGGCTGCCCGGCGTCGCAGCGCTGGCGCTATTCATCTATTTCGGCATGAAGATGCTATTGCGCGTCAAGCTGTCAAAAGCCGTCGGCGCGGCGAGCGTCGGGGCGTTTGCGGCGGTCCTTGTTTCGATTACGGTGGAAGGCAGCCTGTGGCAGGTCTGGCGCCTCGCCGCCATGGCGTTGGCGGCGAGCGGCATCGCGCTGGCGCATGGGCTAGAAAAACGGTGATGCAAAGGAACGAGGCGCGCGGCGTGCAATCTGTTTTGCAACCTGACGAAATAGACCGCCTTGGCGCGGCGTCCATATCCGCGATTGTCGTCAGCTATTTTACCGGCCCGCTGCTGGCCCGTTCGATCGCCTCCTTGTGCGCGCAGCCGGAGATCGCGGAAATCATTCTGGTTGATAACGGTAATCCGCCCGGGGACGTCGCCGCCGCGGTCGAAGGCGATGGCGCGCCGGTGAAAACGCTTTCCGGCCACGGCAATATCGGTTTCGCCGCCGCTTGCAATCTGGGCGCGGCTGCGGCGCGCGGCGCGCATCTCCTGATTTTCAACCCCGACGCCATCCTGCCTGAGGGCGGCGCCGCGCGACTGCTTGCGGATGCGGCGGGCCTTGCGCGGCCATGGTTGATGGGCGCAAAGCTGGTCGGCCCCGATGGCGCGGAGCAACAGGGCTCGCGCCGCAATGTCCTCACTCCCTGGCGCGCTTTCATAGAGGTGACGCGGGCCTACAAGCTTGCGCCCCGGCATCCTTATTTTCAGCGTTTTAATATGCACAATGAGGAATGCCCTGATGCGCTGAAAGAAACGCCGACCCTTTCCGGTGCGGTCATGTTCCTTCCGAAGGCGGATTATGAAGCGATCGGCGGCATGGATGCGCGCTACTTTTTGCATGTCGAAGATGTTGATTTTTGCCTGCGGTTTGCAAAGGCCGGCGGCGCGGTCTGGTTCAATCCGCATGTCAGCGTGCTGCATTACAAGAGTTCAAGCCGCGCCAATCCGGTGAAGATCGAAGCGCGCAAAACCGCTGGCGTCATCCGATATTTCCACACGCATTTCGAGGGCGTCTATCCGAAGCCCTTTCTGTGGCTGGTCGACGGCGCGCTCTGGGCCGCCTTCGGCGCGCTTTTCGTGAAGCGCGGCGCAGCCAAGGCGTTACGGCTTGCCGGGTTCAGCGCGCGGCGCGGCGGGCGCGGCGTCAAGCGGGCGCGCGCGATGTCGCGCCGGCAATCCCAGCGCTAGGGCTATTCCGCCCCCGGACCGAAATACCCGCTGATTTCGAATAGCGTGTAGCGCCGGGCCTCGCCGCCAAGCGCCACCTCGACCGCGCCGAGTTTCTTGATCGAGCGAAAACGATAATTCACATGGGCGTCGTCGTCGCGCGTGGTGACGAAAAGGGTTCGCTTGTGGCGCTTCGGGTCGAAGGCGAGAAAGGCTTCGAAATGATTGTCGATCCCGGCATTGGGGTCGAGTGCGACGATTTCAATGGCGGCGTCTTTCTGGTGGTAGAGCATTTCTGAAATCAGATAGCGGTCATCCACGAGAATGGCGTCATAACCGTTGCTGCGGGCGACGATGGCGGCGGTCTGGTCCTGCCAGCCGCGCAGGTCTTTGACAGCGCCGGAAAGCCCGAGCACATCCGCAAATGAAAAATGAACGACGCCGGCCGAAAATGCTGCAAGCGCCGCCGCATGGATGCCGATGTTGAGCTTTGCAAGCCAGGCGCGGTTGATATGAAACAAAAAGGCCGTGGTCAGCAAAATCGCCGCCGGATAGGCTGACGCCGCCCAGTTGGCGTGCGCGCGTGAGATGAATGATTGCGTCGCGACGATGATCAACGGCGTCAGCGCGAAGACAAACAGCCATGAATATTTTCCGTTGAACGCAAGGTGTTTCGGGCGTGTGCAGATAAATATGAGCGTTGCAAACAGGATGACCCCGAACACCAGGAACTGTCCGCCGAGAAATTCCGCAAGCCGCAATGGCTTGAACAGGCTCCCGTTCCAATGGGCGTTGGCGGCGGTGTGCGACAGGGTCTGAAAATCATGTTGCAGATTCCAGATGATATTGGGGGCGAACAGGGCCAGGGCGATGATAGCAGTCATGGCGAGCGGCCAGCTGACGAGCTTTTCCCGCATCGGGCGCAGCAGCATCGAGACGCCAAGAGCGGCGATGAAATACATCATGGCGTATTTCGACATCAGGCCGAGCCCGATCGCGGCGCCGAGCCAAGCGAAATTCGCCGGTGCGGGCCGCGCCGCGGTGATAATCCGCGACAAGACGTAAAGTCCGCCGGACCAGAAAAACAAAAGCGGCGCGTCCGTGGCGATGATGAAAGACGACAGGATAACGCCGGGAATGGTCAGCCAGCCGAGACCGGTCCAAAAAGCGATGCGCTTGTCGAAGAGATTGCTTGCGGCGAGATATAAAAAACTGGCGGCGCCGAAATGAAACAGCGGCGCAGACAGCCGCACGGCCCATTCCTCATGGCCGAAAAGGCTGGTCGCCAGGCCGATCGCCCAGGCGATCATCGGCGGCTTTGAGAAATAGCCAAAATCGAGATTGCGCGACCAGAACCAATATTGCGCCTCATCCGGTCCCAGTTCCGACAGGGAAGCGAGCAGGACGATAATCCGCAATATTGTCAGCGCGCCGGCGACCGCCCAGAAAGAGCGCCAGCGCGGCGGGTTGAACGGGTCGAGGTCAGTGCGTGTCTGCATCCGTCGTCTTCAGGGCTGCTTTTTCATTCGCCGCGAGCACGTAAAGCGTCAGCGACACCTTATCGCCGTTTGAGTAATTGAGACCGTCAATGGCGGCAAGCGCGCGCACCGGCGTGTCTTGAAGCGCGGCGTGAAATGCGTCGCCATAGCGCTCTTCGATGATCGCCGTTCCTGCTGCGCCCGATCGCAGACGCTGCGCCGCATCGGTTGCAGAAGTCAGCGCGGTTTGCGTGCCCAGCAGAAACACGGCTGACGGCTCGTTATAGCCGGTCAGGACGACGGGCGCTGCGCCGTCATGAATGGGATGGCGGGCGGCTAATTCGAGCGCCGTGGAAATGCGCGGCGACACAGCCAGTTGCGACAGGCTGGGCAAGACGCCGGTCATTACCACCCAGGCGAATAACGAGGCGAGCCCGGCGGCGGCGATGCTTCCTTGTGCGGCGCGCCCGCGCCAGAACAACATGCCGATCAGCGCCGACGCGAGGGCGATGAGGCCGGCAAGCGTGAAACAGGCGGGCTGTAACGGTGCGGCGCTAAGCTCGATGGGAAGCCACGCCACAAGCCCGGCCGCCACAAGGCCGATAAGGATGAAAATAACGGCGCTGGCGCGGCGCAGCGTCATGAATGCGCCGGTATGGTCGGCGGCGCGCGCCGCCATAATCGCTAGCGCCGGGTAGAGCGGCATGGTGTAATGCGGAAGTTTGGTGGCGGTGAGCTCAAAGACGACCCATGCAGGGATCGCCCAGGACAGAAGGAACCGCGCCTGCCACGTGTGGCGCTCGCGCCAGGCAAGCGCCAGCCCCGGCGCGATCAATGCCGCCGCCGGCCAGAATAAAAGCCACAAGAGCAAGGCATGATAGCCCGGCGGGCCGGAATGGCCTTCCTGCGCGCCGCCGACCTTGCCTAGCATATCGCCGCCGATGGCGTCGGTGAAAAACCGGCCTTCGGTCGCCATGCCGATGGCGATCAGCCAGGGAGTTGTCATCAGCACAAAGAGTAAAACGCCCGTCAGGGGGCGCAAAGGGGGAAGCCAGCGCAAGCTTCGGGACCACGCGGCAAGCCCGGCGCCGGTGAGGAGCGAGACCAGCGGCGCGATAGGGCCTTTAACGAGCGCCGCGCCGCCATGCGCCAGCCAGAATATCGCCGGCCAGCGTCGTTGCGCGGGCTTGCCTTCCTCCATCGCGCCATAGACATGCGCGAACGCAAGCTGCGCGAGGCAGACAAGCGCAAGCAAGACGCCATCGGTTTTGGCGATGGTGCTTTCGGCGGCGACCACAGGCGCTGCGGCGATGAGAAAACCGGCGATGAGGCCGGTGCGCGCATCGTAAAGGCGCAAAGCGGCCAGATAAGTGAAGATCGCCGCGAGCACGCCGCCAACCAGAGACGGGATGCGATAGGCCCAGATCTCGCGCGCTGCGACATCGGAAAAGGCTGAGACGCTCGCGGCCTGCAGCCAGTGAATGCCGGCCGGTTTCTTGTTGCGCTCTCGGTCCTGAAAACGGATGGTGATGAAGTCGCCGGTCTCCAGCATTTGCGCGGTGGCTTGCGCGAAGCGAGCCTCGTCGCGGTCGAGCGGCGGCAAGGCGGTCAGCCCCGCCAGCCCGGTAAACAGGGCGAAGGCGGCGATGATCGCCAACCTGATCTCGTTGCGCGCAATAAAAGCCGGCGTCATGCGGGCGGCCCCCTTCGCCTCCATCAGCCGGGGAGGCGCGTTTTCGTTGTTTCTTGCCGCGCAAGCTTAATCGCGCGCCGCCGGTTTGTCTCGCGCCGTCGCCGCGAGGCAGGTGACCGAAGCGCGCGGTTCGGTTATGTGCATTGCCTATGAATGAAACGCAAATCTCAACGGCGCCCGGCGAGGCGATCAAGACTGCGCCCGCATTGAGCGTTGTTGCGCCGATGTATAATGAGGCCGGCGGCGCCGCGCAGCTTGTCGTTGAGATCGCGACAGCGCTTGCGGGCGTCGATTTTGAAATCATCATCGTTGACGATGCGTCGACGGATGAAACCCTGGCGGCGTTAAAAACAGCCCAGGCCGGCCATACCCGTCTTCGCATTCTCGTTCATGAAGCGAATGCCGGCCAGAGCCGGGCCTTGCGCACCGGGGTACTCGCCGCGCGCGCGCCGCTGGTGGCGACGCTGGATGGCGACGGCCAGAATGACCCGGCCGATTTCCCGCGGCTGATCCGCGAATTGAACGAAAGCGGCGCGGCCATGGCGGCCGGCGAGCGGCGGGGCAGGCAAGATTCAAACGCCAAGAAACTGGCCTCGCGGGCGGCGAATGCGGTGCGCCGGCGCCTGTTGCGCGACGGCGCCGCGGATACCGGTTGCGGATTGAAAGTCTTTGAGCGTGAGGCGTTTTTGCGCCTTCCCTTTTTCGATCACATGCATCGCTACCTGCCGGCGCTGATGCGCCGCGAGGGATTTGCGGTGGTGTTTGTCCCCGTCAATCATCGCGCCCGGGCGCATGGGGCGTCAAAATATTCCAATCTCGGCCGGCTGCTGGTCGCGTTTCGCGACGTGTTTGGCGTTTTGTGGCTGTTGGCGCGCGCCCGCGCTCCCGGAAAAATCACCGAAATTGACCCGAATTGAGTTTTTGCGCGTAAGTTTCCTCGTGTTAAGCTTAACGCATGCGGGCCGCGAACCTTGGGGGGCGGTGGAAGAAGAAGGATCTTCGCGTCATGTATCAAATGTTTCCATTACTGGCGATCAGCCTGATCGTTTACGCCGTGCTGGCGCTGACCGGCATGGCCGGTTCGGCGGATGTGCCCTGGTATGACGTTGTCGTCATTCAGCCGGAAATGGTCTCCGGCGACACCTGGTATGTCAGTTGGGGCGACATGTTCCTTCTCGCCAGTATGGGGCTGTTGTTTGTCGAACTCTTGCGCTCGACAAAGACAGGCTCGGAATCGATCATGAACCACGCGCTATCCGTTGTGGTGTTCGTGGTCTCGCTGCTCTTATTCATCATTGTCGAGGGCTTTGGCAATTCCGTCTTCTTCCTGTTCATGTCGATGACCTTCCTTGATTTTATGGCTGGTTTCATCGTCACGACGGTGACGGCGCGGCGCGACCTGGCGGTCGGCGGCTCGCTGGCCGGCTAGGCGGTGCGAAAGGGGCGTGGCGCGCGCGGCGCCAGCCGCCGCCGTCAGAATTATAAATAAATGTCGAGCGCGTGCGGCTGAATGCGATTGGCGCGATCTTCCCATTGGGCGAAAGCCCGTCGATAAAATCCGGCATGTTCAGCGACCGGCCGCCATCCCGGCGCGTCGATCAATCCTTCGGCCCCCCCCGGCGCGTGCATAGGCGTTCGGGCGGTGCTGGCGACGGGCGCCGTGCGGGCCGGCATTGCGGGGATGTTAACACGCTCAATCATACCCTCGGCAAACGCAAGATTGGCGCCGCGGTCCCGGTATTTCCGCGTAAACGCTTCAAATTTTATTTACGGCTTCGCGTGTAGTGTTCTCCGGTAAAAGACATGAGCGGGTTTAATGGCTGATAACGCTAAGGCGTTCACGCACGATAATCAGGCAGACCGGGCAGCGCCCCAGCGTGATGACGATCGCGGGGCGGCGCAATTTGAAGACATCGCGCCGGCAAGCGAACATGGATTGCAGACCATGTTCGAATTCAATCCGGTCGCCGGTGATCTGAACTGGTCTGACGAACTGGTCGCGGCGCATATTCTCGGCGTGGCGGTTGGCGATCTTTCCGCGAGCGGCAAGGATTATGCGTTAAATATCGAGGGCGAAGAGGATCCGTCGCGCGCTGCGGCGTTTGCCGGCGAGCGCGATGGGTATGCTTGCGAATACCGACTGACGCGCCCAGGCGGCGCGGGCCATTGGGTTGAAGAGCGCGGCGGCTGGATCGGCGCCGGCGCCAATCGGCGCCTGATCAGCGTGATCCGCTCGATTGAGGGCCGCAAACGCCGGGAGGAAGAGCTTTCCTGGCTGGCGGTCAATGACGAACTGACGGGCCTGCTCAACCGCGTGCATTTGCGCAAGGCGCTGGAAAACAATTTGCGCCGGTTGAAAGATGGCGAAGGGGCGGGCGCTTATCTCCTCGCGGGAATCGATGATGTCGGCGCGGTGAACGCTGATTTCGGTTTTGACGCCGCGGACAAGGTGATCTTCGATATCGGGCACCGGCTCGCCGGCGTGCTTGGGCCGGACGACCGGATCGGCCGCGTCGCCGGGACAAAATTCGGCATTGTCATCGCTGATTGTGACGCGGAGCATCTGCGCCAGATCTGCGTGCGGCTGTTGAATGTGGTGCGCGAAAGCGTGGTGGAGACCAAGGCCGGCGTCATCGCAACGTCGATCTGTCTGGGTGCGGTGGAGCTGCCGGCGCAGGCCGAAAATTCCAGCGCGGCCATGACCCGCGCCGAGGCCGCCCTCGACGCGGCCAAGCGGATCGGCAAGTCGAGCTGGTCCTGCTTTACGGATAAAACCGACGTGGTCAGCATGCGCCGCCGCAATTCGCATATGTCCGACGTCATTCTGACGGCGCTCAATGAACGCCGCATTCGTCTTGCATTCCAGCCGATTGTCTGCGACCTCGGCGAAACGCCCAAAAAATTCGAATGCCTGATCCGCATGCATGGCGAGAACGGCGAGACCATCCCGGCGCCGGAGTTCATCCCGGCGGCCGAACGGCTGGGGCTGGTGCATTTGCTCGACCGGCGCGTGCTGGAGCTGGCGACAAATACGCTTGCGGTCTGTCCGGACATTCACCTCAACGTCAATATTTCCATGGAGACGGTGAAGGATTTCGTCTGGGCGGAAGGCTATATCGCGCTGCTGCGCGCCAAGCAGGAACTCGCCAAGCGCATCACCGTGGAGCTGACCGAAACCCAGGTCATCGATGCGATCGACGCCTCTATCGAGTTCGTCTCCGAGATCAAGAAGCTCGGCTGTTCCTTCGGCATTGACGATTTCGGCGCCGGCTATACGTCATTCCGCAATCTCAAAGCCATGGATATCGACATCCTGAAAATCGACGGCTCGTTCGTCACCGGCGTGTCAGCCTCGCGCGAGAACCAGCTTTTTGTGCGCACGCTGCTCGATTTGGCGCGCAATTTCGGCATGAAGACCGTGGCCGAATGGGTGGACAATGAAGCCGACGCCATGTTGCTCAAGGGGCTGGGCGTCGACTATTTGCAAGGTTATTTGCTCGGCAAGCCGGAAATCAACCCGGACTGGCTTCCCGATGGGGCGCCCAATAATGCGCCCCGCCTTGAGCGTATGTAATCGCCCATCCGGCGGGCGCCCGCATTGATGATTGAGCGCGCTTGCGCTCGGAGATGATTGAGCGCGCTTGCGCCCGGAAAGCGCCGGGCTGTTCGCGCCCGGCATTTTATCATTGCGGCGCTAGCTGTCTTCGCCTTCGATCCGTTCGAGTTTTTTCTGAAGCGCGGCGACCTGGCTTTTCAGCGCATTGATATCGTCATTGTCCGGCTTCGCCCCGCCGCCCTGATTGGCGTCGCCGGCTTTCGGCGGAAAACCGGGGCCGAGCGGCGAGAACATTTTCATCGCTTGCTCGTAAAGCTCCATATTTTTGCGGACGCTTTCTTCAAACATCTGATAACCGGGCGCGCCGCCGAAAGCGTCGCGCATGCGTGAGCGCATTTCTTCCTGGTTCTTCGAAAAGGCGTCCATGCTCATTTCAAGATAAGATGGCACGAAACTTTGCAGGCTGTCGCCGTAAAACTGGATCAGTTGGCGCAGGAACTGGATTGGAAGCAGATTTTGACCCTTGCTTTCTTCCTCAAAAATGATCTGTGTCAGCACAGAGCGGGTAATATCTTCGCCGGACTTTGCGTCATAGACAACGAAATCCTCCCCCTCCTTGACCATTTCCGCCAGGAAATCGAGCGTCACATAAGATGAACTCGCGGTATTGTAGAGCCGCCGGTTTGCGTATTTCTTGATGACGACAACGTCGCCGTCGGCCTTTGAGCGGCCTTTTGTTTTTTCAGACATTGACTTCCAACCCTCCCGTGCACCTTTGCGGCGCGGACGTGATGCGCCGCACTCTTTTTGTGCACTTGCTAATCCTGCTATAGCATGAAATGAAGCCATGCATACGCATTTGCGGCAAGAATTATAGCGGCTCAGGCTGCATAAACTATTGAGTTTGTTTGTTCTTCGCGTTTCCACGGGAAGTTGCGCCATTGCGCGGATGCTCGGGGGAGCGCCTAACCAATGACCAGGAGGCTCTATGAACGGGGCAGTAATCGTTTCGGCGGCGCGCACGGGCGTCGGTTCTTTCGGCGGCGGATTGGCGAGCGTTCCGGCGGCCAAGCTTGGCGAGACGGTGATCGCCGCGGCGATAGAGCGGGCCGGCCTCACGGGCGATGATGTTCATGAGACCATCATGGGCCACGTCCTGCAGGCCGGTCAGGGACAAAATACGGCACGCCAGGCGGCGATCGGCGCCGGGATCGCCAAGGAAAAACCCGCCGTCACCATCAACCAGGTTTGCGGTTCGGGATTGCGCGCCGTCGCCATGGCCGCGCAGGCAGTGCGCCTCGGCGATGCATCGGTTGTCGTGGCGGGCGGGCATGAAAGCATGTCGCTCGCGCCGCATACGGCGCATTTGCGCGACGGCGTGAAAATGGGCCCCAAGAATTTTGCGGATACGATGATCACCGACGGTCTGTGGGACGTTTTCAACGATTATCATATGGGCGTCACGGCGGAAAATCTCGCAGAGAAATATCAGGTCGCACGCGAAGATCAGGACGCGTTCGCCGTCGCCAGCCAGAACAAGGCGGAAGCGGCGAAAAAGGCAGGCAAGTTCAAGGACGAAATCGTTCCCGTAACGATCAAGACCCGAAAGGGCGAAGTGATCTTCAATGAGGACGAATATATCCGCGACGGCGTGACGCTTGAGAGCATCGCCGGACTGCGGCCCGCCTTCAAGCGCGATGGCGGCACGGTCACGGCGGCTAACGCTTCGGGCCTGAATGACGGCGCAGCGGCGCTGATCGTGATGTCGGATGCGGAAGCGGAAAAGCGCGGCCTTGAGCCGCTCGCGCGCATCGCCTCCTGGGCCCATTGCGGCGTTGATCCGTCGATCATGGGTATCGGCCCGGCCCCGGCAAGCCGGCTGGCGCTTGAAAAAGCCGGCTGGTCGCTCGACGATCTCGACCTCATCGAAGCCAATGAAGCCTTTGCGGCGCAATCGCTTGCGGTCGGCAAGGAACTTGGCTGGGATGCGTCAAAGGTCAATGTCAATGGCGGCGCGATCGCTATCGGCCATCCGATCGGCGCCTCCGGCGCGCGGATCCTGACGACGCTGATTTATGAATTACAGCGCTCCGGCAAATCCAAAGGTCTCGCCACGCTATGCATTGGCGGCGGCATGGGCATCGCGCTTTGCGTCGAGCGCTAACCCGGCGCGCGCAATCCGCCATCGCCACGGTCTTTTTAGTACGGGTACGGTGTAAAAACGCCGGCATGCGGCCGGTATATTCAGGGAGAACAAAATGGGGAAGACGGCCATCGTAACCGGCGGTACGCGCGGCATCGGTCGCGCTATATCGCTTGCGCTGAAAAACAAGGGCTGCACGGTTGCCGCGACCTATGCCGGCAATGACGAGGCGGCGGCGCGGTTCAAGGACGAAACCGGCATCGGCGTGTTCAAATGGGATGTCGGCGACTATGAGGCCTGCAGGGCCGGCGTTGCCGAAGTGGAAGCGACGCAAGGGTCGACGGATATTCTCGTCAATAATGCGGGGATCACGCGCGACGGCATGTTCCATAAGATGACGCCGCAACAATGGTCGGAGGTCATGCGCGCCGATCTCGACAGCGTCTTCAACATGACCCACCAGGTCTTTCCGGGCATGCGTGAGCGCGGCTTCGGGCGCATCGTCAACATCTCGTCGATCAATGGCCAGAAAGGCCAGATGGGCCAGACCAATTATTCCGCCGCCAAAGCGGGGATGATCGGCTTCACCCGGGCGCTGGCGCAAGAAGGCGCGTTCAAGGGCGTCACCGTCAACGCCGTCGCGCCGGGCTATATCGGCACGGATATGGTGGCGGCGATGAGCGAGGATGTTTTGAAGAAAATCACCGCGCAAATCCCTGTCGGACGGCTTGGCTCCGCCGAAGAGATCGGCGATTGCGTGGCGTTTCTCGCCGATGAAAACGCCGGCTTCATCACCGGTTCGGTGCTTTCCGCGAATGGCGGGCAATATTGCGCCGCCTGATGCCTTGCGCATTGCGCTTTTTGGGGCCCGTCTGGCGCATTGCCGCCGGCGCGGCCCTTTTTTCAACAAAAAAACCTTTTATGCTCCGCCGCTTATGAGAGTTGCGGAGATGAGATGGCCGGACCGGCGCCGGCGCCTGTCGGCGGCGTGCGGCGCTGCAGCGCTGGCATGCGTGCTGACCGCGCCATCGGGCGCGGCGGCGCTGGTGTTCATTCCTGGCGATACTGAGGCCGGGGCGGATCAAACAGACCAGGATAATCCCTTCGCGGCGCTGGTCGGAAAACGACGCGCGCGCTCGCAAGACCAGCAACGCGCCAGCGCTGTCGAGCGTTATGTGCTGACCACGGATGATCGCGTCTTCCTTTTTGAAGAACGCGGCGCCGGCGCGCGGGTTCAGTTCCTGTGCGGCGCAGACGATCCGCGGCTTGACTGCCGGCTCGATGCGGCGGGCCCAACCCCGGAAATTCACGAGCTTTTGGCGACCCGCGCGCCGCGCGGAGACATCATATACAAGAATGCGAGCGATGAGACCTTGCTGCGGATCGCCGCTTATGGCGGGGCCACCGTCTTCTGGCCGGGCGAGGCGCGCGGGATCGCGGCGTCGAAATCCTTCGGCGATGATCATGCGCTCAGCCTTGATTTCGCGGACCGCGAAACGGCGGTGCGGCGCGCCCAGGGAGCGGCGGCCCATGTGAGCGCGATGACCGGCGCACCGATTTATTTCGATATCTCCGCCGCCGACGCGGCGCCGGGCGCGAATGCGGCGGTGCTTGCGGACGCCATCGTCATGGCGGCCAAGGGGCTGGCGCGGGTGGCGCAAGACGAAACCGGCGCCGGTGTCATCGCCGCGCGGATCAAGCGCGTTGTCTTCCTGCCGGCGAGCGATGCGGAAATCTCACTCGGCGGCGAGGCGTTGGAAATCCGTTATGTGCCGAACCGGGACATCGCTGGGCGCGCATCGTCGGCGCGGGTGGCGCAATTCCTCGAAGAAACGCTGTAAACCTCCTGAAAACCCGCAAACGCTAGGGTTTTGAGCAGAGCGCCGTCCAAAAAGCGCCGCAAAGTTGGGTGAGGGTTTAAGGCGATGGAGAACACCGTGACATTGATACGCCGAGGGTCGGGCCGGTTGCGCGCCGCCATCGCCGCCGGCGCTGCGGCGGCGTTGGCCTTGACGGCGGCCAGTGCGCAATCGCTCAAGGAAATGCGCGCTCAAGAAGCCGAAGAAAGCGCGCTGGAGCGCGAAGCCTCCTTCACCCGTTCTGTATGCAAGATGAATTTTGACGTCGTCATCGACTGGCGGTCGGCGGTGAACTGGCCGGATGGCGAAAGCCTTGCCGGCGCTTGCGACGGCGCTTTAGGGGCGCTGGAAGCAGCCTGCCGGAAAGGCGATGCGCCGCGTATCTCGCGCTTTGTGTGCGCCGGCGACGGCTCGGGCGCATCGCTGCGCGGCGGCACGCTGCGCTATGGCGCGGAGCCCGGCGGCAATGGGTTTTCTGAAACCCGCGATACGTTGGAGGCCGCCCGTTAGGCCGCCGCCTGCTCGAGAATTCCCACCCGCACCCCGTCAAACACATATTGCGTCGACAGCGCCATCAGCAGCATGCCGAGGATGCGGGTGATCGCGTTCATGCCAGTGCGGCCGAGCGCGTCGCCAATGCGCCCGGCGAACGCCATCATCAATACGGCGATGGCGAGCACGATGACCACCGCGACGATGGCGGCGCCTTTTTCGATCATGGATTTGTCGGGGCCCATCACCAGCATGATCGTTGCGATGGCGCCGGGGCCGGCGAGCATCGGAATGGCGAGCGGAAAGAACGCGATATTGTCGCGCGCCGAGGCTTTGGGGCCGGGGGTCTTTGCTTGAGTCTCGCTGTCCGGATCGAAGAACATGCGAAAGCCCATGATGAACAGGATGATGCCCATGGCGGCGCGAAATGCGTCCAGCGTGACGCCGAGATGGTGCAAAAGCGCGTTGCCGGCAAAGCCGAAAAACATCAGCAGGCCGATGGAATAAAGCGCCGCCATGAAGGCGATCCGCAACCGCTCGCGCGGCGGGTCCGATTTCGTCAGCGATGCGAATATCGGCGTCACCAGAATCGGGTCGATGACGATGAACAGCGTCGCAAAGGCGGTGATGAAGACTGGCAAAAGATCGGCGATCATGGCGCTCCCTCTCCATCGCCTTCTGCCTCAAGCCTGCGCAAGGAGGCAAGAAAAAAGGGCGGCTCTGCAGAGCCGCCCTTTGATCTATTCGATCAGGCTTTAGAGCCTTGAGGGCGATTGCATCATGCCGCCCCTCAGGATCTGCCCGCAACATTTGCGGGCGGATCCGTCGGTTTTTCAATATGGGCGGCTAGCCGATGTAATCGCCTGAGGGCGATTACATCATGCCGCCCATGCCGCCCATGCCGCCCATGTCAGGCATTGCCGGGGCGGCGCCTTCTTTTTTGGGCGCTTCAGCGACCATCGCCTCCGTGGTGATCAGCAGGCCCGCAACAGACGCAGCGTCTTGCAGCGCGGTGCGCACGACTTTCGCCGGATCGACGATGCCGGTCGCGATCAGGTCGACATATTCGTCCGTCTGCGCATTGAAGCCGAATTTGAAGTTGTCCTGCTCCAGCAGCTTGCCGACGACGATCGAGCCTTCGCCGCCCGCATTGCGGACGATCTGGCGGATCGGCGCTTGCAGGGCGCGGCGAACGATGTTGACGCCCGCGTCCTGATCGGCATTTGAGCCCTTGACGCCGTCCAGCGATTTCGATGCGTAAAGCAGCGCCGTGCCGCCGCCCGGCACGATGCCTTCTTCAACGGCCGCGCGGGTTGCATTGAGCGCGTCATCGACGCGGTCCTTGCGCTCTTTCACTTCGATTTCGGTTGCGCCGCCGACCTTGATCACCGCAACGCCGCCAGCGAGTTTCGCCAGACGTTCTTGCAGTTTCTCGCGGTCATAATCGGACGTGGTGTCTTCGATCTGACGGCGGATCTGCGCAGTGCGCGCTTCGATGTCGGCTTTCTCGCCGGCGCCGTCGACAATCGTCGTGTCGTCTTTGTTGATCGAGACTTTCTTGGCCGTGCCGAGCATGTCGAGCGTGACATTTTCGAGCTTGATGCCGAGGTCTTCGGAAATAACCTGGCCGCCGGTGAGGATGGCGATGTCTTCAAGCATCGCTTTGCGGCGATCGCCGAAGCCCGGCGCCTTGACCGCTGCGATTTTCAGGCCGCCGCGCAGTTTGTTGACGACGAGGGTCGCCAGCGCTTCGCCTTCGACGTCTTCAGCGATGATCAGCAGCGGGCGGCTCGACTGAACGACCGACTCCAGAAGCGGCAGCATCGATTGCAGGTTCGAGAGCTTTTTCTCGTGCAGCAGGATGAACGGGTCTTCGAGATCCGCAACCATCTTGTCGGCATTGGTGATAAAGTAAGGCGACAGGTAGCCGCGATCGA
Source organism: uncultured Parvularculaceae bacterium (assembly GCA_947259375.1). GTDB lineage: Bacteria > Pseudomonadota > Alphaproteobacteria > Caulobacterales > Parvularculaceae > Hyphococcus. The sequence continues at coordinate 2,461 of CAMYLZ010000020.1, read as the reverse complement.
ACTGCATGCCTTCGACGACTTCAAGCTCGGTTTCGAGGGATTTTGCTTCCTCAACCGTGATGACGCCTTCATTGCCGACCTTGTCCATCGCTTTCGCGATCATTTCGCCGATTTCTTTCTCGCCATTGGCGGAAATCGTGCCGACTTGGGCGATTTCGTCGGAAGAGGCGATTTTCGTCGCATGCGCCTTGATGCCTTCGATGACTTTAGTAACGGCGAGATCGACGCCGCGCTTCAGGTCCATCGGGTTCATGCCGGCGGCGACGGCTTTCGCGCCCTCCTTGACGATCGCTTGGGCGAGAACGGTCGCGGTCGTGGTGCCGTCGCCGGCTTCGTCATTGGTCTTCGACGCCACTTCGCGCACCATCTGGGCGCCCATATTCTCGAACTTGTCTTCAAGCTCGATTTCTTTCGCAACGGTCACGCCGTCTTTCGTCGTGCGCGGCGCGCCGAACGATTTTTCGATGACGACATTGCGGCCTTTCGGACCGAGCGTCACTTTCACCGCATTGGCGAGGATATCGACGCCGCGCAGCATTTTTTCGCGCGCTTCGACGTCAAATTTGACTTCCTTGGCAGCCATTGATGCTTCTCCTAATTCCTGAAAACTTGTTGGGTTACTCGATGATGCCGAGGATGTCGGACTCTTTCATGATCAAGAGATCCTCGCCGTCGATTTTCACTTCCGAGCCCGACCATTTGCCGAACAGGATCTTGTCGCCGGCTTTGACGTCGAGCGGAACGATTTCATTGTCATCGCCGCGTGCGCCTGAACCGACAGCGACGACTTCGCCCTGTTGCGGTTTTTCTTTCGCGGTGTCGGGGATGATGATGCCGCCTGCGGTTTTTTCGTCTTCTTCGATACGACGGACCAGCACGCGGTCATGGAGAGGCCGTAAAGCCATAATATGGGTCTCCCTTGGTTGAGTTTTTGCAATAAAAACAACCGGTTAAAAAGTAAGATGGGGCGAAGTGCGCCCTTTGGCACTCACATTCAGCGAGTGCTAGCGGCGATTTAGGGCTGCGGCCCGCGAGCGTCAAGGGGAGGGCGGCGGCGAACCCATTTTTTGCGGTTGATCGTAATAGTTGCATCACTCGTCGCCGAGATGCGGCCAGGCGATTGATTTTCGCCTGCCTTGTGTAACCAAGCGGGGCTTCGAGACAGTATGAACGGGAGAGGATTCCGATGATAAGGGTAATGGCAGCGAGTGCGGCGGCGTTGGTTTGCGGCTGCGAGGCGCAAGAGGGACGGATTGCCGGGCAAGGCGAACGACCCGTCGTCGCGCAAACCGCGCCCGCGCAGCAACTCGACATTGCGTTTGTTGATAGCGACGGGGCGGCATTCAGCGAGGCTGACAAGGATTATATCCGCAAGGTGATCGCGCAGTCCGCGCAAGCCGTGCGGCGATTGCTGCCGGACATGCCGCGAAATGTCATGATCGATATCGAGATGGTCGATCGCGATTTGGCGGTTGTCGGCGGCGGCACGGGCATGGCCGGCGCGCCGGGCGAGGTGACGTTCTGGGTCTCGTCGGCCTATCCCGGCGGTGTAGCGGCCGCTGCGGACAATGGCGTTCGCTATACGGCTTTCCATGAGTTTCACCACCTTAGCCGCGGATGGACGGTCCAGGGCAATTCATTCAGAAGAGGGATCGACATCGCCATCATCAATGAAGGCCTCGCCGATGTCTTTGCGGAAACCTATTCCGGGCGCCGTTCCAATTCTCTTGACTACCCGCAAGAGGTCAGGGCGTGGGCTGCCGAAATACTCGCCTTGCCCGAAGATGCCGATTATCATCACTGGATGAACGAACATCCGGACGGCCGGATGGCGATCGGATATCGCACCGGCCGCTATGTAATCCATGAAGCGATGCAAAAATCCGGAAAATCGATATTAGAGCTTGGCGATGTTCCTGTCGGCGAAATCTGGCGGCTTGCCGGGTTCGATTATGACAGGCCGTCGGCGTTGCAGTCAGGGGCGCCTGAATAAGGGCCGCGCGGGCGGGCGGCGGCATTCTTAACGCGTCATATCTGGACCCGCGCATGGCAGATATGGCCTGGATTGCAGTATTCACAACAATGCCGACCTGAACCAATTGTTAGGCGGGCGCCGCAGTGCCGCCCTATTCTGTGTCTATTTCGCCGTAATTACCCGATTTTAATTGGGTGCGGGGCGCAATAACGCCATAGTGGCGAGGCCCTTTCCGCAGGGCTGTCGGGGGACAGCGCGCGCCAGACGGATTTGCGGAGCTGAGCAGTCTTACAAGACGCGAATTAAAAGATGCGAAATGCCCAAGCGTGACGTGAAAGGAAGAGACACAATGCGCAAAGCGATTATTCTCGCGACGGCGGCGGCTTTCGTCGTTGGTTGCACCACCAACCCTTACACCGGCGAACGGCGGGCGAGCCGGACCGTAACCTCCGGCGCGGGCGGCGCGGCCGCGGGCGCGGCGGCGGG
>CAMYLZ010000019.1 GCA_947259375.1 uncultured Parvularculaceae bacterium | reverse complement strand
CTGGCGATGCGCGCCGCGCGCTGGCGGGCTTGCCGGTGGAGGCGTTGCGGCTCGCCCCGCCGCTGGCCGGGGCGCTGCGCCGTCTCGGGTTGAAGCGCATCGGTCAGCTTTACGATATGCCGCGCGCGCCGTTGACGGCGCGGTTCAGCGATGCGTTGCTGAAGCGGCTCAGCCAGGCGCTGGGCGCGCAGGGCGAGCCGTTGACGCCGATCAGGCCGGCGCCGCAATTTTTCAGGGACTTGAAGCTCGCCGAGCCGATCGCGTCTCTCGATGCGGTGCGCGAATGCCTGTCGCTGCTGGCGCAAGGCCTCGGCGCCGATCTAGCCCGCGCCCGCAAAGGGGGCCGGCATTTTGAGCTGACCTTGTTCCGCGTCGATAATATGGCGATGTCGCTTGCCGCGCGAACCGGCGCGCCCGCTGCATCGCCGGCCCATATGTCGCGGCTTTTGGAAAACCGGCTCGACGATTTTGAGCGCGATTACGACCCCGGTTTCGGCATCGACCAGTTGCGCTTGAGCGCCTTCGATGCGGCGCGCATGGCGGTGGTGCAAAGCGCGATCTTTGAACGCGACAGCAATGACGAGGCGCTGGCGGAACTCAAGGACCGGCTGAGCAACCGGCTTGGCGCGGCGAATGTCTGCGCCATGCGGTTTGCGCAAACCCATTTGCCCGAACGCGCGGCTTTTCTGGCGCCGATGATCGCCGGCGGCGGGGTAAACGGCGCCGAGCGTGACGCCGCGCCGGCGGCGGATCGCGCGCGGCCGGTCAAGCTTCTGGCGCGGCCTGAACCCATCGAGGCGCTGGCGCAAGTGCCGGACAGCCCGCCCGCGCGCTTTACCTGGCGGCGGGTGTCTTATGCGGTGGCGCGGGCCAGCGGCCCGGAGCGGATCGGCAGCGAATGGTGGCGCGAAGACAAAGACGCCGCGACCCGCGATTACTATCGCGTCGAGGACGAGGAAGGCCGGCGGTTCTGGATCTATCGCGAAGGGCTTTATGAGCGGGAGACGGCAAGCCCGAAATGGTACTTGCACGGATTTTTCTCATGACGGCATATGCGGAGCTTTCGGCATTCAGCAATTTCAGTTTCCTGCGCGGCGCCTCGCACCCGGATGAGCTGATCTTCCAGGCGGCCAAATTCGGCCTCGCGGCGCTCGGCCTGTGCGACGTCAACACGCTTGCCGGCGTGGTGCGCGCCCATAGCGCGGCGAAGCGGGTGGATTTCCGGTTGCTTGTCGGAGCGCGGCTGCGCTTCAGCGACGATACGCCGGATATCAATTGCTATCCCGCCGACCGCGCCGCCTATGGCCGACTCTGCAAGCTGCTGACCCGCGGCAAGCGCCGCGCGCTAAAGGGCGCATGCGAGATTTATCTCGACGATGCGCTGGAGCTTGGCGAAGGCCAGCTATTTGCGCTGATCCCCGGCGAGGAACGGCCGGACCATATTATTGCGACACTGAACAAGTTGAACAGCGCCTTTGCCGGCAATGTCTGGCTGGCGGCGCAAAGGCGGTTCCGCGATGACGACCGGCGCCGGCTCAATATCCTCGCTGCGGCGGCGCGCCGCGCGCAAACGCCGCTGCTGGCGGTCAATGACGTGCTTTACCATGCGCCTGAACGCCGCCCGCTGCAGGATGTGCTTCATTGCATTCGCGCGCATCAGACGATTGCGGCGGCCGGGCGCGCGCTTGAAGCCCATGCGGAGCGTCATTTGAAGCCGCCGCAGGAAATGGCGCGCCTGTTCGCTGATCATCCCGGGGCGCTGCATGAAACGCTGCATTTGGCGGCGCGGGCGCGTTTTTCGCTTGATGAATTGCGTTACGAATATCCCGATGAAGCCTGCGGCGAGAGCGCGACGCCGCAGGCCGAGCTGGAGCGGCTCGCCTGGGACGGCGCGCGCAAGCGCTATCCGCAAGGCGCGCCCGCAAAAGTGCGCGCGGCGATCGCGCATGAACTCGCGCTGATCCGCGAGCTCGACTATGCGCCTTACTTCCTGACGGTGCATGATGTCGTGCGCTATGCGCGATCGCGCGGGATCTTGTGCCAGGGGCGCGGGTCGGCGGCCAATTCCGCCGTGTGTTACTGCCTCGGCGTGACCTCGGTCGATCCGGCGCGGATCGATCTCCTGTTCGAGCGCTTCATTTCGGCGGAGCGTAACGAGCCGCCCGATATCGATGTCGATTTCGAGCATGAGCGGCGCGAGGAAGTCATTCAATATATTTATGAAAAGTACGGCCGCGAGCGCGCCGGCATCGCTGCGACCGTCATTACCTATCGCACGCGCAGCGCCATTCGCGATGTCGGCAAGGCGATGGGGCTCAGCGAAGATTTGATCGGCGCGCTGGCGAGTAGCGGCTGGGGGCGTCATTCGGCCGGCGTCAATGCGGCGCGTCTGCGCGAGCTGGGGCTTGATGAGCGCGAGGCGACCCTGAAGCGCGCGCTTGCATTGACGAAAGCGCTGATCGGCTTTCCCCGTCACCTCTCGCAGCATACCGGCGGCTTCGTGATGACCCGCGGCCCGCTGGAAGAGGTCATTCCCATCGGCAACGCCGCCATGGCCGAGCGAACCTTTGTCGAATGGGACAAGGACGATCTTGACGCGCTGGGGATGATCAAGGTCGACGTGCTTGGTCTCGGCATGCTGACCTGCATCGCCAAGGCGTTTGCGCTTTTAAAGCGCCATTACGGGGTCGGCCATGATCTCGCGTCGATCCCGGCGGAAGAACCGGCCGTATACGACATGATTTGCCGCGCCGACACGCTCGGCGTCTTTCAGATCGAAAGTCGCGCGCAAATGTCGATGCTGCCGCGGTTGAAACCGCGCAATTTCTACGACCTCGTCATCGAGGTGGCGATCGTGCGGCCCGGCCCGATCCAGGGCGACATGGTGCATCCTTATCTGCGCCGGCGCGACGGTCTTGAGAAAGTCGAGTTTCCGAGCGAGGAATTGCACGAGGTGCTTGGCAAGACGCTTGGCGTGCCGCTGTTTCAGGAACAGGCGATGAAGATCGCCATTGTCGCGGCGGGCTTCACGCCGTCGCAAGCCGATGGCCTGCGCCGCGCCATGGCGACATTTCGAAAATCGGGAACCATTCATCTTTATCATGACAAGATGGTCAAGGGCATGGCCGCGCGCGGCTATGATCCGGCATTCGCGGAGCGCTGTTTCAAGCAAATTGAAGGGTTCGGCGAGTATGGCTTTCCGGAAAGCCATGCGGCGAGCTTCGCGCTGCTGGTTTATGTCTCCTGCTGGCTTAAATGTCATTATCCGGATGTTTTTTGCGCGGCGCTGATCAACAGCCAGCCCATGGGGTTTTACCAGCCGGCGCAGATTGTCCGTGATGCGAAAGAGCATGGCGTCGAGATGCGCCCGGTCGACGTCAATCGCTCCTTCTGGGATTTGACGCTCGAAGACGGCGCGCGCGGTCCGGTTGACGCCCGTCATGCGCAAGGCGAAGCCGACATCCGCTCGGCGCGCGCCGTGCGGCTGGGCTTTCGCCAGATAAAGGGTTTTTCGTCTGCGGATGCGGAGCGGATCGAGAGGCGGCGCGGCGCCGGTTATGATTCCGTGCGCGATCTGTGGCTGCGCACCGGGCTTTCCGCCGCCGCGCTTGAACGCCTTGCGGAAGCGGATGCGTTCGGCTCACTGGGCCTGTCGCGGCGCCAGGCCTTGTGGGCGGTGAAAGGTCTCGACAAGGTCAAGGGCGATGAGCAATTGCCGCTTTTCGCCCGTCATGCGGATTTGCAAAGGGAAGCGGAGGTTCGCCTGCCCGCCATGCCGCCGGGCGAGGAGGTGGCGTATGATTACAAGGCGATCAAGCTGTCCTTGAAAAATCATCCCGTTTCATTTGTGCGCGGCTGGCTGGACGGTGCGGGCTATCGCCGCAATGAGACGCTTCGCGCCATGCGGAACGCCGCCCGCACGAGGGTTTGCGGCCTGGTGCTGATCCGCCAGCGGCCGGGGACGGCGCGGGGCGTCATCTTCGCCACTATTGAAGACGAAACCGGTATTGCGAATGTGATTATCTGGCCGAAAATCTACGAACATTTTCGCCGGATCGTGCTTGGCGCGCGGTTCCTCGGGGTTGAAGGGCAATTGCAGCGCGAAGGCGAGGTCATTCATGTGGTTGCGCGCCGGCTTTACGATCTCACGCCGAAGCTCGCGGCGTTGAGCGCGCATCACGGGGAAATGGATGACGGGCTTTCGCGCGCAGACGAGTTCAAGCATCCGGTCAATGAAGATCTGCGCAAGGGCGATCTGCGCCGGCGGATCGAGACCGCAAAACACATGCGGCAAATTCTGCCCGGCGGGCGCAATTTTCATTAGCCGGGCCGCCTGTTGCGAGGGGCGGGTCCGCCATTTAACGAATTATTGAAGAATTCGGCGCAGCGTTAACCATGTTTAGGCTGCCATGTGCAGCGCAGCATTGGCTTGCGGGCCGCAATATTGTTGTAATTTTGTAACTTCGCAACGCCGAGCGCAGTTGCGCTGCAACGTTCACTGGACGCAACCATGCATGTGAGCAAATAGTTAGAAATTGAGCTTCCGCGCTCGACGGAGCGAGAAACGAAACATTCAAGGCCCCGATTAGGGAGGGGCGCAATCAGGGGTCTAAAACATGAAGCGTAGAATTTCCAAAGCATCCGCAGCCAGCGTGTTGTTGTCCGGCGCCGCTATTTGCGCGCTGAGCGGCGGCGCGGCATTGGCGCAGGCCGACCAGATCGTCGTGACGGCGACGAAGCGGCCGCAAACGCTGCAGGAAGTGCCGGTGGCGGTCAGCGTTGTCGATGCCGAGGTTATCGAAGACGCGCAGATCCAGGATCTTATCGACCTTCAGTCCAGCGTGTCTTCCCTGCGCGTGACGCAACAGCAAAACGCATCGCAGACCAATTTCATCATTCGCGGTTTCGGCAATGGCGCGAACAACCCGGGCATCGAAGCCTCGGTCGGCGTGTTTGTCGACGGCGTTTTCCGCTCGCGGTCGGCCTCGGCGATCCTCGACCTGCCGACGCTTGAGCGCGTCGAAGTACTGCGCGGCCCGCAATCGACCCTGTTCGGCAAGAACGTGTCGGTCGGCGCCATCAGCCTGACCACCAAGGCGCCCAGCTATGATTGGGAAGGCTCGGTTGAAGCGACCGCCGGCAATCTCGGCGCCGTGCGCTTCCGCGGCACGCTGTCCGGTCCGATCTCCGACACGCTGGCGTTCCGGATTTCCGGCAGCTCCAATGAGCGCGACGGCACTTACACCAATCTCGCCGACGGCAGTGACAATATCAACGAACGCGATCGCTGGGCGGTGCGCGGGCAATTGCTCTGGGAGCCGACCGAGAACCTCTCCTTCCGGGCGATCGGCGATTACAACAAGATTGACGAAGTATGCTGCGGCGCGGTTCAGCTCGATAATTCCGGGTCCGGAGCAATCTTTGCACCGCCGCCTTTCGGCCTCGGCGCGACCATCGCGCCGGCGGGCGACCCTGATGCGCGCCTCGTCGCCGTCAACACCGAACCCACCAACGAACTTGAAGGCAAGGGCGGTTCGCTGCAGGGGGACTGGGATCTTGGCTTTGGCGTCCTGACTTCGATCACCAGCTACCGCGAACAGGAAGACAGGAACCAGACGGATATCGACTTCACCACAGCCGATATCGGGCAGCAGCCGCAGTCGCTGAAACTGGAAACCTTCACCCAGGAAGTGCGGCTTGCCGGTTCGACCGACACGGGCGTCGGCCGCTTCAACTGGCTGGCGGGCGGCTTCCTCTTCTCTGAAGATGTCAGCTTTTTCCAGCAGACGCTGTTCAATTCGGAATTCCGTGCGTTCGGCGACGCGCTGCTTGGCGGCCTCGCGGGCATCGATTTCCTCACCGTTGAAGGTTCGAGTCAGCTCGCGCAAGGGCTGACTACCGGTCCGGCGGCGTTGTTCCCGGAATTCATGCCAACCGGCGGCGCTACCGCGCTGGCCTTTGGCTCATCCTTTGCGGAAGGCACCGGCTTTACCGGCGATTACACGCTCGACAACCGGTCCTATTCACTGTTCTTCCAGACCGATTGGGAGATCACCGACCGCCTGACGCTGACCGGCGGCGTTTCCTATGTGAATGACCGCAAGATCGGCGTTGGCGACATTGTGCTCACCGAGCCGTTTGAGAATTTCGACCTGTCGCAATTCCAGACCTCTGGCGGATCTTTTGTCGCCGCCAGCATTTTCGGCGGGCTGATCGGCACGCCGTTTGACCCGGCCAATCCGACGCCGTTCTTCACCGCTGCGGCGACGCTTGCGGCGACCGACCCGGCGACTTTTGCGGCGACCCGCGCCGGCGCTGTCGCTGCGGCGCAAGGCGCGCTGGCGGGCGACCCGACGCTCAACCCGCTGCTGGGGCTGACCGGCCTGACGGCGTTGCAGTTCATTCCGCCGCAAACGCCGTTCCCGCAAGCCGGCGATGCGCGCGACAAAGGCATCACGCTGAGCGATGACGGTTTCTCGGCGGATGACGATGTCAACTTCACCGCCCGTCTGGCTTATGACGTGACGGACAATCTCAACGCTTATTTCAGCTATTCAACCGGCTTCAAGGCGAGCGCCATCAACCTGTCGCAGGACGCGTTGCCGCCATTCCTTGGCCCGAATGGACAGGTTGGCGGTCGTTTCGCCGGACCTGAAAGCGTGAAGCTTTATGAAATCGGCTTCAAAGCCAATTTCGATAAAGGCTATATCAATATCGCGCTGTTCGATCAGACTGTTGAGGGCTTCCAGTCGAACACTTTTGTCGGCACCGGCTTCGTGCTGGCCAATGCTGGCGAGCAATCGGTGCGCGGTTTTGAAATTGACGCCTCCTATTCGCCGATCGAACCGCTGAACCTCTTTATGGGGCTCACCTATCTCGATCCGGAATATGACGTTTTCACCGGCGCGCCTTGCCCGTCTGCGGGCGTGGCGTCGATCATCAAGCCGGAGATTGTTGCGGCCTGTGCGGACCCGGCCGTCAACAGCTTTGACGCGTCGGGCGAACGGCCTTCAGGCATTCACCCTGTCAGCATCACCAGCGCGGCGACCTATACGCATCAATTCGCGCATGGCGCGACGCTGACCGGCCGGGTGGAATATCTCTTCGAAAGCGAAACCAAACTGTTCGACTTTGGCTCCGATCTTGCGCCGGTGCGCAAGGTCTCCACGGTCAACGCCAATCTCCAATATGAGCTGGAGAACGGTTTCAGCGTGAATGTCTGGGGACGCAATCTCAATGACGACGACGCGCTGATCACCTCATTCCCGACGGTCGCCCAAACGGGCAGCTTCTCGGGATATGTCGTGGCGCCGCGCACTTATGGCGTGTCGCTGCGCAAAACCTTCTAACGCCGGACGCGCAAGAGGGGACTACGGACGGGCGGCCTTCGCGGGCCGCCCGTTTTTTTATGGCGGGCCTATAGTTGCATTTTTACGGATTTGCTTAAGGCGATTTCAGGGCCCCTTGGCGCAAGGTTAAGTTCTTTGCGGCGAAAATCGAGGTGGGAGCGATGGCCTTCGGCAATAAACAATCTCAGGCGGCGGCGCGGGTCGGCGCCGAAAGGCTGGCGGCGTTGTCCGGCGCCGGCGCGGCGGCGGTCGAGACCGCGGCGCCGTCTATTTCGGGCCGGCGCGGCAGCGTCGAACCGGACCTTGCGCGTATTCGCCCACGCGGGGTCGATGAAACCGACGAAGCGCGCAGCCAGCGTCTTGCCGCAAAAACCGTCAATTTTTCCGCGACCTTTATCGCGCGCCTGATCTTGATGGCCGCGCTCGCCAAATTTGGTTTTGACGCTTACCAACTGACCGGGACCATGCATCGCGGCGTCGCGCTTGGGTTGCTGGCCATGCTCGCCGATTTTGGGCGCGTCACTATGAAAGCCATGGAACCCGGCACGAAATAGCCGCGTGCGCCGCACTTTGCCCGGCGCCTGCCGGAAAATCGCCATTTTGTGAGCCGGCGTGAGGCGCGGTTTCCCTTGTAACGCCGCACCCTGGCCCTATTTCAACCATCGTTGTCACCCCAATTAACGAAGCCGCCTCGCGGCGCCTTCAGAGAGCGGGAAGAGATTCCGATGGGCCTGTTACAGTTTATTTTGATAGCATTCATCGTCATTAATTCAGGCATCGGTCTGTCGAGCCTGTTCCTGCGCGTGCGGGGCTAACGCCGCGCGCCTTTCCAGGCGATCAGGGCCCAGCCCGCGAGTAACAATACCCCGCCAACCGGCGTTACAGCGCCAAGCATGCGCGGCGCGCCGAGCGCCATTGCATAAAGCGTCCCTGCAAATACCGCGGTTCCGATAATGAACGCCCAACCGGCGGCGGCCAGGCGCCCGGCAAGGGCAATGGCGAGCGCCGCCGCTGCATGGACAAGGGCGTAAAGCGTCGCCGTCCGCCACCAGTCGAGCGCTTGGCTGTCGAGACCGCCGTCAAGGGCGTGCGCGCCAAAAGCGCCGAGCGCGACGGCGGCGAAGCCGACAAGGCCGGCGGCGATGGTAAGGCGGGGCATGAAACTCTCCATTCTACGGCCAGCGCGGCCGGAGGGGCGGTTTCCGGCCTTGCCCGCAAGATGAGCAATCAGTTCGCGGGGCGCAGGTCAACCGGTCAACAAACTTTCACCAGTCTGGTATAGGGATGGCCTGTTCGTAAATCCGGCGCCAGCCGGGGAGTTTGGGTTCCATGTTACGCGTATTCGTCATTTTGCTCGCCGCGCAATTCGCCGCCGCTCCAGCTTTTGCCTGGGGCAAGACCGGCCACCGGGTTACCGGCGCAATCGCCGATCATTACCTTTCCGACGCCGCCCGCGCCGCCATCGAGGATATTCTGGGTCCGGAAGGTCTTGCCGAAGGCTCCACCTGGGCGGATTTCATGCGCGCGAGCCCGGATGATTTCTGGCAGTCCGAAGCGAGCCCTTATCATTATGTGACAATCCCGCAGGGACAGACCTATGCCGAGGCGGGCGCGCCGCCGCAAGGCGACGCGATTACCGCCATTGCGCGCTTTACCGAGACTCTGAAAGACCCGCGCGCCAGCCGCGAGGACAAGGCGCTGGCGTTGCGCTTTATCGTGCATATCATCGGCGATTTACACCAGCCGCTGCATGCGGGCAACGGGACTGACAGGGGCGGCAATGATGTCGCGGTTACATATTTCGGGCGCGAGACCAATCTGCATTCGGTCTGGGACCGGGCGATGATTGACGGCGAACAACTGTCTTATTCGGAAATGACTGAATGGCTGGTGCAAAAAGTCACGCCGACGGAGGTCGCCGATTGGTCGGACCCCAATCCGGTCGTCTGGGTCAATGAGAGCGCGGCGATCCGCGATATGATCTACCCTGACGATCCGGCACTCTCCTATCGATATGTGTTCGACCATATCGGCATCGTCAAGCGCCGGCTTTCTCAAGGGGGCGTGCGCGTCGCCGCCTATTTGAATGTGGTGCTTGCATCGCACGCCCATGCGGCGGCGCGCTGAAATCCGCACTGGGTTGTGACGCAGAACACAGCCTGACGCCGCTGGCGCGCTTATGTCTTTCCTATCCGGCGGTTTGGGGGCCGGGATATGGAGAGACTTATGAAGACCATCAAAACAATGCTTGTTGCCGGCGTGTTGTCCGTGGGCTTCGCCATGGCGGCGAATGCGGCGGTCTTTGTGAAATATGACGGCGTCGATGGGGAAGCGAAGGACGCGCAATGGGAAGGCGCGGGCACATTGTGGCTGACGACGGAAAGCGACCCCGTCGCCATCGGCCTGCTCTTGCCGGCGGTGCAGAAAGTGCGCTCGGCCGCGCGGCCTGCGCGCGCTGCGACGGTGCGCATGCGCGCCTTTGAAAGCTTCGAGCTGACAGACACCGACGCCGGCATGCAGTGGACCTTGCATGATGCGACCGCCGCGCCGGCGGGCGAAAACCGGGTCAAGATCGCCTATTCCTGCAAGGACTGGCGCAATTTGCGGACCGGCGAGACGGGCAGCGACTGCGCGCGCCCCGCTGCACGCGGCAATGTTGAAACAGAGTTCAAGGTCGAAAAGGGCGAATAGCGTTCCCTTCGCCGCTTCGGCCGGCCGCCGTCTTGCCCCCCTTCGCAAGGCGGCGGCGCCTCTATTTGCGCGTCGCCGGATGCGCGGCTTGACCGCGCAGGCGGCATTTGCGAGGTCTGACCCTATCGAAAAGCCGGTCCCCGGCGCCGCGCGACGGCGCCCAAATCCGACACCGCCGGCGTAAAGGCGCGCGCAATGAAGCCCGCGCTTTCATTGATCCGGGCGATGCGCTGTCCCGGCAGGCAAATCACGACACCATTCAAACCACTCAAGGCAAAGGCACATCATGACTGCAGCGAAAAAAGGCGACGTCGTCGTCATCAACTATACCGTGCGCACGGGCGACGGGCGCGTCGTCGGCGGCACCGAACAGGCCGGTCCGCAAACGCTGACCATCGGCGAGGCGGCGATCTTTCCCGCCATCGAGGAAGCGCTGGAGGGCATGGAAGTCGGCGCTGAAAAGGCGGTGCTTATCGCCAGCGACAATGCATTCGGTCCGCGCCGTGATGAAATGATCATCGAAATTCCGCGTGCGCAGCTTCCACAAGACCAGCCGCCGCAGCCGGGCATGTCGCTGGCCGCGCAACAGCAGGACGGCTCGACCGTCAATCTCGTCATCACCGAGGTGAGCGAAACTACGGTCACCGCCGACGGCAACCATCCGCTGGCCGGCGAAGATCTGCATTTCGGCCTGACGCTGGTGGAAATCAAACAGGCGGCGTAAGCGTCGCGGCGCTGCAGTGCAAAACATGGCTTGAATTCAAGCCTTTGCGCGGCGCGGGCGTTAAAAAATTGCGCCCCGCCGGGCGGCGTGCCAGACTTTCCGCGTCCAACGCAAATAATGGGGAGTCTTCCATGAAGATGATGGTATGTGCGGGCGTCCTGTCGCTCGCGATTTCAGGCGTTGCGTATGCGGAACATCACGAAAAGAAAGAAATGAAATATGACGCGCCGGCCTTTAGCGGCATTTATATGGGCGACGGTTTTTCCGTCTCCATGTCGCCAAAGGGCCTGTTCGCGGCGGCTGATACGGAGACCGGCGTCGTCTTCGTCATCGGCAAATACGGGACGAAAGACGGCGTTGCCTGGTTCAAGGATATCATGGCGCCGCCTGATCTCTCGGAAGAGGAGCGGACCTGCGTCACCGAAAACAAGGGCAAATACGCCTACGCCATGGATGGCGACACGATTACCTTCACCTTGAGCGAAGACCCTTGCGCCGGCCGGGCCGAAGCGGTCAATGGCGCGGTGCTGACCCGCTGGTCGCCGCCGGAAGAAGGCTGAGCGACGCAAATCCAATGGGCAAGAACAAACGCCGGGCGTAACCGCCCGGCGTTTTTCATATGACGGGTGCGTTCTTGTTCCTGCGCGCGCCAGCCGCGTTCCGCCGGTCGCGCGCACCATTATTCACGATGTCAAACAGCCCGCCCTGGCGCGCGGGCTTCCTCCGCCCAAGACGACGACATTGAAGAGGGCCCTGTTCGGGGTTTGCGCCCGGCGGGTGATCCGCCTGCTGACGCCTGGGGTTGAGGCCGCCTTTCAACGTGAAAGCGATGATAAGGCCGCCGGGGAGGGGGTGGATAACTATCCACCAAAAGCGGGATTCATGAAGATTTTCATCAGATATGAGGTATTTTTGAGGGGTGTGTTCGACCTATGCGTGCAGGTCGGGTTCGGGGTTTTTGACCTGTCCCCGCTCACCGACTCGCCACGGCTTGACCGTGGCGCCCATCACCGGTTCCATCCGTGCACGCCGCACTTGCGGCAAGAGCGGGGCGCACGGTAAAGCCGCGGGGAGTCGGCACGAACGGTGTGTGTGTGCCCTAATCGCAGCCGTTATCTCGGCTTTATGCAGGGGGGGCACTAAAATGTAAGTGCCGCTTCGTTCATCCCATCTTACGTGCTGTATAATATTTTTCAGCAATCTATTACGCAATCGGACAGACAGCCCTTGCATGTTAATATCTTGCGGCTATCAAATGGGGATCCCTTTAAACTTGGTGGTGCAGGTGAACGCGGGTGATGACACCATGGCAGTGAAAAGTAGCGCACTGACTTTGGCATTCCATTGCCGTGATTGGTCTCACTACTGATTGAGCCCTGCTCTACTTCGTAGTATTCGCAATCGCTCATAACAGCTCACCCCTACTGGCAAGCCAGGCACTCGTCATAGTCCGTCTTGGCGGCGGCCTGCATCATTTCCGCCATGCCGTCCGTGGGCGTTTTTGCGTCGTCATTCGCGCCCTTCTTACCATTGGCGAAGCCGGCGCGCTGCACTGATTTCGAGCGGCAATAGTAAAGCGACTTGCAGCCCTTTTCCCATGCGGACCAGTGCAGCATGTGCAAATCCCATTTGTCGATGTCGCCCGGCAGGAAGATGTTCACCGACTGGCCCTGGCAGATATAAGGCGAGCGGTCGGCGGCAAGCTCGATCACCCAGCGCTGGTCGAGCTCGAACGCTGTCTTGAAGACGTCCTTTTCTTCGGCGCTGAGGCAGTCGAGATGCTGGACGGAGCCTTCATGCTCGAGGATCGACGACCATACATCGTCCGTGTCCTGATCTTTCTCGGTGAGCAGGGTTTTAAGCGCTTCGTTTTTCACCGTGAAAGAGCCCGAGAGCGTCTTGTGGGTGTAGACATTCGCCGGGATCGGCTCAATGCAAGGCGAGCAGCCGCCGCAGATGATCGAGATCGAGGCGGTCGGCGCAATCGCCAGCTTGTGCGAGAAGCGCTGCTTGACGCCGCGTTCTTCCGCATCGGGGCAGGCGCCCCGTTCTTCGGCGAGCGCGACGGAGGCCGCGTCCGCGCCCATGCGGATATGCTTGAACAGGCGCGTGTTCCACGACTTCGCCATGGCGCTTTCGAACGGAATGTTCATCGACTGCAGGAAGGAATGGAAACCCATCAGCCCGAGGCCGACAGAGCGTTCGCGCTTGGCGGAGTAGACGGCCTTGGCCATCGCCGGCGGCGCGCGGTCGATAAAGTCCTGCAGCACATTGTCGAGGAACCGCATGATGTCCTCGATGAATTGCGGCTCGTCTTTCCACTCCTGATAAGTCTCGGCGTTGATCGACGACAGGCAGCACACGGCGGTGCGTTCCTCGCCGAGATGATCCGGCCCGGTATGCAGCATGATTTCCGAGCACAGATTGGAGGTCGAAACTTTGAGGCCGAGATCGCGCTGGTGCTTGGCCATCTGCCGGTTCACCGTGTCGGAGAACAGGAGATAAGGCTCGCCGGTGGCGAGGCGCACTTCGAGGATTTTCTGCCACAATTTCCGTGCGCTGACGGTGCGCATCACCTCGCCGGATTTCGGCGATTTGAGGCTGAATTCCTTGTCGGCCATCACCGCTTCCATGAATTCGTCGGTGATGTTGACGCCGTGATGCAGGTTCAAAGACTTGCGGTTGAAGTCGCCGGAGGGTTTGCGGATTTCGAGGAACTCCTCGATTTCCGGGTGGTGCACGTCGAGATAGCAGGCGGCCGAACCGCGGCGCAGGCTGCCTTGGGAAATCGCCAGAGTCAGCGAATCCATGACGCGGATGAACGGGATGATGCCGGAGGTCGCGCCGGCGTGCTTCACCTTCTCGCCGATAGAGCGGACATTGCCCCAATAGGTGCCGATGCCGCCGCCATTGGAAGCGAGCGCGACGTTTTCATTCCAGGTGTCGACAATATCGTCGAGGCTGTCGCCGACGCCGTTCAGGAAGCAGGAGATCGGCAGGCCGCGATTGGCGCCGCCATTTGACAGGATCGGCGTCGCCGGCATGAACCAGAGTTTTGAGATGTAATCATAGATGCGCTGGGCATGGTCGGCGTCGTCGCCATAATGGCGCGCAACGCGGGCGAACATGTCCTGGAACGACTCGCCGGGCAGGAGATAGCGGTCCTCCATGGTGGTCTTGCCGAACTCGGTCAGCAGCGCGTCGCGCGAGCGGTCGATCTTGATGTCGCGCACGACTTTCAGCGTCGGCTTGGCCGGCTTGGTGTCCTTTTTCGAGGCCGCCGCCTCGGCGGGCTGGGCCGCGTCCGGATTGGCGTTTTCCGTGGTTTTTGCGGCTTCTGAGAACGACATCGCTTCCCCGTCTTTTCTTGTTTCGCGCCCGAAATAAGCGCGCAAAAATCCTTGCTCCGGAGTGGCCGTAAATGGCCGCATCCGGCGCGGCGTCCTTGATCTTTTGTGAATCGTCGATGGTCGCCATCGACACAAGATATAGTGATAGACCCTGCCGGGAACGTCAATATGAAGTTAGTGGGTGGGCAAAAGTTTTTCGTTAACGAGTTCTTAACAGGGCGCACCCTGTGCGCGTTAAACATTAACGCAAAGAGAGGTTTTTACGGGGTTTTCGGCTCTCGTTTCGAACCCGGTTTGCGGCTTGCCGCGCCTTCGATTTTTTTCGCATAGGCATCCGTGCGCCAGCGCTCCGGGGCGCCGGAGAAACGGGTTTCGACGAATCTGACGGCCGAATCGCGCCGGCGCCATTCGGGGATGTCGCTTTCGGCGGGCAATTCGCGCGCCGGGTGATTCGTTTCGCGGCCTTTCTCGCCAGACATGTTCCGCCCGCCCGCCGAGCCGGCGCGGGCGCGAAAGACATCAAGCGCGTCCTCAACCCGGCGCGTGATGTCGGCCGGGCGCACGCAAGCGCGGGTGTTAAAACCGTCCCTCAGCGCGCTCAAAGCTTCGGCGCGGGCCCGGTTGGCGGCGCCTTCGGAAATAGCGCCGGAAAAGACCGAAATCAGCGCGCCGGCTGCCGCATATAAAAGACCGCCAAAGACGATGAGCTGCGCCGCCCAGGGATAGGCCATAATGGCGAGCGGCGCGGCCGGTTCTACAGGAGCCGGCCGTGGCGCAAGTGCGAGATAAACGACGAGCGCGCCGGCGAGGGCGCCGGCCGCGAATATCGGGGCCGCCGGGGCGGGGGCGCCGGGGCGGCGCAAAAAGCCTTTGAACAGGCGTTCCGCGCGTTCGCCGTCGGCGTCGAGCAAAAAGCCGATCTCGCGGAAAAAAGCGCTCGCTTCCAATGCCGTCACATGCGCGCGCGACAAATCGATTACCGCATCGGCGGGGCGCGCGCGCGCATCCATGGCTTGGCGTAAATCCGTCAGGGTGCGGTCGAAATCGTCTGCAGCGTCGGCGATCGCCGCGCCAAGCCGTTCGGCTTCGGCGCGCACCCGTTCATTATCGGCATTGCCCGAAAGCTTGGCGATCGCCGCGACGGCGAAAGCAACGCCGAGCCCCGTTGCAGCGACGATGAGAAAGGTGCTGGTGAGGACGACCGCGTCGGCGACGGGCGTGTTCGCCGCCGCGACGGCGAGCCCGTCGGCCCGCGCGCGCATCACCGACCAGAACAGCCAGCCGGCGACGCCGAGCCAACCAAGGCCGATCAGCACCCGCAGCGCCTGCGCGGCGAGCGTGGTTTCCGCCGCGCAGCGTTCGGCAATGCGCATGGCGAGGCCGTCCGCCTCATCGCGCAGGGCCTGCGCGCGATAGGCGATGGCGCGGGCGGATTCGTCGAGCAGGCTCGACAGCGGCAGGCGCGCCGCGCCGGGTTCGTCTGGCGCGGTTTCGCCGGACGGAAACAGCGCCCTTGTCGGGTCGGCGAAGAACCGGTTGGCCTCATCAGCGCCGGCCGGAGAGGGGGAATGAGAGGCGGTGGGCGCCGCCGTTTCGTCAGCGGCGGCGAGGCGTCCGAGCGCGGCCCGGGCGCTCGCCCGCAGCGCCCCCAGCAAGCCGCGTCTTTCCTCGCTCGTGCTCATTGCCCGTTTTTCCTCCGCCCGAGCCCAAAATCGTTTCAAGCTTACCGGAAAACGCCGCGCAGCGTAATCCCGCCAAGGGTGGCTTCTGGCACGCGATAGGGCCAGAATAACCGCAAAAATCCATGCAAATCCGGAGGTGTCGATGTTTGTAGGCCATTACGGACCGGCGGCCGGGCTCGCCGGCGGGCGCGTTAAATTATGGCATGGTTTCGTCGCCGTGCAGTTTCTCGATATTCTCTGGGCGCCGTTTGTGCTGTTGGGCGTCGAGCATGTGCGGATCGTCGAAAACTTCACCGCGTCCAATCATTTCGATCTATATAATATGCCGTATACGCACAGCCTGGTCATGGCCGTTATGTGGAGCGTCCTATTCGGCGGCGCCTATCATTTTTGGCGAAAGGGCGGCGGCTTGACCGCCGGGGGGCTGGTATTCTCGCACTGGATTCTGGATTTCGTGACACACAAGCCCGATCTGGAGCTGTGGTTTGGCGGGCCGAAGGTCGGTCTCAGCCTATGGGACAACAGGCCGGTCGCAATCTCGACGGAACTTGGCCTGCTCATCCTGGGGCTCGGGATTTACTTGTTGCGCACAACGACGAAAGGCCTGGCGGGACAAGTCGCGCCGGCCTTGCTGTTCGTTTTTCTGCTTGCGGCGCAGGTTTTCGGTAATTTCGGCCCGCCGCCGCAAGGCCCTGCTGCAGCGGCGTGGACGGCGATCATCGCATATGCCCTGTTTGCGGCTCTTGCGGCGGGTGTCGATGCAACCCGAGAGCCGGGCCACTAAATGCGCTGTATTCCAAGCTTGGCCTGGCGACGGCCCGCGCCGATTGACGCTGAGTAAATGTTGCGGCGGCGGAAAGGGCGCCGGATCGGATGTTGTTTTCACAATTGATCGACAGCGCCGCAGCGGCGGGCGGCCGGCGCGCCTTTGATATTCCCGAAGGGTGGATGCAAGGGCGCACCACTTATGGCGGGCTTTCCGCGGCGCTCTGTCTTGAGACGGCGCTGCATCGCTTCCCTGACTTGCCGCCTTTGCGTTCGGCGATGGTCTCTTTCATTGGACCGGCGGGCGGCGCGGTGGAGGCTGGCGCGCGCCTTTTGCGCCGGGGCAAGTCGGTGGCGTTTGTCGAAACGGATCTGAGCGGCGAAGCGGGGCTTGCGACCCGGTGCAATTTCGCCTTCGGCGCGGGTCGCCCGTCCAAATTCGCACAAGTTTTCACGCCGGCGCCGATGGCGCCGCGGCCGGACGAGTGCGATCCCTATTTTCCCGAGCGCAAGGAGGGCGTCGGTCCGCCGAAATTCACCGATCATTTCAATGTGCGCCTTGTCGCCGGCGCCCGGCCGGTGAGCGGCGCCGACAGCCATGAATTCATGCTCTGGGTGCGTCACCAGGATGACGATGCGCAAGGGCTCGTTGCGCTTCTCGCCCTCGCCGATATGCCGCCGCCGGCGGTGTTCCCGATGTTCCGGCAATTTGCGCCGATCAGCTCCATGACCTGGATGGTGAACGTGCTGAGCGCGACCCCTGCGACCAAAGACGGCTGGTGGCTTCTTTCCGTGCGCGGAGAAAATGCCGCCGAAGGCTATTCGAGCCAGGACATGCTGGTGTGGAACAGCGATGGCGAGCTTGTCATCGCCGGCCGGCAATCGGTGGCGATTTTCATTTAACCGGGACGGCTAACTGTTTTCGCGACCGTCAAGTTGCCGGCAGGCGCGGGCGGTTGCGGCTTCACTCGCCCGCAAGTTCTTCGCGTTTCATTTCGAGGCGCAGCCATTCTTCCTCGGCGGCGGCGAGTTTTGCTTCAGCGCCTGTCAGCGATTGCGCGGTTTCATTGAAAGCCGCAGCGTCGCGTTCAAACAGGGTGGGGTCGTTCAAGCGCTCTTTCAGCGCGGTGATTTCTTCTTGCAGCGCCGATATTTCACCGGGCAGGCGGTCAAGCGCATATTGCTCCTTGTACGACAGTTTTTGTTTCGAGGCGTTTGGCGCAGGTTTTGTCGCGGCGCCGGTTGCGGTCTTTTCTTTCTTTTCCGCGTTCTGGTTTTCAAGGCCCGGCGCTTTCCCTCGCTGGGCGACCATGTCGTTATAGCCGCCGGCATAGCGCAGCCACGCGGCGGGCTTTTCCGGATCGGTGGTGATGACGCTGGTGACGAGGTTGTCGAGAAACTGCCGGTCGTGAGAGATCAGCAGCAGCGTGCCGCCAAAATCGGAGAGTTGCTCTTCCAGCATTTCCAACGTCTCGAGATCGAGGTCGTTGGTCGGCTCGTCCAGCACCAGCAGGTTTGACGGCCGCGCCATGGCGGCGGCCAGCGCCAGGCGCCCGCGCTCGCCGCCGGAAAGGGCGGTGACGGGCTGGCGCCATTGTTCGGCTTCAAACAGGAAGTCTTTGAGATAGGTCGCCACATGGCGCTTGTGGCCATTAATCGTCACCCAGTCGCCAGCGCCGTCATTGATGGCGTCGGCGACGCGCATGTCTGGCCTCAGGGAAGCGCGGCGCTGATCAAGCGAGACGATTTCGAGATTGGCGCCGAGCGCCACCGTCCCGGCGTCCGGCGCCAGCGCGCCGGTAAGCAAATTGATCAGCGTTGTCTTGCCCGCGCCATTGGGGCCGACGACGCCGATGCGTTCGCCGCGTGCGATCTCGATGGAAAAATCATCGATCACCTTGCGCTCGCCAAAGGATTTCGAAACATGTTCCGCAACGATTGCGCGTTTGCCCGATGCGGCGCCGGTCTGAACGGAAAAGGACGCCGCCCCTTGCGGCCGGCGGGTCTCGCGCAGCGACTTGCGCATTGCCTGCAATTCGCCGACCCGGCGCATGTTGCGTTTGCGCCGCGCGGTGACGCCATAGCGCATCCAGTCCTCTTCGGCGGCGATCTTGCGGCCGACCTTGTGCAGCGCGAGTTCTTCTTCTTCGAGAAATTTGTCGCGCCAGGCTTCGAATTCGCCAAATCCCTTGCCGGTCGCTCGCGTGGCGCCGCGATCGATCCATATGGTGTCATTGGTGACATTCTGCAAAAAGCGCCGGTCGTGACTGATGAGAACGACAGCCGCGCGCGTTCTTTTCAGGCGTTCTTCAAGCCAGGCGATGGCGGGAATGTCGAGATGGTTGGTCGGCTCGTCGAGCAGCAAAATATCCGGCGCGGCGGCGAGGGCCTGCGCATTTGCGGCGCGGCGCAATTCGCCGCCGGAAAGGCCGGCCGGCGCGGCGTCGGGGTCAAGGCCCAGCTCCTCCAGCATCGCTTCGGCGCGGTGGCGCTCGCCGGTTTCATCAAGGCCGGCGCAGACAAAATCGCCGATAGCGGCGAAGCCGCTGGCGTCCGGCTCTTGCGGCAGGTAGCGCACGGTCGCGCCGGGATGGATGAAGCGCTCGCCGCTATCGGCGTCGACCAGGCCGGCGGCGATCTTCATCAATGTCGACTTGCCTGACCCGTTGCGCCCGACCAAGGCGATCCGCGCGCGCTCGCCGACGCCAAGCGCGGCGCCGTCAAATAGCGGGTCGCCGCCGATTACCAGCCGGATATCGGAAAGGGAAAGAAGAAGCGCAGACATGTCTTGCGGGCGGTTCCTTCAAATTGGCGCGAGCGGCGCAGGCGCGCAGCGCGCCTTTTACGAATTGTTGCGAGTCTCATGACAGCGTTTTCCGGACTTGTGCGCGGCGCGCAACAGGACCGGGCCAATCATGCACCCCTTGAAGCAATATCTGTCCGAAGTCGAGGAATCCATCCAGAGTTTTGGCGAGCGTGTCGGCGCGTCGCGGCAGACGCTTTACCGGATCATGAACAACGTCCATACGCCCAAACCCGCGCTGGCGCGGCGGATTGTCGAGGCAACCGGCGGCGCGGTGACGCTCGATGCGCTTTATGACGGCCCGCCAGGAGCGGCGGAAATCATTAACCTCAATCCGCGTTTCGATGAGCCGTTACTCGATCATAGCCGGCTGAGGGCGGCGATGAGCGCCGTGATCGCCCATTTGCGCCCGCCCCATTCGCCGGCAATGTCGACTGATTTGCTGGATGTCGCGGCGGAGGCGGCGGCGCACACTTATGCGGCCCTGTCGAAAGTCACGACTCGTCAGGGTCCGGCTCGTCTTGAGCAAGCTCTGCGGCCAGTGCTTGAAGAAACGTTGAAAGAGTGTTGGGGGCGTCCTCCCCGCGCAGCGCTGGATCGCGGCGCGACGCTTGCGGCCCGCCTTTATCTGCGCGCCGATGCGCGTCGATATTCGTAACCGCGGCGCGTTCGAGTTTCCCTTCCTGACGGTGGATTTCGGCGGCGCGGCGTTTCGCGACGCGCCACATGGCGCGCCCGACGCGTGCTGCGTAATTGTCTTCATCCTTCGTCAAGTAAAACTCCGACGTTGGTTAATTTTGTATTTAACTCATTAGCAAAATAGCGATACAGTTTTCGGGATGTATGAGTAACACACGTTTCTATAATGAGGAAGAATGATGAACGATCTTCGAAAAGAACAAGTAGCGTTGTTGCGTTTTGAAAAGCAGATCGCCGGATTGGCGGCGACTTTGGCGGCTGGCGCTGTGGTCGCCAAGGGCGTCGATGGCAAGCTTCATGCATCTCAGGGCGGCGAGGCTTACGCTCAGATAGAAGCTGCGGTTCTGCATCTGGCCGAGGTCACCAGCAATGTGCATGAGACGCTGAACGTCAAGGCGCTGGAAGCCGGCGCGCGGGTGCTCGAAGCGGCCGGCGGCGGGTTGCCCAAAGAGAAAACTTCCGAGGTCGTTCAATCAATTCTTGGGCTTGGATAACCATCAGTTTTTATGCGGCCTTTATTGGCGGCATGATCATTGTTGCGTTGCTTTCGCGGTCGCCGCAAATCGCGGCGGCCGCTCGTCTTGTCACCCTGAATTGGGCGTTTTCGCTCCAGCTTTGGCTGCTTGCCGATGGGGCTGTGCTGGTGCTCGCCTATTTTGTCATTGACGCGTCGACCGCCCTCGTCTTTTACGCCATGTGCCGCAAGCGGTGGTTTCCGGTTCCGTTATTTTTCCTGCATGCTGTGCTGGCGTTATGCCATATCGGCGCACTCTATGTGATCAAGTTGAATATTCCGGTGCAGCCGCTCCTCAATCGCGCATTCGATCTGGAGGTTGTTTATGTGTCAGCCTGCGGCCTGTTTCGCCTGATCCTATTGCGGCGCGCTATGGCGCGCGCAAGGGGCGGCGTCGATGGCCGCTTTCCCGACCCCTAGACAGTGCAGGCGGGCCGGGCGGCTAAAGCGATCGGATGAAACTGGCGATATCCGCATGGGCGGCTTTGGCTTCGCGCAGGCCCCAATGCATGTGGAACAGATGGAACATGCCGTCGAACAGACGCAAGGTGATGTCGATATTCGCGCGTCTCGCGCGTTCGCAAAACCGAGCGGAATCGCCAAGCAGCACTTCGCGCGTGCCTGCATGCACCAGCGTCGGCGGCAATCCGTCCAGACGGGCGAAAATTGGCGAGATCAAGGGATCCGTCAACTTGCGGTCCGGTGCGTAAAAGTTGAACAACCGCCGGCAATTGCGCTCGCTATTGCTCCTGAACAGAGGATCGTTCCCGCCGACGCTGTTATGGGTGTCGCTGGCGCCAGTGCCGTCAAGCGCGGGTGAGATGAGGACCGCGCCGGCCGGCATCTCTTCGCCCGCGTCGCGCCAGCGGATCAAACTGGCGAGGGCGAGGCCGCCGCCGATGCTGTCGCCAAAGACGATCACCGCCTTGTTCGGATGAAACCGCCGCAAGGCTTTGTAAACGGCGTCTATCTCATCAAGCTGAGCGGGAAAGCGGGCTTCGGGCACCAGCGAATAATCAACACCGATCGCCTCGGCGCCGCTGAGCTGGCAGGACGGCAGCACCATGGACGCGTTGATGCGCGGCGAACCGCTGACAAGGCCGCCGCCATGAATATAGAGGATGATGCGATCCTGCCGGCCGGTGGTTTCGGTTTCGTAGTGAACGCACGGAACGCCGCCGAGTTCGATATCGCTCATCCGGAAGACGAAATCGAGCTCGTCATGGGTTTTCAGCCATTCCTGGCTGGCGATGCGCCGCGCAAGCCCGCGCGTCAGCGGATTCATCCAGGTGTCGAGTGTCGGATAGGCGCGCAGCGACGAAATACGCGAACGCGCGCGTTTGCTTAACGATCTACCTAACCGACGCGTCGCCAGCGCCATGCGGCCCCCTGAAAATTAATGCGCGCAACGCGCGGAACGTTTCGGAGTGTGGCGGGCGGCGGAAAATATCTGGTTAATGGCCGGCGTGAATTTTCCACAAAAAAAGCGCGCGCAATGGCGTTTTCAGCCCTTGCGCGCGCATCGATTTGTAAACGGAGATTAACAGGCTTTAACCGAAAGGCGTTGCAGCCTCGAAAAGTTGCGCCCATTGACGGCGCGGCCGGGCCTTCCAGGCGCCGCGATGATAGGCGTCCGAAGCGATCAGCGGGGCAACTGTTGACGCTTCGGCGAACACCATTTGCTCGAGCGCCGTGTCGACCTTGCCCCAAGAGCAGGCCTCTTTCAGCGTAGAGGACGAGCAGGCGCCGTCGCGCACATCCGCCACCGTAATCTGGACGGCGTATTTGTGCATTTCAACATCGTCATGGCCGAGAATTTCAGCGCATACCACCGTATCCTGAACGAAGTTTTTCGGCACGCCGCCGCCGATCATGAACAGGCCGGATGTGCCGCCCTTTATCTTGATATCCGTCAGCTCACGGAAGTCTGCGATGGAATCAATGGTGAGGTAAGGCTTTCCCGCCTTCATGCGCTCGACCTGGTGTTTGACGAGGCCGAATCCGGCGGAAGAATCCGTAAAGGCCGGGCAGAAAATCGGCACGCCGGCCTTATAGGCTTCCTCAATCAGCGAGCCCGGTTTTTTCGCATTGCCGTCGGCGAGCCACTTGCCCATGGCGTGGATGAAACCGCGCGAGGAAATCGGCGCCGCGGGCAGCGCTTCAGCCAGCTCGAAAATCGTGTGATCGCAGGCTTGGAGCTCTTCTTCGTCAATATAAGTGTCGTAGATCCGGTCGATATAAAGATCGCGCAGCACCTTGTCGTCGGGAATGTCGCCGGCCTGGTAATGCTTGAAACCGAGCGCTTCAAAGAAGTCCATGTCGATGATCGACGCGCCGGTGGCGACGATGGCGTCGACCATGTTGTTCTTCACCATGTCGCGCCAGACATGCATGCAGCCCCCGGCGGAGGTCGAACCGGCGAGCGTCAGAAAGACCGTGCAGTCCTTGTCCTCGAGCGCCATGTTGTAAATGCGTGCGGCGCGCGCTGTATCGCGCGATGAAAACGACATCTTTTCCCAGGCGTCGATGACCGGGCGGGCGTCGAAGGCGGTGATGTCGAAATGCTCTACAGGGCTGGCGAGCAGCTCGGCTTTGCGGTTGTCTTGGGCGGTCATAACTCTCGGTCCTTCCTAAAGTCGGGTTTTCAAAAACCGGATCCGGACCGCGCTTCGCGAATGAAGCGCGCGGAGGGCCGTAACGATAGCGTTGGTCTAATGGATCGGCGAAAGGATCGCCAGTTTGCGGCAGGGGGTTCGGTCAATATTCCTGTACGGCGTCATGCAGCGCGATGACGCTTTGCGACTGGTTCGCCGCGCCCGCCGCACCGCCATACATGGTCAGCATCGGCGCATCGGCGAGTTCCGCCTCGATATAGTCGCCGAAGCCGTTAAAGCGGGTGGCCAGCGCCGCGCCATAAGCGCCGGTGAGGCCGAATTCGATATAATCGCCCTCATTGACGTCCGCCGGTAACAGGAACGGGCCTTCCATGGCGTCGATTGAATCGCAGGTCGGACCGAACAGGCGAAACGGCGCCAAGGGCCGGTGCACGGCGTCTTCGCGCAGCAGTTTTGCCGGAAACACCAGCCCGTCATGGGCCGCGTCGAAGAGCGCGCCATAGCCGCCGTCATTGAGGTAAAGCGCATCGCCCTTGCGCAATTCGACGCGGGCGATGTGGCTTCCCGCTTCCGCGCAAAGCGCCCGGCCTGGTTCGCACCACAAATCGGCGTTTTCCAGCACCGGCATTTCTTCGAAGGACGCCTTGATCTCTTCGATGTAAGCGTCAAGCGGCGGCGGCGTAAGGCCGGGATAGGCCGCCGGAAAGCCGCCGCCGACATCGACAATATCGACAGTGACGCCGGCGACGCGGATGATTTCGCTGACCGATTGCATGGCGACGCGCCAGGCCTCGGGGCGCATGCATTGCGACCCGACATGGAAGGACACGCCGAGTTCCCTGGCGATGGCGCGTGCTTCGCGCAGGACCATCACGGCTTCCGGGCCGGCGGCCCCGAACTTGCCGGAGAGTTTGTGCTGGGCGTAGTCTGACGACACGGCGAGGCGGGTGATGATGTGCAAATCCCGCGCGCCGCCGGTTTCTTTGACTAGTTTGGAAAGCTCGTCGAGGGAATCGACGGCGAATATCCGCACCCCGAAATCGAAATAGGCGCGGGCGATGGCCGAGCGCGCTTTTACGGGATGCATAAAGGCGAGCGTCGCGCCCGGGCAGCGCCCCGCGATCAGCTCGATCTCCGGCAGGGAGGCGACGTCAAACCATCTGACCCCAGCGGCATAGACGGCATCGATGATCGCCGGATGCGGGTTCGCTTTCACCGCATAGAGAACGTCGCCGGGAAAACGGCGCACGAACCAGTCCGCCGCTTTAGATGCAGCGTGCGGGCGAAGACAGTGTACGGGAAGGTCCGGCCCGGACCCTACGACCAGCGCAAGCGCTGAAGCATGCCTTTCCATCTCATGGAACCTCGCAAAAGCTGCTGCCACCAAGCGCCATTCTTGCGGAGAGGTCCCATGGGAATGGCGAAATCGCCACATAGAAACGACAAGACCGCTTGTAAAGAAAAAATTCGCCCGCCATGGCGATTTTTCCGGGCAGGCATGCGCGGTATCGGCGGCCGGCAGTCTTGGCAGGGGGCTAAGCATTTGAGAATGTTTACGAAATCAAACATGATGAGGCGGGAGCCATGCTGCGGCGTTTGCCTTGAAAGGCGGATGCTCGGCTATTGTCTGGCTACGGTGATAAATTTCTATCGCCTGTCGGGCCGCCCGGCGCCAATCCATTCATGAAAACTGATCCGGCCTTCGATCCTTCAGGTCAAGCTCGCATGAGGCGACAGAATCCGGCTATTTTCACCGCAAAGCGAGGGAGCGAGGAGAGTTTGCCGAGCATTTACGACCTCAAGCCGAAATTTCAGGCGCTGTTGCGTCCGCTTTGCGGCGCGCTGGCGCATGCGGGCGTGACCGCCAATCAGGTGACGCTCGCGGCGTTTTTGTTAAGCCTTGCCCATGGCGCGACGAATGCGGCGACGGGCGGCGCCGATTGGGTGTTGGCGGTCTTGCCGCTCGTCTTGTTCATCCGTATGGCGATGAATGCGATTGACGGAATGCTGGCGCGTGAATTCGGCCAGAAATCAAACCTCGGCGCTCTGCTGAATGAGTTGACCGACGTGCTGGCGGATGCGGCGTTTTATTTGCCGTTTGCGCTGATCGGCGGGCTGCCGCCGGCGCTTGTGGTCGCGGCTGTACTGTTTGGCGTCATTGCAGAGATGACTGGCGTTGCGGGCGTTCTCATCGGCGCATCGCGCCGTTATGACGGACCATTCGGCAAATCCGACCGGGCGTTTTTCTTTGGCGCGTTGGCGATATTGCTGGTCTTTTTCGAGCCCGGGCGGTGGAGTACGATATTGGTCGCGTTCGCGGTCGCGCTCGGGCTCGCTGCAATCGTCAACCGGGCGCGTCTGGCCTTGAAGGAAGTCCGCGATGCAAATGCCTGATGGTCTGTCCATGCGCGTGCTTTGGGCGATCGGCGCCATTTACGTGCTGCTTGTCGCCGCCAGTGTCATCGTCGCGATCCTGAGGCGGCGCAATCCGGGCGAGGCGACATCAGAGCTGTCGCGGCGGGTCGCATCCTGGTGGTTCATGATCACCATTTTCACGGTCGCTATCGTCACCGACCGCATCATATCGACGGTGTTTCTGGGTTTCATGACGTTCCTCGCATTCAAGGAATATATGTCGCTGATCCCCATGCGCCGGGTCGACCGGCTCATTCTCCTGTTTGCCTATCTGGCGATCCCCATCCAGTTCGCTTTCGCGCATATGAACAGTTACGGGCTGTTCCTCACCTTCATTCCGGTATGGATGTTCTTGTTCTGCCCGATGGCGATGACCCTGATCGGCAAGACGGAAGGTTTTTTGCGCGCGGTCGGCACATTGAGCTGGGGCCTTGTCATTACGGTTTTTGCGCTCAGCCATGCAGCGATGCTGCTCGCCGCCGATCCGTCTGTCGCGGGGCCGGCGGGCGGGGCCGGGCTGTTATTGTTTCTCGTGGCGCTGACGCAGTTCAATGACGTTGCGCAATTCACTTGGGGGCGGCTTTATGGCCGCCGCAAGATCGTACCGAAAGTCAGCCCCAAAAAGACTTGGGAAGGGTTTCTGGGCGGGCTGATTTCCACGATTGCAGTCGCTTCGCTCGCCGGGCCCTATCTCACACCGCTTCCCGCGGATTACGCCGCGCTCGCCGGCGGCATGATCGCCATTGCCGGGTTTTTGGGCGACATCACCATATCGGCCTTCAAGCGCGATCTTGGGGTGAAGGATTCCGGCGGGCTCATTCCCGGCCATGGCGGCATTCTCGACCGCGTCGACAGCCTGACTTATGCGGCCCCGGTTTTCTACCACGCCATGCATTTCTTTTCCTTCAGTGGACGGATTTGATGGCGCGGGTGCTGCAATATCTCTTTTTCCTGATGATCGTGCGGCCGGTGCTGCTGGTGATTCTGGGGATGAATCTGCGCGGGCGCGAATATTTGCCGAAGAAAGGTCCGGCGATCATCGTCGCCAATCATAACTCCCATCTCGACACGCTGACGCTGATGGCGCTGTTTCCGCTCAAAGACCTGCATCGCCTGCGCCCGGCGGCGGCGGCGGATTATTTCCTCAAGAACAAATGGCTCGCCTGGTTTGCGCGCAACATTATCGGCATCATTCCACTGTCGCGCGGCGCGGTGCGAAAGAACCCGCTCGCCGATCTCGAGGCGGCGCTTGATCGCGATGAAATCGTCATCCTGTTCCCGGAGGGCTCGCGCGGCGAGCCGGAACAGCGCGCCGAATTCAAGCGCGGCGTCGCTTACCTCGCGCGTGCGCGACCAAACGCGCCGGTGCATCCGGTCTTCATGCACGGGCTCGGCAAAGCGTTGCCCAAGGGGAGCCTCGTGCTGGTGCCGTTCAATTGCGACGTCATTGCCGGCGCGCCGCTGTCCTGGACCGGCGAAGCGGCGCGTTTCATGGAAGATCTTGAGGGG
The DNA here is from genome assembly GCA_947259375.1 of uncultured Parvularculaceae bacterium. Taxonomy (GTDB): domain Bacteria; phylum Pseudomonadota; class Alphaproteobacteria; order Caulobacterales; family Parvularculaceae; genus Hyphococcus. The sequence continues at coordinate 55,734 of CAMYLZ010000019.1, read as the reverse complement.
CGCATGAATGAATTGGCCGCGCAAGGCCATTTCCAGCCATGGGAATGAGGAACGTCAGGTTCTGGATCGCGGGCGCGGCTTTTTGGGGCTATGCCGAGGCGACGTTCTTTTTCATCGTGCCGGATATTCTGCTGACGGCGGCGGTTCTTGTGTTCGGACTGTGGCGGACTTTACGCCTTGCGCTTGTCGCGGCGGCGTCCGCAGCGATTGGCGGTTGCGTTATGTGGATATTGGGCGCGGACGATGTCGAAATGGGCAGGGCGTTTTTGCTGTCCGTGCCGCTCATCGGTGATGATCTGTTGATGCGCGTGCAATCGGAAATCACCGGCGCGTGGCCGGTCAATCTGACGCTCGGCGCGATCACCGGCGCGCCTTACAAGATTTATGCGGTGGAGGCGGGCGCCGCCAATGTCAACGCGTTCTTGTTCCTTGTTGTTTCTTTCATTGCGCGGGCGTTGCGCTTTGCGCTGTCGATCGGACTTGCCGGCGCCGGTTTCGCGCTTGCGCGGCGCGTTGGCCTTGGGCGTTTCAACGCCGCCGGTCTTGCCTTTGCCTGGGCGACGATCTACGCCGCTTATGTGTCTGCCCGATTGCACGCCGGTTAAAATCCGACCATCTGGTAATTTGGCGGCGCCGGCGCCTTGGGTTAGGCTCGCCCGCGAATATATGAGTTGAGGAGACCCCCTTGCGAGACGTGTTGAAATTCACTGCCGTTGCAGCCCTCGCCGCGGCGCTGGCCGCTTGCGGCAAATCCGGCTCGGACCAGCCGGAGGCCGAAGTGGAAGCGCCTGCCGCAGAAGCCGCGGCCGCGCTTCCCGATGAAGCAAAATCCGGCGCCGAGCTGGCTGCCGATTTCACCAAGCTGGCGACCGAAAATCTTGCCGCCTCCATGGCGTTTCTCGATCAGAACGCGCAAAATGAAGGCGTCAATGTCACCGATAGCGGCCTGCAATATATGGTGCTTGAGGAAGGCCCGGAAAGCGGCGTCTCGCCGAAGTCTACGGACCTTGTCGTCGTGCATTATGTCGGTACGCTGAAGGATGGCGTTGAGTTTGATTCATCGCGCGCGCGCGGCGCCGCAGCGCAGTTTCCGCTGAACGCCGTCATTCCCGGCTGGACCGAGGGCGTACAGTTGATGAGCGAAGGTGATCGTTACCGTTTCTTCGTGCCGCCGGCGCTTGCCTATGGCGAGACTGGCGCGCCAAGCGGGCGTATCGGTCCGAATGAAGCCCTGATTTTTGATGTGGAGTTGATTAAAGTGCATAGCCCCGAAAGAAACCTCGAAGCGGCGATGAATTTTCTTGCCGCAAATGCCGAGAAAGACGGCGTTGAGACAACCGATAGCGGTCTGCAATATAAAGTGCTGACCAAAGGTCCTGAAGACAGCAAGAGCCCTGAAGCCGCCGACACGGTGGAGGTGCATTATCAAGGCACGCTGCTTAACGGCACGGAGTTCGATTCATCCTATTCGCGCGGCGAAACGATCGAGTTCCCTTTGAACCGCGTCATCGCCGGTTGGACCGAAGGCGTGCAATTGATGAGCGAAGGCGACAAGTTCCGCTTTTTCATTCCGCCCGATCTCGCTTATGGCGAGCGCGGCACGCCGGGCGGCCCCATTGGCCCGAATGAAGCGCTGATCTTTGAAGTTGAGCTGGTTGCAGTGAAGTAAGCGGCTTTCCTCACGAATGACGAAAAAACCCCCGCTCCATCGAGCGGGGGTTTTTGATTTTGATCTTGAAAAGCGTCAGGCCGCCTGGCGGAATTTCTGCGAAAAGGACGCTGCAAATTCCGAAATCTCGGCTTTCGCCTTAGCGAGCGAAGCATCGGCGTCGACCGCAAGCCTATCCGCGCCAAGAATGGCGACGTCCGTGATGCCGACAAAACCGAGAACATGGCGCATATAGCCGGTAGCGAAATCAATATCGGAGCCGAAGGGCGTGCCGCCTGAGGCCGCGACAACGACCGCGGATTTGTTTTCCAACAACCCGACCGGACCGTTTTCGTTGTATGTAAATGTCACGCTGACACGGGCGATCAAGTCGATCCACGCCTTGAGGACCGCCGGCACGCTGAAATTGTAAATCGGCGCCCCGATAACGACGAGATCGGCGGTTTTGAGTTCATCGACCAACCCGTCGGAATAAGACAGCGTCGCGGTCTGATCCGCCGTGCGCTTGTCGGCCGGCGTGTAATTGGCGTCGATCCAGTCCTGGTCGATAAAAGGCACGCCATGGGCGAGGTCGCGTTCGACAATGTTCAGCGTGCGTCCGGCAATGTCGAATTGCTCGATCAGCTCTTTTGAAAGCTGGCGCGAGACGGAGCCGTCATTCCGGCCGCTCGTATGCACGATGAGTATATTGAAGGCTTGATCGGTCATTGTTTTACTCCTTGAGACTTGCAGTTAGCGATTGGGATTGATGGAAAGCGCGCCGGGGCCGTTCGCCGCAACAAGCAGCAGCCCGCCGGCGATGGCGACGTTCTTCATGAACATGATCGACTGGATCTGGTCCGCGAAATCGAAATGAAAAAGGAGCGCCGACAAAAGTGAAAAGCTCGCGAGCAGGAAGGCGGCGCTGCGCGCATAAAACCCGGTGATGACGAATAGCGGCGCGATCAGTTCCAATGCGATGACAGCGGGCAAGAATGCGCCCGGCACGCCCATGGCTTCCATATAGCCTTGCGTGCCTTCATAGGCGCCGATCTTGTTGAGAGCCGACAAGGGGAAAATAAGTGTCAGCAGGAGGCGGCCGGCGGGCGCGGTGAGCGAAACGATGGGGGACATGGGGTCTCTCCTTATGTTGCCGTTTGGCGTTCCCCGGGGATGGGGCGTCTGTCGCAGGGCAACATAATTGTTCTAATCGCGTCATGAAGCGTGGAAATTTGCAAAAGAATGTTGCATAATGGAGAACAATGGACCGGTTCGCCGAACTTGAAGCCTTTGTTCAGATCGCCCGCGCCAATTCGATCAGCGCGGCGGCGGAGCGCTTGAATCTGGCGAAATCCGCCGTCAGCCGCCGTTTGTCCGAGCTCGAAGCGCGACTTGGCGTGCAGCTTTTCAACCGGACGACGCGGCAGGTGACGCTGACCGATGCGGGGGCGCGGTTCCTGCGCCGGGCAAGCGCGTTGCTTGACGATCTGGCCGAGGCCGAAGACGAGGCGGGCGCGTGCCAGACGCAATTGCTCGGCAAGCTGAAAGTCGCCGCGCCATTGTCTTTCGGCCTCAAATATCTGCAGCCGCTTTTATCCGACTTCGCCAAGGAACATCCGGGCATAGAAATGGAAGTGGATTTTTCCGACCGCCGGGTTGATCTTGTGGCGGAAGGCTTTGACGTCGCGGTGCGTATCGGCGCGCTTGCCGATTCATCGCTGATCGCCCGCAAGATTTGTCCGATCCGGCATGTGGTCGCCGCCGCGCCAGACTTCTGGCGAGCACACGGCATCCCCTCTCATCCGAGCGATCTGCGATCGCTTCCTTGCCTTCGCTACACGGGATTGCAGCGGCCCGAGATCATCCCTTATTGGGGGCCGAAAGGCGAAAAAGGGGAAGTGACGGCGTCGGTCAAGATGTATGCGAATAATGGCGAGTTTCTCACCAATATGGCGGTTGACGGGCACGGATTTCTCGTCGAACCGAGCTTTTTTCTAGCCAAGCATTTCGAAAACGGCGTGTTGGCGCCGGTGCTTTGCGATTACGCATGGTCTGCCGGGAACCTTTACGTCATCTATCCACCGACGCGTCAGGTCTCGCAACGCGTCCGCAGTTTTGTCGACGCGATGGCGGCGCGATTTGAGAACAATCCGTATTGGGATGAGAAAATGCGCTTTGCTTCAGACGCTAATACGCATTAACCCATTTACGATTCATTTACGAACATCAGCATAAGGGAAAACCGGGCTGGCAAATTCGTCAGCGGTTAAGGGGACCCTTCCAATGAGAAAAGCAACGAGTAAAGCCGCCAAGCCGGCGGCGAAGAAACGCACGGTGAAGGCCAAGGCCAAACCGACGGCGAAGAAGAAAGCGACCAAAAAAACAAAACTAAAAGTCGTCAAAAAGCCGGCGGCGAAACGCGCGGCCAAAAAAACGACAGCCAAGAAGGCGGCAACAAAGAAAGCCGTAACAAAAAAAGCGGCGGCCAAAAAAACGGCCACGAAAAAGACCGCTGCCAAGAAAGCCGTCCGCAAGACGGCCGCCAAAAAAACCGGCGTAAAGAAGTCAGCCGCGAAGAAGGCCGCCGCGAAAAAGGCGCCGGCCAAACGCGCCGCGCCGCGCCGCAAGGCCGCCACGCGCCGCAAAGCCGCATAAAACCGACTGGCGTACCGATGCCTGATGTCCCGGCCTTGGCGCCGGGACATTGTTTTTTGAGGCTGGTTGAAACGTGCATATTGGTTCGTTGATGGTGTAATTTTTCACGATTGACGTGATTTATCCGCGGTCAGGCGGTTGCGAATATCGCGCGCCGCGCGCAGTTTCGGCCCATGACCGATATCGCCCATCAGATTGACTGGATTTCCCGTCTCGTCGCTTTCGACACTACTTCGTCGAAATCAAACCTGGCGCTAATCGACGACGTTGAAACCTATCTTCACGGGCTGGGGGTGGAGACCTTTCGGGTCGAGAGCGATGACGGCGCGAAGTCAAATCTCTACGCCATAGTCGGTCCGAAGGTCGCCGGCGGTGTGATCCTGTCCGGTCATACGGATGTGGTTCCCGTCGCAGGACAGGACTGGAAAACCGATCCGTGGACGGTCGCCGAAAAAGACGACCGGCTTTATGGCCGCGGCGTCGCCGACATGAAAAGCTTTTCCGCTATCGGCCTGTCTCTGGTTCCGGAGATGTTGCAGGCGGGTCTGAAGCGCCCCATCATTTTCGCGCTGTCTTATGACGAGGAAGTCGGCTGCATCGGCGCGCCGCGAATGATTGCAGAGATTGCCGACAAGGCGCCGCCCGCATCGGCGGTGATTGTCGGCGAGCCGACGAGTATGAAAGTGATCGACGGCCATAAAGGCATCGGCTCTTTCAGAGTCACCGTGACCGGCTATACGACCCATTCAAGCCAGACCGATCGCGGCGTTTCGGCGGTGGAGGCGGCGGCGCGGCTGATTTCAAAAATCGCTGAAATGCGTGCGGTGCGCGCCTCTCGCGCGGATGCGGACTCGCCTTTTGACCCGCCTTACTCGACCATGACCGTCAATGTCGTTCATGGCGGCACGCAGCTCAACATCATGGCGGGCGAAGCCTGGTTCGAATGGGATATGCGCGTCGTGCCGGGTGACAGCCGCGAGGATATCATCGAAGAGTTCACGCAATATGCGCGCGGCGTCGAGGCGGAAATGCGCGCCAAGGCCGCTGGCTGCCGCGTCGAAATCGAGCAGATGACCAATGCGCCTTATCTCGCGCCGTCTCCGGACAATGCGGCGGCCGATCTCGCCAAGGCGTTGACCGGGCAAAATAGCACCGATGTCGTTGCCTATGCGGCGGAGGCTGGCCAGTTTCAGGAAGCGGGATTTTCGGTTGTCATTTGCGGGCCGGGCTCCATCGACCAGGCACACCAGCCGAACGAATATATTACGCTTGAGCAGGTGCGCGAAGGCGCCGCATTCCTGCGCAAGTTGATCAAGCGCATGAGCGCATAGCCGCTCTTTGCGGCCGGGCGCCGGCGGATCAGGCGGCGGCTTTTAAGCTTTCGTTAAACAACGTAAGCGGATTGTATCTAATCCCTGTTTTACAAAGGATTTTCTGCAACTTTAGCGATGTGTTTACGCTGTCTTGCGAGCTTTCCGGAAAACAAAATTCGCGTTTCCGGAATAAAGGTCGCCTCCAGTGAAAAAAATAACGAAGTGCCGCGCATGCGGATCAAAGGCGTTGACGCCGGCCTTTTCCATGGCGCTTGGAAGCGCGCCAAAAACCTTCGGCGCCCGGCGCGAAACTGCGGCGCGTTATGTTCTTTGCGATCCGTCCATCGATGCGCGCGCCTGCGGCCTGCTGCAGGCGGCGGCGGCGGATTCGGATACGGATTTCGTTCCGTCAGGGCGCCATTCATCGACGCGCGACCAGTTGCGCGCCGCCGCGACCGAAGCGCTTGAAATGATTTCCGGGCGCGATTGCGCGGCCCTCGATATTGGATGCAATGACGGCACGCTCCTTTCTTTCTATCCGCGCTGGGTCGAACGGTTCGGCGTCGATCCATCGAATTTCATCGACGAGATTGGCGACTGGTCCTGGACCGGCAAGTCAGCCTTTCCTTCCGCGGAGCTTGACGCGGCGTTTGGCGAAAAGAAATTCGACATCATTACAGCGGTGTCGCTGTTTGAGCATGTGGATGACCCGCGCGCGGTGTTAAAGGCGGTCAAAGCCCGTCTCGCCGCTGACGGCGTGTTCGTCCTTGAAACGATATATGCGCCGATGGTGCTGGCGCGAACCAGCGTCGAAACGCTCCAAGCCGGCGTTTCCGCTGTTTATTCCTTGACCGCGCTTGAATGGCTGCTGCGCGAAGCGGGGTTGAAAGTATTCAAGGGCGCGCTTACCGGCAAGGAAGGCGGTTCGATCCGTCTGTTCATTGCGCATGACGGCTTTGACGAATTCGACTTTGATCCGTGGTTTGAACGCCTGGCGCGGCTTTGGGATGAAGAAAACGCGCTCGCCATGCGCGCGCTTCAACCCTATCAGTCTTTCGTGGCCCGCGCCGAGCAAGTGCAGCGCGACTTTGTGGAGATCCTCGAAGACATTCATGAACGCGGCGAGAGCGCGCATATTCTCGGCGCCGATCCGCAAATGCAGGCGCTGTTGCGCTGGGCGGGGCCGGCGGGGAAAGCAGTGAAGGCGGCGGTCGACACAGGCGCGGCGCGCGAAGCGGAGCGGCTATACGCAGGCGGTCCGCGCATCATTTCCGAAGCTGATTGCCGCGCTGCCGAGCCGGATTACCTGATCGCCTCCGCGCTTTACAAACGCGAAACGCTCGAGCGCTGGCGTGAAGCGATCATGCTGGGCGCGCAGTTGATTTTCGTCACGCCGTCGCCGCATGTCGTGACGGCGGCCAATTTCGCAAGCGAATACGGCAAGGCGATCAGCGCGGGGGACGGGCCGGCAGGCGCGCAGACATTGCGCACCATTCTCGCCGCCGCCGGCGGGCCACGGCTTGTCTCCGACAATCCCGATTCAGCGCATTCGGCGAACGGTTAATCGCGAACGCTGAGAAAGCGGCGCTTCCTTCCTTCGAGGGCGACGGCGGTCAATGCGCCGCCATAGCAAGCGCCGGTATCGACGCCGATGCGCCAGCCGGCGTCGACTGGCTTGTCTTCCGGCGTGTGGCCATGAACGACAACGCATTCGGGGCGCTCGGCGGCGGCTGCGTTATGGAAGCGGCCGCGAATCCATAACAGATCTTCCTCCGTCTGTTTTTCGATCGGCGTGCCGGGGCGAATTCCTGCGTGAACAAAGAGATAATCGCCGGCCCGGTGCATGAGGGTCAGCGCGTTCAGGAAATCATAATGCGCTTTCGGCAGGGCGCGCCGGAATGCAGCCGCCAATTCTGCAAGAGGAAGCGCTGGATCAACATCGTAACTTTCAAGCGTTTCAATCCCGCCCCAATCGAGCCAATGGGGCAGGTCTTCCGGGTGGGAAAGAAAGTCGAGCAGGCTCGCTTCGTGATTGCCTTTCAGGAAAATCGTTTTCGGCTGGGCGGCGCCTGTAGCGATAAGGCTGTCGATGACATTGCGGCTGTCGGGCCCGCGATCCACATAATCACCCAGAAAGACCAGTTGCGTGCGTTCAAATCCGTCGGTTTCGGCCGCGATCGCGCGCATGAGCTCTTCAAGCATATCCGCGCGGCCGTGAATATCGCCGATCGCATAAACCCGCGCGCCGTCGGGGATGGCGGCGTTGTTGCGGTTGCGGGCGAAAATTCTCTCTAGCATGTGGCGCATTAACATTCTGGCGTGGCCGGTGTCGTCAGCCATGTAAAAAGGCTATAAAAAAACTGACAAGGAATCACTACCAGTCACATATTTCAGTTCAAGGAAAGGATGCGCGGGATCGATGGTCGTTCTTGTTACCGGCGGAGCGGGATATATCGGCGCGCATATGTTGCTGGCGCTGCGCGATGCGGGCGAAAGCGCCGTCGCGCTTGACGACCTTTCCGCCGGCGCGCGCTGGCTGGCGCCTGAGGGCGTTCCGTTCATCAACGCCGATGCTGGCGACGAGGCGGTTCTTGAGCAAACTTTTCGCGAATATGACATCACCGCGGTCATTCACTTCGCCGGTTCGATCCTGGTGCCGGAATCGATACGCCGTCCGCTGGAATATTACTGGAACAACACCGCAAACACGCTGAAACTGTTGCGCGCCTGCGTCGGCGCCGGCGTGAAACAGTTTATTTTTTCTTCAACAGCCGCCGTATACGGAACGCCAGAGCGCGTGCCTATTTCCGAACAGTCGCCGGTGCGCCCGATCACCCCTTATGGCGCTTCGATGAGCATGAGTGAGCGCATTCTCGGCGATGTTGCGGCGGCGCATGATCTTTCTTACGTGACCTTGCGTTACTTCAATGTCGCGGGCGCTGATCCTGCGGGGCGGGCCGGCGAAATCGGCAAGCCGACGCACCTCATCAAGGCAGGCGCGCAGATCGCCATCGGCCGGCGCAAGGAAAAGCTGCAAATTTATGGCGGCGACTATCCGACGCCGGATGGCAGCGCCATTCGCGATTATGTGCATGTCAGCGATCTGGCGCAGGCTCATCTCGATGCGCTTGAACGTCTTCGCCGTGGCGGCGCTTCGATTACGGTGAATTGCGGTTACGGACGAGGCTATTCCGTCTACGAAGTGGTTGAGGCTTTCCGGCGCGTCACCAGCGGCGAAATGCCGTATGAGCTCGCGCCGCGCCGGGCGGGCGATCCGGCGCAATTGATCGCCGATAACGCTGCGATCCGCACCGTGCTTGACTGGCGTCCGCGTTATGACGACATCGACTTCATCGTTGAAACAGCGATCGAGTGGGAGCGCCGCCTTGAAGCCCGGTCAGGGGCGGCTTGATGAAATCGCCATTGTTCTGGCCGCGCGCCATTTTTGCGGTGTTGTTGGCGGTCGTCACTTTCCTGACCGTCACGCCCAATCCGGTTGAGACCGAAACAGGGTACGCGATCACGCGCTGGATTTCCTCAATGCTTTTGGGCGAGGCGGAAAACGCGGACAAGGTCGGCCATTTCCTCGCTTATGCAACGCTCGGGGCCGCCGCGTTCTGGGCGCGGCTTGCGCTTTTCTCCAAACGTTGGGCGGCGGCGCTGGCGCTTGTCTTTTACGGTGCGGCGCTTGAGGGCGTGCAAGGGCTCGGCGGCGTGCGCACGCCGGAACTCGCGGACGCGCTCGCCAATGCGCTTGGCGCATTTTCAGGGTTTCTTGCCGCCAGCCTAGCGCTCAGGTTGAAAGTCGCGCAGCAGCGCTGACGGTTGCCGCTTGCTGCATTTTTACGCGCCCTTTCAGGACGATTTAAAGAGAAAAGGGCGCTTACCGGATATAGAGACGCCGCCTGGCATGGGGTGAGGGGTGTGTCTGCCGGCGGCGTCTCCAGGGGCGTCTGCCTGCGAACATTACGCAAGGGACGCGTAAGCGTAGATAGCCGGCGATGCGGCCGCTGCAAGAACCGTTATCGTCGTCAGAACAGTGATTAATCGGGCCATGTGGGTCTCTCCTCCTCCTGATTATGGAATCGAAGTAAGAGACAAGGCCCGTCATGAAAAGACGTGGGCCCCGCATTTCGGCGCTCGGGAAAAACCACTCATCGAATGACTTTTTAGTAAAGTCGGCTTGCCGCACAGGAGCGTCATTTCATCTGGCGCGGTTTTGCCGGGCGGCGTTTTTTTATGGGCGGCTTTGATGATGCTCCGGCGTTCCGCCGCGCTTGCCATCGAGCCGCAAAGCATGGCCTTTTAACCGTGCGAATGATGGAGGGGCGCAAATGGAAACGCTGTTATCGCTGGAAAACCTGTTTACGCTGGCAATGCTGATCTTGTTGCAGGCGGTGCTGGGTTTCGACAATCTACTTTATATCGCCATCGAGTCGGGGCGCACGCCGCCGCATCGCCAACAAATGGTGCGCCGCCTCGGAATCGCGCTCGCGATAATCTTGCGTCTGGTGTTGATGGTGGTGGTGCTCGGGCTGATCAATCTTTTAGCGCAGCCGCTCGTCGCGCTGAATTTGGAAGGCGTGTTCGAAGCGTCCTTTACCTTCCATTCCGTCGTCTCGCTGCTCGGCGGCGGGTTCATCATGTATACGGCGACCAAGGAGATCATGCATTTGCTAGCGGTCGACCATATTGAGAATCTCAACGCCAGGCAGACGCGTTCAGTCGGCGGCGCGATCGCCACCATCGTTTTCATGAATCTGATTTTCTCTTTTGACTCTTTGTTGTCGGCGATCGCCTTGACGCGGGTCGTTTGGGTGATTGCGGCGGCGATCATCGTCAGTGGCGTGATGATGATCGTGCTTTCCGATCAGGTATCGACATTCCTCAAAAAGAACCGGATGTTCGAGGTGATCGGTCTTTTCATCCTGTTTATCGTCGGCGTGCTCCTGATCACCGAAGGCGGGCATCTGGCGCATATGGAGCTGTTTGATTTCAAGGTTGAGGCGATGTCAAAGACGAGTTTTTACTTTGTCATCTTCGTCATGGTGATCGTCTCGGCCGTGCAGACCCGTTATCGCAACAAGCTTGAGGCCCTGCGCGCGGCGGAGCACGGGGAGCCGGCGCCGTAACGCAAGGCGGCGCAACGCTGGCCCGATGCCTGAAAAGCGCGAACGCTGTCGTTGATTAATCCATCGGGCGGAAAATCAGCGTCAATACGACGCCGATAACGCCGATGACGCCCCAGAGCGGCAGGCCCATAATCGTGCTGATGGCCTGTGAAACGCCGCCCGGCGCATTGTCGGCGAGGGCGCCGGCATTGACGCCGATAAGGGCGAGCACAGATTCCGTCGTCCGCATCACCGGCTCACCGGATTCCAGCGAGGAAACGCCGTCCGCACCCAACAAAGCGATGGCCAGCGCCACCAACACCCACGCAAAAAACCGAAACGCCGCCATTGCTGGCCCCCTCAAATGGTTAATGCAAAACAGTCTTTTGAGGATAACCCGCGAGCGGGCGCGGCGCCAACCCTCAGGGGCGATCATCTGGGCGGCCGGCAAATATGCGCCGCCCGGCGCGGCGGTGCGGCCTCTGATGCGCGCCGGGGATTTAAGTCTTGCGCGCGGGCGGGCGCCTTGGTATTCCCGGCCCTCTTTTGACCGGACAGGTGGCCGAGTGGTCGAAGGCGCACGCCTGGAACGCGTGTAGGCGGGCAACCGTCTCGAGGGTTCGAATCCCTCTCTGTCCGCCAGAGTTTCTTTCCAAGACAAGAACGGACGCATCCGCGAGAAAGCTTGTCCGAACTCTCGTTTTTAGAATTGCGCGCCGGAGGCGCGCGGGGGTTCAGACCCCTCTCTGTCCGCCAGAACTACTTTCAGTCTGGTTTCTGGCGCAGCCGCACCAAGCCAATCAATAAGATTGTTTTGCGATGCTGAAACGGATCTTTAAAGCCGGATCTGCGGTTACATTGAATGCAAACCCTGGGATACTTTCGGTCACCGGCGTAATCGGGAGTGGTGACGATCAACGCGCTTGCGCATCTGCAGGTTTTGCGAAGTCCTTTTGCTTCCGCTCGATGCCCGGCTGTGAATTTTGCAGCAGAAAACTTCAACCCTCGACAAGGAAATTTTCGTGGGGTGGGTCAAATGGCCAAAATCGGCGCGACGAAAGAAATTGTTGCAGGTTGCGCTGGACATCACTGGCCGCAAGGGTTCAGCTAAAGACCGCAAAGCCGCCTCTGAAGATCAGACTGCAAGTTGGGGCGTATCCGGATCGACCTTAGGGTTGACGCTGCCGCAACCACCATGCCACGGGAGCGCCGTCGCAATCAAGCGTGCGTCTCCTTGTTCCTGCGCCACATTCACAACGCGCCAGCTCCACGATTGAGCGGCTGATGGTCCGCGCTGCATCGCCGCCCGACATGATCGGAGGGCCGGTGTTCATTTCCTGCCTTCAGCTTCGCCGCAACCGTCAGCGATTGAACAAGGGCCTTCCGCCTGGTGTTTTTTCTTGCGAATGCAGCGGTGTCAATTCGGACATTTTCCGTACCAATACAGATTGCTAGCGCAGAAAAAACTTGCGAAATATGTAAATGTATATAATTTTATGATCGGGAGGCGCGCGCAATGCGACGCTGGGGACGCGTAATGTGCAATAGTGAGGTATGTAGTTTGGAAAAGCATCATGAACCGGCGCGTCGCGCCTTTGTCGGCTTGAAGCGCTCAAAAAAAATGCTCGGTGCAACAGTTTCGTATCTGGCTCTTTTGTCAGGAGCACCGGTCTTCGCTCAGGAAAATGCCGGGGGGGAATCATATGGCGACAGAATTGTCGTAACCGCTAGCAAGCGCGGTGCGGAAGATATTCAGGATGTGCCGACGAGCATTCGCGCGTTGACCGGAGAAAATCTGCGAGACGCAAATATTGTTCAATTTGAAGATTGGGTCCGGCAAGTGCCGGGCGTTTCCTTCCGGGATCTCGGTCCAGGGGAGAAAACAATCGTCACGAGAGGATTGGTTTCAACAGGTGCGGCTACCACGGCAGTGTATTTTGGAGAGGCCAACATCACCGCGTTCAATGATGGGGAAGGCGGGGGAAGAAACGTCGATTTCAAACTCATCGATCTTGAGCGCATTGAAATTTTGCGCGGGCCGCAAGGCACGCTGTATGGCGCCAGCGCTCTAGGCGGGACGATACGAATAATCCCCGCTGCGCCGGTTCTGGATGAGATATCCGGCAGCGTGCAGGCCGGTTACGGATCCACGCGCTTCGGCGGCGACAATTTTGATGTAAACGGGTATGTCAATTTACCTCTCGTCACCGATGTCCTGGGGCTGCGCGTTGCGGGCTGGCACGTCGATAACGGCGGCTACATTGATAATATTCGTCTGGGCAATGAAAACATCAACGATGAAGAGACATCGGGTTTTCGAGCAACTTTGTCATTTCAGCCGAATGACGCACTTTCCATCACCGGCATGGTCATGTTGCAAAACCAGGAAATTGGCGATAGCTCGCGCTTTAATCGCGCAGGGGATGACGCTTTGCTCTTCCCGGGCGAGGCGCCGTTTTCCATTACGGATGATTTGCAAAACAGCGATTTCACGGTGAATAGCCGTAGCGATGATGCTCGGATCTACTCGCTCACCGGTGAAATCGACTTGGGGTTTGGCTCGCTTGTCGCAACGACCAATTATTATGGTCGCGAAATTGAGTTTAACTTCGATTCAACGCCAATTCTTGTCTTCTTCGGCGTGCCGATAAAGGCTGTGTCTTCCTTCCCGGAAGACAGGCGGGTCTGGTCGAGTGAAGTCCGCTTCAATTCCGATTTTGAAGGGCCTTTCCAGATTTTGACCGGGGCGTTCTATCAGCAAGAGCGTCTTGATTCCGCGTCAAATGTTTTCACCGTCGGCAGTGATGGCGAGATTAATGAAGCAAGCCCGTCAATCCTGTCAGTGGTCCGTGATCGCGAATTTGACGAGGTCGCGCTATTTGGAGAGATCAGTTATGATCTGTCGGATAGGTGGAATTTGACCGTCGGTGCTCGGTATGCGGATTTCAATTTTGTTACAGACGAAAATGCGGTGGTGCCGTTCTTCGGTCCGCCGACCGGTCCAAATCCGACAAAATCAGGTGGTGACGACAGTTTCATTTTGAAATTCAATACATCGTATGATCTGACCGATGAGATAATGGTCTACGCGACCGCTTCGCAGGGCTTTCGCCGGGGCGGGTTAAATTTGAATGCGTTTGGCGACCTTTTCGACATTCCAGAGACTTTCGGGTCTGACACCTTGTGGAATTTTGAGGGTGGGACGAAGACGAGCTTTTTCGAAAACCGCCTGAATGTGAACGCCACATTCTATTCGCTACTCTGGTCGGACATACAGCTTGAGACCGTGAGCGAAGTCGGCGGTATCGAATTTTTCACCAATGCCGGCAAGGCGCGTGTTGACGGTTTGGAGCTCGAAATTTTCGCCGAGCCGGTGTCAGGTCTGGAATTCACCGGCGCCCTCGGCTGGGCCAATGCGCGTCTGACCGAAAATGCGCCGCCGCTGAATTTTCCGCCATCGCCTTCAGAAGGCCGCGACGGAGACAAAATCAACAATGTGCCGAACTGGACGGGGAGCGCGTCGGTACAGTATACGTGGCCGCTCGTAAATGACATCGACGCGCGAGCACGCATTGATTACGAATATTCCGACGGGTCAAACACGCGTATTGCGGGCAACCGCGATCCGTTCAATGTGTCGCTGGAATCTTATTCGATCGTCGATTTCAGGGTCGCAATTGAACATGAACGGTGGACCCTTGAAGGATTTGTCGAGAATGCGTTTGATAAACGCACGCAAAATGACGCGATCAATGAAGTGACGAATATCTTGGCGTTCTTCACGGCCCGGCCGAGGACGTTGGGTGTTCGCGCAGGATATAATTTCTAATTACCCTTTTGAGAAAAGCGCGTCGGTCAATCCGACGCGCTTATCAAAGGCGGCGAGGCGGTTGGTCCGGTCGCAGCTGAGTGTTATTCTACTATTGCCCGGGACAGTGCGCGAGCATGGGCCCGGTTCATCGGGGCAGATACCTGAGGGCGCGGAGAAGCGCTCGGCCGGACTGGTGGAAATTGTGTTCGTTAAGCGCCAATGGAAAGTTTTGTTCCATGCCGCACATTTGCGATTTTAATCACCGCGGCGGTTTTGGTTTTTTAATGCGGTAAGGTGTTAAAGGGGCGTCAGTGGCGAGAATTCATACTTTTTTATCGTGCCTGATCGGGAAAGGGTTCCGTCTCGCCTTGATAAATCTTGTCGGGGTTGGTTGGTGTGCGTCCGCGCTGGCGGCGGATGGGCCGACCATCAATTCGTCAGCGCGCAATGTAAAAGCTTTGTTCGCCGGCGAGGCTCTTCTGATCGCGGGTGAGGACGTTCAGCGCAATGTTCTGTTCATCATTGAGGAAGAGCGAATAGCGCAAATCGTTCCTGACTTTTCAGCATCGGACGATGATGGGGCGCCCGCGCTGGAGCAGTTCGGCCTCAATGCATCGGACATCGTTGATCTTGGCTGTTGTTTTGTATTACCTGGCTTGATCGATGTGCAAACCCACATTCAAAGTCAAAGAGGAATGGCGTCGCGCACAGAACGCCTGACGCAATGGAGTGAAGGCGACCTTACCGTGCGCGCTATGGTGCATGCGGAACGAACCTTGTATGCCGGCTTCACCACCATTCGCGATATGGGCCATGACGGCGAGTCGGTGTTCGCTGTCCGCGACGCGATCAACAACGGATTGATCGCGGGCCCACGCATGCAGGTTGCGGGTGAGATCATCCGGCCTACTGGCGGCGGCCTGCGCAAGCCGTTTCGCAAGGATATCGAGCCGCTCTTTGCAAGCACTGCAATTTGCAACGGGCCGTCAGACTGCCAGCGCGCCGTTCGCGCTGAGGTCGCGCGCGGCGCAGATACGATCAAAGTTTCGACAACCATTGATTTAACGCGAAACACGCAATCGACGTTCGACTTCGAAGAACTCGTTGCAATACGAGAAGCCGCTCACCGCTTAGGAAGGAAAGTGACCGCTTCAGCGTTTTCAACGCCGTCGATCGAATTGCCGATGCGTGCGAATTTTGATGCGGTTGTGCACGGAACGTTTTTAGATGACGATGCCTTGCGCATTATAAAGCGCAATGGCGCTTACTATATCCCGACGCTGGGTGCGGCTCAAACGGTGAGGGAGATGGCGGAAGATCCGAATCTGCCCTTTGATCGCAAATGGCGTGAAGAAAACCTGGCGATCTACGAAGGAATGACGAAGAGTTTTCGCATGGCGCTCGCTCGCAATGTCAAAATTGCATTCGGTACGGACGCAGGCTGGCGCCCTCATGGGATGAATGCGCTACAGTTTGAGGAGATGGTCGACCACGGCATGTCGTCGGCTGAAGCGATTAAGACGGCGACTATAAATGCAGCAGACGCGATTGGATGGAAAAGCGATGTCGGTTCTTTGGAGGTCGGCAAATATGCGGACCTTATCGCGGTGCGCGGCAGTCCAATTGATGACGTGTCCCAACTGAAAGCGCCGGTGTTCGTTATGAAGGGCGGCGTCATTATTCGCCAGGAGTCGCCTTAGAAATGTCATGGCTGTTTCTGCGTTTCATGGCCTTGTTGCTCGTAGCGCTGGCGACCGTCAAGAATGTTGAAGCGGCTTGCGAAACCCTGTCGCGAAGCCTTGACAGCATTCTTTCCGCGGATCGCATGATATCGGGCCCGCATCTGCGTCCTCAAGGTGATGCGATTGTTTTCCTAACCACGCGTTGGGACGATGATGCGCTGGTGCGTTCTCACAAGCCGACTGGTTCATTGTGGCTGCGTCGTGGCGAGCAATCGGTGAAAATGGGCGAGGCGCGCGGCATCCATGATCCCGTTTGGTCGCCAGACGGCTCCATGCTCGCCTATTTCGACGGGCTGGGCCCTGGGCGACAACTGGTCATCGCCCAATATGACGAGGGTGGACTGACAGAGCGATTGCGTATTGCCGCTCCAGGCGATGTCGCGCAGTTGAAGGCGCGCCATTTTTCGCCGATCTGGATGCCGGACAGTTCCCAAGTAATTTTCACAGCGTCAGAT
The DNA here is from genome assembly GCA_947259375.1 of uncultured Parvularculaceae bacterium. GTDB lineage: Bacteria > Pseudomonadota > Alphaproteobacteria > Caulobacterales > Parvularculaceae > Hyphococcus. Next base: position 38,999 of record CAMYLZ010000019.1, on the reverse strand, counting down.
AGCGTTAAGACAGCTGAGAATGAGCAGCGTCCTTTTACATTAGGCTATGCGTCTGGCGAAAACCAGCTGGACCATCATTATCGGGACGATATGCTTCGCCGATTGTCGGTCCTGGATGTCAAAACCGGTGAAACACGCGTTGTGGGCGCGTCTGAGGCGCTACGCGATATTCAATTAAGCCCGGATGGTAAGCGCATATATTATGCAGCAGCGGATTTGACAGCGTCCGGAAAATATATCGGCGATGCCTTTTTTCGGCCGCGCCGGATGCATCTGTTTGACCCGGAGGGGGCTGCAACGTCGCGGATCAACCCTCCGGCGGATGCTGATTTCATATCCTGGATTTCCGATGAGATTGGCCTGTTTCAGCAAGGCAATAGCTTTTTGACGTTTGATATGGCGCGCGCAAGCGCCAGAGAGCGTCAAGAAATAACAGACGTGACGGTGCGCGGCGTGGAAGCGGCCGGGGCTGGGATCGCCTATTGGGGCACGCCGAAAGATCCGGTCGAGACGGGGGCTCCCTCAAGCGATTATTTGAATGCGCCGCCTGGCACGCATAGTCTTTACATTATGGATATTTCGAGCGGCGCGCGCCGCCGGGTCCTCGATCATCGGGACGGATTTGAGGTTCTTTCCGTTCGCTGGTCAAAAGCCAAAGGCAAGGTAGCTGCGCAAGTTCGCTCTCTGGAGACCCTGACAGAGGCACTTTTGATTGTTGACCAAAGCGACAATCGGCGTCGGCTGGTTCCAGTCGATGGTTTTTCAATACAAGACTTCATACTGACGCCGAATGGCGCGCGTGTTCTTGCGCGCGCAGGCGGGGCCGTCCATTTTGAGACGCTTATCGAAATCGACGTCGAAACCGGGGCAATTGAATTTCTAGATACGCCAGTTCGTAACGCGGCGCTGGATACCTCGGTCAAGCCGGTGATTATCGAATATGAGACCTCAAAAGGCGAGCTGCGCAAAGCTCTGCTATACGCGCCGAAAAAACGGAACAAAAAGACAGACACGCCTTTAGTCGTTACGGCATATGGCCGCAAAACAAATGGGGTCGATCGTTTTGACGCGGCCGCGCAACTTCATGTCGCGTGCGGCTATGCGTATCTGGCGCCGGATATATATGTTGAACGGGGACGATTGTATGATGCTTATGTCGCATCGGCGCCGCCGGCGATAGCGGCGGCGAAACAGCATGCAGATATAAAGGGCAGGGTTGGTTTTTTAGGCGGCAGCCTTGGCGGATATGCTGGTCTGGTTTTGCTCGGTAAAACAAATGTGCTGGATGCTGCGGTATTGCGCGCCCCGCCGTCGGAGCTCTCCATGAGTTGGGCGACTGGAAAGGATAGAGACGCGGACCTTCTTGAATTTTTAATGATGGGAAAAACGCCCTTTCATAGCAAACAGGACTATGATGCAAACTCGCCATTCTGGTTTGCTGATGAAATGACGGCGCCGTTGCTAATCTTGCATGGCGAAAACGACATGCAGGTGCCGGTCGAGCAGGGTATATGGACCTATCAGGCGTTGCGCCGGATGGGGCGCAAAGTTGAGATGCGGATTTATCCGGAGGCAGATCATAGTATTGTTCGAGGAAGCCGGAGCAATTTCAAAGATTACTATGAGCAAACTTTTCGGTGGTGGGATTTGCACCTCACGCAAAAAGAACATGTGCGAGAAGATGAATGATTGAAAAAGTGTTTGCCGGTATTTTGGCGTTTTCTGCTTTGGTGTTCGCGTCTGCGAATGCGCAAGGCAAGACCAGGATCATTCACGCCGGCTCTCTATTGACGAGCGACGGTATGATTTTGAGCGAAAAAACAATCGTCATTCGCGGTAAATACATTTCTTCCGTCGATGATGGGTATTTGACGCCTGCCGATATTGGAGCGGCAACGGCGGAAGTTTTTGATCTTTCGGACTATTATATATTGCCGGGCTTCATCGACACGCATGTTCATTTGACCACATCCAATGAACGCGGCGGCGCTGGCGAGGTTGTGGGGGTAAATGCGGCGGATATGACCATTCGCGGGGCTGTAAATGCGAAAAAAGCCCTCGACGCCGGCTTCACTACGGTGATGGATCTGGGAAATGGCAGGCGTGTTCACGAGATTGCTGTCTATGCGGTGCGAGACAGCATACAGGCCGGAGTCATCTCAGGCCCGGAGATTATGGCGGCGGGAAGTCCTGTTTCCATGACGGGTTTTTCTCGAACGGGCCGCCTGCGCGATGAGGTAGAGACCGTCGCCGGTCCGGAAGCGGTGTGCGATAGTCCGGATGAGTGTCGTTTTACCGTACGCGAACAAGTGTTTCGCGGCGCAGATTTCATCAATGTGTACACCACGGGCAGTCTGCTTTCGGCGAATTCTCCCGCACAAACATTTGCAAACGACGAAATGACGGCGATCGCAGCAGCCGCGAAATCATTGAACCGGGTGGTTATTTCGGATGGCGGCAATAATCGTGCAAGTGCGCGCGGTGTTAACGCCGCGATTGAGGCTGGTTTCGCGATTGTCGACACCGTGACCTTTCCTGACAATGAGACCTTTGACCTGTTGAAAAAACATAACGGGTTTTTCTCACCGCACATTTATGCGCTCGATGCGGCTGTGGGAGATACGCCCGCTACCCTGGAAGAGGGCAGCATGGGGTGGCTGCCGCGGCCCGTGCTGGAAGAACTCTTTGCCTTAAAGCAGGAAGAACCGCCCGCCCTTGCTGGATATGAGGCCGGAGCGATATTGATCCTTGGCTCTGATGCCGGGGTCTTTCCTCACGGCGAAAACGCACATGAAATAGTCGCATATGTGAGGCGAGGTATTCCCGCCAGAACGGCTTTGACTGCCGCGACGATCAATGCGGCGAGGGCGTTTCAGATCGATGATCGCACGGGCAGCATAGAGCAAGGAAAAGAAGCGGATTTAATTGCGCTGACGGAGAATCCGCTAACCAATATCGATACGGTGCTGGACGTTCGCTTTGTCATGAGCGACGGGCGAGTTGAAAAAAGCGTGGAGAATTGACCGCACCATCCACAAAACAGCAGCGCGATGCGGCGCTAGCGCTCCATCGCGCGGGTGGCTTTGAGGCCGCCAAACGGAGCTATCGCGCAATTCTGGTGAGCAATCCGGGCGACGGAGAGACCTGGCATTACAGGTCCGTCCTTTGCGGTCAAACAGGACGACATCAAGAAGCGATTGCGTGCGCAAGAAAAGCGATTGCGAGCGGGTTTGGCCCGCCAAATGTTTATGGAAATTTGGCGAATGCGCACTTCGCTCTTGAGCAGTTTTCTGATGCAGCCGATGCGGCGCAACAGGCGATAAACATTGCACCGGCCGATAATGCCCTTGTCCTGCGCATGATTTATTTTTTGAGGGCGGATGCGCGGGATTGGCAGGTGCGTGAGGCGCTGACGACACTGGATCGCTGTGGTGGCGCCGACCTAGAAACATGGACGGAGCTCGGCAAAACTGCGATCGAATTAAACCGCGCTGACGAAGCGATAGAGGCCTTTCTGAAGGCGTCAAAATGCGCCCCGGACGATCAGGGCGCGCAACTGAACCTGGCGAGCGCATTCGTCATGACGGGCGATGCGCACAAAGCAAGGCAACATTTGGCGAATGCACTCGCTATAGACCCGAATAGCGACATTACGGCATTTCACCTGTCGCAATTGCCGTCTATGCCGGCGCATCGCATGGCATATGATCGAATAGTCGAACGCGCGTTGGCGGGTAAGGGTGAAAAAACTGCGCATCTGCAGTTCGCTGCAGCAAAGAGTCTCGACCGGACAGGCCGGATTGACGAAGCGATACAGTTTTATCATGCCGGAAACAAACTCGTGCGCGCGACATATCGCTATGATGTGGAAAAGGATGTCCGGCGCCTGGCTGCGTTGGCCAAATTGACGCAAAAATCCGAATTCAACGCCATTGCCGCGTGTGCCAGCGCGATGGAGGAACCGCAGCCGGTTTTTATTGTTGGCATGCCGCGTTCAGGATCTACTTTGCTTGAGCAGATATTGTCCAGTCACTCGTCGGTTGAGGGGGCTGGGGAGCTGGTCTGGTTTCAGCGTCTCGTTCGGCGCGCGCTGAAAAGACGACAACTGTCCTTTCCGAATGGTTTGCTAAATCTTGATTCTGAAACGTTGGCCGGCATTGGGCGAAAATATCGGGCGATCTTGCGTGAGCGATTCGCCGGCCCGCGCTTCGTGGTCGATAAGTTGCCATCGAACCTTCTATATGTGCCGATCATTCGGCAATTGTTTCCGGACGCGCCGGTCATTGTCAGTTATAGAAACGGTTTGGATACTTGCTGGTCTTGTTATGAGCGCTTCTTCTCGGGTCCGCAACATTTTGCATATGATTTGACCGAACTCGGCAAGTACTTCACTGCGACAGAAAAGCTTATAGAGGTTTACAAACAGCAGTATGCGGAACATATTTGTGTTGTGGATTACGAGGAAGTAGTTTCCTGTTTTGAGGAAACGGCGGGGCGTCTCGTTAAGTTTATAGGGGCGCCGTTCGAAGAGGCATGTTTGAAATTTAGTGAAAGTGATCGGGTTGTATCGACTGCAAGCGCAATGCAAGTCCGCCATGAAATCCGCCGCAGCGCGGGCGCGGCGCGTTACGTCCATCATCTTGACCCATTGATCAAAGCGCTCGGCGTGCGCTAATCAGGTTTGGGGAAGATCGCTGACTGACGGCGCGAAAAGGAGACCGGATTTGATCTATTCGGAAAAGGGCGAGCCTGATACGACCGTTCCCCAGTCTCACATGAATCGGCAATTTTCTTAATCCGCATTTTGCGTAATGACCTGAGCCCTCGTCCCGGCGCACCCTGTTGTGCTGGTCAGGTGCGGTTATAAAAGACGCACCTCAAGATAAAAAAGCATTTAGCGTTAACCGTCCATGCGTGACATCACGGGTCAAATCAGCCGCATGCTGAATATGACCGGAATGCAGTGAGTTGGAAAAATAGACGATCGCACGCCCGGGCTTCGCTTCAAATGTTGCGATTTGCTCAAAGATTTCGGTGTCGTCGGAGATATAGGCGCGCTCAGGCACGCCATGGTTTTCTATATCGGCGTCGAGAGCCGAATTGTAGGGCTTGCGTCGACTCGCGGTAACGGCTTCAAAGCCAGTCGATTTGTGGCGATAAAAAGCTGTCCCGCCAAATCGTTCGCCAGAGACGTAAGCCAGAACGGCGATGCGGTTCGGGTCGATCGTGTCGATATGCGGAATGGATTGCAGCGGATGAAGCTGCTCTGGCGGTGTGGTGACCATCGCGAGGCCGCATTCAATGACGGATGGCGACTGCTTGATGTTGAGCGCGTGCTTGATGATGGGGGAATAAGGCGCGACGGAAGCGCTGAAGCGGTCAAACGGATAAGGCGCCTGAACGCCAGGAAAAAACCGGACGAAAGGTTGAAACGAAGCCTGCCGCGCCTGCGCGAGGACAAGGCCGGGATCGGGCAGAAAATCGTCGATGACGAGAACCGGGCGGTTTTCGCGTCCGATATGATGAATGTGCACATTGTCGAATTCGGCGGCATCGTGCATTAGCGGTAATCCCTGCTTGCTTCGGCTGGTTCAGGCGTTCAGGCGCGCGCGCAACATCGCCCGCATGCGGCGTGCGGCGGCTTCATCAAGAGGTCCGAGAATGCCCCGGGTGTGCGCCGGGATATGCGATGCATCGTCTTCCGCCGGGTCGAACACATAATGCTCGAACATATGGCGCCATATGCGCCGCTCCTCGCTCGGCAGATCGCGAAGCGTCATCACCGCATGCATAAGGGCTTCGGTAGGCGGGTCGGCATATGCGGGAGCGCTTTGAAACCAGTGATTGACTAATATGTTCAGTACACCAAGCGCTTCGACATGGTGCCACCACATGCTCGGAATGAAAAGCGTATCGCCGGGCGTCAACTCGGCAATCAATGCGTGTTCCAACGCCTCTCGAAAGCGGGGATAGCGATCATGATCGGGATCGTCGAAGTCTATCAGGCTGATGGGCTGGCCTGCCGGCGTGAAGTCGAGCGGGCCGACATAAAGATTTTCCAGCTGATCGGGAGGAAACAAAATAAACCTGCGCTTTCCCGCGACGACACAGGCGACATTGTCGGAATAATCATAATGGGCGGAAATGCGCGTCGGGCCGCCAATCCAGATATTCGCGGTTGACGGCCGGGCGCATCCGTCGAGCGCGTTTTCCGTTTCGAAACCGGGGAGCGTGTGTGCGATCGGCGCGCCGCCGATATAGGTCAGAGGGGGGCGCTGATCGTCTCGATGCGCCAAAAGCCGGTTGAGCACTTCTGAGAGCGTCGCCCGCTTTAAGGCGGCGTTGAGTCCGGTAAAATCTTCATCGTAAAAGATACGACCTTTTGCTTGAGAGCCTGCGACAAAGACCGGCGCTTCCGCCCCGGTATCAAATTGAAGCAGGTAATCGCAAATGCGTTCGTCGGAGTGTTGCGCATGGCGGACCGACGGCCAATCGGAAACAGCGCCGCGCAAGATCAGCGGATGGCCGAGTTTGACGTAGCCATCGCCTGGGGTTGCGCTTGCGGCTGGGCGCTCTTCCGCCTTGCGCGGAATTTGTTCGAGGATCGAGTTGCAAGTCATCTAATGGTCCGTGGCGATCGGAAAGAATTGGGGTGGGTCTCGCAAGATTTCGCTCTCCGGCGATCAGGCATTGACGGGCGCGCGCAGTGTTTCGTGTTGAATTGAAAGCGGCAGATCGAGGTCAATCGCAAAACCACTCGGGCTGTTGTCCGAAATATCCATGGAAAAATCGCTGCCGTAAACCGACCGAAGGCGCTCTTCGACGTTTTTCAGGCCGACGCCAGACGACATGCGCGCGGCTGAACTGGTGTCCTCTCTCATTCCCGGGCCGGTATCGGCGATGTTGATGCGCAGTCGCCCTTCGCTGAGCGATGCTTTCATGGCGATTGTTGTCGGCGATAAACTTCCCCCGACAGCGTGTTTGATGCAATTTTCAAATATTGGTTGCAACAGCAGGCTAGGAATAGTGACCGACAACGCCTCGTCGGAAATTTGAAAATCGGTGTAAAGACGATCATTGAAGCGGATTTTCTCAATATCCAGATAGGCATTGATAATCCCAACCTCATCGCAAAGAGGATGTTGCAGGTCTTCATCACCTTCAAGGGATGTGCGCAGAAAATCTCCTATTCGCGCCAGCATTTCAGTCGCCGCATCTTTGTCGTTCATTCGCACCAGCGCGGAGACGGAATTCAGCGCATTGAAAAAGAAATGCGGGTTTAATTGATAGTTCAGCATTCTCAGGCGCGATTCACGCGCCAGGTTCTCCGCATGCATTCGCTTGATTTTTTCCTGCTGTGCAAAGGCTTTTGCTTCCAGCATTGCATTTTGCGACTTGATCGACAGTTCTCGCGCGTCAATCCATTGGCGATAATATTTGAGGGCGTGATAACAAAACGCCCAGGATGCAAAGACGGTAACCGAAGCGAAAGTCCAGCCGCCCCAGTCTTCAACCGGAATGGCTTCGCCGGTCATCCATGTAAACGTCAAAAGCCTGAGAGCCGTCCACGCAATCGACGCGGCGAATACCGCTGTTCCGTTCACGAATACGCGTCTGGCGGTGTCGGCGTCCCATGACCTTCTTGCCACCCATCGCAAAGGATGGCTGACCACAATGCCGAGCAGCGATTGCAGCAGCGTGTGAAGCGCAGGATTTAACTCGCCCGGATTATACCAGATTGTGAGGCTGAAATAACTCAAGCCCGCAAAGGCGAACCAGCCGCTGAATTGAAAGACCCAATATGCCGGTAACGTGACGGCTGAATTGGTAATGCTCGGATTTTCGGTGGGTTGCGACATGCAGATCCGTCTGTAGCGTGATGCGCGCGGATCATATATGTCATTCGGCTTGCGGCAATAGCCAAGCGAAAAGCTGTTGGCGCGTCACGTCAAGGAAATGGAGAATGCTGAAGACTGTCATATGCGATGACGAAGCGCCGGCGCTGGAGTTGATGGCCGCCCTGCTGACTGAGACGGGAGAAGTCGCGGTGGTTGCGGCCTGCCAGTCGGTGCGCGAGGCGATTGGCGTGATCAATAATGGCGGTATTGATCTGGTCGTCTTCGATATCGAAATGCCGGAAATTTCCGGCGTCAATGCATATGCGGAAATCTCCGTCACCCCGCGCCCGCTTGTCGTATTTGCGACCGCGCATCCGGAATATGCGGTTGAGGCGTTCGGCGTCGATGCGATCGATTACGTCTTGAAGCCGTTGGAAATCGGCCGTGTTCGAAAGGCGGTCGAAAAGGCGTCGCGGCTAAAACGCCTAATTGATGAACGGGAAAAGAGCGGTGCGGTTGACGCGCCGGATGCAGAGCCCGCCGAATTGGCGGGCGTGCTGAAGGTCAAAGATGCTGGCAAGCTCTATTTCATCGCGCATCAAGATATCGTCTGGATCGAGGCCGCGGGCGATTATTCACTCGTGCATATGACAAATCGAGAGGCAACGATCCGGGTCGCCATAAAGGCGCTCGAAGCCGACCTTCCGTCTTCGCTTTTCGTTCGCGTGCACCGGTCGGCCATTGTTGCAATTCCCCAAATCCGGCAGGTTAATTTGTTGCCAAAGGGCGAGGCGCAAATCGTCATGAATAATAGCGTTTCGGTCCGGGCGAGTCGTTCATATCGCGAGACGGTTCGGGGGTTGATGGCGAAAGACTAGCTGTTGAGCCTAGGAGCGCCGCATTCAATTCCGAACCGCCGCACAGATCGGACAACTGGCCGCAGCGAGCGTTGCCCGAAGCTGTTCGAGCGTGAATTCTAGTCGCTTTAGGTTCGGCAAGAACGACATTGCCGAAACGCGCAAACCGGTAAGCGGATTAGGTGATGATTTTCAAGAAAAGCGGCCTGTTGGTTCTCATTTTTTCGGTAATCGCTTTTGTTGGCGCGCATGCGCAGCAAGAAGATGCGGCGGTTGTCGAAAGGCGAATTGAAGGGCTGCTTGAGCAGATGACGCTGGCGGAAAAGGCCGGTCAGCTGACACAGTTCTCCGATGTCGGCGATGTCACCGGCCCGGCGTCCGCGGATGCAAGCGTCCAGAAGAAGCGCGAGCTGGTGAAGTCCGGTCTTGTGGGGTCGATGTTGAACGTCGTCGGCACGGAAAATGTTCGCGCGCTTCAGAAGATTGCTGTTGAGGAAAGCCGTCTGGGAATCCCGGCGGTTTTCGCATTCGATGTTATCCATGGCCACAAGACGATGTTTCCCATACCGCTTGCCGAGGCGGCGAGCTGGGATCTTGATCTCATTGAGCAAAGCGCGCGTGTGGCGGCGGTCGAAGCCTCGGCGCAAGGGCTGAACTGGACCTTTGCGCCGATGGTGGACATTTCGCGCGATCCGCGCTGGGGGCGGGTGATGGAGGGCGCCGGAGAAGATCCGTTTCTCGGCGCTGAAATCGCGATTGCACGCGTTCGCGGATTTCAGGGCGATGATCTTGCCGCTGAAGACACCATTGCGGCGACGCTGAAACATTTTGCGGCCTATGGCTTTGCGGAATCCGGTAAAGACTACAATGCGGCCGATATTGGCACGGTGACGCTGTTCAATGTGGTGGCGCCGCCTTTCAAAGCGGCGATTGAACGTGCGGGTGCGCTGACCGTGATGAACTCGTTCAACACCCTCAATGGGATCCCGGCGACAGGCGATGCATATCTTCAGCGCGATGTCCTCAAGGGCGATTGGGAATTTGAAGGCGTAGTGATTTCCGATTGGGGCTCGGGGATCGAGATGATCGATCACGGCTTTGCAGCGGATGCCCGCGATGCCGCGCGGCTCGCGATGAATGCCGGCTCGGATGTCGATATGGAAAGCCATGTTTACGCGGAATATTTGCCGTCATTGGTCGAGTCCGGCGAGGTTGCGCTCGGCGATGTCGATGATGCGGTGCGCCGCGTCTTGCGTATGAAATTCAAGCTCGGCCTGTTCGATGATCCATATCGGTATCTCGATGCGGCCCGTGAGAATGCAAGTCTGATGACGCCAGAGCACAGGGTGATGGCGCGGCAAATGGCCGAGGCGTCCATTGTGCTGCTCAAGAATGAGGGCGGCGCCCTGCCGCTTGGCAAAGGGGAAAGGATCGCGCTAATCGGCGCGCTTGCAGCGGATAAGGATACGCCATTGGGGAATTGGCGCGGCAGGGCCGAAGCCGGGTCGGCGATTTCGGTGAAGGAAGCCTTTGCGGCGGCGGGCGTTGATTTCAGCTATGTCGAGGGCGCTCCGGTTGAAAACGGCGAGGCGAGTTTCCCGACGGAAGTGCAGGTCAATTTGACCGACCGAAGCGGGTTTGACGCGGCGGTGGCGGCGGCGCGAGCGGCCGACAAGGTGGTGCTGGTCCTTGGCGAGGATGCTTATCAGTCCGGCGAGGGGCGCAGTCGCGCCAATATCGGATTGCCGGGTGTTCAGGACGATCTCCTTAAGGCCGTGTACGCCGCAAATCCGAATGTTGCGCTGGTTGTCATGAGCGGCCGGCCGTTGGTCTTAACCTGGGCGGACGCGCATGTTCCGGCAATCGTCCAGGCCTGGCATCTTGGGCATGAATCCGGGCCCGCAATTACCGATATGCTGTTGGGTAAAGTCAATCCGAGCGGCAAATTGCCGATGACGTTTCCGCGCTCTGAAGGCCAGATTCCGATCTATTACAATTATCTGAATACAGGCCGGCCGGGCCCGCGTCCGGAAGTTTTCTGGTCTCATTATACGGACGAGGAAAACGCGCCTTTATACCCGTTCGGGCATGGCTTGAGCTACACCGCGTTCGAGTATGGCCGGCTTCGGGTGCGCGACGTCGATGGCGGAGTCGAGGTTTCGGTTCGTGTGCAGAATAGTGGCGGGCGTGAGGGGCGCGAGGTCGTTCAGCTCTATATTCGCGATCGCGTGGCCAGCATCAGCCGTCCGGTGCGAGAGCTGAAAGGCTTTGAAAAAATATCGCTCAAACCGGGCCAGCGCAAAACCGTCCGTTTCAAGCTGACCGAGGAGCAGCTGGGTTTTTATGACGGGCGCGGTGCGTTTCGGCTTGAGCCGGGCGCCTATGACGTTTTTGTCGGCGGTTCCTCGGCTGCGGGTTTGACGGCTTCTTTCGAGCTGAAATCAGGGCGTTGAGCGCGATTCCCATTGGCCTGAAGGCGCCGCGCAAGCGGCGCTGGCGCGGCGCGTGCGCAGCACATGACTTTAGCGCCGCCTTCCCATCCGCCGCATCAGCCTTCCCATTCGCCGCATGGCGATTGAGCAGTTTTTCCGTCTCACTCAATGTTCGATCAACAAGAAAAATATCGATTAGTGAGGGCGGGCGCCGGTGAGAGCACCCAAAGTAACATTTTCGTTATCCGCCATCTGTGCCGGGTTTGCGCCATTATGCGCGCATGCTTTTATCGGCGATGCGCCTTTGGCGTCGGCGCCGCATTGGCAATCGGTATGGTTTGATGATTTCGACGGCGACGGGCTCGACCGTTCCAAATGGGCGGCCGAAGAATCCTGTTGGGGCGGCGGAAATAATGAGCGGCAATGCTATGTCGATCGGCCCGAGAATATTGAGGTCAGTGCTGGCGTTTTGCGTCTGAAAGCGGCATCGGGCGCTTATACCGGGCCTTTACATGCGGATCGCGCGCAGAGCGTTCGCGGGGCGCAGCGCACGCAGCCCTTTACCTCGGGCAAGGTGACGAGCCTCGGCAAGGCGGGCTGGAAATATGGCCGCGTTTCCGCGCGCATGAAGTTGCCGGCCGGCCAAGGAACCTGGCCGGCATTCTGGATGATGCCTGTGGAGAGCCATTATGGCGGCTGGCCGCTATCCGGCGAGATCGACATTATGGAGGCGGTCAATCTTGCGACGCCTTGCGAGCAGTGCGTTGGCGGCCGCGAAAGCCGCACCTCGGGCGCCATCCATTTTGGCGGCACAGCGCCGGACAATACTTTTCTGACTGCTTATGCACCAGAATCGGCGTCGTCAGGGCCCGCGGCGGAGTGGCGCGTCTATTCAGTGGAGTGGGCGCAAGGCGTCATTCAATGGTTCGTAGACGGCCGGCTTTTCATGCGCGTCAATCAGGATGATTGGCATACGGAGGCGGTAAGGGAAGCGGAAAACCCGAAAGCGCCTTTCGATAGGCCGTTTTACGTAATCCTGAATCTCGCCGTTGGCGGAAGCCTGCCGGAAAAGTCCAATGGCGCAGGCGTTGATGAGGCGGCCTTTCCTGCTTCGCTATTGGTTGATTGGGTTCGCGTTGAACAATGTGAAGGCGACCTCGAGACAGGGCGGGCGTGTCTTTCGAAACAGAATTGGAACGGCGAAGTGATGACGCCGTCTGATGTCGTGGCGCCGTGAAGGCGCATTAGTGAGTATTCCTAGACCGGGAGGGTGTGTAATGAAAAAACAGAAACGCGGATATGAGGGCGGCTTGTCGCTCATGCTGATGGGCGGGGTGTCGGCGCTTGCCTTCGCAACGCCGAGCTTTGCGCAAGATAGCGATGCAAATCTCGACAATGAAGACGTTGTGGTCGTCAAGGGGATTCGCAAAAGTCTCCAGGCGTCGTCCGACATCAAGCGCAACTCGCAAGGTGTTGTCGATGCGATTACGGCGGAGGATATCGGCAAGTTCCCGGATACGAACCTCGCGGAGTCACTGCAGCGGATCACGGGCGTTTCAATCAACAGGTCGCTAGGCGAGGGCAGTCAGGTCACCGTTCGGGGTTTCGGTCCTGACTTTAACCTCGTACTCCTCAATGGCCGGCAGATGCCCTCGGCGTTTCTCACAGGCGGCGCGCCATCATCGCGCAGCTTCGATTTCGGCAATCTTGCTTCCGAAGGGATTGCTGGCGTTACGGTTTACAAGACAGGGCGCGCAGCAGTGCCGACCGGGGGCATCGGCTCTACGCTCAATATCATGACCGCGCGTCCGCTGGATGCGCCGGGCATGCGGTTTTCTGTAGGCGCGAAGGCCGTCCTCGACAAATCCGTTACGACATTGTCAGACCAGACGGTCACGCCGGAAGTTTCGGGTATCTTTTCAAACACCTTCGCTGACGGAAAAATCGGCGTTGCAATCGCGGGCAGCTATCAGGATCGCGAATCCGGGTTAGCCCAGGTGGGCACGACAAGCGGCTGGCGCGGCGCGTTCCTCGGCTCGGAAAACAATTGGGGGACATTGCCCCAAGCGCCCAACGACACCCAGGTCACAAACCGGCCGGGACCGAATGACATCTATTCTACGCCGCAGAATATTAATTACCAGATTTCGAGTTTCGACCGTGAGCGGATTAATGGCCAGTTAGCGCTGCAATTTCGTCCGGTAGAAAATCTCACCGCCACACTCGACTATTTTTATACGAGAAACGAAATTTCAGCCCGCAAGGCGGACCTGTCGGTCTGGTTTAACCATGGCGACACGACAAGCGCCTGGACTGACGGGCCGATCGCCAGCCCGATATTCTACAATGAGAATTTTGGCGATGCGGGTTCGGATCTATCGATGGGCGGTTCGCTCGAGGCATCGAAGAGCGAAAACAAGTCATTCGGCGCGAATGTGGAGTGGGAAGCTTCAGACCGGCTGCGTTTCGGCGTTGATTTCCATACATCCAGCGCAGAGTCCGGACAGGACAGCCCGTTTGGCACGAATGCGGTTGTGTCGACCGCGGACTTCCAGCTCCGTAGCCAAGGCGCCAATTTCGAGAATGACATTCCGGTCCTGTCGCTCGGCTTCCAGGACCCATTCACGGATATCGACGCATCGCGCATGATTGCAACCGGATCTGTATTCTCGAACAGTTTCATCCGCACAGAAATCGATCAGGTGCAGGCGTTCGGGTCCTATGATTTTGACTCCGCGATAGTAAGCAGCGTTGATTTCGGCGCCACCTACACCAAAAACAGAGTGCGTTCGGCTTTCGCCAACAATCAGTCAAACACCTGGGGCGGGATTGGAACCGCTGATGACCTTCCGGACGACATTTTTGAGCGTCTCGACCTGGCGTCGAATTTCGATCAGTTCAGCGGCCATGAATTGACCCAACAGGAATTCTTTGCATTCGACGTTCAACGTTGGGTTGATGTGGTCAATGCGCTTGACGGACGGTGCGGCGATGACGGCATTTGCCGGTCAGACGACTTCCTGATTGATCGGCGAATTGAAGAAGAAAGTTGGGCCGGCTTTGCCGAGTTCACGTCTGATTTTGAAGTCGCGGGCATGCCGGCGCAGATTGTCGCGGGACTTCGTTATGAGAGCACCAGCATATTGTCGCCCTCGCAAGTCACCGTCCCGACCGGGACGCAATGGGTAGCGGAGAACGAGTTTGCATTGGTTGGCCTGTCGGATCCGAACAATGTCGTGGTGCAGGAATTTGAAGGAAATTATGATTACTGGTTGCCGGCCTTCGATTTCCAGATTGACCCCATTGAAAATGTGAAGGTTCGTGCGTCTTACAGCCACACGCTGACGCGTCCGGGCTATGGCGATATTGCAGGCGGTCTCACCGTCGGCGAATTGTTCCGCGTTGACGGCGGGAATGGCCAGAACGGCAATACGAATCTGCGGCCGTTCTTGTCGAAAAACGTCGATGCGTCGGCCGAGTGGTATTATGATGAAGCGTCATATCTGTCGGTCGGATTCTTTTTCAAAGACGTGAAGAATTTCATCGGCTCGGGCGTGGTCACGCAATCTCCGTTCGACGTGTACACGCCTTTCGGCGGCGCGCGCTACAATGCGGCGAATGCGGCGACCGGCGGGAATGACAACCTCACCGCGATTCGGCAGTGGATATTTGAAAACGCGGACCCGTCGACTTTTGAAATTACCGGAACCGATTCCAACGGCAATTTCACCGGCAACATTTTCGGCGTGGCGGGCGAAGATCCGTTGCTTACCTTTGATATTGCGACGCCTGTCAACCAGGAAACAGCGCAGCTTCACGGCTGGGAATTCGCTGTCCAGCATATGTTTTGGGATACCGGGTTCGGGATGATCGCCAACTATACGATTGTTGACGGCGATGTCGGGTTTGATAACTCGCAGGTGCCGTCCAGCGGCGAGCCGCAATTTGCGGTCACGGGCTTGAGCGACTCCTATAACCTGATCGGCTTCTACGACAAGAACGGGTTGCAGGCGCGTCTTGCCTATAACTGGCGGGAACGCTTCCTGTCCTCGACGATCGGCGTGAGCGGCACGCCGAACAACCCGCTTTATGTCGAGGATTTCGGACAGCTTGATTTCAGTGCAAGCTATGAGGTGCGCAAAGGCGTCACCTTGTTCGTCGAAGGCATTAACGTCCTGAACGAAACCGGACGCACAGTCGGGCGGACGCCGGCTTATATCAATTTCGCAACACAGACGGGACCGAGATACAACTTTGGGTTCCGCTATACGTTCTGATCTTGTCTTGATGCGTTCTGCCTCCTCCTTGGACGCTGGATCGGCAAGATTCGATACCACGCTCGCGCTCTGGCGCGAGCGTGGTATCAATGTTTCGGGTCACTTGAAGGCCGGCTTGAATTCGGGCCGGCGCTGGACGAAATGATCAAAGACATCGTCATCGTCGGGGGAGGGACGGCCGGTTGGCTGACGGCTGGCATCCTTGCGGCCGATCATCGGGCGGCGCATGATGACGGTTTGCGCGTGACGCTTGTTGAATCTCCCAATGTGCCGATACTTGGCGTTGGCGAAGGAACCTGGCCGAGCCTGCGCGACACGCTTCGACGTATCGGCATCAGCGAGACCGAATTCGTCAGGCGGTGCCATGCCAGTTTCAAACAGGGATCACGCTTTAACGGCTGGCGCACCGGCGCGCCGGGCGATTTCTATTTCCATCCGTTCGAAGCCCCGCCTAATCCCGATCATGTCGATCCGTTGGCCTTGTGGCGGGCGGCGCCCGACGGAACGCCATTTGCGGAGGCGGTGAATTTCCAGGCGGCGCTTTGCCTCGAGGCCAAAGCGCCCAAACAGGTTGTGACGCCCGAATATGCGGCGGTCGTGAATTATGCATACCATCTCGATGCGCCGGCATTCGCCGCGCTGCTGCGCGAACATTGCACCGCAAAGCTTGGCGTCAGGCTTATCACGGATGATGTCATTGATGTATTGGTCGAGGATGATGGTTGCGTTGCCGGGCTCGAAACGTCGAATAACGGTCGCCTCGCCGGTGACCTGTTTGTCGATTGCACCGGCGGCAAGGCGCTTTTGATTGGCGGTGCGCTCGGCGGCGCGGTCCGCGACGTCTCGCATATTCTCGGTAATGATCGCGCCCTCGCCGTGCAGGCGCCTTATGCGACGCAAAACGAAGTCATCGCTTCGCAAACCACCGGAACGGCGCTTTCGGCCGGATGGGTTTGGGACATCGCGCTGCAGGCGCGACGCGGCATCGGATATGTCTATTCATCGCGATTTTGTGATGAAGACCGCGCGAGAGAGGAATTGTCGGAATATCTCGCTCGCGTCGCCCCGGCCGGCGCGGTCGCCGGCGGCGATGCGCGGTTGATCAAGTTCCAATCCGGTTATCGCGAAGCGCCGTGGGTCGGCAATGTTGTCGCCATCGGCATGTCGCAGGGATTTGTCGAACCGCTGGAAGCGTCCGCGATCGTGATGATCGAATTGTCCGCCATTATGCTCAGCGATACGCTTCCCGCCGATCGGGCGGTGCTTGACGCGGCAGCGCGGCGGTTTAATAAACGCGCCGCCTATCGATGGGAGCGCATTGTCGAGTTTTTAAAGCTGCATTACGTGCTCAGCGAACGACCGGAACCGTTTTGGCAAGCGCACCAGGATCGCAATTGCTGGCCTGAGCGGCTCAAGGAATTGTTGCAACAATGGCGTTATGAGCCGCCTTCGCGTGAGGATTTCACCGACGCTTTGGAAATTTTTCCGGCGGCAAGCTACGCCTATGTGCTCTATGGAATGAATTTTCAGACGCAGCGGCGCAGCGTGCTTCGGCGGCGCGACGCCGCATTAGCCGCCCGTCGGCATGTCGATGAAATCACAGCAAGAAAACGTAAATTAATCAGTGGGCTGTCGAAAAACAGGGAACTGATAGAACATATCATGACCCGAGGTTTGTCCCGGGTCTGACGGAGCGACGCGAAAATGGCAAAACATGCGCAATTGAACAATATCGATCATGCGGAGCTGCGCGTGCGCACCGGATACGGTGCGGCGCTGGGCGACGCCGCCATGTGGTGCCCCTCCTTTCCGCATGAATTTCGAAATTTGCAGCCCTATTATCCGATTGTGTTTTCCAAAGATGCGGCGACGGGCGGTTTCCGGCCGCTCGCGCTGTTCGGTCTGGAGGACGGCGAAAACCTTTTCCTTGGTCCGTCGAGCGATTGGGGTGCGGAGTACATTCCGCTGGCCATAAGGATGCGGCCGTTCCTGATTGGCAGGTCCGATAACGGCGCTGGCGGCCGGCAGATGGAAGTGCATATTGATCTCGATCATCCGCGCGTCAGCGAAACGGATGGGGAAGCGCTGTTTCTGGAGCATGGCGGTCATTCGCCTTACTTGCAGGAAGTTTCCAAATTGCTCGCAGAGGTGCATGACGGCGAACAGGGGATCGGACGGTTTTCAGCTTTGCTGGAAGAACTCGACCTTATCGAACCATTCACGCTTGATGTAACACTGAATGACGGATCGCAGGGGCGTCTCGCCGGGTATTATGTCATTGCCGAGGAGGTTTTGTACAATCTGGACCAACAGGCGCTTGGCCGGCTTCAGGCCGCGGGATATTTGCAGCCTGTTTTCATGGCGGTGGCTTCCCTGTCGCAATTCCGTGGGCTGATCGATAGGCGAAACAAGCGTTTAGAGGACCGGTAGCGATTGGCTGAGAACGCTCATATGCGCGCTTCGCCGGTAAAAGGAACGCCGGTTCGAGAACTGCACGCGGATGCGGGCGAAGTTTCTTTGCCCGAAATCGCGACATCGAGCGAGCCCGTTATATTGCGCGGGCTGATAAAGCATTGGCCGGCGGTGCAGGCGGCGAAGACGTCAAAAAGCGCTTTGGTTGAATATCTGTCGTCTTTCGACGCGGGCGCCGTCCTGCCGGTCTCGGCGGGGCCGGCCTCGCTCAAAGGCCGCGTTTTTTATAATGACGACTTTACCGGCGTGAACGTGCAACGCGGAAAGGCGCGTTATCGCGAAATCCTGCAGCGCATCTTCGAGCATGGCGGCGCTGATCCCGCGCCGTTGATCTATCTTGCATCGGCGGATGTCGATGAATGCATGCCGGGTTTTCGAGCGAGCAATGACATCGATCTTGGCGACGCATCGCCGCTTGCCAGCATCTGGATCGGAACGCATACGCGCATTGCCGCGCATAATGACCTGCCATTGAACATCGCATGCGTTGTCGCCGGCAAGCGCCGGTTCACGCTGTTTCCGCCGGATCAGACCGGAAACCTTTATACCGGGCCTTTCGAGCCGACCCCGGCGGGGCGGCCGATCAGCCTGGTGGATTTCGCCAATCCGGATTTTGATCGGTTTCCGAAATTTCGCGATGCCGCGAAGGTTGCTCAAATCGCGGAGCTGGCGCCCGGCGACGCCCTGTTTTTGCCGTCAATGTGGTGGCATCACGTCGAGGCGGAGGGCGCGTTTAACGTGCTCGTCAATTATTGGTGGCGAACGGCGCCCGCTTATCTGGGAACGCCGCAAGACGCGCTGTCTCACGCGATGCTGACGATCAGAAATCTGCCGCCTCGCGAACGCAAGATCTGGCGCGAAATTTTCGATTATTACGTTTTCGACTGGGGTCCTTCAAACGCGTCGCATATTCCGGAGAAGGCGCGCGGCATGCTTGGGCCGATGACAATAGAAAACGCCAGGGGAATTAGGGCCCGGCTTTTGAACAAATTGAACAGGTGATGCGACATGAGTGAAACGGGATCGCGCAAAAAGGTCGTGATTGCGGGCGGCGGCACGGCCGGGTGGATGATGGCGGCCGCGCTCGGAAAAGTGTTGGAGAAAGTCGTTGACGTCACGCTGGTCGAGTCCGACGCGATTGGCACGGTCGGCGTCGGCGAAGCGACAATCCCGACGCTCGTCTCCTACAATCATTTGTTGCGCATTGATGAAGCCGAATTCATGCGTGCGGTTAGCGGCACCTTCAAGCTTGGCATCGCGTTCGAGAACTGGACGGATATCGATCATCGCTACATTCACTCCTTTGGCGTGACGGGTAAGGACCATTGGACCGCCGGCTTCCAGCATTTCTGGCGCCGCGGCCATGAGCTGGGGATCGCCAAGGACTTCGGCGAATACTGCCTCGAGCTGGTCGCGGCAGAGCGTGAGCGATTTGCGCATTTGCCGGATCTCGGGCTGAATTATGCTTTTCACATCGACTCCGCCGCATATGCCGCCTTTCTGCGGAAATTGGCGGAAGCGCATGGGGTCAAGCGTAAAGAAGGCCGGATATCGGACGTTCAGTTGACCGGGTCGGGCGACATAAAGAGCCTTCGCCTCGAGGACGGAACGGTGCTCGATGGCGAATTGTTTATCGACTGCACCGGTTTCCGGGCTTTGCTGATCGGGCAAACGCTGGGCGTCGGTTATGACGACTGGACGCACTGGCTTCCTTGCGATCGGGCGATCGCCGTTCAAACGAAATCGGTAGGGCCGCCTGTGCCCTATACAAGATCGATCGCCCATAGCGCCGGATGGCGATGGCAGATTCCGCTTCAGCACCGCACTGGCAACGGCATCGTGTATTGCAGCCGTTTTATGGGGGAAGATGAAGCGCGCGAGTTTTTGTTGTCGCAGATCGAAGGCGACGTTCTGACGGAACCGCGCGTTATTCCATTTCGTACGGGGACGCGGCGGGCGCATTGGCGCCGCAACTGTGTTGCGATTGGCCTGTCCAGCGGCTTCATTGAACCGCTGGAGTCGACGAGCATTCATTTGATTCAACGCTCCGTAATGAGACTAATGCAAATGTTTCCGCATGGGGGCGTGAACCCGTCGGATGTTGATGAGTTTAATGCGCAGACATTCTATGAGCTCGAACACATTCGCGATTTCATCATTTTGCATTACCATCTCACGAACCGAACGGATTCAGAATTTTGGCGTCATTGCCGGAATATGGAAATTCCCGACACGCTAAAACACCGTATGCGGCTTTTCGAGGAAACCGGCAGAACATTCCGGGCGAATGATCAGCTTTTTGCCGAAAATTCCTGGACTCAGGTGATGCTCGGGCAGGGGTTGGCGCCCCGAAGTCATCACCCCGTGGCCGATGTCATGTCTCGTGAGGAAATCGCGAACTTTCTCAATCATATCGATGAGAATGTCGAAAAGACGGTGGCGGGCCTGCCATCGCACGAAACCTATCTTAACAATTATTGTCCGGCCGCATCGGCGTAATCGCGCTGCGGCGCCTGAACTGGAGAATGAGGCCAATGGCTTTGACGTCCATCGACCTGCTTATTGTCGGCTTATATGCGAGCGCGCTGCTCGCCGTCGCAATTTGGGTATCACGTGAGCCGAAAGGCCAAACCAAGGATACGGCGGATTACTTTCTCGCCGGTCGGGCTTTGCCCTGGTGGGCGATCGGGGCTTCGCTGATCGCATCCAACATTTCCGCAGAGCAGATTATTGGCCAATCCGGTCAGGGCTTTGCCGTCGGCATCGCGATCGCCGCCTATGAGTGGCAGGCGGCAATTGTACTGATCATCGTCGCCAAGTGGTTCTTGCCGATTTTTTTGAAACGGCAAATCTATACGATGCCGCAATTCCTTGATCAGCGATATGGGCATGGCGTCAAGTCAATTATGTCCGTATACTGGATAGCGTTATATACGGCGGTGAACTTGACGACCGTGCTCTGGCTCGGCGGCTTGGCGATG
This sequence comes from uncultured Parvularculaceae bacterium, assembly GCA_947259375.1. Taxonomy (GTDB): domain Bacteria; phylum Pseudomonadota; class Alphaproteobacteria; order Caulobacterales; family Parvularculaceae; genus Hyphococcus. The sequence goes on along the minus strand of CAMYLZ010000019.1, from coordinate 18,142 downwards.
AATTCGCTGACCGGGTGGCCGGTGATGGTCAGCATGGCCGCGCTTGGCGTGTTTGCCGCATTATATTCTCTTTACGGCGGGCTAAAGGCGGTGGCGCTCACCGATATCATCCAGGTTGTAATCCTGATACTCGGCGGTCTCGCGATTACATGGATCGCGCTTGACCGCATCGGCGAGGCTGACGGGGCGCTTGGCGGGTTGTCGCGTCTTTATTCCGAAATGCCCGGTCATTTTAAAATGATGCTCGCCAGCGACCATCCGGCATATGGCGATTTGCCGGGAATTTGGACCTTGCTGGGCGGTCTGTGGGTGCTGCACTTTTCCTATTGGGGGTTCAATCAGTACATCATCCAGCGGGCGCTTGGCGCGGAAAGTCTCGCCGAAGCGCAAAAAGGCCTCGCCTTTGCGGCATTCTTGAAACTGTTCATTCCGCTGATCGTCGTCATTCCGGGCATTGCGGCCGTCATACTGGCTTCGCAAGGGGCGCTGGATGCGGGCGCCTTGGCGGATAAATCCGACCGCACTTATGGCGAGCTTATGAAAATCGCGCCGGCCGGATTGCGCGGGCTGGTTTTCGCGGCGCTGATTGCCGCAGTGGTGTCATCTTTGGCGTCGATGATGAACTCTATCTCGACAATCTTCACCATGGATATCTACCGGTCTATGTTCCGCGACCGACCGGAACGGCACTATGTCATGATCGGGCGTGTGACGGCGTTTGTCGCCATGGGTGCTGCCTTGCTGTTGGCGAAGCCTTTCATTGGCGGGTTTGAAAGCGGATTTCAGACGGTTCAGGAATATTCCGGGTTTATCGCGCCAGGCGTTGTCGCTGTGTTCCTGCTCGGGTTTTTCTCAAAACGGACGAACGCCATTGGCGCGGTGACGGCGCTTTTCGCCTCGATTGGGGTGAATATTCTGCTGAAATTCGGCGCGCCTGAAATTCCGTTTATCATCCGTATCTGGTTCGTGTTTATGGCTTGCCTTGCCGCCGCTATAGGCGCATCGCGGCTGATGCCTGCGCCGTCTGCGGAAAAGCCCGTTGACCTGCAAGACATCGCGTTTGGAACGCGCGCCATTTTCAATGTTCTCGCGATTGTCGTGTTGGTGATGCTTGTTGGGCTTTACGTTTTGCTGTGGTGAGGGTTGGCCGCAGCAAAACGGGGCTGCCGGGATCATAAGCCATTAAGCGAGCAATTGGGGGGCGGCGGCGCGCTTTCGTTGCCCGGCCGGGCTCGCAGGGTGGTTTTTTCGCCGCTATTCGTCGGCGACCGCGCGCCATTGCCGGGCGGCGGCGGCGGTTTCGTCTTCGCGGGTCAATGGGTCCCCATCGATATCGCGATCGAGATAGGCGTCCAGCACCGCCATCGCTTCGGGGGATGAGGCGGCGTTATAAACGCCTTGAGGCGTTTGACCGCCGCTTTTTGACAATGCACTGAACGCCAGCCGCCAGTTTTGACGTTCCTTACACGCCACATTTTCCATATGTTCGCCCGCCGCGCCGGACAGCGCAAAAGCACGGCATAGCGCGCCATTTTTCGACCGGTAACTCAGGCGAAACGCAACCTGCCGGCCATCGGCGAGGGTTGCGGCGCCGCCGCTCGGTCGGGTGTTCAGCAGTCCGGCGATTTCGCTTGACGGCGCGATGAGGCCGTCGTCTGGCCAGGCCGAGGGCGCGCCAGGCCGCGCAACCATTTGGAAAAGCAACGCGGCGCCCAAAACAGCGAGGCTTGCTGCGATTGCGCGATGAGTTTCGAGCGCGCGCGCCGTGCCCCGCCAAAGCGGAAAGGCGACGACTGTTGGGTTCTCCTCATCATTTTTGTCGGCAAGCTGATCGAGCAAAGATGAAAGGTCTTCGCTCATCGGCGCACCGTCAATCGACGCGATCTCCTCGCGGAAAGCCTGCTCGCTTTGGCGCAATACGTGCAACCTCTCGGCCAGCATCGCGTCAGTCGTCAGGCGGTGTTCGAGCACGCGCCTTTCTTCCGCATCAAGCGCCCCGTCGAGATAGGCGCTCAAAAGAATGTCATCCGGATCCGTTGTATTTTTAATCATGATATTGCACCGCTTCGGCGAGCGCGGCTCTCGCGCGCGCCAGCCGGCTCATCACTGTGCCGACCGGAACACCAAGCGTCTCCGCCGCTTCGCGATAGCTTGTTCCGCCAATGACGATCATCGATAGCACCTCGCGATATTGATCCGGTAGGGCGTCGATTGCGCTTGCTGTTTTCGCCAGCAATTGCCGGTCGCCTGTTTCCCTGTCCGGCAGGGGGCGTTCGCTGCTCAAGGCTGTAATCTCCGGTTCCGCGTCCTGGCGCGTTTTTTTTGCGCGGATAATATCGATCCAGAGATTTCGGCAAATCCGGCACATCCATTTTATTAACACTGCGTCATCTGGCGCGCCTTTGGCCAGAACCCGTTCAATCGTTGATTGAACGAGGTCATCCGCATCCGCAGCGTTTCGCGCCAGCGAATATGCGAAACGCCTGAGAACCGGCACGGCGTCGATAAGCTCACGCCGCAGTTGCGCCTCATTTCTGGTCATTCATCCCGTTCACGTTTCAGCGGCGTAATTATTCCCGGCGGCATGGACTTTTTTTGTCGCTCGCCCGTATCCTTATCAAGAAACTCGGCGAGACGGTGCGATATGCGTAATTTCGGCTCTTTTTTCAACAATCTCCTGGTCGCGGGCGTCGTGCTTTCGATGACCCTGCCAGCGTCCGCGCAACTGCCCGGCGCGCCGGGCGATCTTGATGACATTATCGATGAGACGATCGAGGAAACAGTCGAAGAGGCTGTTGCCGACACAGTTGAATCCAGCATTGAAGAGACGGTTGAAGACACGATCGCCGCCACCGTCGAGGGGGCCGTAGAGCAAGGGGTCGAGCAGACCGTTGAGGAAAATGTTCAAGCGACGATTGAGCAAACCGTCGAAAACACGATCTCGGGAACGGTCGAAAATGCGCTCGAATCGGCCGTCGCCAGCGGTGTTGAAGACACGATTTCAGACGCCGTCGAAAAAGGGCTGGACGGCGAAGTCGTCAATCCGCTGGTTGGCGGCGCGTTGTCAAACGCCAAGGGGAGGGTGACTTCGGCAATTGCGGGCCAAAGCGGCCGCGGCGGCCGTGCGGTCGATATCGATATCGTCGATGGCCGCCGGGTGATCCGTCATGAATGGGTGGTCATCGTCGATGCCGCCGATGCCGCCGCGGTGGAGGCGCTCGACATCGAGATTGTAGACCGGACGTCCTTGCAATTTGCCGGAGAGGTCCTGTTTGTCCTGAGCATTCCGGACGACGTCGAGAACGCAAGCCAAATCCGCGATATATTAACCCGTCTCGGCGGCGGCGGATTTGACCGCAACAGCCTGTTTGAAAGCGCCGGGGAGGCGGATCCGGGCGCGGCGTTGGCGCCGCCGCCGGGCGCGGGGCGCGCAGGCGCATCGCATGCGGGCTCGCTTGGCGCTATCGGCCTGATCGATACGGCGCTGGAGGTTGGCCATCCGGCTTTTGCAAATGTGATGCTGACAACGAGGGATTTTGTGACGGTCGGCGAGGCCCGGCCGTTCGCTCACGGTACGGCCGTGGCTTCGCTGATGGCGCGCTCTGTCAACAGCTTCGCGGCAGGGCGCGACGGCGCCGCGATGCTCGCCGCATCGGTATTTTTCAAACTGCCGAATGGAGAAGAGGGCGCCGCCGCGGCAAGTCTGATCAGGGCGATTGACTGGTTGCAGCAGGAAGGCGCCGCCGTGGTCAATATTTCGATGACGGGACCGGCCAATGCGGCGCTAGAGCGCGCTATCGCCGCTGCGCAGGCAAATGGCATGGTCTTTGTCGCCGCCGTCGGCAATGCCGGCCCGGCCGCGCAGCCGCTTTTTCCCGCGGCTTATGAGGGGGTTGTCGGCGTCACCGCCGTGGATGATGCGAGCAGGGTCTATCGATGGGCGCTGCGGGGACCGCAGGTCGATGTCGCGGCGCGCGGCGTTGATGTGCGCGTCGCCGCACCGGGCGGCGGCTATTCAACGCGCACAGGCACATCGATGGCGGCGCCGATAGTCGCTGGCTTTCTGGCGCAAAATCTCGCTGGGCGCGGCGGTCCCGATCAGGCGATAGATCTTCTCACGAGATCTGTAGGCAAGACAGCCAAGGGAAAAAGCGGCAGGCGAGACGATGCGTTCGGCGTCGGCATTCTCGCGCCAACGCCGATCAATAGACCACTGGTTCGCATCAGTAACTGATGACGAGTTTTATTTCTCCAACATGCTCATCGAAATCAGCACTCGGAAGGTTTGACGCGCGATCGCGATATTCATATCCGAGATTGATCGCAACCGGCCCATAGACGGGTGTTTCGATCCGCGCATCCGCAGAGAAGACTTCATCTTCGCGTTCCTCGCCAATAGATTCTGTGATGCTGGTGAAATCCTTGCGGTCGAATTTGAGGCCCGCGCGCAATTTCGACTCGCCGCCAAGCATACCCAATCGCTGTATGAAACGGGCTTTGAAACCAAGCTTGTTCGCATCGAACTGGTCGTCAAGAGCATCCTCGCCGCCGAGTTCTCCGCCAAGAATGACGTAACGCGAAAGCCCGTCCAAAAAGATGAAGGCGTCGATTTGTCCGGCGTGACCGGTTGCGTCGCGGGCATTGTCTGAAAGAAAGTTCTTGTCTGTGAACGCATAGGCGCCGCGGAGGAACAAGCGTTTGCCGACGAGGCGGGAGATATAGGGTGAAAACTGCTGATAATCGAGAAATCCGTCTCCGCCGAGGCGCGCATGGACATAGTTGTAAAGCACGCCCGCCTTCACCGCCTTGAAGTCGTATTCCGCCTCCGCCGAGCCGCGATGGGTCTGCAAATCGAACGCGTTGAAATCCTGATGCTCTGTTTGCGAGAATTCATAATTCGCGCGAAGCACAAGGCGGGCTGCGGGTTGTGCCTCAAGATTGAGCTTGGCCCCGAAAATGGCGGCGATGTCGCCTTCACCGGTATTTTGATCAAGATCGGAAACGCCGACATTGCTGTCGGCAGTCATGCCGGCGCTTGCCTCGACGCTGATCTCGAAAACGTCATCATCCGCATGCGCATGAAAAGGGGTCATGGATGCAAGAAGCATCGTGAATGCAAAGTGGTGCGAATTCCTGGTGCGCAACATAAGTCCTTGTCCTCATAAAAGCCTGCGGCTGACGAATGGCGCCGCCAGCCGCGAAATGTTTGATTGTTAAAGTCCCAGCGATCCGGCGATGTCGTCGGCAACCGCCGTTTCGACCTCGCCTGAAACTTCTTCAGCGACCTCTCCGGCGATCTCCGCCGAAACAGCGCTGGAGACCTCGTTACTGACCTCGCTCGCGACCGCATCGGCGACGGCGCCGGTGAGCGCGGCCGACACTTCGGACGTGATTTCGTTCGCGACGTCTCCGGAGATACTGCTTGCAATGTCGTCGACAACCGAATTTGCGATGACGCCGTTCAACTCTCCGCCCAGCTCTCCTGAGACCTCGCTTGCAACGGCGCCGGCAACGGCCTCGGAGATTTCGTTGTCGAGAGCGCCGTCGATTGCGTTCGTTACGCCGGCTGACAGAGCGCCATCGCCGTTAATGGAAAGTTCCGGCAGGGCAGCGCCGTCAAGATTTTCATTGATCTGTGTTTGCGTCTCGTTTGTTGCATCTTTGGCGTTTGCCTGGCGCTGTGCGATTGCTTTTGCGGTTGCGTCAGCGCGTCCGCTGGCCGCCGCCTGGCTGCGCGCCGACGCTGTCGCCAGCCGGTCAAAAACGGCGCCGGCGGCCGCTTCGCCGCGCGCGCCAAGCGCCGCGCCGGCATCTTGCGCGTTCTCAATGTAAAGCGCGGCTTGATCGGCCGAGGCGTCAAGACGCTCGTCGGCGCTCGTGGAAACACGCCCATCGCCGCGCGCGCCGCCATGGGTGTCGGCGCCGGAACCCGATGTTTCATTCGACGCATCAGCGCCGCCTTGCATGCTGCCTTCGGCGGAGTGACGGCCGGCCTTGAGGGAGACGGATGCGGACGCGTTTGCATGGGCTTCGCCGCGGGCGGTTTCTTGGGCTGCGAGGCCGGTCCAGCCAAGCGCTGCGGCTGCTGCAATGGCGGAAATGTTGAATTGTAATTTAGTCATTTTGAACTCCGTTGATCGTCATGATGCAGCGTTGACGATCTTGTCGACTGATTATTCCATGACTTTTTTGTAAAGTTTGATGGCGGTTTTTTTATCGTTGCGCCTTTGGCAGTGCTGCTGATTAAGAAACACGCTGGCGCACATTTTCATCAGTGAAAAGAGGGATGTCACCCAGGCAGCGTGAGGGATTTCCCTCCTGTCATTTCGAGGTGCTGCATGTCCATATCGGTTGCAAGCCTTTAGCTGATTGGGAGCGCAGAGCATGTCTATTTTGTCGGGAACATTAAAAACTGGAAGCATTGCCGCCTTCATATGCCTATTGACAGGGCCGGCGTTCGCCGAGGCCGTCATAGGCGAGGCGCTTTCTGCGGAACTGGAAGGGCTGGCTGCCGGCGAGACCGTGGAAATCGTTGTGACCTTCGAGGGGGACGAGCCGCTCGATGCAGCGGATATCGCCGCACTTGACGCCATTGGCGTAGACGGCGCTTATTTTCAGGCCTTGCCAATCGCCGGCGTGGTTGCAACGCCCGCGCAAGTTGACGCGATCGCCCGCCTTGGGGACGTCCGTTCAATCTGGTTGAACGATGCGCTCTCATATTCCAATGGCGAGGCGCGCGCCCTGACCGGTGTTGATCGCGTCCGAACCGACTCAAATTTGCGGAACGCGCTCGGTCTTCCTTATTCCGGCAAGGGGGTTGGCGTTGTTGTAAATGACAGCGGCATCGACGGAACGCATCCCGATCTACGATATGGCGAGCGAACGGTGCAAAATGTCATGGGGTCGACAAACCTCAACGCCTATGACGCGCTCCTGCCGATCACTTATGTAGAAGGCGTGCCCGATACGGATATTGGCAGCGGTCATGGAACCCATGTTGCCGGCACGATCGGCGGCAATGGCGCGCAATCCGGCGGCGCGCATGCGGGCGTTGCACCGGGCGCGGACCTCATCGGCTACGGTTCCGGCGGCGTCTTGTTGATTCTCGACGCGCTGGGCGGCCTCGACTACACGCTCGTCAATCAGTTCAGATATAATATTCGCGTCGTCAACAACTCCTGGGGGAATGCCGGCACGGACGCGCCGTTTGATCCGGATGATCCCATTGCCGTAGCGACAAAAATGCTTGCCGATCGCGGTGTCATCGTTGTTTTTGCTGCAGGCAATGAAGGATCAGGCGAAGGCACGATCGGCGGAACCTATATCAAGGCGCCGTGGGTCGTGACGGTCGGCGCTGGCGTCAAGAACGGCGCGCTGGCTGATTTTTCATCCCGAGGCGTCAAGGATGGCGGGGGTACGGTCATGATTGACGGCGAACCGTTTGAGTGGACCGATCGCCCCAATGTCGTCGCGCCCGGCGTCGCCATTGTTTCGACGCTCGCCAATACGGGGACGCTCGGTTATCTCGATCCGAAAGATACGGACTACGCCTTGATGCAAGGCACGTCGATGGCGGCCCCGCATGTCGCCGGCATCGCTGCGCTGATGCTGGAAGCAAATCCGCAACTCACCTGGCGCGACGTCATCGAGATTCTTGAGGACACGGCGACCAACATGCCGGGCCGCGAGCCCTGGGAGGTCGGCGCCGGATATGTCAACGCTTATGCGGCGGTGACGGCGGCGGCCGGATTGCGCGATGATTTTGGCCAGACGCAATCGCTAAACCGCGAATTCAACGCCAGTGTGCGGGAATCGCGTCTTGAAGGGCCGAACCCGAACGTGACATTCAGCCCGGTGCTCGACAATTCGGGTGAAACTTTCATGGTCGCGCCGGGACTTTCCACGGTCATCGCGAAAGCAGCCGTTCCGGACAATACTGTGGCGATCGTGCTGACCGATCCTGACGGCAATCGATATGGTTCGTCGATTTCCTTGCCATTGCTCGGTGAAAACATTGCGGTGACGGCGCCGGCGACGCCGGGCATGTGGACGATATCCGTCAGCGGCATCGGTTCCTTGTCAGGGGTCGCGCTCGACCCGCTTGGCGTCACCAATGGCACGGCGCTGCCGGATACGATCCCGGTGGATATTGAATTCAATCGTGTGGACGGGTTCTCGGGGCTCGACGATATCGCCGGACACCCAGCGCAGGCGTTCATCGAGCGTGCGGTCGCCGAGCGATTGCTGGACGCAAAAAGCGGCGGATTTTTCAATCCCGACAATGCGCTGACGCGCCATGAGCTTGCCGATTATCTGACCCAAGGCGGCGCTGTCAGGCAGTTTCGCCGGACCGATGGCGGGGTTGTGTTCTATGACACGCTTGCAGGCTTTGAAGAAGCGGCTGCAGAAGCGGCAACGGCGCGCGGCGGCGCCTTGCGCGATCTCAATCAGGAGCAGGACGGCGTTGTGCTAACCGACGGCGGCGGCGCGTTTGACGGCGATGCGGTCATCGCCCGCGCTGATCTCGCATATTCGCTGGTCCAGGCGCTTGGCCTTGCAGACCAGGCCGAAGCCGCGCGCGAAGCGCTTGAAAACGAACCGCTAACGGTTGTGTACAGAGACGAGCGCATCGCACTCGACGATGAGGCGGGCATCCCGGCGAGCCTGCGCGGCTATGTGCAGCTGGCGCTCGATCTGCAATTGATGCGCGCCAGCTTTACATCGGAGCAAGGACCGTTTGACTTCGAGCCGACAATTCACGCGCGGTTTGAGCCTGGTAAAACTGTAACGCGCGGGGCCTATGCGTTTACCGCGGTCAATCTGTTTGACCGCTATGTTCAGCAGCCGTAGGGCGCCGCCCGCCTCAACCACTCGTTTATCCGACAAATAGGATTGCGCCCGGCCTTGTTTTTAAGGCCGGGCGCAATCGCGTTGTGAGGAATCTCCGCCGTTATCCATGGGGGAATTCCCCCTCATTGCGCGATCGCCGATGCGGTTATGAGCAATTCAGAATTATATTTGGAGGATTGAATGCGTTCTTGCGAACCCAAAACCCTGAAAATGCTGGCTGCAGCGCTCGCTTCAGCCGCCTCGGTTTTGCCGAGCGTTGCGACGGCGGCGGAGATTGGAGACAGCCTGAAACAGGCAATGGCGAATCTGGGCGCGGGAGAAACCGCCGAAGTCATCGTCAGTTTCGAAAGCGACGGGGCGCCGACGCTGGATCAGGTCGAAATTCTTGAAGATCTCGGGCTGAAAGGCGTCACCCTGCAGGCGCTGCCAATCGCCGGCGTTGTCGCGACGCCGGCCCAGATCGAAGCGCTCGACGCCAACCCGGAAGTGCGATCGCTGTGGCTCAATGAGACATTGGAGTACGATAATGCATTCGAGACAGCGCTTACCGGCGTCGATCGCTTGCGCGCGGACGCTAATCTGCGCAGTGCGACCGGGCTTCCCTTTTCAGGAAAGGGCGTCGGCGTCCTGGTGAATGACTCTGGCGTCGACGGTCAGCATCCCGACCTCCAGAACAACGTGGTTCAGAACGTCGCCGCTCAGTTCAACCTGCACAGCTTCGACGAAATATTGCCGATTACCTGGGTTGAAAATATTCCTGATACCGATATTGCTGGCGGGCATGGAAGCCATGTTTCCGGCATCATTGCCGGCACGGGGGCGGCGTCTGGCGGCGCGCAGGAAGGCGTCGCGCCGGGCGTTGATCTTATCGGCTATGGCTCCGGCGCGGGGCTGTTCATTCTCGACACGCTTGGCGCTTTCGATTACGCGCTGGTCAATCAGTTTCGCTACAATATCCGCGTCGTCGCCAATTCCTTCGGTTCGACGGGCGATACCGGGACTGATTTCAATCCGGACGATCCGACAAATATCGCCACGAAAAAGCTTACTGACCGCGGGATCGTGGTCGTTATATCTGCCGGCAACTCCGGCTCTGGCGAAGGCACTATCACCGGCAATTTCAAAAAAGCGCCGTGGATTATTACCGTTGCGGCGGGGGACAATGACGGCAATCTGACGGATTTCTCATCGCGCGGTCGTCGCGACACGGGCGGAACGGTTGTCGTCGACGGCGAGACATTGGCCTGGGAGGACCGACCCACGGTCACGGCGCCGGGCAATGACGTCATTTCCGTTCGTGCAAAGAGCGATCCGCTCGCTGCTGCGGGAACCGACCCGAACGATCCGCTGAATATCTACTATCAAACCCAGAGCGGCACTTCGATGTCGTCGCCGCACGTTTCTGGAACGGTGGCGTTGATGCTGGAAGCCAATCCGCAGCTTTCCTGGCGGGAAGTCAAGCAGATACTCCAGGATACGGCGACCAATATGCCGGGCCGGGAAGCATGGGAGGTCGGCGCCGGATATCTCAACGCCTATGCGGCTGTCATGGCGGCGGCGGGGTTGCGGGACGACTTCGGCGCGACACAGACATTAAACCGCAATTTTGTCGCCGACGTTCATGAAACGCGCGTGCCGGGCCCCAACAAGACGCTGACATTCTCGCCGGTCGGCGCCAATGACGTTCAGACGTTCAACGTCGCGTCCGGACTTTCAACGGTCGTCGCCAGCGCTAATGTCGGCGATAACACCGTCGCCATTGTCCTGACCGACCCGGATGGCAATCGCTATGGTTCGTCCATTTCCTTGCCGGTCCTCGGCCAGAACATCGCCGTCACCGCGCCGGCGACGCCGGGAGCCTGGACCGTGGAGGTCAGCGGAATTGGCTCCGTCTCCGGCGTAGCGCTTGATCCGCTCGGCCTTACCAACGGGACGGCGTTGCCGACGCCGGTCGACGTCGATATCGAGTTCTTCCGTGTCGACGGCTTTTCCGGGCTGAACGATGTGGCTGGCCATCCGGCGCAGGGATTTATTGAAAAAGGCGTGGCTGAGCGTCTGGTCGATGCGCAGGCTGGCGGCTTTTACAATCCTGACGATTCGCTTACGCGGCGCGACCTTGCCGATTATTTGACGCAGGGCGGGGGCGTTCGTCAGTTCCGCGCCTCTGATGGCGGGGCGATTTTCAACGATACGTTCGGCGATCTTGAAGAGGCGGCGGCGGAAGCGGTGACGGCGCGGGGCGCGGCAATGCGTGATCGCGATCAGTCTCAGCAAGGCGTGATGATCGCAGACGGCGCCGGTTCTTTCGATCCGGAGGGAACCGTCAACCGGGCAGAGCTCGCTTTCACACTGGTCCAGGCAATGGGACTTGAAAGCGAAGCGGAAACCGCCCGGCAGGCGCTTGAGCATGAGCCGGTTACCGTCGCCTTTGGCGGCGAGCGCATCGCCCTTGACGATGACGCATTGCTGCCGGCGGGTCTGCGCGGGTATGTCCAGCTCGCCCTGGATCTGCAATTGATGCGCGCCACATTCACGACCGAGCAAGGGCCGTTCGATTTCGAACCGACCTTGCACGCGACATTTGCACCGTCGGATATCATCACCCGCAGCGCATACGCCTTTAACGCCGTGAACCTGTTTGATCGTTTGAATCAGGCCAGCGAATAACCGTCACTGACGGCGAGGCCCCAGGGGAGGCGGCAGGCACGCCCCACGTCTCCCCTCAATGCGTCCAGTCCAGGCCCTGGACTGGACGTTTGTCTGATCGAGCATGCTCGCATTGCGCCTGAGGTGTCTCTCATCGTCGCAATGAGGGTTTTCCCCTCTGCCGCTTGTCATGGCGATTTGCGATCTTTCAATAAACGAGGAGAGATTTTGATGAAGCTGATCGCCGCCCTGTTGGCTTTTCTCATTTCGATTTCTGCGGCCATCGCCGCGCCGAGGGTCGACCCGAAACTCGAAGCATCGCTGCGGGCCTCGCCGCTATCATTAAAATCGGCGATCATCTCTTATGAGCGGCGGCCTGGCGCAATGGAGTTCGCACGCCTTTCGGCGGCGGGAATTGAGGGCGGCGCAGTGTTGAACGAACTGCCCATGGTGCTGACGGTCCTCAATCAGGCGCAACTTGAAGCGGTCAAATCTCAGCCCGGCGTTTTATCCGTTTACGGAAATCGCACCTATCACCCTTATACGAATGTTAGTCGCAGCTTCATTGGGCAGGAATCTTTGCAGCGCGACAGAGAAGTCACTTACATCAATGGCGGAACGCCAGTCAGCGGAAAAGGCGTCGGCGTCGCTGTCATCGACACCGGTATTGATGGCGCGCATAATGACTTGAAGCTCGGTGTCAATCTCGCTCAAAACGTCTATTTCCCTCTCGCGGACGCCACGGCGCCGGCGGGGCAGGCCGGCGCCGATTTTCAACCCGGGTTTTTCCCGCCGGTTTATGTTGAAAATTTTCCGATGAGCGATGTCGAAGGCGGGCACGGAACCTTTGTCGCTGGAAATATCGGTGCGACCGGCGCCCAATCAGGCGGCTATTACGGCGGGGTTGCGCCCGGCGCCGATCTTATCGGACTCGTCGCCGGCAATGATGCCGGGCTCCAGACATTTGCAGTTATTCAGGCTTATGACTGGATTCTCGTCAACCGGAACCGGTATAACATCCGTATCGCGAACAATTCTTTTGGCGCGGCCATTGGCGCGGCGGAGAATTACGATCCTTTTGACCCGATCAATATCGGCAGCCGCGCCATGCACGATCATTTTATCGCGGTAGTCTTCGCCGCCGGTAATGATGGGGATGCGCCCGGCGCGATCAACCGACTGGCGGTGGCGCCCTGGGTGATCTCGGTCGCCGCGGGCGAAAAGGAGGGATTGGGATCGCCCGCTGCTTTTTCATCGCGCGGCATTAACAACGGTTCCGCAGCGCAATCCGCACCGCATCCGGCCGACCCGCTACAGGCGCCAAATCTGCGGCCGGACATTACCGCGCCCGGCGCCAATATCAAAAGCGCCCGTTCTAAAGGGCCGGGCGTCACCAATCTTGCAGCGACAGCGCTTGGTCAGGATCTCGATATTCCGCCCGCCTTTTTGCCTTTTTACACCACGTCCCAGGGCACAAGCTTTGCGGCGCCGCATGTAGCCGGCGTCGCGGCCCTGATGATCGAGGCCAATCCGAGGATAACGCCGCAGGAAATCATGCAAGCCCTGCGGCAGACCGCGATGTCGATGCCTTACGAGGAGCGCATTGTCGGCGCCGGTTATGTCGATGCGCATAATGCCGTGCGCCATGCGCTGAATTTAACGCCCGTCGCGCCGCCGGCAAATCTCACCCCAGATGAAAATGCGCCGGAAATTATCGACATTCGCGGCGACCAGCTCGGCACGGCGGCGCACGATATTCTGAGTGCGGATTTTACGTTTCAGACAGGCGCCAACAACGTCGTCTACACGATGCAACTCGCCGGGCTTGATGACTCGCCGGCGAATACGCGCTGGACCATGCAGTCAAGCTTTGGCGACACGGCGATTTATGTGACGGCGAGCGTAAATGAGCTTGGTGCGGAAGAGTATGAATATGGCCGTATTACAGTGCTCGAGACTGGCACGGCAAATCAGGAAGTCATTGGCGCCATCGACGAAGGATCGATTGACGCCGCCAATGGTGTTATTCGCATGGCGCTCGGCGCGGACCTAATTTCCGCCGCCGTCGGCGCCGATATCATTGGCATGACCGCGACTGGAACACAGGCCCGGACGCAGCTCCTGATCGGTGCATCCTTCACGGGCGGCTTGCTCTTGAATGCCGACAGCGGCGTCGGGCGTGATTTTGACGTTAATGGTGATGAGGGCGCGAATGATGGCGGCGGAGACGGCGAGGAAGACCCAACCGCCGCGGCATGCGATGCGCCTGGCGAGAAATTACGGCTCGCCGGCGCGATCGCGTCCGGCCAGGCCCATAAGCCGGTCAAGTTCAGAAATGCTTGCGGCGCCTTGGATGCGAAGCTGACCTATCATCCAGGCGGCGCGGACCTCGTGCTGGTGTTGGAGGACGCTGGCGGGGCCGAGATTGCGCGTGCGACCCATGGCGGCGGCAAACACATCAAGAAAATGGCCCTGCCGAAGGGTGAATATGGCCTGCGTATTGACGGCGTTCCGACAAGCGCGGTCGATTACGTGATCCAGGTTAAACAGTCTGACTGAGCGCGGGGCTGAATAAGGGCGCCTCGCATGGTTGCACCGTCAATTCCTTGCGGCAGGGGCGATGCGCAAAAACGCCATTCTCTTTTGGGAATGGATGTGTCGGCGGCGCGCGCATTCGCACAATGCGTTATTCGGTCCGCCGCCGATATGCTGAGCGCGGCAAAGCCGCGGCGTCAATCGATCAGCCCGCGCCGCGCGGCGTAGCGCACAAGCTCGGCCGTATTTGAAAAGCCCAGCTTGGACAGAATACGGCTGCGGTGATTTTCCGCGGTCTTGACGCTGATCTCGAGCTGTTGAGCGATTTCCTTGGTTGTGCGTCCATCGCAAACAAGGTGCAGCACTTCGCGTTCTCGCGGCGAGAGCGGGCCATACGGATCTTCCCCTGCCGCAGAAAATTCATGGCGTTGCGCCAAAGCAGTGCTTGCATGCGGGTCAAAATAGAATTTTCCCGCATGGATCGCGGAAACGGCCCGGCGCAACTCTGATCCGCTTGCGTCTTTGACCAGATATCCGGCGGCGCCCGCCTCGATAATCGGCAATACATATTCCCGCTCGGCATGGTGGCTGAGAACCAGAATGCGAATGCCGGGCTCGGCCTGGCGTATACGGCGCACAGCCTCAAGCCCGTTCAAGCGCGGCATTGAAAGGTCCATAATCAATATGTCCGGGCGCGATTCCAGTGCTCTGTCGACGGCTTCGACGCCATTCTCGGCCTGCATGACAATCTCACAAAAGCCGTCCGCCTCGAGAATAGTGGCGAGACCATCACGCAATATCGCATGGTCGTCCGCCAGCATGACCCTTATTGCATTCATACAAACCGGCCTTCTTGTTCCTCTGGAATGCGCACCGAAGCCTTGATCGTGGCGCCGCGTCCCGGTGATGAGTTTATAATCAAATCGCCCCCAAAGAATGAAACCCGGTCACGCATGCCGGCCAGACCAACCCCTTTCGGGCTGTCCTCGCTATTGATAAGCCGGGGATCGAAGCCGTCGCCATTGTCGCGCACGCGCAATTCCAGCCGGTCGGCGAACCGCCTGAGATAAATTTCCACGCGCGTGGCATTGGCGTGTTTTGCAGTATTTGTGAGCGCCTCCTGGATAATTCGAAAGACGAGCGTTTCCAGATCGGCATCCAGTTTGGCGTCGAGCTCATTCACGACATGCACCGGGAGTCCCATATCCTCTCGCGTTCGCCGCGCCAGCCAGTCGAGCGCTGCCTTGAGGCCGAGATCATCGAGAACCGGCGGCCGCAGCAGGCGTGACAGGTTGCGGATATCTTCCAGGGCTTGAGCCGCGGTTTCCACAGCCGCGTCTCGCTCGACGCCATCCGGCAGGCGCTCAAGGCGCATGCGCAAGGCCGTTAATACCTGGCCGAGATTGTCATGCAATTCGCTCGCCAGCCGCCGTCGTTCATTTTCTTCGACACGCCAGACCGCGCGCGCCATTCTTTGGAAACGCTGTTGAATCTCGAAAGCGTTTTTCAACAGCGCGGCATTTTCCCGTTCGAGAACTGCAAGCCTCTCCGCAATTGCATCCCGGTCCTTTTGTTTTTGCGTTTTTTTAAGGACGCCCCACACCGAGCGCCTCCGTCTGCTGAAAGGTGAGCAAGGCTTGTCGAAACTCCTCAGGCGTCGCCTCAATCAATTCCGCGAGTTGTTCCGCAGCACTGGCGTGATAGGCGGCGGCGTCGTCCGGTCGCGTTTCGCGCGCAGCTTTCGCCGCAAGGAGATTTAGCCGCCAATTGTCGCGCCAGATATCGAGTCCCGCCGGCGCGCGCAAAGCGCTGAGGGCGGTCGCAAATGCAGCCTCAGGCCGACCATTTTGCAGTTGCAATTCAGCCTCGAGCGCGAGTGCTTGCAATCGCATGGGCGCATGGGCGAGGGCGGACGCCCGATCGAAAACAGTCTCTGCGCCGAGTTCCCCCGGCGCCCACTGCAGGCGCGCAAGATCGACTTTGAGCGCAATTGACCGGCTGCCCGATTGTCTCGCGAGCGCGGCGGCGTCGTTAAAAAACGATGCGGCCTCATCCACACGCTGTTCGCTCGCCGCTATAATTCCATGCTGTCGCAAAGACTCGGCGCGCTGTGCAACGCTGCCCGCTTCGTCGAGATATTGCGATGCCTGCGCGAGGAGTGCTTTTGCTTCGCTGTAAGCGGCAAGAGACAAAAGCAGGTCGGATTTGCGCAGCAAATATTCGGCCGTCCCGCGAGAATCTTCCAACGGCGTCAGGATTTCGAGCGCTCGGTCCCAAGCCTCAAATGCGGTTTTGGGATTGCCCTGAAAGCTGGCGATCTGACCGAGCCCGCCTTCCGCAACGGCTTCCGAGAACGGGTTGCCGAGTGTCCGGCTGGTTTCGAGATTTTCGACAAACGCCCCAAGCGCCGTGCTCCAATCGCCGCGCGCGGCGCCAAGTTCGCCTTGGATCTCGCGCGCAATCAGCTTGCCGCGATCGGCGCCCGCTGATTCAAACTCAGCATAGGCATTATGTGCGTACGCGGCCGCATTGTCATATTCGCCAAGCATGAGGTATGCGAAGGCGACATTGACGTAACTTTCAGCTAGATCGAGATTATCGTTCAGCTGACGCCGGACACGCAGCGCTTCGCGATAGCGTTCCAGTGCGGCGACGTAGTCGCCTGCTTCTTCCTCAAGGAGGCCGAGCTCATTATGCATCGCCGCGACGCCGCTGAGATCGCCGATGTCCCGCAGCGTCGCTAGCGATTGATTGAGCGATTGGCGCGCGGAATCAAAGTCGCCCTGTATCATGTCGAGCCGCGCAATGTTGGACAATGTTCCTGCAACGCCGCGTTGATCGCCGGCGACCATGCGCATTTCTTCGGCATTGCGATAATATTGACGGGCAACGTCAAGATCGCCGAGCTGTTCATGAGCAATGCCCATGGCGTTGAACACTTCGCCGCGCCCCTGCGCGCTGCCAAGCCGGTTTTGAATGACCAAGGCGCGGACATAATAATCTTCGACGGCGATTTTCGGATCGCCGGAAATTGCAGCAAACTTGCCGCGCAAAAACCAGGCGCGCGGATGGTTGGAATCGGACTGCACGACCGTTTCGAGAAGCTTCTGGGCTTCTTCAAAACGGCCAAGCGCGCCTAGCTGTTCCGCGAGGAGGATCTTCGCTGAGCCGTCATTCGGATATTGCGACACCAGCCGTTCGAGCAAGTTGGCGCCGATCTCGGTCTCGCCTTTGAGGAGCGCCTGTTGCGCTTGCATCATCAGCGAGGCGCGACCGCCTTGCCTGTCCAGCAGCGTCGCCGCTGCTTCCGATGCCTCAATCGCTTCATCACGCCTTCCTGCATCGGAATAAGCACGCACAAGGGCCGCATGGGCGAGGCCGAAATTTTCGTCAGCCGCTATGCTTTTATTGAAGCTTTCAATGGCCAGAACGCTTTCTCCACGCGCCAGATGCGCCACGCCTTCGCCATAGGCCTGCATTGCCGAGACGTTTTCCGATAGAGCAGAGGCGGGGCTGCGTGCAGAGGGTTGGACATTCAGCGCCTCAAGCAGGTCCTCGATACTGAGATCGATTGCGCCCAGAATACCTGTCGGTCCGATCACGGTACGGACATATTGCTCCGCGCCATCCGGCGCCTGGCGAACGGTAATCTCAATACGGCGATCCTGGGCGTCGCCGATCACTGTCCCCTTGATGATGCTGGAAACATCCAGAAGCGTTGAGACCTGGCGTAAATCGGCATCCGTCAACTCGTTATCGGCGATACGCATCGCATAAAGCGTTTGAAACACCCGCGCGCTGTCGACAATTTGCAGCGTTGCATTCTCCGCGAGGCTGGCCGACAGAGTGTCCGGCAAGCCGCGGCGAACCCAATCATACTCTGTAAGTCCTGTGTTGTTCGCGAAGGGTAGTATGGCGATGCGTTGCGTCGCATGAGCTTCTGTCGCCGCAAGCACGGGTGATTGGCCATTGTCGCCGGGGGGGGGCGATAAAATCAGCACACCGATGGCGATGGCGCCCAGCGCGGCCGCGCCGGCCCAGCGCGCCGCCTTGCGCAGGCGCAGATCAGCGCCGCCGCGCGCCAGATCCGTCGCCAGTTCGCGCGCATTTT
>CAMYLZ010000018.1 GCA_947259375.1 uncultured Parvularculaceae bacterium | reverse complement strand
GTCGCTTGCGGGGCTCGCCCCGGCGCGCGCCGTGATGGGCCGGCTTGAAACCGCGCTCGCCCCCGCCGGGTCCGGCCGCTGGATCGAGCGCGCGGTGCAATTGCGGCTTGTCTTTGGCGCGCTCGCCTCGAAAGCGCCGGCGGATGTGCTTGCCGGGGCCAATGCGCTCGCGGTCAAGGCCGACAATGGCGGCTGGGAACTCTGCCAGTTCCGCGACGCCGTGCTGCTCCCTTCCGGCGCCTGGGCGCTCACCGGGCTGTTGCGCGGGCAAGCGGGGACCGAGGCGGAGGCGCTCGCAGGCGCCGGCATTGGCGCGCGCGCGGTGTTGCTGAATGCGGCGGTGACGCAAGCCGCCTTCGATGCGAACGGGCGCGGGCTCGCTTTCGACTGGCAGGCGGGCCCGGAAGCGAACCTTCCCGATACGGAGAATTTCACCGCGCAGAACCTCGTCATCACCGCGCGGGGGCTGAAATCCTTGTCGCCCGTGCATCTGCGCGCGAAGCGGCAGGGCGGCGACATTCTCTTCACCTGGATCCGCCGCACCCGCCTCGGCGGCGATAGCTGGGAGGGGGAAGTTCCCCTTAGCGAGCAATCCGAGCGTTATCGCCTCACCGTCTATGACGGCGCGAACCCGGTGCGCAGTGTTGAAACGACAACGCCGTCCTACGCCTATATGGCGGCCGACATCGCCGAAGATTTCGGCGGGCCGATCGCCAGCGGCGTGATCATTTTCGCCGTGGCGCAGCTTTCCGACGCGGCAGGGGAAGGGGCGGAGGCGCGGGGCAGCGTTGCGCTCACCTGAAAGCGGTTGCGGCCTTGCAATGAGCGTTCTTCTTGCGTCTCACTTTGAGCCCCTCAAACGGCCCTGAAGATCGGCGGGGAAAAACAAACAGTAAGCGGAGTAAAAAAATGAGAAGCAATGAATTCAAGGGAGCAAGCCTGGCCGAAGCGGTCAGAAACGCAACGGCGGCGTATCGGCGCCGCCCCGTTTATGAATGCAAACGGAGCTGCGCCGAGGTCGAAATACGCGTCGAGCTCGCGAAAAACAAGTTGGCCGATCAGGCGGATCGGGCTGAAGAATTGGGACGCCGGGCCGAAAACCTTGCTCGTGAAGCAAGACGCAAGGCGTTGGTGGCGGCAGTTGAGGCTTTCATCGCAATCGCCGGCCCCCTCGGGGCATTCGGGAGGGCCGCCAGATTGATTGCCCGCTTGTCCAAAGGAAAACTTGATCTGCAAGACGTGCAAAAGCTCGTGCCGGCGATCGCGGCCGTTTTGGCGGCGAAAGACGCGCTGGACGCGATTGGCGAATTGTCGGAGGCGCGCACGATGGCAAGGCAGGCTGAGTCTTTGATGAGGAGTGCTGAGAATACGCGCGACGATCTTTTTGAGTTGATCAGGGAGTTTGATAATTGCGAGCCGACGCCGATGAGTTGAATTCAGACAGGTAGCGTGAAGAGAAGGCGCGCGAAAAAGTCACGCGCGTTATCTCCGACCCAGACGGCGAAGGCGATCAGAACAATGATAACGCCCCAGTAAAGAGCGTGGCCAATTAGGCGGCCCTTACCTTCAACGGGCTTCAGTTTGAATGGAAGCAGGCGAATCACCAGGATAAACATGCTGATGGCGACCAAAACGCCCGAAAAAGCGATTGCAGCGTTCACGATGAATATCGAAGGCCCGGAAAATCCACTGAGCAGGAGGGCGATAATCAATGCGAGATAACCCATTTTTTCCCTGGAAAGGGGAAATGACGATTTGCCTGTTTTTTCTGTTTCGGTCATACGGTTTTTAAAGTGAAGATGTTGAAATGAATGCAGGAAAATTGAAATAACGCACGAACTGTATTTATATTGATTTTTTAGTTTCGTCCAAGCGCCGAATAGGAAGAATGATGGGGAAGTCTGATTTATTCGCGGTCATCGCGTTGGCTGGCGGGGATGAGCGATTGGACAGTAATTCCGCTTCCGAAATTAACCTTAAGCTCTTCATTTCTGGATAAAATCACCTAATTCTAGGGGGAGTGCGGGCGCGCAGGCGCTTCTCGGCCCCTGCGCGCCCGCTTTTTGACCAAGAGTAAACAACAGCTTACCGGCAGAGGCCTTTAAAAAACGTGGCGCGAAACCCTTATTTGGTATTGGGTCTTTCCCCCAAGGCGAGCGATGCGGAAATCCGCTCGGCCTTCCGTCAGCTTGCGAAAAAATATCATCCCGACCGCAATCCGGACGACAAGAAAGCCGAAGACAAGTTCAAGGAAGTTTCGGCGGCGTTCGATATTCTCGGCGATCCGGAGCGGCGCAAGAAATATGATCGCGGCGAGCTTGATGATGACGGCCGCGAACGGGCGAACCCGTTCCACCAATGGACCCAGCGCGAAGGCCGCGGGGCCGGCGGATACCAGGGCGGCGGCCATCATGCCGGGGGGCCGGGCGCGGGCGCGTCGTTTGAGGATTTTTCCGATATTTTCTCCGATCTGTTCGGGGCGCGGGGCGCGCGCGGCGGCGCGCAGCACATGCGCGGGCGCGATCTGCGCTACCGGCTCGAAGTCGACTTTCTTGACGCTGTGAACGGCGCGAAAAAGCGGGTCACCATGCCTGACGGGCGCACGCTCGATCTCGCCGTCCCCGCCGGCCTTGAAGACGGCCAGACCCTGCGCCTCAAAGGCCAGGGCGAGCGCGCGGCGGGCGGGCCCGGCGACGTCTATGTTGAAATCAAGATCAAGCCCCATGCGGTGTTTGAGCGCAAAGGCGCCGACATCCATATCGAGGCGCCGATCTCGCTGAAAGAAGCGGTGCTTGGCGGCAAGATCACCGCGCCGACCATCGCCGGCGATGTTTCCGTCAATGTGCCGAAATATTCGAGCTCGGGAACGGTGTTGCGGCTGAAAGGACGCGGCGCGCCGAAAAAGACCGGCGGCGCGGGCGACCAATATGTGAAGCTCAAGATCATCCTGCCCGAAGGCGGCGACAGCGAGCTTGAGGAGTTCGTCAGGAAATGGAAAGGCGCCAAGGCGGCGAAGGATTTTGCCGGCGCATGATGCGGGCGAGGCGTGATCGGCGCATGATCGGGGCAGGGCATGGCGCGCGGTTTGACGCGCCTTCGCGCAGCCCCTACCACTAGGCAAACAGACCGGATGACGACGCTTTGATGAGCCTCACCCCGCGCAAAAAAGAACGCCTCAGCGCCTTTCTGGGCGAGCTTCCCGTCGCGGCGGCGATCAAACTGTTCGCGGCTGTCGAGGCCGATCTCAAAAAAGGCGGGAAAGGCCTGCCGCATGGCGTCATTCTCGATGATCTGCGTGCGGGGCTTAAAGCGCGCGGAGCGCCGCCGCCGCCGCGCCCGCCGGATGCAAGGCGGACATTTTTTACGCCGTTTGAGGATTTTTTCGTCAGCACACGAAAGGGGGCGAAGCGTAAGGCGCAGATCGCCCGCACGTCGCTGGCGCCGATATGGCGGGTGATGACCACCGACCCGGCGATGAGCGAGACCGCTTTCGCCGCTGCGGCGCTCGATGAGGCATATGAGAGCGGCGCCGAGTCCAAGCCGCTCGTCAACGCGCTTTACCTTGCCGCCGAGGCGGGGCTTGCGCGCTTGTGCGGTCACGCGGCGAGCAACCCGGCGCAGCGCGAAGCGCTGGTCAGCGAGCTTGGCGGCGAAGCGGCGCTGGCCGATCTTGAAGAGATTTACCAGTTGCTGGAAGGCGTCGAGATGCTACGCGCCTTGCGCGCGGTGGCGCCCTCTCATTCGCCGTCGCTTACCGAAGAGCAATATTACGAATTGCGCCAGGTGTTCTTGTCCGCATACGGTCAATCGCCGGCGCTTGGCGGCTATATGCTGCTGGCGCTGAAGGGTCGGCTCGAAGCGCCATGGCGCGCGCTCGGCGTCTACTATCATTTGGCGCGCAGCGCCGACGACAAGCTTCTCGAAGCGCGCGAGGCGGTGATGGCGCTGCCTGAAAGCCTGTTTGAAGACCTTGAGGGCATCGCGCGCGCGCTGGAGCGCGAATGCGCCGCCGAGCTTGACGCGCAATCGGCGCTGACGCGGCTTTCCTGGTTCGCCGATTATGCGGACGGGTTGTCGGCGCAGGCCGCGAAAGCCGGCGACAATGTTTATGTGAACCGGATCGAAGCTTGCCGCGATGTGGCGAATGAGGCGCATGAGCGTTTCGCCGAACAGGCGCTGGCGGCGATGCGTGCGGTGATGCCGCTGCGCCGCGCCGGCGGGTCGACGCGGCTTGCGCCGCCGCGCCCGGATGTTTCGGCCGCGCTCGCCGATGAGGCGGTTGATGAGGCGCAGCGTGCGGTCCTGCTGATCGCCGCCGCGCCGGCCAATGCGCGCCGGCTTGGCGCCGATCCCGCGCCGGTCGAGGCGCTATTCGCCGAAGCCTGTAGCGAAGCCCATGGCTACGCCAAGGATCTGGTGGCGGAGATTCGCGCGGCCGAGGGCGAAGAACGCGCCGCGGCGCGCCGGCTGCTCGATCGTTTGCTCAGCGTCATTTCGCCATTGCTCAAAAGCGACGAGATCGGTCTCATCCGTGATCGCGCCGCCGCCGCGGCCGTGACAGTATGAAATGAGCGCATGAAGGAACGCGCATAGGAAACAGGATGAATTTCGCGAGATGCCGGGGCGGCGTCGGCTGCCGGATTTCAATCGCGCCGAACGCGCTGCGTTGTTTTGTGCGATTCCTGACCGCTATTCGCTAACCCCTTTTCGCTACAGCCTATCATTTGAACCAGGAAAGACGTCATGACCGGGGAAACCAGAAAAACAGAATTCAACACGGCGAGTGGTGAAAAGCTCGCCGCCGCGCTGGAATTGCCGAGCGGGCCGCCAAAAGCCTATGCGCTTTTCGCGCATTGCTTTTCCTGCTCGAAAGACATCAAGGCGGCGCGCGAAATCGCCAGGGCCTTGCGAGCCGAAGGCTTTGCCGTCCTGCGGTTCGATTTTACCGGGCTGGGCGCATCGGAAGGCGACTTCGCCAACACCAATTTCTCCTCCAATGTCGATGATCTTGTAAGCGCCGCCGATTATCTGCGTGCAGAGTTTGAGGCGCCGTCAATCCTGATCGGCCATTCGCTTGGCGGCGCGGCGGCGATCGTCGCGGCGTCGCGCATGCCGGAGGTGAAAGGCGTCGCGGTGATTGGCGCGCCGGCGGAAGCGGACCATGTCGCCTTGCAGATTGGCGAACAGCGCGAAGAGATCGAACAGCATGGTTTCGCCACGGTGAAGCTCGCCGGCCGTCCGTTCACGATCAAAAAACAGTTCCTTGACGATCTCGCCGATCAGGATGTGCTGATGTCGGCGGCGAGCCTTAAAAAACCGCTGCTCGTCATGCACGCCCCACTTGATGCGACCGTGGGCGTCGATAACGCCTCGCGCATTTTCATGGCCGCCAAGCATCCGAAAAGTTTCGTCAGTCTCGACACCGCCGATCATCTTTTGTCGAATACCGAGGATGCGCGTTACGCCGCCGGCGTGCTCGCCGCCTGGGGCGCGCGTTATATCGGCGCCGTCGAGGCGCCAGCCGCGAAAGTCGCGCCGGCCGCATCCGCGGCGCCGCCGCCTTTCAAGGGCGGGGCGCTCGCCCGCTCGGTCACCGGCGAACCGTTCGCGGTGGCCTTGTCGGTCGACGGGCACGCGATGGTCATCGACGCCGGCAAGGACGATGGCGGCAACAATCTCGGCCCCAATCCGACGCGGGTGGTCGAGGCGGCGCTCGGCGCCTGCGGGGCGATGACGATCCGCATGTATGCCCGGCGCAAGAAATGGGATGTCGCTTCGGTGGAGATCCGCGTTGCGCGTTCCAAATCCGAAGACGCCCATGCGCCGTCCGTGCTGGAAAAGGAAATCCAACTGAAAGGCGCGCTCGATGATGCGCAGCGCGCGCGGCTGCTGGAGATCGCCGACAAGTGCCCGGTGCATCGCATG
Source organism: uncultured Parvularculaceae bacterium (assembly GCA_947259375.1). Lineage (GTDB taxonomy): Bacteria > Pseudomonadota > Alphaproteobacteria > Caulobacterales > Parvularculaceae > Hyphococcus. The sequence goes on along the minus strand of CAMYLZ010000018.1, from coordinate 150,497 downwards.
CTTGCGGAAAGCGTTGCGATTCGCTCGCGAGTGGTTTGATTTTTTAAACAATTTTTAATGCGGGCTGGGCGCTTTTGACGGCCCTGGTTCGTTATTACTTACACTAAAGTCCGAGGCATGGGGCGCTTTCGTCAGGAAGCCAAAAAGGGAAATGAAGTTGAAAAAACAGTATAGCAAGTCTCGCAGCGCCAAACCTATCGCAATGGCGCTTTTCGCCGGCGCCGCCCTTGGCGCATTCACGCTTAATCCTGGCGGTTTCGGTTTTAGCGCCGCCAATGCGCAAGCGCCGCGCCTGATGGCCCCGCCGGTCGCCGCCGACGGCACCCTTTCTTTCGCCGACCTGGTTGAGCGGGTGAGCCCGGCGGTGGTCAGCATCCTGGTCGAGCGCGAAATCGAGAGTCCCCGCGTGCCGCAGGAGCTTGAACGGTTTTTCGGCTTCCGCTTTGGCGAGCCCGAAGGCGATGCGCCGGATGATTTTGACGATGGCGTGCGGCGCGCCGAGGCGCAGGGCTCTGGCTTCTTCATCGATCGCGACGGCCATATCGTCACCAATAACCACGTGGTGCAGGATGCGGATGTGGTGCGCGTGCGCCTCGCCAATGGCGATGAAATCGATGCGGAGGTCGTCGGCGTGGATCCGCTGACCGACCTCGCCGTGCTCAAGGTCGACCCGCCGCGCAGCCAGGCCTTTGTTGAATTCGCCGATGATGTGAATTTGCGCGTTGGCGACTGGGTGCTGGCGGTCGGCAATCCGTTCGGCCTTGGCGGCACGGTGACCAGCGGCATCGTCTCGGCGATTGGCGGCCAGAACCGCGAGAACCAGTATATCGACTTCATTCAGATCGATGCGCCCATCAATCGCGGCAATTCCGGCGGGCCGACCTTTGACCTCAAGGGCCGGGTGGTCGGGGTCAATACCGCGATCTTTTCACCCAATGGCGGCAATGTCGGCATCGGCTTCGCGATCCCCGCACGCATCGCCAAGGACACGGTTGCGCAACTGATCGACAATGGGTCGGTGACGCGCGGCTGGCTCGGCATTTCGTTGCAGGAAGTGACGACAGAACTCGCTGCGGCGATCGGCCTGAAAGAAAGCGGCGGGGTTCTCGTCGCCGATGTCATTGACGGCACGCCGGCGCAGAAATCCGGCCTCAGGGACGGTGACGTCATTCTCGGCGTCGAGGGCGAAGATGTGGCGACCACGAATGAGCTTTCTCGCCGCATCGCCTCTTTCCCGCCGGGACGAAAGGTGGCGCTGAAGATCCACCGTGACGGCAAGGTCCGCAATATCAATGTGACGCTTGGTGAGCGCGACGAAGATCCGCGCGTCGCGGAAGCCGACATTCCGTCTGGCGATGATGACAGCGTCGCAGCGGCGCTTGGGCTGCGGGTCGCAGAGCTGAATGACGTGCTGCGCCAGCAATATCGTGTGCCGGACGATGTCGACGGTGTCGTGGTGACCGGCGTGCGTCCGGGCAGCCCGGCGCAGGATGCGGGGCTGCAACCCGGCGTCGTGATCTTACAGGTCGACGGCGAGGCCGTGCGCTCCGGTAATGAGCTCAACGCCAAGATCAAAAATGCCGAAAAAGCCGAAAAGGATGCGGTGCTCTTGCGTATGCAATTCGGCGCCAATCGCCAGTTTGGCGCGTTGTCGCTCGACAGCCGCGATTAGCAGGCGGAGGCAACTCCAGGGCAGCGCCTTCAAACGCCCACGCCGCAATAAGCGGCGAATGAAGGCGCTGCGCCATCAGGACAGGGGTGATCCATCCTTCCCGCCGCAATGTTGCAGGGCGGGAAAATGCGCTAAGGTGAAGGCATGCGAATTCTACTGGTCGAAGATGACGCCGAGGCGGCCGCCTACGCCGCCAAGGGCCTGCGCGAGGCGGGGCACGCCGTCGACCACGCGCTTGACGGCGAGGCGGGCCTCAATATGGCGTCCGCCGGCGGCTATGACGCTTATGTCATCGACCGCATGCTGCCGAAAATGGACGGTCTGTCTTTGCTCGCCAGCCGCCGCGATGATGGCGACGAAACGCCGGCGTTGTTCCTGTCGGCGCTGGGCGAGGTGGACGACCGCGTTTCCGGCCTCAAGGCCGGCGGCGATGATTATCTCGTCAAGCCTTACGCGTTTTCCGAATTGCTCGCCCGGATCGAAGCGCTTGGACGGCGCCGTTCCGGCCCTGCTGAAGTGACGACGCGATTCAAGGTCGGCGATCTTGAGCTTGACGTCATCAACCGCACCGTGCGCCGCGCATCGCAAAAGATCGATTTGCAGCCGCGCGAATTTCGCCTGCTTGAATATCTCATGCGTCATGCCGGCCAGGTGGTGACCCGCACCATGCTGCTGGAAAATGTCTGGGAGTATCATTTTGATCCGCAGACGAATGTTATTGACGTGCATATTTCTCGGCTGAGGTCCAAGATCGACAAGGATTTCGACAAGCCGCTTCTCAAAACCATTCGCGGCGCCGGTTACAGGCTGTCCGAAGACGAGGGCTGACCCGCGCCATGCTGCGCCTTTTACGTACGACGTCGTTTCGCTTCACGGTGATCTATGTCGTATTGTTCGCCGGCGCAGTGGCGCTCCTCGGGGCCTATCTTTACAACGCAACCTTTGGCGAAGCGGCGAAGCAGACAGACAATGTCATCGATAGCGAGATTGGCGTTCTCGCGGATTTGTTCTCGACCAGCGGGCCGGGCATGCTGACGCGCGTCATTCGTCAGCGTACGGCGTGGTCGGATGATGCGATTTACATGCTGATCGGCGCGCCATCCGGTGCTGTGCTGGCGGGAAACCTTACAGCGTTGCCGCCTGAAGCGCTGACCGCGGAAGGCGACTTCTTCAATTTCAAATTTGAAAAGCCGCAAGTCGATGCGGCTGGCCGCGAGGTCGGCGTGCAGCAGCGCGAGGCGCGCGGCAAGATGATGCGCTTTCGCGCCGCGCCGGATGCGGAACAGTCCTATCTCGTAGTTGTCGCCCGCGATGTGGCGAGCCGCGAATTCTTGCGCCAGCGGTCGCAAAATGTCGTTACCCGCGCGGCGCTGGTGACGATCGCATTCGGGGTCGTCATTGGGCTGATCTTTTCGCGCTCGCTTCTGCGCCGCGTTGAAGTGGTCAACCGCACGGCGCGGGCGGTGCGCGGCGGCGACCTGACGCGGCGCATCCCGACGACCGGCGGCGGCGACGAGCTCGACGATCTTGGTGAAAATCTCAACGCCATGCTGGACCAAATCGAGCGCTTGATGGCCGGCATGCGCGACGTCTCCGACAATATCGCCCATGATTTGCGCTCGCCCTTGACGCGCATGCGCAACCGGCTCGGCGATGCGTTGAAGGGCGGGGCGGAGGCGAAAGACGCGGCGCTGCGCGCGACGATCGATGATTCCGAAAAACTGCTCGCCACATTCAATGCGCTATTATCGATCGCGCGTATTCAGTCGGGCGAAGGCGCTGGCGTTTTTGCGCCGATTGACATCGTCGCTATCGCCGAAGAAATGGCCGAGCTTTACGAGCCGGCCGCGCAGGATGCGGGATTTGACCTTATGCTGAGCACTGCGCCGACGCCAACGGTGAACGGCTCGCGCGAACTTGTCTCGCAGGCGGTGGCGAACTTCCTCGACAATGCGCTGAAATATGCCGAGGGCGGAACCCGCATTGAAGTGACGGTGGCGCCGACGCGCGCCGGCGGCGCGATCCTTTCGGTGGCCGATGACGGGCCGGGCGTTGCGTCGTCTGACCGTGCGCGGATTTTTGAGCGCTTCGTTCGGCTCGAGGCGAGCCGCTCGACACAGGGATCGGGCCTTGGCCTGTCGCTGGTCTCAGCGATCGCCCGGGCCCATGGCGCCAAGATCGCCTTGAAAGATGGGCTTAAACGTCCGCAAGGCGATGGTTACGGGCTGCGCGTTGAAATGACCTTTCCGTCAGGGGCGTGATCATCGGGCAGGCGGGGCGGCCGAGCGCCGCCGCATTGTTCGCCGGCGTTGATGAGCCCCCGTGCAAACTCATTCGAAAATGCCGATTCGCCAGCAAAATACTGGCGATCAGGCGATTTAAGCGCTTGCGAATCCCGGAAAATCAGTTCTTCAATTATCGCTCACCACTTTCCAGAAGTTGCGGTCAGTGTTGTGTTTCAAGGCCTTCGCCGAATCGGACCGCGTCATTTTAAGGGACAGGAAAATGAGCAAAGCGGAATTCATCGCCAATGTCGCCGCTGCCGGCAATATGAGCAATGCCGAAGCCAAGCGTGTTGTGGAACTCGTCTTCGGCGAGATCGAGGCAGGCCTCAAACGCGCCAAGAAAGACGGCAAATACACGATCGGCACATTCGGGACGTTCACGGTTTCAAAACGCGCCGCGCGCAAGGGCCGCAATCCGCGGACCGGCGAGGAAATCAAGATCAAGGCGTCAAAGTCGCTCCGCTTCCGGCCGTCATCGGCGCTCAAGCAAGCGGCGGGCTGTTAAGCGTCAACGCTTTATGAAAACTGCATCGCCGCCGCCGGGCCATGTCCGGCGGCGGTTCTTTTTGGTGGATTTTTCACGGCTTCCATTGTCAACTTGAATGTCATGAACAGCCGACAATCCCTCGCCGACAGCATCCGCCAAGGGCCCGCGCTATATGATGCGGCGGCGGCCGCGCAGTTTCGCGATGCGTTGGGCGAGGCGTTTTCCGCGCTGCCCGGCGCGGCGCAGGAATTGCTGACGGGGGTGGCGTCATGCTCGCCTTATTTGCGGCGCCTGGCGTTGAAAAAGCGCGATGCGCTTGCCGGCCTGTTCACCCGGCCGCTTGACGAGACGATCAACGCGCTTTGCGCAGCGGCGCGCGGCGCGGCGGATGAAGAAACGCCCGACGCACAAATGCGCGCGCTGCGCGAGGCCAAGGCTGGCGCGGCGCTCGCCATCGCGCTTGGCGATGCCGGCGGCGCGATCGATGTGATGCGCGCAACAGCGGCGCTTTCGCGCTTCGCGGATGCTTGCGTCGAGGGCGCGCTCAATGCCGCGATAGCGCGCGCGCCGCTTGAAAGCGCGCAAGGGCTCGCGGTGCTCGCCATGGGCAAGCATGGCGCGTTTGAGCTTAATTATTCCAGCGATATTGACCTTATTGTTCTTTTTGACCCGGACGTCATGGGCGCGCCGGACCGCATCACGGCGCAGCGCCATGCGGTGGCGGTGACGCGCGAGATGGTCAATCTATTGCATATGCAGACGGCGGACGGATATGTCTTCCGCACCGATCTGCGATTGCGGCCTGATCCCGGCGTCACCGCGCCCGCAGTGGCGGTGCGCTCCGCCGAGGCCTATTACGAAGCTTACGGACAGAATTGGGAGCGCATGGCCTTCATCAAAGCGCGCCCTTGCGCCGGCGACATGCGTCTGGGCGAGTCTTTGCTCAAGGCCTTGCGCCCGTTTGTCTGGCGCAAATATTTCGATTTCGCAGCCATTGAGGATGTCCACGCCGTCAAGCGTCAGATGCATTCGGCCAAGGGCGGCGGCGACATCGCGTTTGAAGGACATGATGTCAAGCTGGGACGCGGCGGTATTCGCGAAATAGAGTTCTATGTGCAAACCCAGCAGCTCATCCTTGGCGGAAAGAATGAACGCTTGCGCGCCCGCGCGACCCTCGACGCGCTGATAGCGCTCGCCGATAATGGCACAATCAGCCAGGAGGCGTGCACGGAACTTTCGGGCGCCTATCGATATTTCCGCCACGTGGAACACCGCCTGCAAATGATCAATGACGAGCAGACCCATCGCCTTCCGGTGAAGGCGGAGGACATTGCAAGGGCGGCGGCCTTTGCCGGCGAGAAAGATCCGCGCCGGTTTCGCGAAAAGCTGCTGGCGCATTTCGGCGCGGTGGCTAGCCGCTATGATGCGCTGTTCGCGGCAAGCGGCGAGGCGCCGGATCAGTCCGGGCCGCTCGTTTTCACCGGCGTCGAGGCGCATCCCGCGACGCTTGAAACGCTCGGCACGATGGGTTTCCGCCGCGCGCCGGATGTCAGCGCGGCGATCCGGCGCTGGCATACGGGCGCGCTGCGCGCAACGCGCACCGAGCGCGCGCGCGTGCTCTTGACCAAGCTGGTCCCGCCTTTGCTCGACGCGCTGTCGAAAGCCGGCGATCCGGATGAAGCGTTTTTCGCCTTTGAGGATTTTCTGACGCGCTTGCCCTCGGGCGTGCAGGTGTTTTCGCTGCTGTTGAATAATCTCGACCTGTTCGACACGCTGATCCGCATCATGACGATCTCGCCTTATCTGGGGCGTGAGTTTTCGCGGCGCATCAATCTCGTCGAAAGCCTGATTGATCAAAATTGGTCCGGCCCGATGCGCGATGCGGGCGAATATGCAGGCGAATGCGCGGCGCATGTCGCGGCTGCCGCGGATTATGAAGCGGCGCTCAATGCGGCGCGGCGCTGGGCGAGCGAGCAGAAATTCCCGGTGACCGCAAAGCTGGCGGTCGGCGCGATTGAGCATGATGAAGCGGCCGCGCATTTCACCGCAATCGCCGACGCCGCGATCCGCGCGCTCATAGATGCGGCGGCGGACGAGATGCGCCGTCAGCATGGCCGTATCGACGGCGCCTTTGCGGTGGTCGGGCTCGGCCGCCTCGGCGCTGGCGAGATGACTGCGACGTCGGATATTGATCTGATGTTCATTTATGACGCGCCGGCCGATGCGGCCTCGGACGGCGCGCGCGCGCTCGGTCCGGTGGACTATTTCACGCGGCTGGTGCGCCGCGCCGTCACCGCGCTTTCAGCAGCGACGGAAGAGGGCGGGCTTTATGAGGTCGACATGCAATTGCGCCCTTCCGGCAAAGCCGGCCCGGCCGCTGTCAGCCTTTCGGCGTTCCGCCGTTATTACCAGGTGGATGCCTGGATTTGGGAAGTGATGGCGCTGGTCAAAGCCCGGGTGATCGGTCCGTCCGGCCCGCTCGCCGAGACCGTCTCGGCGGAGATCGACGGCATCTTGCGCCGGCAGCGTGATGCGCGCGCGGTCGCGCGAGAAGTCGTCGATATGCGCGCGCGGCTGCAGGAAGCGAGGCCGGGGGCGGGGCCCTTTGACGTCAAAAATATCGCCGGCGGGCTGACCGATATCGCCTTCATTTGCCAATATCTGACGCTCATCAGCGCCGCACGGGCGGGGCGGGCGCCCAGGGCTGTCGATCTGGCGATTGATTGGTTTGAAATAAAAGGCGAATTGGCGCAAGAAGAGGCTCGCACGCTAAAATGCGCGCACCGCGTTTTCGATGCGGTCTTGCAGGCGAGCCGCGCGGCGACGGGCGGCGTATTCGCGCCTGAAAGGGCAGGGGAGGCATTGTGCGCCAGATTGGCGTCAGTATGCGGAGAGGCTTCGATTGAAGCGGCGGAACGGGCGCTTGCGCGCCGGCAATCAGATATTGCGCGGTTGTTTTCAGCGAGGCTCAGCTAAAATGGCGGGCCGTCGCATATGAATGCGCAATATGATTTTTTGGTAATCGGCGATGACGAGGCGAGTCTGTGCGCAGCCGCCGCCGCCGCGCGCGCGGGCGCGCGGGCCGCGCATTTGCGGCTCAGCCAGCGCAAGAAAAACGACAACACCGGCGCCGCGCCGGCGATCCCCAATTTCGTCTGGCGCCGCCTCGATTTGCAGGACTACGATCTCACGCTCGAGCCGGTGAGCGCGCGGGTGACGCTGTTCAAGGATGCCGACCCGCTGGTTACCTACGTCAATTCCCGCCAGACCCGCGAGGCGTTGGCGGAAAAAGGGATGGATGATCATCATGTCTGGGATGATTTTGTCCGGGAGATCACAGCGCTTGATCGCTCGAGCGTGCTTGCGGATGTGTTCGGACGTGCGACGGCGTTGAGCGGAACGGCGCTGGCGCAGATGCTGCTTGATCCGGAGGCGCTTGAGCGCAATGCGCGCCTGTTTGGCGATGGCGCTGCGCTGATGGATGACTGGTTTGAGGATGAACGCGTGAGAGCGCACCTCATCGCTCATGCGCTGGCCCCGGCGGGAGCAAGCGATCGCGATGCGGCCTCGGCGAGCGCCGTCGCGGAATTTTTCGATGCCGATGCGTGGCGCGTGCGCACGCCGAAGGATTCAGCCCGGCTGATGGCAGTGCTCGAGCAAGTGTGCCAGGACGCGGGCGTCGTATCCTATGTTGGGAAGCTTGCGGAAATCGGCGCCGATGGCGGCAGGTTCGCCAATATCGTGATCGGCGCGGATGAAAAGCTGAAAGTGCGGCATGTGTTTTTTGCAACGCCGGAAGCGGCGAGCAATGCAGGTGCGCTTAACGGCGCCGTCGGCGCTCAACTTAATGGCGCTGCTCATGCTTGCGTCACTGTCCGCTTCAAGCTGACGCAACGTATTGAGCCGCCGGCCGGCGATTACCGCAGCATTTTCGAAATTGTCGACGACGCAAACGACGTACGCCAGGCCCGCGATGCGGCGGTCGCCGGCCAGCTCTATGACCGCCCGCCGGTCGAGTTCGAATACACGCCAAATGGTGAAATTATTGCGCGTACGGCCTATTTTCCGGGCGCCTTTTATGAAGACGGCGAATGGCGCGGTTGGACCGGACAGGATAGGCAGGCGGCGGCGGCTATCATCAAGAACCGCATTGCGAGCCGGATGCCGGATTTCGCCACGCAAATCAAACGCGCGGAAACGCAGGTGACGACGCCCAACGCCCAACATTCACGCATCGATGCGCGCGAGCGGATCATCGTGCAACAGCGGCGTCATGGCGCGATCGGGGCCGCCGTGCGGCTCATTGACGAGGTGATGGCGCGCGATGAATGAACCGGCAACCGAGCCCCCTTCAGCGGAGTTTGGCGCGCAAGCTCCCGGCCGCATCGAAGGCGGCATTGACGCAATCGTCATCGGCGCCGGCATCGACGGTCTCGCCGCCGCGACTTATCTCGGCAAGGCGGGGTTGCACACCGTGCTTGTCGGCGGCGCCGGGCTTGGCGGGCGGATCGGCGAAAGGGAGATCGCGCCAGGGGTATTGGGCGTTGACGGCGAGCATTTGCTGACAACGCTTGACCCGGAGGTGATCGCCGACCTCGACCTGTACCGGCACGGCCTGTCCTTTGCGGCGCGCCGGCTCGATACCACCTATTTCTTTGATCATGGCGAAGCGCTGAAATTCGATGGCGATCTCGCCCAGGCTGCGCAATTGTCGCTTGAGGATGACGATGACCGCGAGGCGCTCAACGGGTTTATCGGCGAACTTCTCGAGCTTGCGGCTTATTTGCGTCCTGCCTTCGAGCCGGCGGCGTTCACGCGCGGCGAGAATGCACGGCGGGGGCTGGAAAAAGCGCTTGGCGGCGCGCCGCCCGAAAAGGCTGCGCTCATTCAGCGCTATCTCTATTCCTCGGCGACGGACGCCATTGCGGCCCGCATTGATGCGAATGAGATCCGCATGTCGCTGCTTGCCGAGGCGGCGTTCCGCTCCGGCGCCGCGCCGCATGAGCCGTTCAGCTTCATGACCTATCTGCGCCGCCTGGCGGGGGAGGCTGCCGGTCTGCAAGGCGCGGTCGCCTATCCTGAGGGCGGGGCGGCGGCCGTTGTCGCCGCCTTGCGCCGCGCGGCGCAGGCGGCCAATGTCGATATGCGCCTGCAAACGCCGGTGAAATCTATCCTCGTTGAGGGCGACCGGGTCGGCGGCGTCAGGCTTGAGACGGGCGGCCAGTTGCGGGCGCCGATCGTCATCGCGGCCACGGATGCGCAGCGGGTTTTTCTGCAAATGATCGGACCGGCGAAAATCGGCATCGAATTGCAACGTATGTTGATGGCGGAACGCCCGGAGATCTGCACGGGTCGCGCGCAACTCGTCCTCAAGGGCGTGCCGCAAGATGACGCGACGCGCGAAAATATGAAACGGCGTCTGGTGTATGCACCGCCCGTCGAAGCGGTTACGACGGCGTTTCTTGATGCGCGAGCGGGCCGCGTGCCGGAAAAAATGATCATCGAGGCGGTTTTCCCCGGATCGCTCGAAGGCGAGCGCCCTTTTGACGGGCGTATGTTGATGTCGGTAATGGCGCACCCCTTACCGTTTGACGCTGCGCCCGGCGACAAGAAACGAAAGAAAATAAAAAAGGCGGTCCTGCGCAATATTGAATCATTTGCAGGCGGATTAACAAACAGGATCGAAACCATCGACATACGCCTGCCGGAAGATGAGGCCGCGGCGACCGGCGCCAGCCCGTCATCCTTCGCCGCGCGTCCGGGGATCATTCGTCAATGGGCGCTTGCTGCGGCGACAGCGGCGTCGGATCGGATCAACGGGTTTTATTTTTGCGGACCGGAAGCGGAAATCGGACCGGGGATTAGCTGTAGCGCGGCGCGGGGGGCGGCGCGCGCGGCCCTGCGCGCTTATCGCAAGGGGGCGGCATGATTTTTCCCGAAGAAGATATTGTCGCCGACGCCCCCCGCCCGACGCCCTTGATGATCGCCGTCGCCTCCGCCAGCGAGGCGAATTTGTGGACCTCGGTCAATGGCTGGACGGCGGCCCGCGTCTATTCATCCGTAAGCGATGAATATGAGGCGGCGAAAAACCTCGCCGCGCTCGCCGATCTCGGGCCGCTGTCCCGTTATGCGGTGCGCGGCGCTGCCGCGCCGGAATTTTTGAACCGCCTCACAACCGCGCCGGCCGCGCATCTGACGATCGGCGAAAGCGCGCGGGGGTTGATGCTGGATGACGCCGGGCTGGTGATTGATCTTACAGAGGTGTCGCGGGTATCGGACGATTTGTTCATCGTTGCTTCATCGCATCCGCATGGACGGCGCATGCGTCTTGCGGCACGGGGCATGGATGTGGAAGCCGTCGATATATCCGGCGAGGTGGCGGCGCTCGGCGTGTTTGGGCCGCAGGCGTCGGGCGTGCTGGCCGCCGCCGGGCTGAAATCGGTGAGCGAAACCATGGCGGCGTCGGGCGTGCTGCGCGGGGTCGAGACGGCGGCGCGGCCGATCCAGTTCGGCGCCTTGGAGGGCGTTGAGCTGATCTTCCCCAAAGAGGAAGCATTGACCATCTGGGAACGGATCATGCGACGCAGCGCCGGCGCGCCGATCGGTCTTGATGCGCTGGAGATTTTACGGCTTGAGGGCGGCGCGCCGCGTCCGGGCGTTGACTTCGTCACGGCCGACCGCGCGCTTGGCGGCGACGGCGCGAATCGGGGCCTTACCCCTGAGGAATTGGGGCTTGCGCATTTGGCGCCGCTTGATCGCGGTTGGTTCAATGGCCGGCGGGCCTTGCGCGAGCTGGCCGCGCGGGGCGCAAGGCGGCTCGTTTCGCTGGCTATTGACGAGGAGCAATCCGCCGCCGGCGCCGCCGTCTATCTGAACGAAAAACCGATTGGCCGGATCACCTCCTGGGCCTGGTCGCCTGCCCGCAAGCGCGTCGTGGCGTTTGCGGATTTGGATGCGGTCGCGGCGATGGACGGGGAATTTGCAGTGTCGGCGCCGTCGCCGTCCGCAGGCCGAGCGCGGGCGCGAAAGCTCGAAACGCCGGAAAGCCTGCTTGCTGAGGCTTATGCCGGCGAAGCAGGCCGCGACAGGGCTGCGACGGATTTCCGCCGCTGAGCCGTTAAAGGTGTGCTGGAAGGCGAAACCCGTAAAGCAACATCGAGGAAGCCAGATGAAAAAGACCCTGATTACTGCATTGATTGCCGCCGGCGCCGGGCTGGTCGCCGCGGGCGCTTATGCCGATGACGGCAAGGGCCGCGACGGCCATTGGGAACGCATGGATGCGAATGGCGATGGCGAAATCACCGCAGACGAGGCGAGCGAGCGTTTCGCCGAACAATTGAAAGAAGCCGATACGGATGGCAGCGGCGGCATCTCGAAAGAGGAAATGAAGGCGTTTCATAAAGCGCGGCGAGACGCCCGCCGCGCGGAGAAGAACCCCGACAAGAATGGCGACGGCGTCGTCGATCGTACGGAATTCATAAACGCCTCTCAGGCGCGTTTCGACCGTATGGATAAAGACGGCGACGGCGTGCTCAGCGAAGATGAACGCAAGCATCATCGCGGGCATCACCGTCGCGGCAGGCACTAAATTGATCCAGCCCTTTCGGCCCGCGTGACAGGTCTTGCTGGGCGGGCCGAAAAAAAAAGAAACAGGCCGGCGCGATTGTTGGAACATGATCGAGAAACCGATGAAGCGCTGGTCAGGCGCGCAGGTCGCGGCGACCGGGCCGCCGCCGGATTGTTGGTGCAAAGGCATACAAGGATGATTTACGCCGCCTGTTATCGCATGCTGGGACGCGCGGACGCCGCCGAAGACGCAACGCAAGAGACATTCCTGCGCCTGTGGCGCAATGCCGGCCGGTGGCGCCCGCGCGGCGCCAGGTTCGAAACGTGGCTTTACCGGGTGGCGATGAACCATTGCCTTGATCTGTTGCGCAAGGCGAAGCGTGAGGCGCCGGAAGAGGCCGTTCCTGGCGGCATCGAAGCGCGCATGGACGGCGCCGACCGTCAGGATGAGGAATACTTCCAGGCCGAGCGGCGGGCGGCGATCGATGCGGCGCTTGGCCAGTTGCCGCCGCGTCAACGTTTGGCGCTGACCTTGTGTCATTACCAGGAGCTGTCGAATATCGAAGCGGCGGAAATTATGGAAATCAGCGTTGACGCGCTGGAATCGCTGCTGGCGCGGGGGCGCCGCACGCTGAAAAAGAAACTCGCGCCGTTGCGCGAGCATCTAATAGGACAAATGGACGATGAGCGACCAAACCAGATTAATGGCGCGCCTTGAGCGCTTGCGCCGCGTCGCGCAGAGCTTTGGCGGCGATCCTGTGCGCTGGCCGGCGGCGGACCGCGATGAACTCGCGGCGTTATTTGCATCGGACGAGAGCGCGGATATTCGCGCCGAAGCGCAAGCGCTTGACAATCTGCTCAATGAAGCAAGCGCGCCGCAGATGGAAGCGAGCCTTGAACAGCGCGTTGCGGCGGGGTTCGCCGCGCCGCCGGCGCCGCGATCGATTGCAGCCTGGTTTGACGAAATTGCAGGGCGCTTCGGGCTTCACGGCGCGCGGCTCGTTCCGGCTGGCGCGATTGCCGGGCTTGGCGCCGTTGGTCTTGCTTCAGGCGTGTTTTCCGCCTCGATGCAGGCGAGCGTGACGCCGGAGAGCGAGGCGCTCGCCTATGCCGAGGCCAGCGTCATGCTGGCGTCGCTTGATGAAGAGGAGGGCGCCTCATGGGACGCGGACTGATTGTTTTGCTGGCGGCCTCGTTGGGGCTGAACCTGTTCGCGCTCGGTCACTGGTCCGGGCGCATTATCGCCGGCGGGCCGCATCCGGGTCCGGCTATTGAAAAGTCCCATCATGGCGGTCTCGACAGCCCGTTTGATCTCATGCGCCATGCTGACGCTCTGTCGCCGGAAGTGCGAGAGACATTCCGGGCGGTGATCAAGGGACGATTGCCGTCATTGCGGGCCGAACACCGGCGCATGCGCGAGCTTCGGCGCGAGCTTTCCGGATTGATGAGCGCGGAAGCGTGGGACGGCGAGGCGGTTGCCGAAAAGCTGGATCAGATCAGCGCCGCGCAGTCGCGTCAGCGCGAAGCATTTCATGCGGCGTTTGTCAGCGCGTTTGAAACCTTGCCTGCTGCGGAGCGTCGCCGCCTTGTCGAGGCCGCCCATGAGCGACACGGCAAGCATCGGCGCCGGCGCGGAAGCGGCGCTGATGATCGTCGCCCGCACCATCCCCCTTCTGACGATTAGAGCGATTAAACGGCGTTTCGGCGCTGACTGGTTGCCAGCCGCGCCGCGCGCGCGGTATTGACGGGTTCGTTCGTGGAGCCGGGCGAGTCCGGTTCAGTTAAGGGGAATGAAGATGGTGTTGCGGCGTGTTTTACTGGGCGCAGGGCTGGCGCTTTTCGCGGCGATTGTCTGGCTCGGATTTGCGGTGACCGGCTATCCTTCGGCGTTGAAACCGTCGCGCGGCGCAGCGCCCGCAATCCTGATCGACAATGTGCGGATCATATCCATGGCGCCCGGCGCGCCGGAGGCGGAAGCCGGCCGTTCGGTGCTGATCGAGGACGGCGTCATTACGGCGGTCGGCCCGGCGGGAACGCTCAATGCGCCGGATGGCGCGCGCCGCATTGAAGCGGCCGGGGTGACGCTGGCGCCGGGGCTGATCGACGCCCATGTGCATGTCTGGGACGAGGCGGAGCTTGCCGGTTATCTCGCTCATGGGGTGACGGGCCTGCGCAATATGGGCGGCATGCCGTTCCATTTGCCGCTTGCCGAACGGATCGAAACCGGGCGCATTCTCGGTCCGGATTTCAAAACCACGGGGCCGATCCTCAATAGTCCGGGTCCGAACCAGCAGGATATTCATCAGCTTGTCGTTACTGCCGAAGAAGCGCGCGCGGCGGTTGAGCAGCAATATGCGGCGGGTTATCGCGCGCTCAAAACCTATTCCAACCTGCGCCCCGAGCCTTATGAGGCGATCCTCGAGGAGGCCGCCCGGCGCGGCATGAGCGTTTCGGGCCACACGCCGGAGGGCGAGCGCGGTCATGGCGTTCCTTATGACAAGCCGTTTGAAATTGCGTTCAACGATGCGCTGGACCGCAATTATCAAACGATCGAGCATGTCGAATCGATCGTCTGGCACGGGCTTCGCGATCAGCTCGATGAGGCGGCGATGCGCGTACTTGCAGCGGAAATTGCGGCGTCGGGGAGCGCGGTGACGCCGACGCTGATCGCCCATGACAATCTGGTGCGGGTTGCGCGCTCAAAAGGCGCTTATCTCGAACGTCCGGGCACTGAGGCCATCAACCCGCTATTGAAAAAATTCGACGCCCATACCTATGAGCGCTGGACCAATGCGGACCCTGACGCGCGCGAGGCGCCGCGCGCCGCGTTTTATCTGGTCGCAACGCGGCTGTTGCATGAAGCGGGCGCGCCGCTGGTCGCGGGAACCGATGCGGGCATCTTTACCAATATTCCGGGCTCGGCGATAACCCGCGAATTGGAGCTTTTGGTCAAGGCCGGGCTGACGCCGCATGAAGCGTTGCAGACCGCGACCGTTAATGCTGCGGATGTTCTGGGGTTTCAAAAGACAGGGCGCATCGCGCCGGGCTATCGCGCCAATCTGATCCTGGTGGATGGCGACCCGCTGCGCGATGTCAGTCTGGTTGAAAATCCGCAAGGGGTGATCTTGCGCGGGGTTTATCTTGATCGCGCCAAGCTTGACGATCTGCAGCGCGGGGCCGGACAAACATCGTTCCTGCGCACCGCGCGCCGGGCGCTGGCGATGCTGCGAACGCTTTAAGGGACTATTCCGCCGCCTGGCTGGCGGCGTTGAATGCAGGTGCTGCCGGCTTTTCCTTGCCGGTCAGCACATGGGCTTCCTTGCGTACGAATTGCGGCAGGCGGACTTTCGCTTCCTTGCGGCGCGGGAAGGTGGCGCAGGCGACAGTGCCGCGGCCCGGCTGGCTGGCCAGCGCGAGAATGCCCCCTTGCATATCCATCAGCGCGCGCGATAGCGCCAGCCCGAGGCCGGAACCATTGCGGCTGCGTGAGAAATGCCCTTCGGCAAGTTCAAAAGGCGCGCCGAGCTTCGCAAGCTGCGCGCGGTCGATGCCCGTGCCGCTGTCGGCGACAATGACCGTGACGCCGTCGAGATCCGCTTCGGCGGTGATCGTAATCTCGCCGCCGCTCGCGGTGAATTTGACCGCATTGGATAAGAGATTGAGCACCACCTGTTTGACCGCGCGAGCATCGGCCCAAATCGGCGGGGCATGGCCGACAGAGGCGGTCAGCTTGACGCCGGCGTCGCTTGCGCGCTTGGCGACGAGACGCACGCTTTCATTGAGGATGCGCTCAAGCTCCATGCGCTTCGGCTCGAGGGTCAAACGCCCGGCCTCGATCTTCGACATGTCGAGAATGTCGTCGATCAGTTCCAGCAAATGCCGCCCGCTCGACAGGATGTCGCCGACATATTCCTTGTATTTGATATCGCCGAGCGGACCGTAAAGCTCCGACTGCATCACTTCGGAAAAACCGTTGATCGCGTTCAGCGGCGTTCTGAGCTCGTGGCTCATATTGGCGAGGAATTCCGATTTCGACCGGCTCGCTTCCTCGGCGCGGTATTTTTCATATTCATATTTGCGCAAGGCTTCGGATAATTCCGTGCGCGAGCTTTCGAGGTCTTCGACCGTGCGCTGCAATTCGCGCTCTTTTTTCTTCTGGGCCCAGGCGCGGCGTTTGAGATCGGTGACATTGGTGGCGACGCAGACATAGCCGCCCTCGGCGGTCTTGCGACGGGAGACATGGGCCCAGCGCGAGCCTGGCAGCGCAACCTCGTGCGTTTCCTCATCCGCATCGTCGAGCGGGCCGAAATGCGCCGCAAGAACGTCGCCTGCGACGCCGGCGCAGGTTGTCACTTCCTCGATGCTGAGACCCGCTTTCAAAACTTTTGTTGGGATGCGGAAGATCGAAGCGAAGCGGCGGTTCCAGATGGCGAGGCGGCCTTGCGCATCCCACAGGACGAACGCTTCGGGAATGCTTTCGATCGCGTCGCGCAGTCGTGTTTCGGCGATCGCCGCACCCGGCGCCAGCGTCGACGCGCCGGCAAGGTCAAAGGCGACGCCTGCGCGGGTAAAGCGCGTCGCCTCGCTTGAAGTGCGGAAATAGGCTCGCGCCCAGCCGCCATCCGGCTCGCGCAGGCGGATAACGCCTTCGCTGGCGCCGGCCGGTTCGCCGGAAATCACGGCCAGCGCAATGCGCAAATCCTGCGGATGCACCAGCGCCGAGACCTCGCGCAAGGTCAACTTGCGGTCGCGCGAGGAAAGTCCGAGCGGTTGCAGCAATGATTTGGACAAATGCACCGTGCGGTCTTTCTGGTCATAGAACCATGGGGAGCACCGCCCGCCCATCAGCGCCGCATTGAAATCGGTCAGGGTGGAAAGCGCATGAGCTGCGCTCGCCGCCGCCCGTGACTGGCGAATAAACGCCGCGACCAGCGAGCCCACCACCAGCGTGATCGCGCCCATGATAACCGCATAGCTTATCCACACTGGCGAGCGGTCGAAAATATCCCGCGCCGGCGCGGCGACCAGCAAAGCATCGCCATTGTCGAGGCGCCGCCAGGCAACGGCGATGTCGCCGCCGCGCAATTCAAGGCGCGCCTGGCCGGCGCCGTTGAGCTCAAGCGTGCGCAGCCGGGCGGCGGGCAGGTCGACAATGTCCGTGCGACCGGCGGCGGTGATGATGTCGCCGCCGGCGGACAGGTGGTAAAGCGCGGCATAGCCGCCGGGCCGCGCGCCGTTCATTGTGTCGCGCACCGGCGCGCCGGTCATGATCGAGATGTTAAGGGCCGCGGCCCCGTCATTCGCGGCCTGCGCCAGACGGATCTGTGTTTCAATTTCCCGCTGCGCCGCCTTGTCGTTGATCTCGACGATAAACAGCGCCGCCATCGCCGCCAGAAACGCGCCGGCGAGGATCGCAAGGCGGCGCGGCGACAATATGCCGATGCGCGCGGTCAGCGCTTCGCCGTCGGTAATCTTGTCCTTGTCCGCCATGGGGCCAGCGTCGCTCAACATTAGGGCGATGGTGAGGAAACAGCATAATACAGACCCGTTGCGACGTTCGCCCGAAACGTTCGCGGGTTAAGGATTTGGAAACTATTCTGTTTCGCATGATGCTGTCACCTGCGAATCGACCGGTAGTAAGCAGAGGGTTTTCCCCATTTCCCGCTTGGTTTCCAATGGCTTGACCGGTATTGAACACATCCATGAGACATTTTCTGAACACCGCTGACTGGTCCCGCCCTGAATTGCAGGCGATGATTGACGATGCACGCGCGCTCAAAGCCGCCCCTTGCGGGGATGATTTGAAGGGCAAGACAATCGCGCTTTTGTTCCTGAACAACTCACTGCGCACGCGCACCTCCTTCGATGTCGGCGCGCGCCAGCTCGGGGCCCATGCGGTGGTGCTTTCGCCCTCGGGCGGCATGTGGCCGCTCGAATTCGACGACGGCGTCATCATGGATGGCGAGGCCGAAGAGCATGTGAAGGAGGCGGCGAAAGTCCTGTCGCGCTATTGCGACATGATCGGCATTCGCGCCTTCCCGAAATTCATCGACTGGGAGGAAGACCGCAAGGACAAAATCCTTACCGCCTTCGCGCAATATGCCGATGTGCCGGTCATCAATATGGAGACCATCACACATCCCTGTCAGGAGATGGCGCATGTGATGGCTTTGCAGGAGCGCTTCGAAAAGGAAGGGCGCGGCGCGCTTGACGGCAAGAAATTCGTCCTCACCTGGACCTATCACCCGAAGCCCCTGAACACCGCGGTCGCCAATTCGGCCCTGATGGCCGCTGCAAAATTCGGCATGGACGTGACGCTTCTGACGCCTACGGAGGACTATGTTCTCGATCTGCGCTACATGAACCAGGCCGGCCATGACGCAAAAGAAAACGGGCGCAAGATCACCGTCACTCATGACATCGCTGCGGCTTATGACGGCGCGGATGTCGTCTATGCGAAAAGCTGGGGGGCGCTGCCTTATTTTGGCAATTGGGCGGAGGAAAAGCCGATTCGCGATCTTTATCGCCACTTTATCGTCGATGAGGAAAAAATGGCGAAAACAAACAACGCCCTGGTCTCTCATTGCTTGCCCATGCGCCGCAATGTGAAAATGACCGACGCCGTTTTTGATGGGCCCAATTGCATCGCGTATGACGAAGCGGAAAACCGCCTGCATGTGCAAAAGGCGATCATGAAGGCGTTGGTGAGCGAGCAATGTACCTGAGATGACCGCCAACACCCGTCAGACCATCGTTCAGTTGCTCTCCAATATGAGCGACGGCAAGGAAATTCGCGCGTATCTGCAGCGCTTTTCAGAGGTCGATCGCTCGCGCTTTGCGGTAATCAAGATCGGCGGGGCGATCCTCGCCGAGCAATTGGAAGAGACGGCGTCCGCGCTCGCCTTTCTGCATACGGTGGGGCTGACGCCTATCGTGCTGCATGGCGGCGGGCCGCAGCTCGACCGCGCGTTGGATGAGCGCGGCGTTCAAACGAACAAGGTCGAAGGGCTTCGCGTCACCGATGAAGCGACGCTTGACGCGGCGCGCGATGTTTTTATTGGCGAGAATATCAGGCTGGTCGAGGCGGTGCGCGGGCAGGGGGTCGAAGCCGAAGGGCTGATCGCCGGCGTTATTGAGGCCGATTATCTTGACAAGGACAAATTCGGACTGGTCGGCGCGCCGCGCACCATCCGCAAGGGGCTGATTGATTCCGTCGTGCGATCGGGCGCCATGCCGATCCTCACCTGTCTTGGCGTCGCGCCTGGCGGGCAGCTCGTCAATGTCAATGGCGACAGCGCCACGCGCGCGCTAGTCGAGGCGTTGCAGCCGATGAAGATCGTCTTTCTGACCGGCGTTGGCGGGCTGCTTGATCGCCATGGGGATGTGATGCACTCCATCAACTTCGCGTCGAATTATGAAAAGCTGATGCAGGCCGATTGGGTCGAAGGCGGCATGCGTCTGAAGCTGCAGGAGATCAAGCGCCTGCTTGATGCATCGCCCTTGTCAACATCGGTTTCCATAACGACGCCGTCCGGGCTGATCCGCGAACTCTTCACCCATGGCGGCTCCGGCACGCTGGTGCGGATGGGCGAGGCGATCCATTGTTTTGCGTCAAAGGAAGGCGTCGATGCGGCGCGGGCGGTTGCGCTCGTTGAAAACGCCTTTGCGCGCAAGCTGAAAACCGGCTGGTGGGATGCGCTCGAGGTCAGCCGGATCTATATGTCGGAGAGCTATCGCGCCGGGGCGATCCTCACAAGGATTGACGATTTTACATATCTCGACAAATTTGCGGTGGTGGAGGATGCGCGCGGCGAGGGCTTGTCGCGCACCATCTGGCGGGCATTTGCAAAGGAAAACCCGTCCTTTTGCTGGCGCTCGCGCACGTCCAACGGGTTCAACGCCTTTTACTATGAAAGCGCCGACGGCGCGATGAAAGCGGGCCCGTGGACGGTGTTCTGGAAAGGCGAGACAGACTGGAGTCGGATCAAGCGCATTGTCGAACGGGTCGCCGCGCTGCCGGCCTCGTTTGAAGGAGATGAAGAAGGATGAGCACGCCGTTTCTAGTGGGGCTTGTCGGCGCACGCGGGCATACGGGGCGCGAGCTTATCCGGTTGATTGCCGGCCATCCGGAATTGATGCTGGCTTATGCGGTGAGCCGCGAATTCGCCGGCCGGCCAGTCGCCGATATCGCCCCTGAAGACAAGGATGAATGCGTTTTCGAAGCGCTCGGGCCGGAAGAGGCTGCGCGCCGCCGCGCCGATGTGGTGATCCTCGCCGCGCCGGACGGCGCCGCCGCGCCTTATGTGGAGGCGATTGAAAAAAACGCCCCGCATCGCATCATTATTGATCTCTCAGCGGATTTTCGTTTCGATGATCGTTGGGCCTATGGCTTGCCGGAGCTGAACCGCGCCCGATTGCGCGGCGCGGCGCGCATCGCCAATCCCGGCTGTTATGCCACTGCGATGCAATTGGCGCTGGCGCCTTTGGTCTCGCGCATTGACGGCGCGGCCTCGGTGTTCGGCGTTTCCGGCTATTCGGGCGCGGGAACCAAACCGAGCCCGCGCAATGACCCGGCGCGGCTCAAGGACAATCTCCTGCCTTATGCGCTGACCGGGCATAAGCACGAGCGCGAGGCGACCCGTCATCTTGGCGCGACGGTGCGCTTTACGCCCCATGTGCATCCGGCGTTCAGCGGGCTGATCGTTACCGCGCATGTTCCGCTGAAAGATGCGCTCGATGCAGGCGCGCTCAAAAACCTGTTTGAAAACGCCTATGGCGACGAACCGCTCGTCACACTGCAAGACGAGGCGCCGGAATTAAAGGACGGGACTGGCCGCAAAGGCGTTGTCATCGGCGGATTTGCGGTCA
Organism: uncultured Parvularculaceae bacterium; assembly: GCA_947259375.1. GTDB lineage: Bacteria > Pseudomonadota > Alphaproteobacteria > Caulobacterales > Parvularculaceae > Hyphococcus. The sequence goes on along the minus strand of CAMYLZ010000018.1, from coordinate 129,619 downwards.
GCGAGGATGGCCGCGGCGCGGTGGTGGTCGCGGCTGAAGACAACCTTTTGAAGGGCGCGGCGGTGCAGGCGATACAAAACGTCAACCTCGCGCTAGGGCTCGACGAGTTTTCCGGCCTTAAGGATTGAGCCCGTCGCAGCGGCGCAATGCAAGGCGCCGGGCAAAATCCTGCGCGAAATTGCAGCGCTCATAATGACATGAGCCGCGTTGGCGCTTAATCATGATCAAAAGGGGAGACGCGAACGGTTTATGGCGGCGGAAGGCAATGAATTTCTGATTCAGGCGGCGACCTATCTCGGCGCCGCGGCGATCGCCGTCCCCATATTCAATCGCTTCAAACTCGGGTCCATTCTTGGCTATCTCGCGGCGGGCGTTATCGCGGGGCCGTTCGGGCTTAACCTGTTGCATCAGGAGCCGGGCGTTTTTCACATCGCCGAATTCGGCGTCGTCCTGTTCCTTTTCATTATCGGGCTGGAATTGCCGCTGACCCGGTTGTGGTCCATGCGCAATCAAATCTTCGGGCTCGGCGCCGCGCAGATGTTCATCACCGGCGGGCTCATCGCCAGCTTGTTCCTGGCGGCAGGCGTCATGCCGGCGCCGGCCGCGGCGATTGCCGGTTTTTCACTGGCGTTTTCATCGACCGCATTTGCGCTCCAATGGATGAAGGACCGTGGCGAGTTGAACTCAGCCTACGGCATGCAGTCCTTTTCTATCCTGCTGTTTCAGGACATTGCCGTTATCCCGCTGTTGGCGGCCGTGCCGATCATCGCCGGTGTCGGGGCGGATGGCGATGCGTGGCAGGCGATCGCAAAGGCCGCTGGCGTGATTGTGCTTTTGATAGTTATCGGCAAGTTCGGGCTTGATCGGTTGTTCCGGATGGTGGCGAGCGCCGGCTCGCGAGAAGCCTTTGCGGCGACGGCGCTGTTCATTGTCGCGCTCACGGCGCTGGCGGTTGACTGGGCGGGTCTGTCCATGGCGCTCGGGGCGTTTCTTGCCGGCGTTTTGCTCGCCGAGTCCGGCTACAAGCACCAGATCGAAACCGATATCGAGCCGTTTCGCGGGCTCTTGCTCGGCCTGTTCTTCATCTCCATCGGCATGCGCCTCGATTTCGACGCGATTCTTGCCTCATGGCTGGTGGTGATTGGCGGCGCGGCCGGATTGTTGGCGATCAAATCCGCGCTCTTATACGGGCTTACACGGATCATGGGCGCGCATCGCGGCGACGCGCTTAAGATAGCGGCCACCTTGTCGCAAGGCGGCGAATTCTCATTCGTCGTATTCACTCTTGGCGTGGGCGCCGCGCTGTTTTCCAATGCGGAAGCGAGCCTGATGTCGGCGATCGTCACCTTGTCAATGATGTCGACGCCGCTCCTCGCGATGCTGGCGCACCGCCTGGCGGTGGAGGAGGAGCGCGCCGACGGTCTCGATGAACCTGCCGGCGGGCGCGATCATGCGCTGGTCGTCGGTTTCGGCCGCATGGGGCAGATCGTTTCGCAAGTGCTGCAAAACTCCGGCGTCGATGTCGTCGCCATCGACCGGAATCCATCGCATATCCGTAATGCGGAGGGGTATGGGTTCAAGGTTTATTATGGCGACGGTGCTCGGCTTGACGTGCTGATCGCAGCGGGCGCCGCCGACGCCAAGGCGATCGTTCTGTGCATGGATGATCCAAATTCGGTTAATCAGGCGACGATTATCCTGCGTGAGAAGTTTCCGAGCGCAACCATCATCGCATGCGCTCATGACCGCATTCATGAAATGGCCCTCAGTAAGCTCGGACCGGATGTCATCGTGCGAGAGACGCTGGAATCGAGCTTGCTGATGGCGCGTGAGACCTTGTCGCATATGGGCTTTGAGGCAGGCGTCATTGAGGATTTTGTGCAGCAGTTTCGCAAGGCCGACCGTGAACGTTTGCTGGCGCAGATTGATGAAGGCCCGCATGCCGGCCGGCATTTGATCTATCAGCGTTATCGGCAATCAGTCTCCGATGCCGCGGATGATGAAACGACGGACGCCTGACAGGAGGGTCAGGCGGCGCGTATGGCGGCGAGCACGGCTTCGCAAATATAGTCCACTTGTTGCGGCGTCAGATAGGCGTGCATTGGCAGCGCAAAGATTTCAGACGCCGTTTTCTCCGTCACCGGCAGCCCTGTGGAGGGGGCGTAATCGGCGAACGCCGGCATGAGGTGCAGCGGCGTTGAATAATAAATCGCCGTCGGCACGCCGGCCTCGTTCAGCGCCTTGACCACGGCGTCGCGGTTTTCGACGCATAAAGAATAATATGCCTGACCGGAAAGCCCGCCTTCGATCGGCGCCTGCACGCGTGCGACACCGGCAAGGCGTTCATTATAGTCAGCGGCAATGCGCCGCCGCGCCGCCAGCTCGTCATCGAAAATCGCCAGTTTTTCGAGCAGGACCGTCGCCTGGAAGGTGTCCATACGCGCATTGAAGCCGACGCGGATAGACTCTCTGCGCGCCTCATCCGTGCCGTGCCAGCGAATTGACGTCCAGCGTTCCCGGTCCAACGCGTTCTGGCTGAAAATCGCGCCTGCGTCGCCATAGGCGCCGAGGGCCTTGCCGGGAAAAAAGCTTGTCGCCGTCGCCGGCGCGAGATTGCCGACCTGTTTGCCGTCGAGCTCGCCGCCGAAACTCTGGGCTCCGTCCGCCAGCATGAACAGCGCCTCGCGCTCGGCGATGGCTGTGATGGCGCGGTAATCCGCCGGCAGTCCGAACAGGTCCACCGGGATGACCGCGCTTGGCTGCAACCGGCCCTCTTTGCGCACCGAATCAATGCGGCGTTGCAAGTCCGCCGGATCCATATTGAACGTCGCCGGATCGATATCGACAAAGACCGGCGTCGCGCCGGTCAAGAGAATGGCGTTTGCGGTGGCGTTATAGGTAAAAGCCGGCGCGAAGACGACGTCGCCCGGGCCGATGCCGCGCGCCAGTAAGGGAATAACAAGCGCCGCGGTGCCGCTGGCGCAGGCCGTTGCGGTTTTGGCGCCGGTGCGCTCGGCCAGCGCCTCTTCCAGCTCTTCAATTTCCGGGCCGGCGATATAGCGGCCATGATCGAGCACCGCCTGAAGCCGTTTTTCGATTGCGGGCCTGATGCGGCGCTGTTGCGCCTTCAGATCGATAAACGCGATATCGCCAACCTGGGTGCGTTTGGCGAGAGTGAGATTGACCACGCTGTTCATGCGCGTTGCCTTTCGGGAATAGCGCGTTCTTCAATAATGCCCAGCCGCGCCGCCTCTTCTACTTCGAGGGCCCATCGCAAGGCTTCTCGGCCATCCTCGCCGGTGACAATCGGCTCACGGCCAAGGGAAATGCAAGAGATGAAAACATTAGCGCCAAAGCCGAGCGGGTCCGTGAAAGAAAGCGGGGCGGCGTCGTTGGAAAAGTCCGCTTCCAGCACCGCTGGCGTCGAATTTGTGACTTCGCGTTTGACGAAATCGAATTCGATAATGCCGTCATCATAGATGAGCGTCATCCGCCGTTCCGGCGTTTCGGTGCGGCGCGAGGATCGCAAGCTTGCGAGGGTGCCGTTGGTCAGTTTCAGCTCGGCGCTGAGCGCATGTTGGCTGCCTTCGGCTGCAATGCTTGCAATGTCGGCTCCGGTCAATTGCCGCACAAGATCGATGTCGTGCACCATCAGGTCGAGCGCGACGGAAACGTCCTCGCACCGGCCGCTCGCTGTCGTGCAGCGAATGCTATCGATCTTCAGAGGCGCCTTGCCGCGCGCCAACAGACCGGCGGCGGCGAAAACATAACGTTCCTGGTGACCGACCTGTAAGATCAGCTCCTTTTCCCGGGCGAGGGAAATCAGGGCGTCGGCTTCGTCAACGTCGAGGGTGACGGGTTTTTCGATAAAGAGGTGTTTTCCGGCCTCAAGCGCCCGGCAGGCAAGCGCGTAATGAACGCTAGCCGGCGCCGCTATGACAATAGCGTCGCAAGCCGCCAGAAATATGTCGAAATCGGAAAAGGCGTGCGACGAGAAACGGCTGGCGAGCGCGCTGGCGCGGGCGCCGTCAATATCGAACACCGCCGTCAGCCGGACGTCCGGATGCGCGGCGTATTTCGACGCGTGATATCCGCCGAACACGCCAGCCCCGGCGACGCCTACCCTCAAACGTGTCGTCACAACCCTTGCTCCGCCAGATGATCCCCCAAGCCGGCTTGATCGGCGTCCAGCGCCGCTCCTATCCGCCCAACATATCCTGCGTCGCCACAAAAGAAATAGGGGGCGGGCGCCGGGCGTTTCAAACTATATTTCCGGCTGTTTCACAAGTGAGCAGCCGGCAACGCTTCACTTTATTTCAAAATGTCGACTTTTGTATTTCTTTAAATCGATCTGCTAAAATAAAAGCCAAATCCAGTGCCTGGCTGGCGTTCAGGCGCGGGTCGCAATGCGTATGATAGCGAGAGGACAAATCGCCTTCGGAAACCTCCCGCGAACCGCCTAAACATTCGGTAACGTTCTGGCCGGTCATTTCGAAATGCACGCCGCCCGGATTTGCGCCTTCCTGGCGACAGACGTCGAAGAATGTCCTGACTTCCGACAAAATCGCATCGACACGCCGTGTCTTGTACCCGCCGCCGGTCTTGATCGTGTTGCCGTGCATGGGGTCGCAAGACCAGACGACTTCACGTCCTTCGGCGACGATGCGCCGAACCAGCGGCGCCAGACCAGCTTCGGCCTTTTCCGCGCCAAAGCGGGCGATCAGGACGATGCGCCCTGCTTCGTTGCGCGGGTTGAGAATGTCGAGCAATTCTAGCAGCTCATCAGGCGCGAGGCTCGGGCCGCATTTCAAACCGATGGGATTTTCAATGCCGCGGCAGAACTCTACATGCGCGCCGTCTGGTTGTCGCGTCCGGTCGCCGATCCACACCATATGCGCGGATGTGTCGTACCATTTGCCGCTGGTCGAATCGATCCGCGTCAAGGCGGATTCAAAACCCAGCAGCAAGGCTTCGTGGCTGGTGTAAAAATCAACTTCATGAATTGCGCGAACGCTTGAACCGTTGACGCCGCAAGCTTCCATGAAAGTGATCGCTTCGGAAATCTTGTCGGCCAGCGCCCGGTAGCGGTCTTCCTGGGGATTGCCGGAAACGAATTCGAGATTCCACTTCTGGACATTGCGCAAGTCCGCATAGCCGCCGGTGGCGAAAGCGCGGATCAGATTCAAGGTCGCGGCCGCCTGACCGTAAGCTTTCAGCAGGCGTTGCGGGTCCGGCAGGCGCGCCTCTGTTGTGAATTCCATGCCGTTGATGTTGTCGCCGCGATAGCTTGGCAGCGTTTCGCCGTTCACGGTTTCCGTCGGCGATGAGCGCGGCTTGGCGAACTGCCCGGCGATGCGTCCCACTTTGATGACTGGCATGGCTGCGCCGAAGGTCAGAACGACCGCCATCTGCAGGAGCACGCGAAAGGTGTCGCGAATATTGTTCGGGTGAAACTCCTTGAAGCTTTCGGCGCAGTCGCCGCCCTGCAGAAGGAATGCTTCGCCGCGCGCAACGCGCGCCAGCGACGACCGCAAAGTGCGCGCCTCGCCAGCGAAAACCAGCGGCGGATAACTCGAGAGCTCCGATTCTACGGCCTGAAGCGCCGCTGGGTCCGGGTAATCCGCAGGGATGTGCAGCGCGTTTTTCTCGCGCCAGCTGTCGGGCGTCCAACTCATTTTTCTACTCCGTTGAACAGGTCTTTAGCCTGCGGAGCGTTGCACCGCAACAATGGCCGGACGGCCACAAGCGCCGCCTGCCGGCGTTGTGATTTCCGTGTTCAGTTTGTGACTGGTATCAGTGGCGGCGCAGATGGGAAAAAAGGGGCGTTTCAAAATGAAAACGCAAAAATTTGCAGCCGCGTCGGCGGTGGCGGCCATGTCGGTGATCAGCTTGGCGACGGCGCAGGGCGACTTCTCCAATGTCGAAATCAAGACAACGTCGCTCGGCGGCGGCGTTTTCATGCTGGAAGGCGCGGGCGGCAATATCGGTTTGTCGATTGGCGCGGACGGCGCATTCGTCATTGATGACCAATTTGCGCCGTTAAACGACAAGATCATGGAAGCGATCCGCGAGGTCACGGACGGGGAGGTCGAATTTGTCCTCAATACCCATTTTCATGGAGATCATACCGGCGGCAATGAGGCCTTTGGTAAAGCCGGCGCCCATATTGTGGCGCATGATAATGTTCGCAAGCGCCTCATTGAAGGGCGAACGCGATCGGACGGGACGGTGACGCCGTCCGCGCCAAAGGATGCGCTGCCGGTCATAACGTTCTCCCATTCCATGTCATTTCACTGGAACGCGCATGATATCCGCGTCTGGCACCCGGAAACGGCGCACACGGATGGCGACGCCATTATATTCTTTAAAGATTTGAACATCGTGCATATGGGCGATGTGTTCTTCAACACCGGCGGCTATATTTATATCGATGTTGACTCCGGCGGGGGGATCGATGGCGCTATCGCCGCGCAGGAAAAGGCGCTGTCCAAAATCGACGATGACACGCAAATCATTCCCGGCCACGGGCCGGTTGCAACCCGGGCCGATTTGCAAGAGTCCATTGATTTGCTGAAGGGCATTCGCGCCCGGGTGCAGGCGTTAATCGACAACGGGCTGAGCGAGGAAGACGTCGTGGCGGCTGATCCCTTGGCCGATCTCAATCCGCGCTGGGGCGGCGGTTTCGTCAATGGCGAATTCATGACGCGTACGGCGTACCGGTCCCTTGCTGGAAAATAGGCAAAAAAAAGCGCCCCAATTTAGCGGGGCGCTTAGTCTACAGGGATAATCTCGCCCGGTTAGGCGGTGATTTCGATTTCCGACACTTTGCCGCGACGAATTTTGCAAAGCGCTTCACGCGTTTCGCCATTGTCGCCGATCAGCTCAATCGTCAGTTTTTTCGTGGCGCCGCCGCCGCCGCGCAGGAATTTCGCGCGGTATTCGCCAGCGGTGACGAGGCCTTCGGCCTCGGCCGCTGCGGCGCAAAGATTGAGCTGTTCGTCCCAGCTTGCAGCATTTGCGGGAAGCGTTGCGAAAAAGGCGACGCTGACCGCCGCGCTGGCTAAGGCTTTGTTAAGCATTGGGTTTCTCCGATTTGTGGCGCTCGGCGGTGCGCAAATTTTAAAGTCGCCGTTTGATCACAAAAAAGACTTTACTATATCTTTTTAAAGTGTCAAATACATTTTGTAGGTAACAAACGATTTTGTTACATATACGACAGCTTGGTGACAACGGAACTAAGCTGTCGGTCAAACGGGAGAAGACAATCCCTGGAGGAAACCAAGCATGGCGCGCACTTATAATCAGGACTGCATTCTGGCGCATGCGCTCGACTTGCTGGGCGAGCGCTGGACATTGTTGATCCTGCGCGATCTGTTTCTTGGGCCGCAGCGTTTTGGCGACCTACAGGCAGGATTGCCCGGCATCGGCGCCAATCTTCTCAGCAAACGGCTGAAAGAGCTCGAAGAGGCCGGGTTGGTCACGACGTCGGCATCCGGAGACCAGCGCGGCCGATACCGGCTGACCCCGATGGGCGAGGCGCTGCGCCCGTCCGTCCGGTCTTTGATGAAATGGTCAATTTTGTTTTTCCTCGAACGGCCGGAGTCCTCGCCTGCCCGCGAATGCATATATTCCGATGACATTCAGCCGGACTCTGTGGCGCTGGCGATTGAACTGTTTGCGCATTACTGCACCGAGCCTGAGGTTAATTACGTGGCGCGGGTTATCATCGATGATTTTCCGTATACGATTTACAATATGAATGGGGAGATGGTGTGCCGTCGCGGCGCGGATGCGCCGGCGGTTGCGACGCTGGAATCAGATGTCGCGACTTTCATGCAGGCGTTCCGTTCTGAACTCACGCTTGAAGAAGCAAAATCGAGGATGAAATTAAACGGCGACCAGAAGGCGCTTGCTCACTTGCTTAGCTGTATTGTTCATTCAGAATATGATGTCCGCGCCGCGCATGAAGAGGGGCAGGAGCCGCCTTTGAAACGCGTCGCCGCGGTGTCATGACCGTATTATTGCGTCACTGAATGAAGCGGGCGTAATTTTTCAGCTTTTCGAATTTGTCGCGATCGAACGTCAGCTCGCCGCCATCGCTGCTGAAATGGATCGTGTCAGCGCCCGTTTTTGGCGCCGTCGAAACCGCTATGGCGCCCGGGGCGGCGCCAAGCCAGGAAAGCGTTTCATGAAGCGTCTTTTCTGGCTGATCCAGAAAGGCGTCGAAAGAGACATCCAGAAAATCGTCCGCATATTGCGTTCGCCAGAGCGCCGCCGCGTTTTCAAAGATGGCCCGGTAGGAGCGAATATCCGCGAGCGAAGTTGAATAAGGATGTGCGGGAGACAGCCGGCGAAAGAAAACTTCGATTAATGCGTCGTCGTGATTTCGCGCCATGTAGATGAATTTCGCGCGAGGAAACAGGGCCTTTAATGCGCCAAGCCCCCAGACATTTTCTCCCGTCGTGTCGATCACCAATTGCGCATTGGCCGCAGTCGCGTGAAGCCTTTCCCGGTAATGCCGGAGCAATTCCGTCGCTCTTGGGTCGCGTTCAAGGCGGTTCCTTTTCTTGGCCGCGTCGAATGCAGCGTCGATCAACATGGGGCCGACCGGAGACTCGTCAATGGCGGCGATGCCGTCATGCAAGCAGAGCACATTCTGGAACAGGGTCTTTCCAGAGCGCGGCATGCCGACAATGAATAAGGGTTGTATGGAAGCGTCGGCAAATTCGGAAAGCGAGCTTTTTAATACGCCTGCATGGTGCCTAGCCTGCGACAGGCGCGCTTCCGACGTGGCCTCATCATATCGCGCGCCGATAGCGTCGTTATGCGCGCGCAACAATGAATTGGCGACGCCATATGCGTCAAATGCATCGGCAAAGGCGCGCCGGCGATCGAATGTGTCGCCAAGGGTGAAGGCGACGGGCGCCCGTTCGGCCGGATGACGGCTTCCGTCGCCGATAAAGCGCTTGAGTCTCGCCAGTTGATCTTGCGTCAAAGCTTCGGGCTTCGCATCGCCCAGCGCTTTCAGCGCGGCGATGGAGTCAGGGCTGAGATCGAGGGCCTTTTGGGCGGATCGACGCGCCCTTTCGTTATCGCCGATCGCGGCGAACACGCTGGCTGAAGCTTCCCATGCGGCGGCATGCGAAGGGAAGTTGCGAACGCATTCTTCCGCCTTCTCAATCGCGGCGTCGGCCTGCCCGCCAGAGAGGCAAACGGAGCAGTAGAAGATGTAATGCTCAATCTGCTCAGGCGCGAGTTTCAGGATTTGCTCGCCGACATGCTTGGCGAGCCCGAACCTCAGATGCGTTGCGAGCATTTTCGCCCAATAGTCGAGCACGCGCAGGGCGTCAGGGCGGGGCATCCGATCAACGAACGCCTGGGCCTGATTCGCCGCTTCCCAGTTTTCGACGCTGAGCGCGGCGATGCCATAGGCGGTATTGACGTCGATGTCATCCGGCGCGGCGCTTTTCACCGGAGCGATGCGAGCAAACGCATCTTCGAACCGTCCTGCCTGCATCAATTGATGACAGGCGTTGACGTCCGCTGCATGCGTTTTGTCGCTTCGAAGATCCGCCATGGTCAGATTGCGATATTAAAGTCTGCTTGCGTTGAGGATTTCACGTTTTCAATGCTGACATCGGGCGCCAGCTCGATAAGCGTCATGCCCTTGCCGCGATCGACCTTGAATACACCGAGATTGGTGATCACCATGTCGACGACCTGTTGGCCGGTGAGCGGCAGGGAGCATTCGTGCAAGAGCTTCGGCGCGCCCGATTTCGATGCATGATCCATAACCACGACAACGCGCTTGACGCCGGCGACCAGATCCATGGCGCCGCCCATGCCTTTGACCAGCTTGCCCGGGATCATCCAGTTGGCGAGGTCGCCTTTTTCGGAAACTTCCATGGCGCCGAGAATGGCGATGTCGATATGCCCGCCGCGAATCATGCCGAAGCTGTCGGCGCTTGAAAAATACGACGTGCGGCGAAGCTCCGTGATTGTCTGTTTGCCTGCGTTTATCAGGTCCGGATCGATTTCGTCCTCATAAGGAAACGGTCCCATGCCGAGCATGCCGTTTTCAGATTGCAGCGTGACGTCGATATTCTCACCGATGTAATTGGCGACCAAGGTTGGAATGCCGATGCCGAGATTGACGTAAAAGCCGTCTTCAAGCTCTTTTGCAGCCCGTTCGGCCATTTGATTTCGATCCCAGGGCATTAGGCGTTCTCCCGCTGACGGACGGTGCGTTGTTCGATGCGTTTTTCGTGTTCGCCCTTGATCAGGCGCTGGACGAAAATGCCGGGCGTATGAATATTGTCCGGATCGAAACTGCCGAGCGGGACAATCTCCTCGACCTCGGCGACCGTAACTTTTCCGGCGGTCGCCATCATCGGATTAAAATTGCGCGCCGTCTTCCGGTAGATGAGGTTTCCCTGTTCGTCGCCTTTCCATGCCTTGACGATGGAAAGGTCGGCCACGAGACCGGTCTCCAAGATATAAATCTCGCCGTTGAATTCCTTGTGTTCCTTGCCTTCGGCGATCTGCGTGCCGACGCCGGTCCGGGTGTAAAAACCCGGAATGCCGGCGCCGCCGGCGCGGCAACGTTCCGCAAGCGTGCCTTGCGGGTTGAATTCAAGTTCCAGTTCGCCGGAAAGATATTGCCGTTCGAATTCCTTGTTCTCGCCGACATAGGAAGAAACCATCTTCTTGATCTGGCGCGTTTTGAGCAATAGCCCGAGCCCGAAGTCATCGACGCCGGCATTATTGGAAATGACGGTGAGATTTTTAACCCCGGAATCGCGCAGCGCGAGAATGAGGTTTTCCGGAATACCGCAAAGCCCGAAACCGCCCGCCATGATGGTCATTCCATCGAACAGCAGGCCCTCAAGCGTCGCCGCGGCGTCAGGATAGATTTTCTGCATTGAATTCCTCCTGGTATCGCCTCTCGCATAACGCATCGGGCGGCCTTTTCACAAGCCGTTTGGCGTTCTCCCGGCGTGATAAACGGCCTGTAGCTTGTCTATGGCTAGGCTGCATACTAACCATGCGGAAGATTGAGCGGTTTTGTACAGCGGGCGTGAGCTGAATTAACGAGGATCCTGACTTCCGGTGATGCGCGTAACGGCTGACAGAATGATTAGCGGAGGATAGTTTCAGGTCATGACATCACGGTGGACGCCTCATGTTTTGTTGATCGCCGCCCTCATTGCAGGCGTGGTCACATATTTCGGCGTCAAGGCTGACCGGCTGGTGCGGATTGGCGCCGGCTACAAAGCCAAAATCGCCTGTTCGGAAATCTTTGTCGCGGGCCGCGACGCGGACGAAATCCTGACCAGCGAATTCGATGGGATGGCCGCGGCGATGCGGCAGGTCACGGCGAAAGTAGATCGACAAGCCCGACAAGTGCGTGCAGCCGGTCCGTTAGGGCTTGGGGGCGTGCGCGCGATTTATCGTGACGGCTATGGTTGCACGCTCGCCAATGGCGGCGGGGTTAGCACCTTGCCGGCGCCCGGTGGGCCGGCGAACATGACAAGTTGGGAAGAGGCGCCGCCGCGTTCCGAAGGGGCGCTTGCACGGGTTAATTATGCTGCATTGAACGCCGCCATGGATGATGCGTTCGGCGAGAACGGCGCGCATCATCGCGCCGTTCTCGTGGCGGTAGACGGCATGATTGTCAGTGAGCGGTATGCGGATGGCTTTTCCCGCGAAACACCGTTCCTGTCCTGGTCCATGGCGAAAAGCGTGACAGCGACGCTGGTCGGGGCGGCGGCGTTGCGCGGTCTGGTGGAGGTAAACGATCCAGCGCCCGTGGCCGAGTGGCATGGCGACAGCGCGCGGTCGGCGATTACCTGGAATGACCTGTTGCGCATGCAGAGCGGCCTGGCCTTTGGCGAGGATTATGATGCGGCCCGCTCTGATGTGAATCGCATGCTGTTCGAGGAAGCCGACGCGGGCGGTTTTGCTGCGAACATGACGATCGACCATGCGCCGGGCGAGCATTGGTATTATTCGAGCGGCACGTCCAACCTGATTGCGCGCACCTTGCGCCAAGCGTTGGCCGCCGATGGTGTTGATTTTTACCAATTCGCCCGTGAGACGGTGTTCGATCCCGTCGGCGCGTCAAACGTGGTTCTCGAACCGGATGCCTCCGGCTCGTTCATCGGTTCATCCTATGTCTATGCGACGGCGCGCGACTGGGCGCGCCTCGGTCAGCTCTACCTGCAAGACGGCGTATGGGACGGCGAGCGGCTTTTGCCCGAGGGATGGGTTGATTATGTGCGCCGCCCGACAACAGCATCCAATGGTCAGTATGGGGCGCAATTCTGGTTGAATTTTGATGGGGGGAATGGTCGCGTACGGTTTTTCGAAGGCTTGCCGGAGGAAATGTTCTATTTCGCCGGTCACGAAGGCCAATATGTGTTCATCATTCCCGACAAGCGCATGGTGATTGTCCGCACGGGTCTCACGCGCGGGCGCTCGCCGGTGGAGGCGACAACACCGCTGATCAAGGCGATCTATGATGCGGTGGATGCGCCTGACGGAGCGTAGCGGTGAACGCCGGCGCGCCCGACCTTGCGGCGTTTGATGCGCTGGCGCGGCGGGCGTTTTGCGCATTGCCCGCCGAGTTTCGCGCGCTTTGCGGCAATGTCGTGATCCATGTGGCGGAAGAGGCGGAGCCCGAAATTCTGCGGGACCTGGGCATTGTCGATCCGCTTGAGCTCTCGGGCCTGTTCGAAGGCGTGGCGCTGGCCGATGCGGACGATGCGCCGCCGAACCATGTCCATCTCTATCGCCGTTCGATTCTCGATGAATGGCGGATGCGCGGTGGCGCCAGTCTGGAAGAACTGGTGAGCCATGTGCTCGTTCACGAAATCGGCCATCATTTCGGTCTTTCCGACAACGACATGCATGTCATCGAAGCGCAGGTCGAATGACCGTGCGCGGGCGCTTTATTTTTGCTCAAAAAGAGCATAAATGCGGCTCATGACCGAGAAACTCTCCATCGCTATCGCCCAGATCGCGCCCGTTGTCGGCGACATAGACGGAAATGTCCGGCGCATCCGTGCGGCGCGCGCCGAGGCGGGACGGCAAGGCGCAGATCTCATTGTTTTTTGCGAGCTTGTTGTCTCCGGCTATCCGCCTGAGGATTTGGTCCAGAAGCCGTCTTATCAGCGCGCTTGCCGTGAAGCGGTTGAGGCGCTGGCGCAGGACACCGGCGATGGCGGTCCGGCGATGATCATCGGCGCGCCCTGGCCGGAAACGGAGGGCGCGGGCAAGGCGCTCTATAACGCCGCTTTTTTGCTGGCGGACGGCGAGATCACGGCGGCGCGCTATAAAGTGCGCTTGCCCAATTACGGCGTCTTTGACGAGCCGCGCCGGTTTGCGCCGGGTCCGGACTATCCGGAACCCGTCGAGTTCAAGGGCCTGAAGCTCGGCCTTATGGTCTGCGAAGACATGTGGCTGGAAGGCGCGGGCGAGCATCTCGCCCGGCAAGGCGCGGAGATCTTTATCGTTCCCCATGGCTCGCCGTTCAGGAAGACGGCGTTGGAGGCAAGAGTGAATGCGGCGCGCGCGCGCGTGACGGGGACAGGGCTGGCGCTGATTTTTATTAATCAGCTTGCCGGGCAGGACGAGGTAGTGTTCGACGGCGCGGCGTTCGTCATGAATGCGCAAGGCAATGTTCAATATCGATGTCCGCAATTTGCTGAAACCATCGCCATGACGGCGTGGCGCAAGGAGGGCGGGCATTGGGCGTGCGTCGACGGCCCTAAAGCGGCTTGGGTCGGCGGCGAGGAAATGATCTATCGCGCGGTGACGCTCGCGGTACGGGATTATGTCTTGAAAAACTATTTTAACGGCGTCGTCATCGGGCTTTCGGGCGGCGTCGATTCAGCGCTTACGGCAGCCATTGCAGTTGATGCTCTTGGGGCTGACAAAGTACATTGTGTGATGATGCCTTCGCGCTATACGTCGCAAGAGAGCCTCGAAGACGCGGAATTATGCGCCCGGGCGCTTGGGGTTTCCTATCGTTCCATTGGAATTGAGCCGGGCGTCAAGGCGTTCGGCGAAATGTTGGAGTCGGCCTTTGAGGGCCTCAATCCCGATGTGACCGAGGAGAATATTCAATCGCGCCTGCGCGGCGTTCTCCTGATGGCCCTGTCGAACAAGTTTGGCGATATGGTGCTGACGACCGGGAACAAGTCGGAAATGTCGGTTGGTTACGCAACGCTTTATGGCGACATGAATGGCGGCTTTAATCCGCTGAAAGATATTTACAAGCTGGAAGTGTTCGCGCTCTGCCGGTGGCGTAATGCGCATCATGCGCCGGATTTGAAAGGTGCGAAAGGCGAAGTCATCCCGGAACGGATTATTGCAAAGCCGCCTTCGGCCGAGTTGCGCGAGGATCAAAAGGACGAAGACAGCCTTCCTCCTTACGAGGTGCTCGATCCGATCCTGGAAATGCTCGTTGAGAAGGAAATGGCGGTGCGCGATATCGTCGCCAAGGGCTTTGATGAAAAGACCGTGCGGCGCATCGAGCACTTGCTATACGTTGCGGAATATAAACGCCGCCAGGCGCCGCCAGGCCCGAAAGTTGCGGCGGTCAATTTCGGCCGCGACCGGCGCTATCCCATTACCAATGGCTGGCGCGACCGCTAGGGCGCGGTCTATTGCGCCTGCAAGTATGCCTCAGGGATCGGATTGTCAGGCGTTTCCGCTTGCCAATAGATAGTGACGATCCACCAACGCCCCTTATGTCGCAGGAGCTGGAAAGAGTTGACGCCGCGTAGGAACGGTTCGGCGTCATCGGCGTTGCGCTTCCCCTCATAAGCGCTGAAGATATGAACGATGTCGCCGTAACGGTCGGTCTTGCGGCCGATTTCGGATTCGAAAAAGCCGTTCTCGGCGAAGGATGCCCCGGCGCGGGTTACATATTCCTCCGGTGTTATCGCTGTCGCGCCATTCGCGCCGACAGGGATCAGCCTTGCGCCCTCATGGAAAAGCGAGCGGAATCGGTCCCAGTCGCGCGGCGCGCCCGCCGGGCCCGAGATGACGTCATAGATCGCCGTCATGATAGCGTCGATCGATTCGACGTCTTCGCGAGCGGCTTCAATAGCCTCTGCCGCCGCGGCGGCGGGGGCGAGGGGCGCCGTCAACAAGACAGCGCCTGCGAGGATCTTGAGCATTGGTTTCAGCATTTTTGCAAGTTGCTCCCGTTGATGAACTAGCGCCGGACGGTCGGAGGTATGGGGTATGACGGATGCGCTGCCGAGCATGATAAGCCTTGATTTCGCGGTTTCCGCCCCGGTCAATTTTTCTGCCTTTGCGGATGCTTGCAGAGCGGCGGGCGGCGCGCAAGCGGCAGCCGGCGCGCCGTGATGCTGGAGGCGGAGCGCTGAGCGGTTCGCATCACAAGGCGCCTCCCATTTGACCGCCGGGCATAGAGCCGCTAATCCCACGCAACTCAAGGGTTTTTCGAGAAAACAAATGACCGTCAAAGTCCGTTTTGCGCCGTCGCCAACCGGCAAGCTTCATGTTGGCAATGTGCGCGCCGCCTTGTGGAACTGGTTGTTCGCGCGCAAATCAGAGGGAACATTCGTCCTCAGGATTGACGATACGGACCGTGAACGCTCGACCAAGGCCTATGAAGACGGCATTCGAACCGATCTCCGCTGGCTCGGGCTCAATTGGGACGAGACGACGCGCCAGTCGGAACGGTTCGGCGAATATGAGGCGGCGGCGGAAAAACTGAAAGCCGCCGGCCTGCTATATCCCTGCTATGAAACGGCCGAAGAACTCGACCGCAAACGCAAGATCCAGCGGGCGCGCGGCTTGCCGCCGGTCTATGATCGCGGCGCGTTAAACCTCACTGCGGATGATGTCGCCGCCCTGGAAAACGAAGGGCGCCGGCCCCACTGGCGGTTCAAGCTTTCGCAATCCCCGGTAGCGTGGACCGACCTCATTCGCGGCGACACGACGGTGGACACCGCAAGCGTCTCCGACCCTGTGCTGATCCGCGAAGACGGCGTGTTTCTCTATACGCTGCCAAGCTGCGTTGATGATATCGACATGAGCATCACGCATGTCATGCGCGGCGAAGACCATGTCACCAATACCGGCGTGCAGATTGAGATTATCAGGGCGCTTGGCGGAACGCCGCCGCAATTCGCCCATCACTCGCTGCTTGTCGGCGCCGATGGGCAGGGGCTGTCAAAGCGCCTCGGCTCCCTGTCGATTGAAGTCATGCGAGAAGACGGGGTCGAACCGGCGTCAATCACCAGCTTTCTCGCCAAGCTTGGCACCGCCGACCCGGTTACGCCGCAGCCTGATATTCAAGAGCTGGCCAAGACTTTTGATTTTGATCGCCTCGGGCGCGCGCCGGCGCGGTTCGACATGGGCGAACTCGAAGCCCTGAACGCCAAGCTGCTTCGTGAAACATCGTTTGAAACAATGGCGGACAGGCTGCAGGCGCTGGGCGTTTCGCAATCGCTGTGGGAGGCGGTGCGCGGCAATATCACGCGTGTCGCCGAAGCCGCTGATTGGGTCGGAATTGTCGACGGCGAGATCGAGCCGGTTATCGAAAATGAGGCGCTGTGCGGTGAGGCGGCGATGCTGCTTTCCGGTCAGCTTGATGCGGAAAGCTGGGGCGTGTTGACCAGCGCGCTCAAGGAAAAAACCGGCGCCAAGGGCAAGAATTTATTCATGCCCTTGCGTCTCGCGCTGACCGGCAGGGCGCGCGGCCCGGAGATGGCGGCGCTCCTGCCGCTTATCGGCGCGGAAAAGGCGCGGGCGCGTTTGCGCGGCCAAAAGGCCTAAGCGATCGCCCGCAGCATGCGTTTGTCGGCATAGTCAAAAACGCTTTTGACGTCTTCAACAAAGCACACGTCGTTCAGCAGTTCCTTGTCGGCAAGGCTGGTGTCCACCACGTGATGAAGCAGTTCCTTAAGGGGCGTCCAGAATTCATTGATATTGAGTACAATGATCGGCTTGCGGTGCAGGCCAAGTCGCGCCCATGAAAGGACCTCGATCAGTTCTTCCAGCGTGCCGATGCCGCCTGGCAGCGTCAAAATGGCGTCCGATTCTTCGAACATCATCATTTTGCGCTCATGCATATTGGAGACGACCTTGTGATCGACGCCTTCGAGGATGCCTTCAAGCTCCACCAGAAAATCCGGAATGACGCCAAATACCTTGCCGCCGGCGTCACGCGCCGCGCCGGCTGTCGCGCCCATCAGGCCAAGCTTGCCGCCGCCATAGACGATCCGGCAGTCCCGGCGGGCGGCTTCCTGGCCGACTTCAATCGCGGCTTGTTTGAACGCAGGATCACTACCTGGGCGTGATCCACAGTAAACACATAATGATTTCATAAGGTTATACAATTCTCGATGTTAGTGCGGCATTGTACGCGGAAATTGTTAAGGGTAAAGTAAATTGGAGGCCATCTCGTTTTTTCAAGGAGCCTGCACACCGTGCGCGTCATTATCATCGTCCTTTTACTGATCGTTCTTGGTTTCATCGGCTGGAAAGCGGCGGAACGTTTCAAGATTATCGAAAGCCCTGAAGACGCGCCGGCGGAAGCGGGACCGGCGCCTGCGCCGGGCGCGCCGGATGCAACTGCGCCGGCTGAAGCAGCCCTGCCGAGTTTTGATATCGTCCGCGTGGACCGGACCGGCTATGCGGTGATCGCCGGGCGCGGGCGGCCAGGGTCTGAAATCACCGTTTTTGCGAATGACGAGGAACTGGCGACTGCAATCACCGAACCGGACGGCGCCTGGGTCGTGGCGACCGACACGCCGCTCGAAGCGGGGCCGGTGGAGCTTAGCCTCTCCATGACGACAGCTGACGGCATGACGGTGCGCTCCGAAGATGCGATCGTCATTTACGTGCCGGAACGCGAAGGCGACTTGCCGCTGGTCTTGCGCACGACGCCGGGCGGCGCGACCGAAGTCCTGCAAGAGCCGCGCGCGGCTGCGGAAGGACTGGGGCCGTTGTCGCTTGACGTCATCGACTATGACGACACTGGCGCCGTGATCTTCTCAGGAACGGCCGAGCCCGGCAGGGTTGTGCAACTCTTCATCAATCGTCAGCTCCTCGGACAGACAGCCGCCGACAGCGACGGGCGCTGGACGATCGCGCCGGAAGCGCAGATTGCGCCGGGCGTATATTCGCTGCTCGTCGTTCAACTGGATGAAAACGGTCGCCCTGCTTACGCCATCGAGTTGCCGTTCGAGCGTGCGCGTCCTGACCAAGTCGACCTTCGTGACGGCAAGGTCATCGTTCAGCCGGGCAACAGCCTGTGGCGCATCGCGCGGCGGGCCTATGGCCGCGGCGCGCAATATACGATCATTTACGAGGCGAATGCCGATCAGATTCGCGATCCGGACCTGATCTATCCGGGACAGATTTTCGACGTGCCCGATGACGCCGAGAGCGAAGAAGGGGGCGAGTAGGGACGGCCTTACTCCGCTGCGCGCGGGATCTCGGTTTCCGGCGATGGTTCGGGCGGCGGCGTTGCTTTCGGGCGGGATCGCCCTGCGAACTGCGCTGCCAGCGATGACGCCAGCGACACGGTGCGTGCGTAGGCGACAGGCGCCCGGCGCCGCAGCACGGTCGGCGCCGCCAGCATGACGGGCGTCAATATCAGTGTCAGGATGGTAGAGAACGCGAGCCCGTAAACGACCGCCGAAGACAAAAGCACCCACCAGTCAGAGGTCGATGATCCGTGTGTGATCGCTCCGGCGGCGAAATTCACATTGATCTCGAATACCATCGGCAACAATCCGAGAATGGTTGTGCCGGTGGTCAGCAGCACCGGGCGGGCGCGCTGGGCCGCTGTGCGCACGACCGCTTCTTCAACCGCAAGGCCTTTGCGGCGCAGATATTGATACGTGTCTATCAGTACGATGTTGTTGTTTACGACAATGCCGGCGAGCGCGACAATGCCCGTGCCGGTCATGATGATGCTGACATATTGCCCGGTCAGCGCGATGGACAGCAATACGCCGAGCACGGACATAATGACGGCCGAAAGCGTCAGGATGGCGTGATAAAAATTGTTGAATTCCAGAAGGAGGATCATCGCGATCATGAATAAGGCGGCGATCATCGCATTCTGGAAGAACGCAGCCGCTTCGGCGGTTTCTTCATCGGCGCCCCGCATGATCCATGTGACATCCGGCCCGAGGGCGCCGGCTTCGAGCCAGTTTTTCATCTGCGCGATGGCCCGGTCCTGACTGACTTCATGCCCGGCGACCTGCGTGTTGCCATTGGCTTTGACCTCGATAATGCGCGCGCCATTGCGCCGGTTGATCCGGTCAACTTGCGGCTTGGCGACGCGTGCGACGAAATTCGACAGCGGAACCGATCCTTGCGGCGTCTGCGCGCGCACCCGGTCAAGTGCGAAGATATTGCGCTGATCTTTAGGGTAGCGGGCGCGAATATCGATCTCGTCATCGGCGTCGAGCGGCCGGTATTTATCGATCAGCAATCCGTCCGTGACGAATTGCAATACCGCGCCGGCCTGTTGAACAGACAATCCGTATCGGCCGGCCAGCGCGCGATCGATCTCGATCGTCCATTCGATGCCCGGCAAAGGCAGCGTGTCTTCCTGGTCCATAAAGGCAGGCACTTCCTGGCCGTCGATGACGATCGTCGATGTATCGACAAACGAACGCGCCTTTTTTGCCGCGGCGACCATGGCGTCGAAGTCCGGCGATGAAATTTCCAGTTGCGCGTCCTTGCCGATTGGCGGCCCGGCCTGACGCTGGCGAACTTCTACGTGCACGCCGGCGACATGCCGGACCCGTTCGCGCAGTTGCTCCACCACGGCAGTGGAATGTTCGCGTTCTGAATAATAGACCAGTTTGACGCCGACCTGACCGACGGTTTCAACCGGAATATCCTGCCCGCGGGCAAGCTCTGGGCCGGTTTGCAGATATAGATGATCGATCGCCGGATGGTCTTCGATCAGCGCGGCGACTTCCCTGACGACGTCGATTTTCTGGCTGGACGAAAGATTGCCGCGCGCCATGACGAGCAGGTTGATCTCGTCGTCGTCATTACGAATGAAAAATTCCGATTCCGGCGCAGCGGCGACGAAAGAGCCGATGCACATCGCGGCGACGCCAATCGCGGCGATCCCGACAAGCAAAGGCCGCGCGACCAGTTCTCGCAGGAAACGGGAATAAGCCGCGACTGGCCCGCCGAGCGTCGTTGGGTCGATTTCGTCGATCTCATATTGCTTGGCCGGCCCCTCGGTTTTGCCCTTCATTTTGAGCTTTTTCTTCATCCATTGCGGGATGCCGAACAGCGAGCCCAAAACCGGGAGAAACACCAGCGCCACCGCCAGCGAGGAGAGCAGCACGAAGATCAGCGTCAATGGCAGGTATTTCATGAACTCGCCGGCGGTGTCCTGCCAGAACAGGAATGGTGCGAAGGCGGCGAGCGTCGTCGCTGTCGAGGTGATCACCGGCCAGAACATGCGTTTTGAGGCTTCAAGATAGGCCGTGCGCCGAGGCGCGCCTTCCGCCATGCGACGGTCGGCATATTCGACGATGACGATAGCACCGTCGACCAGCATCCCGACCGCCAGCACGAGGCCGAACATCACCATCATGTTCAGCGTGTAGCCGAACAAGGTCAGCAATAAAAAACCCATCAGGAAGGTTGTCGGAATCGCGATGCCGACCATCAACGCGGAGCGCAGCCCGAGCGCCGCCACGACAACGATCATCACCAGCAAGATCGCCGTCATTACCGAGGCGGTCAGCCCATTGAGGCTGTCCCTGACGAATGTCGACTGGTCGCTGATAAACTCGTATTTGATCGTCGCAGGCCAGAACTTTGAGTCTTCTTCGATGACCCGGCGCGCTTCCTCGATTGTCTCGACAATATTGAAGCCAGAGCGTTTTGAAATTTCGACGCCGATGGCCAATTCGCCATTGAACAGCGCATAGCCGTCACGGTCTTTGAAGGTGCGCCTGACGCTGGCGACATCGCCAATGGTAATAACGTTTTCGCCGCTGACGCGGACCGGCGTTGCGGCGAGGTCTTCCGCATTTCTGACAAGGCCCGGCGCCTTCACCGTGAAACGCCCGTCGCCGAGATCGACAGAACCGGCGGTGACCAGGCGGTTGTTGGCGTTCACCGCATTGACGACTTCCATTTCCGTGAGGCCGTAGGATTCGAGCACCCGCGGATCAACAATGACTTCGAGCAATTCTTCGCGCGCGCCGGTAAGGCGCGCTTCCAGCACGCCGGAGATGCTTTCCAGCTTGTCTTCGAGCCGCTGTGCGGTCTGGAACAAGGCGCGTTCGGGCGCGGCGCCGTAAATCACCGTCGTCAGGATGGGGAATTGCGTTTGTGCGTTGAACTCCTGGACGATGGGTTCTTCAGCATCGGCCGGATATTCCGATTTCGCGCGATCGACCGCTTCGCGAACGTCGAGCACGGCTTGGTCGAGATCGATTGTCGTCAAAAATTCCAGAACGAACTGCGCGGCCCCATCATAAGCGAACGCGTCCATCTGCTTGAGGCCCTCAATATTCTGGAGCTCCAATTCGGTGGGCCGCAGCAACAGCCGTTCGCCGTCCTCCGGAGAAATGCCGGGCAGCGGGATGGTGATGCCGACAAACGGCACCGGCACATCCGGATCCGCCTCGCGCGGGATGGTGTTGAAGGAAACAAGGCCGAAAAACACGAAGACCAGAAGCGCGGTCATGACGACACGCGTTCGTGCGAAAGCGGCGTCAATCAGCGCGGTCATGACGCCCCGCCCGTGTCATCCTCCGGCATTGCGACGACGGTCTGTCCTGCCGAGACATATTCCTGTCCGCGCACGATCAACTGCACTTCGCCGCCAAGGCCCAAAACCCAGATGCCCGACGGCGTCTCGCCAATGAGCGTTACCGGCGCGAAGGCGACCACGCCGTCCTGTTGGACAAAGCGGACGCCGATATCGCCGTTATCGTCAAGCACAAGCGCCCCGCGCGGCAAGCGATGAGCGTTGCGTTCCGCAGCGAAGACCGTGAACTCGGCGGTCACGCCATCGCGCAGTGCGCCGGCTTCATTTGGAATTTCAAGCTCGACATCGAAAGTGCGGGTCGCCGGATCCGCCGCCGCGGAAACAAGGCGCACTTCGCCTTCGATGGTTTCGCCCGTGGCGAGACGCGCAACGCCGCGATCGCCTTTTGATATCTTGCTGACATTGCGCTCTGAAACGGCGCCGACTACCAGAAAAGGCGAGCGCTGAATGACGGTCGCGCATGGGTCGCCGACCGCCATGAAGTCGCCGACTTCGACATGGCGCGCGTCAAAGATACCCTCAAAGGGCGATTTGATATCGGTTTTTTCAAGCTCGAGCGTGGCGCCCCGCAGCGTCGCCGCCGCCTGATCGCGAAGGGCTTTCGCAGCCGCAACGCTGGTCTCTGCGCGAAAACCATCCGCATTCAGCTTAACGGCGGCTTTGTAATCAAGCTCGGCCTTGTCGAGCGAAGCGCGCGCCTCGGCCAATTGGGCGCGCCTTGCATCCTCATTGAGGCGGCACAGAACCGCGCCTCCATTAACCAGCGCGCCGAGTTCGGCGGGCGTCGCCGCAACGGCGCCGCTGGTTTCCGCCCTGACGATCACTTTTCGATCGGCCTCAGTGCGCCCGCGGATGACAATTGTGTCCGCCCAGGCTTCCGGCGTTACGGTGCGGGTCAGGACGGAGAACACGTCTTGCTCCGCCGGGCCGGCGTCAACATCGCCATTGGCGCCGAACAAACCGCTAACCATGAAATAAATGGCGATCAGCGCGACAAAAATGCCGGCGAGCTTAACGGACTGGGAAACTTTCATGGCGTGCCGGCTCGTTCAGAACTTGGTTCCGTGCGTTAAATTGCTGGCGTGAATAAATCCTTCACAGGATTTTATACTGGGGAGTTTACCTATGGGCTTCAAGCGCCAGAACGCCACAATACCGCATTTTGAAGCTCTTTTTGCGACATTTCGCACCGCCTCGGCGGGCAAACGCCATCACATTAGTAATACTGGTTCGGCATGAAAGCGGCCGGCGCCTTGTTCAGGACGGTGCCGAGAATATTGGTCTGGCCGAGCACCCGCTGCGCTTCTTTAAGCTCGTCCACCCTGGTGTCGCCGCTTGCCGCGACGAGAAGCGCGCAGTCAATTTTCGGGAGAAACGCGATCGTGTCGTCGCATCCGAGCAGGGGCGACATATCGAAAATGACCACCCTGGAGGCGAAATCATTGACGGCGGTGTCTATCATCTCGTCGGCCCGAGGCGAGGTTAGAAGCTCGGCGCCGCGCCGCGTCACCCGTTCATTGGCGAGCACCAGGACGTCCGGCAGCGGCGGCCGCAGCGCGATGTCATGAAGATCGCGCTTGCCCTCGAAATAATCCAGAACCGACGGAAAATCCTTGAGTCCCAAATAGCGGGCGACGCTCGGCCGATAAAAATCGAGATCAATCAGTGTCGCGCGCGAGCCGAGTTTGGAGCCGATGGCGATGGCGAGATTGATCGCCGTGACAGTCTTGCCCGCGCCGGAACCAGGGGAGACGACCGCCAGCGTGCGCCAGTTGTTCGCCTCCATTTTTTGCAATGTTCGTGTGCGCAAGACGCGATATGCATTCAGCACCGGGTCTTGTTCATTGGCGATGATCCGGTGCTTGGCGAAGTTTTCAAAATCGCACTCAGCGCGCGCAAAGTCGTATCCCGCGCCACCGGGTTCGACGCCACCGGGTTCGACCGCATTGCGACTTTGCGCCGATCGCGCCGGGTCGGCGGTTTTTTCTCTCTCATGCCGCGCTCGCGTTACGGCGTTTCGTATACGATCCATAAAGCCGACCTACCCCGAAATCCTGACCTATTTGCTTAAGCTGCGTCTCGCTCCGTCATGTGTTCGCCAAAACGGCCCTTGCCCGGCCGGTTGTTTAAAAATGGCAAACGCAGGCGGCGGTTATTTTCGCCGTGAATATACGGAATAACGGCGATTGGCTGACCGTCAATGATGCTAGCAATGTGGCTCCGGCCGCGAAGCCTAGCCATGACCAGCTCGACACCGAGAGCGGCGGCGCCGCCAAGGCCGATCGCGCCAACCAGCGCGACAAAAATCAGTTTCAGGCGATCCGGGCTGGACGGCTCTTCAGGATTAAGCGCGGGCTCCAGAATGGAAAATTTCTCAGCTTGCTGATTTTCTTCCAGGTTTTCCGCAAGCTGGGCGTCCTGCTGTTTGTCGAGGATGTCCTGATATTCCCTGAACATGTTTTCGTAATCACGGGTCAGTGCGGAAAGACCGCGTTCGACTTCCGGGGTGCGCGCTATGCGCTGTTCCAAAGCGATAATGCGCTCGCGCGTGGTCTCACTTTGCCGGTTCAGCATGCGGATGCGGTTCTCGACGACAGCGATGCGGCCTTCAAGCTGCACGCCGGCGATATCGTCCGATCCTTTGCGCATTTCTTCGGCAATACGCGAGCTCAATGCTTCGCGCGCCGCCGCTATGTCGGCTTCGGCAGCCGCCATCGCTTCCGGATCGTCGCTGTCCGCGCGTTCCCGTCGGCTCAAGGTGTCTTCCGCCGCACTCAGGCGGTTGCGCAGCCGTTTGATCTCCTCGCTTGGCGCCATGCGCTGTTTAATGGCGGCGATTTCGTCCTGTTTCGCGATTACTTCCGGATAGCTGTCGCGATAGGTGGCCCGCAGCCGCGCCAATTCGGATTCGAGGCGGGCCAGCTCAATCGAAAGCCCGTTATCGCCCTTATTGCCGCTGATGAGCTGGTCCTCCAGAAAGCGCCGCTCTTCTTCAAGTTGAGTGATCGAGGACTGGGCTGAAGATTGCTCTCTTTGCAGTCGTTCTAGCATATCGAGATTCATGCTGAGCTGTTCGGGAAGCGCGCCTGCATTAACGGTCTTGTACTCCGATACGCGATTTTCAAGGTCGGCGACCGCCGCGCGAAGGCGCGACGTTTCCCGCTCAAAAAATTCTGTCGTGTTGGACGCGCCTGCCGTGCGTGCGCGAATATCTTCGTCAAGGAACAGCGTCATGAACTTATTGGCGACGAGATAGGATTTGCCAGGGTTGCTATCCGTATATGCGACCGTAAAGGCAATCGTGCCGTCGCCGGAGGCGCGATTGGTTCGCGTGGTGATGAGGTCGACTTTCAGATTGCTGCGCATTCTCTTGACGCGTTCGGTTTCGGACAGGCCAAGTTCGCGCGGGAAAAGCTTATATTCGTCTGCAACCTCAAGCAGGCGATTGCGCGTCATGACGCGCTGGCGAATGGTCTGGATGCGTTCATGCGCATAGGCGTTAATCGTCGAGCGGACAAAATCAGTCGGGATTTGCTGCGACTCAACAAGAATGGTTCCTTGGGCGGTATATTTCGCCGGCAACAGCATCACGGTGATCACGCCGATAGGGGCGATCACCAGAACCGGGATGATGAAATACAAGAACCGCCTTTGCAGGATGATCAGCGCGTCTTCGAGTGTGAATTCTTCGCCCATTCTCGTTCAGTCCTGTTCATCGAGGCCTGTGGAAGCCTCATCCCAGTTCATGCGGCCATTAGCGCCGCGGCGGACACGCCATGCCTGTATCGGCGAGCGGCGCTGCAAGAATTGCGCCGCCAGAACGCCGGCGCGGCTCATGCAGGGCTCTTATAATCAGGGCAAGCCGTGCTAAATCAAAGCGTTAAAACCAGCTTAGCAACTGCAGCAAGAATGAAACAGTGAAATCGTATGGCGAAAGACGAATATGACGAAAATCGCCGTTTCAGGCTTGGCGTGGTGATTGTGAATTACCGCACGCCGGCTCTCGTGGAGGCATGCCTTGCCTCGCTGGCGCGGCAATTGGAGGAAGTCGAGGGGGCTTGTGTCGTCGTCGACAACGCATCCGGCGACGGTTCATTTGAGCGGCTTTGCGCCTGGCGTGAGATTGCGCCGGCGCGCGCCCGTATGAAAGTCGTCGCCGCGCCCGGCAATGGGGGCTTTTCGGCTGGCAACAATATCGGTTTTGAAAACATTCGCTCTGAGTTTGTGTTGTTGTTGAACAGCGATGCCGAGGTGCGCCCCGGCGCCCTCAAGGCGCTGCTCGCCGCTGCGGAAGCCGCGCCGGCGGCCGGTGTTTTTACGCCGAAGATCGTCTCCAGCGATGGCGCCCCGCAAGTGTCCCGGTTTCGTCGTCACAGTCTCGCCAGTGAGTTTGTCGACGGCGCGCAGACGGGCCCGGTGACCCGGCTGTTGCCGCATGGTGAAACGCCGATTTTTCCCGACGATGTTGCAACCGATCCGGCATGGGTGAGTTTCGCTGCGGTGATGATCCGGCGCGCAGCGATAGATAGAGCCGGCCCGATGGATGAGGGGTTTTTCCTTTATTATGAGGATTGCGATTATTGTCGGCGATTGACCCGGCGCGGCGCTGAAATCCGCTATGTGCCGGCCGCCGTATTCGTCCACGATGCGGGCGGCTCGACGAAACTCAGCGAAAAGCAGGACGAGGGCGCGCGGCTCCCGGCCTATTACTACCGATCGCGTGCGCGCTATTTTCGAAAGGTTTACGGGCCGGCCGGACCATTCCTGGCGAATATTGCGTGGCTGGCCGGTCGGCTGATCGCCTTGATGCGGGGCGTCGTTGGCAGGCCGGCGCCGCAGCTCAGCCGCAAGCGATATGCAGATATCTGGCTTGGCTGGCTTGGCGGCGGCCGCGCCTGACAAAAATTACGCCCCAGGGTCGAATTCCCGGGTCGCCGGCGCGTCGGCGGGCGGAATATAGGCTGGAAGCTTTGGCTGCAATTCGCGCATATAACCGAGCAAGCGCTGATCGGCCTCATTAAGGCTCTCGTTCGTGGTAATCGGGGTCATGATGCGGATCATGGCGCCGTCGGTCCGTCGGATCCGTACCGCGTCAAGGATCAGCATGAACTTCATCACGAATTCATTTGCAATTTTCCGCCCGCGTTGATCGTACCAGTAATAGAGAAGCTGACGCTGGCCGCGATTCTCGATGATGATGCGGTTGTAATGGAACGTCCTGCCGGTCTCGAGCGTGATCGGAACGACGTCGTGACGCGTAATCTGCCATCCGCCGCCGGGAATGCATTGACGCGGGGAGTGCCAGCTATGGCCGTGCCGCTGCATGTTTATATAGGCGATATAAAGGTTGAACAGCTCGCCCTCAGGGCTGGTCATATTGGTGATCAGGTAATCGTCCGCACCGAGCACTTCCAGGGTTTGCGCGTCGACTTCGGCGATGTCGGTGCGCCAGCCGGGAAATTCGTAAGTGAGGGCGGCGAGATCTGCGCGCGCCGGAATTTTCAGGACATTGGAAATGCCATAATGCACATAGGCGCCGGCGGCGGCGATGATCGCGATAGAGGCCAGCGCGAATTTCTTGAATACTGACGCCGACCAGGAGTGGGCGGCTTTAATCGGGCTGATTTCCGGCAGGGTGAGTAGCGCGCTGACATCCTTGCGCCCGGAAAAACGCGCCAGCGCGGCGATGAGGCCGAAAAGAAGCGCCAAGCAGAACAGGAAGACCACCCAGCCTTCGAACAGATGAATGAACCCTTCGGCATGTTCGGCGCCGAATTGCTGCACCAGGATGCCGGTAACGGCGATCCGGAAACTGTTCATGAGAATGGTGATCGGAATTGTCGAAATAAAAACGACCGCGCGCTGCCATAATGGCGCATTGAAGAGATAGGCGGCGAGAAAACCGAGGCTGAGAAATGGGAATAGATACCGCAAGCCGCTGCAGGCCTCGGCGACCTGTAATTTGTAATCGCCAAGGTCGATGATGTTTCCGGTCAGCAGCACAGGTATGCCGAACATCTCGATCATCGCAACGCCGATTTGCGACGACCATAGCTGGAACTGCTGAGACAGTACCGTGATCGCCCAATATGGCGGCGGCACCATGAACAGCAGGAAACCGACGGGAAGCAGGGTCAGCCGGAACAAACCCCAACCGCCAAGCGCCAGCGCCAGCGACGAAAACAGCGCGATCATGGCGAGCTGTTGGAAGATCATCAGCGATGTGACGGTCAGTTCTGACAAGATCAGCACGATGGCGGCGATTGCGACGCCGGCAAGGCCGAGCCATTCGGGGCGGCTGACGCTTTGCGTGAGCGCCTGGCGCCGCGACCAGAGCATCCAGCTGGTGATCACGGGCAGGAAGTAACCATGGCTGAGCTCTTGCTGTTCGCCCCAGCGTTTGAAAAGATTCTCAATTCCACCAAAAAAAGCGAACAGAATCGCCGCGCACAGCATGCCGACAAGGTAAGCAGGACGAAGCTTGGTGAATGAGCCCGAATGCGGCCCCTTTTCGGGTGGCGTGCTGGTCATAGATTCGATTCACTTTTTGCGGATGCTGGCGCTGTCCGCTCCCCCCAAATAAAGACGTTACGGTCGGATTCTTTGTAGCAGGACAGCAAAAACGGCGCCGTAGATCAATCCGTCAAAGCGTATTCGCAATAAAGACCGGTGAAAAAACTTCCCTCAGGCGTGACGGCGGGCCGCGTGCATGGCGCGTTTCGCCCGGCCGCCGGGGCGGCGGCGCCGGCCCTCTGGGCGTTCGAATCTCCATAAAATCCGGCCAAGGGAGTGTTAAGGATAAAAATGGCCTCAGCTTTGCTGTTAGAATTGCGGTAATCGCAGCAAGGTTTCATTAACGGTGTTTCCGGTCTCAGACTGAAACGCCGCGAATGCACAAACCCAGAGAATTGGCGTCGAAACAAATATGGCTGAGCCGCGGCCTGACATGACGAATAGCAAGGCGTCCGCCGCCTCAGGCGCAACGACAAGGTTGCGCGGTCCCGTCGCGTCCTTGCGGCGCGATGATTTTGATCGCGACGTATGGTGCTTGTTGGGACTGCCGGTCGATATGGCCGATATCAATCAGGCGGTGGCGGCGATTGATACTGCGGTGCGTTCCGGCGCCCGCCTGTCTTTTGTAACGCCGAATGTAAATTGGCTGGTGCGCGCGGCGCGAGACCGCCAGGAGCGGCGCCGGATCCTGAATGCCGATCTCAGCCTGATTGATGGCGGGCCGCTGGTGTTAATGGCGCGATTGCTGGGCATACCGGTTTCGACGCGCGTCGCCGGCTCCGACCTGTTCGAAGCGTTGCGGCGGCGGCCCGCCTTTGTCGGCCATCCGCTTAAAATATTCTTTTTCGGCGGGCGCGACGGCGCCGCTGAAGCCGCGGCGAAGATGATCAATGCTGAATCAAACGGCGTACAGGCGGTTGGGTGGCGTAATCCGGGCTATGGCGATGTGGAGAGCATGAGCGGAGAAGATGTCATTAACGATATCAATGCAACGGCGCCGGATTTCGTCATTGTCGCCTTGGGCGCGGCAAAGGGGCAGGCTTGGATCGAGCGCAATCGCGAACGACTGATGGCGCCGGTGACGGCGCATCTTGGCGCGGTGATTGACTTTACGGCGGGCGGCATCGCGCGCGCGCCGCGGCGCTTGCAGCATTTGGGACTGGAATGGGCCTGGCGCATCAAGGAAGAGCCGTCACTATGGCGGCGTTATTTTGAGGACGCGATCGCGCTGGCCGGTTTGTTTTTGACGCGCGTTGCGCCGCAACTCGGACGCGCCGGTCGCGGCGCTGGGGCGCCGGCCGGCGCCGCCATCATGCTCGGCGTTGCGGAATCGCGCATCGAACTTTCCGGACGCCTTTTGCGCAGGGGCCTCGCCCCGGTGAGCGACGCGTTCCGGCAGGCGGCATCGGCGAACCGCCCGGTGCGGCTGGTATTCGCGCCGGGCGCGCGGTTTGATCGGGCGTTTCTCGGAATGCTTTTGATGCTGGAAAAGCACATTGGAGCCGAGCGGATCACCTTGGAGGGGGTCAGCCCGGCGCAGCGGCGCGTGTTACGGTTGAACAGCATGAATTATGCTTGCGGAGCGGCGGCGAGCGCCGAGCAGCAAGCCAGCGACGCGAAAGAGCGGGTTGCCAGCTAAGGCAAGGATTGTAAGGGCGCATTAATGATGGCACACGGGCATCCGGCGCAATGAGGGTGGAGAATTAGATGACGACAATCGGCAAACGGAAAGGTTCGATCAAGCGAGCGGGCTATCTCAGATTTGCGGCTGTATCGGCGATGGCGCTGGCGGCCGCCGCGTGCGCCTCGCCTGAACAGAAAGTCGAGCGTTACAGTACGGATGGCGCGGAATATCTAGAAGCAGGTGATTTGCCGAAAGCCTATATCCAGTTTCAAAACGCCCTGAAGATCGACGAGGAACATATCCCGTCGCTGGTCGGGCTCGCGGAAATTGCTGAACAGCGCAATGACTTCAAGGCGATGTTCGGGATTTTGCAAAGCGTTGCGCGGCTCGACCCGGCGCAAATCGACGCGCAGATCAAACTCGGCAAGCTCTTTCTCGTGAGCAGCGATGAAACATCGGCGCTCGAAAAAGCCGAAAAAGCGCTGGCGCTGGATGCGGAAAATGTCGATGCGCGCTCGCTTAAAGCGGCAGTGCTTTTGAAGATTGGCGATGCTGCGGGCGCTGTTGAGATTGCACGCGGCGTCGTGGCCGAAGACCCGGCGAACGCGGAGGCCGTGACCGTCCTCGCGACGCAAAAATCGCAAGACGGTGATTTCGAGGGGGCGCTGGCGGAAATCGACAAGGCGCTTGAGATCAATCCGCAGATCGCGGTTTTGCAGTTATTGCGCATTCACGCGCTCCAGCGGCTTGGCCGAGAGACCGAGATATTGAACGCTTACGCGCAACTTATCGAGAACTTCCCTGAAGAACCGGCCTATCGGCGGGTTTTTACACAAGAGCTCATTCGAAGGGACGAACTCGCTCAGGCGCGCGAGCAATTGGAAGCGATCGCCGGTCTTGAACCGGAAAATCTCGACGCAAAACTCAATGTCGTGCGGATCGTCAATCGCATCGAAGGCGCTCAAGCGGCGGAAGCGACGCTGCGGGCGTTTGCGCAAGCCAATCCGGACGATGCCAAAGTGCAATTCGCCTTGGCGGATTTTTATGTGCAGGAAGACGATGCCGAAAGCGCTCGCGCGCTTCTTGACGGCCTTGCGGCATCCGAAAATCTCGACATTGCATTTCAAGCCAAGAACAAGATCGCCGTCTTGTTGCTGAAAGACGGCGAGCGAGATCAGGCGCGGGCCCTGATTGATGAAATTCTGGCGGCGGATGAGCGCAATACAGCCGCATTAATCAAGCGGGCGGCATTGCAGATCGATGATGCTCAATATGACCAGGCGGTCGTCAATCTTCGCTCGGCGCTGGACAATAGTCCGGATGAATATGACGCCATGGTGCTGATGGCGGCCGCGTTCGAAAAACAGGACAATCTCAATTTTGCGCAGGCCGAATTGGCGAAAGCCTTCGAGACGAGTAATCGGGCGGCAGGCGTCGCACAGCGTTTTTCAAGATTTCTCCTGCGCCGCCGCAATGTAGAACGGGCTGAGGAAGTGCTGGTGGACTCGCTGGCGGCGCATCCGGGGGATACGGAGAACCTTAAACTTCTTGCCTCCATTCGCCTTGCCAAGCAGGACTGGCGCGGCGCGGAAGAAGTCGCTGCCTTGTTGGAAGACGTCGCCAATCAGGATGCTCTGGCGGCGAGGATCAAATCCGCCGCTTATATCGGTCTTGGCGACTATCAGGGCGTTATTGATGCATTTGCAGCGAATGAGGAGAAAATTCCGTTTGAAAGCCAGCCGCTGACCGCAGTGGTGACGGCTTACATGCGCTCGGATCGTCTGGACGACGCGGAAGCGTTGTTGACCCGGATCATTAATTCCGATGCGGACAAATATCCCGCCTATCTTCTGTTGGCGCGCATTCATGATTCTCGCGATAATGATGACGACTATCTGGCGACGCTGGAGCGGGCGATTGATGTCGCGCCAGAGCGTCCGGAAGCTTATGAGCTTGTTTATCGGCATTATCTTGACGAAGAGCGGTTCGAAGACGCCGCCGCGTTGATTGAACGCGGTCTGCAGGCCGCGCCGGAAAACAGCGCCATGCGGGTTTTCAAGGCGGATGTCCTGATCCAGCGCGGCGACCGCCAAGGCGCATTGGCGATTTATTCGGACCTGATCGAAGAGCGTCCCAATGATCGTATTATCGCCAACAATTTCGTCAGCCTGTCCTCCGACCTGCTTTTGGACGCCGCAAGCATCGCGCGCGCTCTTGAGGTGGCGAAGACCCTGGAAACGCTCGACAACCCTTATTATCGCGACACGGTCGGCTGGGCGTATTATCGCTCCGGTGAGTATGACCGGGCGCTTGAGTATCTTGCCGAGGCGGTGGCCGGCGTCGGCGAGAGCGCCGAAATGCGATATCACCTTGGCGCCGCGCAATTCGCCAGCGGCGACGAGGAAGCGGCCCGCGAAAGCCTTGAAGAGGCGCTGAGGCTTGGCGGCCCGGACTTCATATTTGAAAATGACGTGCGGGCGCTGCTAGACCGGATGTAGTCGGCGGCGTTTGTCGTGATAGTCAGTAAGGGATGCGACGGCGCAAGGGCCGATTGGAAGCGAAAACATCATGTATGAGCAGTTTTTCGGCCTTTCGGAGAAACCATTCTCAATCCAACCGGACCCGTCGTTTCTTTACTGGGGGAGAACGCATCGGCTCGCCTATGCGATGCTTGAATACGGCGTTCTCAACCATGCGGGCATTTCCGTAATTACCGGAGAGGTCGGCTGCGGCAAGACCACGCTCATCCATCGCCTGCTGGACCAGTTGTCCGACACTCATACAGTCGCGCTGCTTTCCAACGTACAGGCCGGGCGCGGAAATTTGCTGAGTTGGGTGCTGATGGCGTTCGGCCAGCCATTTGACGATAACAGTCATGTCGGGTTGTTCTCGCAATTGCAGACATTCTTCATAAGCGAATACGCAAAGGGAAAGCGCATTGTCCTGATCATCGACGAAGCGCAAAACCTATCGATGGACATGCTTGAGGAATTGCGGCTCTTGTCCAACATCAATGCCGGCAAGGACCAGCTCCTGCAGTTGATACTGGTCGGCCAGCCGCAACTTAAAGAGCTCCTCAACCGTCCCGAACTGTTACAACTCGCCCAGCGGGTTGGTTCGGACTTTCACCTGACGCCGCTTAGCCGTGACGAGGTGCAAGCCTATATCGAAACACGGCTGTCGATCGCCGGCAGCCATCAGCGAATTTTCACCGAACGCGCCATTGATCTGATTGCTGAGCAGTCACGCGGCGTGCCGCGGGTGATCAACATCATCGCGGACACTGCGCTGGTATACGCATTTTCCGCCGAGGATCGCGTCGTCGGTGTGGAAACGGTGCGCAATGTCGTTCGCGACAAGCTGACTTACGGGGTTTTCGGGATCGCGTCGGATGAGGGCGGCGCAAGACCAATCCCGGCGGACGAAGAAGCAGGGCCGGATGCGTTTGCAAACGGCGGCGCCCGGCTGAGCGACCAGCTTGACCCGCAAGAGGCGTCGCACGCTGCGGCGTCCGGCTTTTCAGACCTCAGGGCAACCCCGCATGATCGCGCTATGGTTGGGCCGCCGCCGCAGGATGAAAAATCGCCCCCTGATCAATTTGCGCCATCCGCGGCGGTGAGCATGACGGCGACGGTCGATCTGGCTGATCCGGCGCCGGCGCCGTCAAGGGAATCGGAGACGCCAGCCGCAGCGCCGGCGGTGGCGACGGGCGTCGTTATTACCAGCGCAGATCCTGAAATCTCGCCCGAGGCGACCATCCGCTCCGTGGCCCGTGAGGGGCGGACGATTATTTTTGCGCCGCTTGCTGAAATGCCCGAAGCGCTTTCGCAAGCCCGCAATGCAGGCGCTGTAGTTGTCGAAAATAATGGAAAACCGTTTCAAACCGGCGGGCGGGCGCGCAACGCCGGCTATCGGCAATTGAAACGGCTGGCTTCGCGCCTCGATTATGTTCAGTTGATTGAGGCTGGCGCGGCCATCGATCCGGACTGGCTGCCGACAGCGGAGAGGTTTCTCGAACGGCGTCCGGAAGTCGCAATGGTTGAAGGTGCGATCATCGGCGGCGCAGGCGACAAGGTGGAATTTTCATCCATCAAGGACGCCAAAGTGCTGGGCGAGCCCGGAGAAATCGTCATGACTGCGAGCGGCGCGGCTTTGGTGCGCGCCGCGTCGTTCGAAGCGGCTGGCGGCTTTCGTGGCGATTTGATGTCGTGCGATCTTGAGGATCTGTGCATTCGCCAGCGCCGGCGCGGCGCGCATATCTGGCGGCTTGAAGCCGATATGGCGATATATGAAAAACAAAGGCCGACGGTCGGACGTTGGTGGCGCGCCTGTCGGAGGCGTGGGTTCGACAACGCTTATGCGGTTTCCTTGCATGGCGGCCCGCCCGAGCGATATGGGGCTGCGCCGACATTTCGCGCTGTTTTCTGGGGCGGCGTATTTCCGCTCGGCGTGGCGCTGCTCGCCGGCGGAGCGGCGTTTGCCGCCTCGCTGGTCGCGCCGCTGACGCCGGCGGCGGTGGCGGCTGGCGGCGTTGTCGCCGCCGGGCTCGCTGTTTACTTGCTGCTGTTTTTCGCCAGCGTGTTTCGCCGCGGCGTTTTCCGGCCAGCTTCCTGGCGGCGCGGATTCTATTCTGTTTTTGGAAAATTTCCCGAGTTGCTCGGCGCAATGCGTTATTGGTTTGGCGCAAGCCGCCCCTGAACGGCAAGCACCCATGTCCGTATTTTTGATTATCACCTCGACAGGGCTTGCGATGGCGGGCCTCGCATTGGCAGGGCTCCTGTTTGCCGAGGCGATCGCCGCGCTTGCGCCTGTGACGCTCCGACCAGCGGCGGACGGCGCCGGGCCGATTGCCATCGTCGTGCCGGCGCATAACGAGGCGGGAACCATTGCGCCGACGCTCGATAATATTCGCGCTCAATTGCGTGATCGCGACCGTTTGATTGTGGTTGCGGATAATTGCACTGATGAAACTGCGGAAACCGCCCTGCGGCATGGCGCTGAAGTGCTGGTGCGCAATGCGCCGGAAGCACGCGGCAAGGGATATGCGCTGCAATTCGCCATCGATGCGTTGCGCGCGGCGCCGCCGGCGATCATCGTCTTCGCAGATGCTGATTGTCTGTTTGATGACGGCGCCTTGCAAAAGGTCGCTGGCCTTGCCGCGCAGGAAGGCCGTCCTGTGCAAGCGCTTTACCTGATGAAGGCGCCTGCCGGCGCCGGGCCGCGGTGGCAGGCGGCGGAGTTCGCCTGGCTGTTCATCAATAAAGTGCGCATGAGCGGATTGCAGCGAATATTCGACGTGACCCGTTTTACCGGGTCCGGTTTTGCTGCGCCGTGGCGAACGGTTGAGCATGCGAAGGTCGGATCCGGCGAGATTGTCGAAGACCTCGCGCTGTCCTTGCAACTGGTGCGCGCCGGCGCGGCGCCGATGCTGGCGCAAGATGCGGCCGTGACGAGCCTGTTTCCGACCGGAGAAGCGGCGATGACCCGCCAGGCGGCGCGTTGGTCGCTCGGGTCGGTTCGCTTTGCCGCACGGTCGTTCATGGCCTTGATCAGGCAGGGGATTGAGCAACGGAATTGGCGGTTAATCGGCGCGGCGGCGGACCTTATGATCCCGCCGCTGACTTTGTTTATCGCCATGCTTGGAGCCGTGGCGGGGCTCGGTTGCGCGACCTGGCTGGCGACAGGGTTTTTCGGCGCGTTCTCGCTTGGAATTTCGGCGCTTGTTTTGACCGGCCTTGCTTTATTCATCGGCTGGGTTGCGTATGGGCGCGACGCCCTGCCGCCGTCGGCGATTGGCGGAGGCATTCAGTTCATCGCAGCGAAAGCGAAAGTATTCGGCAAGGCGGGGCGCGACAGCGTCAAGCAGTGGACGCCGACGCGCGGCGACGATGCGGAGCCGCGCCCGTGAATGACCTGAAACGAACAATTGGCTTTGTCGCCATAGGGCGGAACGAGGGCGAACGCTTCAAACAATGCCTGGCGTCGTTGAAAGGCGCTGGCGAGCGGATCGTATATGTGGATTCCGGTTCTGTCGATGAAAGCGTTCCTTATGCGGAAGAACACGGCGCGCTTGTCGTCTCGCTTGAAGAAGCAAACGGTTTTACAGCGGCGCGGGCGCGCAATGCCGGGTTCCGTGCGCTGGAAGCGCGCTGGCCCGATACCGATTATGTTATGTTTATCGACGGCGATTGTGCGCTTATAGATGGTTTCATTGAAACCGCCGCTGCGACGCTCAGCCATGACGAAACAATTGGCGTTGTCACCGGCCGTTGCCGCGAGCGGCTCCCCGATGCGAGCATTTATAACCGCTTGTGTGAAATTGAATGGCGCGGCCCGGCTGGCGATATAAATGCATGCGGCGGAATTTTTATGGTCCGGGCATACGCCTTTCGCGGCGTTGAAGGGTTTCGCGACAATATTATCGCCGCGGAGGATGATGATTTTTGCATTCGCATTCGCGCCAATGGCGCGCGCATCGTGCGGATCGATCGCGACATGTGTTTTCACGATGCGGATATGCATGAATTCGGGCAATGGTGGCGGCGGATGGTTCGGGCCGGCTGCGCTTTTGCGCAGCTCGGCGATTTGCATCGTGATTATTTCCGCGCCGAGCGCCGGCGCGCTTGGGGCTGGGGGCTCGCCCTGCCAGCGGCGGCGCTTGTCGGCGCGCCATTATCGAATGGCTTGAGCTTTTTATTGCTGGGCCTGTATCCGGCATCGTTTCTGCGCACCCGGCAAGGGCTGATCCGCCGGGGAGAAGCGCCGCGTCATGCAAGCCTGGGCGCAGCGTTTTTGACGTTAGCGAAATTTCCAAACCTGATTGGCATCCTGAAACACCGCTGGCGAATGCTGACGGGCGCAAAGGTTGAGATCGTCGAGTACAAATGAGCAAAGCAGCAACAAGAGTCGCGCTTCTGGGCGCCGGGTACATCGCCGATTGGCATGCTGGCGCGTTAAAGCGCACGCCCGGCGTTGAAATCAGCGCTGTTTGCGACCTTTCCCGCAATGCAGCCGACGCGCTTGCCGGACGTTGCGGCGCGGCGCGCGTGTTTACGTCGCTCGATGAAATGCTCGATGCGGGCGTCGCAGACAGCGTTCATGTTTTAACACCGCCGCATATTCATGCGGAAGCAGCGGAAAAAATCCTGAAGGCCGGTATCGCGGCTTTTGTTGAAAAACCGTTTGCCTTGAATGTTGAGGATTGTCAGCGGCTTGATGCGCTCAGCAACGCGAAGGGCGCGCATCTCGGCGTCAATCATAATTTTCTGATGCTGCCTTCCTATGATCGGCTCAAGGCTGATATCGCGAGCGGGATTATCGGCCCGATCGATACATTCGAAGCGAATTGGCAGTTTCCGCTGGCGCCGCTGCGTTCCGGCCCCTTCAGCCTGTGGATGCTGCGCCAGCCGCAAAACCTCCTATTCGAACTTGGGCCGCATTTGTTTGCTTTTGTCGCGGATATTCTCGGACCGTTGGATGACATTAGCGTCGATTTGCGCAATCCCATCGAAATTCCCGGCGGGGTCACCCACTATCAAGGTTGGCGCATTACGGGCCGCGCGGGCCATACGTCGGTGAATCTAAATCTGTCGCTGGTTGAGGGGTGCGATCATCGGTCCTTGCGCATACGCGGGCTTGGCGCGGTGGCGCATTACGATTTTGCAGAGGATACATACCGGCGCGAGACGGCGCCCATGGGCGATATTGTCGTCGGCCCGCTGCTTCGCCAATTGTCGACGGCGCGGCAGGCGTTCAGCGCCGGCGCCGGTAATGCGTTTCGCCAACTGACATCGCTGAATGCGCACGCGCCTTACGGGCTATCGATACAGCGCGCGGTAGATGGTTTTTATCGTTCCATGCATGACGGCGCTGACATTGACGGGCGGTTGTCTGCGGGGCTTGCCGCAAGCGCTACGGCAATGATCGAACGGGCGGTTGGGGATGCGGGTTCGAAATTCGCGCCGAAGCGCGATGCCCAAACGCCCCCGCCGGAAGCCAATGGCAAGACGATGCTGGTGATTGGCGGCACAGGTTTTATTGGAAGAGCTTTGTGTCGCGCCTTGTTTGACCAAGGATATCATGTGCGTGTCTTCTCGCGCGGCGCAGGCGGCGGCCTCGCCCGTCAGGATGGCCGGGTATCGGTCATAAGCGGCGATTTGAAGTCTGATGAAGACTTGAGGGCGGCGATGGCGGGTGCTGACGGCGTTTTCCACCTGGCGCGCGCGAGTGAGTCAAGCTGGCAGGGATATCTCGAGAACGACGTCGCGGTAACGCGCCGAATTGGCGAGGCGTGCCTGGCGGCGGGAGTGAAACGGCTGGTTTATACCGGCACGATCGATTCATATGATGCATCGAACGCTGATAGGACGATTACGGAGCAAACCCCGTTTGATGAAGACCTCGAACGCCGCAATCTTTATGCGCGCTCCAAAGCGGCGTGTGAGGAGGAATTACTGGCATTGCAAAGAGCGCGTGACTTGTCTTTGGTGATTGCGCGCCCGGGTATCGTTATCGGAAAGGGCGGTCCCTTGCAGCATTGGGGGATTGCCATGTGGCGCGGCGCGACCGCCTGCAAACTTTGGGGCGATGGGCGCAATTTCATGCCGTTCGTGCTGGTCGATGATGTCGCCGCCGGCCTGGTGCTGGCGATGGACAAGCCGGAGGCGCTCGGCCGGTCATTCAACCTCATTGGCGAGCCGATGCTGTCCGCGCGCGATTATTTTGATGAAGTCAGCCGCGCCTGCGGCGTTCGCATGCGCACAGGCCCGACGCCGGTCTGGACCTATTTCGTTGTCGATATGGTGAAATACTGGCTGAAACGCCTGATTGCGAGGAAGCCCGGGCTCACGCGCCCAAGTTTTCGCGACTGGAGTTCGCGTGCGCAGCGCTCGCCCTTCGACAATGCCGCCGCCAAACAGGTTCTGGGCTGGGCGCCGGAGGCTGATCGAGCGCGTTTCGTCGAACGCGGCATTGCGCAGGCCAATCTGTTTGGCATGGGGCGCGCCGCATCAACCGAAACCGAATCCGGTCAAGACGCGGCAACGCTTCGTTAACCCGGCAGGGAGCGGCGCCGACAATAGCGCCATCGGGGGCCATTAATAGCGCGTAAGGTTTGTGAAAAATCGCGTCGTTTCCCCAATCTAGCGACAATTCTAACAAGACGTTCAATTTTGCATTTCTCGTAATTGCCTAGAGTGCCTTGGCTCCCCTGAGTGGGGACAGGTTGTAAGGCGTAGCGTACGGGAATGTTATGAGTTCTGATTTTGATGCGGCTAAGCGTTATTCATCTTTCGATCTTCGCGACATTCTGGAGGCGTCCGAGGCGGGGTTGTTATCAACCCCGGCACAAGGCCGCCGCGCGCGCCGCCCAAAAGTCAAGAAACGCCTTTCCCAAGCCAGCATGATTGCGCCGCTTCTGGCGGTGGAAGGTTGCTTCACGCTCAGCAGCAAGGGCGGCCCGACAGCCAATGACGGCATTGACCCGCCTGGCGGACCGGATGACGGGGCCGGCTCAGGCTCAGGCGGCGCCTCTGATGGCGGGGCGTCTGGCGGCGCCGCCGGCGGAGAATCTGACGGGCCGGGGACGCCGCCGCCATCGACGCTTATGGCGGAAGATGACGGGAACTTTTCAACCCAATCCGGCGCCGGCATTCAGATTGCGGCGGAAGACCTGCTTGCCAATGATACGCATGCGCCGGATACGACCCTTGAATTGGTCCGAGTGTTCGACGCCGTTAACGGCACGGTGATGCTGCATGACGGCGTCATTCATTTCGCGCCGGAGGAAGGTTTTGAGGGCGTCGCAACATTTCGTTACGAAGTCCGCGACAGCGACGGCAATCTCAGCGACGCCGTTGTTGAAATTGACGTCGCCGCGGATGGCGGAGGCGATAGCGGCGCGGACGGGCATAATGGCGGTTCGGAAGATCAGCCGGATGGAACGGGCGGTCATGGCGGCCACAATGATGGCGCTCCGCACCCCGATGACCCAGCAAAAGCGTCAGAGCATATTGCGGCGCTTAATCTCGCCCCCGTCGAAGAAGCGACGCATGTCGCTGTCAATAGCGGTTCATGGTTTGACCCAGCGACATGGGCCAACGGAGAGGTGCCTGGCGAAGGCGCGAAAGTGGTTATCTCCCATGGCGTTGAGGTCGCCTATGACGGCGAAAGCCCGGTCTCTTTGTTCACCGTGCGCGTTGATGGGGCGCTCGATTTTGCAACCGACGTCGATACTTTCATGGAAGTCGATACCTTGCTGGTCGCGCCAAGCGGGCGTTTGACGATCGGCACGGCGGAGAACCCGGTCGCCGCCAATGTGCAGGCGGTAATCCAGATCGCGGATAACGGGCCGATCGATGTTGCATGGGATCCAATGCTGCTTTCGCGCGGCGTCATTAGCCACGGCGCAACGGAAATTCACGGCGCCAAGAAGGATTCCTTTTTGAAAGTCGCGCTTGACCCGATGGCGGGCGATACGACATTGACCCTCGAAAATCCGCCTGAAGGCTGGCAAGTCGGCGACAGGCTTGTCCTGACCGGCACGAATTTGACGCATTCGGAAGAGGTGGCGCCGACCGTGCCGCGCGATGATCAAACAGAAGATGAGGAGCTGATCATCACGCGTATCGAAGGCAATGTCATTCATTTCGATCGGCCGTTGCAATTCGACCACGAGGCGCCGCGCGCTGACTTGAAGGCCTATGTGGCGAATTATTCGCGCAATGTGGTGTTCGAGACGGAGAATGGAGATGCGGTTCCCGTTCACCAGCGTGGGCATGTGATGTTCATGCATTCAGATGACATCGATGTGCGTTACGCGGAGTTCACCGAGCTTGGCCGGACGGACAAATCAGAGCGGGCATTCGACGCTGGCGACATTGAGAACATCCAGAGCGATTCCAATGTGAAGGGCCGTTACTCTCTTCATATCCATCGCGCCGGCGTCTCCGATATCGATGATCCGGCCTATCTTGTCGGCAACGCAGTGTGGGGATCGCCCGGTTGGGGATATGTGCACCATGACTCGAATGCGGTGCTCGCCGATAATGCTGCTTACGATGTTTATGGCGCGGCGTTTGTTGCGGAAACAGGAAATGAGACGGGTCGTTGGACCCATAATATTGCGATCAAGTCGATCGGTAATGGCGGCGGCGCCAAGTGGCATGAGGACGTTTCCGCATTCGACCTTGGGCGCACCGGTGCGGGGTTCTGGTTTCAGGGCCGCCTTGTCGATGCTGTGGACAATGTCGCCGCCGGCGTACCCGGCGGACACGGATTTGTTTATATGTCCCGCGGCGGGGGCGTGATTCCTGTCGACCCGGCGACCGCAGATTTTTCCGAGTCGTTACGCTATGTGGATGAGGCAATCGTCAATTATCCAGCAATTACCCAGTTTTACGGTAATGAAGCTATTGCGGTGGGTATCGGCCTTGAGGTGATCAAGGGAGGGTCCGAACAAGCTCATGATGTTCGTTCCGTCATTGAAGATTTCACCGGCTGGGAAGTGCGCACCGGCATTCATCTGCAATATACGGCGCATTATACGTTGCGCGATATTGACCTCATTGCGACGGACCAGTCGAGCGGCGCGCGTGCGCCCTGGCGCGGCATTGAGTTCGGCCCGAACTCCATCGACAATACGATCAACGGCGCCGCTATTTCGGGCTTCCCGACTGGCGTTTATGCATCCAAGCAGGAGACCAATCTCAACCATCCGTTTGATGGTGATTGGGGATATGTCTTTATCGACGTCAATGTCGACGGCGCGGATACGGATTTCGGCAATCTCAGCGCTGGCGCCGGCGATCTGTTCCTTACCGCGGATCAGCTTGTAACAGGCCGCCTGCTATTTGATTCCGACATTGACAATATTCCGGTGACGCCATTGCCTGGCGCCGGTAATTTCCTGGATCTGACAGGAACGAAAACCGACTCTGTCGGCGCGGCGATCGTTTCCCCGACATGGGATCCGAACCGCCACGACTATTTCACGATCCGCAATGCGCTGGAAGAAGAAGGCTATTGGACCTTGCCGGATGGGCGACAGGTCACGATCATCGATCAGTATTACGCCGATCGCGCCACCGGGGAGGTGCAGAAAGTCGGCGTATTCGTCGAGTGGGAGCGGAATTTTTCCGATCTTGATGTCGAGCCGGAATATCATGGAGTTCTGGACTTGAACAGCCTCGCGCCAGTGGGCCGTGATGATTTTGCGAACGTCGGCAGCGGCGAGCAAGTGGATATTGATGTCCTGGCAAATGATTATGATCCGGATGGCGATGAATTGCGTATTGACGGTCTCGACCCTGCCAATCACGGGATCGTTTCGGTCAATGACGACGGCACCGTGCGCTATATCGCGGATCCGGGTTTTACCGGCGTGGATACGTTTGCTTACTGGGTCGAAGACGATCACGGCAATTTCGACAAGACAACCGTGACCGTGACAGTGGAGGCTTAATCGCCTGCCGCCGACCATTCGGCGATAACGCCCTTGTCAGTTTCGCAGGAAGCCAGGCTGTTTCGGGCCCGCGCTGCGCGGTCTGGCGAAAGCCGGGACAGCGCCCAAATGGCGGCGCCGCGCACAATAGGGCTTTCGTCTTCAAGCAAAGCCTCCGCACGAGGAACAAGTGCTGCATCGCCGGAGTTGCCAATGGCGATTAATACATTTCGCACAAATCGATTGCGACCGGTGCGCTTTACGGGGGAGCCGGAAAAAAGCTTGCGGAACGCGGCGTCGTCAAGCGCTGCGAGATCTTCAAGCGTCGGCGTGCGCAATTCATCGCGCGCGTGAAACGCCGCTTCGCGGGCTTCGGCCGCAAACTTGTTCCAAGGACAAACCGCAAGACAATCGTCGCATCCGTAAATTCGATTGCCCATGGCCTTGCGAAACTCTTGTGGAACCGGGCCGGGATGCTCAATCGTCAGATAGGAGATGCACCGGCGCGCATCGAGCTGATAGGGCGCCGGGAAAGCGCTTGTCGGGCAAACCTCAAGACAGTTTCGGCAGGAACCACAATGGTCGCGCTCCGCTTCATCGGGGGTGAGGGAAAGTGTTGTAAAAATCGCTCCAAGAAATAGCCAGGAGCCGTGCCGGCGCGAAACCAGATTGGTATGCTTGCCCTGCCAGCCGAGGCCTGCGCGCGCCGCGATCGGTTTTTCCATAACCGGCGCGGTATCGACGAATACCTTGACCTCGCAGCCGTGTTCTTCGACGACTTGCCGTGCGAGACGTTTCAGCCGCTTCTTGACGACATCATGATAATCGCGATTGCGCGCATAGACGGAAATCACGCCGTTTGATTTCGCTTCAAGCGCCCGCATCGGGTCCGTATCGGGTCCGTAATTCATGCCCAGCATGATGACGCTTCGCGCATCCGGCCAAAGGCCGTTGGGATGGACGCGCTGCTCGGCGCGATTTTCGAGCCAGCCCATGGTTCCGTGGCGGGCGAGCTCCAGAAAGCGCGTAAAACGGTCGCGGATCGCATCAGGCAAGTTTGCGTCAGCAAAGCCGACCGCATCGAACCCAATTTCCGCCGCCGCTTCCCGAATGCGATTTTTTGGGTCGGATTGAATCTGCATGATCAAAAATCCGGATCGTCATAATGCGACGGGGGCGGCACGCCATCCATTCGATCCCGCAGGACCGGCCGGAAGCTTGGGCGTGACTTCATGCGCGCATACCAGTCTTTCACCGGCGCGAATTTTTCCCAAGGCACGATATCGATATAATCGAGACAGGAGAGTTGTGCGGCCGCGGCGATATCGGCGACCGTGTATCGTTCGCCGGCAAGCCAATGCCGCTGGTCGAGCAGCCACGCCGCATAATCGAGATGCCAGGAGAGCGCCTCTACGCCGGCCTTTAGTCGTTCATAATCGGGCTGGCCGCGCCGCATCAGGCGTTTGTTTATTCGTTCACGGAGCGTGTTGTCGGAGACTTCCGTATCGAATTTTTCCATGAACCATTGAATGAGACGGCGCGTTTCCGCTCGCGCGGCGGAGGTCGCGGGCAGCAGCGGCGAATTCGGGTAAGCGTCTTCGAGATATTCGACAATTGCGCTTGCCGGGCACACCGCGAGATCGCCGCCGGTCGGCGGTTCGTCGAGCAGAACCGGTATGGCGCCCGCTGGGTTAACAGCCGCGAGCGCGCCGTCATCGTCGTCCCACGGGCGCTTTTCGACGAAATGAGCGGGCAGGCCCTTTTCGGCAAGGATGATCCGCACCATCCGTGAAGCGGGGTCGAGAGGCATGTG
The DNA here is from genome assembly GCA_947259375.1 of uncultured Parvularculaceae bacterium. Classification (GTDB taxonomy): domain Bacteria; phylum Pseudomonadota; class Alphaproteobacteria; order Caulobacterales; family Parvularculaceae; genus Hyphococcus. The sequence continues at coordinate 85,428 of CAMYLZ010000018.1, read as the reverse complement.
CAGCAGCGTTCGCATGGGTGGAACATAGCAGGCGCGCCGCCGAGGCAAAGCCGGAATTCCGCACGACATCAAGAAAACGCCGGCGACGCGCGAAAACGGCAAACCCTTTGCAACTGATCTCATTGACCGGCGGCGCCAGTCGCCAGTCAGGGACACTTAAAGGCTAGGGCTGTTTCAAATGGATACGTCCACCTCCTCTCGCAAGGAGACGGCGCCGGAATATGCTTGGCGCGCTCCCGCGCCGCGCGCGCGTCTCGCCGCCGCCGCCATTTTCGCATGGTCCGGTCCGCGTTTGGCGTTTGCAATTGCGCTTTCCGTTGCGGTTTTATTTGCAGCGGCGGCAGCGCTGTCGCCGGCGCTGTTAAGCCTCTCGCCGACCGCAAACATGATCGGGCCGATTGCCGAGGCGCGCGCCGTATTGGCGGGCGAAGCCGCGCTGGTTAACCATGAAGCGCCATTATTCGTGCTGCTGCTGGCGGCGGCGGATATGTTCGCCGATGTGCCAGGGCGGGTGCATCTCGTGGCGAAGGCGATGAGCGCGGTTCTGATCGCGGCGCCCTTCGCCTATTTGGCGGCGCCGCGATTTCCGGCCCTTTATACGGTGTTGATCGTCGCCGGGTTGTCCGCTTATGCGGCGGCGCCTTTTTCCGGCCCGGCGGAACTGGGACTGGCTGTTTTAATGGTGACCGCCATGTCGCTTTTGTCGGTCTCTGCAGAAGAATCCAAATTCCGCGCGCGCTTTGAAGGCGCGTTGGGTGGCTGCGGCCTCGCGGCGCTGTGGCTGCTGAACCCGGTTTATGCGTTTGCCGGGCTGCTTGCTTTATCCGCCTGTCCGTTTGTCGCCGGGCGTTTCGGGCTTCAGCGTTATGCGGGCGCACTGGCGCTGTTTGTCATTCTGGCGATTGCCGCCGAACTTCTTGCCCCGGGCATGAATGCGGCGCGCGCGCTTGCGGCGTCGCATGCCCTGAAATGGGACGCCGTCATTGCTGGCGGCGAGGCGGCGTTGGCGCTGAGCGGCGGCGCTCATGGCGCGCTTCTGGTCATCTTCTCGGCCCTGATTTTCGGCGGCCGGGCGCATCGGTGTAACGGCGCGGCGGCGTTGGGGTTGGTGCTTGTTGGGCTGATCGCGGCGCGCCTTGCCGGCGCCAATGCGCTGCCGGTATTCGCCTTGGCCGCGGGGCTCGCCTGCTTTTCCGTTGCATCGCCGTTCTATGACGGGCTGTTCAGCGGTCATGATCGTGCCAGTGTTGCAACGGCGCTGACGGCGGCGGGCGTAACGTTATTCTGGACTGGGGCCATTGCGGTGCAGGCGACCGGTCAGTTTTCGCTGCAATATGCGGCGGCGAAAGACGCGCCCGCGGATATTCGCGCCGAACTCGCGCTGGTGCAGCCGGGCGGGCCGACCATTGCGAAATGGATCGAGGAGGGGCGGTTTTCAACACCCGAGGCGCGTGAGCTATTGGCCCTCGCGCCGGTTGATCAGTCCGCGATGTTGCTGGAGGCGGCGGGACGCGCGCGGACCATGGCCGAGCAAGGCTATGACGTGGCGATCCTGACGGCGGCCGACACCGCATGCGTTTTGGCGAAAAAACGCGATTGCCGCGCCGACGGTCCGGCTGCGGCGAGCGCGGCGAATATCGTTTTCGTTCCGCGTCTTGAAATGGACGCCAAAAGCGTCGAGGCGAAAGGCCGTGCCGAAGCGCTGCTATTTACGCAGTTCAAGATGGTGGAGCGCACGCCATTGTGGGATATCTGGATGCGCCGCGACATCAGCGCGCCGGCGAGCCTCAATCAAGAGGGCGACGAAACGGGAATGTACCGCTAGCGCCGGCCCCAGGCGATGAAATGCGGGTTGTCGTAACCGCGCGATTTTTTTCCGTAGGCCAATGGTTCGTCGCTCGGGAAAGCGACAACGCGCCCGCCCGCGGCTTCGAGCACGGCCTGACCGGCGCCGGTATCCCATTCCATGGTGCGGCCGAAGCGCGGATAAATATCCGCTTTGCCTTCCGCCAGGAGGCAGAATTTCAATGATGATCCGGCGGCCGTAAAGTCGGCGACATCCAGCGTATTGAGAAAATCATCGGTTTGCGCCGACCGGTGCGATCGGCTTGCGACCGCAATGAGGCCGCTTTCGGGCGTCATGCGCGCGGTGATCGTTTCGCGCGCGCCCAAGGCGCCGTCCTCACCGACAGGCGCTTTCCAGGCGCCGTCCGGACCGCCGGCATAAAGCAGGTTCGAGGCCGGCGCATAGACGACGCCAAATACCGGCCGGCCATTTTCGATCAGCGCAATGTTGACGGTGAACTCGCCCGTGCGGTTGACAAATTCTCGTGTGCCGTCGAGCGGATCTACCAGAAAGAAGCGTTCGCCAAGTTCGGCCGGCGCGCCGCCTTCCGACGTGCTTTCCTCCGCCAGGACAGGAATGTGCGGTGCAAATTCCGCAAGGCCGGCGAGGATGATCTCTTCGCCAAGGCGGTCCGCCTCGGTCACCGGGGAGGCGTCGTCTTTGGTTTCGGCTTCAAAGTCGCTGGCGTAAATTTCAAGCGCGGCGGCGCCGGCTTTTAGCGCCAGCGCACACAAGACTTCGCTCAGCTCGGCGTCGGTATAAGCATGTGATTTCATGCGCAGGGGATGCTACGCTTTCCGGTGAGAAATCAACCGTCTTTTTTGACGCGTCCTAGCGGAAGGCGATGATCGTGAAGGCCGCCGTCTGTTTCGGCGTCAGGCCGGTCATCGGCAACACTTCCTGGATTATCCAGCCTTCATCGGCGAGCTGATTCAGCCGCGATTGCAACGCAGCCGCCGCCGCGCGGCCATAATCGCGTTCATCGGCCACGAGGCCGAGCGGGCGGACTTTTGCGTCCCGCCAACTGACATGGAACGCTGCAAACTGTTTCGACATGGCACATGCGCCTTTTTTGGCCTATTCTAGCCCCATTCTTGCATGCAAGTCATTCAAGGATCGGACCGGTTTGACCGGCGCGGGCGAAGGGCTTGGCGCGTTAGAGCGTAGGGGTGAGAGTTTGTTATGGCGGAATCCGGCGTTCATAGCGCGGATGGGTTTTCGGCGGACGGCGTAAGGCGGCGCGCGCCGGTGGCGCGTGCGTTGTTCGGCGACATTGTTCAGTTTTTTGACTTCGTCAATGTGATCTTCACATCAGTCGGCGTCGCCTATCTGTATCATCGTTTCGCGTTTCAGGCCGGATTTGATTTCCAGAGTTACGCGACGGCGGGCATTGTCGCGGCGACTGTCTTTTCCACCCTGATGCGCCGCGACGGTTATTACGAGTTCGAGCAACTGGCGAGACTTGACGGTTTGCTGCGCGCTATTCTGGCGCGCTGGGCGCTGACCGTGCTTGGCTTGCTCGCCTTCGCGTTTGCCATGAAGCTTTCCGACAGTTACTCGCGGGTATGGCTATTCGCCTGGAGCGGCGCGGCGCTGGCGGTCGTCATCTCGGTGCGTGTCGCGGCGGCGGCGTTCGTCCATCGTATGAGCCGGGACGGCGGCGTTTTTGCGCGGCGGGTCGCGGTGGTTGGCGCATCTTCGCTGGGGCTGAAATTCGCCGAACGCGCGGTTGCATCCCCGCAGGGCATCTCGGTGGTCGGGGTCTATAAATGCGGATTGGAAGACCCGCGCGACGCGCAATACGCCCATGCGAAAGGCGGCCTTGACGATCTTGCGAAAGCGGCGCGCAATGGCGAGGTTGACGACATTGTCATCGCCGCCCCGCGAACGGCGCCGGAAGACATGTCGGGCTTGATCCGCCGTCTTTCCATCTTACCGGTGTCGATCGCCATCTGCCCGAACATTCATTGGCTCGATCATCTTGGCGGCGCGATCGCCGATGTCGGCGGGGTCCGGGTTTTGTCTCTTTATCGCCGGCCGCTTGAGGGCTGGGGCGGGGTCGCCAAAACGGTTGAAGATTATGTGTTCGGCATCAGCGCGCTGATTGTTTTTGCGCCGGTCATGGCGTTGATCGCGCTCGCCCTCAAGCTCCAGGGCAAAGGGCCGATCCTGTTCGCCCAGCAGCGGCACGGGTTCAACAATGCAGTCTTTAAAGTGTACAAATTCCGTACGATGACCGCGGCCGATGACGGCGCTGTCATTGAACAGGCAAAGACCGGCGATGCGCGGATCACGCCGATCGGGCGCTTTTTGCGCCGCTATAGCCTTGATGAACTGCCCCAGCTTTTCAACGTGATCCGGGGCGAAATGTCTCTGGTGGGCCCGCGCCCGCATGCGCTCGCCCATAATCACCAATATGCCCGCATGATCGAGAATTATTCGGGCCGTCACAAGGTCAAGCCGGGACTGACCGGCTGGGCGCAGGTCAACGGATATAGGGGCGAGACCTCCGAACGCGAGCAAATGGCCGGCCGGGTCCGCTATGACCTCGCCTATATCGACAATTGGTCCTTGTGGTTCGATATTAAAATCCTGATTTTGACCGTCCGGGCGGTGGTCTTTCCCAAGAACGCCGTCTAAGACGCGAAATGACTTCGAAAGGCGGCGCCCGGGACGCTCCTTGCGCCGCCGCAATCCTGGGATCGTCTCATGCGCGTAACAATGATCGGCACCGGCTATGTGGGGCTCGTTTCAGGGGCCTGTTTCGCTGACTTTGGCCACGAAGTCGTTTGCGTCGACAAGGACCGGTCGAAAATCGAGAAGCTGGAAGCAGGCGAAATCCCGATTTACGAGCCGGGGCTCGAAGCGCTGGTGGCTGAAAACGTCAAGGCGGGCCGGCTTTCCTTCAGTCTCGATCTTGCCGCATCGACGCCGAACGCTGACGCGGTTTTTATCGCGGTCGGCACGCCGTCGCGGCGCGGCGACGGTTTTGCGGATTTGTCTTACGTCTACAAGGCCGCCGAAGAAATCGCCTCGGTAATGAACGGCTACACGGTGGTCGTCACCAAGTCGACGGTGCCGGTCGGCACGGGAACGGAAGTCGAGGAGATCATCCGCAAGACCCGTCCGGATGCGGAGTTTTCCGTCGTTTCAAATCCTGAGTTCCTGCGCGAAGGCGCCGCCATCAATGATTTCAAGCACCCCGACAGGGTAATCGTCGGGGCGGAGGACGAGCGTGCGCAAAAAGTGATGCGTGAACTTTATCGCCCGCTTTATCTCAACGAAACGCCGATCGTCTTCACCAATCGCTCGACGTCGGAGCTGATCAAATACGCCGCGAACGCTTTCCTGGCGACCAAGATCACCTTCATCAACGAGATGGCCGACATTTGCGAAAAGGTCGGCGCCAATGTTCAGGAAGTCGCTCGCGGCATCGGATTGGACGGGCGGATCGGGTCAAAATTCCTGCATGCGGGGCCGGGCTATGGCGGTTCGTGCTTCCCGAAAGACACGCTGGCGCTGGTCCGTACGGCGCAGGTCCATGAATCGCCGACGCGGATCGTCGAAGCGGTGGTCGAGATCAATGCGGCACGCAAGAAAAAGATGGCGGAGCGTATCATCAACGCCTGCGGCGGCGATGTAAGCGGCAAGACTATCGCCGTGCTCGGGCTGACATTCAAGCCGAATACGGACGATATGCGGGACGCGCCGTCGCTCGATATCATTCCGGCGTTGCAGGCGGTCGGCGCAAAGGTTCGCGCATTCGATCCGGCCGGCATGAAAGAGGCGCAAGACCTGCTGGAAAATGTCGAATATGCCGAAGGCCCGTACCAGACGCTTGACGGCGCCGACGCCGTGGCCATCATTACCGAATGGGATGAGTTCCGGGCGCTTGATATGGATCGCGTCAAAGCACTGCTAAATGCGCCGATAATGATTGATCTACGGAATATTTACCGGCCGGCGGAAATGGCCGAAGCGGGCATTGCCTATCATTCGATTGGGCGCGCATAAGCGCGCAATGGCGCAGATCGAAACGCCGCAGGGCCGCGTTAAGCCGCGCGCAGGCGGTTGAGAACGGGGTTCTGGCGTCGCCGCCCGCGGCGCGGCGTTGCAATGTCGAGCTGGGCGCGGCTCAAAATATCGGCTGTCACCATTGGCGCTTCCGAACGAAACAGCGTTTTGCCTTCGTCATCCACGTAAATCACGAAAAACCCGTCTTCCGCGCCGAGCGCATGGCGCAGCAACGCTGGGTCGAGCCAGTCCATTTCCTCGCCATTCTGGCGCGGCTGGTCATCGCCATAAACTTCCATGACCTTGACGTCATTGCGGATTAGCGCCGCGATGGCCGGCTTCAGCAAACGCCGCTGCATTTTGCAGGCCGGATGAGCGGCATGCGCGCCGATGATGAAAAGCGTGTTGCGCGGCGAGAATTTGCGGATGGTTTCAGACCTTCGCAGGCTTGCGCCGATTTCCGGGATCAGGTTCGGCCGCGCGGAGGCGATGGCGGCGACCAGTCCGAACACCAGGCATGTAGCAATGATCGCGAAAGTCAGTTCCATATCCCGGGAAAAATAGCGCCTTGTCCTTGCTGGCGCGTTAACTTGTCTGAAAACGCGCCCTCATTTCCTACGCAGACCGTCCTGGTTGGGCGAAAATACCGTGATGTCACAATGTTCTATCGTTAAGGCAGACCAAATAGCATGGCGCTTTCCCCGGCGATAGCCGGGGCCTCAATCTGCTTTCAGCATCTCGTCATATAGGCCATCCGGCAAAATCCGGCGGCGGTAAGCCATAACGGCCGCGATCACCAACATAACCGCCCCTACGGCGACAAAGGCGAGGCGCGGGTCGGCGCCGGTGGCGGTGATCGCCAGCAGGGACAATGAGCCGGGAATGGCGAAGGTGGCGTTTGAAAAGGCGCCGGCGGCCATGATCCGCGCGCGAACCGGCTTTGGCGCGCGCCGTTGCACCGCGGCTTGCAGGGGCGCGATGTATACGCCCGCAAAGGCGCTTGTAACAATGAGGAGGCCGACCAGAGAAGCCCCCGGGACGGTCGACAATAAAGCGACGAGACCGATGGGCGCATCCTGGCTGCCCGCCGCCAACGGCGTCAGAAAATAGATCGAGAAGCAGGAAACGCCCGCAGCGGCGATGGCGCAGGTCGAGGCGCCGAGCCCCGAGCGCGACTTCGCCATATTGGCGGCGGCGACAGCGCCGATCCCCATGCCGATAGCGAAAAATCCGTTAAGCGCCCCCCACACCAGCGGCGTCGCATGCAGCGCGTCGCGCCCGTAAAGCGGGATCGCTACCGTAACGGCGGTTGAGAGAAGATAGAACACGCCGACGCCAAGCAGGGGCGGGGCGACGCCGCGCGAGGTGAACACGAAGCGGAACATGGCGGCGGTTTGCGCCGGGGCGTTGATGCTCAAGCGCAGTTCCGGGGAATTGGCGGCGGCAAAGGGCGCGCGCAAAGACGCAAGAAACCCGGTCAGCGAGGCGCCGATCAGCACGCCGCCGACCATTGCGCCGCCGCGTTCCTGGATAATCAGTACGCTGCCCGCCATATATCCAAGCAGGATGAATGTGAACAGCCCGGCGTTGCACAGTCCGTTGCCGCGCACGAGTTCATTGGCGGCGAGGTATTTCGGCATGGCGCCGACGCGCACTGGCGAGAAGAACGCCGATTGCGCGCCCATGGCGAACAACATGGCGATAGAGAGCCAGCCAATCCCGCCGGCAAAAGCGATGGCCGCGATGGCCATCAAGATGACTTCGGAAAGTTTGGTGCGACGAAACATCATGGAGGTTTCGTATTTGTCGGCAAGCTGTCCGGAGACGGAGGAAAAGATCAGGATCGAGATCGGCAACAGCGCGCCGATAAAGGGCAGGGCATTGTCCGCGTCGTCAAAGAATGGCGCCGTGATAATCCCGGCCGGAATGCCGATCAGGAGCGCCTGGCGCAGCGTATTGTCGGCGAAGGTACCGAAAGAAAGCGCGGTCCACATGGGCCAGAAGCGCCGTTGAAAAAACAGCGGCCCTGTCTCGGTCTTTACTGTGTCACTCATTGTCAACTGGTCTGTTTCCCCGGATCGGGTAAAAGCGCGCCGATTTCCACGCCGACGGGGCGCTCGTCGCCAAGCAGCTCAATGGAGCGCGTTTCGATCGCCGCTTCAAGCCGGTTCATGAATGTTTCCTTGTCGAGCCCTTGGGCGATCGGTTCTAGAAACTCGATCACCGCTTCGCCCGGGGTGAGGCGCCAACTTTGCTGCGGCCATCTGAGCCCGAGATTTGTTGCGACGGGCACGGCCGGGCAACCATAGGCCTTGTAGAGGTGAAACACGCCTTTTTTGTAGCGATATCGCTGGCCGGCCGGCGCCAGATGCCCTTCCGGATATATAAGAATGCGCCGGTTCTCGCTCTGGGCTTTTTTCAACTCATCATCGATAAGCCGGGCCCGGGCGTAAGCGCCGCCGCAATTATCGACGACAATTGCGCCCATCTTGCGTAAAACGCCGCCGACCAGCGGAAATTTTTCCAGGTGGTCGCCGGTGACGAAGGCCAGGTCGCGAATTTGCGAAAACATGACAAAACCGTCGCCCCAGCTTTGATGCTTGGCGGCGATGATAAAAGGGCCATTGGGGATATTTTCCTTGCCGGCAATGCGGACGCGAATGCCGGCGATCCAGCGCATCCAGAGGCGCATGGTCCATGTGTATCCGAGGATCCAGAGCATTAACGGCTTCCGGCTGGGCGCGAGCAGCAACGGCAAGGCGCCGATGACGTAAAAGGCGGCGGTCATCCAGTATGCGGTCTGAAACAGGATGGAACGTATCGAGACGATCATTGCCAGCAGCCTTTCACGTTTTGAGAACGGCGATGACGGCGGCGGCGAGCGTGGATTGTTTTGGTGAAAGATCGCCGGTCACGCGGCCGTAAATCTTGTGCAGCGCTGTCTGCAAAACAACCCCCAGCGCAGCGGCGGCTTTTAGCGCGGCGTCCCCTTGGGGCAGGTCGCCGCAGCGCATGGCGTCGGCGATGACCCCTTCGACCAGCGCAACCGGGTTGCCTGCGTGCTTGCGGCTCGAAGCATCCGCAAACGGAAGAAACCGGTGTGTCGTCAGCAAGTGATATGAAAAAAGGGTCCAGTCTTCGTCGGCGACGCGCGTATAGGCGGCGACGATCGCCCGCGCTTGCGCCTCAATGCCATCGCCGGCCGCCGCCGCCTGAATCTCGTCGGCGAGTCGCTGGTGGATAGCGAAGAACATGGTTGCGCCAAGCGCTTCCTTGCTGGGAAAATGACGGTAAAGCGCGCCTTCTGAAACGCCGCTGGCGGCAGCGATCTCGCGGGTGGTGACGGCGTCAATGCCGCGGGCGCAAAACAGCGTCAGCGCCGCACGTTCAATCCGGGCTTTTGTCGATCCCGGCGCGGCGGTAACGCCGCGATCGTCTTCGACCAGTTTTTCCGCCATCATGCGCCGCCTCCAAATTCGCCTGCCTGTTGCACCGCTATGTTTTGGCCCTCCGCCGAAAACAGGCCCTGAGCGTGGATGGCCGGCAGGTTCAGCCACGAAACAGGATTGAGTAAGCGTTCACTTACATTCGGGTAATTTAGTTTGACAAGGGAAAATTTCAAGTGAGCGCTCACTCGCACTCAAGAGGCGCGGTGTGGCCGGCATGCGTGAGGCTGGGTTGGTGTAACCGGGATTGCGTGACACCAAGATTGCGTGAGGCCCGGATTGCATGTTGAGGCGGGGCCTCGTTGAAAAAGTTCGGAGCGGCCGGATCAGGCGCGGCTTGCGGCGCATTGGAGGCTGGCGCCAGGCCGCAAACCGCGCAAAGGCAGGACGCGAGGTCAGGGCGTCACATTTTCGGGGCGATGCGCCGCCCGCTCTTGCGGCGCCGCTTTCTTTCGCACGGCGTCCATCAAGGGCGCGGTGACCTGTTGCGGGCGCGTTATCGTCGGGCCGGCATAATCGGTCGGGCCCCAGAAAAACCCCGAAGCATTGTGATCGCCGGTCCGCAAGGGATCTTCGATATCGATTTCGCCATATTTGTCAGAGACGATCCTTGAGAAATTCTGTGCGGCGCCGTCGCGGTCCCACTCGATGAAAAGGTCCGGCAAGACGTCTATATGCGGGCCGTCGTAGTCTTTCGGCACGCATATGACGCGCTTGACGATGGGCCGCCCATTATCCGCATTGCGAAAGGTTTGGACCGCCTCGGCAATCTCCTTGAGGACAGCGTCATACGCCGCGCCGCGCGCGACGATGCCGTGCTTTTCGCGGCCCTTCACGTTAATCCGCACCGCACCGGAATTGTCATTATGCGGAACGGCAAAGAAACGCCGGCGGGCGTATTCGTGATTGGCGAAGCGCCTGCGGAGCGCGCGCGCGACGGGCGCCAGGCGCCAGCGCAGTTTTTGCGGCAACAATGTGCGATAGCCGGTGCGCGCTTTTTCTGCGACAGATGGCGGCGCGCCGATGCCGAGATCGATACGCCGCATCATCTCCTCCATGGCGTCGTTGGCGCTGATCAGCATCTCCATGCCGGGGCCGCCATAGACAAATATGCGGGCCTCGTCGCCGGCCGCAGCCATAACCTTTGCGAGGCCGGCGTCGAGGCGGCGATAACAGGCGCGCAACGGCTCTTTGAGCTTCGTTGCGAGGCTCGCATCGTAGCGCGGATGTGCACGGTCGCAGAGATGATAAAAATAATGCCCGACATCATGGGCTTCTGAATAGCAAGCAATAAACAGATCCCAGTCGCGTCCATTCAGCTTGTCGATGCAAAAGGCGGTTTTGGCGTCGATCCGCTGCATAAGGGCGTCAAGATATGCTTGCATTTCTTCGGCGGTGTTCCGCTCAAGCGCGGCAAAGCCGCCGCCGGCGATATCGCCTGAAAAATGTTGTTGTGCGTCGTCTTTCAGCGCAGGGGGATAATAGAGCGTGTCCGTCAACGGATCATGTCCGAGCCAGTTATCGAGCAGCAATCCGTTTTTCAAAGGCTTGGGTTGCAAACGGTGCCAGTCGACGACGGCGATCGCATAGCCTTCGTCGTCCAGCGTGTTCCAAAACGGTTTTATGTCGGGGATCGAAGAGTCATGATTTGGAACGACGTCATAAGTGTCCGGTTTGAATTGCATGTAGAAATAATGGCCATGATGGCCAGGCCCGGCGCCGATTGATGCGGAATTCCAGAATTGCGCGGCGCCCATGGCCGCGTCGTTTTCAAAGTTGAAAATTCGCGATTTCGCCTTCAATGCAGCAAAAGCCGGCAATTCGCCCGCCGCCATCATTGCATCCATAAAAGCGTGATCTGCTCCGTCAAAACCGAAACACAACGTCCGTGCCGTCATTTGCCTTGCTCTCCCCGTTCCCGCGCAAAGAAATCACATAAATGCAGACGCACAACAAGCGCTGTCGGCGCCGGCCCGGCCTGATCAATTGCTGTGACGGCGCCTTACGGCGTTGATCATTGCGGCGGCGACGGATGCCGGACAATCCGGCGTCGTCGGCAAGTTGAGGCGCGCCGGCGACCACAGGCATCCGCGTTCATGATGGTCGCCGGTGCGGATCGTTGCGGGCACGTCGATTTCGCCAAACCTGTCCGAGACGATGCGCTGAAACCCGCCGGCGCGGCCGGCCCGTTCCCATTCGACGAAAAGGTCCGGCAACAGATCGCAATAAGGGCCGTCAAGTTCGTGTGCGGTGCTGACGATCCGCTTGACGATCGGCCGACCGTCGCCGGCATCCTTGAAGCTCATCAGGCTAGACCTGATTTCCGCGACCACGGCGTCATATTCAGTGCCCGGCGCGACGACGCCGAAGCGTTCGCGCCCCTTTTTGTTGATGCGGATGACGCCCGCGCCGTCGCCGTGCAGCAGGGCGAAAAACCGGCGCCGCCGAAATTCATTGTCGATGGTTCGCCGCCGCGCGAAACGCGCCAGCGGCGCCAGGCGCCGGCGTAGGCTTTCCGGCAGCAAGGATCGATAGGTTTTTTTTGCAGCGTCAGCAGTTGAAGGCGGCGCGCCAAGTCCCAGGTCCAGGCGGCGCACGATTTCGTCCATGGCCGGGTTGGCGCTGGTCAGCGGCTCCATGCCCGGGCCGGCGAACAGAAAAACATCCGTATCCTCGCCGGCGGCGTCAAGGATGATCCCGACGGCCTTGTCGAGCGCGCGATAGCATTGGGTGATCGGCGCCCGGAGAAGCGCCGCCGCGTCCGCGTCATAGCGGGCATGGCGCTCATCCTGGAGATGCATGAAATAGTGCCCTGCATTATGCGCGTCGCTGAAACAGGCGATGTAAAGATCCCAGTCTTCGCGGGTGATCTGGTCGGCAAAGAACCGCGCCTTGCTTTCGATGCGGCTGAGCAGGCGGTCGAAGAAATCCTTGAGCGCTTCCGGCGTCGCGCGGGGCCGCGACTCGAAACTTTCGGCGATGGGATTGTCGGTAACATATTGCGCCGCCTCCGCGCGCAGGCTTTCCGGCGCGCATTCCATCGCGGTCAGCGATTCATGAGGCAACCAGCGATGGATAAAAGCGCCGTTCTTGAGCGGGACGATAGGCATTTCATACCAGTCGACCACGCCGACGCGGCGGCCTTCCGCGTCAAGCCGGGCCCAGAATGGGGTGACCGCCGGCAGACCCATCTCATAATCGACTCGCGTGTCGTAGGTGCGCGGGTCGAATTGCAGGTAGAAATAATGGCCATGATGGCCAGGGCCCGCGCCGATGGCGGCGGACTTCCAGAACTGGACATTGCCCTGGCCGGGATCGTTAACGATGGTCTGGGACGATGAGGCTTCGCGCAGCCGCCTGAAATTGGGCAGCTCGCCGCCGGCAATCATCTCATCGATGAATTCGCCGTCGCCGCCGTCAAAGCCAAGCATTAAGGTTTTCGCTGTCATGTCCCCACGGCCGAATCTTTACGGCTTTTTCTTGCCGACGCCTCTCTTGAGCAAAATTCTGGCCAAGAATTACCTAAATAAGCCTGATTAGCACGCGCCGTTTGGCGCGACGGATTGCAACACACCCATGGATCGCTATATATCCGCCGACTTCAAGGGGCCGGGAAGGGGCGTTTTCGTCCCGGGGGGATCGGTCCGTCGCTTCCCAAGGGAGACTAACCCGCATGTTTATTTCGCCCGCTTACGCGCAGGCCGCCGAGGGCGGCGGCGCCAATCCGTTGATCCAGATGGCGCCGCTGGTCCTGATTTTCGTGATTTTCTATTTTCTCCTTATTCGCCCGCAGATGACCGCGCGCAAAAAGCACATGGAAATGGTCTCCAATGTGCGCCGCGGCGATGTTGTCGTCACCGCCGGCGGTATTGTCGGCAAGGTGACGAAAGTCCTTGAAGGCGAGGAAGTGATGGTCGAACTCGCCGAGAACGTCACCGTCAAGGTGGTGAAATCAACCTTGTCGGACGTCCGCACCAAGCCTCAGCCCGCGGCGAACGACAAGTAAACGCCAAAAGCCGAACCAGAAGAACGCGCGTCAGGCGCGCCGAGACCAGGGTCCCTCATGCTGCAGTTTTCACGATACCAGATCGCGGGCATCGCCCTTTTGATGGTGCTGGCGGCGCTGTTCGCCGTCCCCAATCTGCTTAGCAAGGAGACGCGCGAAAGCCTGCCGGGCTTTTTGCCGAAGGGGACGATCAGTCTCGGGCTCGACCTGCAGGGCGGAACTTATCTGCTGCTCGGCGTCGACACGCAAAAGGTGATCGATGACCGCATGCGCTCGATGATGTCGGATATCCGGCGCGATATGCGGCCGAACCGGGCGGCGGACCGCGAGCGGGTTTCCATCGATGGAATCGCTTATGACGACGACGCCAAGGCCATCACGTTGCGCATTGCCGATGCGGCGCAATCGGATGAAGCGGTAAAGCGCGTTCGCGAACTGACCCGCGGCGGTATTGGCGGCGCGTTGGGGCTCGGCCTGCGGGCTTATACAGTGAGCGCCGGCGCCGGTCGCATCCAGGTGACGATGACCCAGGAGGCGCAGACCTTTTACGCAACGGAAGCGGTCCGCGATTCAATCGAGGTGGTGCGCCGCCGGATCGACCCGACCGGCAACAAGGAAGTGCTGATCGCGCCCGAGGGCGCTGACCGCATCGTCGTTCAGGTGCCCGGCGATAACGATCCGCAGGCGCTCAAAGATCTGATTAACCGCACCGGCCAACTCAGCTTTCACCGGCACGACCCGACGGTCAGCCTGCAAGACGCGATGCAGGGTCTGTTGCCGCCGGGGCGGATTTTTGTGCCGTTCGGCGAGCTTGAAGGCTCAGGGCGGCCCGGGCTGGTGCTTTATGAAGACGCCGAGGTGACCGGCGACATGGTCCAGGACGCATCGGCGGGGCCAAATAGCGAGGGCGGCGGTTTCCAGATCAATTTCGCTTTCGACCAGCGCGGCGCGCGCCGTTTTGCAGACTACACCCGCAACAATGTCGGTTCGGTATTCGCCATCGTTCTCGATAACGAAATCATCTCCGCGCCGAATATCCAGACGCCGATCACGCAAGGCTCAGGACGAATCACCGGTCGCTTCTCCGCCTATGAAGCGGCGCAGACCTCGCTGCTGATCCGTTCCGGCGCGCTGCCGGCCGAATTGACGACGCTCGACCAGCGCTCGGTCAGCGCCAGCCTCGGCGCGGATTCGGTCCGGGCCGGAACCATGGCGCTGATTCTCGGCTTTGCAGCGGTCATCATCTATATGGTGATAAGCTATGGCCGGTTTGGCGTCTTTGCGGATATTGCATTGCTGGCCAATGTGGTGCTCATCGCCGGCGTCTTGTCGCTGCTCGGCTCGACGCTGACCTTGCCGGGCATCGCCGGCATTGTCCTCACCATCGGCATGGCGGTGGACGCAAATGTTCTCATTTTCGAGCGCATCCGCGAGGAGACACTCGCTGGCAAGACGCCGATCAAGGCGGCCGAAGTCGGTTATGACAAGGCGCGTTCAGCGATCGTCGATGCTAATATCACGACCTTCCTGGCGGCGTTGATCATGTTCCAGCTTGGCGCCGGTCCGGTGCGCGGTTTCGCGATCACATTGGCGGTTGGCGTCGTGACGTCCGTTTTCACCGCCTATGTGCTGACGCGGCTGTTTGCAGGTCGATATTTGCTCGGCGCCCGGCCAAAAGAAATCAAGCTTTAAGCGAGGGGATTTCCCATGTTGCTCAAACTCATCCCCGATCAGACGGCGGTGCAATTTGTACGTTTGCGCTTCGGCGCGCTGGCGTTGTCGGCGGCGCTGATCGTTGCGTCGATTGCGGCGCTGATGACCATCGGGCTGAATTTCGGCGTCGACTTCAAGGGCGGCGTGACGATCGAAGTGGCCGATGACGAACCGATTGATCTCGGCTCCGTGCGCGAGGCGGTGGGCGCGCTGGGGCTTGGCGATGTCCAGGTCCAGGAAATTCGCGATGTCGCCGGCGCTGAAGAGGCGGTGATGGTGGTGATCGAGCGTCAGGAAGTTGCGCCGATGCCGGGCGAGGATGCTGATGAAACGGCGCGCCGCGCCGAAATCGCGCAACAAGAAGCGCTGACCGCCGCGCAGGACGCGCTAAGCGCGTTGCTCGGCGAGGGGATCGAGTTTCGCAACCGATCCGTCGTCGGTGCGACCGTATCCGGCGAATTGATCCAGAAGGGCGTGATCGCGGTTGTGCTCGCGCTTGGCATGATGCTGATCTACATCTGGCTGCGGTTCGAGTGGCAGTTTTCGCTAGGCGCGATCGTAGCGCTCATTCATGACGTCGTCATCACGCTCGGCATGTTTGCGGTGACGCGGCTCGAGTTCAATCTGGCGATCATCGCCGCGATCCTGACCATTGTCGGTTATTCGATGAACGACACGGTGGTTGTTTATGACCGCGTGCGCGAGAATTTGCGCCGCTTCAAGCAGCGCCCGCTTGGCGAGGTGCTGGATCTGTCCATTAATGACACGCTGTCGCGAACGGTGATGACTTCGGTCACCACCATGCTGGCGCTGTTGTCGCTCGTCATTTTCGGCGGCGAGGTGCTTCGCGGCTTTACGCTCGCCATGATTTGGGGCGTTGTTATCGGCACCTATTCATCTGTATTCGTCGCATCGCCGTTCTTGTTGACGACGAACGTCAAGCGCGACTGGTCAAAGGTCGCGCCGCAAGGGGCGTAGGGAAGCTCGCGCTGGCGCAGCTCGCCGGCGCTACTCGACTTTCTTGACCTTGATGGTCGGGCGGGACTTGGTGGTGAATTGCATGAACCAGCCGCCGACGACCCCCGGACGAAGCCGGATGATTTCGCCGTCTTCAATGCGCCGCGGCGTCGCGCGCGCCATGTTTTTCCAGATTTCACCATTGGTGAGGGCGATATAAAAATCGCCATTGGCGTATTCCCATGCGCGCAAAACGGTCGCCTCATAAGGCTCGCGCGGCGGCTTTGGTTGCTTTTGGATGGCGCGTTTTTCGTCTTCATACTCGTCAGCGCGCATGATCACATATCGCGCGCCGGCGTCGCCGCTGCTGGCGGCGGGCGCGGGCGTTTGTGATTGCGGCGGCGTTTCCTCGGCGACTTGCGGGGGCGGCGCGCTTTCGGGCGCATCCCGCGCCGGTTCGGCGTCCGCTGCGCTTTGCGCCTGCGTCGCGTCGGGCGCGGCGGACCGCGCCAGGCCTTCGAAACAAGCTAACCGGTCTGTCGGATCCTTGACTCGTGCGCAAATCTGCAGCGCATCTTCAAGGGTGTAGGTATCCGCCTCCTGCTGAGCGAAGAAAGCCAAATTCATAGCAAAAACAACTGATACAAGCCCGGAAAAACTCATAATGCGCTCCCAACGTCGATATCGGGCGCGACGACTCCCATCCGCCCGGCGCGGCGCCCCTCACGCCGCTTATGCCTATTGACGACATTGTCCGCCTGCCAGCGCAAGATTAAAAATCATGAGCGGTGCGCCGATGCGGCCTTTTTGCAACGCTTTTCAACTGGATGCAGGGCCCCGTCCGATTGAGATTGACAGGCAAGGCGGGCGGTTCATACCCTCGCCGCGGAGAGGGAACATTCGGTATTCAAGAAAAAATTCCCTTGTTATTATGGGTTTGCGTTTCATGACCCGCAGTAATGCGACGATGGCGCGCGGCATCTGATAAGTGCCGGATTTCCATGCAGCGCGCGGTCATCGCGACGTTACCGCAACGATGACGGCGCGCGGCTATCGCCCAGTATTTTTTCGATAAAGCGCGCAGCCATCGCCCGGGAAGCCACGCAGGTGACGGTGCAGGCCGTCGTGCTGCGGACGTAATCGCGCAATGGCGGTTGTCCATTGGAAGGGGAAGAGGATGAGGATGAGAAATCAAAACAAGGCCGGAAATTTTGCCCTACGCGGGGTGTTGGCGGCGAGCGCGTCAGCGATCGCCATGACGGCCTATTCAGGTGCATACGCTCAGGACGGGACGGATGCGGAAGACCAGGAAGACACGATTATCGTCACAGGGTCGCGCATTGAGCGCGCCGGCATTGACACGGTGCGCCCAGCGTTGTCCGTCGATGCAGAAGCTCTGGACAAGCGTTCATTCACCAACCTCGCCGACGCGCTGAACGAAGTGCCGACATTCGGCCAGGGCATCACGCCGAACGGCGACCAGAATGCGTTTACCGTTGGGCAGAACTTCATTGACTTGTTTGATCTGGGCACCCAGCGCACGCTGACCCTCGTCAATGGGAGGCGTTTCGTTTCTTCAAACGTGCCTACGACATTTTCGACGACGGGCGGCCTTCAGGTCGACTTCAACGTGTTGCCGGTCGCATTGCTTGAGCGGATCGAGGTTGTGCCGCTCGCCGGCGCTGCCGTTTATGGATCGGACGCTATCGCCGGCACGATCAACGTGATCTTGCGCGATGATTATGAAGGTTTCGAAGTTTCCGGCCAATGGGGCTCTTCGCAGGACGGCGACCTCGATCAATGGCAGGTGCAGACCGTATTCGGTTCGAATTTCGCTGATGGCCGCGGCAATGTCGCCGTGTCGGTCGAATACAACAAGCAGGAAGGCGCGCTGCGCAGCGCCCGGGACTATTTCTTTAACAACGACCCGAACCTCGTGAGCTTCGGCACCGGCTTCAGCGGCGTTGACGCAGATGGCGACGGCGATCCCGATCAGGAATTCCGGATCGATGACGATCAGGTCGTGCAATTGTTCGGCGAGTTCGGTTCGGTTTCTCCATCGCCGACCAACATCCCCTCATTCGGCATTGGTTCGGTGGGCGGTGAATTCTACCAGTTCACGGCGAATGGTCAGCTCGAAACCTGCGAGCCGGGACGCACGCCGGGCGCCTCGTCGCCATTCTTCGCCCAGGGCGGCACTTGCGGCATCGACTTTTTCGATTCGGTGGCGCAAATCCGCTCGCCGGTCGAGCGCATTAATATTTCGTCCTTTGCGCATTATGACCTGACGGATACGATCCGCTTCACGACGGAGACGACTTTTTCGAACTCCGAAGCGACAGAGCTCGTGACTCAGGGCGGTTTCCAGACATTCGCATTTCCGGGAACGTCTGATGCATTGGTCATGAATACGGACAATCCGTTTCTTTCCAGCCAGGCGCGCTCCATCATCGAGGGTGCGCTCGGGCCCAGCGCCGATTTCGGTTTCAACCGCTTCAATAATGATATTGTCAGCGGCGGCGCCAACTCGACCGAGAATTTTACCTGGCGGGTGGCTGCCGGGCTGGATGGCGAGTTTGAATTTGCCGGCCGGCAGTTCGATTGGGATCTTTCCGGCGTATTCGGCAAGGCTGATATTGAGACTCAGACTTTCGGCATCGTTGATGGCCGCTTCATCAATGCGCTTGATGCGGTGGCGCTGGATGCAAGCAGCCTGCAACCGATCATTGATGCGGGTTTCGCGACGACGGCCCAGGAGGCGCTTGATTACTTCAACCGCAACAGCTTCAGCGGCGTCGCCAATGCGCAACTTGGCGATAATGTCTGTCAGGTGAATCTCGACATCGCTTCCGATAACGTTACCGGCTTCAACACACCGCCCGCCGGAAGCGGCATCGATGCCGGCGATGATGATACCTATCCGTTTGCTGACGGCTGTCAGCCGCTCAACGTGTTTGGCGATGCGCGCTTGCTCAATGATCCGAGCGTTCTTGCGTTTGTCACCGGTTCGCCGCGGATCACCTCGACGGACAATGAGCAGCGGGTCTTTACCGCGAACCTTACCGGTGAAGTGCTCGAATTGCCGGCCGGCTGGATATCCATGAACGCCGGTTTCGAAACCCGGCGCGAGCGCGCTGTCTTCACGCCGGGCCTCGGCACGGCGCTTGCGGTAACGCGCTCCTCGCCATTCGCATCGTCCGGCGGCCAGTCCCGCACGCTTGAATATTACGGCGAGATTTTTGTTCCCGTGTTTAATTCCGACATGGGCGTGCCGTTGATGGATATGCTTGAGTTCAGCGCGTCGGTGCGCCGCGTGCATGACAAGATTGACGACATCAATGGCCCAGCCAACTCAGGCAAGAACAAGTCCAAGGCCTATGAGTTCGGCGGCCGTTGGTCGCCGGTGGAAGACTTGATTTTCCGCGGCTCCTACACCACGGCTATTCGTTCACCGTCGCTGGTGGAATTGTTCTCGCCGGAAGTGCAGGCGTTCTTGTTCGCCGACGACCCGTGCGATGCGCGTTTCATCGACGCCGGTCTCGTGCCGGCGACGCGGGCGGCGAACTGCGCCACGGAGGGCATTACTCAGCCCTTTACCTCCAATGTCGTCAACGCAACGATCATCGGTACGGATTCAGGCAATCCCGGCCTGATGCCGGAACAGTCGAAAGCCTATAATGTGGGTGTTGTCGTCCAGCCGCGCTGGATCGATCGCATGACGCTGACGGTCGACTATTTTCGCATCAATATTCGGGACCGCATTTCCGCGCTGGGTCTGACGCAGGTGCTGGTCGCCTGTTATGACAGCCCCAATTTCCCGACGACCCCGGCCTGTAGCGACGATCTATTCCAGCGCGATTCCGCTGGCCAGATCACATTTGGCCGGACGACGAACCTTAACGCCGCGAATTCCGCCTATAAGGGCATTCAAGGGCGCTGGAACTGGTTCGTCGATCTCGCAGACGGATTGAACTGGACAGGCATTCACGACACCAGCTCCGACCTTGGCGAGATTGAGTTTGACGTAACGATCCTGCGGGCGATCAAGAACGAGTTGCAGGTGCTCGATGAAGAAGCGTCGGATCCGATCGGCACGTTCGATGATCCGAAATGGCAAGGCACCTTCGATACGACCTATAATGTCGGCAATCTGCGCCTCTTCTGGCGGACCATCTGGCAGGACAAGCCGCTGTTCAGCGCAACCGGCAACTCATATCTGTGCGGATTGAGCCCGCTCGATACGGGAACCATGTGTACGGCGGCCGATATCATCAATGATCAGCAGGGCGATTACCTGCTGCACAACGCGTCCGTTCAATACACCTTGTTCGACACGACATCGGTGCAGCTTGCGGTAAACAATGTGATGAACCGACGGCCGGGCCGCGTCGATTTTGCATCGGGCAATTTCTATGACGCCGATCAGGTCGGGCGGCAGTTCATTTTCCGGGTGCGGCAGCAATTCTGATCGCCGCTGCTCGGTCAGCAACAAGAAACGGGGCGCATATGCGCCCCGTTTTTTATGTCGTTGGAGAGGGCGTTCAAAGCGCTCTCGAAGGCTTATAGCTCATGCATGCGCGCGGGACTTACGCCTTTGCGAGGTTCGCGTTGGCGAAGTCCCAGTTGACGAGGCTGTCGAGGAACGCGCCGATATAGTCGGGCCGCTTGTTCTGATAATCGAGATAATAAGCGTGTTCCCACACATCCATGGTGATCAGCGGCGTGACGCCGGCTTCGGTCAGCGGGGTGTCGGCGTTTGACGTCGCCGTCACCTCGAGCTTGCCGTCTTTCGCGACCAGCCAGGCCCAGCCAGAACCGAACTGGCCGGCGCCTTTTGCCGCAAATGTTTCCTTGAACCCGTCATAGCCGCCAAAGGCTTCGTTGATCGCAGCGGCGATGTCGCCGGTCGGCGCGCCGCCGCCATTCGGTTTCATGGAATTCCAGTAAAAAATATGGTTCCACGCCTGCGCGGCGTTATTGAAAAGGCCCTGATCGCCTTTTTCCGCCGCTGCGCGCACGATGTCGTCAAGCGCGGCATTGTCGAGTTCCGTGCCGGCGATCGCGGCGTTCATCTTGTCGATATAGGTGCGAGTATGCTTGCCATAGTGAAACTCGACCGTATTTTGCGAAATATGCGGCGCGAGCGCGTCAATGGCATAGGGAAGTTCGGGTAGCGTGATCGCCATGAAATTGCCTCTCTTCAGGTTGATGCATCGTCGATGCGAGCGAGATATGCATCCTCAAGCCGGCGCGCTATTTCTATGCGTCGAATTGATGCGGTCAGCGTCGTGAGGACAAATTTGAGCGCATCAGGTCAACATGAACTTGACGCGAAAAGCAGCAGCAGGGGCGGGTTTTCGGCAAGGCGCGCCGAACCTTGTCCGCACAAGCTGATCACGCAGGATTGAGTTTTCTGATTGATGGAACAAGCGCGCACGCCCTCGCAGCAATATTGCGCCGACCTTGTCAGCGTGCAGGATGAAGACCGCTGGCTTGCCTGCGGCTATGCGTCGGCGCCGCTCGCGCGGTCATTGATTGCGCTTTATGCAGTGCAGATTGAATTGCGGCGCGTGCCGGCGGCGGTCAGCGAGCCGCCGCTGGGGGAGATCCGCTTGCAATGGTGGCGCGAGGCCTTTGCGGAAATCCGGCAGGGCAAACCGGCGCGGGCGCATCCGGTGGTGGAGGAAATCGCCGCAACCGGTCTCGGCGCGCCGGCGCTTCAGGCGCTTGTCGATGAAGCGATCGATGCGCGCGCCCGGCCGTTTTACGGCGAGCCTTTCGCGGATGCACACGCGTTGGAGCGATGGCTGTCCCAATCGGAAGGCGCGATTGACGCGCTTGCAGTGATGCTGGCCGGCGGCGATGCGGTGCTGGCGGAAGCGGCGCGGCGCGCAGGAACAGCGTTTGCGCTGGCGCGGGAAGGCCGCGCGCTGGCGCCGCAATTCAGCGAGGAGGTTCTGGCGCGCGCCGACAGGCTCCTCGGCGAGGCCGCGCCAGAATTGAAGGCCGCCGCTGCGGGCGCGGCGCCCGCTTTGCTGCATCTGGCGCTGACGGGAAGCTATTTGCGGCGGCGGGGGCAGCCTTTTCCGCTGACGAAGCGCATGCGGTTGTTTACGGCGATGGCTTTCGGCGCATTCTAGGCCGCCAGTGCTTCGGTGTGTTTAGGTGTGGTGTTCGATATTTTCGTCGATCAGCGCCTTGTTATAGGCGGCGAGCGCTTTGACGCGCGACAGATAGCCGACGACGACCGCGCGGTCCTCAGCGTTGACAACTGGCAATCCGTGCTCTTCCGCTTCGTTCAGCTTGGCCAGCGCCTCGCCCAGGGAATGGCGGGTTTCGAGACGGTCCGCGTCTTCGGGCAGCGGCGCGCCAGGCGGCATCTTTTCCATCACGTCGCGCACGCGGGTGGTTTTGAGAATGATCCCCTGCGGGCCTTCGGAAAGGTCATAGCCGCGCCGCGATAGCTGCCAGTGAAAGAACGAGCGACCGCATAGCCATTGCGTGATCAGCGTTGCAATCGCGACAGCCACCATCAAGGCGATGGTAATGGAATAATCGCCGGTCATTTCAAAAACGATCAGTGTGGTGGAGATCGGCGCGCCAAGGATGGCGCCGCTCGCCGCGCCCATGCCGATCATCGCGTAATAAACCGGGCTTGCGGTAACGCCGGGAAACAGGACGCCCAATATGCCGCCGAAAGCCGCGCCGGCGAACGCCCCGATGACGAGGCCCGGCGAGAACACCCCGCCGCCGAAACGGCAAGAAAGCGTCACCGCCGTGGCTGCGCATTTCATCAGTACAAGAATGACAAGCAGGCCGATGGCGTATTCGCCTCGCAGGGCTTTGGTCACCGCCTCATAGCCGACGCCGAAGACTTCCGGGTAAAAGGCGCCGATCAGGCCAATGATAACGCCGCCGATCGGCGGCAAAAGAAGGTAGGAAACGCCGCGCCGCTGGGCGAATTCGCGAACGCCCAGCGTCAGCCGTTCGGTGGCCTGCAAAAAACCGGAGGCGACGAAACCGCAAACTAGTCCGAGCATCGCCGCCAGCGGCACGTCAATGGTCGCCGCCGCGCCATAATCCGGGATCGCGAAAGCGGGAAAGTCGCCAAGATGGATGCGCGTGACGATGGCGGCCGCGACGCTCGCGGCCGCAATGGGACCGAAAACGGACAATGCATAATTGCCGAGAATGACCTCGAGCGCGAACAGGACGCCGGCGATCGGCGCATTGAAGCTTGCGGAGACGGCCGCTGCCGCACCACAGCCAAGCAGCGCCCGGCGCTGTTTGGCGTCGAAGCCGAAATAACGGCTGAACAAGGACGCGATGGTGGCGCCGAGATGCACCGCCGGCCCTTCGCGGCCGGCGCTGCCGCCGGCGCCGAGCGACACGGCCGAAACGGTCGCCGCCGCTATTCCGGCCCGCAGCGAGATTCGTCCGCCGCCGACCGCGCGGGCCTCGATCACTTCGGCGACCGCTTGTCCGCGCCCGCCCTCAAGCCAGTTGAAACGATCTGCGAGATACAACAGCCCGGAGACCACCAGGCCGCCGATCACCGGCGCCGCCCAGGCGCGCAGGAAATGCAGCGATGAAGCGCCGGAGACGACGCCGCCTTCGGTCTCGCCAAAGGCCGCCATCGAAACGAGGTCGATTGAATATCGGAAGCCGATGACAGCATAGGCGGCGGCCGCGCCGATCAGAACCGCGAAGGCCCAGACTTTGTAGACGCCAAAGCCTATGGGCTGGCGGCGCAGTTTGCGCAGGGCGATGAGGATTCTGGCAGCGTTCCGCGTCATAACCATTTGGGCGGGCCGGGAAAAAGCATGGTTAATAAAGGGTTTTTCATATCAGTATTTTCGCGCGAGTCTAAATGTCAGAAATTGATTAACGCCGAATTCATTGCACTTTGCAAAGCTGGCCGCCGTTTAGAACAGACATTCAGGGGGTCCTATGGCGCCGACCGCCGCACATTCAAACCGCAATATTTCGGACAGGATTGATCCGTCACGGGCCTCGGCCGCATTACAGCGTTGGCGGCGGGCCGTCGCTGAAGCTATGGGCGGCGATCCCGGCGCGCCGCTCGACCAGCCCGACCGGCGATTGCTGATGCTGCGCATTTTCGGCGCAACGCGGCGTCTTGCAGAGCTTTGCATGATCCACCCGGATGCCGCGGCGAAGGCGCTGATGGAAGGCGCATCGCCAGTACTGGCGGAGGCGGCGCGGGATATGACGGCGCTTGAACGCGGTGTCGGCGGGCCTGATGCGCTGCATTCCGCGCTGGCGCCGCTAAAGAACCGGATCGATGTGGCGATCGCCATTGCCGAGCTTAGCGGCCAGTGGAGCGTCGCGGACGCGACCGCGGCGCGCGTCGATTTCGCCGAGCGCATGATGGAGACGGCGCTGCGCTGGCTGGTGCGCGCGGCGGTCAAACGCGGCGAGCTTACTGTAGAGGATCAGGAAAATGTCCTACGCGGCGTGTTCGTCGTCGCTGGCGGCGATTTCGCCCATGAAGACCTTGCGCCTTGCGGGCCGCTCGAGCTGGTCATTCTATATGACGAAGAAGCGTTCAAAGGCCCTGGCGCGCGCGGCGCCGACCGGATTTTCGTTCGTATCGGCGCTGAATTGCGGGAGGCTTTTGAAGGCAAGTCCGGCGACTATCCGCTTTACGGGTTGCGTACGCCGCTCGGTTCCGGGGTCGGCGGCGCCGGATTCGCGGACAGCGCGGCGCGCGTCAAGGCGACGGCGGCAGGGCCGCAGGCGGACGTGCTCAAAGCCTGGCTGGCCGGCGTGCGGATTGTTGCGGGCGACCGCACCGCAGGCGGCGCGTTCCTTGAAAGCATGGAAGAGACCGTGTGGGGTGAAAACCTTATCGCCGGGGACGCGTTGCGCAGCATCGTCGAGGCGCGAGATGCGGACCCGCGCGGCGGCTTCCGCCGCGCCGCCGACCTTTGCCGTCTCGCCATAGGCGGTTTGCGGCCGGTGTTTCGCACGGCTTCGGCGCGAGAGGTTTTTGAATCCGCTTCGCGCTCGCGCCTCATTGGGCGGGACGTTGCGCGACGGCTGGTCGCCGGCGATGAGCTTGCGCAAATCGTAACGGCGCGCACCCAAAGCATGAAGGGCGCAAGCGTCGTCAACGTCGAAGCAGATGATGAAAAAGCGGCGCTGGCGCGTCTTTGCGGTTTTGCCGCCTATGACGACCTCGCCGCCGCGCTCAAGGGCGCGCAGGCCGATGCAGCCAATGCGTTGGCGAAGCTAGCCGGCGGGCCGCGTGAAGAAATCGCGCTTTATCGAAGCGGTGATAAAGAGGGGGACGCGGACAAACTCGAAGATCTCGGATTTTTGAACGGCGCCAGCCTTTCGGCGGCGATCGACGATTGGGCGCGATCAGCGGGCGGCGCTGAGGGAGATCGAAAATTTTCATCGCTCGCGCCAGGACTATTAACGGCCTTTGGCGAAACGCAGCACCCGGAAGACGCCATACGCCTTTTTGACAAGCTGTTGAACGCCGCCGGCGAGGAGATGGATGTTTATGGCGCGGTGCGCGATGGCGCGCCGCAGCGCGGCGCGGTCGTCGATGCTTTCGGATCCTTTGGCGCGGTGATCGAGCCGTTGACCGAGACGGCCGACGGCGCGGAACTGATCCTTGATTGTCCCGGCGTTGAAACGCCGCAATCGGGCGCGGAATGGCTGGAGCGGCTGACGCCGCCTGTGCTTGCGGACGGCGCTGACGCATTGTCTGAATTGGCGGCTTGGCGGCGCACCGCAATGGCGCGCATCGCATTTTGCGCAGCGTCCGGCGCGACGTCCTTCGACGCCGCCGTTGAGGCGCTTGATGCGCTTCAGGTCAGGACACTGTCTGTAGTGTTTGAGCATATGCAGGCGCATGCGCCGGCGGCGGAAGATGGCGCCGGCGACAAAATTGCGCTCCATATTTTTGAGGCCGACGGCCCGCATATGCCGGGCGCGGCGACCCATCTCGGTTTTATTGCAAGCGCGCCGCTGAATGATGCCGGAGAGGCGTTCGCCCGGCGTTATCTCGCAGCCTTGAGCGCGTTTGACGAAGGCGTTTTCGCCATTACCCCGGATGTCAGCCATCGCCCGTCCGGCGTCGCCGGCCCGCTTGTGCCGGCCGCGGCGGCGTTCAAGGCCTATGTGCAGTCAGAAGCGGTCGCGCAGGAGCAGATCATGCTGGCGCGCGGTCGGGTCATCGCCGGCAAGGATCGCGTGCGCAAGCAGGCTGACGATGCATTGCGGCTCGCCGTTGCGGGCGCGCGCCGGGCCGATATCTTGTTCCGCGATCTCGATCGCGCCCGGGCGCAGCGGATGCGCCGCGACCGTCCTGCATCGGATTGGGACATTGATCGCATCAATGGCGGCCGCGCGGATGCGGAGCTTGTGATCAGTATACTGATCTACAAGCACGCTTCTGCGCATCCTTTTGTGCAGGATGCGCCCCCTGCCGAGGCGTTGCAGGCGATGGCGCGTTCCGGCTTGATCAGCGAACAGGCGGCGCAATCCTTGGCGGAAGCGCGCGCCTTCTGGGCGCGGCTGCAATTGATCCGCGTGATCGCGGGCTGGAGCGATCCAGCGCGCGCGCCTGTGCGCCGCCGTTTCGGCGTTTTGCTGGCGCGCGCCGCCGGCGTCGCCAAGTTCGAGCAGGTTCGCCCGATGATGCGCGGCTATGCCGAAGATGTCAGCCGCGCCTATACATCGCTTGTCCTTGGCCGGCCCTGCTTGGGCGCGGATGAGCGGGCGGTCAACTAGTCCGGACGCGCTGCTTTATCGAGGATGTGAACGCGGATCGCCGATGCGAGGCCCGGCGGCGGTTGTTTCTTGAGCCGCGCCCGGTCGATGTCATAGACGAGCGAGGGCAGGGAGCGGTTTTCCGCCGCAGCGAGCTTTTCCAGCGCCTGCCAGAATTCAGGCTCAAGCGCGATGCTGGTGCGGTGCCCTTTAAGTGTGATGGAGCGTTTAAGCATGGTCGGCGCAGCCTAATGTAATTTGCGCCGGTCAATAAGATGCCTTTGCGCAAACGGCAAAACCGGTTTCCTCACCCCCCATGAGGAAACCGGCGCGCGCATTCTCTTGCCTAGGGCGATGCCGCCCTTAATGCTTGGCCCATTCGTCTATGCCGTGGGCGCGGATTTTCGAAGTCGCCAGCGTAACGCCATCGATGATCCCCGCCATATGCGATACGGCTTCGGAATCGGCGCTGGAAAGATCGGTTCCGAGCGCCGAATAGAGCGTTTCGATTTCGACATTATGCGCAAACAGGAATTGCGCGAGTAAAAGCCGCAACTGGCTTTCGGTGGGTGTATTGTCGGCCATTGGTTTTCGTCCTTGTGCCAAATTCGCTCGGCGCTTCCGATTTCCGCGCCGGAAGCGCGCATCTTTGATAAGGCAAGAACCGGTCCAGTTCAGGCAGCTTGTCGCCGGCGCGCCATGCGCGCCAGCTAAGTCATTGGCGAGACGGTGTTATTTTGGGCCAATCATCTTTTCAGGACGGACGATACGGTCGTAATCCGCGGCGCTCACAAGGCCCAGATTAACCGCTTCTTCCTTCAGTGTTGTCCCGTTTTTGTGCGCTGTCTTGGCGATTCTGGTGGCGTTGTCATAGCCGATTTCCGGCGCCAGCGCCGTCACCAACATCAAGGATTGTTCCATCAGCGAGGTAATGCGCGCTTCATTGGCTTCGATGCCGCTGACGCATTTGTCGGTAAAGGAGCGTGCTGAATCGGCGATCAGGCGGATCGATTGCAGCGTGTTATAGGCAATCACCGGTTTGAAGACATTGAGCTCGAAATGCCCCTGGCTGCCAGCGAAGCTGACCGTTGCATTGTTGCCCATCACTTGCGCGCAGACCATGGTCAGCGCTTCGCATTGCGTCGGGTTCACCTTGCCCGGCATAATCGACGAGCCAGGCTCGTTTTCCGGCAGGGAGATTTCTCCAAGGCCGGAACGCGGTCCGGAGCCGAGGAGGCGAATGTCATTGGCGATCTTGAACAGGCTCACCGCGATTTCATTGAGCGCGCCATGCGCTTCGACCATGGCGTCATGGGTGGCGAGCGCTTCGAATTTGTTCGGCGCCGTGACGAAAGGAAGCTTGGTATAGGCCGCGACTTCGGCGGCGAACATCTTGGCGAATTCCTTTTTTGAATTGACGCCGGTGCCGACGGCGGTGCCGCCCTGCGCCAATGGATAAAGCGCCGGCAACACGCCTTTGACGCGCTTGACGGCGTTTTTCACCATCGCCGCATAGCCCGAAAATTCCTGACCCAGCGTCACGGGTGTTGCATCTTGAAGATGCGTGCGGCCGATCTTGATGATTTTTGCAAACGCCTTCTGCTTGAAGACAAGCTCGCCCTGCAAATGCTCCAGCGCCGGTATCAGCGTGTGGGTGATCTCCTCCGCCGCGGCGATATGCATAGCGGTGGGAAAAGTGTCGTTCGACGACTGACTCATATTGACGTGATCATTCGGGTGCACCGGATCTTTCGAGCCGATGACGCCGCCGAGAATTTCAATGGCGCGATTGGCCACCACTTCATTCGTGTTCATGTTCGACTGGGTGCCCGACCCGGTCTGCCAGACGGAAAGCGGAAAGTGGTCGTTGAGCTTTCCTTCCGCCACTTCGCGGGCGGCTTTTTCGACCGCGCGGCCGGTCTTTTTCGGCAACGACTTCAGGGCCATGTTGGTGCGCGCGGCGCTTAGCTTGACGATGCCGAGGGCGCGCACCAGCGGCGCGGGCATGGTCTCTTCGCCAATCGGGAAATTGATCAGCGAGCGCGCAGACTGGGCGCCGTAATATTTGTCAGCCGGCACGGCGAGTTTTCCAAAGCTGTCGGATTCGGTGCGGGTCTTGGACACGTTTTTGAGCCTTTCGGTCGATTGCTGCGACATTTGCAAAAGGCGGTGTAGCATGCACCGGCGAGAGAGCAAGATTGCGCAAGGTCCGCCTTTTTGCGCCCTCCGCAAGGGTCCGGGCATGCTTAAAATAAGGGTAAGCATTGCCCGCTAGGCTCGGCCGGAGCGATTTTCCGAACCGGATGGCGGCATGGCGATGCTTAACGCGACGAGATTTCACGGCTTTTTGCCTGGCGCGATGCGCGCAGGCGCGCCATCAGCGCCGGGTGCTGGCGCGCAGCGTGTCCGCCTGTTCATCGCCAGCGTGATGACGCTTGTCGCCGGCGCGGCGTTCCTTGCCGTCGGCGAAAGTTTTCTCAATGATCCGGACACGTTGTGGCATGTGACTGTCGGCGCCGATATATGGGCGTCGAAAAGTTTTCCGCATGTTGACGCCTACTCTCACAGTTTTGCGGGTGCGCCCTGGATCGCGAAGGAGTGGCTGTCGCAAATGATTCTTTTCGCCGCTTACAGCGCGGGCGGCTGGAACGGCGTCGCTCTTTTATCGATCTCTGTACTGACAATAGTTTTTTTGCAGATTTACTGGCCATTGTCCGCGCAAGTGAAGCCGGTCTATGCGGCGCTGGCGACGTTTGTCGTGTTCGGCCTGACCAGCGAAGTATTTCTGGCGCGCCCGCATCTTCTTGTCCTGCCGGTGCTTTTATGGTTTGTGGGCGGCGTTTGGCGCGCCGGCGCTGCGGGCAGGGCGCCGTCCTTCTGGCTGCTCGCCGCCATGGGCCTTTGGGCCAATTTGCATGGCAGTTTCACCTTCGGTTTTGTCGCTGCCGCCTTGTCGTTTCTTGCATTTTTTATCGCGCACCGGCGCGTATGGTCGCGCGAGACTTATCGCTGGCTTGGGTTCCTGGCGCTATGCCCGCTCGCGGCGATGATCCACCCTTATGGGTATGAAGCGATCTGGTCGACAATCGTCATCGCCAAAAGCGAGGCTTTGCCCTACATCATGGAATGGCGGGCTTTTTCGGCGCAGGAAGATGTTCTTGTGGAACTGGCGCTGTTAGCGCTTTTCGCCGGTGCGTTGACCGGGCGCGTGCGTCTCAAACCTGTCAGCATCGTCTTTTTGTGCCTGTTGTTGCACATGTATTTCACCCATGTGCGCTTCATGTATCTGTTATTCATGCTAGCGCCGATCATCGGCATTGCGGAGCTGGCAAAAGAACTTCCGGCGATCTCGTTCGCGCGTTGGGCGCGCCGTGTGGAAAATGACCGTATCGAGCAGGCGATGGCGCGGTTGGCGCCGCAGGCGCTTATCGCAAGCGCCGGTCTTTTGGTCGCCGCGTTCGCAGCAGCCGTAAGCCTTGCGGATTGGTCGCCGCAACGCAGCTATCCGGCGGCCGCCATCGCTGCGGCGCGCGCGCAAGGCGTTCAGGGCAATGTCATTAATGATTACAGTTTCGGCGGCGCCCTGATTTACGAGCGTATTCCCACTTTCGTCGATGGCCGCGCGGACCGCCTGTTCCAGGACGGCTTTATGCATGACATTCATGAGAGCGGTCTCGCCGGCGGCGAGGGCGTGATCCGCATGCAGATCGAAAAATACGGCATAGGCTGGTCGCTATATCCGCCCGCCGACAAGCGCGTCGTGCTACTCGACAAGATGGAAGGCTGGCGCCGGATCTATGAAGACGATTTTGCTGTCGTGCATGCGGCGGCAGGCACGGTGCGTTAAGCGCTATTTTTTCCGGAAGGCGTCGAGGCTGACTACGTCCGCGCCGTCGCCGGATTTTGCCGGTTTGTCTTCGGTCTCGTCAGTCGTTGTTTCGGCATCCGCCGTGGATGCGTCATCGCCATCGGCCTTGGCGCCGACGGGGGCGTTGCCGGCGTCTTCGTCACCGGTTGCAATCGCCGCGGCGTCGCCTTCCGCATCGGCGTCGAAGCGAACGCCGAATTGCGCGCTCGGGTCGGCGAATTGCGTGACTGCATCGAACGGGATTTCGAGCCGCGCTTCCTTGCCTTTGAACCATAGCGTTACGCCGAACTGGTCGTCATTGACGGTCAGGTCGTTGAATTGGTGCTGCAGCACGATGGTCATTAACTCTGGATATTGTTCCTTGAGATGGTCGGGAATGGAGACGCCGTCCGCGCCGGTCTTGAATTCTATGAAGAAATGGTGCTCGCCTGGCGCGTCGCCGATTTCCGCGACAATGCGCAGAACATCGCGCATCAAAAAGCGATACGCCATTTTCTGCGCTTCTTGAATGAGGTCGCCATAGTCGAGTTCGATGTCTTCACTCACGGGAACGTAATCGCCTTTTCGTTGTCTTCGCTCACTCTTTTAGCGGCGTTGTTCGCGCGGCGCCAGCATTGGCGATGCGTAATTGCGCGCTGCAGATTTTGACGCAGCGTGGCTTTAAGCGGATCGGCACACACCGCCTTGTCACATCATTTTCGGTTTGAACGCAGCGATAAGCAGTTTCTTGCGCCGCAAGCTCCCGCGCCCGAATGGGCGCAATTTTAAGAAATCCCGGCGACGAAAGGTGGTGCTCGGGTTGTTGGGGAGAAAATAAAGTCCCGGCTTCTGTTGCCAGGCGCCGGGGGCCCCGCCTGGCCTTGGAAAGAGGCCAGGACTTTAAATGCGAGTTTGTCGCGCCGCGTTACGCAGCGAGAGCGAACTCTTCCGAGTAGTTGTCATTGGCAACTATTCAGTTGTAGCCAAATAACGGAGGCAAACCGGGCGAAAACATCGTCTTTAGACGCTCGTCGATCCTAGTTCGGCCCCGTCACAACCTCCCAGCCGCATTACGGAAATTGCGGGAGAGGGGATGTGGTGGAGCCGCCGGGTACCGCCCCCGGGTCCGATACGGTTATTACACGCGTCATTTATCGCCATAGCCCGCTTGCGCGAGCTCGGGGAATATAGGGCCCAATTTCGGGGATTTAAAGGGTTTCTATGCGTTCGGCTGAAAATTAGTCAATGTTGTCAAGATTCTGTAACATCCATGCATTATGTGCGCTGAAGCAAGGATGACAGCTCCGGGACAAGGCGATGGAAGCCAGCGACTTCAAAAAATGGCGTAAGACGCTCGGGCTGTCCCAAAAAGACGCCGCGCATCTGCTCGGCCTCAAGCGGCGCATGATCCAATATTACGAAAAGGGCGAACGCTCGGGCGACGAAGTAAAGATCCCCCGCGCCGTGCGCCTGGCCTGCTATGCGATCTCGCAAGGGGTTGAGGATTACAATGGCCCGA
Organism: uncultured Parvularculaceae bacterium; assembly: GCA_947259375.1. Taxonomy (GTDB): domain Bacteria; phylum Pseudomonadota; class Alphaproteobacteria; order Caulobacterales; family Parvularculaceae; genus Hyphococcus. The sequence goes on along the minus strand of CAMYLZ010000018.1, from coordinate 53,337 downwards.
GCCGCAAGATCCACATGCTGAAGAGAGAAGAAGAAAAGGCCGACGCCTAGCGGCCGTTTTGCGGCTCGCCCGCTGGCGGCGGGTCGACGTCCGGTCCGGGATTGATCGGCAAGGTCTCCGGCCGGTCGAGCGATTCTTCTGGCGGCGGTTCTCGTCCGGCGGTTTCGTCGCCGCCGTTGTCGATAATTACCGGATGGCGATATTCCCAATAGTTCCTCGCCGAGCGCGCGCGTTTGACGCCGTCGCGGATCGCGGGCGCTTCCGGGTGGTCTTCGAGCAACAGCATCTCATCGAGCGCCTTGTCGCCATGGCGGCCAAGCTGGAAACGCAAATAGCCGAAGTCGAAATCCGCTGCGGCGACGCGCTGATCGGCGATGCGGGCAAGCTGGCTGCGCGCGCTGATCGCCCATGGATTGATGAGCGGCGTCGCCAGCAAAATGAGCGCGGCGACCCAAAGCGCCGCCATGGCCGTATTCAAGGAGCCGACCGGCGGCATCCAGCGTTTGCCGCGCCAGTTGAGCTCGCTCGCCAGCCCGGCGAGGCAGACAATGGAATAAGCGGCGACCAGACCGTTGACTGTCAGCCCGGCAATGCGCGGCGGGGTAAGGCCATATTCGCCGACCCGCAGCCAGAATGCGTAAAATGCGATCAGCGCATAGACTGGAAAGCCGATAAGCGTCGCGAGCGTCGGCAGGCGCAGCCATAATGGCGGCGGCGCGGCCTCGCCATTTTGATAAACGCCGTTGAAAATCAACATGCCGGCCAGGGCCAGCCCGAGCATCAGGGCGCTGGGGTAAGGCTGGTCGAACACCGGCGCGACGCCTTTTGTCGCCAGCACGAGCAGCAACGTCAGGGTGAACACGGCGGTGATCACCATCAAGATTCGCGCAATCAGCAGCAAGATGAATCGCAGCGCCCCGAGCACGGATTGCAGCCCGCGAATGAGGGCGATCGACAGCCCGCCAATGGCGCCGATAAATGGCAACAGGAACCACGGCTCCTGAAACAGCGCGTTGAAGAAACCGACATCGAGTTCCTTCAACAGCCGCGCCCAGGCGAACAGCAAGACTACTGCAAGACCGGCAAATAATAGCGCCCCGCCGCCGATCAGCGGCATCGTCAATCCGTGAAAAAAAACGTCGCGATAAGCCGGCTTGAGATGCAATCCCGCGCCGCCCTCGAACCCGGCCTTGAAAAGCGTTGCGAGCAAATAGGCGACAAGCCCGCGGCTCGTCGCGAACCAGAACATCGCGGGAAAGTCGGAAAGATTGTCGAAATCGTCGAGCGCGGCGGCAGTCATGAAATAGTCGGGCAGGGCGAGCATGATGGCGATTGCCAATGCTCCTCCAAGGGCCCTGAAGAGCGAAGCGCGCTCGGCCAGCAACAAATATGCGGCGGAGGCGGTGATGACGAAAAACAGCGCGGCAATCGCCAGCGGATTATCATCGCGCCCGTCGATCCAGAATTCGATGATCCCATAGGCCGCAAGGCCGGTTAAAAGGCCGATGATCAAGCCTGGCAAGGCAAGCCCTTTTCCGGCGTCCCGCTTCGACGCGCCATTTTCTCCGGAATTCATGAAGCCCTCATCCGTTTTACCCCGCACGCCAGCATATCATGATGGGCATTGGGGGAAAAACCGCCATTTGGCCTTTTGCGCCATGCCGTTAAACTGGCGCGGCAAAACCAGATTCGCGAGCAATCCATGCGACAATATCTCGACCTGTTACAGCGCGTCCTTGACGAGGGCGACGAGCGCCTTGACCGCACCGGCGTCGGCACGCGCGCCGTCTTTGGCCATCAGATGCGGTTTGACCTTTCACGCGGCTTCCCGCTCCTTACCACCAAGAAGCTGCACACGAAATCAATCGTACACGAATTACTCTGGTTCCTGACCGGCAGCACCAACACGCAGTATCTCGCAGAAAATGGCGTTTCGATCTGGAATGAATGGGCCGATGAAAATGGCGAGCTTGGTCCGGTCTATGGCAAGCAATGGCGGCGATGGGCGGCGCCGGACGGACGCGAAATCGACCAGATCGCCTTGGTCATCGATGAAATCAAGCGCAACTCGGCCTCGCGCCGGTTGATTGTCAGCGCCTGGAATGCAGCCGATCTCGACGCAATGGCGCTCCAGCCCTGCCATACGCTTTTTCAGTTCTTTGTCGCCAATGGTCGGCTTTCCTGCCAGCTTTACCAGCGTTCCGGCGATATCTTTCTGGGCGTGCCGTTCAACGTCGCCTCTTACGCCTTGCTGACGGAAATGATCGCGCAGGTCTGCGGCCTTGAAGCGGGCGAATTTGTCCACACGCTTGGCGACGCGCATTTGTATTCGAACCATGTGGAGCAAGCGCGCGAACAATTGACCCGCTCGCCGGGGCCGCTGCCGACGCTGCGGCTTAACCGGGAGATAAAAGATATTTTCGATTTTACCTATGAGGACATCCGATTCGAAAATTACGAGGCGCAGGCCCATATCAAGGCGCCGGTGGCGGTATGAGCATTGTCATTCGTCAGGCAAAGCGGGGAGATGAAGCACAGATCTTGAGCTTCATTCGCGCGCTCGCGGATTATGAAAAGCTGTCTGACGAGGTGGCGGCGACGTCTGATCATTTGAGGCAAACGCTGTTTTCGGCGCATCCGAAGGCTTTTGCCCTGATCGCCGAAATTGATGACGAGCCTGTCGGCTTCGCCATCTATTTTTTCAACTTTTCGACATTTCTCGGCAAGCACGGGCTTTATCTTGAAGACCTTTATGTGCGCGAAGCCCGGCGCGGCGCCGGCGTCGGCAAGGCGCTGCTCGCCCGCCTCGCGCAGATCGCGCTGGAGCATGATTGCGGGCGCATGGAATGGTCGGTGCTTGACTGGAATGCCCCCTCAATCGCTTTATATAAGTCGCTTGGCGCCAACCCCATGGATGAGTGGACCGTTTATCGCCTGAAAGGGGAGGCGTTGGACAAGCTTGCTGCGGGCGGCGGCGCATGAGTGTTCGTCTTTGCTTGGTGGTCGCAGTGGCGCGCAATGGCGTCATTGGCGCGCGCGGAGGGCTCGCCTGGCGCATTTCGGACGATCTCAAATGGTTCAAATCGGCGACCATGGGCAAGCCCATGGTGATGGGGCGCAAGACATTTGATTCGATCGGCAAGGTGCTGCCCGGTCGCGACAATATCGTCGTTACGCGCGCGCCGGACTTTACCGCGGAGGGCGTGTATATCGCGCGCCGGCTCGAAAGCGCGCTTGAACTTGCAGGCCATTGCGCTGGGGCGCGCGGCGTTGACGAAATCGCCGTGATTGGCGGCGGCGAGATTTACGCGCAATCCATCGCGCGCGCTGACCGGATTTACCTGACGCGGGTCGATGCCGAGATTGAGGGCGATACCTATTTCCCGGCGCTTGATTCGGGCGATTGGGATGAAACCCCCATGGGCGGCGCTGAGAAAAGCGCGGTCAATGAGCATGCTTGCGAATTTTTCATACTGGACCGGCGCCCCCGAATCCGGGCGAAACACCCCTGATTTTAATGGTTTTGGCGACCGGGCGTTCACCGTCGGGGCAATATCATGAAGGCGAGACAGGCTTTCACGCTCCTTTTGCCGCGCGCCATGCGTTAAGGTTTTTGAAGCTGACGGGACGCCGCGCGCGGATCATCCCGTAACGGACAGATGTGGAAGGGGATTGAGATGAAACGGGCGATTTCATTCGTTGCAATGTCAACGCTGATGGGCGCAAGCGCATTTGCGCAGGGTGCTGACTATAAAACGACCTGCGCGCGCGGGGCTGATGCGCGGGTGATCGAGGTGCTCGCGCCCGGCGCGGTGGGGGAGAGTTGCGATGTGCGCTATGCGCGCGGGCAAGATAATGTTTCCGTGCCCTATCACGCGGATAATTCTACCGCCTTTTGCCTGGAAAAAGCGCGTGCATTGACGCAGCGCCTTGCCGCGGCCGGCTTTTCCTGCTCGGCCGCGCCCGCCTTGCGCGCCGATGCATCGAGCGAGAGCGACTATGTGGTTGAGGCGCGCCGCGCCGCGCAGCAACCGGCGGCGACGGTTGTCCCGGCGCCGCGCCTTGCGGCGAATACGGACAATGACGAAGACGCGCTCGAAGAGGCGATGAACGAAATTTTGACGCAGCCCGAATCCGTAGCGACGGCTGAAGTGGCGTCTAGCGCGCCGACCCGACTTGCCGCGGCGCCGGTCGTTGAGGAGCGCATCGCACCCGCCGCCAATCGTCCGCAACCCTCGCCGGTCGGCCGGCTTTCCGGCGCCGCGCCGGAAATGCGCCAGGCGGCGACCCCGGTGACGCAGGCCGCCGCGCTTGTCGAGCAAGAAGAACAGGAAGAAGAGGCGATTGCGCCGGCGCCGCAACCCGCCGCGCAGGCGGCGCCGGCCGCCGCTGACAAAAAGACAGCGCCGCGCGCCCCCGGCGATGTCGTTCGCGCCACGCTGCACGCCCAGGCCGCCGCATGGAATGAGGGCGACCTAGAAGGCTTCATGAATTTTTATTGGAAGAGTGATGATCTGAAATTCGTCGCGGGCGGCGATATTACGCGCGGTTGGTCAGCGACCCTCAAGCGTTATCGCGAACGCTATGGCGGCGGCGCCGGGCTCGGCCAGCTCGCTTTCGAGCGGCTCGAGGCGACAATGATCACCGATGACGTTGCGGTGGCGACCGGCCGTTTCAACCTGCTCAATAATGGCGAGCGCTCGAGTGGTCTTTTTAGCGTCATCATGCGCCGCGACAATGGCGCATGGCGGATCGTCCATGATCACACCAGCGTTGATCTGGCGGCAGAATAATTACGCGCGCTTGATGAAATCGGCGACATCGCCCGCAAGCCTGTTGAAAATATCAGCGCCCGGATGATCACGTGCGGCGAGCGGCTGGCCGTCGTCGGAGGCCTGGCGCAAATCCGGATAGAGCGGCACGGCGGCGAGGAAAGGCGCGTCAAGCGCTTGCGCGGCGCGGCGCGCGCCGCCCTCGCCGAACAGATATTGCCGTTCGCCGCCAGGGGCTTCGAGCCAAGCCATGTTTTCAATGACGCCGATCACCGGCGTGCCGGTCTGGCGGAACAGGGAAACGCCGCGGCGCATATCGGCGAGCGCCATTTCCTGTGGGGTCGAAACGATCACCGCGCCGGTCAGGCGCTTCGACTGAATGAGCGACAGATGCGTGTCGCCGGTGCCCGGCGGCGTGTCGATGATCAAGACGTCCAGCGCCCCCCAATCGACATCGCTCATTAATTGGCGCACCGCGCCCATCACCATGGGGCCGCGCCAGGCGACGGCTTTTTCGGGATCGACCAGCATGCCGATCGACATGATTTTGACCCCATAAGCCTCGTGCGGGAGTATTTTCCCATCCTTCATGGCGGGCTTGTCCTTGATAGCGAACAGCGTCGGCGCCGAGGGGCCGTAAATATCCGCGTCGAGAAAGCCGGTTTTGAGGCCCGTGGCGGCGAGGGCGACGGCGAGATTGGCGGCGATGGTCGATTTGCCGACGCCGCCTTTGCCCGAAGCGACGGCGATGACCGCCTTGACGCCGCTCATGCTTTCACCGGCTTCGCGAACGCGCGGGCGCTGTTGAAGGCCGAAAGGGTTGGCGTGGGCGCTGGCGCTCGCTTGCGGCGAGGGGCGGCCCTGCGGCGGCTTCGCCCCGCCGCCATGGGCGGTGGCGACAGCGGCGACCGCGCCAACCCCGTCAACGCCGCCCGCCGCTTCTTTCGCCTTGGCGAGCAGCGTTTCGGCGATCTCGCGGCTTGCGCCTTCTTTCATGGCGAGCGCGAAGCGCACGCGGCCTTGGGCGTCGGCGCTCAGGCCTTCGACCATGCCGTCGGCGACGACGTTATTGCCGGTTGCGGGGTTGATGACGCCCGCAAGGGCGGCGCGAATTCGAAGAATTAGGGAATCGTTCACCGTTGGCCTTTGAAATCCTTAAAAAAAACGCCCAAAACCACAGGCGCTGCGTTGCGCCGGGCCGATGGCGTAACATATATACGGGCCTGAGAGGGTTCCAACCGGGAATGCGCGCGACAAGCGCGCGCGGGCGCGGCGAACAAATCAACCAAGAGAGGCCTTGAATGCCCTGGCAAGACAATTCCGGCAATCGCGGCGGCGGTCGCGGCCCCTGGGGTCAGCCGCCGCGCGGCGACAACAACAATGGCTCCAACCAGGGCGGGCGCGGCGGCGGCGAGCCGCCCGACCTCGAAGACCTGCTTCAGGCTTCGCGACAGCGCTTGAAACGCGCTTTTCCGCGCGGCGGACGCGGCGGACGCGGCAATGGCGGCGGCGGGGGCTTCCAGCTCAACCGTGCGACGGCCGGTTTGTTCGGGTTTGGTCTGGTCGCATTGTGGGGCGCTAGCGGGTTTTATCAGGTTGCGCCGAACGAGCTGGCGGTGGTGACCACCTTTGGCGAATATAGCCGCATCTCCGGCCCGGGCCTGCACTGGCGCGTGCCGTCGCCGGTCCAGAATGTCAACAAGCAGCCGGCGCTGACCGTCCTCGAAATGCCGATACCGGCGCGCGAACGGCGCGGCGGCCAGTCGGACGGGCTGATGCTGACCGGCGACAAGAACATCGTCGACGTCGCGTTCACCGTGCAGTGGAAGATCAAATCCGATATCGCGCCGGCGCCGGGCGAGAATTTGCCGGGCGTTGCGCAGTTCATTTTCAACATCGACAATCCTGAGGAAATGGTGCGCACAGTGGGCGAGGCGTCTATGCGCGAAGTCGTGGGGCGCAATACGCTCGATTTCGTCCAGACAGAAGGCCGCACGCAGGTCGCCTCGCAGACACAGGAACTGATGCAAAGCGCGCTTAATTCCTATCAATCGGGCATCCAGATTGAGCGGGTCAACCTGACGCTAGCCGAACCGCCCACCAATGAGGTGAACGAGGCGTTCCGCGACGTGCAAGCGGCTGAACAAAACCAGGCGACGGTCATTCAGCAGGCCCGTCAGTACACGAACCAGGTCGTGCCGGAAGCGCGCGGCGAGGCTCAGCGCATTCTTGAAGATTCGCGCGCTTATGCGTCGCGCGTGACGGCGGAAGCGCGCGGTCAGGCTCAGCGTTTTGAGAATATTTATGATGAATACAGGAAAGCGCCGGAGGTCACTCGCCAGCGCATGTATCTGGAAACAGTTGAGCGCGTGCTTGGCGATATGGACAAGATCATTGTCGATGAGGATGCGGGATCCGGGGTGGTGCCCTATCTGCCCTTGAACGAAGTCCGCCGCCAGCAGGGAGAGAACTAAAATGAAAAACGCATCCCTTCCCCTGATCGGCGTCGTCGCCGTCTTTCTTCTGGTCGTGTTGATCAACACTGCCTTTACGGTGCCGGAAACCCATTCGGCGCTGGTGTTTCGCTTCGGCGAGCCAAAGAGTCAGTATACGGAAGCAGGGCTCAAGATCAAAACGCCCTTCATCGAAACCGTCGACTTCATCGACCGGCGCAATCGCATTCTTGAGCAGGAGCAGACCGAAATCATCGCCCGCAATCAGGAGCGTTTGATTGTCGACGCATTCGCGCGCTATCGCATCGTCGACCCGCTCTTGTTCTTCCAGTCGGTGCGCACGGAGCTGCGTGGCGAAGAGCGCCTGTCGAACCAGCTTAACGACTCGCTGCGGGCGGTTCTGGGTTCTGTCACGATCGACGAGATTATTTCCGAACGGCGCAGCGAATTGATGGGCCGTATTCAGCAGCAGCTCACCCAGTCCGCGCGGCCGCTGGGCGTCGAAATCATCGACGTCAAGATCCGCCGGGCCGACCTGCCGCAAACCAACTCCGAAGCGGTTTATCAGCGCATGATCGCCGAGCGCCGTCAGCTCGCCCAGCAATATCGCTCCGAAGGTAATGAGCAGGCGAACCAGATCCGCGCCCAAGCCGACCGCCAGGTGATCGAAATCAAGGCGGAAGCCAACGAAGAAGCGGAGAAGATCCGCGGCGCCGCTGATGCGGAAAGAAACGCGATTTTCGCCGCCGCTTACGGCAAGGATCCGGAGTTTTTCGCCTTTTATCGCTCGCTGCTTGCTTATGAAGAAGCGCTGCAAAAAGGCGGGACTACCATCCTGCTGTCGCCTGACAGCGAATTCTTCCGCTATTTCAACAATTTGGAAGGGTCTCGCAATTAACGGTCAAATGCGCGGTTAGGCCGGCGACAAGCGTTTTCCGATTGTCGGCTTTGCGGTAACCTGACAAGGTTAGGTTTCTGGTTCGGGGAACGGATAGGGGCGGATATGGCTCTTACGAAAATTGTCAGGGGCATGGCGGCGAGCGTTCTCGCCGCTTCGGGATTGGTTCTTGCTGAGGCCGGGATCAGTTCCGCCGAAGCGCGCGGCGCGCCGGACAGTTTCGCCGACCTTGCGGAAACACTGACGCCGGCGGTGGTCAATATCTCGTCGGCCCAACGCACGGCCGACGGGCGCGCGACAGGCGAACTTTCGCCTTTGCAGCGCAAATTCAATCGCCCGGCCGTATCGCTCGGTTCCGGCTTCATCATTGATGCGTCCGGCGTCGTCGTCACGAATAATCACGTCATCGACAATGCCGACGACATAACGGTGACCCTGCATGACGGGCGCGAGTTTTCCGCGACCGTGCGCGGGCGCGATCGCGAAACCGATCTCGCCGTGTTGCAGCTTGAGGGCGGCGGCGAGCGCTTTCCCTTTGTGAGCTTTGGCAATTCCGACGCCGCGCGCGTCGGCGACTGGGTGATCGCCATCGGCAACCCTTTCGGTCTTGGCGGGACGGTGACCGTCGGCATCGTCTCGGCGCGCAATCGCGACATCAACGCCGGTCAGTATGATGATTTCATCCAGACGGACGCCGCCATCAATCGCGGCAATTCCGGCGGTCCGTTATTCGACCTCGACGGCAAGGTAGTTGGCGTCAATACGGCGATTTACTCCCAGACTGGCGGGTCTGTAGGCGTCGGTTTCGCCGTGCCGGCGGATCTTGCCGAGACGGTGATTTCGCAACTGATCGATTTTGGCGAGACCCGGCGCGGCTGGCTTGGCGTTTCGATTGACGATGTGACGCCGGAGCTCGCCAGCGCGTTGCGGCTTCGAGCGCCGAAAGGCGCGGTCGTTACCGTGGTGCGCCCCAACAGCCCGGCCTCAGATGCGGGGCTTCAACCCAACGACGTCATCTTGACCTTCAACCGCCGCGATATTGAAACGGTGCGCGACCTGACCCGCGCGGTCGCCGACACGCCGATTGGCCAGACCGTGCCGGTAACCGTGCTGCGTGCGGAGCGCAGGCTGACCGTCCAGGTGCGCATCGACCGGCGCGAAACGCGGCTGCTTGCGGCCAATCCCGGCGGCGTCCTGCCGGCGAATGCCGCTGTCGGTTCCGGCCTGACGCTGCAAGAGCCGACGGACGAGTTGCGCCAGGCCTTCGGCCTGCCGGCGGAAGTGCAAGGAGTGGTCGTTACTGCGGTCGATCCGGAAAGCGCGGCGGCGATCGTGCTGCAGCCGGGCGATGTCATTCTTGAAATCGGCTGGGAGCGGGTGACGCGTCCCGCCGCCGCGGTCGACAAGCTCGGCAAGCTTAAAAACCTCAATAGCGGGCCGGTGCAGATTTATGTGCAGCGCGGCGATCTGCTGTTTTACGAGTCGCTGCGGCCGTAATCGCGAGTAGTCTTTAGCAAATGAAAACGATCTGTTTCGATTTCCATTCGCTACGCTCTACTCTCGACTCACTCTTTTGCAAATTCCGTCTGCGGAATACCTTGCAGATATAACAGCGCCGTGAGGTCGCCGTGGTCGATGCGCGCTTGCGCGGCTTCGGCGACGGCAGGCTTTGCCCGGAAGGCGACGCCGAGCCCGGCGCGGGCGAGCATCAGCAGGTCATTGGCGCCATCGCCGACGGCGAGCGTATCGGCAAGACCGATCTTGCGTTCGGCGGCAAGGCGGATGAGCGCCTGTTCTTTTGCTTCTCGCCCGAGAATGGGGTCCGCCGGCGCGCCAGTGAGGCGCCCATCCGCAACCAACAGCTCATTCGCCTGGTTGAATTGAAACCCTGTCCGTTCCGCCACCCGGCCGGTAAAAAACGTGAAGCCGCCGGAGACGAGGGCGGTGAGCGCGCCGGCGGCGTTCATGGTTTCGACCAGCGTTTTCGCGCCGGGCGTCAGTGAAATCCGTTTTTCGAATGTTTCCTGCAAAACGCCGACATCGAGGCCTTTCAGCATGGCGACGCGTTCTTTCAGGGCGGCTTCAAAGTCGAGCTCCCCGCGCATGGCACGTTCGGTAATATCGGAGATCTCGGCGCGCTTGCCGGCGAATTCGGCAAGCTCGTCGATGCATTCCTGCTCGATGATCGTCGAATCCATATCCGCAATGAGGAGCTTCTTGCGGCGGTTGGCGCGCGCCACCAGATTGATGTCGAGCCCGGCATCCTTGGCGATGCGGGCCGCCTGTTGCAGTCCATCTAGGCCGGGCGCATTCGAAAGCCCGATATCATAGGCGACGCCAGCCCCCAGCTCCGTCAGGTTCGCACCCTTGACGGCCCCTATCAGGCGGTCGAGAAGCGATTGATCGATCGCCTGTTTGGCCGGATTGGCGATAATGGATAGAATATCAGTCATACGGGTACGGACGACCTCATGAGCGACGCAAGCGTGATCTTTATTGCAGGGCCAACCGCTTCGGGCAAGTCGGCGGCGGCGCTTGAAATTGCGCGTGCGATTTCGGCGGAAATCGTCAATGCCGACGCCATGCAGGTTTATGCCGATCTTAGCATCCTGACCGCGCGCCCGTCGCCGGAGGATGAGCGCGCCGTTCCGCACTATCTTTACGGCGCGCTCGATGGCGCGGAGCGCTGTTCCGCCGGGCGCTGGGCGCGGCTTGCCGCGGATGCGGTCGGCGGCATTCTGGGGAGAGAAAAGTCCGCCATCGTAGTCGGCGGCACCGGGCTATATTTCCGCGCGCTGGAACAAGGGCTGTCGCCGGTTCCCGCGGCGCCGGCGGAAATCCGCGCGCGCGCAACGGCGCGGCGTGAAGAGATCGGTCCGGCGGCGTTCCGGGCGGAGGTCATTTTGCGCGACCCCGCCATGGCGCATTTGCCCGAAGGCGATGCGCAACGCCTGATCCGCGCCTGGGAAATTCATGAAGCGACTGGCAAGCCGCTTTCCTATTTCCAGAACCAGCCGCGTGCGCCCTTGATCGAAAATGTCGCCGCGCGGATTGTGATCGCGCCCGACCGTGAGACGCTTTACGCCCGCTGCGATGCGCGCGCGGAAGCAATGCTCGGCGAGGGCGCCGTCGAGGAAGTCAAAGCGCTTGTCGCGCGCAAGCTCGATCCGTCCCTGCCGGTCATGAAGGCGCTGGGCGTGCCGGAAATCAGCGCGTTTCTCGCTGGCGAGGCGACCCGGGCGGAAACGCTCGCCGCCTTGCAACAGGTGACGCGGCGTTTCGCCAAACGCCAGCTCACCTGGTTTCGCAATCAGGCGAATGACTGGCCGCGGTCGGAGAGCGCAGACGCTGCGGCGCGCGGGATTCTCGCCGGGCTTTAGGCGGGCGTTAAAAACAATGCGCGTTCTTTCTCGCGACGATGGGTCAAGTGCTCGATGACGCGGCCGCCGCCCTTATTGTGGTTGAGGAATGCATCCGCCGCCCCCGGATAGTCGCCCTTATTGATCCGTGAAAGGACGGATGTCCGTGAAAAGCCGCCAGCGCCCATATTGTAGGCGAGGGAAACCATGGCGGAAAACTGGTTATCATTGACCGCGACTTTGACCATGCGGCGCACGGCGTCTTCGGACGCACGCACATCGTCGCGCAGTAATTGATCGGCTTGCTGGCCGGTGATGGTCATGCCGCGCTTCGCAGTGCGCGAATGGCCGTAACCGATCAGCCATTGGCCATTGAGATTGTAGGCTTCGAGCCGCAGGCCTTCGCTCTCCTTGATGATCTGCAAACCTGCAGCGTTCATCCGAAGACCGGCATTGGCGGCGGCGGCGCTTGCCGGCGATGGGGCTTTGTCGCTGGCGGCGTCGCCGGCGTCCGGGATCGGTTCGCCAAGCCCGCCGAACCATCCCTCGACCGTGCGGAACGCCGGCTCAGCCATGCGCGCGACGCCGCCCGGCAACCCGTAACGGTCGCCGACAAGCAGCCCGAGCGCAAAAATCATGATCCATATGATCAATCGGATACGCATGTTGAAAACCCCACAACGCACCTGCCGTCCAAACTCCCCAGTTCAGCCGGCCGCCCCACCGGGCTCATGGTGGACTTTTTGACTGCTTGAAGCAAATCCGGGACGGGCAAAAGCGGGTGAATCGCACTTCGCCGCGAGGCGGGCGATTGCTATCGCCAGGTGAGCGCGTTAAGCATTTTGCCCAAGGGCGGACCGGAACGGGGGCGTTTCATCGGTCCAGGGTGACAAAATGGGCGCTGGCGCAGATTACCCGGCCAGCGCGCCGGATGCGCTTTTGCGAGGGGGACGCGAAACGCGGCCGGTTCAGCGTGAAGCGGGAACGGCGAACAAAGTATGGTCGAGTTTTTGCGCCGGTTAGGGCGCTTTTTGAACTCCATGGACGCGAAGGCGATCACTTCGCTTGCCGTGTCGGTTCTTCTGCTGATTTTTGTGGTCTTGATGCTCGCCTATGGGCAGCAATGGCTCCACCTTGAAAAGGAAGGCGAGATCAGCCGCCTCTTGTCGGAAGCGGCGGAATCGCCATTCGCGATCCTTGGCGTTGTGTCGATTTTTGCTTTTCTGGCGCTTACCGGCTTTCCACAAATTCTGCTGATTACCGCGACGGTGATCGTCTTTGGCCCGAAAAATGGCGCGTTTTACGCCTGGGCGGCGACCATGGCGAGCGCCACGCTGACTTTCGGGCTCGGGCATTTTCTCGGCGGGCGATGGGTTCGCCGCATCGGCAGCGAGCGGGTGCAAAAAACCATCAACCTCATCGGCGATCACGGTATTCTCGCCAGCGGGCTGGTGCGCGTCGTGCCGTCCGCGCCATTCATCGTCGTCAATGCCGCAGCAGGCGCGGCGCATATTCCAATCTGGAAATTCTGGGCCGGGACCGGGCTCGGCATTATCCCGAAAATCGCGGTGGTGGCCTTGCTGGCGGCATTCACCCAGGATGCGGACCGGCTGAAAGAGGGCGTCGGCGGCGCGCTCGAGTTTTTCACCAGCCGCGAGCCGCTGGACATGGCGGTGATCGCCGCGATCGTCGCCGGCTGGCTTGGGTTTCTATTGCTTGTGCGCTGGATCTACCGGCGGATTCGCCAAGGCGAGAGCGGTTAGGACGGCTTGGGCGGGGGGCGAAATCCGCATCCTCCCCAATGGCCGAGAGAATCTTGCTAAGGCGTAAATGCCGGCGCGCTGTCGCAGAATGAAAAAACCGCGCGAATGACGCCGGTTTGTTGACGATTTAGGAACCCATTAAGGATAAGACCTTCGGTGCAGTTCGGCACACACCTATAGGATAAGCCCCAATGCTCTCGACACTGTTCGGTATGCTCTCCGCAGACATGGCCATCGATCTCGGCACGGCCAACACGCTGGTTTACGTCAAAGGCCGCGGCATCGTTTTGAACGAGCCGTCGGTGGTCGCTATCGAAACCCGCGGGGGCCGCAAGCTGGTGCGGGCGGTCGGCAATGAGGCCAAGGAGATGCTGGGCCGCACGCCGGGCGAAATCGAAGCGATCCGGCCGATGCGCGACGGCGTTATCGCCGATTTCGAAGTCGCCGAAGCAATGATCAAGCATTTCATCCGCAAGGTGCACAATCGGCGGTCATTCGCCAGCCCGCGCATTGTCGTTTGCGTGCCGTCGGGCGCGACGGCGGTTGAGCGCCGGGCGATCCAGGAATCGGCGCTGTCCGCAGGGGCGCGCAAGGTCGAACTTATCGAGGAGCCGATGGCCGCCGCAATCGGCGCGGGGCTGCCGGTGACGGAGCCGACCGGCTCCATGGTTGTCGATATTGGCGGCGGCACGACCGAAGTCGCCGTGTTGTCGCTTGGCGGTATTGTCTATTCGCGCTCGGTGCGCGTCGGCGGCGACAAGATGGATGACGCGATCGTCGGCTATATCCGCCGCATGTATAATCTCCTGATTGGCGAGGCGTCGGCGGAGCGGATCAAGAAGGAAGTGGGTTCCGCCATGATCCCGACCGAAGGCTCGGGCGTGACCATCCAGATCAAGGGCCGCGACCTCATGCATGGCGTGCCCAAGGAAGTTCGGATCGGCGAGGCGCAAGTCGCCGAAGCGCTGGCCGAACCGGTCAGCGCGATCATCGAGGCGGTGAAAGTCGCACTCGAAGCGACGCCGCCGGAGCTGGCCGCCGATATTGTCGACACGGGCATCATGCTCACCGGCGGCGGGGCGCTGTTGAAAAATCTCGATCAGGTATTGCGCGATGAGACGGGCCTGCCGGTCTCGCAGGCCGACGACCCGCTTTCCTGCGTGGCGCTCGGCACCGGGGCGGCGCTTGAAAACACCAAGGCCATGCGCGGCGTGCTGTCGTCCGCCATCTAAGGCTGTGCTAGAACGAGACGCGGGGGAGAACAGGGCGCGCCAAAATAAGGCGCATCAGCGATCTGGACGCCGCGCGCCAACGGATTTACGTCGTGGAGTATGGAATTTTTAGGTCAGGATCGTCGTGAAGGGCTGGGGCGTAGGGCGCATTCACGCTTCAATCTGATCCTGCTCATGCTGGTCTCGGTGCTGCTGCTCCTGTCCAGCCTTTATTCTGCGCAAGCATCCGTATTCAAAAAGGCGCGCGAAGGCGTGATGGACGCCGCTTCGCCGGTGCTGATGCTGTTCGCCGGACCGATTAACGCGGTCAACAATATGGCCGGTTCGATTGGCGATTATTTCAACGTCATGGAACAAAACCGGGCGCTGCGTGCGGAAAATGCGGAACTGCGCCAGTGGATGGCCGAAGCGCTGGAACTGCGTGAGACGGTGGCGAGTTTTGAAGCGCTCGAAGGGTATCGCGCGCCGCCGGGCGCCCAGCCAATTACCGCCTTTGTCATTGGCGAGGCTAATGACGCCTTTGCGCGCTCGATGATCGTCAATGCAGGCCGGTCGAGCAATATCGAGGTCGGCCAGGCGGTGGTCGACAATCACGGGCTCGTCGGGCGCATCGTTGAAGCCGGCGGTTCGGCGTCTCGGGTTCTTCTCCTGACGGATATTCAAAGCCGCGTGCCCGTTTATGTGGAAGGCGCCGATGTCGAAGGCATTCTCGTCGGCAATACGCGCAGCATGCCGGCGATCAGTTTTACGGCGCGCGCCGAAGAGGCGGAAACCGCGCCGGGGCAGCGCGTATTGACTTCCGGCGCCGGCGGGGCGCTGCCGCGCGGCCTGCCCGTCGGCATTGTCAGCGGCGAGCGCAAGGGTGAGATCATTGTTAATCTTTATGCGAATTATTCACGCACGCGCATGGTGCGGGTGATCAATTACGCGTTCCCCGAAATAGACGCCGGCGGCGAGAGCGCATCCGCCGAAAGCGAAGCAGAGGCGAGCGCCGAAGCGCCGGCGGAAGGCTAGGGCGATGGGTTATCGCGCGGAAAACCTTCTGCGGCTGATGCGGGCGATCACGCCGACGCTGCTCGGCGTTTTCGGCGTTATTTTGCTGGCGGCGCCGGTTCGGCTGTTCGAAGGGCTTGCGCCAACGCCGATCATTCCGCTGGTGATCGTGTTTTTCTGGACGGTTTACGGGCCCGACCTGATGCCGTCCGTCAGCGTATTCCTGATCGGCCTGTTGCAGGATCTTTTGACCGGCGGTCCGCTGGGCCTGTGGCCGGCGGTTTATCTCGCGACCCAGTTCATCGTGCTGTCCCAGCGCGCCTATTTCCTCGGCCGCGAACAAAAAGTGGTGTGGATCGGATTCGCCTTGGCCTCGCTTGGCGCAGGGCTTATCTTGTGGCTCGTGATGAGTTTGATGTCAGGCGCGCTGCTTCCGGTCGGCGCATTGGCGCTGCAATTGATCGCCACTGTGTTGATCTATCCGGTATTCGCTATCGTATTTGGCGAGTTGCACCGCCGCGTTCTGGTGGAGGCGTAAGCGATGGTCAGTTTCGGCGCCCATGATCCCGAACGCCAGGAAGTCGTTTCCCGACGCACCGTGCTGTTGGGCGGCGGCGTCAGCCTGTTATTCGCCGGGATCGCCGGGCGGCTTTACCAGCTACAGATTGCCAATCATCAAAAATATCTCGACCTTGCGCAGGAAAACCAGTTCAATCGCCGGGTGCTGACGCCATTGCGCGGCGAAATCGTTGACCGATTCGGCGCGCCGCTGGCGTCGAACCGCAAGAACTTCCGTATCCTGCTGGTGCCGGAACAGGCGCGCGATGTGGATGCGGCGCTCGACAAGATCGCGCAAATCACGCCGGTCAGCGACGATCGGCGCGCGCGCATCATGCGCGAGATTCGCCGTCGCGGCGCCTTTACGCCGGTGCAGGTCGCCGACAATCTCACCTGGGAAGAATTCTCGCGGATCAATTTCCAGCTTCCGCATCTTGGCGGCGTGTTGCCGGATGTGGGCGAAACCCGTGACTATCCGTTCGGGCCGGCCTCGGCTTTTGTCATAGGCTATGTAGGCGCCGTGACCGAGCGCGATCTGGCGGCGGAAAAAACCGATGCGGACCGGGTGCTGTTGCGCCAGCCTGGATTCAAGATCGGCCGCGAGGGGCTGGAGCGCACCTATGAGAGTGAGTTGCGCGGCGCTGCTGGCTCGATGAATGTCAAGATCAACGCGCATGGCCGGGTGATTGAGGAACTTGCCGACACGGCGAAGCCGCCGGCGCAAGGCAAGCCGTTGACGCTGACGATTGACGCGGAACTCCAGACCCATGCGATGAAGGTGCTGGCCGAACCCATTCCAGGCGTCGAGCAGGATGTGCAAAGCGCCGCAGCGGTGGTGATGGACGTTATTACCGGTGATATTCTGGTGCTTGCGTCAACGCCTGCCTTCAACCCCAATGACTTCAATGTTGGCATCGATCCGGCGCTTTGGCGCGAGCTCAATGAAAGTCCGTATAAGCCGCTTTTGAACAAGGCGCTAACCGGCGCCTATCCGCCAGGCTCGACCTTCAAAGTCCTGAGCGCAATTGCTGCGCAGGAGGCCGGACACAAGCCGAACGAAACTGTCTATTGCCGCGGCAAGATGTGGTACGGCAATCGCTATTTCCATTGCTGGAAGGCCGGCGGGCACGGCACGGTCAATATGGAAGGCTCGCTCAAGCATTCCTGCGACACCTATTATTACGAGATCGCCAAGTCACTCGACATTGATGTGTTGGCCGATGTGGCGAAACGTTTCGGGCTTGGCCAAACTTACGAGCTAGGGGTTTCCGGCCAGAAAGGCGGCGTTGTGCCGTCGCGCGAATGGAAGCGCGCCTATTATGCGGGCAATCCTGAAAACCAGACATGGTTCCAGGGTGAAACGTTGTCGGCGATCATCGGGCAAGGCGCTGTCACCGCGACGCCGCTACAGCTCGCTGTAATGACCGCCCGCGTCGCCACCGGCCGAGCGGTGCGCCCGCGTCTGGTGCGCGCTGTTGGCGATCTCGTTTTGCCGCCGCCGCAAGCGCCGCTGATCGACGTCGATCCTGCACATCTTGCCGTCGCCCGCGCCGGCATGAACGCTGTCGTCAATGAGTATGGCACGGCGGCGCGCTCGCGTATCGAAGACCCTGACTGGCAAATGGCCGGTAAAACCGGAACCAGTCAACTCTATCGCATCACCAATGAAGAACGGGCGAGGGGCCTGACAAAACCCGAACAACTCCCTTGGGCGCGCCGCGACCATGCGCTTTTCATTTCGTTCATGCCTTATGAGAATCCACGTTACGCCTGTTCGGTGCTTGTCGAGCATGGCATTGGCGGCTCGCGCGCGGCGGGGCCGAAAGCACGCGACATCATGAAAGCGGTTGCGGCAAAAGACCCGGCATCGCGAACGCCGTTCGATCCGCGAGCGCTGGCGCGCGCGCCGGGACTGCAAGAAGGGTAGGGCGCGATGTCGATCATCCTTCCCGGCCGGCGGCGCGGTATTCGCGACAAGCTCTCGCGTCTTCACTGGCCATTGATCATTCTGCTGACGATTATCGCCGGCGCCGGCGTCATCACGCTTTACTCGGTGGCCGAAGGCCATTGGCAGCCTTGGGCGATAAAGCACGGCATGCGCTATCTGGCGGCCTTAGGCGTGCTCGTCGCGGCGGCGCTGGTGCCGGTCCGTTTTTGGTTGTCGCTCGCTTATCCGGTTTATTTCGCCGCGCTGCTCGCGCTGGTGGCGGTGCCGTTGATCGGCGAGGTGAATATGGGCGCGCGGCGCTGGATCGAGTTTGGCGGCATGCAATTCCAGCCCTCGGAGGCGATGAAAATCGGCCTCGTTCTTGGCCTTGCGCGTTATTATCACGGCCTGCGGGCAGAGCAGGTTTCGCATTTTCTCTATCTGATCCCACCGGCGCTGATGATCGGCGCGCCGGTCGGCCTGATCTTCATTCAGCCTGATCTCGGCACCGCGCTGCTCCTCGCGGCGACCGGCGCGATTATCGTTTTCGTGGCGGGCCTTTCCTGGCGCATCGGCTTTGCCGGCGTGCTGGGCGGCATTGGGGCGGCGTATGGCGCATATCGCTTCGACATTCTCAAGGAATATCAGATCAAGCGCATTCTCACTTTTCTCGATCCCGATCGCGATCCGTTGGGCGAGGGCTATCACCTGCTGCAATCGAAAATTGCGCTTGGCTCCGGCGGGCTCGACGGCAAGGGCTATATGGAAGGCACGCAAAGCCAATTGAAATTCCTGCCCGAAATGCAAACCGACTTTATCTTCACGATTTTCGGAGAGGAATTCGGCTTTGTCGGCGCGATCGGCTTGTTGCTGGCTTATCTCGCCGTCATCATCACCGGATTGTCGATCGCCATGGGCGCGAAATTACATTTTGCGCGTCTCGCCACGGTCGGAGTCGTGGCGACATTCACGCTCTATGTGTTGATTAATACCGGCATGGTGATGGGCCTCGCGCCAGTGGTCGGCGTGCCGCTGCCGCTTGTTTCCTATGGCGGCACCGTGATGCTGACGATCATGGCCGGCTTCGGCATTGTCATGAGCGCCCATGTCCATCGCGATCAGGACATGTACCGGTCCAGCGATTCCCTGTGAGCTACCGATAGGCGGTGAAAAGCTTGCACTGCCGCGCTTGATTGACGTGACGCGTTGCGCGCGATCACGGCTGTTGCAGATGGGACCGAAATGCCTCGCAAAACGCTTCGAACAGCGAATGCGCTTCTTCAAGTTTTGCAAGCGCAAAAGCGTCCTGGCCATTCTTGCAAGCGATTTCAATGGCCGATGCGCTTTCCGCAAGCGCTTGCGCGCCGACATTGGCCGCCGAGCCCTTGACTGCGTGGGCCGAGCGGGAGGCTTCGCTGAGCGCGCTCTGGCGCAAATCCTCGCCCATCACGCCCAGCAGATCGACCGTCGATCTGTGGAATGCATCTAGAATTGCGAGCGCGCCTTCAACGCCGGCGGCGGCAACGAGCCCGTCGACCTGTTCAGCTTGTAAAAGCGCAGGTTCTTGTCTTAGCGGTTCTGTCAATGTTTCTCATCCCGGTAAAGCGCTGGCCGCCAAGACTTTGCCCCTCCGCGCCAGCTTTACGTTCGTCCCGTTCAACAATATTTGCTAACAAACGTAAAAAATTGTCTAAAATACAAAAAACCGCCGGGCAAGGGACCCGGCGCTTCCATAAGGGGCATGAGTATATGCAAGGAACGGCAGGCGAGAATACCCATTGGTCATCACGGGCGGCGTTTATCATGGCCGCGATCGGCTCCGCCGTAGGGCTCGGAAACCTTTGGCGTTTCCCATATGTGGCGGGCGAAAACGGGGGCGGCGCGTTTGTCGTCTTTTACATTCTGTGCGTGTTGCTGATCGGCCTGCCGGTGCTGGTGGCCGAGCTGTTTATCGGCCGGCGCGGGGGCATGTCGGCTGTCGGCAGCGTGGTAAAAATTGCGCGAGCAGAGGGGCGCTCGCCCTTATGGTCGCTGCAATCCTGGTTCGGGATGATCGGCTCGTTCATCATCTTGACCTTTTATTCCGTGATTGCCGGCTGGGTGCTGGCCTATGTGGTGATGATCGGCGGCGACCTTTTTGCAGCCATCGGCCGCGACGGCGTTGCCGGGCTTGCATCCGGCGCATTCGCCGGCCAGACCCCGGAACAGGTCAGCGCCAAGCTTGGCGAGCTGCTATCCGACCCGACGCGAATGATCATCTATCACGCTATCTTCATGGTGCTGACAGTATTCATCGTCGCGCGCGGTGTTAAAGGCGGTATTGAAACGGCGGTCACGCTTTTGATGCCGGCTTTTTTCATTTTGCTGATTGTGCTGTTCGGCTTTGCGCTGATCGAAGGGGATGCGGCGCGCGGCGCGGACTTCCTGCTCGGCGTCCGGTTCGACGATCTCCTTGACGGGGTCAAGGACGGCTCAGTGATTTCCGCCGCGCTCGGCCAGGCGTTCTTCTCCATCGGCCTCGGCTCGGCGCTGATGGCGACATACGGCGCCTATATGCGGGCGGATCAGGATTTGCCGGGATCGGCGCGTCTGGTGGCGATCGCTGATACCGGCGTCGGCATTGTCGCCGGGCTCGCGATCTTCCCGATCGTCTTTGCGATGGGCCTTGCCGCGGGCGCTGGCCCGACGCTGATGTTCCAGACCCTGCCGCTCGCCTTCCACGGCATGCCGGTAGGCGGCCTGTTCGGGCTGGCGTTCTTCCTGTTAGCGTTTTTTGCGGCGATCACCTCGTCCATTGCGCTGCTGGAAACCTCGACAAAATGGGTCGATGAGCAGACCAAGGCGGATCGTCGCTGGGTCTCGGCGAGCATTATCGGTCTCGTTATCTTCGCTATCGGCGTGTTGAACGCGCTGAGCCAGGTGCCGGCGGTCG
The DNA here is from genome assembly GCA_947259375.1 of uncultured Parvularculaceae bacterium. Taxonomy (GTDB): domain Bacteria; phylum Pseudomonadota; class Alphaproteobacteria; order Caulobacterales; family Parvularculaceae; genus Hyphococcus. Next base: position 32,450 of record CAMYLZ010000018.1, on the reverse strand, counting down.
GTCCGAATGGCGAAGACCAGTCGAATTTCTGGAATGTCTGGCAACCGCTGGGCGGCGTTCCGCTTTTCGAGGGCATGGTGCTGCTTGATTTCCTCAGCGCCACCACAGACCTCATTTTGCCTATCGCCGGTTTCATCACCGCGGTGTTTGCGGGCTGGGTCATTTCCAGCACGACGGCGCGCGAGGCTATCGGCTTCAAATCCGAAGTCTGGTTCAAGCGTTGGCGTTTCCTGATCCGTTGGGTCGCGCCGATCGGTATTTTCGCGGTGATTTTCTACGCGATGGTGTGGTCGCCATTCATCTTGCCGGCGATCAACGGTTCTGCCGGTTAGGCTCGTCGCCGGCGGCCAATAAAAAACGCCGGAGGCGGATCGCCTCCGGCGTTTTTTTATTCAAACAGGAACAGATTTTATTGGCGCGAAAAGCCGTCGGTCGCCTTGACCAGCGCATCGATAATGCCGGGCTCGCTCGCGGCGTGCCCGGCGTCGAGGATCAGCCTGAAATCTGCTTCGGGCCAGCGCTGGTGCAATTCCCAGGCGGTCTTCATCGGCGTAACGACGTCATAGCGCCCCTGCACGATAACCGCCGGAATATTCCGCACACGGTCCAAATTCGCAAAAATCTGGTCATCGCGCTCGAAAAAGCCGCCATGCTGAAAATAGTGGCATTCGATCCGCGCAAAGGCGAGGGCGAACGCGTCGCTTGAAAAGGTCTGCATGCGCTCAGGCGACGGCATCAGGCTCACCGTCCCGCCTTCCCACAGGCTCCAGGCTTTCGCAGCGCGCAGGCGTGCGTCTTCATCCTCGCCGGTGAGGCGTTTGTAATAGGCGGCGATCATGTCGCCGCGCTCGGCCTCGGGGATCGGCGCCAGGTAATCCGCCCATGCGTCGGGAAACACCCAGCTCGCGCCCTCCTGATAGAACCACTCAAGCTCTTCGCGCCGCAGCGTGAAAATGCCCCGCAAAACCAGCTCGCTGACCCGTTCGGGGCAGGTCTCGGCATAGGCGAGGGCCAGCGTCGAGCCCCAGGAGCCGCCGAAAACCTGCCAGCGCTCGATGCCGAGATGCGCTCGCAGCGCTTCCATATCATCGACCAGCGCCCAGGTGGTGTTGTCTTCGAGCGCCGCATGGGGTTTCGACTTGCCGCAACCGCGTTGGTCAAAGAGAACAATCCGGTAACATTCGGGGTCGAAATAGCGCCGCATCGACGGCGTGGAGCCGCCGCCGGGCCCGCCATGGCAAACCACAACCGGCTTGCCGTCCGGCGCGCCGGACACTTCGTAATAAATCTCATGCAGGACCGATACACGGAGCATTCCGGCATCATGGGGCTCAATCGGCGGATACAACTTGCGCAATTCGGTCATTTCCCGGCTGACAATCTCAAATCGATTTGATAGGCTTTAGATGGGCAGGGTGTGGCTAACAAGGTTTAGTTCGGAGTCGGGGCACGTGAAGTTCAAATCCAGCTGCCAAGGTGGCGCAGCAGCATTGGCGATTTTGTCCTTGACCGGCGCATGCGCGGTCAATCCTTTGGCTTCCGATAATTCCTTCAAAATGCAAACCATAGCCGAACGCGACTTGCTGGTGGATGCGGCGCGCGATGTCGAAGCCGCGCCCTGGCCGAAGCCGGAACCGGTGTCGATTATCGCGCGGATCACAGGCGGCGCCGAAGACGACCGGGTTTCGCATAGCGATGCGGTTGAGATTTACGTGACGGCCCTGCAGCCGGCGGGATTGCGTTTCGAGCGCCTGTCGCTTGATGCGCGCGATAATCTCGATGCGGCGGCGCGGCTGTCGCGCATTGCAGATAATGCGATCATCTCGCCGCGCGTTACGATGAATGACGTGGTGACCGTCGAGAACGCCATTCAGGCGCTGCGCGAACACCGCAAGATTTACACCGGCGCGGCGCGGCAGCTTGAAAAGCTCGGCGAGCCCGTCGATGAAGACCAGATCGATGCGATTCGCACCGCCTATTCGGCGTCGATCCGCAGCCTCGGCAATACGGCGGACATGCTGGCGGACCGGATCGAAAAAGACCGTACGGAGACGATCGCCGCGCGTCGCGCATATAATGGCGGCTAGGCGCGGTTGACTGCGGCGGGAAAATCCGCGTTTCCATTTGCGGCTGAGTTGGCTTAAACCGCGTTTTATGACGCGCGGGCTTTCCAAAAATAAAGTGATGGCGCTTTACGCCGGCTTTTACGGCGGGCAATTCGTGCTGCTCGGCATTCAATTGCCGTTTTTCGCCGGCTGGCTGGCGCTCAAAGGGTTCAATGCCGGCGAAATCGGCCTGATCACCGGCATATCGCTGATCGCGCGGTTGCTTTTCGGCCCGTTCATTGCGTTTTGGGCCGATCAGCAAAGCGATGAGCGCCGCCCGCTGCGTATTGTCACCTTTCTGTTTGCGCTTGGCGCGGCTGGGTTGATGGTGCTGCCGGGCAAGCTGTTGATCGGCGTTTCCGCCGCCATGGTGATCTGGACATTCGGAATGCTGGTGCCGTTGACAGACACCGCCGTGCTGCGCGCCGACCGCAATGGCTGGCTGAATTACGGCGAAACGCGCGCGGCGGGATCGGTGTTTTTTCTCACCACGACGATCGGCGGCGGGGCGCTGCTGTCGAGCGTCGGCATTGTCGCGGTGGCGCCGGCGATGGCGATCGCCGCCGCGGCCGCCTTCGTGATGTCGCTGATGTTGCCCGCGGGCGCGGGCGGGCGCGGCGGCGCCAAACCGGTTTCCTGGCGCGAGGCGCCCAGACTGCTCGCCAATCCGGTGTTTCTGGCGGTGCTGGTTTCCGCCGGGCTCACGCAAGGGGCGCATGCGGTCTATTACGCATTTTCTTTCCTGCGCTGGGAGGCGCTCGGATATTCAACCTTGATGATCGGCCTGTTATGGGCGACGGGCGTCGTCGTGGAGATCATCATGCTGGCGCGGGTGCGCTCTCTCGCGCGCCGCGTCGGCCCGGCGATGTTGCTGGTGCTTGGCGGCGCGGCGTCGGCATTGCGCTGGACGGTGACCGCTTTCGACCCGCCATTGCCGTTTTTGTTCCTTGTGCAGACTTTGCATGCGTTCACTTTTGCGGCCGCCTATCTCGGCGTGATCGAGTTTCTCGACCGGGCGACGCCGCTGCGCCTCGTCAATACCGGCATGACGGTGATGTCGGCGACCGGGGTCGGCGCGGTCACCGGCATTGCGACTGTTATTGCGGGCTATATCTGGGACGCGCACGGCTCGGCGCCCGCCTATTTGATGATGGCGGGAATGGGGGCGGCGGCGGTCGTCGCGGCGCTGATCGCCGCGCGCCTGTGGGACGGGGGCAAGTTGTTTGAGTGATCAGGCGTCCGCGCTGTGCGCGCCGTCCCAGTTTTCCGGAAGGCCTTTTTCCGCAAATCGCGTGATGCGTTCTTCATAAATGTCGAACAGCGCGATCTGCGCGCCTGGCGAGCTTTTCGACTTCGCCAGGAATGTTGTCGCCTTATCCATATCGCCGGCGCGGTAGGCTTTGAGGAACTCGCGATGCGTGTCGTCAAGCGCCCGGAAGGCTTTCGACGATTTGATGAACGGATTGCCGATCAATGCAAAGATCGAAACCGGGCGCTTTTCATCGCGCAGGCGCAGACGGTCGAGCTCCAGATATGCGAAGTGGTGATGTGTTTCCTTGTGGATCAGCTCGTCGCAGATCATCGCCGGGCCGTAATATTCCGACTGGTTACGCAGGAAGGCCGCGCGGTCGACGGCCGGGCCGATCGCCGAATAGCGATTATTGCGGCCATGCCCCATGGGGCCGACGAAACACGGGCCTGCGGCGATGCCGATGGCAAGATGGATTTGCAGGCCCCGTGTGCGGCTTGACGCATCGAGGTCGGCATTGACCTTGTCCATGCTTTCAATGAGGCGCAGCGCCGCTGCGCAGCCGGCCTGCATATGATCGGCGGTCTCAAGCGGAGCGTTGTAATAGGCGAAAAGCCGGCCGCCTTCGGCCTGGTCGGCGGCGCCGCCGGACGCGATGATGGTCTGGCGAAGATCGAGGCTCGCCGCCGCCAGCAGCTTTGTTGCTTCATCGGGCGCATTTTCAAGCGCGCCGAGATCTTCATCGGCGATCCTGAGTTCGCAGGCAAGCACGGTGACGTCGCGGCGCACGCCTTTCAAAATATTGCTCGCCGCGTCTTCGCGTAGCAGCTTCATCGCCCGTTCAGGCAAAGTGTCATGAAACGAGCCGCGCAGATTATCGTCACGCAACACGCCGCCGATCGAGCGACCGCCGGCGACCGTGAAGGCGCCGATGAACAGCGCCATCGCCGGGGGCAGCGGATTGACGAGCAGGTCGGAAAAGGTGAAGGCCGCAAAAGCGACGGCCAGAAGAATCAGCGAGGTTAGGGCGGCGACGCCGGCCGCCTGCCAGAATTCCAGCCGCTGCGCGATCATGACGGCGGCGGCGCCGAAGACCATGACCGCCAGCGCTTCGAGATAGCCGGTCCATAACGGCCGGCGCGGCGTTTCGCCGGAGACGATCTGCGTCGCGGCGAGCGCATGCAGGGCGGCCGGCGGCAAGGCGCCGCGCGCGGTCGTCACCGCCTCGCCAAGCTCCGTATCGAGACCAATCAGCACGACAGCGCCTTGCAATTGCTGGTTGCCGTCGAGCGGATCGAGCAGGCGCGCTGCGGATGTCGCGGGCGTCGCCAGACGCTTGGGCAGGTAAAGCCGCACGCTTGCGGTTTCGCTGACGCCGATGGCGCGCGACGCCACATTGATGCGGGCGACGGTGCGCCCTTGCGCCTTGGCGGCGGAGGCCGAGAGCACAACGCCCACCGTCTCGTCACCGGCGGCGAGCCGCGCCGCCTGGAGCGCGATCGCCGGCGCCGGCGCGCCTTCGAGCGACCAGATCAGCGGCAGGCGCCGGACAACGCCGTCCTTGTCCGGGGCGAGGGACGCCACGGCCGGCTGGGCCGCGTCGCCAAGCGCCGGATTGAGGCTGTAGAAATAACGCGCCGCGGGCAGGGCGATATAGTCGCTGTCGCCTTGCGCCAGGGTCATCCACATTGCTCGTTTCGTGTCGCTGCGTGCGAGCGACTGGGCGCGGTTCGGATCGAGCGGCGGAGCAACGCTCACGCCGACCGCGCCATCGACATTGGCGAAGGAAGCGGCAAGGCGTTCGTCGGTTTGCGGCAACAGCGCCAATTGCTGTGCGAAAGCTTCATCGCGCGCGCCGGACAGCCAGAACTCGCCGATGGTTTCCGGCGATAGCGGATCCGGTGAATCGACGGCTTCGGTGAGGATGACGCCTTTTGCGCCGGCGGCGCCGGCCGCCTCCACCAAATCGGCGAGGATCGTGCGCGGCCATGGCCACGGGCCGACCGCATCGACGCTTTCGCGATCGATAAGCACCAGGTGGAAGTTCTCGGACGCATCCCCCGATGACGGTGCAATGCGCTGGAAATAGTCGAAAAGCCGTTCTCGCCCGGTCGCCTCCGGCGATTGCGCGCCGGCGAGGGTTGCGAGGGCGATGACCGCGAGCGCGCCCGTCACCGCCAGGAGCGGGAGCGCGGTGAGCCACTGAAACGGCTTTGAAAACATACGCTTGGACAAGAAACGACCCCTTCCAGATTGCGTTTGTCGCCGATCTTGTGCGCGCCGTCCATATTCAGGATGATTTTATTATCCTGCTGTAAAGCTCGCCTCTGTGCTTATTACTGCAAGGGACGGGCCGGATGGTGCGCACCCTTAAGAAAGAATTAATCATGACGGATTCGGCGGCGACATTCGATATCGGAATGCAGGATGGCGTGCTTAACCTGATTGCACGCGGCGACTGGCGTGCGCGCGAGCTTGGCGGTCTGGATGAACGCTTGCGCGATTTCGCCGACGATTCGCTCGGGCGCGAGCTGGTGATCGACATGTCCGGCGTTGACCGGCTCGACACGGCCGGCGCTATGGTCCTGCAACGCACATTCCTGTCCTGCCAGACCCGGACGGAAATTTCACGCTTCATCGGCGCCAAGGACGCCCATACTGCGCTGCTTGAGCAAGTGCGCGATCACCTCGCGCCATGTCATGTGGCGCCGCTGCAGGGCAATGCGGTCATTGTCGTGCTTGACCGGCTGGGGCGCGGCGTCGTCGATGCTTATTATTCAGCGATCGAGGTTTTGAGTTTTATCGGCGTGACGTTGAGCACCGCCGCGCGGGTCGCCATGCGGCCGGCGCGGATGCGCTGGACCCCGACCTTTCATCATATGGAAGAGGCGGGGCTGAATGCGATCCCGATCATCGGCCTGATGACCTTTTTGATCGGCGCGGTGGTGGCGTTCATGGGCGCAAAAATTTTGCGCCTGTTCAACGCCGACATTTTTACTGTCGAACTTGTCGGCATATCTGTGTTGCGAGAGTTTGGCGTTCTGCTTTCCGCGATCCTGATCGCCGGGCGGTCGGGTAGTGCGTTTACCGCCCAGATCGGCTCGATGAAGATCCGTGAGGAAATCGACGCCATGCGCGTTCTCGGGCTCGACCCGGTCGAAGTGCTGGTGTTGCCGCGGGTCATTGCGCTGGTCGTTATGATGCCGGTGATCGCCTTTATCGCCGCCATTTTAGGGCTGATCGGCGGCGGGCTGGTGGCGGCGACGGCGATGGATATCTCGCCGGCGCTGTTCCTGTCGCGCTTTCAGGAAACCATTATCATCAACCATTTCTGGGCCGGGCTGATCAAGGCGCCGTTCTTCGCCTTCGTGATCGGCGTTATCGGCTGCTATCAGGGCATGGAGGTTGAGGGGAGCGCGGAGTCGCTTGGTCAACGGACGACGCTTTCCGTGGTGCAAGGGCTGTTCGCGGTGATCCTGCTCGATGCGTTTTTCGCCATGTTTTATCTGGAGATCGATTTTTGATTATGGCTGGCGGGACGGAGAGCTGCATCATCGATGTCGAGGGACTGACAACCCGCTTCGGCGATTTTGTCGTGCATGAAAATCTCGACCTCAAAGTGCGCGAGGGTGAAATTCTTGGCGTGGTCGGCGGTTCGGGCACCGGCAAGTCGGTATTGATGCGCGCGATTATCGGTCTCAAACCGCCGTCCAGGGGAACGGTGAAAGTTTTCGGCGTCGATTATTATGGTGCGGATGACGCCGCGCGCGAAGCGATCGAACAGCGCTGGGGCGTTCTCTTTCAAGGTGGGGCGCTGTTTTCGTCGATGACGGTGGCGCAAAATGTCATGGCGCCGATCCGCGAGCATTTGCGGCTGCCGGACGAACTAATCAAGGATATTGCGGCCCTGAAAATCTCCATGTCCGGCCTGCCGGAGGAAGCCGGCGCGAAATACCCTTCCGAGCTTTCCGGCGGCATGCGCAAGCGCGCCGGTCTCGCCCGGGCGCTGGCGCTCGACCCGGAAATCGTCTTTCTTGACGAACCGACGGCCGGCCTCGACCCGATCGGGGCCGCCAAATTCGATGAACTGATCGTCAATCTCAAGGAATCCTTAGGGTTAACCGTGTTTATGGTAACCCATGATCTTGATACGCTGCATGCGACCTGTGACCGGGTGGCGGTGTTGGCTGAAAAGCGCGTCATCGCCTGCGGTCCGCTCGACGAAATCCGGCGGACGGACCATCCGTGGATACAGGAGTATTTTTCAGGGCCCCGCGGCAGGGCCGCGCTCGCCGCTGAGGCGGGCTGAAGGGCGCGGGTAGTAGTCGATGGAAACGCACGCAAAATTCGCCGTCATCGGCGCCATCGTGCTCAGCATGGTGGCGGGCGCGTTCCTGTTCATCTTGTGGCTCGGCCAGTCGCAGCGCGAATTCGATGAATATGACGTGATTTTCACCGAGCGGGTCTCCGGCCTTTCCGTTGGCGCCGCGGTGCGTTTCAATGGCATTCAGAAGGGCGAGGTCGAAACGCTCTCCATCGATCCGCAAGACCCGTCCATCGTCGTTGCCCGCGTGCGGGTCGACAAGGATACGCCGGTTAAAGTCGACACCAAGGCGGAGCTTGAACTTGTCGGTTTTACCGGGCTCGCCATTATCCAGTTTGTCGGCGGTTCGGCGGATGCGCCGTTGCTCAAGGATGTCAGCGAGGAAAGCGCGCCGGACATTCAGGCGGACACATCCGGTTTCGCCGCGTTTCTCGAAGGCTCCGGCGATGTTCTCGCGCAGGCAAACCGTCTGTTGTCGGATGAAAATATCAATGGCATATCCGGCATCATTTCCAACGTGGAAACGCTGACCGCCGCTTTCGCAGAAAATGACGCGGAGATTTCCGCAACGCTGCAAAATGTCAACCAGATCACCACGGACCTCGCGAAAGTCACCGGCAAGCTTGATGCGGCGGCGACCAGCTTGCAGGAGTTCATGGAGAATGACGCGCCGGCGACCGCCGACGAAATCGATGCGCTGTTGACGGAATCGCGCGCGCTGGTGGCGGAATTGCACGCCATGGCCTCGGAAAACCGCGCGTCCGTGCGCGTTTTCGCCGATCAAGGGCTGGGGCAGGTGGCGCCGGCCTTGAGCGAGGCGCGCCGCCTTATCCGGACGCTTGACGCCATGATGCGCGAGATTGACCGCGATCCGAACGCTTATTTCTTCGGCGAACGCGCGCCTGAATATGCAGGGGAAGAGTGATGATGATGAAACGCCTTGCACGAATTTTCGCCATGCTCGCCGCGCTTGCGGCGCCGGCCTGCGTTTCGGTGTTGCCGGAAGCCGCGCCGCCAAAGCCGCGTTTCAATATCGTCGCGGCGCCGGCCGATGCGTTGGGCGGGCCGGCGCTCGGCTGGTCGCTGGTGATCGAGGATCCGCGCGCAACGCGGGTTTACGACACCATGCGCATCGCCGTTTCGCCGGGGCCGGGCAAGGTCGAATATTTCGGCGGCGCCGAATGGGCTGACCGGGCGCCGCGCCTGTTCCAGACAGCGCTGACGCAGACATTCGAGGATTCCGGCCGGATCCTCGCCGTTGGCGACCGCAACGCCATTCCCGTCGCCGATATTGTTCTGCAAACGGATATTCGCCGGATGGAAATTGATGCGCGCGCGCGCGATCGCGCGGCGCTGGTCGTGGTCTATGCGCGCCTCACCGACGGCAAGGGAACTGTCTATGCGGCGGAGAAATTCGAAGCGCGCATCGCTGCGAATTCATTGGGGCCGGATGCGGTTTATGCAGCGTTTGAGCGCGCGTTCAACGATGTGCTCGCCGGGCTGGTCGCCTGGTCCTATGAGGAAGGCGCCGCGCTGCGCGCCGGCGCGTGATACGTCCGCCAAGGCGTTAAAACTCTATCGATATTTGTCTTTGAGACCGGCGCCTTGCGCGATCATCGGCAGGATCTTGTCGATGCGCCGGGCCTCGGTGTCGACGCGTTTTGCTTCCGCCACATAGTCCGCATATTCGCGTTTCAGACCAGGGCGCAGTTTCTTAAACGCCGCCGCAGCGCGCTTGTTTGTTGAAAGCGCGTCTTTGAGCTCCGGCGGGATGATTATCGCCTTGCCGCGCGCCGGTTTGATTTCCTTGCCCTCGCGGGCGAGCGCAATCGCTTCTTTCAGATAGCGCTTGATGATCTGCGGTTTGATGTCGGCGGGCGCGTGCATGCGCCATTGCCGCAAGGCGCGCGTCTTGCCCTGCTGTGCGTTGATGAGGACGCGCTTTTCGTCCTTCAACAGGGCGCCCTGGTGGAACCACAGGCCGAAATAGGATTTGAAACCGCCAACGCCAACCACATGCTTGCCGTCAACCGTGTAACACGGCCCGCCCCATTTGATTTCCTCGGTAAGCTCCGTGGACGTAATGATTGCGCGCAAGGCACGCAGCTCGTCGGCCCAGCGTTCGAGACCTTCGTAATAATCGTCAGGGGTTTTCGCCGCCATGGCGCTGTTGCTCCGCTTAGGCGAAATAGCCGACCGTCGCGCCGATCATCAAATAGACCCGGCCGAGGGGCGAGCTGAGATATTCTTCCAGTTCCTCGTCGGCGGTTTCAGAGGTTGTTGCATCTTCCAGCAGCTTTTCGAAGCCTTGCAGAAATTCATGAACGCCCGCTTCGAATTTCCGGTCGCGGCCGGATTCGGTGCGTATACGGCGTTTGACGTCGGCTTCGTTAAGGCGCAGCAGGCGATTGGCGAAGACATTGCGGTCGCCCCGGTCGAACCGCTCCTGCAGCGCCGGCGGCGGGTCGCCGTAAAGCCGGGTCTCCAGCTCATGGGTGAAGTCCTGAAGCCTGGCGATGATGCGGATGGCGTTTTCAGCCTCCGCCTGTTCTTTTGCTTTCGCGGCGGCCTGCGCGTCATCCGTGCTCATTTCGCTCGCTGCGCCATTTTTTTCCGCCGCCGCCGCGCCAAGATCAAGCGGCGCGCCATCGTCGGCGGCGTCAAGGATCTCGCGCCAGGGAACATCCTTGCGATTGCGCGCACCCTCGCTCGCCGCCTCGTTTCCGGCGGGGCTTTCACCCAGCGTCAGGGGCGGAGGCTGCCGGCGCCCGCCTTTTGCGGGGCGACGCTCGGCGATGTCGCGGGCAAGCTCGTCAAGCCGCGCGGCGCCGGCGCCGTTGGTCTGGCGGGCGGCGGGCGTCGGGTTTGCCGCAGGTTTGGCGGCCGGCGTCGCGGCAGATTGTGCAGCGGCCGCCGCTTCCGGTTTCGTCGCCGGCTGCAGATCGAGCGTTGATTGCGCGGCGGCGGCGCGCCTGGCGTCCGCTTCATCAGTCGTTTCCGATTGCGTTTTTTGTTCCGCCGCCTGACGGTCGGCGTGTTCTTGCATTTCATTTTGCGCAATAGCGAGCCGCGCGGCGGCTTCCTGTTCGCGCAATTGCGCTTCGGCAAGGCGCGACAAACGCTCTGTCTGTGAGGCGATGGCCTCGGCAAGACGGTCTGCGCGTTTTCGCTGTTCGTCGATCAGCGATTCGAGCCGGGTGTTTTCCTGTTCCAGCGCGGCGCGGGCATCGGCGAGCGCCTGATTGCGCTCTTCCATCCGGCTGGCTTCCTGCGCGGTGAATTTCATGGCGTCATCAGAACTTTTGCGGGCTCGCTCGCTCGCGGCGACAACATCGCTCGATGCCTTGTTCGCAGCCTCGCCAGCCTTGCGCGCGGCTTCGGAAACCTCTGTTGCGGCCTTTGTCGCTTCGCCTGCGCCTTCAGCGGCCGCCGCGACGGCGCCGGAGGCGGTGCGCGAGATTTCCTCAAGCGCCTTTGCGGCGGCGTTCTGGATTTTCGCGGATTGTGCGCTCGCCGCGTCGATTGCCGCGTGCGAGCTGCGTTCGGCCTGTTCGCGCGCGCTCTCAATGGCGGCGTCGGTAGCGGATTTGGCTTCTTCGACTGCACGGTTTGCGGCGGCGCCGATTTGCGCCGCGTTCTCGGCTGCGGTCTGCGCCGCTTCGCCCGCTGCGGCATTGGCGCGGGCGGAGGCTTGCCGGGTTTCTTCCGCAGACGCGTCAATCGACTGCGCCGATGCGCGCATGGTCTCGTCAACGTCGCGCAAGGCGTCGCGCAGTGATTCGAAACTGGCGAAAGCCCGTCCCGCGGCGGATTCGAGCCGCGTCAGCCGGTCTTCAAAGTCTTTTTCGGCCTCGAGCGACACCGTGTCCGCTGATTGCAGGCTGGCGACGGCGGCATTCGCTTTTTCAGCAATGGCGGCGGCGAAGCTGTCGGCATGGGCGTTCAGCGTTTCGGTAAGGTCCATTAGGCGCGCGCGCTCATCGGCGACGCGGCCGACCGCGCTTGCCGCTTTCTGGTCGATGGCGTCGCCGGCGATTTCGATCGCCGCCACATGCTGGCGGATCATCGCTTCGACCGAGGCGAGGCGGGCGAGCGCATTGTCGAGCCCGTCATTAAGGGCGGCGACATGGGTCTGCACGACGCCGCCGACCGTGGTTACATTCTGCGCGGCGGCGGTATCGGGGGTCACATATTGCTGGGCGGCGGCGGCGATCGATTCAGCGGCATTGATCATCATCATCAGCCGCGACAGCGCATAGCCGAGAAACAGCGTCATCACCGGCAGGATCGCCGCCAGCAGCAGCGCCCACATATTGAAGACGGCAAACGGATTCCATGGCGCATCGACGCCGGTCGTACGCTCAAGCTGGAGATGGGCGAGCCAATTGCCGAGCGGTACGCCGAACAAGATGGTGACCAGCACGAACACGGCGGCCAGCCGCGAGACCTGCCAGATCTGCCGGCTGCGGGCGTTCCAGCGCGCCTCGTCAGAGCGTATGAAAATCAGCCCGTCCGGGTTGGCGGCGTCGCGGCGCGGCGCGGCGATAATGCCTTTAAGGCGCATCCGCGCGGCGTCATCGTCGCCAGCCCGGGCCGCATCCGTATTGCTGCTGGAAATATTGCTGGCGTTTTCGGTCAAAAGATTGCTCGCATTGTCGATCGCGCCGACCTGTCGATGAAGGTAACGGTCATTTTGGGACTGCGCCATACCGCATAGCGGAATTTGCCAGGCGCGCCAATAAATTGCGGCCCATTCTCAAGGCAGGCGCCGGTTTCCTTTTGGCAATATTGGCGTGGAGCGCGCCGCGGCGGGCGGTTTGCGGGTTCGTGCTTTGGCGGAATCCGCTTATCGCTCGTGGCGTTACGGGGTGCGTTTTGGGTTTTCCACAGAGGGACGCCGCCGAAAGGGTAGAAATATGACCGCCGCCGATCTGACGCCATTGCAGCGTTTTGTAGAAACCCGCGTCTTTCAGGGCGTGGTGCTGGCGCTGATTATCGTCAACGCCATCGTCCTCGGGGCGGAGACCTTTGACGGCGCGAATATGGCCGCGGGGGCCTTCCTGCCGATTGTCGACCGCATCATCGTTTATGCGTTTGTGGCGGAAATCGGCGTGCGCATCATCGCTTGGCGGGGCGCTTATTTTCGTAATGGGTGGAATATTTTCGACTTCCTGATCGTCGCGGTCTCGGTCGGGGCGGCGACGTCAGGGCTGGCGGCGCTCCGGGCCTTTCGGGTTTTACGGGTGTTGCGGGTCATCACCGTGATCCCCCGCATGCGGGTAGTGGTCTCGGCGTTGCTCGATTCGATCCCCGGCATCGCGTCGGTCGGCGTGGTGCTGACGCTCATCGTCTATGTCTTCGCGGTGATCGGCGCAAATCTTTACGGCGATGATCACCCCGCGCTTTTCGGCAATGTGCTGCAGGCCATGTACACGCTGTTTCAGGTGATGACGCTCGAAGGCTGGCCGGATATCGCCGGCAAGGTCAACCAGACCCATGCCCGTTCATGGGTGTTTTTTCTCACCTTCGTGCTGATCGCGACCTTCACCATGCTCAATCTCTTCGTCGCCATCGTCGTGCGGGTGGTCGAAGAGGATTCCGAACCGGTGGTCGATGAAGTGATTGACGGGCAAAAGGCGATCCGGCTCGAAATCGGCGCCTTGCGGCGGGAGATTGAGAAATTGTCCGAGCGCCTTGAACGCTGAGACTGAAACGCTGAAATTTTGGCAGGGAATTATTCCGGCGCGATCGCCAGCGTTTCAATGATTATCTCGACATCGGCGCCGATCAGCTTTTCAGCGATGGAAACGCCGAAATCATGGCGGTTGATGCGGGCGGTCGCTGAAAAGCCGACGGCTTTGCGTTTCGACACTGGGTCGGTTCCAATATTATTAAGGGTCACGTCGAGCGTCACCGGCTTGGTCTGTCCGCGCACGGTCAAATCGCCGGTGACCCGCGCCGACCCAGCATCGATTTGTTCTACGCCTGTCGAGACAAAGGTGATTTCCGCATACGCCGCCGCATCGAGCCAGTTCTCGCCTTTTAAATGCCCCTCGCGGGTGGCGTCGTCGGACCGCAGGCTGGCGACATCGATGGTCGCGGTCACCGAAGAGTTCTCCGGATTTGCCTCATCCAGCATCAACTCGCCGGTGATTTGCGAAAAACTGCCGATCGTATTGGAAAGGCCGAAACGCTCGGTCTTGAAAAGCACATGGGTGTGCACCGGATCGATGACATATCGATCCGCCGCAAAGGCCTGTGCATAAAGACAGAAAAGCGCACCGGCGCCGGCAATCAGTGATTTCAACATATCCGCCGTCTCCTGTTGTTGGTAGAATGATGCACCGGCAGGCGGGCGCGCGCCATCGCACCCAGTCGTGAAAGGGAAACGCTTCGCAGAATATTTGCTCCGGAGCCCGCCTGGGAGTATCAAAGCGCAAAACTGACAGATACTGCTAGGGAGGCGCGATCATGCGCTCAAACTCACAGGCTTTTATGAAATTCGATCTCGATCCGATGATCGAGGAAATGCGCGATATGGTCGCCCGCTGGGCGTCTGAACGATTGGCGCCGCGCGCGGCGGAAATCGACGAGAAAAACCTCTTTCCGCGCGAGCTGTGGCCGGAGCTGGGCGAGCTGGGGCTGCTCGGCGTCACTGCGGACGAGGAATATGGCGGCGCCGGGCTCGGCTATCTCGCGCATGCGGTGGTGATGGAAGAAATCTCGCGCGCCTCCGGCGCAGTGGGGCTTTCCTATGGCGCTCATTCAAACCTTTGCGTCAACCAGATCAATTTGAACGGCTCGCAAGAGCAAAAGGCGAAATATTTGCCCAAACTCGTCTCCGGCGAGCATCTGGGCGCGCTCGCCATGTCGGAGCCGGGCGCCGGTTCCGATGTCGTCGGCATGCGGACGAAAGCGGTGAAAAAAGGCGACCGCTATATCCTCAACGGCAACAAGATGTGGATCACCAACGGCCCCGGCGCCGACACGCTGGTGGTTTACGCCAAGACCGAGCCGGAGGCCGGCTCGCGCGGCATCACCGCCTTCCTGATCGAAAAGGGGTTCAAAGGATTTTCAACCGCGCAAAAGCTCGACAAGCTCGGCATGCGGGGTTCGGATACTTGCGAGCTTGTTTTCGAAGATTGCGAAGTGCCGGAAGAAAACGTGCTTGGCGCGGTCAATGACGGCGTGCGGGTGTTGATGTCCGGCCTCGATTACGAGCGCACGGTGCTCGCCGCCGGCTCGACCGGCATCATGCAGGCCTGCCTCGACGTGGTGATTCCGTACGTCCATGAAAGGAAGCAGTTTGGCAAGTCCATCGGCGAGTTCCAGCTCGTCCAGGGCAAACTCGCCGACATGTATGTGACGACCAACGCCGCGAAATCCTATGTCTATCAGGTGGCGAAAGCCTGCGACCGGGGCGAGACCACGCGCCAGGACGCGGCGGGCTGCATTCTCTTTGCGGCGGAAAAAGCAACGCAAGTGGCGCTCGACGCGATCCAGCTACTCGGCGGCAATGGTTATATCAACGAATATCCGACAGGCCGGTTGCTGCGCGACGCCAAGCTCTATGAAATCGGCGCCGGCACGTCGGAAGTGCGCCGTATGCTGATCGGCCGGGAGCTGTTTTCGAAAACCGGCTAAAGGCGACGCGGGCGGCGCGCTGCGCCGCCCAGCGCATTTCCTAGTCGCGCGCGGCGTCTTCCGCCTTGCGCTCGGCGCAGGTCGGCACGCTTGGCAGCTTGCGCAGGATTTCCATCATCGGATCGATCATCACCTCGGCCGTAGCGCCGCCTTCAATGCGCGCCGCGCCGCCGGGCATTTCAATGCGGCGCAATTCGCCGTCAATGCGCACCGGCGCCGGCATCGGGAAATCGGCATCGCTGAACGTGTTCCAGGACAGGACGAGGTCATCGCCGTCGATTTCCGCGTTCAGTTCAGGCAAGGGCGCCGAACGCACATAGACGTCGAAGAACCAGCTCATATCCGCGCCCGCCTCGTCATTGATAATGGCGAGGAAGTCATCGGTCGTGCGCTGGCGCGGGGTGATCGGCGCGGTCAGCGCATGCGGCTCGGCGGTGTCATAGATCAGCCGGCGCAGCGCGCGCTCGACCTTGTCTTCGCCCATCACAAAGCCGAGCGAGTACAGCACCCATGCGCCTTTCGCATACATGTCGCCTTCGGGCCCGGTTTTCTCATCAAAGGTCTGGTCGCCTGAAAGCTGACGCGGCGGCGCGATCGGCTGGCAGCTCTTGATGCCCAGATAGCGCGTGTATTTCTGCGTCAGGAAGGCGGCGTCGCCCATCACTTCCCTCGTATGGGCGAAGTCCGCATATGTGGCGGTCCCTTCATGCAGCCACATATCGGCGATATTGCCGACCGACATGATGTTGCCGAACCATTCATGGGCGAGCTCATGATAGAACAAGTTGTCATAACCATATCGCCCGCGGCGGAATTCATTGCCGTACGCATTGATGGTCTGATGCTCCATGCCGAGATGCGGCGTTTCGGCGACGCCCATCTTTTCCTGCCCCCAAGGGTATGGGCCGAAGCGCGCTTCGAGCGAGGCGAGCGCTTCGGGAAACTCCTTGTCAAACAAAGCCTGCGCGTCTTCCTCATGATCTTCGATCGCCCAGAATTCGAGCGGTACAGTCGATCCATTGACCGACTGGTATTCGCCGGTGAGGCGGACATAAGGCCCGACATTGAGCGCGGCGCCATAGACATTGGTCGGCAGCGCGGTCTTCCAGTGGAAGGTGCGCCGGCCGTCTTCAAGGTCTATAATGTTTTGCAACACCCCATTGCCGGCGGCCGACAGCCCGGCCGGCACGGTGATGAAGAATTCGAGCCCGCGCTTGGGCTCCGCCGTCGGGTGGTCCTTGCAGGGCCACCACAGGTCGCAGCCTTCGCCCTGGATGGCTGTCGCCACCCATGGCTTGCCCGAAGGCGTTTCGGCCCAGACGAAACCGCCATCCCAGGGCGCGCGGTCGGCGATCCAGGGCTTGCCTGAATAATGCACGCTCACCGCGACGGTCTCGCCGGCATTGAGCGTCTCGCCCAGCGTTACAAAGAGTTTTGACGGGCTTTTCGTGAAGTCGAGCGCGCCGCCGGGGCCTTCGACCTTGCTCACTGAAAAGACGCCGTCGAAATCAAGCTCCAGCGTGTCCATTCCGGAAAGGGCGGTGAACTCGATGGTGGCGGAGCCGGCGATGGACTTTGTTTCCGGCAGGATCTCATGGCGCAGAGTATAATGCTCGACCTCATAAGCGAGCAGGCCGGGGCTCATCGGCCGGCCGGTATCCATGACCGCCGGGTCGCGCGGCGCCTGGCTTTCTTCCGCCTCGGGCGTCGCCGTTTCTTTCGGCGCGCCATCCGGCAATATGTGCTGAACCGCCCGATAGCCCCCAAACGCTGCGAGCCCCGCCAGCACGATCATCAGGAGGAAATTATTGATACGCCACATACGCCGCCCCTATAGTGTTACGCCACGAAACGGCGACCATAGCCGGGCGCGGCGGCCCTGTCACCGCATCCTTGTCACTGAATCCTATGAAAACACTAGAAGATCATCCGGCGTATGTTTGCGAATGAAACAACAGGCGGCGCTTTTTCAAGTCTTGAGCGCCATTGCGGGCGTCATCGCCGCCATGTGCCCGGGCGTTGCTAGATGAGCGGCGCGCAGAAGTCTTTCGGCCTTGCCAAAGGCGACCGGCTGACCTGGCGCTATGAGGTGATCGAGCGCATCGGCGCCGGGACCGAGGGCGAGGTTTACAAGATCCGTGAAAGAGCGACGGGGCTGACCCGCGCGGCCAAGCTCTATTTCAAATCGAAGGAGCATAACGCCAAGCGCTTCATCCGCTATGCGCGCAAGCTCGACGCGTTGCGCGATTGCGACATCGTCATCAAATATCTCCACGCCGAGGAGGTGTGGATCAATGACCGCTTCATCTATTGCCTGATCAGCGAATATTTCGGCGGCGCGATCCTTGAGGAATTGCTCAACAAATATCGCGGCGGGCGGATGCCGCCTTTCGAGGCGCTGAACCTCATCTATGCGCTGACCACCGGGATCGAGGACATTCACGCGCGAAAAGAATTCCACGGCGATTTGCACAAGGGCAATATCTTCGTTGAGCGCAACGGCGTGTTTTTCCGCCTACGGACGATTGATTTTCATGAATGGGGACGCACGCCGGCGACCGAACGGCGCGCCGATATTCTCGCCATTGCGCGATTACTTTACGACATCACCGGCGGGCGCGAGCATTACAAGAAGCAGCCGCAGGCCGTGCGCGACATCTGCATGGGCAACCGCTCGGACCTGATCTTGAAGAAATTTCCGACTGTCTTTCATTTGCGCGCGCATCTCGAAACGTTCGAGTGGTGAGGGCGCGCGTCAAAGCTACCCTGCGAACCGCGCCCGTTTTTTCGCCAGCGCGGTTTCTTTTAGCAGCAGCTTGATCAGCGGGCGCGAGGTGAGCCGCGCAGCGACCACGCCGAAGGTGACGGCGAGCGCGCCAACGGTCAGCACCGCGTCCTGGGCGACGATCGACGGCGCATCAAACAGCGAAATCAGGAACAGGGCCGAGGCCGCGCCGGGCGCGCCGCCGAACCAGGCGAGGAACATCTGGCTTTCGCGCGGCAGGGTGGTTTTTTTCAGGCTGAAAAGCCTTGGGCCGACGCGCATCACGGTGACGGCGGCGATGGCGAACACGACGGACAGCAAATCCGCTTGCAGCAGGCGCGGGCCGAGCAGGACGCCGAACGCGAAATAGGCGACGGGCGCGGCGTTGCGTTCCGCGAGGCGGCGCAGGCGCACCCGAGTTGTTACCGGCGCGCGGGTTTCCTCGCCCCAAAGCAGGCCGGCGGCGGCGGCGGCGATTACCACATGGGCGCCGATGACAGGGGCGAGCAGCATGGCCGCGAAGCCGGCCGCGCCCGCAAGCGCGCCTGCATGTTTGCGCCGGCGATTGCCGAGCATCGCGGCGCCGAGCCCCAGCACCCCGCCGGCGGTGAAAGCGAAAAGGAAGCCGCGGGCCGCTTCGAAAACCGGCGTGATCAGCGGCATGCCTTGCGGCGCGGCGGTGGCGATCGCTTCGAGCATGACGGCGACGGGGATGCCGAGTGCGAGGATTGCCGCGCTTTCGAGCCGCACGGCGGATTTCAGCGTGGCCGGCGCCGGCGCGTCGATCACCGCCCGGCGATCGAATGCGGCGCCGTTAAGCGTGAGCGCGCCGGCGACGAGAAATGCGGCGCTGAAAGAAAGCTGCGGCACGAGAATGAAGGCGGCGAGCCCGCAGACGATCAAGAACAACGGCGCGCCGCCAAGCGCCAGCCGGAAGGAGGCCGGGCAGACGCTCGCCAGCCGGGTGATGCGAAATTGCGCGGCGGCGACAAAGGCGAGCGCGGCAAGCAGAATGTCGGCGCCGGCGGCGGTCCATTCCGATGGCGCAAAAGGCAGGCCGGCCGCGCGCCAGATCAGCGAGGCGAGGGCGCCGAGCGCGATCAGCAGCGCCGGGGCGCAGGCGGCCCAATCCAGCGCCCGCGAACGCCTGGCGCCGGGCAAACGCAGAATCAAGAATGTTGCGGCGCACAAAGCCGCAGCGATCGCGAGAACCATGAGGAATTTTAAAACCGCTCTTTATTCGGCGCCTTTTAAAAACGCCGAATCACCTTGAAGCAACAATGGGTTGATCCGGGCGCAATTGCAAATTGAATTTTTTTAAAGAAAGACCGCATGCGGTGTATTCGCCGATGGCGACGCACAAAAAGTTTTCCATCGATGTTTTCCCCAAAGCGGAAAACATCCTGCCACGGATTGTTCGGACGTTATCGCTTCGGGCCGCGCCGATGGGTGCAAGCCTGCGCAAGAAAACCGCTGCAGCGCCTTCTTAGGCGATGTTGCACGCCATGCAACATCCTTTCCGTCATAAGCGTGCCGGCGCATGTGCAATCGCCATATAGGTGTGGGCCGCCTGGGGTTCGCCGCCATGATTGACAATTTTTTTATGCAACCCCGCCCGCATGGGTTCCGGCGCCCGTAAGATGCGTTCCGGTTTAAAAAAGCAGGCATGAAAGGTAGCGTCGATGACCGCATCGTCACGCAAGGCGCCCAAAGGCGAAACGCGCCGCAAATTGAAAACAATAATTGCCGATGTCGCGCCGGGCATCGCCCATGCGCTCGGCGGCCCGTTCGCCGGTGCGGCGGTTGCGCAGCTCTCGCGCGCGATCATCGGCGATGAGACGGCGGACGAAACAGTGCTCGCCGAAGCGCTCTTGCGCGCGACGCCTGAACAACGGATTGCGCTCAAACGCGCGGAGCTCGAGTTCCAGGCGGCGTTGCGCGAGGCCGACATCCGGCATTTGCAAATCGATGCGGATGACCGCGCCAATGCCCGTGCGCGCCAGGTCCAGATGCATGACCGCACGCCCATGGCGCTCGGCGCGCTGGTAATTTGCGGCTACTTCATCGTGCTCGGCGTGATGGTCGCGCGCAAATTGCCGGCAGGCGCCGAAACCGAATTTTCGATCATGCTCGGCGCGCTCGCCACGATGACGGCGGCGGTGGTGAATTACTTTTTCGGCTCATCCGCTGGCTCGCGGGAAAAGACCCGGCTGATCGCCTTTCCGGGCGCCGATGCGATCAATCGCGCGGCATCGAAAAAATCACCGGACCATGAATGACCGGATCGAGCCGGATAGAGGATGACATGGGCCGGGCCAGGCGACATATAAGCGATGCAATGAAGACAATAAGTGATATCGCCATTATCGGCGGCGGCGTGATCGGCCTTTCGCTGGCGCGCCTGCTTTGCGCGCGCGGAAGCCATGTGACGGTGTTTGACGCCGGCCCCCAAATTCCCGCGGCGACCAATGCGGCGGCGGGCATGCTGGCGCCGTCTTTCGAGCATCATGACAGCGGCGGGCCATTGGCCAATGCGGTCTATGGCTTCGGCGTGCGGGCGCTCGCCATGTGGCCGGCATTCGCCGCCGCGCTAGGGGGCGAGACCGGCGCTGATGTCGATTATCGCGGCGACGGTATTTTGGGGCTGGCTTTTACAGAAGACGAGGCGGCGGCGCTCGCCGCGCAGGCGGCCCGCGTTGCGGCGATGGGCGGCGCGGCGGAAATGGTTTCCGGCAATGATGCGCGCGCGATGGAGCCGGCGCTTTCCGCAAAAATCATCGCCGCGCAATGGTCGCCAAACGACGCGCAGGTCGATCCGCGCCGTCTGCTTAGCGCCTTGCGCGCGAGCGCGGCGAAAAACGGCGCGCAGATGATCGCCGGGAAAGTCGTTCGGGTCGAGACGGCCGGCGCCGGGCCGGTGCTCGAAACGGAAGACGGCGCGCGCGTCACAGCGGGCAAGGTGGTTATCGCTGGCGGCGCAGTCAGCGGCCTTGCGCCCGGCGCGCTGGTTTTTCCGGTCAAGGGTGATGCGACTGCGCTGGGTATTGAAGAAGGCGCGCTCACCCGCGTCGTCCGGGCGCCGGGTGCATATCTTTGCCCCAAAGCGGGCGGGCGGCTGGTGATCGGCGCAACCGAAACGCGCGGGCGCGATGACGCCATTGTCGATGATGCGGCGGTGGAAGGGTTGAAGGAAAGCGCGATGCGCGCGGCGCCTTTCCTGGCGCATGCGCCAGAGCGCGAGCGCTGGACGGGCCTGCGTCCCGGCACGCCGGATGGCGCGCCAATCCTCGGCGCGACAGGCAAGCCGGGCGTCTATGTCGCGCTCGGTCATTACCGCAACGGTATTCTCGAGGCGCCCGCGAGCGCCGCCGACATGGCCGCGCTGCTGCTCGACGGAGAATTGACGGCCGAATTGCAGACTTTCAGCCCGGCCCGGTTCACCGCCGGAGGACAATATGGTTAGCGCTTTATTGACAAATCTTCGCCAGATTGGCGCAGATCACGACGCCGCGAGGGCAGGTCCCGCATGAGTGCAGACATTAACGCCGTAAAGAGCGCCGGCGCCGCTTTGGTCACCGGCGCGGTCAAGCGCGCGGCGCAATCGACCGGCGCCGAGTTTGATTTTCTGATGAAGATGGCGGCGCGCGAAAGCGGCTTCAATCCGGATGCGCGCGCCAAGACTTCAAGCGCGGCGGGCCTGTTCCAGTTTATTGAACAGACCTGGCTTTCCACTGTGAAGCAATATGGCCCCCGTCACGGGCTTGGCAATGCGGCGGCGCAGATCACCAAAGATGCAAATGGCCGGCTGTCGGTTGCGGATGGCGATGCGCGCGAGGCGATCTTGAATTTGCGCTTCGACGCGGAAAAAGCCTCTGCCATGGCGGGCGAGCTCGCCAACGAAAATCAGAAAGCGCTGGAATCGAAACTGAAACGCGCCGCAACCAGCGCCGATCTTTATACGGCGCATTTTATCGGGCCGACCGGCGCGGTGAAGCTCTTGAGCGCTGCGTCAAATGCGGAAGCGGCGGGCCTGTTGCCGAAAGCGGCGGCGGCGAACCGCAATGTTTTCTATGACGGCGCGCGGGCCAAGACTGTCGGCGAAGTGGTGGCGTCTATCGCGAAATCCATGGGGGGCGTCGCTTCAAAAGCGGCGAACGCCCCGGGCGAGGCCGCGCCGGAGCAAAAATCATTTCCGCCGGCAGCCTCCTACCGCCAGTTTGTCGCTTCGAGTTTTTCGGCGCCGGCGCGCGGCGCGATTTCCACTCATGGACTTGGCGCCTCTCATGGGCTTAGCGCGGTGGCGCTTGGCGTGATTGATGCGCTTGATGCGACGCTGTTGCGTGAGGGGCGTGAGGAAAGCGATGAGCGCCAGACTTAGCCGGGCGCGCGCTGACAAGAATATATGCGGCTTGTTTGTCGGACTAGCAGCGCGGGGCGGCGAGCCCTTCCGGCAGTTTCGTGCCGCTATCTGCGCATGACGCCGCCAGTTGCTCCGCCGTCAGATTAACCGCGCCGGAAAGATCAGCGCCGTGCAGCCGGGCGCGGGTGAAATCCGCCGCCTTGAGATTGGCGCCGGCGAAGCGCGCATCCTCGAGGTCGGTTCCCGCAAAGCGCACGCCGGTAAGGTCGGCGCCGTCAAAGATTGCGCCGCGGGCTTTCGCGCCGACAAAGGATGCGCCAGCGCCATAGCTGGCGCGGAGATCGGCGTCAGAGACGTCAGCGCCGGCAAAGGAAGCAAAGGAGAAATCGCTATCGACGAATTGCGACTTTGCGAAATTGGCGGCGCGCGCCTTGGCTTCGCGCAGCTCCGCGCCGGAAAAATCGCTATCCCGGAAATAGGCGGCGTTAAGGTTCGCGCGCGCCAGACGCGCGCCTTTGAAATTGACTTGCTCGCCGCTCGCGCCCTCAAGGCTGACGCCGTCGAGCAGCGCGCCATTGAACGCCGCGCCGGTGACAACCGAGCCGGCGAAATTTGATTTCGGCAAGTCCATATTGGCGAAGGACGCGCCGGTAAAATCCTGCAAGGCGTGCGTATTATCGACGGTTTTGCTCTTCGCGCCCGGCAAGGCCGGCAATTTGACGCCGGTGCGATCAAGCGCTTTGGACAGCTCCGGTCCAATTTCGTCGACCTGGCTGAGCGGCTTGGTGATTTCCTTGCCGATCGTCGCGACCGGGTTTGGCCGGTTATACTGGTTCGAGCCCGGCGTGATCGTCGTGACCAGCGACAGGATGGCGATCATCAACACAATAATAAGCGCGACCAGCTTCACCGCGTTTGCTCCTCGCAATCATTTGTGCGGGGATTATGACGGAGCTTTATCAACGATCGCTTAAGGGTAACGCCGCAATTACGGCCGTGTGGATTTATCATTTCCCTATAGCGGAATGCATGGTTAAAGCGCGTTTAGGAACAGCCTGTCGATGCACCGCAGCTGTCGCATTTGAGACAGGCGCCATTACGCACCAGCGTAAACTGGCCGCAATCGGGACAGGCGTCGCCTTCATAGCCCTTGATGCGCGCTTCGGTGCGCAAATTCGCCGGCGTTGCGAGCACCCCGCGCGGCGCCTGTCGGTTCACCGCTTCGGCGAGCTTGGCGACCTTGGCTTCGATCTCCGGCGCGGTTTCCGCGCGCGGCGCGGCGCCGGCGCTTTCGGCGGCCGCTTCTGCGTCTTCAACAGCGCTGGCGATGTCGGCGATTTCGGCTTCCTCGACTTCGACATCAATGGCGCCGTCATCACGGTTTTCATTGGCGCCGGCCTGTTCGACGCCATGGCGCAGCCGATCAAAGTCGCCGCCCCGCAGGATCACCAGATTGTCCGTCACCGTCGAGCGGGAAAACCCCTTGGAAATCAGCCGCGCCGCGTCGGCCTGAGTCTTTTCCTGACTGACGCCTTTGCCGATCGCATCAACGGCGGAGTCTTCCGGCGCCACATGGGCGAGGTCGGTGCGCCCGAGATAGGAAATGGCGAGTTCGCGGAAAATGTAATCGAGGATCGAGGTGGCGTTCTTGATCTGGTCGTTGCCGCGCACCGGGCCGGACGGGTCGAACCGCGTGAACACGTAAGCGTCGACAAATTCCTCAAGCGGCACGCCATATTGCAGCCCGAGCGAGACTGCGATGGCGAAATTGTTCATCAGCGAACGGAAGGCGGCGCCTTCCTTGTGCATGTCGATGAAAAGCTCGCCCAGTTCGCCATCGTCAAACTCGCCGGTGTGCAGATAGACCTTGTGACCGCCGACAATGGCTTTCTGGATATAGCCCTTGCGCCGGTCGGGCAGGCGGCGGCGTCCCGGCGTCCGCTCGATGATGCGTTCGACAATGCGCTCGGCGACAATCTTGGATTTTTCCGCCGCCGGGGCGTCGGCGATTTCTTCGGAAAGATCGACCTCTTCTTCATCGCTATCAGCGGCGAGCAGGGCGGAGGCGAGCGGCTGGGACAATTTCGAGCCGTCGCGATAAAGCGCGATGGCTTTGAGCCCCATGCGCCAGGCGAGGAGATAGGCTTGCGCGCAATCGCCAATGCTGGCGTGGGACGGCAAGTTGACGGTCTTCGAAATGGCGCCGGAGATAAAGGGCTGCGCCGCGGCCATCATGGTCAGATGCGCCTCGACGCCAAGCGCGCGCGTGCCGATGCGCCCGCATGGGGTGGCGCAGTCAAACACCGCGTAATGTTCCTGGCGCAGATGCGGCGCGCCTTCGATGGTCATCGAGCCGCAGCAGAACAGGTTCGCCTGGTGGATCTCTTCATCGGCAAAACCGAGAAACCGCAGCACTTCATAACCAGTGGAGCCAAGTTCGCTTGCATGCAGGCCGAGCACATTGGTGCAGAAATCCTCGCCCAGCGCTTGCGGCGTGAAGGCGTAGGTAAGGTCGAAGGCGGTCTTGAGGCGTTCTTCGAGCGCCCTGATATGGCGCTCTTCAAAGCCTTCGCCGCGCAAATCGTCGAGGCTGACGCCTGGCGCGTCCTGCATGGTGCCGCGTCCGGTGGCGTAAAGGACGATGTCGTCGATTTCATTGTCCGCATAGCCAAGCGCACGCAATGCGGCGGGCACGGACCGGTTGATGATCTTCAACATGCCGCCGCCGGCGAGCTTTTTGAACTTCACAAGCGCGAAATCGGGTTCGATGCCGGTGGTGTCGCAATCCATGACGAGGCCGATCGTGCCGGTCGGCGCGATCACGGTGACTTGCGCGTTGCGATAGCCATTGATCGCGCCAAGCTCATAGGCTTCGTTCCATACGCGCCGGGCCGCGTCGGTGACTTCCCTGAACGGCGCGGAGGCGGCGTCAAGCGGGGCCGGCTCGACGGCGAGACCTTCAAAATCGCCGCCAATCGCCGTGCCGACGCAGGCGCGGCGATGGTTGCGCAACACCCGCAACATGGCGTCGCGATTGTCGGAGAATTTTGCAAAGGGGCCGATAAAGGAGGCGATTTCGGCAGAGGCGCGATAGGCCGCGCCGGTCATCAGCGCCGTGACGCCGGCGGCGAGCGCGCGCGCTTCCTCGCTGTCATAGGCAAGCCCGGACGCCATCAACAGCCCGCCAAGATTGGCGTAGCCGAGGCCGAGCGTGCGGTAATCGAACGAGCGCCGGGCGATTTCCGCCGATGGATATTGCGCCATCAGGACGGAGATTTCGAGCGTCAGCGTCCACAGGCGGCAGGCATGTTCGAAGCCGTCGACGTCGAAGCCGTCCGCCGTCTTGAATTTCAAGAGATTGAGCGAAGCGAGATTGCACGCCGTGTCGTCGAGGAACATATATTCCGAACACGGATTGGACGCGCGGATATCGCCGCCTTCGGGGCAGGTATGCCAGGCGTTGATGGTGTCGTGAAATTGCAGGCCCGGATCAGCGCACGTCCACGCCGCCGAGCAGATGTCGCTCCACAAGCCGCGCGCGCGCACGGTCTTGGACGCGCCGCCATCCGTGCGCCGCTTCAGCGTCCACGGGCCGTCCTCGCTCACCGCCTTGAGGAAGTCATCGGTGACGCGCACCGAGTTGTTGGCGTTCTGCCCCGAGACCGTCCGGTAGCTTTCCGAATCCCAGTCAAGATCATAGCGCTCGACGGCGATTTCCCGGTAGCCCTGGCGGGCGAAGTCGATCGTGCGGCGGATCGAGGCGTCCGGAACGAAGGCTTTCTTGGCGTCGCGGATCGCCGCTTTCAGCGCCGGGTTCTGGCGCGGATCGAAGCGCGTCTCGTCGTCTTCACTCGTCCAGCAGGCGGCGAGCACCAGCGGCAAATGCTTCGCCATGGCGCGCGAGCCGGCGACCAGCATCGCGACTTTTTCTTCCTCGCGGGTCTTCCACGAGACGAATTCTTCAATATCGGGATGGTCTGCGTCGACGACGACCATTTTCGCCGCCCGCCGCGTGGTGCCGCCGGATTTGACCGCGCCAGCGGCGGTATCGCCGACTTTCAAAAAACTCAACAGGCCGGAGCTTTTGCCGCCGCTCGACAACAGCTCGCCCGCGCCGCGAATATTCGAAAAATTGGTGCCGGAGCCGGAGCCGTATTTGAACAGCAGCGCCTCGCGCTTCCACAGGTCCATGACGCCGCCATCGCCGGTGAGGCTGTCTTCCACCGACTGGATGAAGCAGGCATGCGGCTGCGGGCGCTCATAAGCGCTCTCGGATTCAGTGAGCCGGCCGGAGGCGTGGTCCACATAGAAATGGCCGTGGCCGACCGAATCAATGCCATAGGCCCAGTTGAGGCCGGTATTGAACCATTGCGGCGAGTTTGGCGCGCCGATTTGCGCGGCCAGCATGGCGCGCATTTCGTCCATATAATTCCGGGCGGCGGCTTCATCGTCGAAATAACCGCCCTTCCAGCCCCAATAGGCCCAAGCGCCTGCCATCCGGTCGAACACCTGGCGGGCGGAGGTCTCTGGCCCGTAGCGCTTGTCGGCGGGGAGTTTGGCCAGCGCCTTGATGTCCGGCATGGAGCGCTGCAGGAAGGCGGGCACGCCTTTCTCCGGGACTTTTCGGGTCGCCGCCGGGACGCCCGCCTTGCGCAGATATTTCTGCGCGAGAATGTCGATCGCGGTTTGGCTCCAATGCTTGGGAACCTCCAGATCGCGCATTTCAAACAGGATGTCGCCGGTGATCGTGCGGATTTCCGAATCGGCCTGGCGGAACACAATTCCGTCCGGCCCCGCGCCATAGGGCGCGGCCTTTTCGCTGGAATATCGGCGTTCTATTCGCATATTCGTCGTTTTCCGGGCGGTTCGGCGCCGCATCGGTCTCTAAATATAGTCGCGGAGCCTCATGGGCTCCACCTGTTCCCGTCAGATTTCAAGGGGAAAGCGCGGCATATTGGGGCGCTGGCCCTCTATTGCCCGCAACATCAACGGGCGCCATATTCGCGCCGCGCGCCGCGCCTAGCGTTGCGGCGGCAAGTACAGGATGAGGCATGCTTTCACAATTGTTCACCTGGTGGAATTCGACCACCTTCGGCACGTCATTCACGCTCTGGCGCAGGGGCGCGCGCCTCGTCGGGACCGACGAGCAGGGAAACCGCTATTTCGAGGAGAAACAAGGCAGCCTTCCGGGCAGCGACGGTAAGCGCCGGCGGCGCTGGGTCGTCTATCATGGCGTCGCCGAGGCCTCGCGCGTGCCTTCGGACTGGCATGGCTGGCTGCATCACACCTTCGAGGAGGCGCCGTCGGTCGCGCCCTTGACCCGTCGCGCCTTTGAGCAGGATCATCTGCCGAACATGACCGGCACGCCGCTTGCCTATCACCCGAAAGGCAGCCTTTCGCGCGCGGACGGTCCCGCAGACGTGAATGACGACTATGAAGCTTGGTCGCCGGAAAGCGCTTAAGAGAATTGCTCGAGATCAGTTGAGCAGCAGCGCGCGAGGAGAGAGCCATGTCACGGGCAGGATTTTTTGAAACGGTCATCGGCGTCTTTGTCATCGCGGTCGCCGCTGTCTTCATGGTGTATGCCTATGGCGCCAGCGGCAGCGCGCTTGGCAGGGATTCCTATCGGCTCGATGCGGTGTTCGGCCGCATCGACGGCGTGACGGTCGGCTCCGATGTGCGCATCGCCGGCGTCAAGATCGGCTCTGTGATGGCGCATTCGCTCGACGCGACAACCTATGAGGCGAATGTTTCGTTAGCGATTGACCGCGGCGTTCCGATACCGGAAGATTCAATTGCGAAAGTCGTTTCCGACGGACTGCTGGGCGGCGCGCATATCGCCATCGAACCGGGCGCGGCCGAAGAAATGCTGCTCGAAGGCGACAAGATCACCATCACGCAAGGCTCGGTCGATTTGCTCGGCCTCGCCGTGCAGGCGTTCACCAGCCAGGCGAGCGCGCCGGCTGAGAGCGAAGAGGCGGCGGATCCTTTGGGAGGGCTCTAAATGCGCAGTATGCTGATTTTTGTGGCGGCGGGGCTGACGCCGCTGGCGGTGATGGCGCAGACCGCGCCGAGCGACGACCCGCTCGCCGGTCTTTTCGACGACGTTCGCGAAGAGCAGGCGGAGGATGAAACGCTTAGCGAGCTTGAGCGTTTGTCGCGTTCCGAGGACGACCCCTTCGCCGGCGTGATCGAGAGGCAGGCGCGCGAACCGATCTCCGTCACCTTGCGGGCGCTCAACAAAATCACCGCGCGCTTTACCGACATCGACATCCCGATGAACGACATTGCGCGCTTCGGCTCGCTGGAAATCCAGCCGCGCACCTGTGACAAGCGCCCGCCGGAAGAGTTTCCGGAAACAACGGCGTTCCTTGAGGTATTCGATCGCGAATTCAACAATCGCGAAAGCGATCTGAAAATTGTCGAACCGGAGATCATCGAAGAAGCGATCGAACCGCAAGATCTTGGCGCATTGCCGGGCGAGCCGGTGGGCGCCGCGCCGGCCTATGAGGCCGAGCCCGTGCAGGGCCCGGCGCCGATCGTTGCGGAAGGTCCGCAGGCGGAAGGCGTTAATATTTTCCGCGGCTGGATGTTCGCTTCGTCGCCGGCGCTCAATGCGCTCGAACACCCGGTTTATGACGTCTGGGTGATCGACTGCAAAACGCAGGCGGTTGAGGGCTGATTATTCGAGATAAGGCAGCGGGCTGACCAGTTCAAAACCGCGGGCCTCCTCGAAGAACTGGTGCAGCAGATATTTGTGGCCTGAACCAACGATGATCAGGATTTTATCTCCGGGTTCGGCGTATTGTGCGGTATGCGCGAACATGACGAGATTGCGCTCCCACCAGTCGATAATTTGCTCAGCGCCTGAATCGCCGACAGTCCCCATTTGCGCGATAGTCAGGTATCCATAATGGTTCGCCCCGAAGGGAGGCGAGTTGAGATCAATCAGCCACTCGCGCAGAGGCTGGCCTTTTTTCGAGTCAATCCTCGCCACGATGTTTTCAATCATGGCTTCGCGTTCGTTCAGTAATCGATCCTGACCAAGTTCTTTCGCTGCCGCCAATGCGGGACGAAAGTCCAGAAAGTTGTCGTGATCCATGCCGTATAATTTGTCATGGCCGAGCCTTGCCGCGAGCTTCATGCCGAGCTGCTGGCGTTCATTCACGCCAAGTTCGAACTCGCCCTTCAGGTAGGCTTCATAGTTGGCGTTGAATTTGGCTTCATCAGCCGGCCCCATTTCCAGCATTATTTTGTCGGACGCGAATGCTTCAAGGCGTGTCAGAACGTCGTCGATTTCGGCCTGACGGTGCGGCGACAACATGTCGTCAACATCCGTGTTGACCACATCTTGCCCGCCGCCATTGAAGTGAAACGTGCCGAGCACCATGACCTTGACGGGCTCGTTATTTTCTTGGGCGGCTGCATTTGTGACGCCTGATATTGAAGCAAGCGATAAAATAGCGACTAAGCAAACACGAAGCATGTATTGACCTTTCCAACTCAACGCATCTGTGGAGGCCGCATTGCGTCTCATGCGTGTGTAGTAAATGCAATTGGCGCCAGATCACATGCGATGAGGCGTTTCCTGGCTGCGCTAAAATGCAGCGTCTGACGCCAGGGCTTTTTGCAAGGCCGCTTGATAGTCCGCATCCGGTACGCCGATCAGCCCGAATTGCACGAGGTGCTCGTTGAAAAACTGCGCGTCGATGAAATGAAAACCGCGGCGCTTGAGATGCTCAATCAGATATAGAAGGGCGGCCTTCGACGCGTTGGTCTCGCGCGAGAACATGCTTTCGCCGCAAAACGCCGCGCCGAGCGCGACGCCGTAAAGCCCGCCAACCAACTTGCCGTCCCGCCAGCATTCGATCGAATGGGCATGGCCCTCGTGATGCAATTCGGTATAGGCCTCAATGATTGCGTCATTGATCCAGGTGTCGGGCCGCGCATTTGTCGCCTCGGCGCAGGCGGCGATGACTTGCGAAAAGGCGGTGTCGATGCGAATCTCGAAGGGGTTGTTTTTCAAAAACCGGGTCAGCCGCTTCGGCGCGCGCGCCTTGTCGAGCGGAATGACGCCGCGCTCGTCCGGCAAGACCCAGACGACGCTTTCATCATCGCGCGAGCGGGCCATGGGAAAATAGCCGAGCGAATAGGCTTGCAGCAGCTCGTCAGTCCGAATGGAATTGGCCGAATCGCGGGGCATGGCGCCATTATGCGCCTGTCCGGGCGGCGGGCACAATATCGCCGCCGCGCCGTGTTTACGGCGTAAGGCTTGGAATTTTCGTGTTAATTCATTTGGCGGCGAAGTTTTCGCGCTATTCGCTCTTCGCCAGCCATTCTTCCAGCCAATGGATGTGATAATCGCCCTTCTGGAATTCCGGATCGTCGACGAGGTCCATGAATAGCGGGACCGTGGTCTCGACGCCGACGAACACCATTTCCGAAAGGGCCCGGCGCAGGCGCGCGATGCAATGGGCGCGGTCGTCGCCGTAAACGATCAGCTTGCCGATCATCGAGTCGTAATAGGGCGGGATCTTGTAGCCCGTATAGACCGCAGAATCGAAGCGCACGCCCGGCCCGCCGGCGGGGTGAAACTGGGTGATTTCGCCCGGCGAGGGGCGGAAGCTACGCGGGTTTTCCGCATTCACCCGGCACTCGATGGCGTGGCCGTTGAAAGCGATGTCTTCCTGGCGGAAGCTCAGCTTGGCGCCCGCCGCGACCATAATCTGCTCGCGCACCAGGTCGATGCGGGTCACCTGTTCGGTGATCGGATGCTCGACCT
The DNA here is from genome assembly GCA_947259375.1 of uncultured Parvularculaceae bacterium. GTDB lineage: Bacteria > Pseudomonadota > Alphaproteobacteria > Caulobacterales > Parvularculaceae > Hyphococcus. The sequence continues at coordinate 1,222 of CAMYLZ010000018.1, read as the reverse complement.
GCAGGCGCGTGTTCATTTCGATGAAATAGAACTCGCCGTCCTCATACAAAAACTCGATAGTCCCGGCGCCGAGATAGCCAATTTTTTCAATCGCCTTGCGCACTGTCTCGCCGATCCTGGCGCGCTCCTTGTCGGTGAGAGCAGGCGAGAGCGCTTCTTCGAGCACTTTCTGGTGGCGGCGCTGCAAGGAGCAGTCTCGCTCGCCGAGTTGGACCACATTGCCGTGCTTGTCGGCGATAATCTGCAATTCAATATGGCGCGGCAAGGTGAGATATTTTTCGAGATAAACCGCGTCGTCGCCGAAGGCGCCTTTGGCTTCCGCCTTGGCGGTGGACAGCGCCTCTGCGAGGTCGGCTGGGGTTTTCGCGACCTTCATGCCGCGCCCGCCGCCGCCGGCGGCGGCTTTCACCAGCACCGGGTAGCCGATCTTTTCGGCCGCCTCGCGCGCTTCGTCGAGCGAGTTTACCGCGCCGTCCGAACCTGGAACCAGCGGAATGCCGGCCCGGCCGACCGCTTCCTTGGCGGCGATCTTGTCGCCCATGACGCGAATATGTTCCGCATCGGGACCGATAAAGGTAATGTTATGCGCCGCAACAATGTCGGCGAAACGCGCATTCTCCGACAGGAAGCCATAGCCGGGGTGAATAGCGTCCGCGCCGGTGATTTCCGCGGCCGAGATAATCGCCGGGATGTTGAGGTAGGAATCTTTCGGCGCCGGCGGGCCGATGCACACACTCTCATCGGCGAGGCGCACATGCATGGCGTCTTCATCAGCGGTCGAATGCACCGCCACCGTATCGATGCCGAGTTCCTTGCACGCCCGATGAATGCGAAGAGCGATTTCGCCCCGGTTGGCGATCAGGACCTTGTTGAACATTTCTTATCCGTCAAAAGAGCGCGATTGCGCACTGCTATTATTCAATGATGAGCAGGGGCTCGCCAAACTCTACCGGTTGTGCGTCGGCGACGAGCACTTTGGAGACCGTGCCTGAACGCGGCGCGGTAATCGGGTTCATGGTCTTCATCGCTTCAACGATCAACACCGTCTGGCCTTCGGTAACTTGCGCGCCTTCTTTGGCGAACGGGTCGGCGCCGGGCGAGGGCGACAGATAGGCGGTGCCGACCATCGGCGATTTCACTGCGCCGGGATGCTCCGCATCAGGCGCCGCAGCCGGCGCGGGCGCGGCTGGCGCTGCGGCGGAAGCTGCGGCCGGGGCCGGCG
>CAMYLZ010000017.1 GCA_947259375.1 uncultured Parvularculaceae bacterium | reverse complement strand
GGTCGGTTCGCCGGCGCGCCGCCAGCGCCTGGCGCCGGGCCGCCGCCACGGCTTCGCCCTGCGCGGCGAGCTCAACAAGGCGGCCATCGAGTTTGGTTTCGAGCGCTTCGAGCGCGTCCGCCAGATTGCGCACCGATTTTTCTAACAAAGTCATTAGCGCACCTCGCAAGCTATTTGCGGATATGTCGCGGCAATTTGGCCCTCGTCGCGGTTTGTGTCCAGCCGGGCCTTGCCGAGCCTTGACCCTTTCTGGTTCGCGATGCATGAACGCTCGCGCTATTCCTTGTGTTTTATCAACGTGATCGGGGTTCCCATGAGCAATGCCGGCCCGGACAGGGGCGATTTTCCACAGATGGCGAACGCCATTCGAGCGCTGTCTATGGACGCCGTCGAGCGCGCGAAATCCGGCCATCCGGGCATGCCCATGGGCATGGCCGATGTGGCGACGGTCCTCTTCTCGCAGTTTTTGAAATTCGATGCGGCGCGGCCCGGCTGGGCGGATCGCGACCGGTTCGTTCTGTCGGCCGGTCACGGCTCGATGCTGATTTATTCGCTGGGCTATTTGCTCGGCTATGACGGCATGAGCCTTGAGGAAATCAAGAATTTCCGCCAGCTCGGCGCCAAAACCGCCGGCCACCCTGAATATGGCCATGCGCCGGCGGTGGAAACCACCACGGGGCCGCTCGGCCAGGGGCTCGCCAACGCGGTCGGCATGGCGATCGCCGAAGCCCATCTTGGCGCGCGTTTTGGCGAGGATCTCGTCGATCATCGTACTTATGTCATCGCCGGCGATGGCTGCCTGATGGAGGGGATCAGCCAGGAAGCGATTGCGCTGGCCGGGCATTTAAAGCTCCGCAAGCTGATTGTCTTGTGGGATGATAACAATATTTCCATTGACGGGCCGTTGTCGTTGACGGATTCGACCGACCAGCTCGCGCGCTTCGCCGCCAGCGGCTGGGCGACGGCGCGGGTCGATGGTCACGACCCGGAGGATATCGCTGCGGCGCTTGAAAAAGCGCAAAGCGCGGACCGGCCGTCCATCATCGCCTGCAAGACGGTGATCGGCTATGGCGCGGCGAAAAAAGCAGGTACGTCCGCCGCACACGGCGCGCCGCTTGGCGAGGAAGAAATCGCCGCCGCCCGTAAAAGCCTCGACTGGCCGCATGCGCCGTTTGAAATTCCCGAAACCATTCTTTCCGCCTGGCGCGCGGTTGGCGCGCGCAGCAAGGATGTCGCCGCCGCATGGGAGGCGCGGGTCAACGCCAGCGCCGATTGCGACGCGTTCAAATCGGCCATGGCAGGCGATTATGCCGGCGAGCTGACAGCGGCGATCCACGATTACAAAAAAGCGCTCGCAGATGCCCCGCAAAAGCTGGCGACCCGCAAGGCGTCTGAACTCGCGCTCGATGTGGTCAACAAGGTCGTGCCGGAAACCATTGGCGGGTCTGCGGACCTCACTGGCTCCAACAACACCAAGACCAAGAATATCGACGTTCTGTCTGCGGAGAATTACGCCGGCCGTTATGTTTATTACGGCATTCGCGAGCATGCCATGGCGGCGGCGATGAACGGCATGGCGCTGCATGGCGGCGTCGTTCCTTATGGCGGCACCTTCCTGGTGTTTACCGATTATTGCCGCCCCTCGATCCGTCTTGCGGCGCTGATGGGCGTGCGCGTCGTCTATGTGATGACCCATGATTCGATCGGCCTCGGCGAAGACGGGCCGACCCACCAGCCGGTGGAGCATGTCGCCGCTTTGCGGGCGATCCCCAATCTCAATGTTTACCGTCCGTGCGACGGCGTCGAGACGGCTGAGTGCTGGGAGATGTCGCTCAAGACGATTGCGACGCCCTCGGTGGTGGCGCTCACCCGTCAGGGGCTCGAGCAGGCGCGATTAACGCATACGGATGAAAATTTATGCGCGCGCGGCGCTTATGTGCTGGCGGGCGAGGGTGAGCATGACGTGACGCTGATCGCTTCCGGGTCCGAAGTGTCGCTGGCCCTGAAGGCGCACGAGGCGCTGGGCGCAGAGGGCATTGCGGCGCGGGTCGTTTCCGCCCCGTGTTTCGAGCTTTTCGCCCTGCAGCCGGAAGAATACCGCAAGGCGGTGCTCGGCGGCGCGCCGCGCATTGGTATTGAAGCCGGCATCCGTCAAGGCTGGGATCTGTTCCTGCGCCGCAAGGACGCGTTTATCGGCATGAGCGGTTTTGGCGCGTCGGCCCCGGCGGGCGATCTGTTTGAACATTTTGGCATTACGGCCGAGGCGGTTTGCGCTGAAGCCAAACGATTGATTGGTTAGGAGGATTTTCGATGGCCATCAAAGTTGCAATTAACGGCTTCGGGCGGATCGGGCGCCTGGCGCTGCGTTCCATTGTTGAAACCGGGCGCAAGGGCGTCGACGTCGTCGCCATCAATGATCTCGGTCCGGTCGAAACCAATGCGCATCTCGTTCAGTATGATTCCGTGCACGGCCGGTTTCCGAACGAAGTGAAAGTGCGGAACGACACCATCGATGTCGGCCAGGGGCCGATCAAGGTGTTCGCCGAGCGCGATCCGAAGAATTTGCCATGGGGCGAGATGGGCGTTGATATCGTCTTTGAATGCACCGGGATTTTCACCGCGCGAGAGAAAGCGGCGATGCACCTCGACGCCGGCGCTAAGCGCGTGCTTGTTTCCGCCCCGGCGTCAGGGGCCGACAAGACGGTCGTTTATGGCGTCAATCACGGTTCGCTAACCGCAGAGGACGTTGTCGTCTCAAACGCGTCCTGCACGACGAACTGCCTGTCGCCGGTGGTGAAGGTGCTTAATGACGCGATCGGCATTGAGCGCGGCTATATGACCACGGTGCACGCTTATACGGGCGATCAGCCGACCCTCGACACCATGCACAAGGATCTTTATCGCGCTCGCGCCGCGGCCTCGAACATGATCCCCACTTCGACCGGCGCGGCGAAGGCGGTGGGCCTGGTGCTGCCGGAGCTTGATGGCAAGCTTGCCGGTTCGTCGATCCGCGTGCCGACGGCGAATGTCTCGGTTGTCGATTTCGTCTTCACGCCGAAGTGCGACACTACCGAAGAAGAAGTCAACAACGCGATCATCGAAGCAGCCAATGGCAAGCTCAAAGGCGTACTCGCCTATACGGACAAGCCGCTGGTGTCATCCGACTTCAATCATGATCCGCATTCGTCGATCTTCGCCCTCAACCAGACGCAGATCCTCGAAGGCAAGCTGGTGCGCATCCTCACCTGGTACGACAATGAATGGGGCTTTTCCACGCGCATGACCGACGTGGCGCTGGAAATGGCGCGCCACTTTTAAGGGCGCGTCATGAAGCTCGAGCCGAAACGCCAAGACTTTGCCTGGGGCGCCATGACATGGCTCGCCGAAGGCGAGGCGCTTGGCGTCTCGGTTGCAAAAATGACTGTGAAGCCGGGCGCTGCCTCGCCTGCGCATTTCCACAATAATTGTCACGAAGTCATTCATCTTGAAGCGGGCGAGGTCTCGCAGCGTTGCGGCGATGCGTGGATCATCATGAAGCCGGGCGATACGCTGACGGCGCCCCAAGGGGCGGTTCACCAGACCCGAAATCTCGGCGATGGTGAAGCGGTGCTGACTATCTGCTATACAAGCGGGCAACGACATTACGAAGAGGCGCAAGTTTAATGTCCTCCTACAGAACTCTTGACGATCTGGACGTAGCCGGGAAGCGCGTACTGGTGCGCGTTGATTTCAACGTGCCGATGAAGGATGGCGCGGTGAGCGATGCGACGCGCATCGAACGGGCGTTGCCGACCATTCAGGAGCTGTCGAAGAAAGGTGCGAAAGTCATTCTGCTGTCGCATTTCGGCCGCCCCAAAGGCGCGCCAAACCCGGACATGTCGCTGAAACCCGTCGCCAAGGCACTTGAAAAATTTCTCGGCGGCAAGGTTGAATTCGCCGCGGATTGTATTGGCGATGCGGCGGCGAAAACCGTCAAAGGGCTGATCGACGGCGATGTTGCCGTGTTTGAAAATACGCGCTTTCACGCTGGCGAAGAAGCCAACGATGCTGAATTTGCAAAGGCGCTCGCGGCGAATGGCGACATCTACGTCAATGACGCCTTTTCCGCCGCGCATCGCGCCCACGCCTCGACCGAGGGCGTCGCGCATCTTTTGCCGTCGGCGGCGGGGCGCGCCATGGAGCGCGAGCTTGATTATTTGAAAGCCGCGCTCGGCGAGCCGGTGCGCCCATTGATGGCGGTGGTCGGTGGCGCGAAAGTCTCCACCAAGATCGAGCTATTGCTCAATCTCGTCGGCAAGGCGGATGTGCTGGTGGTCGGCGGCGGCATGGCAAACACATTTTTATTCGCAGGCGGAGCAAGCGTCGGCAAGTCGCTCTGCGAGCCGGTTCTAGCAGACACCGCGCGTGAGATCATGGCGCAGGCCAAGCAATCAGGCTGCGAGATCCTGTTGCCGTCGGACGTCGTCGTTGCAAAAGAATTCATGGAGGGCGCCGATCGTGAAGTCGTTGAGGCGGGCGCTGTCAAGGCCGACGACATGATCCTCGATCTGGGACCGGAAACGGTTGACCGGATAGCCGAGAAAATCGAAAATTCGAAAACGCTGGTCTGGAACGGCCCGCTTGGCGCATTTGAAATCAAACCGTTTGACACCGCCACGGTCGAGGCTGCGCGTTTTGCGGCAAAGCAAGTGAAAGAGGCCGGGCTGGTCGCGGTCGCCGGAGGCGGCGACACGGTGGCCGCGCTCGCTGCCGCCGGCGTTGAAGACGGCTTTACCTATGTATCGACCGCGGGCGGGGCGTTTTTAGAATGGCTGGAAGGCAAAACGCTGCCGGGCGTGGCGGCGTTGGCGGGTTAACGAAAAAAACTGGCAAGGGACGGAGAGAGATGAACCTCGATGAGTTGAACAAGATCGCGCTTGGCATGGTGACGCCGGGCAAGGGCATTCTGGCGGCGGATGAATCATCCGGCACCATCAAAAAGCGGTTCGATTCCATCGGCGTTGAATCTACCGAAGACACACGCCGCGATTATCGCGAAATGTTGTTCCGCACGGAAACCGCGATGCGCGAGCATATTTCCGGCGTGATCCTGTTTGACGAAACCATCCGCCAGAACGCCAAGGACGGAACGCCGCTGGTCAAACTGATTCAGGACGCCGGCGCGATCCCGGGTATCAAGGTCGATATGGGGGCGAAACCCCTTGCCGGCGCGCCGGGCGAGACTGTCACCGAAGGGCTCGACGGGCTGCGCGAGCGCCTCGCGGAGTATCACGCGCTTGGCGCGCGCTTCGCGAAATGGCGCGCGGTGATTGATATAGACGGGGCGGAAATTCCGTCGGGCTATTGCATCGCCGCCAACGCCCACGCGCTCGCCCGTTACGCCGCGCTCTGCCAGGAAGCGAACATTGTCCCGATCGTCGAGCCGGAAGTGCTGATGGATGGCGATCACGACATTGACCGCTGTTACGATGTCACCGAGTTCACGCTGAAATCTTTATTCGATGAGCTTTACGCGCAGGACGTGGCGCTGGAAGGAACGATCCTGAAGCCGAATATGGTGATCGCCGGCAAGAAATGTCCGGTGCAGGCGAGCGTCGGCGAGGTTGCGGAAAAAACCGTCAAATGCTTCCGCGCCGCCGTCCCTGCGGCGCTGCCGGGCATCGTCTTTTTATCCGGCGGGCAGTCCGACCAAGAGGCGACGGCGCATCTGAACGCCATGAATGCGGAGTATAAGGATCAAATGCCATGGGCGTTGTCCTTTTCTTATGGCCGCGCATTGCAGGCCGCGCCACTGAAAGCTTGGGGCGGCAAGGCGGAAAATATTCCGGCCGCGCAAGGCGCCTTCGCGCATCGCGCGCGGATGAACGGCCTTGCCCAGCTCGGCGAGTGGTCGGACGGGCTTGAGGCGGCATAATCAACAATTTGTGAATTGTGCCGACTGCTGAATTTATGGACCCTGCCCTTTTTTTGAGGCTTCGAAAAAGGTGGGTTCATGTTCAGGGTTTTATTGGCGCTGGTGGCTTTGACAGCCATTGCGGGATGCTCCGTTTCGCGGGCGGCGAACAAGACAGGCGTCGAGCTGCGGACGGCGGCGTCTTGTCAGAAGCTGTCCTGCTTGCAGGCGCTCCCGACATCCGAGCTGGTAGAGAAAACCGAAATTGACGATGATAGCGGCGAGAACGCTTATGTGTTTCGTATGCAGCGCCGGCAGGGTTCGACTGGCCGCGCGGTCTTTCATGCGGGTGCGGATGTTTTAACGCTAGGGCTGTGGGAAGTTGTCGGCACGCCGGCGGAAGGCGCCATTCAGAACAACAAACAATTTGTCGTCCGCGCGCAATGCAGTCCGCAAACGGATGTCTGCTCGCTGGTTGATGTAGTCGGTTATAATGAGCAGACCGGGCAGATCGAGGAAAATACCGCGATCACGGCTCCGGCGCTGACGCATTAAAAGACGGCGCGCCGGCGCGCTGCGATCATCACGCTTTTAAAGGAAGCCCGGCCTTGCGCCGGGCTTGTTTGCGCCTGCCCCCTTGAAAAAAACTTCAATCCGTCCAACATCCCTATGTAAACTACTCAGTGTAACACTATCGCATAACGGCGAGAGACAAGAGGCGGCCATGGCGGTGCGTGAAATGGCGGAAAATGCAACGGGTGCGGGCGAAGCGCTGGCTCAGGAGGTTCCGCCGGAGGATATCGAGTGGATCAATGGGATCGCGACCCCGCCGGCGCCGCCAGTGCGGCCGCTGCATGCGTTGGTTTCCGTCTTGCGCTTGATCCGCAACAAGGAAGACACGCGCCAGGTTTTCGAAACGGTGCAGGCGCTTTCTGGCCGCTCAGGCAAGCAGTTGTTTGAACGCTTCACGGCGACGCCTTACGGGCGGCGGGTTGTTATGACGCCGGTGAAGCTTGAAAAACTTTTAAGCGATCGCGAACATCTGCGCGTTTATCCGCAAGGCACGCTCGCGCGCGCTTACCTCGACTTTATGGAAGGTGAAAACCTGACGGCGGACGGATTGCTCGACGCGGCCGAGGAGGCCGGCGTTGATTTTCGCGGCGAGACGCAATTCGAGGAATATCGGCGATTGTTCCTGCATCTCGATGTCAGCCATGATCTCTGGCATGTGCTGACGGGCTATGGCCGCGATGCGCTCGGCGAGCTTTGCAATCTCGTTTACACTCGCCAGCAGACGAACAATCCGGGCTTCAAGCTGATCATCGCCATCGGCTTCCTCGCGCAGAAGCTGGAACAGCCCGTCCAGCCGCTGCAAAAAGCGCTCGCGGAAGCAAAGCGCAATGCGCGGCAGTCAGCCTGGATCCTTGAGCATGATGTGGAGGAGCTTTTGGCGCTGCCCCTTGGCGAGGCGCGCGCGCTGCTGAAGATTGGCGAGCCGGTCGTTTACAACGCCATCCCGGCTGAGATCAAAGCCGGGCTGTTAAAGCCGAAAGTGACTAAGACCCAGGCCGAGCGTGAGCGCGCGGCGGCGCTGCAATAATTGATCTGAAATTCTCCCAGCGCCCTCGCGCCGGGCGAGCACGCGCATTATAACCGCACGCATGCGCCATGAATGCCGATTATATCTGATTTCGCCGCCGCGTATCGATGATTTGCCAGCGTTGCACGAAGCGTTTGCGCGCGCGCTTGGCGGCGGCGATGTGGCTTGCATGCAGCTCAGGCTGAAAACGGCGCAAGGCCCGGCAAGCGACGAGGACATTCTCTATGCGGCGGAGGCGCTGGCGCCATTGGCGCGCGCGCATGATGTTGCGTTTCTCATCAACGACCGGCCCGACCTTGCCATCAAATGCGGCGCTGACGGCGTTCATGTGGGCCAGTCCGACGCGTCGTGCAAAAATGCGCGGGCGATGCTGGGCGATGACGCGACAGTCGGCGTCACCTGTCATGATTCACGCCATCTCGCGTTGCTGGCGGGGGAGGCGGGCGCCGATTATGTGGCGTTTGGCGCATTTTTCCCCACACAGACGAAAGACGCGCCCGCGCGAGCGGAGACGTCGCTGCTCGAATGGTGGGGCTATGCCACAACGCTGCCTTGCGTCGCCATTGGCGGGATCACCCCTGAAAATTGCGGCGGGCTGGTGCGCGCTGGAGCGGATTTCATTGCGGCGTCATCGGCGGTCTGGGACCATGCGGCGGGCCCCGGTGCAGCGGTGGCGGCGTTCAACGCCGCTATTGAGGATGCCTAAGCGACAAGCAGCGGCGTCTATGTCGCCGGCTTCACGACCGGTCCGGCGCACTTTAAAGTGGGGGCAATGCTTCGGGGAACAGCATATGCGCTGGCGGCGTCTTTAATCGCCGCAACCTTCGCGCGCGCCGATGAACCTGGCGCGGCGACGGCGTTGGAGCATCTCGCGGCGGGTGAGCATGACGCGGCGTTCGCGGCCGCCGCGCGGCTCGCCGATGCGGGCGATGCGGATGCGCAGCATCTGCTCGGGTTTCTTCTGGAAAACGGTCTCGGCGCTGAGCGTGACATGCCCCGTGCGCTGGCGCTTTACGAGCGCGCCGCCCGCGCCGGCCACCCCGACGCACAATTCGCGCTGGGCGAACTCGCCAATGCGGGGAGCGGCGTGCAGCGCAATGCGGAGACGGCGGCGGGCTGGTACAAGCTTGCCGCGCGGCAGGGCCATGCGCGCGCGAAGCTGCGCCTCGGCGTCATGCATGTGCAAGGCGACGGCGCCCCGTTCGACAAGGCGCAGGCGTTGCAACTGTTTCGCGAGGCCGCCGCTGCGGGCGAGCCAGAGGCGCAGCGCAATCTCGCCATCGCTTACCTTTCTGGCGACGGGTTGGCGAAAAACATTCCGCAGGCGGCTGAATGGTTCGAAAAAGCGGCGGCGGCGGGCGACCCGGTCTCCCATTACAATCTCGCCTTGATGATGCAAACGGTTGCAATTCCGCCGTCTGGGGCGGGCGACGCCATTGCGCATATGCGCGTGGCGGCCGAGGCCGGGTTTCCGCCGGCGCTGGTCGGGCTCGGACTGTTGCTGCATGACGGGCTTGTCGAAATCGATGGCGTTGCGCCGGCGGACTTGTTCGAACAGGCCGCCGCCGCCGGCGACAGCCAGGGCGCGTTTTTATATGCGGTCGCGCTCGCCGAAGGCGACGGCCGGGACAAGGACGCGGCGGCGGCGCTGGCTGCGCTCGACCGATTGCTGGCCTCGCCGGGGGCGCTTGACCCTGCGCTCCGATCCAACGCTGAGGATTTGCGCCGGCGGCTCAAAGGCGGGGGATTGCGCGGCTGGTTTGCGCGGCGGGGCGACGGTCAACGGTGATGCGCGCTCCGTTCGGGGAAAAAGAATCGCCGCAATGACCGCCAGCCGCGCTCATTTCCGCGCCTGTGTCGCCTATTCCCCTTTTGTTCCCTAGCAAACCACGCCATGCTGGCGTGATGAACCATATGATTCGCATATTCGGCATTGATCCGGGCTCGGCCGCCACCGGCTGGGGCGTGGTCGATTACGCCGGGGCGCGGCTTTCCTATGTGGCCTCCGGCGTTATCCGCACCAAACGCACGGCAGGGCATGCGGAAAAGCTCAGTGTTATTTTCGAAAAATTGCAGGCGATGATCGCCGAGCATGCGCCCGACGAGGCGGCGGTTGAGGAAACATTCGTCAATGCGAGCCCGCGCGATGCGCTGGTGTTGGGGCAGGCGCGCGGTGTGGCGCTGTTGGCGCCGTCGCTGGCTGGGCTCTCGGTTGCGGAATATGCGGCGAATTCCGTGAAAAAGTCCGTGGTGGGCAAGGGCCATGCGGATAAGAGCCAGGTGCAGGCGATGGTCAAGGTGTTGTTGCCGAAATGCGGCGCGCTCGCCAGCGATGAGGCGGATGCGCTTGCCGTGGCGATTTGCCATGCGCATCACGCAAATTTCAGACGGTTGGAGGCGTCGTAAATGATCGGCAGGCTGAAGGGTTTGGTTGTCTCCGTGACGGAGGAAACGGCGCTGATCGATGTGAATGGCGTCGGCTATGAGATTTACGCCGCGCCGCGCGTCTTGCAGGGGCTGATGGCCGGCGACGAGGCGACGCTGTCCATCGAAACGCTGGTGCGCGAGGATCTGATCCGGCTTTACGGTTTTCCGTCGGAAAGCGAGCGCCAAGCGTTTCGCCTCTTGCAAAGCGTGCAAGGGGTCGGCGCCAAACACGCGCTCGGCGTCTTGCAGGTGCTGGCCCCGTCGGAGCTTTACGACGCGGTGACCGCCGAGGACGTCACCGCCGTGTCGCGCGCCCATGGGGTGGGTAAAAAGCTCGCCCAGCGCATCGTTACCGAACTGCAGTCAAAGGCAGGCGCCTTGGCGGGTGCGAGCGGTGAAGTGATCACTATGGCCGCGCGCAAAAAAGCCGCCGACGCCGCGCCGTCAGACCCGGCGCCGGCGGCCAAGGCCGATGCCGTCTCGGCGCTCGCCCATCTTGGCTATGACGGCGTCGAAGCGCGCCGCGCCGTCGCCCGCGCGGCGGAGGGGCTCGATGCAATAAGCGTCGAAGCGCTGATCAAGGCGGCGCTCAAAGAACTGGCGGCGGCGTAACAGTATACGGATGATAAATGCCTGAACCTGCTTTTGATAACGACCGGCTGATCGAGGCGACGCGCAAAGGCGAAGACGCCGATGCGGCGCTCAGGCCGAAAAAGCTTGACGATTTCGTCGGCCAGCCGCGCGCCAAGGATAATTTGCGGATCTTTGTCGAGGCGGCGAAGCGGCGCGGCGAGGCGCTCGACCATGTGCTGTTTCACGGGCCGCCGGGGCTTGGCAAGACGACGCTGGCGCAGATTGTTGCGAATGAGCTTGGCGTCAATTTTCGCGCCACCGCCGGCCCGGCGATTACCAAGCCCGGCGACCTTGCGGCGCTGTTGACCAATCTCGAAGCCGGCGACGTTCTTTTCATTGACGAGATTCACCGTCTGACGCCCGCAGTGGAAGAGGTGCTGTATCCGGCGATGGAGGATTTCGCCCTTGATCTCATCATCGGCGAAGGGCCGGCGGCGCGCTCGGTCCGTATCGACCTGCAACGCTTTACGCTGGTGGGCGCGACGACGCGCTCGGGGCTGCTCGCAAAGCCCTTGCTTGACCGATTCGGCATTCCGGTGCGGCTTGATTTTTATTCGCAAGCGGATCTTGCGCATATCGTCTCGCGCGGCGCGTCATTGTTGTCCGCGGAGATGTCGGCGGACGGCGCTGATGAAATCGCCCGGCGCGCGCGCGGCACGCCGCGGGTGGCGGGACGGCTCTTGCGCCGGGTGCGCGACGTGGCGACGGTCGAAGGGGCGGGCGTTATCGATGCGGCGGTCGCCGACAAGGCGCTTGCCCGGCTGGAGATCGATGCGCTGGGGCTTGATCCGCTCGATCGCCGCTACCTTCGTCTGATTGCGGAGCATTTCGGCGGCGGGCCGGTGGGGGTCGAGACCATCGCCGCAGCCTTGGCGGAGGCGCGCGACGCGGTCGAGGATGTGATCGAACCCTTCCTGTTGCAGCAGGGGCTAATTCAGCGCACGCCGCGCGGGCGAGTGTTGTCGGTCAGCGCCTGGGCGCATCTCGGCCTTGCGGCGCCTAAAGCTGCCGGCGCGGATTTGTTTGGCGAGAAATAACTGAACTTGCTGCTTGTGTGACAGTCAAGATTTTCGTTCCGGCGTCACCCTGGACTTGATCCGGGGTCGGTGAACAGGCGGGGCGAGCTTCAATTAGCTGCGCAAAGGATCAGCTTTTCAAAACCCCAAACGCCCGCAAATGCCCGTCAATCCGTTCACGGAGGGCTTGTGCATCAAGTCCGTCGACAGCGATGACGGCGTAGTTTTCAACCCCTGACGCATGCGCGATGAATAGATTGGCGTTGTGCCACCAGTCGCGGCGGGTGAGCTCGATGACGTTTTTGGTCCGCCAATGCATGACGCCGAACAGCGCTGAGCCCTGATCGGCGATCACCGTCTCCATGTCAGGCGCCATTTCATTGAAACTGTCGGGAGACGCCTTGCGCGTATCGAAGACCGCGCCGCCCAATGATTTGACGATTCCGGCGACCGTCTCGCTCGGGTAATCGCGCTGCACCGATTCCGACAGCGTTTCGAAGCGGGCGAGATAGGTGATCGCGCCTTCGCGCGGCGGGGGCGGGGCGAGCGCGAAGGCCTTGCGATAGGCGGCGACATCCCCCGGCTCCCAATAATAGCTCGGCGCGCATTTCCTCAAAATCTGCGCCTTTTCGATCATTAGCGGCGCGTCGGCGACCTCGATCGCAAGGCCGAGCGCGGCGAGGTCGCGCGTGACATAGGGCTTTGCGGCGAGAAAAGCGGGCATTACCACCGGCTCAATGTTATTTTTTGTGGTAACGAGCGCGCGGATGAAATCACCCACCCAGTCGCCATAGGTGTAAGGCGTTTCCGCTTCGATGACGGTCCCTTGCAGAATCGTGCGGGCCGCGCATTGCGGCGTTTTGAGAATTTCGGCGACGGAGGGCGCGCGCACGGAAAATCGCTCGATGATCTTGCCGCCGATAGCGCCCATGCCTTGCGGCGTGTACAGAAGGGTTTCGGCCTGCTCGACGGCGGGACGCGGCGCGGCATAGACAAGACGGCGTTGTGCAGGCTTGTCGCCGGCAAGGGATATCTCGTAAGTCTGGCGGGTTTCGCGTTCCGCGCGAGTTGCCGGGGTCCAGCGCCCGGCAAGGGCGAGCGCTTGGCGCACCGGCGCGGCGAGCGCGTTCTTGGCGCGCACCGCCGGATGGGTCCAGTCCGGATTGCCGAAGATTTTCATAATCGCTCCCTAACGCGTTTTGGCGTGGGCCAATAAGGTTTTGTTGAAAAATCGCCGCATCGAACGAAGCGTTTTCCTTGCGGGCTGCGGGCAAGTCATGTCTGTTAGCGCCCATGAGTGAAGCGCGCGCGCATCTTTTGCCGATCCGCATTTATTACGAGGACACGGATTTTTCCGGCGTCGTCTATCATGCGGCCTATTTGAAATTCTTCGAACGCGGCCGCACCGAGGCGCTGCGCGCCAGCGGCGTTCATCATTCCGAATTGCTGGGCCGTGCAGAACCCTTGGTCTTCGCCGTGCGCAAAATGACGACCGAGTGGCTGGCGCCGGCGCGGATTGACGACATGCTTGAGGTGCGCACCCGTTTCGTCGCCGCCAAGGGCGCGCGCATGATGCTGGCCCAGGATATCTGGCGCGAAGAATTGTTGATCGCGCGCGCAGAGGTTGAAGCCGCTTCGATGAGCCTTAAAGGCCGCCCGCGCCGCCTGCCAGCCGATATTCTGGCGCGCCTCGCACCCGGCGAAGACGCGCAAGCGCCGCGTTAAGCATTTGTTAAGCAGGGATTAAACTTTGGCAATCGACAGTGAAGGATCTTCCCGGCGCCGTTTAATCGCCCAAATTCACGCCATAAGGGGATTAAAAGCCAACCCGTTCAGTGTTAACCATGGAACGCCTGGCGCGGGGCCTAAGTCGCGTGGAAAGCCCCCGTGTGTGTCGAATTCATCGGATTTCGCCGGATGCAAGGACGGACGCAGGGATAAAATTTGGTCATGGAGTCCCGCTTCGGTCAGCGGATAGTATCAGGGGATACAAAGGATAATGGAAGCACAAGTCGTAAGCGCCGCCGCCGACATTGGAGGCGATTTCAGCCTCTGGAGTCTGTTCCTGCGCGCTGACCCGGTCGTCAAATCCGTGATGGGCATATTGGTGATCGCCTCGATCTGGTCATGGGCGGTGATCATCGACAAGTCGCTGACTTTCGGCCGGCTGAAGTCGAAATCGAACAAATTTGAAGACCAGTTCTGGTCGGGCAAGCCGCTCGATGAGCTTTATCGCAAGGTCCGCGATCGCCAGGATCATCCGATGGCGCGGGTGTTCGCCGCCGCCATGGAAGAATGGAGCCAGGCGAAATCCGCTGGGCGGTCCGACGCGCTGGCGATTTCGACACGCGATCGCATCGACAAGATCCTTAATGTGTCGGTCTCGCGCGAGCTTGAGCGGACCGAAAGCAGTCTCGGCATTCTTGCAACCGTCGGTTCGGCGGCGCCGTTTGTCGGCCTGCTCGGCACGGTCTGGGGCATCATGAACGCCTTCCAGGCGATCGCGCTCACCAAGGACACCAATCTTGCGGTCGTCGCGCCGGGCATCGCCGAGGCGTTGTTTGCAACCGCGCTTGGCCTGCTCGCCGCTATTCCCGCCGTGGTCGGCTATAACCGCTATTCGTCGGCGCTCAATTCTTTCTCCGTGCGTCTGCAAGGTTTCGCGGACGAGTTTTCCGCCATCCTGTCGCGCCAGCTTGACGAAAGGGCGCGCTGATGGGCGCCAATCTCAATCCCGGCGGCGGGCGTCATCGCCCCGGCCGAACGCGCCATATGGCGGAGATCAACGTCACGCCGCTGGTCGATGTCATGCTGGTGCTGTTGATCGTCTTCATGGTCGCCGCGCCTCTTTTGACGGTCGGCGTGTCGGTTGACCTGCCGGAAACCGCTGCCAATCCGATCGAGGATACGGGCGAGCCTCTGACGGTAACCGTTTCTGCGGACGGCACGATTTATGTGCAGGAAACGCCGGTGGAATATGAAGATCTCGTCGCGCATCTCGAGGCGGTGGCAGTGGCCGGCTATGACCAGCGGATTTTCATTCGCGGCGATCAAAACCGCGCTTATGGGGACGTGGTGCGGGTGATGGGCAGAATTAACGCTGCCGGTTTCCGCCGCATCGGTCTCGTTACCGATCCGGAATTGCAGTGACGCATACGGACGGTTTGTAAGACAAGGTCCTTAGGGGTTTCATGCGTTTCGGCGTCTTCGCTTCGATCCTTTTGCATCTCGCCATTGTCGGCGCGGCGTTTATCGCTCCGCCGATCGGGCGGCTGCCGGATTTGACGCCGGAGCCGTATATTCCGCTTGAGTTGATCCGCGAGGCGGAGCTTGATCTGAAAACAAGCGTGCCGGCGGCGGCGCCTGAACCGGTCGAGGAAGAAATCGAAGAGCCGGATTTGCCCGAGCCCGAGCCGGAAGAAGAGCGGCCCGCGCCGGTCGAAGAACTGGTTGAGGAAACGGTCGCCGAACCGGAGCCCGAACCGGCGCCGGTCGTCAGCGAGCCGGAACCGGAACCGGAAGCGCCAGCGCCGGATCCAAAGCCGGAGCCGCCAAAAGCCGCCCCCAGCGTCAAGCCGAAGCGCCAGGAGCCGGACGAGCTTGATCTCGACGCCCTGTCGAAACTGATCGACAAGGAAAAAGAAGCCGCGCGCGCCGCGCCGGCCAGCACGGCGCCGTCGGAGACGCGGCAAACGGCGGAGAACGCCCGCGCCGCCGTCGGCGCCGGCGACCGCCTTTCGGCAAGCGTCATTCAGAAAATGAAATCCGCGGTGCAGCCCTGCTGGTCCGTTGCTTCGATCGTCGGCGCGCCGGAACCGGAACGGCTGATTGTCGTTTTGCAGTTCGAGCTAAATCGCGACGGCACGCTCGCCTCGCCGCCGCGGGTTGAAAACGCCTTGCAGATCAATCTTTCCGGCAATCAGTTCTGGAAAGTGGCGGAGCGCGAAGCGGTCTCGGCGACAAATGAATGCGCGCCCTATGATTTCCTGCCGCCAGACCAGTATGAAAGCTGGAAAGAAATGCGGCTGGTTTTCAATCCGGCGGAAATGGCCGGGCGTTAGACGGGGACATTCTCGGGGGCCTTGAAAGAGAGTAGCGACATGAAAAGACTGTTGACCATCGCCTTGACCATTCTCGCCGCCGCGATTGCGGCCGCCCTCGCGCCCGCCGCAGCGCAGCGCGTGACGATCGACATCACCCAGGGCAATATCGATCCGATGCCGATCGCCGTGCCGGATTTTCTCGGCGCCGAAGGGCAGCCGGCGGGCCTTGGCCGCGACATCACCGGCGTTGTCATGAACGATCTCGACCGGTCGGGCCTGTTCCAGGTGATTGATCAGCGCGCCTATATCGAAAAGCCGGAAAGCGTGAATGTGCGCCCGCGCTTTGCCGACTGGCGCATCATCAATGCGCAAGTGCTGCTAGTGGGCGAGGTCGTGGAACTGCCGGATGGGCGCATTCAGGTCTCGACCCGGGTGTGGGACGTTTCCGCCAATGAACAGCTCGGCGCGGTTGCGTTCAAGACGCCGGCGGATAACTGGCGGCGCGCGGCGCATAAAGTCTCGGACTTTGTCTACAAAACGCTGACCGGCGAGGACGGTTATTTCGATACGCGCGTCGTTTTCGTGCATGAAACCGGGCCGAAAGAAAACAAGGTCAAGCGCCTGATGATCATGGACCAGGACGGCGCCAATCCAATCCCGCTGACCGACGGGCTAGGCTATCAGGTGCTGACCCCGCGCTTTTCGCCGACCCAGCAGCAGATCACCTATATGGCGCTTTATGATAATCGCCCGGGTCAGGTTTACCTCTTCAATATTGAAACCGGCGAGCAGGAACAGCTCGGCACCTTTCGCGGCATGACTTTCGCGCCGCGCTTCTCGCCCGATGGTCGCCAGGTGATCATGTCGATGGAGCGCTCCGGCAATTCCGATGTCTTCAAGATGGATCTGTCGACGCGGCAATTGACGCGCCTGACCGATAATGCGGCGATCGACACCTCGCCGACCATGTCGCCGGACGGACGGCGCATCGCATTTACCTCCGATCGCGGCGGCTCGCAGCAGATTTACACCATGAACGCCGACGGCTCGGACCAGAAGCGGATCACATTTGGCGAAGGACGCTATCAGACGCCGGTCTGGAGCCCGCGCGGCGACCTCATCGCATTCACCCGGTCCTATCAGGGGCGCTTTTATATCGGCGTTATTCGGCCTGACGGCACCGGCGAGCGGCTGTTGACCGAGAGCTTCCTCGAGGAAGGGCCGACTTGGGCGCCGAATGGCAGGGTGCTGATGTTCTATCGCCAGACGCCGACCCGCCGGGACGGTTCCGGCGGCGAAACATCGCTCTGGTCGGTGGATTTGACGGGCCGGAATTTGCGGCGGGTGCGAACGCCGGGCGATGCTTCCGACCCCGCCTGGTCCCCGCTTTTGCCTTAACGTCTTTTAAACCGGGAGAAAATCCGAGCGGATCGTAACTTAAAATTCATTTTCGCGCCGGAACAGTCTTTCTTGATTGCTGGCGCATGTCTCGCTACGATTCAAATGTCGGTTAAATTTTTGCGTTTGGCCGACACTGAATTGTAATGAGGGGGAAGTAAAAGACCCCGCGGTGGTTGCACGCCCGCAAACGTCGCGTAAGGAAACAACAAAGAGGCTGTCAGGTGGGGGCGGTCCCGCCGGCCGGACAATACAAGTCGACGGTTCAGCAAAAACCGGAGGCTGGGAAGTGGAGCTGAAGTTATGAAGAATATCATCAAGATCGCGGGGGTTGTAGCATCGGTGGCGCTGCTTTCCGCTTGTGCGAGCACCGACGGCCCGGTTGTCGATACGACAGCAGGTGCGGATACGACGCCGGCCCCGGCGCCGGCTGGCCCGGTTCCGGGCAGCCAGGCCGATCTCGAAAACGCCGCCGGTCACCGCGTCTTTTTCGCCTATGATCAGTACACGCTGACGCCGCAGGCGCAGGCGACGCTCGCCAAGCAGGCGGCATGGCTGAAGGAATATCCCGAAGCCCGCATCCTCGTCGCCGGCAATTGCGACGAGCGCGGCACGCGTGAATACAACCTCGCGCTCGGCGCGCGTCGCGCGGAAGCGGCGAAATCCTATCTCGTAAGCCTCGGTGTTGACGCGTCGCGCGTCACGACCGTGTCCTACGGCAAGGAACGCCCGATCGATCCGCGCTCAACGGAAGCGGCCTGGTCGCTCAACCGTAATTCGACGACGACGCTTCGCTCGGTCGGCGCATAAGCGGCCAACCGCAAGGTGACGTTCGGAAAAGCGCGCCGTCTTTGCGACAGGCGCGCTTTTTCTTTGCCGTAATTGGGCCGAATTTAGACGCCAAACGTTTTTTCGCCGTGCTTTCGTGCCATAATGCGCGGCGAAACGGCGATGGGGCAGGCTTGTTGGGCTGCCGTGGCGCAGATAATTGTTGAGGTAAGGGTGATGAAGAGATTGAGCTTCAGGGCGGGGGCCGCGGCGCTGATCGGTGCGCTTTTGTTGACGGGAACAGCGTCCGCCGGGACCAAGGATGACGTGCGCGCCTTGCAGGCGCAGATGGCCGAGGTTCAGCAGGCGATTGCCGGACACCGCACCGCATTGGTGAAAATCTCCGAGCTTGAACGCCAGAACCAGCTACTCACAGGCCGTATCGAAGAGCTGACCCACGAGCTTGAGCAGGCCAATCGCCGCCTTGACGCGATCAGCGCGGCGCTTTCCGGCGAGGGTGCGGCGAGCGCTTATGGCGATCCGTTTGCGGCGCCGGCGGCGCGCGGGCCGGTCGATCTGCTAGGCCGCGGCGCAGAAGGTGAAAGTGATCCGATCGCAGATCAAATCGCCAGCGAAATACGCGATCCGGGCGGCGATGTCGCCTTGCCGCTCGACCCTGACGCAGCGTTCGATTATGCGTCGCGCTTTATCCTCGCCGGCGATTATCAGCGCGCCAAGGCGGCGTTCAGCCTCTATCTCGAAGCTTTTCCGAATCACGCCCGCACGCCGGATGCGCAGTTCCGGCTCGGCGAAATTCATCTGGCGCTGGAAGAAAACGCCGCTGCAGCGGATGCGTTCATTGCGCATATCCGCAATTATCCGAATAACGGCCGGTCGGCTGAAGCTTATCTGAAGCTCGGCACCGCTTTTTCGCGGCTCGATAAGTCAAAAGAAGCCTGCACCGTGTTCAAGACCATGAAATCGAAACATCCGAATGCGCCAGCGGCGGTTCTCCAGCGGGCCGATCTCGAAATGGCGCGCATTGACTGCATGTAGGGGGCGCGTTGCGCGACAACCCTTCGCATACTGACGGAATGGATCAGGACGCTTTTGCGGCGCGTTTGGCGATGCTGAACGCGCCGCAGCGCATTGGGCTTGCCATTTCCGGCGGCCGCGATTCCATGGCGCTGCTGAGATTGAGCGCAGACTATGCAAGCCGCACTGACGTAGAGCTCGTTGCATTGACGGTCGATCATGGGCTGCGCCCTGAAGCCGCGAAAGAAGCGGCGCAAGTCGCGGCATGGTGCGCCCGGCTCGGCGTCGTCCATGAAACGCTTCGCTGGGAGGGCGCCAAACCCTCAACCGGCATTCAGGCCGCCGCCCGCGCCGCGCGATACACATTATTGATCCACGCCGCTGCGCGCCATGATTGCGGGGCGTTGTTGACCGCCCATACGCGCGACGATCAGGCCGAGACGGCATTCATGCGGCTCGCGCGCGGGGCGGGCGCGAACGGATTGTCGGCGATGAATGCGGAAACATTCGTCGCCGCCGGCCCCGGCGCGCCGCTGCGTCTCTTGCGCCCGTTGCTTGATGTCGCGCGCAAGGCTGTGACTGAATATCTGGCGAGCCTCGGGCAGGACTTTATAGATGATCCGTCCAATGATGATGCGGCGTTTGAGCGGGTGCGCGTGCGCGCGCTTCTCGCGTCGTTGGGCGAGCAGGATTTGTTGAGCGCGAGCGCCCTTGTCGAGACGGCGAGCAAGTTAAAGATGGCGGCGGTGCGCCTCAAAGCGCAGGAAGATAGGCTGTTTTCCGCCCTTGGCGGCTGCTTTCATGGCTGGGGCGGGGTTTCGCTCGCTCGCTGGGACGTCGACGCGCCCGGCGCCGAAGGGCTCGCCCGGCGCCTCATTCATGCGGCCAGCGGCGGCGCCTTTTCGCCGGATGCGCAAAAGGCCGCCGCCGCTGCGGCGCAAGCCCTTGAGTCCGGCGCGGCGAGCCTTGGCGGCGCGCTTGTCCGGCGCTGGCGCGGACGGCTCTTTTTCTTCCGCGAGCCGGCGGCGCTGACAGGCCGGGCCGGCGTTGCCCCGCAAGCCTTGCAGCCGCTTGGAAAAGTTTTGTTGTGGGACCGGCGGTTCATCATGCGCGCCGCCGCCGGCGCGCGCGACCTTGCGGCGGGGCCTATGGGGACCGGCGCCGCGCGGTTTCTGGGGCCGCGCGCGCACCTGTTCCATGGGCCGCTCGAGGCCCTTGAAAGCCTGCCGGGCCTGTTTTCAGGCGGTGAGTTGATTGGCGCGCCGGCGCTCCCATTTATGGGGGGGAGCCGCTGCGCGGCGAAGGCGCTGACCCGCGAGCGCTATCTCGGCGAAATTGTTAGATTTTCGTAGTCTGACAGTGAAAAATCGCCGCAGAGATAGCGCTGGCATTTCTTAACGCCTATCTACTAGGCTCGAACGCATGTGACGCGGCGGGCCGTCAAAGCTCGCGCGCAGGCGCATAAACCAGGCCGGACAGGACGGCCAAAAGGGATATCGAATGAACGGACGCAATCTTCTGATCTGGGGCCTCGTAATTGTTTTCTTTCTGGTGGCCTTGCAGCTGTTCGAATTCTCAGCGCCCGGGCCGCAGCCCCAGCAGCTGAAATATTCCGATTTTATTGAGCAGGTGGAGACCGGCGGCATCGCCACCGCTTCCGTCGCAAAAGGACAGGTCACGGGCGAGCTCGCCAATGGCGGCGAGTTCGTCACGACGATCCCTGAGGATGGACAGACGGAAATCGCCGACAAGTTGAACTCGGCCGGCGTCAATACCGAGATCCAGAAGGAAGAAGAACTGCCGGTGCTGTTGTCGCTGCTGTTCAACATTCTGCCGCTGTTGATTTTCCTCGCCTTCTTTTTCTTTGTCATGCGCCAGATGCAAGGCGCCGGCGGCAAGGCCATGGGCTTTGGCAAAAGCCGCGCGAAGCTTTTGACCGAGCGCCAGGGGCGCGTCACTTTTGACGACGTCGCAGGCATTGATGAAGCCAAAGAAGAGCTTGAGGAAATCGTCGAATATCTGAAAGACCCGATGAAGTTCCAACGCCTCGGCGGCAAGATCCCGAAAGGCGCGTTGCTGGTCGGCCCGCCAGGAACCGGCAAGACCTTGCTCGCCCGCGCCATCGCCGGCGAAGCCAATGTGCCGTTCTTTACGATTTCGGGTTCAGACTTCGTTGAAATGTTTGTCGGCGTCGGCGCGAGCCGCGTGCGCGACATGTTCGATCAGGCCAAAAAGAATGCGCCCTGCATCATCTTCATCGACGAGATCGATGCGGTCGGCCGCCATCGCGGCGCTGGTCTCGGCGGCGGCAATGACGAGCGCGAGCAGACGCTGAACCAACTCCTGGTTGAGATGGACGGCTTTGAGGCCAATGAAGGCATCATCCTGATCGCCGCGACCAACCGGCCGGATGTGCTCGACCCGGCGCTGTTGCGCCCTGGCCGTTTCGACCGGCAGGTGGTGGTGCCGAACCCGGACGTCATCGGCCGCGAAAAGATTTTGAATGTGCATGCCAAGAAAGTGCCGCTGGCGCCGGATGTGAATATCCGCACCATTGCGCGCGGCACGCCGGGCTTTTCCGGCGCCGATCTCGCCAATCTCGTTAATGAGGCGGCGTTGCTGGCCGCGCGGCGCGGCAAACGGTTCGTGACGGCGAAGGAATTCGACGACGCCAAGGACAAGGTCATGATGGGCGCGGAACGTCGATCGCTAGTAATGACCGAAGAAGAAAAAATGCTCACCGCCTATCATGAAGCGGGCCACGCGCTGGTCGCGATTGATGTGCCGGGCAACGATCCTGTGCACAAGGCGACGATCATCCCGCGCGGGCGCGCGCTTGGCATGGTGCAGTCGCTGCCCGAGCGGGATCGCTATTCGATGACGCTTGAGCAGATGAAAGCACGCATTGCTATGGCCATGGGCGGGCGCGTCGCCGAAGAGTTGAAATTCGGCAAGGAGAAAGTCACCTCCGGCGCCCAGTCCGACATTGAGCACGCCACCAAGATCGCCCGGGCAATGGTCACGCAATACGGGCTTTCTGAAAAGCTCGGCCCGATCGCCTATGCCGAAGACGAAGGCGAAGTGTTCCTCGGCCAGTCAATTGCGCGCAACAAGTCGATCTCCGGTGAAACCGCGAAGCTGATCGAAGACGAGATCAAGCGTTTCGTCCAAGAAGGCTTTGACCGCGCCAAGCAGGTGCTCACCGACCGGCGCGACGATTGGGAAGCCTTGTCGCAGGCGCTGCTCGAGTTTGAAACGCTGTCCGGCGAGGAAATCGCCAAGCTCTTCAAAGGCGAAAAGATCGTGCGCGAAGACCCGCTCGATCCGAAAGATACAACCCCGCCCTCATCCGTCCCGACCGCTGGCGCGACCTCCGACGGTAAAAAGAAAGATGATGGAACCGGCGCCATGGAGCCCAGCCCGCAAGGGGTGTGACGCTTGACTGCCGGCTGCAAGATCATGGGCGTCGTCAATGCGACGCCCGATTCATTCTCCGACGGCGGACGGTTCTCGAATGCCGATGAAGCCGTCGCCCACGGCCTCAAGCTGGTTGAGGAAGGGGCGGATATCCTCGACATTGGCGGCGAGTCGACGCGGCCAGGCGCGGAATCCGTGCCTGCGAATGAAGAAATCGCCCGCACGCTCCCGGTCATCGAAGGGCTGATCCGTGCGGGTTGCACGGCGCGGCTTTCCATCGATACCCGCAAGCCGGCGGTCGCTCGCAGCGCCATTCGCGCGGGCGCTGCGATCTGGAATGATGTATCCGCTCTTGGCTATGCGCCGGACAGCCTGCAAATCGCGGCGGCGCTCGACTGCGATATCGTTCTCATGCATGCGCAGGGCGATCCAAAGACCATGCAGGATAATCCGCATTATGATGATGTGGTCGAAGAGGTATTCAGTTTTCTCGAGCGGCGGGTTGCGGCATGCATCGCGGCTGGCGTCGAGAGGGCGCGCCTGATCGTCGATCCCGGCATCGGTTTCGGCAAGCGGCTTGAGGACAATCTGGCATTGCTTGCGCGGATCGACCGCTTTGGCGATCTTGGCGTTCCGGTGCTGGTCGGCGCCTCGCGCAAGCGCTTCATTGCGGCAATCGACCGCGACGGGCCGGCCGGCGAACGCCTGGGCGGCTCCATCGCGGCGGCGCTCGCCGGATTTGCGCGCGGTGCGGCGATTATCCGCGTCCATGATGTGGCGGCGACGCGCCAGGCCTTGGCGGTCGCGGGTGCAATCGCCGCGAAGGCGCCGGTCTAAGCCATGGAAATTCCATCATGTTGGCGTTAAACCCTTGGCGAGCCTCCTGTGTTAGGATCAGGGGGAATAGTTAAAGGGAAGGGCGGGCCCATGCGGGGCGACGATCAGATGAGCGGCAAGCGCGAAATATTCGGAACCGACGGGGTGCGCGGTCTCGCCAATGCCGGCGCGATGGCGCCGGACAGCATGTTGCGCCTCGGCATGGCGGTCGGTCGGGTGTTCAAGAACGGCGCCCATCGTCACCGGGTCGTGATCGGCAAGGACACGCGGCTTTCCGGCTATATGATCGAGCCGGCGCTGACGGCGGGCTTTGCCGCATCCGGCATGGATGTTTTCCTGCTCGGGCCGTTGCCGACGCCGGCGATGGCGATGTTGACGCGGTCATTGCGCGCCGATCTCGGGGTGATGATTTCCGCCTCTCATAATCCGTATCATGACAATGGCGTCAAGTTTTTCGGCCCGGACGGGTTCAAGCTGTCTGATGAAACCGAGCTTGAGATCGAGCGGCTGATGAAGGAGGACTTGGCGGCGGGGCGCGCAAGCGCGGCCGATCTCGGCCGGGTCAAGCGCGTCGACGATGCCGGCGCCCGTTATATCGAATTCGCAAAGGCGGCGTTCCCGCGGCGCACCTCGCTAGACGGCGTGCGCGTGGTGATCGATTGCGCCAATGGCGCCGGTTACAAGGTCGCGCCGACCGTGCTGTGGGAGCTGGGCGCTGAGGTCAAATCCATCGGCATTGAGCCGAACGGGTTCAATATCAATCAGAATGTCGGTTCGACCGCGCCGAAAAAAATGCAGGACGCGGTGCTGGAATATCGCGCCGATGTGGGTATCGCCCTCGATGGCGATGCGGATCGCGTCATCATCTGTGATGAAAAGGGCCGGCTGATTGACGGCGATCAGATTCTCGCACTCATCGCGCGCGCCTGGAACGCCAATGGCGCATTAAGGGGCGGCGGCATTGTCTCGACGGTGATGGCCAATATGGGGCTTGAAAAGTATCTTGAAGGCCAGGGGCTGTCGCTGGCGCGCACCAAGGTCGGCGACCGTTATGTGGTCGAGGAGATGCGCGCCAAAGCCATGAATGTCGGCGGTGAACCGTCAGGGCACGTTATATTGAGCGATTACGGCACGACCGGCGACGGCCTTGTCACGGCGTTGCAAGTGCTGGCGGTGGTCGCCGCCGAAGGCCGCAAGGTTTCCGACGCTTGCCGCAATTTCGAACCGTTTCCGCAATTGCTGCAAAATGTCCGTTTTACGGGCGGCGACCCGCTTCAGGCCGCGGCCGTGATGGCGGCCATCAAGGCCGGTGAAGAAAAGCTGGGCAAAACCGGACGGCTGGTGATCCGAAAATCCGGCACTGAGCCGCTGATCCGGGTGATGGGCGAGGGCGAGAATGCCGATCTCGTCAAGTCGGTGGTGGGCGATATTTGCGGCGCCGTTGAAAAAGCCAAGTAACGGTTGAAAAAATCCGCTTGAGATTAGAAAAGCCGGCCTGCGCGGGGGCGCGGGCCGGCTTCTTACGCAACAAGGTTACGTAGTCTGTTTAGGCGTTTTGCGTGCGCACGACCGGGAAATCGATGTCGGTTTGCGCGATGTGGTTGACATAGTTCGTCAGGATGTTGGCGACGACATTGCCGACGGTTTCGATGATTTCGCCTTCGGTCAGGCCGGCATTGCGCGCAGCGGCGAGGTCTTCATCGGAAACGAAGCCGCGCTTTTCGACAACGGCGACGGCAAAGGTCAGGATCGCTTGAACTTTCGCGTCGGCCGATTTGCCGTTAAGGCGCGAAGAAATCTCGGCATCGTCGACTTTGAGGCCTTTGGAGATCGCGGTGTGCGCGGAAGCGCAGTAGTCGCAGGTGTTGGCGCCGGCGACAGCGAGTGCGATCGCTTCGCGCGTTGCGGCGTCGAGCGTGCCTTGGCCGAGTGCGTCGCCAAAGCCAAGCGTTGCGGCGAGAACGGACGGCTCATTGCCGAGGACGCGATAAAGGTTCGGCACCATGCCGATTTTCGATTTGATGGCGCCGAACAGTTCGGCGGCTTTCGGGGAGGCGTTCTCGTCCGTGATCTGGGTCAGTCTGCTCATGTCGTCTCTCTCTTGGGTTGGCGCGGGGATCCGCGCTTGGTTCGTCAAAAACGCCGGGGGCTTGTCGTCGGCGATGAGGCGCATATATGTTTGCGGACCGGCCGGTCAATAATCCATAGCGGACGGATCGGTAACAAACTCGTGAGACATGAAAAATGGCGCGACCGAGACAATTCAATCCCGATGAAGCGCTTGAAAAAGTCACGGATGTGTTTTGGCGTTTTGGCTTTGAAGGCGCCTCGCTGCAGGACATCGAGGCGGCGACCGGCCTGAACAAGCAAAGCCTTTACCGCATTTTTCCCGACAAGCGGGCAATGTATCTGGCGTCGCTGAAATTCTACGAGGCAACGGAAGTCAACCAGGCGGCGGCAGTGCTGGCGCGTCCGGGCGGCGCGAAAACGCGATTTGCGCGGTTGTTTGACGATATGATCGCCCGCATTTCAAAGGGCGACCGGCGCGGCTGTTTCCTGTGCAGCGCGGCGGCTGAGCAGTCGCAGCTCGATGACGCGACGCGCGCCTTTGTGAGCGGTGCGCTGGAGCGTGTCGAAACCATGTTTGCAACCTCGCTCGCCGCTTCGCCCCGCTATAAGAATGATGAGGGCGCGCGTCAGGCCAAGGCGGCGGAATTGTTGGCGATCTATTTCGGCATACGGGTTCTGACCCGCGCCAACTCGCCGGTCGCGACCATCCGGGCGGCCGCGGATCAGGCGCTTGCTTCCATTTGATAAATTAAGCCCGCCGGCAGGGTACGCATGCCGGCGGGCGTTCGCTCATCGGGAATAGAGCGTGGTCAGGCGTCGATGCGCACTCTCGCACGGCGCGAACAATTGCGATCGGCGATCCGGTGAAGGCGGCGTTTGGGAACATACCGCGCTTCCGGGCCGCGCGCATCGACAGTACATACGAGGCGCGGCCCGCGGCGGGTGCGCACTACCTCTTCAATCAGCACGACACGGGCGCGATAGCGCGTCTGGAATACTTGGCGATTGACGATGCGTCCGCGATCGCCGCGATATCCATGGCGCCGGCCACGGTCATAATGCCGGCCCCGGTCGTAATGACGGTCATAATCTCGGTCATGATCGTAACCGTCGCGATAGGTGATCGAGAAGCTGACGCCGGAACCGCGATAAGGGCCGGCGCGGTAATAATTGTCCGCCGGATAGTAATTGTAATAATCCGCAGCGTGACTGCGATGGTCATGGTCAACGCGGCAAGGGTCCGGCCGATGCGCAGAAGCGGCGGTGAAGCCGAGCGCGGCGGCGCCCAGCGCGGCGGCGATCATTGCGGTTATAATTCTCTTCATTGGGCTCTCCGTGCTTGCCCCAGCCGGATGTCCATGCGTGCGAAAATGGCCGGAGAATGCGGCGAGAATGGTGCGTTTTAGGGCCCAAAAGCCGGCCGTGGGCGGCTGGCGCGCACATCTGCGTGAATATGGGCGCCGAGAGCGGGGGCAGGCGAGGCAAGCGCTTGCGGCGCGATGGCGCCGCCAAGATTGCGCGATGGCGCCAAATCACTCTATCGGTTTTTCATGGCTTACGATGACGCCGGTATGCAAGCGAGATCCATTGAAAGCGCGCCCTTGCTGGAGCGCTGCGGGCTTGCGGCGGCTATTGATCTTGTTGGGGATCGCTGGACATTGCTGATCATTCGCGGCGCGCTTTACGGCGTCACCCGCTTTGACGACATGCAATCGAGCCTCGGTCTGCCGCGCACGGTCTTGTCGAACCGGCTCAAAAAGCTGGTCGGCAGTGGATTATTGCGAAAGCGTCCGTATAAAGAACAAGGTCAGCGCACGCGCCACCAATATGTGCTGACGTCCAAAGGCGTCGATCTCGCCTTGCCATTGATGGCGCTGATGCAATGGGGCGAGAAGCATATCCTTGAGACGCCCGGAACAACCTCGCTGGTGGAGCGCGGCGCCGGCGCGCCATTGCATGCCGGCCTGATCAGCGAGGACGGCCGCCCGGTCGATTTGCGCAAGGCGCAGTTCCGGGCGGCGTCCTGAGAGATTTAATCGGCTTTGAAAGCAAGCAAGGGCGCGCCGTTCGAGGTTTTCTCCCGGGTCTCGCCATTGGCGTCCACCGTTACGGTGACGCGCGAGCGATAGGCGGAAAAGCTGTCAAACGCGACAACGTCAACAGGCGCGTCGAAGCGAACGGTCACCTTTGTGCGCTCCCCGGCCTGCAACCGCATGGCGACAATCTCGCCAGCGAAAGGCTGGCCGAGATAGCGCCCGGCAACGCGCGCGCCGGGCGTAAAACGCGGCTGCGGCTGATTGCCGATCTCGGCGAACAGCGTGTTCCAGTCGCGATATCCATATTGCCGGGCGACAAGCTCAAGGCTCTCGCTATGGCTGATGAAATCGCCGTCCTCCGCAAGGCCGGCGCGCAGGCGTTTGGCTTGTTGTTTCAGGGTCGCTAACGGGGGCAATTGCACCGTATCAGTCATATCTCGCCTCTTTGGGCGGCACGCAAAGGTGATCGACGGGGCTCGCATTGCCATCGGGTCGCATGCCGCAGGATAGCGGATTGACCTGAGCGATAGAACGAAGGGCTTCACCATAGCGCTTGCGCGCTCGCGAGCGGCGGGGGCCTTCACCCGAGGCGCCGTTCTTAGGCGGGGGCTTGATTGGTTGTCAATGCGCCCGCGGCAGTCCGTCCCGCCGTCCGGCGCCGCTGATCAACGCCGTGATGAGGCGGCAGGCCAGACCGGTCCGAATGAGATTATTGACCGTGATTCGTGTTATCCCTCCTCGCGCGCCGTCGCTCGCCAGACCAATGTCGGCTCTTGCAGGGGCGCGCCGAATGACAGGCAAAAGCGGAGACTGAAAACACGATGAAAAGCCGCGTTCTCATTATTGCCGGGTCGGACCCGTCCGGCGGCGCCGGCATCCAGGCCGACATCAAAACCGTCACTGCGCTTGGCGGTTATGCGGCGACGGCGATCACCGCGCTTACCGTGCAGAACACGCGCGGCGTCAGCGCCGTGCATCCAACGGCCCCGGAAATCATCGCGGCGCAGATCGACGCCGTCATGAGCGATATTGGCGCCGACGCCATCAAGATCGGCATGATCGGCAATGTGGAAACGGCCGACATCGTTGAAAAAGCGCTGCAACGTTATCGCGGCGTTCCTGTGGTTCTCGACCCGGTGCTGGTCGCGACTAGCGGCGACGCCTTGGCGAGCGACGGCGTCGCGGCATTCATCCGTGATCGGCTCGCGCCGCTAGCCGGCGTTATTACGCCGAATACGGAAGAAGCCGCCGCCTTGACCGGCGGCGTTGTCAATGACAAGGCGTCGCAGATCGCGGCCGGCGAAACGCTGGTCGCCGCCGGGGCTGGCGCGGCGCTGATCAAGGGCGGCCACCGGCCGGGCGCGGTGGTTGAGGATATTCTGGTCACCGAGGGCGCAGTCGCGTCATTCGCCAATGCGCGGATTGAAACCACTTCGACGCATGGCACCGGCTGCACCCTTGCTTCGGCGATCGCAACGGGCCTCGCACAAGGCATGAAGCTGGAGCCCGCGGTCGAGCGCGCGATATTCTATCTGCGCGAAGCGATTGCCGCCGCCCCGGGCTTTGGCGGCGGATGCGGACCGCTCAATCACGCCTGGCGAATTGATAGGTCGGCTTTTGATTAGCCCAGGAATTTTCGTTTGCCCCGGGGGCCAATTTTGCCGACAGCATTCGGGCGCAAAACTGACAAAGGAACCATTTCATGCGCGCCTATGATTTCGTCACCTATGATGTATTCACCGATCGCAGGTTTGCCGGCAATCAACTTGCGGTGGTGCTGGACGCGGAAGGGCTGTCCGGTGACGAGATGCAAGCGATTACGCGAGAATTCAACCTTTCCGAAACGACATTTGTTTTGCCTCCAGAAGACAGGTCGCATGCGGCGCGGGTGCGGATTTTCACGCCTGGCCGAGAATTGCCGTTCGCCGGTCATCCGACGGTCGGCACGGCGATCGCGCTGGCCAAGGCGCGAGGGCTTAAAAGCCCGCTGACGCTTGAGCTGACGGCAGGGCTGTTTCCGGTTGATGTGCGTCTTGGCGATGGCGGCGGCGCGGCTGCATTCGTCAATCCCAACCTGCCGAAAGAAAGCGGCGCGGCGCCATCGGCGGATGCGCTGGAGGCGGCGCTTGGCTTGCCGCGCGGCAGCGTTTTCAAGGACGGCTCAAAGCCGAGAACGGTCAATGCGGGCGTCGATTTCGTCTATGCGATGGCCCCGCTGAATGTCGTGCGGTCAGCAACGCTCAATCACGGCGCATGGGATGCGTTGGGCATCAATGATACGGCGGGTGTTTATCTCTATGCGGAAGGCGGCGAGGCGGCGGACGCGTCATTCCATGCACGCATGTTCGCGCCGAATTCGGGCATTGACGAGGATCCGGCCACAGGTTCGGCGGCGGCGGGATTCCCCGGCCAGATTGCGTTGAGCGGCGCGCTCGGCGATGGCGAGCATCGCTGGATCATTGAACAGGGGTTTGAAATGGGGCGCCCAAGCCGGATTGAACTCACGGTCGGTGCGGCAGGCGGCGCGGTTCGATCCGTGCGCATTGGCGGCGAGGCGGTCTTTGTCCAACAGGGTCAGCTTTTCGCCTGAGATGGCGCGCCGGTTCCAGCGGTGTCGCGGGCGGCTTTCGCGCCACCCGGGCGGCGTTGGCTGATGGCGACTCCGGCGAGGATGACCGTGAGCGCAATGAAGACCGCCGGATCGAGCGTTTCGCCGAAAAACACCGCGCCCATGGCGACCGCCCAGAGCGGCGTGATGTAATTGGTGAGCGCCATGAACCCGGCGCCGGCGCGGCGGATCAGCATGATGATCAGGACGCCGTTGAGCCCGGTCGGGAAAAAGCCGAGGCCGATGACGCTGACGATGCTCGCCGCGCTCCAGTCCTCAGTACGAAGATCGATGAAAAAGACGGCCGGGCTCGCCATGATCGCCGCGACGATCATCATGCCGGCGGCAAAGACACGCGGACGAATAGGCGGGGCGCGCCGCGCCAGCACGGCGGCGGCGGCGTAAAGAAATGTCGCGAGCAGCAGTGCGGCCTGCGCCTTGATGTCGCTGGAAATTACGCCGCGAATGACGCCCGGTCCCATCAAGATCATCACGCCGGCGAAGCCCATTGCAAAGCCGGCAAGCTTGCGGCCGTTCAACCGTTCATTCGCGAAAAAATAGGCAAGCGCAATCGTCCAGATCGGCATGAAGGCCATGTAAACGCCGGCGAGTCCGCTTTCGATAAATTGCTGCGCCCACGGAAAAAGAAAGAATGGCGCAAGATTGCCGACCGCGCCGACGGCGATCATCCAGCGCCAGGCGCGCCTGATGCGAAGGCGACCATGGGCGCGGGTGAAAAACGGCGGCAGGCGCCGGCCCGCCGCGCGCATGAGGATGTAAAGCAGAAGCGCCCCCACCCAAATGCGCCCAATGGCGACTGCGAAAGGCGGGATGGTCGCGACCGCCATGCGGATCATCACGAAAGCCGAGCCGCCAAAGGCGACGATCATCGCCAGAAGCGCCCAGTCAAAGGGCGTCGCCTCGCGGGATACAGGTGGAAACCGGCTCATAAGCGCCTGCGCTATCGGGCGCATCAGATCCGCGCAAGGCCTGCGCAAGGAAATTTGATCTTTTGCACTGCAAAAAATTTGTTGACGGCCTGCGCGACGATGCGCAATGCTGAATGCGGGCCACGCCTCCCCAACGGGGCGCGAGCCATCTGGAAGGATGGAGTGCATTATGGAAACGACCCCCGCGGTGCGCCCGGCGCGTCCGCATTTCTCATCTGGTCCGTGCGCGAAGCGTCCGGGCTGGTCCCCCGAAAATCTCAATATCGCCGCGCTCGGGCGCTCGCATCGCTCAAAGCTGGGCAAGGCGCGCCTTGCCGAAGCGATTGAACGCACACGCGCGCTGCTTGGCGTGCCGGATGATTATCGCATCGGCATTGTGCCTGCGTCAGACACCGGTGCGGTTGAAATGGCCATGTGGTCGATGCTCGGCGCGCGCCCGGTCGATATGCTGGCCTGGGAGAGTTTCGGCCAGGGCTGGGTGACGGACGCAGTCAAGCAGCTCGGGCTTGAGGCGCGTATTTTCGATGCGCCTTATGGCGAGATCGCCGATCTTGGCGCGGTTGATCCCACACATGACGTTGTCTTCACCTGGAACGGCACGACCTCCGGCGTGCGTGTGCCCGACGCCGGCTGGATCAGCGATAAGCGCGAGGGGATCGTCATTTGCGACGCCACCTCGGCGATTTTCGCGCAAGGTCTCGATTGGCCGAAGCTCGATGTGGTGACCTATTCCTGGCAAAAGGTGCTGGGCGGCGAGGGCGCGCATGGCGTCTTGATCCTCAGCCCGCGCGCGGTCGAACGACTTGAAAGTTATGCGCCGCCGCGCCCTTTGCCAAAGCTTTTCCGACTCACCAAGGGCGGCAAGCTCAATGCAGGGATTTTCGAAGGCGCGACCATCAACACGCCTTCCATGCTGTGCGTTGAGGACTATCTCGATGCGTTGAAATGGGCCGCCGGGCTTGGCGGGCTCAAAGCGTTGCACGCAAGGGCCGACGCCAATGCGGCGGCTTTGGGCGCGTGGGTCGAGAAAACATCGTGGATCGATTTTCTTTGCGCCGATCCGGCCTTGCGGTCGAATACATCCGTATGCCTCAAGGTCATTGAGCCGGCATTCGCGACGCTCGATGAAAGCGAACAGCGTGCTTTTGTTAAAGCCATGGAAAAATTGCTGGAGTCGGAAGACGCCGCATTTGATATTGGCGGTTATCGCGATGCGCCGCCGGGGCTTCGCATCTGGTGCGGCGCCACGGTTGAGACCTCGGACATTGAAGCTCTCGGGCCGTGGCTCGACTGGGCGTTCGCAAAAGCAAGGGCTTCGTTCTGAGGGATGGCCGTCGTGCTGGCTTGCGCGTCGCCAGTTCGTGAACTCCTTCCTCAAAACAATTTGCCTGCCTATTTCAAATCATCATGATACGGAAAAATACTATGCCTAAAGTTCTCGTTTCAGACGCCTTGAGCGAAACCGCCGTCAACATTTTCAAAGAGCGCGGCGTCGATGTCGATTATCAGCCGGCGCTCGGCAAGGATAAGGAAAAGCTCGCCGCCGTTATCGGCCAGTATGACGGGCTCGCGGTCCGTTCGGCGACGAAAGCGACCGCGCCGATTATCGCTGCGGCAAAAAACCTGAAAGTCATCGGCCGCGCCGGCATCGGTGTTGACAATATCGACATTCCGGCGGCGACGGCGGCTGGCGTCGTCGTCATGAATACGCCCTATGGAAACGCCATCACCACGGCGGAACACGCCATCGCCATGATGTTTTCACTGGTGCGGAAAATCCCGCAGGCGAACCAATCGACCCACCAAGGCAAGTGGGAAAAATCGGCCTTTTTGGGGGCGGAGGTCTTTGGCAAGACGCTCGGCGTCATCGGCTGCGGCAATATCGGCTCGATCGTCGCCGATCGCGCCATTGGCCTTAAGATGCGGGTTATCGCCTTTGACCCATTCCTGACCGAAGAGCGCGCGGTCGAGATCGGCGTTGAGAAGGTCGATCTTGAAGGGCTTCTTGCGCGTGCGGATATTGTTTCGCTGCATACGCCGCTCACCGATCAGACGCGCAATATTTTGAACCGGGAAAATCTCGCCAAGTTGAAAAAAGGCGCTTACATCGTCAATTGCGCGCGCGGCGGGCTGCTTGACGAAGCGGCGCTCAAAGATGCGCTTGACGACGAGCATGTGGCCGGCGCAGCGCTTGATGTGTATGAAACCGAACCGGCGACGGCGCACCCGTTATTCGGCCATGCGAAAGTGGTCGCGACGCCGCATCTCGGCGCTTCGACCAAGGAAGCGCAGGAAAACGTCGCCATTCAGATCGCCGAGCAAATGGCTGATTATCTGATGCGCGGCGCGGTCTCTAACGCGCTCAACTCTCCTTCCGTGACGGCCGAAGAAGCCCCGCGCTTGAAGCCCTTCATCGCCCTTGCGGAAAAGCTCGGCCTGTTCGCCGGGCAGTTGACCCGTTCCGGACTTAAAAAAGTCGAGATCACTTTTGAAGGCGAGGTGTCGGCGCTAAACACCAAGCCGCTCACCGCCGCGGCGGTGGCAGGCGTGTTGAAGCCGATGCTTCAGGACGTCAACGTGGTCAATGCACCGGTGATTGCGAAAGAGCGCGGCGTGTCGGTTGCGGAAACCTATCGCGACGATGCGGACAGCTATGACAGCATCATCCGCTTACGGATCGTTACTGAAGAACATGAGCGTACTGTTTCGGGAACGCTGTTCGGCGCCTCGCCGCGCATTGTCGAGATCAAGGGCGTCGAGATGGAAGCGAGCTTCGCGCCGCACATGCTCTATGTCACCAATGAAGACAAGCCAGGCTTTATCGGCGCGCTCGGCAAGACGCTGGGCGAGGCGGGCGTCAATATTGCGACATTCAATCTCGGCCGCGCGGCGCCGGGCGAAGGCGCCATCGCGCTTGTTGCGGTTGACGATCCGGTCAACGATACGGTGCTTGAGCGGGTGCGCGCCCTGCCGCATGTGAAACAGGCGGCGGCGTTGGCGTTTTAGGGCGCGCTGCGATGATCGCGAGGATCAGGGCGGCGATGCGGAGCGGCGCGCATTATCGCGCAGCCTTGCTGACGGCGGCGGCGCTTGTCGCCTTCGCCGCCAATTCGGTGCTTTGCCGGATGGCGCTGCGCGACGGGCTGATTGATCCGGCAAGCTTTACGCAAATTCGCCTATTTTCGGGTGCGGTGTTCCTCGCGCCGTTTTTCATTGCGCGCCGCGCGGCCGTCTTGCCGTTGCGGTTTCGTGATCTTTGGGCGGCGGCGGCGTTGTTCTTTTACGCTGCCGCGTTCTCTTTCGCTTATCTAACGCTTGGCGCAGCGGCCGGCGCGCTCATTCTTTTCGGTGCGGTGCAATTCACCATGATCGGCGCAGACATTGCCGCGGGCGCGCGGCCGGGGCCCTTGCAATGGGCTGGTGTTGGCGTCGCCTTTTCCGGTCTTGTCTATTTGTTTCTACCGGGACTATCGGCGCCGCCGCTCGCTGGCGCCGCCTTGATGGCGGCGGCGGGCGCCGCCTGGGGCGCTTACTCGCTTCTCGGCCGCGGCGCGGCGGACCCGGTCGCCGCCACGGCGCGTAATTTTCTGCTGGCCGCCCCAATGGGGCTTATGCTGATATTCGCCCCCGGCGCCGTCAAAGCGGAGCCGGCGGGGATTGCGCTTGCGGTCGTCTCCGGCGCCGTCGCATCGGGCGCCGGTTACGTGGTCTGGTATGCGGCGCTCCGTCATCTGACGACCATGAGCGCTTCGGTCGTACAGCTCGCCGTGCCGGTGATCGCCGCAGGCGGCGCGGTCTTGTTCATTGGCGAGCCGTTGAGCTTGCGCCTTGGCGTCGCCTCGG
Source organism: uncultured Parvularculaceae bacterium (assembly GCA_947259375.1). Taxonomy (GTDB): domain Bacteria; phylum Pseudomonadota; class Alphaproteobacteria; order Caulobacterales; family Parvularculaceae; genus Hyphococcus. Next base: position 105,416 of record CAMYLZ010000017.1, on the reverse strand, counting down.
CGTTGATCCTTGGCGGTATTTACCTGGCGCTGCGAAAGCCGGCGCCTTAATCAGCGCCGGTCTCCGCTTCATCATTGAGCATCGCAGGTTCGCCGAAGCCGAGCTTCACAAGGCGCGGGGCTTGCGTCGCGGCGTCGCCGACAATGACATAATTCATGGCGTCTGGGCGAATATAGGTGTCGGCGAGTTCCTTGATGCGCTCAACGGTCATCGCCTCGACGATTTCGTCCTGACGGCGCACATAATCGTAAGGCAGGCCGTAATCGGCGATATTTTCAAGCACGCCCAGCTTGGCGCCGAGCGTTTCAAAGGCGCGCGCCTTGCTCTTCAACAGGAAGCTTTTGGAAACGTCGAGATCTTCTTGCGTGAAGGTCGCGCCGTAGTTTTCGAGAATTTCCTTGACCAGCGTTGCAGCCTCCAGCGTGACGTTTGAGCGGACATTGCTGAAGATCACGAAATCGCCCTGGCGCGCCGAACCAGAAAAGCCAGAGCCGATACCGTAAGTGTAGCCTTTTCCTTCACGCAGTTCCTGCGTCAGGCGCGAGGCGAAGCCGCCGCCGCCAAGACGGTAATTCATGACACTCGCCGCATAGAAATCGTCATCCGTCCTTTTCAGCGCCGGCCGGCCGAAACGGATCACCGATTGCTTGGCGCCCGGCACGTCATGGAAATAGACGGTGCTTTCGCTCGGCGTCGCGGCTTCTGCAATCTCCGGAAGCGCGACATCGCGAGCCTCCCAGCCTGCTGCGAGCATTTCAAGCGCCGCAGTCGCTTCAGCCTTGGAGACCGCGCCGACTACGCGGAAATTCGCCGCGCTCGGCGACAGATTGGCGGCGTAATAGGCTTTAAGATCGTCAAGCGTCATGGTGCTGACGGATTGTTCGTCGCCTTGTACCGGTTGGGCGAAAATATGGTCAGCGCCATAAGTGACCTGCGCATAGGCGCGGCCCGCAATGGCGCCCGGGTCGGCGCTGGCCGCCTGGATTTGATTGGCGACGCGAGCCTTGGCGAGGGCGAACTCTTCCTCGTCCCAGCGCGGCTCAAGCAAGATTTCCGACAAAAGCGCGATGGTCGCGTCAAAATTGCGCGCGAGGGTCCGCCCGGAAATGACGAAACGTTCGTCTCCGGCGCCGATGCCAATGGATGCGCCAAGCGCGACGATCGCCTCTTCGAGGTCGGCGGTGGAGCGCGTCGCGGTGCCCTTGTCCATCATCTCAGCAAGCATATTGGCGACGCCAGGCATTTGCGCGTCGTCGAGCATGTGCCCGCCTACAAAGGAAAGCTCGAATTGCACCAGCGGCAGCTCGCGATCCTCGACGCCATAAATTTCAAGCCCGTTCGCCAGGCTCGTCTCCCAGATGGCGGGCGTTTCGACAACAGGCTTCGGACCGTAAGGCGGCTCCGTCATACGATCGAAACGCGACGGCGTGCGCTCATATTCCGCTGCAATGCTGGCGTCGAAGAAGTCTTCCGCCCCCTGAACGATGGGCTCCTCGACAACGTCAGCGCGCGCCGAACCCTGAAGCGCGAGATCCGCCGCGCCTTTCGGCACAAAGCTTGTCGCAACGAAGGGGCGATCTTTGATGTATTTTTCATAGACCCGCATTACATCTTCAGCGGTGACCGCCTGGATGTTGCGGATATCCTGATTGATGAAGCCGGGATCGCCGGCGAAGATCTCATATTGGGCGAGATTGAAAGCCTTTCCGAGCACGCTTTGAATGCCCGAATAGAACGAGACTTCCTGGGCGGTCTTGACCCGGTCGAGGTCTTTCGCGTCGATGCCGTCAGCCTCGAACCGTGCAAAGCCTTCATCCAGCGCGGCTTTGATCGTATCGAGATCGGCGCCGTCAAAGCCGCGAATTTGCAACATGGTCTCGCCGGAAAGCTCGGAATTATAACCGAATGCGGAAACGCCGGCGGTCAGTTTTTTCTCGTCGATCAGCACTTCGTTCAAGGGCGCGCGCTTGCCGTCGGTCAGCAGGTCATGCAGCACGTCGAGCGCATAGATATCCGGGTGATATTGCGGAACCGTCGGCCAGGCGATCGTCAGCTCGGGCAATTGCGCGAAATTGTCTTCGTGGAAAAGCAGTTTCGTTTCATCAAGCGCGACCGGCTGTTTCGGTTGTGGGGCGACGTCGGGACCGCGCGGAATCTCATCGAAATATTTATGCACCCATTCGCGCGCTTGCTTCGCGTCAAAATCGCCGGCGATGACCAGCGTTACATTATTGGGCGTGTACCAGCTCCGGTAGAACTCCTTGACGTCGCCTAATGTCGCCGCGTCAAGGTCTTCAAGCGAGCCGATCACTTGCCAGTTATAGGGATGGCCTTCCGGGTACAGCGCTTTACCGATGACGTAGAAGGTGTGGCCATAGGGCCGGTTATCGACGCTCTGGCGCTTTTCGTTTTTGACGACCTGCTTTTCCTTGGCGAGCACCGGGTCGGTCACTGTGTTGATGAAATAGCCGATTTTGTCGGCTTCGGCCCAGATCATCTTTTCAAGCGCGTCATTCGGCACAGTCTGGAAATAATTGGTGCGGTCGCGGCTGGTCGATCCGTTTGCGCCGGACCCGCCAATGCGCGCCGACATGGCGTCGAGCCCGCCCTTGCCGAGATTTTCTGATTCCAGAAATAAGAGATGCTCAAACAAATGCGCAAATCCAGTGCGGCCGGCTTTTTCGCGCGCCGAGCCGACATGGGCGGTCAGTGCGACTGCGACCACCGGGTCTGAGCGGTCAATATGAAAGATGGCTTTCAACCCATTATCGAGCGTGAATTCCTCGAATGAAACGAGTTGTTCGGCTGAGGGCGTTGCGGCGCTCGGCGTTTCGCGCTCGCCCGTTTGCGTTTCATTGCCGCAAGCGGCCAGCACCAGCGCGAGCGCGCTCGCGATCATCAGTTTTTTCATCATCTGCTCTTTCATTCCCCGCTTGGCGTTTTTGAAATGACCTCGACTCTTAAGTGTTTTGCCGCGCTAATGCACGGGGCTCAGGGCGTTGATGTCTTCTTTGTGTAGCGACCGATGAACCAGTCCCGCCAGCTTTCGCTTTCCGCATCATATTGTTGGAAATGCTGGATCACGGCGCCGTCTTCTTGCAGCGTCCAAGCGCCTTTGAAGGGCGCGGTCGCGCCATTGCGATAGGCGATGGTTCCTTCCAGCACCATGGCGCCGTTCGCGTCGAGGCCGCCGGCATAATCGATGACCGAACCGCCGGAGACCCAGAGCTGGCGCCATTTGCCGGCGCCCGGATCGTAGAAGTTGTAGCTCTGGCCGGTCGTGCCGTCGGCGCTGGTCCATTCCTCCAGCAACAGGCAGCCGCCCTCGCGGACCGAAATGATGTTCTCGCCCGCCGGCTTGCCGCCGGAGGAGACGTCCCATTCGCCGATCCAGAAATCAAAGGCGCGATAGATGTCATCCTGACAGGGGGCCGGCGCCTCGGCCGGTTGGGCGGTGGCGGGTGCGGTTAAAAATAGAACGACGGCGGCGATGACGGCGTTTCGCATTGTTTTTCTCCCCGTTTGGCGCCCGGTGCGAGAGGCTCCCGCGCCGAATGGCGGCTCATCTGGCCCTGCGCGCGCGGGCCCGTGCAAGAAATTAGCGTCGAAGCGAGCGCTTTGCACGATAGCGCGTCGCCTGCGCGCCGATTGACCGGGCGAGCAAAGGCCCTATGGTGCGCCGCGATTATTCCCGGATAGACGCTTTGGAGGATTTATGGCGGACGTTGCGGTCGTCGGCGCCCAGTGGGGCGATGAGGGCAAAGGCAAGATCGTCGACTGGCTTTCCGCCCGCGCCGACGTGGTGGTGCGTTTTCAGGGCGGGCATAATGCCGGCCATACGCTGGTCATTGACGGCGCGGTTTACAAACTCTCGCTGCTGCCGTCCGGCGTCGTCCGAAAGGGCTGCCTTGGCGTGATCGGCTCCGGCGTCGTCGTTGACCCGTTCGCGCTGCTGGCGGAGATCGACCGCATCAAGGAACAGGGCGTCGAGATCACGCCTGAAAACCTCTACATAGCTGAAAACGCATCGCTGATCCTGCCGGTCCATCAGGAGCTTGATGCGCTGCGAGAAGGCGCCGCCGCCGGCGTCAAGATCGGTACGACGAAACGCGGCATCGGCCCGGCCTATGAAGACAAGGCGGGCCGGCGGGGGCTGCGGGTCATTGACCTTGCCGACCTATCGAGCCTCAAGGGCAAAATCGAAAACCTCCTTGTACACCATAATGCGCTGCGGCGCGGTTTCGGCGTTGACGACATTGACGCTGATGCGCTGTTTCAGACCCTGAGCGCGGTCGCGCCGAAAATCGCGCCTTTCGCCAAGCCGGTCTGGCGCGAGCTTGACGAGGCGCGCAAGGCGGGCAAGCGCATCCTGTTCGAAGGGGCGCAAGGCGTGCTGCTCGACGTCGATCACGGCACATATCCTTATGTCACTTCGTCAAACACCGTGGCGGGTCAGGCGGCGACCGGTTCCGGTCTTGGGCCGCGGGCGGTCAATTACGTTCTCGGCATCGTCAAGGCCTATACGACGCGGGTCGGCGAAGGCCCGTTTCCGACTGAGCTGCATGACGATACCGGCAAACGGCTTGGCGAGCGCGGCCATGAATTCGGCACTGTCACCGGTCGCCAGCGCCGCTGCGGCTGGTTCGACGCCTGCCTTGTGCGCCAGTCCCTGAAAATCGCCGGCGTTGACGGCATCGCGCTCACCAAGCTCGACGTGCTGGACGGTTTTGACGAGCTGAAAGTTTGCGTCGGCTATCGCATTGACGGCGAAGATTTCGATTATTTGCCGGCCGGCGCGCATCGCCAGGCGGCGGCCGAGCCGATCTATGAGACGATGGAGGGCTGGTCGGGTTCTTCCGAGCGCGCGCGTTCCTGGGCGGATTTGCCGGCGCAAGCGGTGAAATATGTCCGCCGCATTGAAGAGCTGATCGAAACCCCGGTGGCGCTGGTCTCGACCAGCCCGGAACGCGATGATGTCATTTTGATGCGCGATCCGTTTCAGGATTAAGCGCGCCCTGATTGAGGCGGCGCACGCCTTTGCGGCGCCTCGCATGAACTTGAAAGCGCGCGCCATGGCGCGGCGCCCGGCTTTGCGCTATTCAGGCTTTGCGCTAGATAGGGATGATGATGAACGCGAAAAACCTCTTATTCGCCGGCATTCTCGGCCTTGGCGTTGCTATATTCACCGCCAACGGACGCATGGCGGCGACCGGCGCTGATTATGCGCTTGAGGGAGAGCCGGAAATCATCGCGGCGACATTCGAATCCGCCTGGTGCTCGGCCTGCAAGATATTAAAGCCGCGGCTTGCGCAAGTGATCCCGGATTTCGCCGATAAGCCGGTCAAGTTCGTCTCGCTCGACTTCACCTTCGGCCAGCGCGGCGACATTGCGCGGCAGGCGGAAGAAGAAGGGCTCACCGGTATCTACCCCCGCTTTAAAGGCGCGACAGGCTTCACGCTGCTGGTCGATCGCGACACTGGCGAGATTATTGACAGCCTGACGGTCAGTCACTCGAAAGAGGCGATGCGCGCGGCGATTGCACAGGCGATCGCCATTGCCGGCCAGAGCGACGCCGCGCATTAATTGCGACTGCATTCAACATTGTTGCAAACACGTCCGCCTACGAAGTAATGCGCGCCGCACTGGTTTCGTGCAATGCCGAATTGTCGTTGCGCGCATGGGTTGCGCCGCGCCGGCGGCGGGCCTGGAGGGCCGATTTTTCTTGCGAAATAGCGGTTTTTGAGTCAGGATCGCCCCTGTTCCGAGGGGCGTCCCGCCTGTCGACTTTGTTTGACGGCTCGCGCGACGCACAACGTCCGGCGCATGCCTTCGAAGCCTCTTCCGAATAGCCCCGCCGGGCGCGATGTGCGGCACACTGGCCTGCGTCAGAGCGAGCATGGGCGCATGGGACTGAGACGAACCCTTTAGAACCTGATCCGGGTCATTCCGGCGAAGGGACGGAACAGCAGGCGGGAGAACGCCCGGCCGCATGCGCCGTGCGGGACTTGCATTGCAAAAGCCGGTTTCCTCACCGCAAGGCCATCAGCAATTGCGGCGGCGAGGAAGGCGGTTTTCGGATCGCTAGCTTGTGGCGCGCCGGGTTGGATGCTGTTTGTTTTACTGCGCGGTTTGTTGGACATTGACGGGCAATAAGATGCGCGGCGCAGGTCGGCGGCGCGCGCATTTTTGTCATTTTCCCATTTTCATTTTTTCATGAGTTGACTTCCTGTCGCAGAACGCCGCCTGAACGTCACCCCCCCCCTCCTGGATAAAACCGGCTTCGAGTCGGCGAGGGGACGGCGGCGCCGCCGGGCGAGCCGGTTGGTCGCCCGTCTCAAGCACATTCGAAATCATCATCGCCGACCGGGCGGCAATGTTCCGGCCAGCCATATTCGCGCCAATATTCCGGCAGTCGCGCCGCGCGTATGAATTCCTTGAAGGCGGGTGTTTTGCGAAATTCGCCGGCCGCTGGAAGCCACAATGCAGACCACGCCAATGGCGCTCGCTTTAGCTCGCCCAGCGCCGCCTTTTGTTCGAGAATGACAATGACGGCGCGTTCTTCGCCGAGCGCGCTGAGGAATGGCAACAAAAGCAGCTCGCCGGTTTCGACCGACCAGGCGACAAACCGCGCGCGCGCCACCGGATCGCCGTGGCCGCGCAGGAAATCGTAAAATACGGCCTCATGCGGGCCGATTAACGAACCGAGTTCCTGGGCGATCTCCATCGCTTCGTCAATCTGGCCGAGGGCGGCCAAAGACGCGGCCTGATGCTCGAGCGATTCCGTCTGTGCTTCTGTGAATTGGGCGGATAGTGCGAAATGAAAGGCGGCGTTCTCGAACTCCTGCAATCTATAATAGAGACGGCCCATGTTGTAATGGGCTTCTGAGGAATACGGATTGTATTCCACCGCCGCTGCCTGTGATTTCTTCGCCTCGCGATAATCGCCGACAGACATGAAGATCGACGCCATATAGGCCTGCGCCAGGAATTCGTGCGGGTCGGCGGCGACCGCCGCTTCAGCGAAATGCCTGGCTTCGATCCAGCGCGTTTGCAGCATGCGAAGCCCGGCAAGAGCCGAGAGCGCTTTGGCGTCATTCGGGTCGTCCGCTAGGACGCGTTGCGCCGCATTGAAAGCCTTTTGCTGAAACTCAATCTCTCTCGGCGATCTTACGCCCATTTCTTCGACGGCTTTTCGCACATAGGCGTGGGCCAGATAGCCGCGCGCGCGGTGAAAGTCCGGGTCGAGCGCCAGAACTTGTTCGAAAAAGCCGATAGCCCCGCGCTTCTCATCGACATTGCGCTGTCGCCAGGCTTGCAGCCCAAGGGAGTAAAGTTCAAAAAAGCGCGGGCCGGTTGGCGTCGGCTGCGAGCCGACGATCGGTGAAAGGCGCAGCGTGAGCGAGTGCGCCACGGCGGCTGCAATATCGTCCTGAAGGGCGAAGACCTCAGTAATGTTGCGATCGTAACTGTCGGACCACAGATGAAATCCGTTTTGCGTGTCGATCAATTGCGCGGTAATGCGGAGCCGGTCGCCGTCCAGCCGCAAGGAACCGTCGAGAATATGCGTAACGCCAAGGCGTGCGCCAATGTCGCGTAGATCGCCGCCATCGTCACCGATGGCAAACGTCATTGTGCGTCCGACAACGCCAAGGTCTTCGATTTGCGCCAGCCGGTGCACAATTTCTTCAGCCACGCCGTCGGCGAGATGTTGCTGGCCGGTTTCCTCGCCGATGATCTTGAACGGCATGACGGCGATGCTGGGCGGCGAAATTTCGGCGGCGCCGGGCGTCGTTGGTTTCAGGGCGGGGGCGAGCGTGATGGCGATAAAAAAGGCGGTGACCGGGGCGGCGGCGAGCAGCCCGCGCAATATCCAGCCCTGCGGCGAACGCCGTTCGGCGACGCCGTTCAGCGCGCCGTTTGCGCAAAGCGTGGGAGGCGCGCGCGCGGGCCCTTTAAAAGCTGCGGCGGCAACCGGCGCAATCAGGCGATAGCCGCGTCGCGGGATCGTCTCGATATAAACCGCTTCGGGATCGAGTTTTTCGAATGCCTTGCGCAATTGCGAGACCGCGCGCGTCAAGCTTTCATCGCCGCCATAGTCGATATTCCAGACCGCGTCGATCAGTTCATCGCGGCTGCAAACCTCATTCGGCCGCGCCGCCAGCGCCATAAGCAGATCCATCACCTTCGGTTCGGTGTGGATATCTTCGCCGGCCTTTCCGAGCAGGCGGTTGGCGGCCGGTTCGGCCTGAACCGCGCCAATAGTCATAACGCTGTTGCGCATTTCTGTCTTTGTTGTTGTTTGTCTTGGTAAATACTATCATGGCGGCGTGTTTTTTCAAAAACATTGCCGCCATGCGTAATTAAAAGGCGCCCCAAAGCCAGTGAAAACCGCAAGAAACCGGCATTTCATCGGCGTTTGATCGGCATTTCATTGGTGTTCCATCAATATCGGTGCGGATCATCACAAAAATATCCGGTCATGCTCTGCGCGACTTCAGGCTCCGTGACGCGCATTCACGCAGGCTGTCAGCGCAGCAAACCAGAGGTGAGCGATGATTAGCCCTATTATCAGCGCGGTGCTGGCGAGCGCTATTCTTGCCGCATCGCAATATGAGTTCTCATATCAGCAATATGAACTCGAAACCGCCCGCGGCCGGGCCGCCCTTTATGAGCGGATCGTGCAGACGGCGCGGAGCGAATGCATAACGCCTGGTCGCTTGCCGTTGAACCGGTCGGTCAAGGAGCGGGCCTGTGCGAAACGCATTACGAATGAAATCGTCTCGACCATTGGCGATCAGCGGCTGGCCGCCCTGCATGGCGCGGCGTCAGACCGCTTCGCGCAAAGCCGCTAGGGGCCCCTCCGGCCTGACTTTGCGCGCGCCGCCCGGCGACCCGGCCGGGCGGCTTTTTTGTCGCGGCGCTCCGCCCGCTTGTGGCCGCGCCTTCCCTTTGATAGAAACCTCAGAGCTTTTTCCGAGGGGCGCCGGCGTTACCGGCTGAGACCTTGTTTCGTCCGGCGGGCGACTTCACAAGGGCACCCTTTGAACCTGATCGGTTAAGACCGGCGTAGGGACGGAGTGATGATGAGACTTCCCAGCTTATTTCTATCGACCTTGTTCGTGGCGGTTGCGACCGGCGCAACCGCGCTGGCGCATCCGCCTGCCGGCGATCACCAGGCGGCGGCGCGCTATATCGCCAATGAAGGCGTGCTCGTCGCCGATGGCGATGTGAAGATATTGTTCGATCCGTTGTTCCAGACCTCGTTCGACATTTACCGCACGCCCAGCGATGAACAGCGCACGGCGATGCTTGGCGGCGAAGCGCCATATGACGGCGTTGCGGCGGTGTTTATCAGCCACGCCCATGGCGATCATTTCTCCGCTGACGACGTCAACGCCTATCTCGCCGCACAGAAAGAAGTTCGCCTCGTCGCGCCGCGCGCCGCGGTGGACATGTTGCAGGCGGCGCGCGGCTGGCGCGAAGATTTCACAAAACGGATCCTGCCGCTTGATCTTGATTATGAAGACGCGGCGGTGACGCTCGACATTGGCGAGACGATAGAAGTCGACGCGGTTTTCATCCCGCATGCGGGCTGGCCGCGCACCCGCGACGTTCAGAACATTGTCTATCGCGTGACAACCGGCGATCATGTGACGGTAATACATATGGGGGATGCGGACGATAATGACGCGCATTTCGCGCCTTATGACGCGGTCTGGCGGGCGCGCCGCACGGATATGGCGTTTCCGCCCTTCTGGTTTTTCCGCTCGCCGGAAACTCGCGCGATCCTTTCAGACCGGTTGAATATTGAACGCTCGGTCGGCGTGCATGTCCCGGTCGCGCCGCCGGCGCGGCTTTCGTCATTGCGCGATGAGGGTGCTGTCGATTTCTTCACAGAACCCGGCGCCGTGCGCATGATTACGCCGGCGAAGGGCGGCGAATAGGGCGGGGCTTCGGCGGTCAGCGCGCAAAGCGTGGGGCTGACCAAGGGATGGAGGCTTGGATGGTTGAAGTTTCATCACCGCTGACGCTGAAGATCGCAATCGCATTCGGCGTTTACATGCTTGTCGGGGGAGCGACGGGGTTTCATGCGCGCAATCGCTGGTATGCAATGCTCGACAGCTATGAAGGCGCGCCGGGGCTCGCCTTTGTCACGGGCGCCTTTGTCTTTGTTCTGGGAAGCGCCATCATCATTTCCCATAATATCTGGACTGACATTCTTTCCGGTTTCATCAGCCTTGTCGGCTGGGCCGCCGCGATAGAAGGGCTCGTTCTTATCGCGGCGCCGGTCATGCTGATCAAGTTTTGCAAATCGATCATGCATCCGGCGCTGATCAGCGGCTTTGCCGCCTGTACGGTCGCGGGCGGCGGCGCGCTTGTCTATACAGGCCTGACCGGCCAGGTCGCATCTTAGGAATTTTCACCTGTTGTTTAGCTGAAGGCTCGTTTCATGAACAAACATATCGCCCAATCCGAATTCAAAACCCCGGAAGTGACCACCGGCCCGCTCCCTTCCAGCCGCAAGGTCTATGTTTCCGGCGATCAGCATAAAGACATCCGCGTGCCGGTGCGCGAGATCGATTTGCACCCTTCCGCGAATGAGCCGGCGGTGCCGGTTTACGACCCGTCGGGCCCTTACACCGACCCGGATGTCGCGATCGACGTTGAAAAGGGCCTTGCGCGCATCCGCACGGATTGGGTCAAGGCGCGCGGCAATGTCGAGGAATATGAAGGCCGCGACGTCAAGCCGGAAGATAATGGCGGCGTGTCGGGCAAGCATCTCGCCCGCGAGTTTCCGGTGAAGAACCGGCCCTTGCGCGCGACCGGCGCCGGCCCGGTGACGCAGCTTGAATTCGCGCGCGCCGGCATCGTCACCGCGGAAATGGAGTATGTCGCCATCCGCGAAAATCTCGGCCGCAAACAGATGCTGGAAAATGCGGAAGAAACGGTGGCCCTGGGCGAAAGTTTCGGCGCGTCGATCCCGCCATTCATCACGCCGGAATTCGTGCGCGATGAAATCGCCCGCGGGCGCGCCATCATCCCGGCGAATATCAACCACCCGGAAACCGAGCCCATGGCCATCGGGCGGAACTTCCTTGTAAAGATCAACGCTAATATAGGCAATTCGGCGGTCGCTTCTTCGGTCGAGGAAGAAGTCGACAAGATGGTCTGGGCGACGCGCTGGGGCGCGGACACGGTGATGGACCTGTCGACGGGCCGCAACATCCACAACACCCGCGAATGGATCGTAAGGAATTCGCCGGTCCCCATCGGCACGGTGCCGATCTATCAGGCGCTCGAAAAGGTCGGCGGCGTCGCTGAAGACCTTTCATGGGAGGTGTTCCGCGACACGCTGATCGAGCAGGCCGAGCAAGGGGTTGACTATTTCACCATCCATGCCGGCGTGCGCCTGCCTTATATTCACCTTACCGCCGACCGGGTCACCGGCATTGTCAGCCGCGGCGGGTCAATCATGGCGAAGTGGTGCCTTGCCCATCACCGCGAAAGCTTTCTTTATACGAACTTTGAAGAGATTTGCGACATCATGCGCGCTTATGATGTTTCCTTCTCTTTGGGCGACGGTCTGCGTCCGGGCTCGATTGCGGATGCGAATGATCGCGCGCAATTCGCCGAGCTTGAAACGCTGGGCGAGCTTACCAAAATCGCCTGGGACAAGGGCTGCCAGGTGATGATCGAAGGGCCGGGCCATGTGCCGATGCACAAGATCCGGGTCAACATGACCAAGCAGCTAAAAGAATGCGGCGAGGCGCCGTTCTACACGCTCGGGCCGCTCACTACCGACATCGCGCCGGGTTACGACCATATCACCTCCGGCATTGGGGCGGCGATGATCGGCTGGTTCGGTACGGCGATGCTGTGTTATGTGACGCCCAAGGAGCATTTGGGGCTGCCCGACCGCGACGACGTCAAGGTCGGCGTCATCACTTACAAGCTCGCGGCGCATGCGGCGGATCTCGGCAAGGGCCACCCGGCGGCGCAAATCCGCGACGATGCGCTGTCGCGCGCGCGCTTTGAATTCCGCTGGGAAGACCAGTTCAATCTGTCGCTCGACCCGGAGACGGCGCGCCAGTTCCACGACCAGACCCTGCCGAAGGAAGCCCACAAGGTCGCGCATTTCTGCTCCATGTGCGGGCCGAAATTCTGTTCCATGAAGATCACCCAGGATGTGCGCGATTATGCGGACGGGCTTTCGGACAATGAGAAAAAAGACCTCGAGAAATTGTCGGAAGAGGGCATGAAGGAAATGTCCGAGCGCTATAAGGAAATGGGCTCGCATCTCTATCTCGAAGCCGACGCGGTGAAGAAAGCCAATGAGGGGTTGTAGGCGGCGTAGTTTTGTTTGAGTATATTTTATTACGCTTGATGTAGCGATGAGTGGTCATGGATCGCCGAAATCTTTTCAAAAGCGTGTTGGCCGGGGGAGGTGTCTATTGGGCGGTCGCAGGCGCGGCGAAAGCCGGCGCCTGCCCCACGGCGGTGCGCGGGCTGGAATTTGAAGTCTACAGAGACGAGCGGGGCGAGTATCGCTGGCGTTTATGGTCCGAAAATGGCAACAAAATTGCCGCGTCAGGCGAAGGTTATCGCAGCCGCTCAGCCTGCATGCGCGGAATAGAGATCGTGCGAGGGTCATTTGATGCGGGGATTAAGTAGCAACACCGATAAACGAGAGCGTTAAGCGCCATAAATGTTGTCAATCACGAAATCTCCGTAATGGCGAGTCGCTCAGAAATCCTTCGGCTTCTAACTCAAGAAGTATACGGATCGCCCATTCTTAACAACGCCCATCGAGGCGATGTTGTTGAAATGATGGTTGCGCATGCGCTCGGTCCGTCCTGGCGGTTTTGTGGGCTTGGTTGGCATCCGTGGGATTTTGAGAGCTCAATCGACGGTTCTCGTATACGTATTCAAGTAAAGCAGTCGGCGAGAGAACAGCTCTGGGGCGTGTCGAAAAGAGTCACTTTGCAGTTTGGATGGAAAGAAAAGGCGCCGAGCTATTTTTCACAGAATAACCCTGGGGTTCCGATCGAAGATAAAGGTCGGTTCTGTGAAATCTTGATAATCGGGGTTCATGAAGAAACCGGAGTTGGGGCAGATCAACTCGATTCTCAACAGTGGCGCTTTTTTGTTATTCCTGAACGGGAAATTGCGCCCAAAATTAAATCTATGGCGCTGCACGTGGCGAGGAAAAGATGGACGCCAGTGGCTTTATCGGAACTCGCGCATCAAACCGAAAAGACCGCTTCGCTGATCATAGCGGAGCCGGTCAAAAATTGATTATCGACGTAGGAATGTCACGGCTTGAAGCTCGCTTTGATCCGGAGCGGCGCATGCGGCTGGATCCTGGATCAAGGCCGGGAGGATGCGTGGCGATGGGCTGCAAATTAAATCGCCGACCTTTCGTTTTGCGACTCCCCACGGCTTGACCGTGGGGTCCAGCTCCCACTTTCTCCGCTAGCGCAACGTATGCGGAATGGTCCGGTGATGGGCGCCACGGTCAAGCCGTGGCGGGTCGGTGCATGTGGAGAGGGTGCATCTAATACGATGTGCGCGAGGAAACGGCGTGGCGTATGAAGCGCCGAGGCAACCCTTGCGGTTAGAAAGGGCCTTGCGTTCCATCCGATCCAACCGGGCCGTTCGCGCGTAAGAGCCATGGAAGGGAGAATTCCATGGCCAATCCATATGACATCGTGATGGACCCGGAAAAGAACCCGTTGCGCCGCCTCAGAAAGCCGCAGCGTTTCCAGATCATGTCCTATTTGTCGCTGATGTGGACGACGATTTTTTGCGCCGGGTTCGGGGTCTGGGCGTTTTACGGCCATCTCATCGTGCTGCACATCCTGGTGGCGTTTGGCGCGACGGTGACCGGTTTCACTTTTTACAACGCCCGGCGCACCCATCGCGACGTGATGAAGCGCGATGACGGCACGGCCCGTTATGACGATTTGTGGGGCGCGCCTTAAGCGCCAATATCCAGCACCGAATGAACGGGCCATTGCGTTGGATGTTGCATGCCCGTTCTGTCCGCGGGGGCATGCTCCCGGTCGTCCCGCATGCGGTTGGCATTGCACGCTGGCGGGGGCGGTCCTCGCGGGCGTTATGCGTTGCGCGCGAAGCCCTTTTTAATGGGGCGTCAGGGGGCGTTTTCGACCTGCACGCATAACGCGCATGTGCTCTCGAAAAATACAACTTATCTGATGAAAATCTGCATAAAACCCGCTTTTGGTGGATAGTTATCCACCCCCTTTCCGCTGCCTTTAAGGTGGGTCCCACGTTGAAAAGCGGCCTCGACCCCAAGGCGTCCGCAGGCGGAAAAATCGCCGGGCGCGAACCCCACGCAAGGCTGTCTTCAATGTCACGCCGCAGGCTCTGGCGCCGTCAAAGCGCTGCGGCAGGCTGATTGACATCGTGAATAGGGTCCGCGCGACCGGTTGCCTATGCCAGGCGCTCTGGCGCGCGGAGGAAAAGAACCGCCGTTGCGCTTGCTTTGCGATGCGCGAATGGCTGCGCTTTATTTATTGCGCGCGGGCAACAGGAAAGCGTCGCGCTTCGGCTCGCCGCGCACGCGGTTCGACAGAATGTAAGAGACCGGCACGGCGACGAGGCCGACGAAAGCGTGCACGGGCATGTCGCCGGCGATCATATGCGCCGCCGTGGCGAGGCCCATATTGATGAAATAGGCGCCATAGGCGATGTCTTTGAGGTTGCGCCAACGGTTCGTCAGGATGACGAGAAGCGCGACGGCCTTCGCCCAGGCTAGCGGATAGACGATATAGGTCGGATAGCCGAATTTTTCAAAAAAGCCGGCCATCACGTCATGCTGGGCGTGATAGCCGATGATCGCCATCAGCATTAGCGCGAACATCAGCGCGGTTGCGATCCAGTAAATGGCGGTTTCGATCAATTTGCTCATGGCGGCTCCTTGGATGAAGGGATGGTCCGGGCTTCCCCCTCCGGTCGCGCCGGGGTGTCGCGGGCGCGCGCTTTCGGTTATGGCTTATTGCCCGCAAGGCACGAAATCAAAGCTTTATGATCAGACCGTCAAACCACGCCTTTTCGCTGGATATTGTCGCCCCGAACGGGCGGAGGCGATGATGCAGCGCACTTCCATCGATCACATCGTCCTGCTTGCCGGCGACCTTGAAAAAAGCGTCGCCTGGTATGATGCGTTTATGCCGCTGGTGGGGTTTGAGAAAACCCGTGCGCATGTCTATCTCCACGCTGATGGCTGGGCGGTGGAGCTGCGCCCGGCGGAGGAAGGAACGCCCCCTTACGGGCGCTATAATGCCGGGCTCAACCATATCGGCTTGACCGCGGCGGATGGAAAAGCGGTGCTCGCCGTGCGCGATGCATTCGCCGCGAAGGGCTTCGACACGCCGGAGCCGCAAGTGTTCAACGACTATTTCACGGTCATATTCTTTCGCGACCCTGACGGCATGCGCTGGGAGATCGGCCATATTGCGGAGGCAGGCTAGGTGGCGCGTAAGCTCAATCCGGTTTTTTCCGCGCGTCCGCGGTCGATCTTTCCGACCATGTCGGCGCTGGCGCGAAAGCACGGCGCGATCAATCTGGGGCAGGGCTTTCCCGATGAGGACGGGCCGCGCGAAATTCGCGCGCTCGCCGCGAAGCTGACCACTGACGGGCCGAACCAATATGCGCCGGTCGAAGGCGTGCCCGAATTGCGCGAAGCGGTGGCGCGTGACAATAAACGCTTTCACGGCCTTGATATTGATCCCGATACTGAGACATTGGTGGTGTCCGGCGCTACCGAAGGGCTTGCGGCGGCGTTTTTGGGGTTCCTGTCGCCGGGCGATGAGGCGGTGCTGCTCGCGCCATTTTACGAATGCTATGCGCCGCAGATCGAGGCGGCGGGCGCGAGCGCGCGCATCGTCGACCTTGCGCCGCCCGAATGGCGCCTTGATGGGGATGCGCTGGAAGCGGCGATCACCGACAAGACCAGGCTTATCGTCATCAACACGCCGCATAACCCGCTCGGCAAGGTGATGAACATGGCCGAGCTTGAGATCGTCGCGGCGGCGGCGCGCCGTCACGATCTGATCGTCATTTGCGACGAGGTTTACGAGCATCTCGTCTTTGATGATGCGCGCCATACGCCGCTGATGACCTTGCCGGGCATGTTCGAGCGCTCGGTCCGCATCGGCTCGGCGGGCAAGACCTTTTCGCTTACCGGCTTTCGCATTGGTTATGTGACCGGCCCGGCGGATCTCGTCACCGGGGTGATGAAAGCGCATCAGCATCTCGCCTATACCAGCCCCGCGCCGCTGCAAAAAGCGGTCGCTCATGGCCTTGATATGGGCGATGGCTATTACGCGGCCTTCACCGCCGGGATGCAGGAAAAACGCGATTTGATGAGCGCGGGGCTCAAAGCCGCCGGCTTTGACGTCTTGCCTTGCGAAGGCGCCTATTTCGTTACCGTCGATATTCGCGCCGTGGGCCGCGATGATGACGCAGCCTTTTGCCGCGAAATCACCGAACATGCGAAAGTCGCAGCGGTGCCGATCTCGGCCTTTTACCATCCGTCGCAATCGGGCGCGCCGCGCAATTACGTGCGGTTCTGCTTTTGTAAAAAGCAAGAGGTTCTGGCCGAAGCAGCCGGCCGGCTCGGCGATTATTTCGCGAACCATTAGGAAAGGCGCAAGGAGGCGTTGTGGTGTTGAAATTGTTGGTTGTGTTCGGCCTGGCGCTCTGCGGTTCCGCCTGCGTAAAGGATGCGACGGCCTTGCTCGCCGCCGCGCCGAATGTCAGCGCGCCGGCGCTGGGCAAGGATGCGCAGGAGGATCATGGCGCGCATCATGACGGCGATGTGCGTCCCTTTAATGAAAGCCGCGACGCCATGGCTGATGTCGATGCGGCGCTTGAGCGTGCGCGCCATGGCGGCCGCAACGCGCTGCTTATTCTCGGCGGCAATTGGTGCCATGACAGCCGCGGCCTCGCTGCCGATTTCGAAAGGCCGGAACTCAGCGAGGTGATTGCGGCGGGCTATGAGCTGGTTTTCGTGGATGTGGGCTATCGCGACCGCAATCTCGATGTCGCGGCGCGTTTCGGCGTCATGGAGCTATACGGCACGCCTACCGTGTTGATTGTCTCGCCGGCGGGCGCGCTTTTAAACCGCGAGAGCGTTCATGACTGGCGCACCGCCGCGTCAAAACCCTATGCCGACACGCTGGATTATTTCCGCCGTTATCGCGGGGGCGGCCAGGGCTGAAATTGAGCGGTCTGCGAATGTTTGATAGGCATGGAGCAGGCGATCTGGAGGGAGGGGCCATATGGACATGTCGCTGCTGGTGATTGACGATTTTCTCGCCAATGCCGAGGAGCTTCGGGCGATGGCGATGACGCTCGATTATCCGGTTCTTGAAAAAACCACCGCCTATCCGGGCAGAAACTCCGTCCAGAGAGTGAATATTCCCGGACTGGAAGAACAGGTCTCGCAAATCCTGCGGCAGCGCTTGAAGCCCAAACAGGGCTCCGGCCATGCGCGGTTCCGGATTACCCTTGCAGCGGATAAAGGCCATGCCGACATCCACATGGATGACAGCCATTGGTCCGGTATTTTCTATCTGTCCAAAAACGAAAACTGCATGGGCGGCACGGATTTTTTCCGCCATATCCCGACCGGAACGGATCGGGCGCTGCTTGAGCCGGAAGACATGAAACGGCTCGGCGTCAAATCCAGGCAGGAAGCCAATGAGATATTCAACAATATCCTGTTGGAAGACAGTCTCGACCGGTCGAAATGGGAGCACATCATGACCGTGCCCATGCGGTTCAACCGGCTCATCCTGTTCCGGCCGTGGCTGTGGCACACGGCCGGTCCGGGATTTGGCGACAGCATGGAAAACGGCCGCCTCGTTTATCTTTTGTTTTTTGAGCAGGAATAGGCGCTAATTGGCGCCGGATTGCTGCTCATTGGTCCAGTAAGAGATGCAAGGGATTTTCGAGGTGTCGCAGCGTTCGGCGTATTTCTTTGCGATCTCGGTGACTTCCTCGAGCAGGCCCGCTTCGAGGGTGATGGGATCGAGGCCGAGGCCGAGCAGGCGCTGATTTTCGACATTGAGGTCGTTTTCAGCATCCTCCTTGCGCGGATTATTGACATTTTCGATGGCCGCGCCGGTCTTGTCGGCGATCAGCTTGGCGAGATCGCGCACCCGGTGGGTTTCGGTCATCTGGTTGAGGATCCGCACCCGTTCGCCATGCTGCGGCGGGTTTTCAATGGCGAGCTCGATGCATTTGACCGTGTCCTGGATGTGGATGAAGGCGCGGGTCTGGCCGCCGGTGCCGTGCACGGTCATCGGGAAGCCGACCGCCGCCTGCATCAGGAAGCGGTTCAAGACCGTGCCGTAATCGCCGTCATAATCGAAACGGTTGATCAGGCGTTCGTCTTTCTTGGTCTCTTCGGTTTGCGTGCCCCAGACAATGCCCTGATGCAGGTCGGTGACCTTGAGCCCGTCATTCTTGTTATAGAAGGCGAACATCAATTGGTCCTGGGTCTTGGTCATGTGATAGATCGAGCCCGGATTGGCCGGATAAAGGATCTCCTGGCGGATCTCGCGGCCGTCATCGGTCTCGATCTTCACCGGCAGATAACCTTCGGGGATCTTCATGCCCGCGGTGCCGTAGCCGTAAACGCCCATCGTGCCCAAATGCACCAGATGCGCGTCGACCCCGGCCTCGACGATGGCGGCGAGCACATTGTTGGTCGCGTTGAGATTGTTATCGACCGTATAGCGCTTGTGATAGGACGACTTCATCGAATAGGGCGCGGCGCGCTGTTCGGCGAAGTGGACGATGGCGTCAGGCTCGAAGTCCTTGATCAGGTTCATCAGCCGCGCATAGTTCTTCGCCGCGTCGATATTTTCGAACATGATGCGCCGGCCGGAGACTTCCTCCCAGGCCGCCAGCCGGGTCGAGATCGGCTGGATCGGGGTGAGGCTTTCGACCTCGAGCTCGATGTCGATCTTGCGCCGCGACAGGTTGTCGACGATCATCACATCGTGACCAATATTCGACAGGTGCAGGCTGGTCGGCCAGCCGCAAAACCCGTCGCCCCCAATAACCAGGATCTTCATGTGCGTATTCTCCGTTTCCCCAATGCCCGCCAGCCATAACGCGGGTGCGGGCGGGGCGCTTATCCCCCGCGACGCGCCGTCATAATGTGGATGGATGCGCTTGCGCAACCCCCGGGCTCTGCGGGCGGGCGGCGCGCGCCGCGGTTGACGCCAGGCCGGCCCCTCCAGTAGCACAACAGGCGGGCGCCGTGCGCTGTGATCGCGGCGGGATGAGGGAAAGGGCCAATGACCGAAGTGATGGACAGGCTGGCCGATCTCAACGCCCGTTACCGGGCGATGAGCACGGCCGAGATTATCGGCCATGCGGCCCATGACGCCTTTGCGGGGCGGCTGGCGGTGGTCTCTTCTTTCGGGGCGGAATCGGCGGTGCTGCTGCATCTGGTCGCCAGCGTCGATCCGGGCCTGCCGGTGCTGTTCCTCGATACCCACAAGCTGTTCGGCGAGACGGTGCGTTACCGCTCGCGTCTGCAGCACCATCTCGGCCTTGAGGATGTGCGCGTCATCGGCCCGAGAAAGCGCGATGTCGATGCGCGCGACCCGCAAGGCACGCTTTCGATGCATGATCCGGACGCCTGTTGCGCCTTGCGCAAATCGGAACCGCTCGCGCGCGCGCTTGCCGGCTTCGCCTGCTGGGCGACCGGGCGCAAGCGTCACCAGACCGCGTTCCGAAAGGATCTGGAAATCCTCGAATTTGACGGCGGCCATTACAAGCTCAACCCGCTTGCGGCGTGGACGCGCGCGGACGTCGCCGCTTACGCCGCCGCCCATAATCTGCCGGCCCATCCGCTGGTGCGCCAGGGCTATCATTCCATCGGCTGCATGCCCTGCACCTCGAAAGTCGTCGACGCCGCCGACGCCCGCTCCGGGCGATGGGCCGGACAGGCCAAAATCGAATGCGGCATCCACACCCCAAAAACAGGCGACAAAAGCTAAGCTTAAGAGCCGTCTGCCAGTCGCAGCAAATATTGTCCGTACTGGTTCTTTTTCAAGGGTTCGGCGAGGGCGATAAGCTGGTCTCGATCGATGAAGCCGGACCGATAGGCGATTTCTTCCGGGCAGGATATTTTCAATCCCTGGCGGGTTTCGATGGTTTGAACGAAATGCGCCGCCTCCAGCAGGGATTCATGGGTGCCGGTGTCGAGCCAGGCAAAGCCGCGCCCGAGAATTTGCGCTTTCAGCGCGCCGTCACGCATATACATTTCATTGAGCGTGGTGATTTCAAGCTCGCCGCGTGCGGAAGGTTTGACGGCGCGTGCGCGCTCGACGACGGTTTCATCATAGAAATAAAGGCCCGTCGCCGCGAAACTGGATTTTGGTTTTTCAGGTTTTTCCTCGATGGAGAGGACGGCGCCGTCGGCGGCGAATTCAACGACGCCATAGCGTTCGGGGTCGGTGACCTGATAGGCGAAAATCTCAGCGCCTGTCTCCAGCGCCGCCGCCTTGCGCAGCTGGTTGGTCAGGCCTTGGCCGTAAAAGATGTTGTCGCCGAGCACGAGGGCGCATTTGTCGCCAGCGATAAAGTCTTCGCCGATAAGAAAGGCTTGCGCCAGGCCGTCTGGGCTCGGCTGCACCGCATAGGAAATCCGAATGCCCCAATCGCCGCCATCGCCAAGGAGGCGTTGGAAAGAGGCGCGGTCTTCCGGCGTCGTGATGATGAGAATATCGCGAATGCCGGCAAGCATCAGGATGCTGAGCGGATAATAGATCATCGGCTTGTCGTAGATCGGCGTTAGTTGCTTCGAGACGCCGCGCGTGACCGGGTAGAGCCGCGTGCCGGAGCCGCCGGCGAGAATGATGCCTTTCATGAGGCTTGTTCCTCTTTCTTAATTTCGTCGAGCACGCGCCTGAGGCCCGCCCGCCAGTCCGGCTGGCCGACGCCGAAATCCCGTTCGATGCGCGCGCAATCAAGCACTGTCCGCAGCGGCCGCCGGGCGGGGGTCGGATATTGGCTTGTGGGAATGGGCGTGATTTTAATGCGCGCGTCCGCCAGCTCGAAAATCTTTTCAGCGAAAGCGGCCCAACTGACGGCCGGCGCGCCCTGGAAATGATAGAGGCCGGCGCCGGGGCCGCCGCGATATTTCTTGCCGGCGATCGCAAGCAAGGCGCGGGCGATATCCGCCGCGTCGGTGGGCCCGCCGATCTGGTCGGCCACGATGGTCAGCCCGTCGCGCTCACGCGCGAGCCGCAACATGGTCTTGACGAAATTCGGGCCATATTCGGAAAACACCCAGGAGGTGCGCAAAATGACCGCTCCGGGCAGCGCGTCCATGACCGCGCGCTCGCCGTCATGCTTTGTCCGCCCGTATATATTGAGCGGATTGACCGGCGCGGCTTCGTCGAGGCGCGCCTCGTTGTCTTCGTCAGCGCCATCGAAGACATAATCCGTGGACATATGGATGAGATGCGCGCCGTGACTCGCGCAGGCCGCGGCGATTTCCGCCGGTGCGTCAGTGTTGAGGCGCCGGGCGTCATCGGGCGCGCTTTCGGCCTGGTCGACGGCGGTGTAAGCGGCGGCGTTGATGACGACATGCGGGCGGTGCGCCGCTATCGCCTGCGCGCCCGCGCCGGGCTGCATCAAATCGGCCGTCTCGCGCCCGGCAAAGCGGGTTTCCTGATCATCGCCGAGCACATCCTTGAGAGCGCGGGCGACCTGACCGTTCCTGCCGAATACGAGCATGCGCATGATGCGCCCTGCCTTTCTCGTTCAAGCGGTTTCCGCCTGGCTTTTACCCTTGAGCCCCTGGCGGGCCGCCACGTCGAAACCGCGATTGCGGATCGCGTTCCACCAATCCTGATTGTCGAGATACCATTTTACCGTGAGGCGCATGCCTTCTTCGATGCTTTGCGCCGGCGACCAGCCAAGCTCGCGCTCGATCTTGTCGCAATTGATCGCATAACGATGGTCATGGCCGGGCCGGTCGGCGACGAAACGGATGAGGCTTTCATGCGGGCGATGCGTAGAGCCCGGCAATTCCTCGTCGAGAATGGCGCAAATCATTTTCACCAGTTCGAGATTGCTGCGCTCCGCCCGGCCGCCAATATTATAGGTCTCGCCCGGCTCGCCTTCGCGCGCGGCGAGCAGCAGCGCGTCCGCGTGATCTTCAACATAAAGCCAGTCGCGAACATTGTCGCCCTTGCCGTAAATCGGAATTTCACGGCCTTCCAGCGCGGCGATAACCACCACCGGGATCAGTTTTTCCGGAAATTGGTAAGGCCCGTAATTATTCGAGCAATTGGTGACGACCACCGGCAGGTTGAATGTTTCGCGCCAGGCGCGGGCAAGCATGTCGGACGACGCCTTGGCGGCCGAATAAGGCGAATTGGGCTGGTATGGCGAGGTTTCGGTAAAGGCGCCGACAGGCCCGAGCGAGCCATAGACCTCGTCGGTCGAGATGTGATGAAAACGGAAATTTTCGGGCGCCGCGCCGCTTTCGAGATAACCGCGCGCGGCCTCCAGCAGCGCATAGGCGCCGACAATATTGGTCTGAATGAACGCGCCGGGGCCGTCGATCGACCTGTCCACATGGGTTTCGGCCGCAAGGTTCATCACCGTGTCCGGCTGGAAATCTTTCATCAGCGCCGCCATGGCCGGCAGGTCGCAAATGTCCTTCTTGGCGAAGTGATAGCGCTCATTGTCATCGACGCTGGCGACATTGGCGAGATTCGCCGCATAGGTGAGCTTGTCGACATTGAGCACCTCATCGCCATTGGCGATGGCGCGGCGCACGACGGCCGAACCGATAAAACCGGCCCCGCCGGTAACCATAAGCCGCATCGGCTTTCCCCGATTTTTTCCGCTTTCCATCCGTCTCCCCATCGGCCTGGTCCGGTCCGTAGATCTTCATCGCTATTGCAGCAAGTTTTGCGCCGCGGCGCGGTCGTAGCATGAGCGCGCGCCGGGCCGAAAGCCGGTTTAGGGATATTCCCGCGCGAAATTGGGACATTGACTTGGCGGCATGATGTGCAGATGCGAACAAACGCGTATATCATCGGCGCGGGTCAAGCTGGAGGGCAGGCTGCGGCGTCGGGCGCCGGGGCCGGTAAGCAATAATGTCAATGACGGCAGGTTCTGAGCATCTTCTTGCGGTCTCGCAGGCGCGCATCGCGCCCTGGCTCGAACAGGCGGCGGCGGCGGGCGTCGATGTCGCGGCGCTTCTCGATTCGCTGGGGCTTGCGCCGGCCCTGGCGGAAGATGGCGCGGCCAGTGAAATATCGCTCGCGGATTATTATCGCCTGCAAAACCGGCTCGCCATTCTTTTCGGCGACGAGACCGTGCATATGTCGTCGCGCCAGCTCCTGCCGGGCAGCATGGACTTTGTGTTGCAGCATGTGGGCGATTGCGGCAACCTCCATGAGGTGATGGGCGTCATTGCGCGCACTTACAACATGTTGCATGGTGGCCAGTTCAACAACGTTGTCAAGCGGCAAAACGCCGTTGATTATATTATCGACGACCGCGAGTTTCCTTATTCGGGCGCGCAGTCTACGGAGCATATATTATTCTCCGGCGAGTGCATCCTGATATTCCTGCATTGCATGTTGATGGTGGTGTCGCCTGCTGCGAAAGACGCAGTCGCCGGGATTTCCGTTCGGCGGCGTGCGCCGAGCGGCGATTGCGCGCATCTCGGCTATTGGAATGTGCCGATCAGGTTCGGCGCGGATGTTTACCGCCTGACATTTGATCGGGACACGTCATTCCTGCCGATAACCATGCCGCGTCCTGACGCGCTGACGTCAAACGCAGTTTATCAAAAAATAGTCGATATGGTGGATGCGCGCGCCGGCCGCGCCGGGCCGATATCCAACGCCAATCTTGTCCGCGATGCACTGTCTCGCGGCGTTGTCGAGCAGGCCGATGTCGCGGCGCAAATGAACGTGTCCGTGGCCACGTTGCGCCGGCGCCTCAGCGAAGAAGGCGCCGGCTTTCGCGAGCTGCGGCGCGAGGTTCTTAATGACACGGCGCAGCGCATGCTGCTTGACGGCGCGTCAGTGGCGGATGTTTCCGACGCGCTCGGCTTTTCGGAATTTCGCGCCTTCAGCCGGGCGTTCAAAGACTGGAACGGGGTGACGCCAAAAGCTTTTGCCCGCAAGGCGCATGGTTAGAAATTGCTTTGATTTTCAATCTATTGTGCAATATTTGGCTATAGTCGTGAGCGAAATCGTACACTTTTCGTGAGCCATGACGTCATTATGCGCGAGCGCATCTGCAATTAGCCTCAATCCCAAAAATAGCGGTCACTGACACAAGATCACTGGCGAATTCACTGGGAGGCGAATGATGAAGATTAGTCTACGGAATAATTACGTTTCGGCAGGTGCAAAAGCTGCGTTGTTTGGTTTTTGCTCGACAATCTCAATTGCAGCAGGGGCGGGAACGGCGCTGGCGCAGGGCGACAGCGCGTCGCAAAGCGGCGATGATGTCATTATCGTTTCGGCGCGCCGGCGCGACGAATCATTGCTCGACGTGCCGATTGCGGTGACGGCGATCAGCGGCGAGGCGCTGGAACGGCAGGGCGTGCAGGATATTACCTACTTGACGCAGTCAGTGCCGAACCTGACGCTGAAAGTTTCGCGCGGCACGAACTCAACCCTGACCGCCTTCATTCGCGGCGTCGGCCAGCAGGACCCGGTCGCAGGATATGAATCCGGCGTTGGCATTTATGTGGATGACGTCTATCTTAACCGTCCGCAAGGCGCGGTTCTCGATATTTACGATGTGGAGCGCATCGAAGTGTTGCGTGGGCCGCAGGGCACGCTGTATGGCCGCAATACGGTCGGCGGCGCGGTCAAATACGTCACCAAGCGCCTTGGCGACGAGCCGACGGCGAAAATTCGCGCATCGGGCGGCACATTTGGCCAATTCGATATTGTCGGCACGGCGGAGCTGCCGGTGTCTGAAAACTTCGCGGTTGGCGGTTCGGTCGCCTATCTGTCTCGCAATGGTTATGGCGAAAACCTGACAACGGGTGCGGAGAATTACGACAAGGACATTCTGGCGTTTCGCGCCAGCGCGGAATTCGACAATGATGTCCTGTTCGTGCGGCTCGCCGGTGATTATCTCAAGGACAAATCGAACCCCAAGGGCGGCCACCGCCTGATCCCGGGCCAGTTCACCGGCGCGCCGGTGCTGGATGACGTGTTTGACTCGCGCGGGGGCATTTCCGGCGAGAACGAAGCCGAAGCCTATGGCGGCGCGCTGCATGTCGAGCTGAAGCTGAACGACAACTGGACGCTCAAAAACATCGCCGCCTGGCGCAAGGACGACAATGTCCAGCAGATCGACTTTGACGCCCTGCCGGCGATCGATGTCGATGTGCCGGTGATCTATGAAAACGAGCAGTTCACGGAAGAATTGCAGTTGCTTTATGAAAGCGACGCGGTGGCCGGCGTGCTGGGCTTTTACTATATCGATGCGCAAGCGTTTGACACATTCGACGTCGTGCTTGGCGCCACGGGCGATCTGATCAGCCTGCCTGGCCTTAACGCCAACACGACGGGCGATGTGGACACCAGCTCCTGGTCGTTTTTCGGCGATCTGACTTTTGATCTTGAAGAATTGCTCGGCTTGCCTGGCGTCGAGCTGGCGGTCGGCGGCCGCTACACCAGCGACAAGCGCTCGTCGACAGTTCTGCGCCAGACCTTTATCGGCGGCAATACGCCGGCTTTCGGCGGAACCACATCGACGCTGATCGCGACCACCTCGGACTTTGAGGGCGAAGCGAAATTCACCGATTTCAGCCCGCGGGTTTCGCTTTCCTGGAGCCCCAATGGCGATCACAATTTCTACGCTTCCTATTCCCAGGGCTTCAAAGGCGGCAGTTTCGACCCGCGCGGCCAGTCGACGGCCGTCACCATCGACTTTGACGGCGATGGCGATGTCGACGCCGACGACATTTTCGAATTCTTCCTGTTCGAGCCGGAAGAAGTCGACTCATATGAAATCGGCTGGAAATCCCGGCTTTGGGGCGGCCGGGTGACGTCGAACCTTGCGGCGTTCTATGCAGATTATACGAATGTCCAGATCCCCGGTTCGCAGGGCGGCACCGATCCGCTGACCGGCGCGCCGACCTTTATCGGCGTCACCACCAATGCGGGCGGGGCGGAGTTCTTCGGCATTGAATGGGAAGGCGCGGCGATCCTCGCTGAGGATTTGTTCGGCGCCGGCGACAGCTTCACCCTCGGTTGGGGCGGCGGCTGGATCGATGCGGACTACACCCAGTTCGTGGTCGATATGGTTGATGTTTCCGATGATCGCGTGGTGCAGAACACGCCGGAATTCTCCGGCGCGCTGACGACGACGTATACCCATCCGGCAGACTTCTTCAGTCGCGGCGGCGATGTCGCCTTCATCACCCAGACCTCCTACAAGTCGGAGACGCACCAGTTCGAGGTGCCAAATGAGCTCCTCGACCAGAACGGTTACGGCCTGTTTGACGCGAGCCTCGTGTGGACCTCTGAAGACGGCAAACTGCAAATCGGCGTGCATGGCAAAAACCTGTTCGACCGTGAATATCGCGTCGCCGGTTATAATTTCGTGGCGACCAATACCGATGGCAGCCTCGTTTCGCCAATTACGCCGACCCTCGGCCTGGAGGGCGTGTTGACGGCGTTTTATGGCGCGCCGCGCACGGTGACTGGCACGGTCTCGCTGCAGTTCTAAAGCGGCGTCCGGTGCAATAAGCTCTCCATGACTTGCGGCGGCGCGGTGTTCCAGCGCCGCCGCGCTTTTCATTTCAATCAAGGAAGCCGGTCGATGTTCAAAAAAGCCGCCATTGCCCTCATTGTGTTAATCGTGTTGGGTGCTGCGGGCGGGTATTTTTATTCGCACAGCACCGCTGGCGCGCCGGCGGCGTCGCTGGAGGCGCATTATCTTACCGAGCATGACCGCTTTGTTGAGATTGACGGCGTTCGACTCCGGGTCCGGGAAGAAGGGCCGCAAGACGCGCCGGCATTTGTCCTTATCCATGGCTTCACCCACAGCCTCGAGACCTGGGATGGCTGGGCGGCGGCGCTGAAGGGCGATTATCGCGTCATTCGTTACGACCTTCCGGGCCATGGCCTGACGGGGCCCGATCCGAAAAAACGTTATGCGCCGGGCGATCACGCGGCTTTTGTCGGCGCGGTGATGGACGCGCTGGAAATTGAGCGCGCGATGATCGCCGGCAATTCGCTTGGCGGGCTTGCGGCCTGGCGCTTTGCCGCGGCGCAGCCTGCGCGCGTCGATGCGCTGGTTCTCGTCTCGCCGGGCGGCTTTCCGGCGAATGGCGCCGGCAGCGAGCCGGTGAAGATACCAGCCGCCCTCGAAATTTATTTGCTGACGGCGCCGGAGGCGGGTGTGCGCGCCAGTGCTGAGACGATCTATGCGGATGACAGCAAGATCACCGACGAACGCGTCGCGGTGATGCGCGACATGATCCGGCGTGAAGGCAATGGCGCGGCATTGGTTGAAACCTATGAGCAGTTCACGCTGAACGATCCGGCCGAGGCGCTGGCGGGCATCGCTGCGCCGACCTTGATCCTGTGGGGGGAGGAAGATCTCATCCTGCCGGTCGAACAAGGCGGGCGAATGGCGGCGCTGATGCCGAATGCGCAACTGATCACCTATCCGGGCGTCGGCCATTCGGCGCAGGAAGAAGCGCCGGCGCGCTCCGCTGCTGACGCCGTTGCATTCTTAAACGCATTGCAAAATGCCTCACTCGAAGGCGCGGAATAAATGAACGCGACAACCGCTTCGCCGCTTTATCGCGGTTATGTGCTTTTCATCCTGGTCGTTGTTTACACCTTTAATTTCATCGACCGGCAGATTGTCGGCATTCTCGCGGTGCCGATCAAATCGGACCTTGCGCTTTCCGACACGCAGCTCAGCCTGATGGGCGGGCTCGCTTTCGCGCTGTTTTACACGTTTCTCGGCATCCCGATCGCCATGCTGGCGGATCGCACCAGCCGGACATGGATCATGACCGCTGCGCTCGCCATCTGGAGCGCGATGACGGCGGCGTGCGGTTTTGCGCAAAACTTCCTCCAGCTTTTTCTCGCGCGGCTCGGGGTCGGGGTCGGGGAGGCAGGCGGCGTCGCGCCGGCCTATTCGCTGATTGCGGATTATTTCCCGCCGGAAAAGCGCGCGCGGGCGCTCTCCATTTATTCATTCGGCATTCCGATTGGCTCGGCGCTCGGCATTTTGCTTGGCGGCGTCCTGACCAGTTATCTCGGCTGGCGCTCGGCCTTTCTCATTGTCGGCCTGATGGGGCTTGCGATCGCGCCGGTCTTTCGCCTCACCCTGCGCGAGCCTGAGCGCGGGGGCTTTGACGGGGCGGCGGCGCAAACCGCGCCAGCAAAAATAAGCGATGTTGTGGCTGCATTGGTGCAAAAGCCGAGTTTCTGGGGATTGTCGCTCGGCGCGGCGAGTTCTTCCATGATGGGTTACGGGCTGATCTTTTGGCTGCCATCATTCTTTGTGCGGAGTTTTGGTGATGCGCTGCCGGGATTTTTCGCCTGGATGCCGGCGTTTTTAATCCCCGCCAATGCCGGGCCGTTGCTTTACGCATCCTATTTTTATGCGACGATCCTGCTGCTTGGCGGCGTTGTCGGCATATGGGTCGGCGGCGCGACCGCGGACCGCTATGGGCCGAGCCGCAAATCCGCCTATGCGCTGGTGCCGGCGGCGGCGTTCATCGCGACGATCCCGTTTTTTATCACCGGCGTGCTGGCCCCGTCTTTATGGGTGGCGTTCCCGGCGTTCCTCGCATTGCAGGCGCTGAGCCTCGTCTGGCTGGGGCCGGTCTTGTCGGCGTTCCAGCATCTGGTGCAGCCGAATATGCGCGCCACCGCCTCGGCGGTGTTCCTGTTCGTCAACAATCTCATCGGCATTGGCCTCGGCAATCTCGCGATAGGCGCGATTTCCGATAGCCTCAAGGCCGTCTATGGTGATGAATCGCTGCGTTATGCGATCCTCGCGGGGATCGTCTTTTATGTGATCGCAGCGGTGCTGTTCTTCATCACCGCGCCGCGCCTCAAAAAGGACTGGGCCGTGCAAGAGGCGTAAGGCGCGGTGCAATTCAAAACTAGAAAATCACGCTGGCGGAGCAGTAGGAACAAGGATTGAAGCGGCTTTTTAAAAGCAGCCGACCGGCTGCCGGGCGGCCAGCCCGCCCCCGCGGAGGAGATCACAAGGCGCTTGTTCGCGAGCGATAAAATGGTGGAGCTAGGCGGAATCGAACCGCCGACCTCTTGAATGCCATTCAAGCGCTCTCCCAACTGAGCTATAGCCCCGTAAAATCGGCGCAACCCTTGGCGGTTACGCCGTTTTCGGATGATGGGACGCGGAACCTAGCGACGCCGCAGGCGGCGCGCAAGGAGAAATTTGCCGCAAAAATCAGTCGTCGTCGCCGCCGGTTTTGACGATCGACGACACATCGTCGTCATCGTCGTCGTCGAGGAGGCTGTCATCGTCTTCCTCATCGTCGTCTATGTCGACATCGATATCGCCGATGGATGAAAGTTCGTCATCATCCTCATCGTCATCATCCTCGCTGTTTTCGTCATCCATGGATGGACGGCGATTGGATTTGGCGGCGCGTTTTTCTTTCTCCGCCGCCTCCAGCGTAGTTTCCTTTTCCGTTTCCGAGGCGCTCTCGCTTGAGGTTGTCTCCTCATCTTCCTTTCGCGCGCGGCGCGGCTTTAACAGCGCCTCGGGAATGAATTCATGGTCGCATTTTGGGCAATGCGCGGGTTCTTTGTTGAGGTCGTAAAAGCGCGTGCCGCATTCCGGGCAATCGCGCTTGACGCCAAGTTCCGGTTTCGTCATGGCTGCCGTCCGTAAAGAAAATCCTATGAAAGGCGGACCTGTTGCCACGGCGCGAGGCCGCTGTCAAAAGGAATGAGACGATTTCTCATCATGAAATGGAGACCGGATGGCGCAGACAGGTTCTGACGGCGCAAATAAGGGCGGTATTACTGGCGGCGCGCGGGCTGTGGCGGGTGGGCCGCTGAGCGGCTCGATCAGCGCGCCCGGCGACAAGTCGATATCTCATCGCTCGCTCATTCTGGCGGCGCTGGCGCAAGGGGAAAGCCGGGTGCGCGGGCTGCTGGAGGCTGATGACGTCCTGCGCACCGCCGCCGCCATGCGCGCGCTCGGCGCCGAGGTCGAGAAGGACCGGGGCGTGGATGGCGCATCGGTCTGGCGCGTTTCCGGCGCGACTGGGTCGAAAACGCCATGGCGCACGCCATCCCACGCGCTTTATTTCGGCAATTCCGGCACCGGCGTGCGCCTCGTCATGGGCGCGGCCGCCGGCGCGGGCGTCGCCGCCTCATTTGATGGCGATATTTCGTTACGTGCGCGCCCTATGGGCCGGGTGCTGGAGCCCTTGCGGATGATGGGCGTTGAAGCCGAAAGCCATGACGGCCGTTTGCCTGTGCGTATTGACGGCGCCGCCGCGCTTTCCGCGGTGAACGTCAAGCTGGCGACCGCGTCGGCGCAGGTGAAATCGGCGATCCTGCTCGCCGCTCTTGGCGCATCCGGAAAAACTTGCTTGCATGAGCCGGTTCTGTGCCGCGATCATACGGAGCGCATGCTCGGCGCATTCGGGGTCAAACTCGCCATGACGCCGGATGGCGAGGGCGGGCGCTTTATCGAAATCGAAGGCGGTCAGCGCCTGCGCCCTGCCGACGTCACCGTGCCGGGCGATCCGTCTTCGGCGGCGTTCGCGATCGCCGCAGCGTTGGTTGTTCCGCATTCGGACGTTACGGTCGAGGGCGTGTTGATGAACCCCTTGCGCACGGGGCTTTATGAAACGCTGCGCGAAATGGGCGCCGATATCGTGTTTGACAATGAGCGCGAGCTGAATGGCGAACCGGTGGCGGATATTCGCGCGCGTCATTCGGTCCTTCACGGTGTTGACGTGCCGGCGGTGCGCGCGCCGTCGATGATTGACGAATATCCGATCCTGTCGATTGTCGCGGCTTACGCTCATGGTGAGACCATGATGCGCGGCCTTGAGGAATTGCGGGTCAAGGAGAGCGACCGCATCGCCGCCGTTGAGGCCGGGCTTGCGTCTTGCGGCGCGGATGCGCAGAGCGGGCCCGACTGGTTCCGTGTGCGCGGCATCGGAAAGCTGAAAGGCGGCGGGCGTATCGCCACCCATCATGACCACCGGATCGCCATGAGCTTCCTTGTCGCCGGCCTTGCCAGCGAAAAGCCGGTCGACATCGACGATGTTTCGATGATCGCGACAAGTTTTCCCGATTTCTTTGAGCGCATGGCGGCGATTGGCGCGAAAATGCAAGGTGTTTAGGCTGCACATCTTGCCTTGGCGCAGCGGCAGCGGATATCCCGTCGAACGATGAATAGCGAACCCGCCACCCCCCCAATCGTCATAGCGCTTGATGGCCCGGCAGCCTCCGGCAAGGGCACGCTGGCGCGGCGTATCGCCGAGCATTACGGCTTTGCGTTTCTCGATACCGGCACGCTCTATCGCGGCGTCGCCTGGCTGATGCTGAATGACGGCGGCGATCCGGCCGATGCCAAGGCTGCAGCCGCGGCGGCGCGTACATTCGATCCGCAAAAGCTTGCCGGCGCCGATATTCGCACCAAAGAGGTCGGCGCCGCGGCGAGCGTCGTCGCGGCGAATGCCGGCGTGCGCGCTGCGCTCCTCGAGTTTCAGCGGCGCTTTGCGGCCGCCCCGCCGAATAACGCCGCCGGTGCGGTCCTCGATGGACGCGATATCGGCACGGTTGTCTGCCCGGATGCGACGGTCAAATTCTTTGTGACCGCAAGCCCTGAGGTGCGCGCGCGCCGGCGCTGGCTCGAATTGCGGGAAAACCGACCGGATTTGCAGGAATCCGAGGTATATCAAGATCTTCTCGAACGGGATGCGCGCGATGCGGCGCGCGCCGACGCGCCGATGTCGACAGCGGCGGATGCGGAGTTGCTAGATACGACTCATTTGTCTATAGACGCGGCTTTCGCGGCGGCGCGCCGCGTGATTGACGGCGTTTTCCGGCGCTGCGGCTAGGAATTCCTTCAAATTGGGACATTCCGGCCTGCGCCGAAATCGGTTTTCAAAAAATACCGGTTTTTTTCGAAAGCGTGTGTTTGGTGTCCGTCTATCCGGTTTTCGCGCCGTCATATTTTAACTCGGCTCAACCGTCCGGCGGTGAAAAACCCGTCGGAAAGACCGCCGGATCAACCGGCTGGCAGGTTATACGGCGCAAGCTGAAACAACTGGAGAACGCTGCTCGTGTCAGCAACGGAAACCCTTAACCCCACCCGCGACGATTTCGCGGAAATGCTCGAAGCCTCCCTCGTCGACCGCAAGGAATTTGAAGATACGGTCGTCAAAGGCGTCATCACCGCCATCGAAAAAGACGTCGCCGTCATCGATGTCGGCCTCAAGACCGAGGGCCGCGTCGCCCTGAAAGAATTCTCCCAGCCCGGGAAGCCGGCCGATCTTAGCGTCGGCGACACGGTCGAAGTCTTTGTCGAGCGCATTGAAAACGCCAATGGCGAGGCGGTGATCAGCCGCGAGAAAGCACGCCGCGAAGAGGCCTGGGATCGTCTCGAAAAGATTTACGAAAAGAACGAACGCGTCGATGGCGAGATTTTCAATCGCGTCAAAGGCGGCTTTACCGTCGATCTCGGCGGCGCCGTGGCGTTCCTGCCGGGCAGCCAAGTCGATATCCGCCCTGTGCGCGACGCGGGCCCGCTGATGAATATTCCGCAGCCTTTCCGCATCCTTAAAATGGACAAGCGCCGCGGCAATATCGTCGTGTCGCGCCGCGCCATCCTCGAAGAGGATCGCGCCGAGCAGCGTCAGGAAGTGGTCAAGGAGCTCAATGAGGGAGATGAGCGCGAAGGCATCGTCAAGAACATCACCGAATATGGCGCGTTCGTCGAACTCGCGCCGGGCGTTGATGGTCTCTTGCACGTTACCGACATGTCCTGGAGCCGCGTCAACCATCCGTCGGAAGTGCTTGGCGTCAACGACACGGTTCGCGTGAAAATCATCAAGATCAACCCGGAAACCCACCGGATTTCGCTTGGCATCAAGCAATTGACGCCGGATCCGTGGGAAGGCGTCGCGGCGAAATATCCGCTGGGCGCGAAATTCACCGGCAAGGTCACCAACATCACCGATTACGGCGCGTTTGTGGAGCTGGAAGACGGCATCGAAGGTCTCGTCCACGTTTCCGAAATGAGCTGGGTGAAGAAGAACGTCCATCCGGGCAAGATCGTCTCCACCTCGCAACAGGTGGAAGTCATGGTGCTCGAGGTTGACGAAACCAAACGCCGGATTTCGCTCGGTCTCAAGCAGTGCGCCGACAATCCGTGGGAGCGTTTCGCGGAAGAGCACCCGATCGGCTCGATCATCGAGGGCGAGATCAAGAACATCACCGAATTCGGTCTGTTTGTCGGTCTCAACGAAGAGATGGACGGCATGGTGCATTTGTCCGATCTCGACTGGAATCGCTCCGGCGAAGACGCCATCAAGGATTATCAAAAAGGCCAGGTTCTCCAGGCCAAAGTCCTCGATGTCGATCCGGAAAAGGAACGCATCTCCCTTGGCGTCAAACAGGTCGGCTCCGACCCGATGGACGCGATCGGCGATATCTCGCGCGGTTCGGACGTGACCTGCTCGGTCACCGCTATCGAAAGCGGCGGCATCGAAGTCCAGATCGGCAGCGCGGACGGCCCGAAAGCCTTCATCCGCAAGTCGGACCTGTCGAAAGACCGTTCAGAGCAGCGTCCGGAGCGTTTCGCTGTTGGCGACAAGATCGATGCGCGCGTCACCGCGATCGATTCCAAGACCCGCCGCATCAATGTGTCGATCAAGGCGCGTGAAGTGGCGGAAGAAAAAGAAGCGGTTGCGCAGTTCGGTTCCGCCGACTCCGGCGCTTCGCTCGGCGACATTCTCGGCGCCGCGCTGCAAGAGAACGAAACCAAGGAATAAGCAGGTCGCATTTCATCTGGCTTGAAAAACCCCGGCTTGAATGCCGGGGTTTTTTTATTTTTCCGCCGTTGCATCGGGCGCGCTGTTTTGCGTCGCCGCTTCATTGCACGCCGATGAAGCCTGGCGCCATTCCGCCGCGGGCAATGGCGGCGGGCCGCCGGCCTTCGCCTGGCTTAATGCGAATTCCTTGCGGCCCTCGGTTTGCGGATGTGAGCGCAACCAGGAGGGCAGGGCTTTGCTGCTTTTGGCGGGCTCTTTCTTTTTGCTTTTACTGTCTTCGATCTTGCTGGCGTGGCGCGTGATCGCGTCGAATGCGCGCGCAAGCGCCGCCGGGTCCATATCCGCCGCAATCATGATCTCCGCCGCCGCCGCATCGGCCGCCGCTTCCTGGCGACGGGTATGGCGCAATTGATTGAGCTGGCCGCCGACAAGCACCAATTGTTGCGCGACGCCGGAACCGCCGGTGATGAATTCCAGCGCCATGCCCAGCCCCGCATTGCGATAGACCGCTTGCATGCCGTCGCGGGCGCGCACATGGCCGATTTCATGAGCCATGACCGCGAAAAACGCCTCCTGATCGTCGCCGATCGCGGCAAGCAGGCCGGAGGTCGCCATCACCTGGCCGCCGGGCAGCGCAAAGGCGTTTGGCGCGCGTGAATCGACAAAACGGAACGTGATGGGAAACCCGGCGTCGCCAGCCTCGGCCATGTCGTTGATGGTTTGGGCGATGCGGGCGGTGGCGGCGTCATCGCCGCATGGTTTCATGAATGTGGTGATCTGCGCCGCAAGATTATGGCCGATCCGTTGTTCGAATTGTGCTGGCGTCGCGCGCGCGAGCGGACCTGCGGCGGCCGGCACGCCGATGAACAAGCCAGCCGCGACGACGCTGGCGCCGCCGACGAGTGACGCGATCAGGGCGGCAGTGCGCCGGCGCGCTTGCACGCCGGTGTAAGTTTCGGGTGCGGCGGCCTCAAGGGCCGGCGCCGCCGCGCGCGGCAAGATCAGCACCGCACCTTCATGGCGGCGATTGCCGATGCGGATTGTCTCCGCCTGGGCGCGGTCGATCGCCAGATCCGCATAAGGCCAATGCGCTGTGGCGCGCACCGTTGTGATGTTGAGGCCGGCGGCGCCAATAACCACTTGCGCGCGCTGCTTTTCACCGACTTTGCCGTCGAAGAAGTCGCCTGCAAAGACACTGCCTTCAAGTGCTTGATCAGGGTCGGTCTCAGCGTCGGTCTCAGGGTCGGCGCGCATTAGAAGTTCGATATGATGTCGAGACCGTCGGCCAGCCCTTCGCCCTGTTTCGGCGCTTCGACCGTCGATTGTTCGATACTGGCGAAGTCAATCTCGCCATCGAGCTCCATGCGGTTGGCGATGCGCTTCCAGACCCGCATCTGCCCCGCCATGAAGCCGAAACCGAGCGTGAAGACCAGCAGCAAGGTGTTGGTGACGGCGAGTTCGAGAATATCGAATGCGGAAATCCGCGATGACAGTTTTGCGCCGCCAATAGACAGGCTTTTGACAATGCGGCGGATCATCACCGCTTCGTGCCAGCACACGAACAGGCCAACGATGATGACCAGTGGAATAATCGAGGCGTAAAGCCTGATGAGGGCGTCGATATCCTGAACCGCCGTAATATCGGCGGCCCCGCTGGTCGCAAGCCAGGCGATCCACGCAATATAGGCGAGACCGCCGCCGAACCAGGCGAGGGCGAAACTTTGATAAACCGGCTCAGCGAGCGCCTCCGGCGTATCCTCGAAGCGAAACTGCTCGCTGCCGAAAAACGCCCCTTTCCACAGCCGGCGCGAAAGCCGGATGCGCGCCGCCGGCCCGAACCAGCCAAACGTGACGCCGGTTAGCAAGATATAACCGAGGGTTGCGAAGCCATATCCCCATGCCGAGCCGGTCTGCGCAAAACGAATGCCGCGCAGCCGCGTGCGTGACAGATGATAGCGGCGCGCCAGAAAGATCGCGACGCCCAGGATGACGAACAGAAAAAGGTAGAGCAGCAGCGGGACAAGCGCCAAAAATAGCGTGTCCGGCCCGAGGAAGAACTGCACCGCGAGGATGATGGCGACGAATGGCGCCATGAGGGTGAAAATCGCGATCAGGAAGCCGATGAACAGCTCCAGGCCTTTGCCGGTATATTCCAGCGGTTCGTCGCCGATTTTGGTGTCGGCCCATAACCGGCGGCGAAAATGGGTGCGGCCCCAAAATCGAAACAGGGTCAGCGTGACGATATTCAGCATTGTCGTGTAGAACCCGATCCACAACATCGGCAGAATGGTGGAATTATTGCGCACGCTCAGCGCCTCGCCGGTCGCCGGCGGCGTTGTTTGGTCTGTCATGATGCCCCTCTGAAAAATCAAATGACAGCTTATCTTTAATGTTTTGCTTGGGTCAAATTTCTCTTCACAGAACAGGCTGAAATCTTAATGCATCAATATTTACAGGGTTTTGCATATTCTAGCGGAGGGTGTCCAAGTGCCTGAGCTGCCCGAAGTCGAAACGGTCCGCCGGGGCTTGTCCCCGATTATGGAAGGCGCGCATTTCGCACGGGTCGAATTGCGCCGCCCGGATCTGCGCTTTCCTTTTCCGGAAAATTTTGCTGAGCGGCTGACCGGCGCCCGGGTCGATGCGCTGGGCCGGCGCGGCAAATATCTTGTCGCCAGCCTGTCGACCGGCGAGCATCTGATCATGCATCTCGGCATGTCCGGCCGCTTTACCATCAAGGCCGGCGCCGAGCCGGCGCGTGATAGCGGCGTTAACCCCAATCACGATCATGTGGTGTTTCACATGCGCGACGCCGGGCTGGCGCGCGTCACCTTCAACGATCCGCGCCGCTTTGGCTTCATGGACCTTTCCGGCCCGGATAGGCTTGAAACTTCGCGGCATTTCGCCGGCATGGGCCCCGAGCCCCTGGGCAATGAGTTTTCCGCTGAAACGCTCAACGCGGCGCTGCGCGGCAGGAAGGCGCCGATTAAGGCGGCGTTGCTGGATCAGCGCGTGATCGCGGGGCTCGGCAATATTTATGTGTGTGAGGCGCTCTACAGGGCGCGCCTGTCGCCGCGTCGGCAAGCCGCAACCGTGCCCGGAATGCGCGGCGAACGGCTCCATCAGGCGATTGTGAAGGTGCTGCGCGAGGCGATTGAGGCGGGCGGGTCGAGTTTGCGCGACTTCGCCGCTACGGATGGCGCGCTCGGCTATTTCCAGCACCGGTTTGACGTATACGACCGGGAGGGGCGGGCCTGCCGGCGGTGCGGCGGCGATATTTCACGCTTTATTCAAAGTGGGCGGTCGACCTTTTTCTGCGGGGGCTGTCAGCGATGAGAAATCCTGTGAAATAGGGCGGTTTCGCGTGTTGACGGCCCCTCATCCCGCCGCTATATACCGCCGCTCTCGCCGCCGCCGGGCGGCAATAAACCTTGAGTGACGACAGCAATGGCTAATACCACCTCCGCCAAGAAAATGGTTCGCAAGATCGAGCGCCGCACGCTCGTGAACAAGTCGCGCCGCTCGCGCGTGCGCACGTTCCTGCGCAAGGTGGAGGAAGCGATTGCGTCAGGCGACAAAAGTGCGGCCGACGCTGCGTTCAAAGCGGTGCAACCTGAGCTGCACCGCGCCGTTACCAAGGGCATCTATCACAAGGCTACGGTGTCTCGTAAATTGTCGCGTCTTTCGTCGCGCATTAAAGCGCTGGCTGCGTAACCGACACTCTCCAGTTTTCTAGTACGGCTTTTGTTTCGCGTCGCGGCGTTGCGCTTGCACGCCGCGCTCATGCGCGCATTTGCAGCGCGCAGGCGCACAATTTGCCAGGGCAAAATTTGCGCATTAACGCGCATAGTGCATTTCGCAACCTAAAGAGTTGTTTTTGCTGGAAGCATTATTTTCACTGGGGTTTGTATCCTTAATGAGTGTAAAAATTTCGACACAAAAAGGCGAATCAATGCTTGACGCTCGCCTTTGAGTTTATCTACACTGGGTATAGTCATTACGACGGATGCGGATGATTTTCCGCAAAATCAGTTTAGTTTGAGCAGTGTTTTCAGTCAGCCGATATCGTTTCTGGCGAGACGGCTGACGTGTAAGCGTGTGGCTGTTAGTGCTTGTTAGGTCGGGGATAAGCAGGATGAAGAGCGATCATTTCCGGGGGTTATTCCTTACACGCACTATTTTAGAAGCGCGCTTCTTGCTCCTTTAGGCGGCGTTCAGCGCACCGGCGGCATATCGTCGGAAAATTAAAAAAATGAAAGTGGCTGCGCGCGGCGCATTTTGTATTGGCGCGCGCAGGGAACAAATTTGACTGAATTCTTGGGCGGCGGAAATGGAAAACAATCAGACAATGTTGGAACGCGAGGCATTTGGCGGGCATTCACACACTGAAATTTTCAAACGTTATCATGCGGCGCTGCGTTCGCGAGTGGGCGACGCAAAATACAAATCCTGGTTTGTCGATCTGGGGCTGGCGGAGTTGAGCGATGATTGCGTCACGCTCGCGACCGCGACCGAAGCCAAGCGCGATATGCTCGATCACCGCTTTTTTCCCGTGCTGGCGGAAACCTGGCGGCGCGAAGTCGGGCCGTTCCGGAATATGCGCCTGACGGTCCTCAAAAATCTGAGCGCGCATGCGGCGCGCATCGACGCGCAGGAAGAAAAACGCGCGGCAAATGGCGGTTTCGCCGCGGCGGCGCCTGCGGCTGCGCCGTCTGCAATGACGCCTGTCGCCAATGGCGCGCAAGCGCGTCCCGGCGACGAAAAGGAAGCCGCGTTTGACGGGCTGGCGACGGCGCTCGACCCGCGCCGGACGTTTGACGCTTTTGCCGTGGCGCCGTCCAATCGCATCGCTTGGGCGGCGGCTCAGGAGGCGTTGTCGGAAGGTCGCCCAAAAGAGCTGATTTATTTTTATGGGCCGTCTGGCGTCGGCAAGACGCATTTGCTGCAAGCGGCCGCGCATGAATGGGAGCGCGCGGGCGATCGCGGCGCGGCCGGCTATGTAACCTATAACAATCTCGTCAATGCCTGCGTCAGCGCGGTATGGGCGAATTCGACGCAGGCGCTGCACAAGGCGCTTTTGGCGCATGACTATCTTGCTTTTGACGACATTCATTTTCTCAGCGGCAAGAACCGCACCCAGGAAGAATTGCTGATTGTGATCGATGCGGCGCTGGACAGCGGTAAACAGGTTGTCATTGCCGGCGAGCTTCCGCCCGCCAAGCTGGTGGAAGCGGGGATCAATCAGCGGATTGCGGACCGGCTCGCCGGCGGCATTTGCGCGCCGATCCATCCTGGCGACGAACCGCTGCGTATGGTTGTGTTGCAAAAGCGGCTAGAGAACAGCACGGCGAAATGCACGGTTACGGATGATGCGTTGGCGTTTATCGCGCGGACCTTTTCGCAAAGCACGCGCGAGACCATCGGCGCGCTGAACCAGCTTTTGTTGATGTATGGCGGCGAGGATGTTGTTGTGGACCTCGACGAGGCGAAAACCACGCTGAAATCGCGTCTTGAGGACCGTAAGCGGGTGGCCACGATTGACGATGCGATCGCCGCCGGCGCCGAAGCGTTCGGGTTGAAGCTTGAGGACATGACCGGCCGCGCCCAGCCGCAACGCATTGTGCGGGCCCGCCATGCGGTGGTGTGGTGTGCGCGCGAGGTGCTGAAAGAGTCCTTCCCGCGGATCGGCAAAGCGCTCAAGCGCGACCATACGACGGTCATGAGTTCTTTTCGTCGGGCCCAGGCTTTGATTGAGCGCGACAAGGCGTTTCAGGATGGTGTGCGCCGTATCCGCGAGGCCCTGGAAGGGTAAAATTCGGCGTTCAAAAAGCCAATAAAAAACAGTATTCTAGAGTGTCGGCGCCGGGGCTGGATTTCAGCCTCGGCGCTAGCTTTTTGGGGGCCGTTTCGGCTATACTGACGATCGGATTTCCGCACGGCGATTCGCTGCGCCGGCATCGCCGGGAGGGAGCGCTTTCAAGCGTTTTGCAAAGGCGCGCCGTCGCCAAATTTAAAGACCGACCAACCGCGCGAAACGAGGGCGCTGAACACCTTTTTTTAAGAGAGCATTCCGGATGAAAGTCACGATAGAACGGACCGCCTTGGCAAAGGCGCTGGGGCATGTGCAAAGCGTTGTGGAGCGCCGGAATACGATTCCAATCCTCTCAAATGTGTTGTTGCAGGCGGATGGCGGCGCCTTGTCGCTGACGGCGACGGATCTCGATATCGAAATCTCCGAAGAAGCGCCGGCGGATGTCGCCGCCAAGGGCGCGACGACGGTTTCGGCGTTGACGCTGTTTGAAATCGTCAAGCGTCTGCCGGACGGCGCGCAGGTTCGTCTTGAATTGTCCTCGGAAGAGGGCCGGCTGCAAGTCTCATCCGGCCGCTCGCAATTTTCGCTGGCGGTGCTGCCGGAAGATGATTTCCCGAGCCTCGCGACGGATGATCTCGAGACCCGTTTTTCGATGCCGACCTCGGATCTGCGCCGGTTGCTTGGCAAGGCGCGCTTCGCCATGTCGCAAGAAGAAACGCGCTATTATCTGAACGGCGTCTATATGCACGCGGTGACTGACGGCGATGCGCCGGCATTGCGCGCGGCGGCGACGGATGGCCATCGGCTGGCGCGCGTTGATGCGCCGCTGCCTGACGGGGCGGGAGCCATGCCGGGCGTGATCGTACCGCGCAAGGCGATCGCCGAGCTGGGCCGTTTGCTGGAGGACGCCGAGGAAAATGTCGAGATCGCCGTATCGGCGGCGAAAGTCCGCTTCGGCTTTGGCGCCGGTTATCTGACATCCAAGCTGATCGATGGTTCGTTCCCGGACTATGAGCGCGTCATCCCGAAAGGCAACGCCAATGTCTTGCGTGTCGAAACCAAGGACTTCGCCCAGGCAGT
The DNA here is from genome assembly GCA_947259375.1 of uncultured Parvularculaceae bacterium. Classification (GTDB taxonomy): domain Bacteria; phylum Pseudomonadota; class Alphaproteobacteria; order Caulobacterales; family Parvularculaceae; genus Hyphococcus. The sequence continues at coordinate 64,473 of CAMYLZ010000017.1, read as the reverse complement.
CGATCGCGTATCGACGGTGTCGGCGGACCGGACGCGCTCGGTGAAATTGGCGCTTGAGGCGGACCGGCTGCGGCTCGCGGTGAACAATCCCGAAGCCGGCTCGGCGCTGGAAGAACTTTCAGTCGATTATGGCGGGGATCCGATCGAAATCGGGTTCAACGCGCGTTACCTGCTTGATGTGGCGCAGCAGATCGACGGCGAAACGGCGACATTCCGGCTTGCCGATCCGTCATCGCCGACGGTCATCCTCGATGAGGAAGACGAACGTGCGCTTTATGTGTTGATGCCGTTAAGGGTGTAAGATTTTGAGCGAAGCGGCGGTCACAAGCTGGGGAGACAATGATGCGGGTGTTGCTGGTGAAGCGTCCGGCAAATGCGCGCGCATCACGCGGCTGACGATTACCGATTTTCGCTCTTACGCAAAGGCGGATATCCGTTTCGACGGGCGGCCGGTCGCGATATCGGGCGCCAATGGCGCGGGCAAGACGAACATCCTTGAAGCGATTTCGCTGATCGGGCCGGGGCGCGGCGTTCGCGGCGCGCGCCTCGATGAGTTGCCGCGCATTGGCGGCTCGGGCGGCTGGGCCGTGTCGGCGCGGCTCGATGACGGCGAGGATGAGCGCCGGTTCGGCGTTGGCGCGAACGCCGCAAGCCCGTCGCGCCGCGTTTGCCGGATCGATGATGGCGACGCTTCTGGGCCTGGCGCTTTCGCTGACCATTTGCGGTTCCTGTGGCTGACCCCGGCGCAAGACCGCTTGTTTATGGAGGGTGCGGGCGATCGGCGCCGTTTTCTCGATCGCATGACGCTCGCCCATGATGCGCAGCATGGCCGCCGATCGACGGCTTATGAGCAAGCGATGCGTCAGCGCCAGCGCCTGCTTGAGGATGGCGCGCGCGACGATGAGTGGCTTGGTGCGGTTGAAGCGCAGATGGCCGAAGCCGGCGCCGCGATTGCGGCGGCGCGACGCGCTATGACATTGCGCCTCGCTGGCGCCGCGGTCACCGAAGAAAGCGGCGCCTTCCCGGCGGCGGATATATCGCTTGACGGCGAGCTTGAGCAAGCGCTTGAGCGGCAATCGGTTGAGGAGGTCGCGCGCGAATTCGCCGACAAGCTGCGATCATGCCGCCGCCTCGATGCGGAAGCGGGCCGCGCGCTTGCCGGACCGCATCGTTCTGATTTGCAGACCGTGCATCGCGCCAAAGGCCGGCCGGCGCGGCTTTGCTCTACTGGCGAGCAAAAAGCCCTGTTGATCGGCCTGGTGCTTGCCAATGCCCGCGCGCTGGCGGCTGGTCGCGAGGGCGCGCCGCTGATCCTTCTGCTCGACGAAATTGCGGCGCATCTCGATCCGGACCGGCGCGCGGCCTTGTTTGCGATTATCGACGACCTCGGGTTCCAGGCATTTATGACGGGCACGGATAAAGCCCTGTTTGAGGCGTGGGAAGCGCGCGCCCAGCATTTTGAGGCGCGCGACGGCGCGCTTCATGAAACACTGACATAAGAGAAAGATAGCATCATGGCGAATAACGCCGCGCCGAATGAAGAGTACGGCGCCGACTCGATCAAGGTCCTTAAAGGGCTCGACGCCGTTCGCAAGCGGCCGGGCATGTATATCGGCGACACCGATGACGGCTCGGGATTGCATCACATGGTCTATGAGGTCGTCGATAACGCTATCGACGAGGCGCTGGCTGGCCATTGCGACACGGTGCAGGTTATCCTCAATGAAAACGGGTCGGTTACGGTCACCGACAATGGCCGCGGCATCCCGACGCAAATTCACGCCGAAGAGGGCGTTTCCGCTGCGCAAGTGATCATGACTCAATTGCACGCAGGCGGAAAATTCGACCAAAATTCCTACAAGGTGTCGGGCGGGCTGCACGGCGTCGGGGTTTCCGTTGTTAATGCGCTCTCCGAATGGCTGGAGCTCAGGATCCGTCGCGACGGCAAAGAGCATTCCATGCGTTTTCGCATGGGCGAGCCGGAAGCGGATCTCGCAATGGTCGGCGATGCGGCTACGTCAGGAACGGAAGTAACGTTCCTGCCATCGGATACGATCTTCACCGGCACGGAGTTTGATTTCGACACGCTTGAACACCGATTGCGCGAGCTGGCGTTTTTGAATTCGGGCGTCTCCATCAAGCTGATCGACAAGCGGCATGTCGAGATCCGCGAAGAGAATATGCTCTATGATGGCGGGCTCACGGAATTTGTGCGCTATCTCGACGCCGCGAAATCTTCATTGCTCAGTGAGCCGATTTCCTTCGTGACGGAACGCGAAGGCATCGCTGTCGAGCTCGCCATGTGGTGGAACGACAGCTACCACGAAAAGGTGCTGTGCTTCACCAACAACATTCCGCAACGTGATGGCGGCACGCACCTTGCCGGTTTCCGCGCGGCTTTGACGCGCATTATCAACAGCTATGCGCAGACATCGGGCATCGCAAAAAAGGAAAAGGTTTCGCTTTCCGGCGACGATGCGCGCGAAGGGTTGACCTGCGTTTTGTCGGTCAAGGTGCCGGATCCGAAATTCTCGTCGCAAACCAAAGACAAGCTGGTGTCGTCCGAAGTGCGCCCCGTTGTCGAAGGCGCCGTTAATGAAAAGCTCGGCGAGTGGTTTGAAGAAACTCCGGTCGAGGCCAAGCGCATCGTCCAAAAAATTGTCGAGGCCGCCGCCGCCCGCGAGGCGGCGCGCAAGGCGCGCGAACTGACGCGGCGCAAATCCGCGCTCGACGTCGCTTCGCTGCCGGGCAAACTCGCCGACTGCCAGGAACGCGATCCGGCCAAGGCCGAATTGTTCATCGTCGAGGGTGACTCGGCCGGCGGTTCGGCCAAGCAGGCGCGCAACCGCGAGAATCAGGCGGTGCTTCCCTTGCGCGGCAAGATCCTCAATGTCGAACGCGCGCGTTTTGACAAGATGCTGTCAAGTCAGGAAATTGGTACGCTGATTACCGCGCTCGGCACTGGCGTTGGCCGGGATGATTTCAACCCGGACAAGCTGCGTTATCACAAGATCGTCATCATGACTGACGCAGATGTCGACGGCGCGCATATCCGCACCTTGCTTTTGACGTTTTTCTTCCGGCAGATGCCAGAGCTTATTCGCCGGGGCAATCTCTATATTGCGCAACCGCCGCTTTATAAAATTTCCCGCGGCAAGTCAGAGCAATATCTGCTCGACGATGCGGCGCTGGAAGACCATCTCTATGCGGACGGCATCACGGATGCGGCGTTGGTGCTTGATGGCGGCGAGACGCTTGCCGGTCCAGACCTTGCCGACCTTATCGCCAAGGCGCGCAAGGTACGCAGCGTCATTGAGGAGTTTCCGTTGCGTTTCTCGCGCGACATTATCGTGCAGGCCGCGCTGGCCCGCGCGCTTAGCGAAGCGCCTGATGGCGACGAAGCGCAAGCGCGCGCCGACAAGGTGGCCGAACGCCTCGACATGATTGCGGATGAGTTTGAACGCGGCTGGACGGGCGCGCCGGACGGCGAGGGCGGCTATCGGTTTGAGCGTGAATTGCGCGGTGTCCTTGAATCCCATGCGCTGACGCGAGACTTGTTGTTGTCGGCGGATGCGAAGAAAGTCCAGACCGGCATGAACGAGCTTGCCGATGCGTTTACGAAACCGGCAGAATGGGTGCGCAAGGAACAGGGCGTGCGCGTCACCGGACCGAACAGCCTATTGCGCGCGGCGCTGGCGGCTGGCGAGAAGGGCGTCTCGGTGCAGCGCTATAAAGGGCTCGGCGAAATGAATCCCGACCAGCTTTGGGAGACGACGCTTGATGAAAACGCGCGCGTGCTTTTGCAGGTGAAGATCAAGGAGGCAGATGACGCCGACGACATTTTCTCGCGCCTTATGGGTGATATTGTCGAGCCGCGCCGCGCATTCATTCAGGATAACGCCCTTTCGGCGTCGCTGGACGTTTAGTCCAGATATGGCCTGAGCGCGACCGGGCGGCGCATTACGGCGCTGCTCCAGTCTGCTAGATTGAATGAACGCTACTGCGATGCGCGCGGCTCATTGTCGTTCGCTGCCCCGTCAAACGTCCATTCTCCGTAAGGGATGACGTCATATCCTTTTGCCGCGAGCAGCGCCGGCACCGAATATGCGCCGCCGACCAGATGGCCTGCGCCCACAGCGACGAACCCTGCGCCGGATTCGTTTTTCAGCGCCGCATCAAGCTCATTCGCCCAGGCGAGATTGCGCTCGACGATCAGCCTTTGATAGACCTCCGGCGCATCTGCGCGCATTGCGTCATTCATCTGCTCGTCAATGAAGTCGACATCGCCGCTGGCCCAGGCGCGAAATAAATCGTCAAAGGCGGCCGCTTGCTGGTCCCAATCCCTGAGTGTGATTTCAAGCAGCTTTTTCTCAATGTCCGGCGCGAGCGTGGTGAAGAAAGCAAGTTGTTCTTCTAGCGTTTCGAAATAACGAATATTTTTGCCGCGGGCTCTCGACTCTTTCAAAAGCACGGAATCAACGCCGTGCCCCGGGTCGAAGCCCTGATTGATAACGAACTGCACGCTGAGCGTTAAAAATGCATTCCAAGGCCGCATCGGATCGACGCCGGCGAAGGGCAGGCCCAGTTCAGCGCAGATCGTTTTGAGTGCTTGCGCCTCGGCGCCGTCAAGCATGCCGGAAAGGGTGACGCCCGGCTTGTTGAAGCCCTCCGTCATCATGACGTTGACGGCCGTCGAGCGCGCCTCGGGCGAGTCCGCCTCGATCTCGAAATAGACCGTATCGGCCTTCGCGAAGGCGGCGTTTACCGCTTCGGAGCGCCAGTCAAATCCTTTGGGCAGGACATGAAAAGTGCCGAGCAGTATATAGTCGGAATCCGCGTCCGATATGCGCCACATGGCGGGCGTCGCGGTCTCGGCGGCAAAGATCGGCGCCGGTTCCTGCGCGAAAGCGGGCGCGGCGCTGAGCGCAACGAATATACTCGTCAGATAGTTGCGGATGGTCATGGACTACGCGCCCCCCTCGAATGGCTGAATGCTGGCGTCAATCGCTGACAATGTGGCCCAGGATGCGGGCGATTTAAAGGCGCAATCAGCGTCGCCGGGTCGTCGCGCCGTTTCCGGTCTTGCCGCATGAGGCGCGATAGCGTAAACCGCGCTTTCCGGCTAAGGACCCGTAGCTCAGCTGGATAGAGCGCTGCCCTCCGAAGGCAGAGGCCAAAGGTTCGAATCCTTTCGGGTCCGCCATTTTTCCAATCGCATGGCTGTTCGGCGCGCTTGCAGCGCCGATTGGCCGCTCGGCGCATGGTCGTGATTTCGGACTGCGCGAGGCTGGCAATTCCGTTTCAGTTCTGCAGGCGCGCTTATGTATCCGGCGGTTGTCCTTATCGTTGGCTCCGGCGGCGGGCGGGCGGTCTGCCCTGCGGAGGCCATCATCATGCCGCGCGAGACGGTTTGGGCCGCCGGCATGCAGATGAAATTTTCAATATGTGAAATAAGTAAAAGATAATGAAATAACAGAGTATTTCCTATTCATTGTTATAAAGATGCGTTGTCAAAAATAATGAATCTTTATAGAGACAAATAAAAATTTTTAGTTGCTTACATTTTATCAACGATAAGGCGTTAATGCCTACGCGTCTTTGTGGTCAGTGTGCGTATTATTAAATCGAATTACGCAGGCGAAAAAATGGCGATAGACGTTTTCATCGAGTTCGAATCGGGGGGTGCGCATTTCGCCCTCCGGCGCGGTGACGTCGATAGTATAGAGCCGGTACCGCATTTGGTCGGCGCGCCGGCGTCCGCGCCGGCGCATGCGGGTTTCTTCGAGCTTGGCGGCGCACTCGTCAGTGTGGTGAATTTTAACGCACTGATTGGCGGCGTTTGCGTCAAGGCGCTGCAATTATACGATCATCTCGTTGTTTTAAAGGCGTTTTCTCCGAAAACAGCCCTGCTCGTCGATCGCGTTTCAGGGATATCAAAACGCGCCGCGAGCGAGATCAAAACCGTATCGGAAGGGCAGGTTTATAAGGACGCCGTCATCGCGGAAATATCATGTCCGGACGGCGCTGCACATCTTCTTGATATCGCGCAATTGCTCGGAGGTTACGAGCGCGAACGCATAAGATTTTTCTTCGAGGAAGAGCAACGCCGAAGAGACATCTTCGACGAGGCTGTATGAAAGGCGCAGTGCAAGCGATGCCGCCGTTGGAAGCCGAGAAATCTGCGCTGGCCTGTCTTGCAACATATGTCGCAGAAACAACCGGCCTCACCCATGTAACGTCCCGTCTCGATGAATTCGCGAAAAGAGTGCGGGTACGGATGAATACGGCGGGGGGTGACCAGCATCAGGGCCTATCGCGCGGCGCTTGACGGCGCGCAGGGCGGCAAGGAATGGGATGCGCTTATCGAGACGATAACCGTCGGGGAAACGTTCTTTTGGCGATACCCGGCGCAATGGCGCGCAATTTCGACGCTGCTATTTCCGGAATGGCGTGCAATGGCCGCGTCGCGTCGCATCCGTATATGGTGCGCCGGGTGCGCCAATGGCGCTGAGCCATACACGCTCGGGATATTGCTCAAAAGGCATTTGCCTGACCTGTTTCATGACAACCGGATCAGGATTTTGGCGACGGATATCTGCGCGCAGCGGCTCGATCAGGCGGCCCGCGCCGTTTACAGCAACTGGGATTTGCGCTCGATCCCGGCGCCGCTCCGCGAAGAGTGTTTCGTTCCAGACGGCGCGCGCTGGCGACTGCGCGACAGCTATCGGCAATCCGTGACCTTCCGCCGACATAATTTGGCGACATTGAAACCCGGCAAATTCGCGCTCGATGACGGTCCGTTCGATCTGATCTTCTGCCGCAACGTCATGATCTATTTCGACAGCGGCGCCGTTCGGCGGATCCTGCACGCATTGCATGAAAATCTGACGTCAGAAGGCTGGTTGGTGACCGGGCATGCGGAGCCTTATTTGGAGATTGCGAACATATTTGCGCCGGTTATCCTGCCTGACGCCACGCTTTATCGAAAGCGCGCGGGAGCCGGCGCGCCGGCCGCCATGCGCCAATGGGCCCCGGTTTTGCGCAACGCTGATGGGACTCGCCCAATCAAGGCGAGGTCCGATTCGACATGCACGCGCCGCAAGATTGGGGCTGTTGAGCGGCAGTCGAGCATTGCGCGCAAGGAGTTGCAATCGCGGCGCGGCTCGAGTGCGAAGGGGCGGCATGGTGAGGGCGCTTTGCAATATATTCGGCGCTGCGCGGATGCGGGCGAATGGGACGCGTTGCTTTCAGTATACAAAGAAAATGCGCGGGAGTTACAGCTGGCCCCAGGGGCGCAGTTTTTCGCGGCGGTCGCGTATTTGAACCTTGCGCAAACCGCTGAGGCGCAAAACGCGCTCAAGCGGGCAATTTATCTCGATCCGGATTTTACGCTCGCCCATTACCAAATGGGGGAGATGCACGCGGCCGCTGGGCGTGACGCTTGTGCGGTCCGCAGTTTTCGCAATGTCGTCCGAAGCCTGCGCGGGTGTCGGGCGGAAGCGCCGCTGCGCGAAGGAGAAACCATATCGGCAGGAGAAATGCGCGGTCTTGCGCGGATGCATTTGCGCGATTTGCGGGAGGACGCCTGATGCGGAGTGACGCGTTCAAGATCGACGCTTGTCGCGCCGATGCGATTTTAAATGAACGCACGGCGCTGTTGGCGTCACGGCCGCGGGCCGATCGCGTGAGTGACGGAAGATACATCAATGTAGCTGCAATAAGCGCAAATGGCGAGCGGTTCGCTTTTCCAATGTCAATGCTTGCGGGCGTGACGGCGATCCGCCCAAAGGCGTGGCTGCCGATAAAGGACAGCGCTGTCCTGGGGGCGATTTACGAGCGTGGAAATATCTGGACGGTTTTCGACCTCGCCGTCATCGCGTCTGGCCAGGCGGCCGCCTCTGATGGCGGCAAAATCTTGCTGCTCCGCCATGGTGAAGAAAAGGCGGCGGTGCTCGTCGACGAGGAGATCGTAATTATTCGCCTTGATCGCGCTTCGGCGTCGCCTGCGGGGGCGGAACGAAACAATGTCTCGAGCATCGTCCGTCTGGTTTTTCCGGACGGTCTCATGCTTGTCGATGAAGACGCGGTCTGGCGGCGATTTCATTCCATTAAAAGGAGGCCTGCATGACGCTGAATATTGGCGCCCGAATTTTGGTTGGGTTTTTAGTGCTTTCAGCCGCGATGGGCGCGTTGTGCGCTTACCAGCTCGGTTCGATGCGGAGCTTGCGCAACCGCAGCGCGGATATTGTCGAATCGAACCTGCAGGCTGCTAGGCTTCAGGGGGCGATTTTTTCCAGTCAGAAAAACATGCGCATACACACAGAACGCGCAATTGCATTGCATTTCCTCGAACATAGCGGATTGTCGAATGAATCCGCCAGTGCAGCCCAGCAGGAATGGGAGCTTGCGCGACGGGAAACGGAAAAACTCATCGATGCACTTGTGGTTATGGGAAACGCGCGGGCCGAGGCGGCGGAAAAAAGCGGCGTTAAAGACAACTGGCGAGCGATCGCACGAGAAGCGTCGCAAACCAGCGCCAAGCTGTCGGATATCGGTGTTGTGGTTGAACGGATGTTCACAACATTGAACAGCGGCGATGTCTCTGCGCTTCCGTCGCAAATGGAAGTGTTGGACCGGCAGCGCGCATTGTTTTCAGGTCAGATTGACCGATTGGTCGCGCGATCTACGGAAATGGATCAAGCCGCGCGGCAGGGAATAAACACCACGTTCGAAAGCGTGTTGCGCGTGTTCATGTTCGCCATCGGCGCTGCAGCGCTAACCGCGCTCGCCACTATCCGCATATTGCATCGGTCAATCTCACCGCCGCTCAACGCACTCGTCGCTTTTGTCGAGAAAGTCGGCCAGGGCGACCTCACCAAGCGGGTTGAGGTTCGCGGACGCGATGAGATCGGGCGGCTCGCGACTCAGATTAACGGAATGGCCGATAGCCTGGCGGACGCCACACGACAGACCCTGGCGGCGGTAACCAATGTCGGCAGCGCGACGGCGCAGCTCCAGGCGTCGGTGGCGCAACAGGCGGCGAGCACCAGTGAGCAAAATTCAGCCGTTCAGGAGATCTCGACGACATTGAATGAGGTCGCGCAATCGGGCGCGCAAATCGCCGAGCGCGCCAAAGAAGTCGCGGCAGCCTCCGAGACGACATCCAGCGCATCTCAATCGGGCGTTGACGCGGTCAGCGCGACCTATCTCACTATCGGAGCCATCGGCGAACAGGCGGCGGCGGTTGCGCAAAATGTTGTTGAGTTGACTGAAAAGACCCGGTCGATCGGCGACATCATAACGACTGTAAATGATATCGCCGAGCGTTCGAACCTGCTCGCTCTGAACGCCGCTATCGAAGCGTCCGCCGCCGGAGAGCAAGGTCAAAGTTTCGCGGTCGTCGCCGATGAGATGAAAAACCTCGCCGGCCAGGCAAAGGAAGCAACGGCGCAGGTACAATCGATCCTTGGAGAAATTCAGGAAGGGATCAACGCATCGGTCATGCAAACGGAAGAGGCGGTCAAACGAACCGAGACCGGCAAGCGCCAGTCCGAACAGATGAAAGCAACCATTGAAACGCTCGTTGAGAATATCGAGACAAGCATTCAGACCTTCGAGCAAATCATCGCGGCGACTAATCAGCAGCAAATCGGCATTGAACAGGTGTCGCAAGCGATCGACGACATTCGCAATTCTAGTAGCGACGTTGCTGAAGGCACGCGCAGTCTTGAAGGCGCGACATCAAATCTCAATGCCCTCAGTCAGCAACTGCAGCAATCCGTCAACAGGTATGTCGTGTCGTGAAAGAGTTGCAGGCAAAGCTTCTTTCTGCATTCAATGCAGAGCATCGGGACCATATCGCGGCGGCGCGTGCGATGCTCGACGCTTATGAGACTGCTGGGTTGCAAGGACCGGCTCTTGATGTTGTCGAGCTTTACCGGCGCCTTCACAGTTTGAAGGGCGCAGCGCGCGCTGTTGGCATGCGCCCGGTCGAAGAACTCGCGCACGCTCTTGAGGGATTAATTGAAGATCATCAGGCGCAGGGCAGGGATTTGGGCGCCGAAGAAATTGCCACTGTCCGCTCTGCGCTGGATCGGATTGAAGATGCTGCGGCGGCCATTTTGCAGGGCGCTGCAAAGCCCGCGCCGGGCCGGGCGAGCCGCTTTGTAAATGACCTGCGGGGCGGGGATGGATCCGGCGCGCCGACAACATTGCATGAAGAGCCCACGCCGCTTGCCGTGCAGGATTTGACGCGTGTTTCCACGCAGAGTTTCGACGAACTCGTTCAGTGCTCGTCGGAAATCCTTGGAGAATTGGAATCGCAAAACGACACGCTTCGGTTATTTGTGCGCGTTGACGAACAATTGAAAGAGCAGGCGGCCGCCGGGCGCAAGGTTGGGCGGGCGAGCGGCGACACGAAAGCCCGAAAAGATGTTGAGCAATCGATTCAGGATGCAATTGCCCGTCAGCGCGCACATTTGTGGCGCACGCGGCGGCTGGGCCGGAGCCTTCAAGAACAGTTAGGCCGGCTCCAAACGGCGCCGGCTGGGGAGGTGTTTGGCGCCTCGGGCAGGATCATTCGCGACATTGCGCGACAAGAGGGAAAGCGCGTCAATATCGCTATCCGCGGGCTTGAATTATCGGCTGATCGCAATGTTTTGCTGCGCCTTAAAGACCCCGTCATGCATCTTCTTCGAAACGCGGTGCACCATGGGATCGAACCGCCGGAGGAGCGTCGGCGCGCAGGCAAGCCCGATGAGGGAAATATTCTGTTTGACATCAGCGCTAACGGCGCCGGTCTCGTTTTTACCGTTGAAGATGACGGTCGCGGATTCGACAAGGAGCGCATTTTCCAGCGCGCCAGAGAATGCGGGCTGATGGATGCGCCGGCTCAAGGGCCGGCCGGCGACGCCTATTTAGCGTCGTTGATCATGCAGCCAGGCCTATCGACGGAGGAATCCGTCAATGAAGTCGCCGGTCGCGGGATGGGTTTGTCGGTCGTGAGCGATGCGGTGCAGAGGCTTGGCGGCGGACTGACCGTCGCCTCGCGCGAGCCTTGCGGTCTGCGCGTGACGCTTAAGACGGTCGCGTCAACCCTGATTACGCGCCTGGCGCTGGTCGAAAGCGCGGGGCGGGTCGCTGCTTTTCCTGTGTCGCAGATAAAACGAATACGGAGGATAAGTTGCGGCGATATCCAGACGATAGACGGGCGGGCGCATGCGACCGATGGCAGCGCCCCTCCTATGGCGCTTGCGCCGCTCGAATTTCTGTTGGAGCGCGGCGGCCCGGAACTGGATGGCGAGGTCGGGCGCATCATGGTGGTCGAGCTTGAGAGTGACAGTGGCCGTTTTGGCGTCGTTGTCGATGCGGTTTTTGAAATTCTGGAAGGCGTCATCCGCGACCTGCATCTCCATCCTGATAAGGCAGGCTGCGTCGCAGGCGGTGTCGTGCTCAAGACAGACACGGTTGTTCCCGTTCTCGATCCGGGTGCGCTCATAGACGTTTATCGGCAGGCCGACGCGAGGTGCATGATGCGAATGCCCGGCGTGGATGCAAGAGCCGCACGAATTTCCATTCTTGTTGTCGATGATTCCATCACGACACGGACATTGGAAAAGAGCATTCTGGAAGCAAATGGCTATGATGTGCGGCTTAGCGTCGACGGCGCCGATGCCCTGCGAGAGCTGCGACGGGAGGCCGCAGACCTCGTTGTGTCGGATATTGAAATGCCAAGGCTGAACGGCTTTGATTTGCTGTCGTCAATGAAAAAAGATCCGATGCTCACCCATATCCCGGTGCTCCTCGTGACGTCGCGCAATGATGAGGCCGATCGGAGAAGGGGGCTCGAGCTTGGTGCCGATGCCTATGTTGTAAAACAGCGATTCGATCAAAACGCCTTGTTGAAAACAATCGAACGGTTGGTGTGATGCTGGCAGGGAATAAAAAAATCCGTGTAATGATTGTCGAGGATTCTCCGGTTCAAAGACGATTGTTGCAATCCATCGTCGCCAGTCACCCACGCCTGCAATCTGTCGGCGCGGTCAGCTCCGGAGAGGCGGCGCTGCAATGCCTGGAGCGGTTGGAGCCAGACGTAATAACCATGGATATCCGTTTGCCAGGGGTGAGCGGAATTGAAACGACGGAACAGATTATGCGCCGCCGGCCAACGCCAATTGTCGTGGTCGCGGCGCGCGAGGCGAGCCGGGCGAATATGTCTTTTGATGCGTTGCGCGCCGGCGCCGTGTCTGTCGTCGAAAAGCCGCGCGCTTCGGAAAGCGCCGGTCTGTCGCAGATCTCCGAGCGCTTGTGCCGTCAGATCTTGTTGATGAGCGAGTTGAAACTGGTCCGCCGGCGGCGGTTTCGCGCGCCAGAGGCGCTGTCGGGAACGCCGCCTTCAGCCGTGCGTTCGCGTCATTCCGGCGTGGCGGCGGTCGGGCTTGTCGCGTCAACGGGCGGGCCGAATGCGCTGGTCGAGATACTGACCAGACTTGGCGACAATTTTCCTGTTCCTGTTTTTCTTGTTCAGCATATGGCGGCGTCTTTTCACGACTGTTTCGTGAACTGGCTGGACGGGCTGTCGCCGATGCCAGTCGTTACCGCCTCGCATGGCGCGCGGCCAGTGCCGGGCGCCGTTCATGTTGCGCCCGCGAGTGTTCATCTGGAAGTCGCCAACGGGCGGAGTTGGCTTTGTGATGCGGCGCCGGTCGCTTCTCAACGGCCGTCGGGAACCGTTCTGTTTCGGTCGCTGACGGCGGAATACGGGGCGGCATGCGCAGGCGTCCTGCTGACGGGCATGGGGGATGACGGCGCCGCTGGGCTTCGTGAAATTTTCTGTGCGGGCGGATTTGCAATTGCAGAAGATGAGTCCACGGCGGCGGTTTTCGGAATGCCGGCGGCGGCGATTCGGCAAGGGGCGGTCTCGGCCGTGTTGCCGTTGCCGGACATCGCCCCGCGGCTGCGCGCCCTCGCTGTTGAGCGTTTGACGGTCGCGTCATGAACGAACGCAAAACAATTCACCTGGTGGAAGACTCCGACACCCAGGCGCTTAAGCTGGAAATACTGCTGCAGGATGCCGGCTATGATGTGGAGCGTTCGGCGAACGCGGAGCAGGCGCTTGAGTGTCTGCGACGCAAACGCCCGGGGTTAGTCATCCTTGATTACCACCTCCCCGGCATCAGCGGCGTTGAGTTGTGTCGCCAGATCAAGATGCGCAGCGGCATTGAGTCGGTGCCGGTTTTGCTGCTCACGCAAGAAGACGAAGCCGACGTTGAGCGGCGCGGCCTTGAAAGCGGCGCAGATGATTATATCAGAAAAACTGTCGATGACGCGCTATTGCTCGCGCGGGTGGAGTCGTTATTGCGCTCATCGCGAAACAGCCCATTTCTGTCGCCAAACAATACGGAACATTTCCGCTCACAGACAATATTGCTTGTGGATGATAGCGTGACTTATCTCACATTCCTCGAGCATGAGCTGGAGTCAGAAGGGTGCCGAGTACTCAAGGCGACAAACGGGCGCGATGCTCTCTCGCTGATAGAAAAAAGCGTGGCGCAATCGACCGCTACCCAAGGCTGCGACCGCGACGAAATCGACTGCATCATACTTGATCTGGTCATGCCGAAAATGGATGGGATTGAATTGTGCCGGCGGCTGGATGTTATCCGGCGTGAGCAACATCGGTCGTTGCCGATCCTTATGGTGACCAGCCAAGAGGCGAAAGATGAAATGATGCGTGCGCTTGAGGCTGGCGCGGATGATTTCGTCAAAAAGTCGAATGACACGGTGATTTTGAGGGCGCGTATCCGCGCGTTGCTGCGCAGGAAGCTCCTGCATGATGAGCATGAGCGCATCCTCGCCCAATTTCGCCGGAAGGAGCTTGAAGTCGTTCAGGCGCAAACCGAGCGGGCCGCGGCCTTGAAGCAAGCGGCGCTCGCCAAGGAGCTCGAAGCCGCCAATTGCGAACTCAAAGAAACCCAATCGCAGCTCGTTCAATCCGCAAAAATGGCGTCGCTTGGCGCGCTGGTGGCGGGCATCGCCCACGAGATCAATAATCCGCTCTCCTACTCCCTTTCCCATTTGCGCCGCATTGCAGATAACTTGGAGCGTTTCGGGCGCGAGCTGTGCGACATCGGCGCCGCGCCGGATATGACCAGGCTGGAGAAGGCGAAGCAGCGTGCGGCCCAAGCGGTTGAGGGGCTTGAACGCGTTGCTGATCTGATCGTCAAACTGCGATCGTTTTCGCGTCGCGACAAAGGCGAATTCAAGCTAGCGAATGTCCAAGAGTGTATCGAGGCAACCCTGCCTATCGTTCGGCACCGTTGCACCGGTAATCGCAAACTGGTGGTCGAGCACGCTGAAGACTCCGTGTTGTATTGCGCGCCCGGATTGATCAATCAGGTGATTTTAAATCTTTTGACGAACGCGCTCGACGCTATCGGCGAAGCTGGCGAGGTGTGCGTCGCGACCGTGCGGACGGACAAAATGTTTCGCTTGAGCGTCGCCGACAGCGGGCCGGGCATTCCCGATGAAGTTCTGGAGCGTATTTTCGAACCCTTCTTTACAACGAAAGACGTTGGCAAAGGCACCGGCCTCGGCCTCGCTGTCAGCTATCAGATCATTGATCGACACAAAGGATCGATTGACGTGCGAAACCGTGCAGCCGGCGGTGCTGAATTCATTGTCGAATTGCCATTGAACCTGGCGGAGCAGATCAGTGAATCCCGAACAGCTGCCTGAAACGAAAAGGGTGATGATTGTCGATGATGAGATTAACATCATTGATGCGTTGACCGATATTCTCGAGGAGAATTTTTCCGTCATATCGGAATCTTCGCCCCAAGCAGCATTGAAGCTGCTGCAGGATGAGAGTTGCTTATCGGTGATATTGTGCGACCAGCGCATGCCGCACATGACTGGCAGCGAATTCTTTGCAAAGGCCAGGCGCTTATCGAGCGCCGCGAGAATTCTGGTTACGGGTTATGCGGATCTGGACGACGTGGTGCGTGCGGTAAACGAAGGGAAAATATTCGGTTATCTCACAAAACCATGGGATGAGCGCGCGCTGTTGAGCATGGTCAATAATGGCGTCAGTTATCACAAGCTGGAACGGGCGCTGCGGCACGAGCGCACCATGTTTCACGATCTGATGCGATCTATTTCGGATGGCGTTTTTTTCAAGAATGTATCGGGCGCCTATACGCGCCTTAACGACAAAGAGGCGCAGCTTTTGAATATCGAAAGCGCTGAAACGGCGATTGGGAAAACGCTAAGCCAGATTTTGCCGGCGGATAAAGCCAAAATTTGGAGTGATGCGGAGCGCGATATTCTTGAGCGCGGTGAGGCGCATGTAACAGCAACCAGGCAAGTTGCTGGTCCTGAGGGTGAAGCCCGATTTTTCTCGGTAAACATCTCGGCAATCAAGGGCGGGGATGGGGGCGCCTTGCGCGGGCTCGTCGGGATCAGTCGCGACGTGACCGAGGAGAATCGCATACAGACGATAAAGGATGAGTTTGTCTCGACAGTAAGCCACGAGCTGAGAACGCCGATAACCTCCGTGCAAGGCGCGCTCGCTCTTATTCGCGGCGGCGCAACGGGTGCGCTGCCCGAGGAGGCGGCGCGTATGGTTGAAATAGGATATCAGAATTGCGGCAGGCTTCTGCGGTTGATCAATGACATTCTTTATATCGGAAAGCTGGATAAGGAAGGCCTCGAGATAGCGTGTGAGCCGGTTTCGGTGCGGGAGCTTCTGGAAGAGGCGGCTGCCGAGAACGCCGCCTACGGCGCTCGGGAAGGCAAAAGGATCGAGACTGCGGGGCCGGCGCCCGATGTGCAGATAACCGGAGACCGTGGTCGGTTGCTGCAAGTCCTGGCGAACCTTGTGTCGAACGCGCTCAAATTTTCACCGCCGGGCGCGCCCATTCGCCTTCGTGCAAACCTCAGAAAGGGAAGCGTGCGCATTGCCGTCATTGATCACGGCGCAGGCATACCGGCGGAATTTCGCCGGCGTATCTTCCAGCGTTTTGCGCAGGCGGATTCCGCCGACACGCGGCGGCATGGCGGCGCTGGTCTCGGGCTCAATATCAGCCAGTCAATCGTTGCTCATCATGGCGGGACGATCGCCTATTGGAGCCGCGTCGGTCTGGGAACGGTTTTCTATTTCGATCTCCCGCTGGCTGCGCATTCGCGGCCATCAGGGTTGCCGGCGCGACTTTGAATGAATCCAGAGGCGCTTTATGTAGGCGCGAGTTGTCGAGTGAAAGCGTCTTGATAACGTCCATTAGATCGCGCAGGCCGTTTATGACGATCTCTCGTTGCGGGTGATTTGTGCTGTCGTCGGCGTCGATAAAGGCCTGCTCAAGCCGATCAGCCTTCAAGAAAACCTCATGGAATCCGAACGTCCCGCTACCGCCCCGGATATCCGCTATGAGGCGCGTGATGCTTTGCAAGTCCCGGCGGGACGGCGCCGCGTTGGCGGCATGCTGCCTCATAATAAGGACGCGCAGACTCTCGGCTTTGAGTGCAAGCGTCTCGCAATAGCGTTCAGTCACAGCGCGCAGTTCGCTCCGCATTTTCATCACCGTTGATGATAGTTGCGCCAAATATGGTGGGCGCGTTGCGGCAGCATGACCGGGTCGAACGGTTTTGGAATAACGCCGTTTGCGCCAATCATGAGGTATCGCTCGATATCCGAGGCTTGCGCTTTGGCCGTAACGAAGGCGATTGGCGTGTCGTCAAGACACGGCAAAGCCTTGAGGCGTTGCAAGACGGTCTCACCGTCAAGCTTCGGCATCATGACATCGAGAAGGATCAAATCCGGATGAAAGTCAGATGCGCGCTCAAGGGCGTCATGCCCGTCCTGGCAGGCGTCAACAACATAGCCGCCCAGTTTTTCGAGCGCGAGGACGGCGACGGCGCGGATATCCGGCTCGTCGTCGACATAGGTAATGCGGTTGAGACAAGTCGGCATAATGTTTGGCTCCATATTCTCGCAAATTCGCGACGATTAGCTGAACTATGGGCGAGAAGTATAAAAAGACAGTGAGCGGATAAATTCACATTTGCAGAATAACAAATATTGATGCAGCGCCGCGTGGCGGCGCTGGCGCGTAAGGGCGGATTTTGCATTGTGAATTTCGTTTCTTTACTCGGAAAAAAGTAAAAATATAGAATGGAAAAAAGCAATAAAAGTGAAATTGGTAGATAATAAGCACGCACAAGTCAAAAATTAAATCTTTATTATCTGTGCACGGTATAACTTCAGGAGGCGGCGGAATTGTCGGGCGCATCGCCACGGGCGCATTCCTCTGGCGCGGAGCGCCAGCCTCGCGTTGGGGGAGTTGCTTCAAGCGGAACGAATTGCGCATCGCGATAATGGCGGCAATGATTTTTCAAGAGGGAACGAACACCACCCTTTCGTACTCAGCTAGAAACGGCAAGGGAGAACGCCGTGAAGAACACGCTGAAGAGAATTACTTATGTAGAGGATGAACCCGACATTCGCGCGGTGACGGAAATCGCATTGACGCGGATCGGCGGGTTTCAGTTGGATATTTGCCCGGACGGCCTGGCTGCGCTTGCACAAGCGCCGGTGTTTGAGCCGGACCTGCTGCTCTTGGACGTCATGATACCGGGGATGGACGGACCGACATTATTGTCGCGACTGCGCGAAAAGCCGCCACTCCGCGAGACGCCGGTGATCTTCATGACGGCGAAAGTCCAGGCGGACGAAGTCGAAAAATTGAAAGCGCTGGGCGCCGCGGGGGTCATTTCGAAACCCTTCGATCCGCTCGCCTTGCCAGATCAGATTTTGCAGCTTTGGCGCTCCATGCATGGTGGAGATGGGGTGGCTCATGCAGAATGAATTAAGAGCGCTTGTCGTGAAGCATTGCCAAACCCTGCGTAAGGAGGCGGCGGCGATTGCCGCATGCATCGACTTGCTGGAGCCGGAGTTTTGCGGCGACGTTGAGCCGATTTCAAAGGCGATTGACCTTGCCCACAGGGTGAAAGGCAGCAGTGGCAGCATTGGTTTTCGAGACATAAGCGAGTGCGCGAGAGGCCTCGAATTCGCGCTGCGCGCTTTGTTCGTTACGCCGCATGCGACCAGCGCGGAAGCGGTGCGGGACGCGCGATCGGCATGGAAAAGGCTCAAGCGGCGTATCGATTCCGTCTCGCCGGAGGACTCGTCTCTTTTTACGGCGACGCTGCCGAAAAATCCGGCCTTGTGACAGCCATTGTTCAGGAAAATGCGGAGGAATGAAATGAATGAAGAGATACTGATCGTCGACGATTGCGAAGATGCTCGGGCGCTGCTCGGTCTTTACCTGAAAAAATCTGGTTATCGCGTATGCGAAGCGGCGAGCGCCGAAGAGGCGCTAAGGCTGATGTTGAAAAATCAATATGCGCTTGTGCTGCTTGATTTGTCCTTATCGGGAATAAGCGGACTGGAGGCGCTTGAAATCATGCGCACCGGGCACGGATTGATTGAATTGCCCATTTTGGTCGTGTCCTCCAGCACCGAGTCAAAAACAGTAATTCGGGCGCTGCACCTGGGCGCCAATGATTATGTTTGCAAACCAGTTGACATGCACACCCTTGTTGCGCGCGTCAATGTTCAGATGTCGCGGCGCAAGATTTTCATCGAGTTGCTGCAAACGAAACAGGATTTGGAACGCACGATCGCTGACAATAGCGTAGATAATACCGAAGGAGGGATTGAGGGGCGGGTCGCAATTGGCGTTGCGCACCGGGCGATCAAGCGCGATGTGTCCGAGCTAGAACGGTTCGTGGAAGGCTGCAAAAGCGCTGACGAGTGTCCGTCAGGCGAAGGCGAAATCGCGCAGGCCCTTGAGCTTTGTCGGCGAGTCCGGGGGGACTGCGAGCTATTGCGCCTTTATGAAGTGTCAACCGCGGCCGATCGGCTGGAAACGGCGATCATCTGGATGTCGAAATGCCTTTCGTCGCGGCCGGAGCTCGTGGATGATGCGCATTACGCGTTGCGTGCGCAATTGACGGAGTTGTGGAACAGTTTGATACGCAGCGACAATGCGGTTGCGGGAAATAGCGATGAGTTGGCGCACACGGATCAATTGTCGGGGCGCGGCGGTGCGGCGTGATTATGCGTCGAGCGGCAGTTTGAAAAACCTTCTATAGAAAAACACGCGCACATTCGCGCGGGCGTGGCGTAGGGAAAAAAACCGCCGCATTCCTGCGGCGGTTTTTACGAAACAATTGCGAGCAGAATTATTCCGCCTTGAGATTGCCGGCGGAGGTTTTGCCGCGCTGATCCACGAGCTCGTATGAAATGCGTTGGCCTTCCTGTAGGTCGGGCATGCCGGCTTCCTTCACTGCGGAAATATGTACGAACACGTCCTTTCCGCCATCGTCAGGGGCGATAAATCCATATCCTTTAGTGGCGTTAAACCATTTTACAGCGCCTGTAGCCATTCGTCGGTCTCCTATTCATGGCGTCATCCCAGCGCGTCGCCGCGCGAGGGTTTGATCGGCAACCATGTCTTGGGATCTTAACTAGCGGCCACGGGTCGCGAAGGAGCGGAGGGGCGGGTCGTAAAGGTCGTTCAAAACAAAGTCGCATCATAATTTAAAATACAGCTCCTCTGCGGCGTCAAGGTCGCGCAGAGTGCGCATCTTGTTGCAATCGCGCGCCGCTAAAAAGCAGCTTCGATGCCGTAACGACAGGCATTCCATCAGCTTTTCATTGATAAGGCGCATGGCGGGTTTTGTTCGTGCGGGATGTTATTGATTCACATCAATGACGGGAGCGTTGTCCTGAGACGGCATGCGACCGCGGTTTTCATTGATGATGTTGTTATCGGAAATGATCGGCGTTACCGGCGTATCGTTTCGTAACAAGCGGCCATACCGGTTGCGGTTGACGATGCGGTTGCCGATAATTTCGAGCGACACCGCTTCACCGCCGCGTGTCAGGTCGTAATTGATCAGCGTGGGATTATCGCCATCGGCAGCGTGCAGAAAAGTGTTGTGCGTGATTGAAACAGCGCCGCCGCGCGATGCGTCAACCGCGTAACTTGTGCGCCCGGAAGCATCGTCGAAAAAAGAGTCGGTTATGGATGTGCGCGCCGCCAGCGATTTCACATGATGGCCAATTTTCGTGCCGATAAACCGGCTGGCGCGAATATCGAGCACGCCCCCGCTGGCGACATATATGCCGTGGGAATAGCCGTCCCCATGGCCATTGCCGATGAATTGCGAGCCGATGATTGAAATCCGCCCTCGCTCCTGGCCGGTGGCGAGAACACCGTCATCATTGTTTTCAAAGATGCAGTTCACAATCGTCAGGTCCGCCCCGTCATGGCGAATGCCGGCGCCGTTGAGGTCCGGCGAGCGCACGCCTTCAAAGCGGATATTCTCCACTCGGAAAGAAGACGCCCATAAAGGGTTCAAAATGCCTTTGGCGACCGGGACCGATGAGAAGAAGACGACGTCGCCATCGCCATCGCCTATCAGGGTCAGGTTACGGGGAATTTTGAGGTCTGAAAGGTCATAGCGGCCAGATGAGACGCGAATGGTTTCGCCGGACCCAGCCATGCGCACGGCCTTTTCGAGCGCGCGGGCGCTGTCAACCGTCATCTCGGCGCTGGCGGCGGCGCACCAGGCGTACATGGCCGCCAATATGCAGGACAAAATTCTCATGACCTCTATGTTACCGCAATTCCCGCGCCAGCGCCCGGTTTTCATGATGCCGAGACGGCGGCTTGGCGCAAAGCGTCCGCCAGTTTTGCAGGGGGCAGGGCGCCGGAAAAACCGGTGCGTTCGTTGACAATAAAGGTCGGCACGCCCGTGACGCCCGCGTGGCGAAAAGCGGCGGCCTCGGCTTTGACGCTGGCGAGGCTGGCGGCATTGGCAAGGTCGCGGCGCGCATTGTCCGGGTCGAGTCCGGCTTTAAGTGCGATCGCCGCCAGCGTTTCGTCGTCCGCGATATCGGCGCCCTCATCCCAGTGGGCCGCATATAAGAGGTCCGCGACCCGTTCTTGTGCGCCGTCGAAATGCGCGAGGCGGATAAGCTGATGCGCTTTCAACGTGTTGGGCACGCGGGTCGGCGCGGCGGGCTCGAATGTAAAGCCGGCGCCCGCCGCGGCCGCCTTTAAGTGATGAACCATTTGTGCGCGCACCGCCTCGTCGGGAAATTTCTTTTCATAATAGGCCCGTCGGTCGACCCCCTCGGGGGCGATGCCGGGATTGAGTTCATAAGCGCGAATGCGCGGCAGCACGATGAACTCGCTCATCAGTCGATCGCGCGCGCGCTGGAAGGATTTGAGGCCGACATAACACCACGGGCAAACCAGGTCAGACACGATGTCGATCAGCAGGCGCGGGCGGTTGTCAGGAGTATCGTTCACGAGAAATATCCTCCGGGGGGAATGAATGGTCTGGCGCTTGCGGATGATGATAGCGCCGGCAGGGCTGTCCGTCGAACGGCGCCATCAGCGTTTTAATTGCAGCGCCAAGACAGCGCATGCTAATCCTTGCAAAACAAAAGCATGAAGCGAGCCATGTCAGATACGGCCAAGAAACCGAAACTCGTCGTCCGAAACGCGGCGCTTGCTGACGTGCCGGAGATTGCCGCCTTATCGCGAAGGGTCTACGGCCCGCTCGGCGGCTCGTCCGAAGATGAGATCCGCGGCCAGATCAATAATTTTCTGGAAGGCCAGTTCGTTGCTGAATATGAAGGCCGAATGGTGGGCTATTGCGCCACTTTTATTGTCGCTGGGGAGCCGGCGCTCAGACGCCATAGTTGGATGGAAATTACCGGCGGCGGTTTTGCGTCGCGCCATGATCCGAATGGGGACTATTTGTACGGCATGGAGGTGAGCGTCGACCCTTCGGCGCGACGCCTGCGCATTGGGCAGCGCTTTTACAAGCTGCGGCGCGAGCTTTGCGAATATATGGAGCTCAAAGGCATTGTATTTGGCGGGCGCATGCCGGGTTATGCGCGCCGGGAAAAGGAATTTCCAAACCCCGCGGACTACATCGCCGCCGTGGTTGAAAAGCGGGTGAGGGATCAGGTGGTCAATTTTCAATTGGCGCAGGGCTTTGAGCCGATTGGCGTTTTGCCAAATTACCTGCCGGAAGATCATGCGTCGAAAGGCTATGCGGCGCACATGATCTGGCGCAATCCGCTGGCGTCAGACGTTGCGCCGCAAACATCAACGCGCCCCGACACGCGCTTGCCTGAAAATGTGCGCGTCGCCACGGTGCAGTTTCAGATGCGGCGGATTTCGCGTATCGCCGAATTTGAAGAACAGGTGGAATATTTCGTCGATGTCGCCGCGGATTACAAAGCGGACTTCGTCGCCTTTCCCGAGCTGTTCACCCTCCAGCTTTTGTCGCTTGAAACGGAGAAAATGGCGCCGGCCCGGGCGATCGCCAAAATTGCGGAATACAAGGACCGTTTTTGCAAATTCATGGGCAAGCTCGCGGTCTCTTACAATATTAACATTGTTGGCGGCACGCATCCGACGCGGGTCGCGAATGGCGACATTCACAATGTCTGTTATGTCTTCTTGCGGGACGGTTCCATTTACGCTCAGGAAAAACTGCACCCGACGCCGGGAGAGGCGGCATGGTGGAATATCAAGGGCGGCGAGGGCGCGAGCGTTATACCGACCGATTGCGGGCCGATCGGCGTGATGGTCTGTTATGATGCGGAGTTTCCTGAAATTGCGCGTCACCTTGTCGATCAGGGGGCGATGCTGCTGTTTGTGCCAATGTGTACGGATGAACGGCGCGGCTATTTGCGCGTGCGCTATTGTTGCCAGGCCCGGGCGGTTGAAAATCAGTGTTATGTCGTTCTGTCTGGCGTTGTCGGAAATTTGCCGAATGTCGAAAATATGGACGTGCATTACGCGGAAAGCTGTATTCTGACGCCTTCTGATTTCGCCTTTGCACGCGACGGCGTCGCTGCGGATACCGCGCCGAATACGGAGACTGTCGCTTTGGCCGATCTGAGCTTGCAGGACTTGCTGATCAGCCGGCAGTCGGGTGTCGTGCAGAACCTGAAGAACCGGCGCTTCGATTTATATAATGTCCGCTGGAAAGGGCGGCGGGTTTGAATGCACCGGCGCGCCGTCAGAAGCCGACGACCCAGGCGGCGTCCGCTGGCGTCTTGCCCGCCAGCACTTCGCGCCAGGCATTTTCAACTGCGTCCCGTCCGGCGCTGCGGCGGATCGTCAGCCAGTCGCGTGACTTGACGGCGGCGTCTTTCCAGAAATCGAAGGCCTGAATTTCAAAGGCGCCCGGTCCCCATTCTTCGGCCCGCTTTTGAATGTGGCCCGGCGCGAAGAACATCTGACTCCGCTCACGGATGAAATCCGGACCCATGTCATTGGCGTCGTAATGGGTAACGCCGACATTCGACGTGAATTTCATATTAGCGCCAAGCGCCTTGTGTAGCTTGCCCAATACCGTTCCGTCTCCGGACATGTCGATAATCACAGCCGGTTTGTTTGCGTCAATATTCTCGATTTCGTCATAGGCGAGGACGCTGTCATAAAGGCGCAGCTTTTCGACGGCGCTTTTATTGCGTGCGGAGGTAAGGCCGACAAGCCGGGGTGCGCCCGCATCGCGATTAATCGCATAGGCTACGCCAATCGCCGTCTTGCTGGATGCGCTCGGGATGATCGCCTGTTCGGCGCCGAACCAGCTATTGTCCTTGAAGAAATCGCAAATGCAAAAGGACGTTGCATAGAGCGGAAACAGCACGATCCGTTCATCTTCCATATCGGCATCGAAATGCGGTTCGGCGTTGACGCGCGCATAGCTGTTATAGACTGGCGGCAGGCCTGCGCGGTGGGGCGCGCCATCGCTGAGGCGCGCCTCGCGCAGATTTGACGGCGCCATGACGACATGGCTCGCCATGGGGAAATAGCCGTAAAGCCGTTCGCCAAGCGGCACGTCCGGGTGGTTCGATGCGATGATATCGGCAAAGCCCCAAACCGGAATGATGCCGTCCGTTTCTTCCGTGACCGGAAAAAAATTCCAGTAGCCGAGTTTTTCGCCGACGACGCCATAGGTGATATTGTTGGCGGTGAGGGCGAAACGATCGACTTTCGCCAGGACTTCCCCGTCCTTCAGCGCCGGGGCGGGCCGGGTTTGCATGCGCGTTTTTGCTAAATCATCCTTGCGAACGATGAATTCGGTAATCTCAGTCATCAGCGCTTATTCCGGTTGCTTGCCGGCAGGCTATCACCTGCGCGCGCATAGGTTGAGCTTGAAACGAAAAAATACAACTTTTCTGATGAAAACCGTCGTGAAGCCTGCTTTTGGCGGATAGTTATCCGCGGGGGCGGGTCGGCCTTATGATTGCGTCCTGATGAATGATGCGGTCACCAACGCGACGTCAGGCATCGTCTCGGTTGTCGATGCATATGCCAGCCGGCCGAACAAAGCATTTCGCAGCGAGCGTCATGCGAATCGTTTCGACATCCTCGCCGCGACCGAGCGAGTGTGTTTTCACCGTCTCGCCGGTGAGTGAAAAACCAAGCTTTGCGAGCACCCGGGCGGAGGCTGGATTGTCGACAAAATAGCCGGCTGTGATTGTTTCGGCGCCCAGCCTGTCAATAGCGAAGCTTGTCACCGCGCCGGCGGCTTCGGTGGCGACGCCGCGACCGCGCGCCGCCGCGGCGACCCAATAGCCGATCTCCCAGTCCTCGCCGTCTTTCAGAGCGCCGCAACAAGCGACAATGTCATCACCGTCGCAGATCTTGAACGAATACTCATTTCCCTCGGCGCGCGCTGTCGCGATATGGCGCGTATAGGCGAGCGCGTCCTCGAGCGTGAAGGGGTGCGCGATCCTCGAGGTTGCGCGGGCCAGGCTCTCGTCATTGCAAAGCGGCACGAAGGCCGGCGCGTCGTCATCGGATATGGGGCGCAGGACAAAGCGTTCGGTGTGGATGATGGTCATGATTTGCCCGCAAAGCGCCCTGAAACGAAAAAGGGAAGGCGACGGCGCGCCTTCCCTGCAACTTTTAAAGCCGATCGGCGCGCGCATGCGCCAAAAGTCGACGCGACGTTATTCGCCCGGAATGACGGAGACAAAGTTCTTGCCGCCGCGTTTTTCCGAAAACCGCACGCGGCCATTGGTGAGGGCGAAGAGCGTGTGGTCCTTGCCCATGCCGACATTGTCGCCGGGGTGAAACTGCGTGCCGCGCTGGCGCACGATAATGTTGCCGGGGACAACGCCTTCGCCGCCGAATTTCTTTACGCCCAACCGGCGTCCGGCCGAGTCGCGTCCGTTGCGGGAGGAACCGCCTGCCTTTTTATGCGCCATCTCTTACTCCTTCCCGCCTTTGGCGAGTTCTTTTGCCTGCTCAACCCAGCCTTCGCGTTCGATCCGGCCTTTAAAGGCGAGCTTTTCGTCAAACTCTGCGATTTCTTCAGGGCCCCAGGCGGCGATCTGCGCGAAACTCGTCACGCCGGCCTCTTGGAGCTTTTTCTCAAGCGCCGGGCCAACGCCTGTCAGCTTTTTGAGGTCGTCCGCGCCAGCAGCGTCGGTTGCTTTCGGGGCTTCGGTTTTTTTCGCCGCCGGCTTCGGCTTGGCGCCGCCAGTCAGTATGTCGGTCACTTTCAGGACCGTCAGGTGCTGGCGATGGCCTTTTTTCCGACGGTAATTCTGGCGACGGCGCTTTTTGAAAATGATGATCTTCTTGTCGCGCATTTGCTCGACGATTTCCACCGCCACGGAAGCGCCGTCGACATTCGGCGCGCCGACGGTGACGTCAGCGCCTTCGCCGACCATCAGAACGTCGTCCAGAGTGATTACGTCGCCAGCTTCGCCTGGCAGGCGCTCGACCCGCAAAATATCATCTTTGGAAACGCGGTATTGTTTACCGCCAGTCTTGACGACTGCGTACATATCCGACTCCGTAAGGGCTCGTTTGGCCCCGTTGTCCTTTTTCACCCCGGTTTCTGTCGCCCGGTTGTTATGGAAGCGCGGTCTCTAGCCCGCCGGAAGCGGGCCGTCAAGCAGGGCAGGACCCGGGAGCGCGGCGCTGCGGCCTTCTGGCGGGCGACAGCGGGAAAGGGCGGTGCACCCGCCGGCAAAGCCGGCTAATTTCAGATTGTTCGACCACTCCTTTTCACCACAACAATGTTGCCAGCGCGGATTCTAAGCGCTAGCTGCCGCTTTCCCCGCGGAGAGGCGCCGGAGTGGTCGCCCGCCGGCAAAGCCGGCTAATTTCAGATTGTTCGACCACTCCTTTTCACCACAACAATGTTGCCAGCGCGGATTCTAAGCGCTAGACACCGCTTTCCCCGCGGAGAGGTGCCGGAGTGGTCGAACGGGGCGGTCTCGAAAACCGTTGTGCCTTTACGGGTACCGAGGGTTCGAATCCCTCTCTCTCCGCCAGAACTTCTTTCAAGGACAAGAACGGACGCATCCGCGAGAAAGCTTGTCCGAACCCTCGTTTTTAGATTTGCGCGCCAGAGGCGCGCGGGGGTTCGAATCCCTCTCTCTCCGCCAGAACTTCTTTCAAGGACAAGAACGGACGCATCCGCGAGAAAGCTTGTCCGAACCCTCGTTTTAAGATTTGCGCGCGGGGATCCCTCGCCGACCGAGCCGTTGCGGCAACATTTCGATAATATCGGCTGTGGGGCTGACGGGGTGAATTCCCTTCAGACCACGCCTCGCGACTTCAATGTTGCTCTCCAGGTCCTCGCGGAAGGTTTTTTCACCTTGCCGATAATCCGTAGAAATCTTCCGAGACGACCCCTTGCCGTAGCGGGACGAGATGGCAGGCCCACGCCGAGCGTAGGGGTCGCATGTGGAATTCAAGGGTTCAGGACCGGGTTGGCCGCAGATACACGAACCAATAGACCGCGCCGACCATCAAGCTTCCGCCGATCAGGTTTCCGATGGTTGTCACCGCAATATTATGGAGCCCGGCGCCGGCGGACAGCGCTGGAAAATCCGTTGCGCTTTGACCAATGGTCGCCCAAAAATCTGGGCCTGCCCAATGCTTGATCGCAAGACCATAGGGCAGGAAATACAGATTGGCGATAACGTGTTCGAATCCGGCGGCGACAAAGGCTGTGATCGGTGGAATGATGACCATGACCTTGTCGGTCGTGCTCCGCGCTGCAAACGACATCCACACTGCAAGACAGACCAGTACGTTGCAAAGCACCGCCAGGAAGAAGAGGGGGATCGTCGGCAAGGCTGCTTTCGTCGATGCTATGGTGAGGGCGGTTTTGCCGACATCGCCGCCGGCAAAACCGTGCTGTTGGCTCAGAAAGACCAGGAAAGCGGTGCCGATCGCGCCGATAATGTTGCCGGCATAAATCAGCGCCCATGCCCGCGCGAGCGCGCGCAATGTGATGCGCGAACCCGCCTTCGCGATGATCATCAACGCATCGCCGGTGAACAATTCCGCGCCGCCGACGACGACCAAGATGAGGCCGAGTGAAAAGACCAGCCCCGCCAGAAGGCGCGCTGCGCCCCAAGGCAGTTCGCCGGCGCCAGTCATCACGACCGTCATGAACATTGCGCCAAATGCAATGAACGCCCCAGCTAGAACGCCCAGTATGAAGAGCGTGGGCGCGTCGCGTTTTGCTTTAGCTGCGCCGGCGGCCTCGCATGCCGCCGCCATTTCAGGCGGCAATAATGCGTCGATACCGCGGTCCTGAATACCGCGGTCCGGGGTGTCGTTTTTGGTGTTTCGGTCCATTGAGTCTCGACTCGGGTCTCGGCACGAAGCGGATACGCCATCGCGCGCCGTATTACACACCGTTTTGAATGATTCTGCCAATAATTTAGGTTGTTTAGAGTTTACGGTGAACCAGGGTTCACTATGCTGCGCCGCGTCATTGCCGTCACAGGAAGGGCCCTCGCAATTTTATGAATGTCAATTTCGTCGATAAATCCGGGGCCCTCGACGCCGGCAAGCTGGTCCGCGCTTTTGAACAACTAAAAGCTGAGAGCCGCGAAGATCCGCATCTCAACCCGGTGGCGCGGCTTGCCTCGGAACTCTTTCTGGCGCTTGAGCGCGAGGAGATTGATGTGAATGCCTTGGGCCAGGTGGCGGAGACGCTCAACGACGACGCGTTCGAAAAGCGCATTTGCGCCTTTCACGCGCGGCGTGCGGCTGGCGCTTCGGATATCGATGCGGCGCTCGACAAGCTGGCTGAGCGCGGTTTTGAAGAGTTTCGCAAAGCGGCGGAAACGGCGCTGGCGGGTATCGTCTTTACCGCCCATCCGACATTCGCGCTCGGCGCCGCCAAGCGCGATCTTGCGGCGGCGTACCCAGTTAGCGGCGATGAGGGCGCGAAGGCCGCATGGCGCGAGCGATTGGCGGGGCTCTCAGGCGGGCCGGGCGACGAGATTACCTTGCGCTACGAGCATGGCGAGGCGCAAAAAGCCATCATTCATGCGCAGGACGCTGTTCGTGAACTCAATGCGGCGATTTTGCGTGTCGCCCGCGAGCGGTTTCCAAACCGTTGGCCATCCCTGAAGTTGGCGCCGCTCAGTATCGCGAGCTGGGTCGGTTATGATCTCGATGGCCGCACCGACATTCACTGGGGCGAGACGATTCGCATCCGGATTGATGAAAAGGCCAAGCAGCTTCGCAGATATGTGGAACGGTTGTGCGCTGTCGCGGACATTGACGCCGATCAAGCGCTCAGCAAAATCCGCGATCAATTAACCGGCGCCGCTGAGCTGGCCGAGCAACAGGCGGAGGCGTTCGCCGGCGACCTCAATAATCCGGAGATCGTTGTCGCTGCGGCGAATCTGCTGACTGACGAGGCGCCTGGACGGCTTGTCAGTCTAGCGCCGATCATCGATGCGCTTGGCGACATGATCGGCGAGACGGTCGATAACGACAAGAAAACCGATCTCATCTTGTTGCGATCGGAAATGCAGTCTTACGGTCTCGGACTGGCGCGCATCCATTTGCGCGTCAATGCGGCGCAAGTTCGTTCCGCCTTGCGCGCCGATTTCGGGCTTGATCCGGATACAGGTTTTCTCGGGCGTTCCGCGCTCGATGTCGCTGCGAAAAAGGCGACGTCGGCGAAGGCGCGCAACATCAATTTCGCGTCCGTATTTCTTGAAAAAATGACGGCGCGCCGACAGTTCATGCTCTGTGCGCAGATATTGAAACATATCGATGAAGCGGCGCCGATCCGCTATCTGATCGCTGAATGCGAAGCGCCTGCGACGGTCATGGGGGCGGTCTATCTCGCGCGTCATTACGGCGTTGAAGGCAAGCTTGATATCTCGCCGCTGTTTGAATCGCCGCAAGCGCTGGAACGCGGCGGCCGGTTTATCGAACGTTTGCTGCGTGAAGAAGGGTTTCGCGATTATGTGACGGCGCGCGGGCGCATGTGCATTCAGCTTGGATTTTCGGATTCAGGCCGGTTCATGGGGCAATGCGCCGCCGGGCTCGCCATCGAGCGGTTGCAGGTGCTGTTCGCCCGGGCGCTCGCCGATGCAGGGCTCAGCAATGTGGATGCGCTGGTGTTCAATACCCACGGCGAGTCCATGGGGCGCGGCGCGCATTCCGGTTCCTTTAGCGAGCGCCTAAACCATCTGGCGACGCCATGGGTGGTGAGTCTGTTTGCACAGAAAAAAATCGCCTTGCATACGGAGTGCAGTTTTCAGGGCGGAGAAGGATATATGCACTTCCAGTCGCCCGCACTGGCGCGCGAAACCGTGTCCATGTTGTGGGCCTGGGCAATTGCGCCGGTTGCGGTTGAAATTGATGATTGTTTCTATGCGGAAATAAACTATTCATGGGATTTCTATCGCGGCTTGAAATCCTGGCAGGAAGATCTGTTTCGCCGGCAGGATTATCGGCGCGCATTGTCCGGTTTCGCGCTACAGTTTCTTTATAAAACCGGATCGCGCCAGACTAAGCGCGCCCGTGGCGACGGTTTTGATCTTAGCGCCCTGCGCGCAATTCCGCATAACGCTGTTCTGCAACAACTGGGCGCGCCCGTGAATGTGTCAGGCGGGTTTGGTTTCGCCGCAGGCCAGGAGGCTGAACGCCTTGTCGATCATATTCGATGCTCGGACAGGATGCGGGAGCTAACGGCGCTCGCCGTTCATGCACGACGGCTGACAGATCTTTCTGTCTTGCGGGCCTATGCGATGCTGTACGCGCCGGCATTCTGGTCGGAATTGTCCGTTGCCGCCAAGGCAGGCGCTGCGGCGGATGCGTATGAAAGCGTACAGCAGGCGCTTGACGACGGACCGACATCCGCCGCATTTAATCAGCTAACAGATTTTATATCACGGGACATTCGCCGGTTTGATGCAATCATTGAAAAAGGTGTTACGGTTGACGCCAATACCATGGTCGCCTGTGCGGAGCTTTCAGTTCTGCATGCCGTGCGCCAAGCGTTAATGGCGAAAGCGATTTCGCTGACGGCCAGCGTGCCGCCATTCTCACGCCGTCACGATATGAACAAGGAAGATTTGATCGAGCTGGCGTTCGACTGGAAGATTGACGATGTAATCGAAACCATACGGACGATCTTTCCTGAAAAAAGCAATGCCAGCGACCTGTTCAAGGGCTTGTCGGAAGGCATTGACGATGCCGTATTTGAAGGCGGGGCCTATCCGGAGGTGCATGAGCGGATCGTGCGCCCGCTCGCCGGTATAAATTCCCTGACGCGCCGGTTGAGCCAGGCTATCAGCAATTATTACGGCGCGTTTGGTTGAGGGGGTGCCGTGCGGCTATTCGGCCTTTTTGTGCGCTTCGAAGAAATGCCGACGGCACAAGGGAATATAACGGTCATTGCCGCCGATCTCGATTTTCTCGCCGGCGGTGACCGCGTTGCCGTCTGCATCGATGCGCAAATTCATGATTGCTTTTCGGCCGCACCGGCAAATGGTTTTCAGCTCGCGAACCTCGTCGGCCAGCGCGAGCAGGCGTGCGCTTCCGTCGAATAATTCGCCGCGAAAGTCGGTGCGCAGCCCGTAGCAGATTACCGGAATGTTGAGTTGGTCAACGATCCTGGCGAGTTGCAGCACCTGGTCGGCGTTCAGGAATTGCGCCTCGTCAAGAAATACGCAGGCAGCGTTGTTGCGCGCGCATTCTGCGGCGACAACTTCATATAGGTTTGTGTGCGAATCGAATAGGTGAGCGTCTTTGCTGAGGCCGATGCGTGATGTGATCGCAGCACCATCGTATCGGTTGTCGATTTTTGCGGTAAACTCGATCGTGTGCATGCCCCGCTCGCGATAGTTGAAACTCGCTTGCAGGAGCGTCGTTGACTTGCCCGCATTCATGGCGGCGTAATTGAAGTAGAGTTTGGCCACGTCAGAATTCGTCCGGAAAACGGCTTTCGCCTTCAAGTTCAATCGGGCCAGTCATGATAATCCTGTTGTCCTTTTCCCGCCATTCGATTGCGAGATCGCCGCCATCAAGCGTTACGGTCGCTTTGCGGGCTGTCAAGCGGCGGCGATTTGCGGCGACAGCCGCCGCGCAGGCGGCGGTCCCGCACGCCCTGGTGATGCCGGCGCCTCGTTCCCAGACGCGCAGGCGGATAGCGTGCTTGCTCAAAATCTGAGCAACGGAAACATTGACGCGCTCGGGAAATAACGGGTGGTGCTCTATCATTGGGCCGAACCGGTCCAGCGCCTGCGCTTCAGCATCGTCGACGAAAAAGATGCAATGGGGGTTGCCGACATTAACTGCGGACGGCCCCCACAGGACCGGATTATCGATCGGGCCGAGTTTTACGTCGATGAACCGCGTGTCGTCCATTTGTTCGGCAAGGGGAATATCGCGCCAATGAAATTTCGGCTCGCCCATATCGACGGCGATGCGATGCTCTCCTATGCGAAACGAGTGCAGCTCGCCAGCGCCGGTCATGAACGAAGCCTCATCTGTCCCGGTTTCGCTCATCAAGAGCCAGCCGACGCAACGTGACGCATTTCCGCAAGCGCCGACCTCAGTGCCGTCAGCATTCCATACGCCCATGAACACGCCATCATGCCCTTTGCGGCGCTCCAGTGTAATGACCTGGTCGCAACCCGGGCCGGTCTTGGGGTCGGCGATTTTTTGCGCAATCTCGGCGTTGATCGCCGCTGGCGCGTCGCGCAGATCAATCACGACGAAGCTGTTGCCAAGCCCGTTCATTTTCCGAAAGGTGCGTCCCGCTAGCGCAGACATGATAAAGGCCAGATTTCCCAGTCGTTCAAAAATGTTCGGCAAGCGCATCCTGGCGTTTTCGCCGAGCCGCGTCGCTGATCATATGATTCGTCTTTTCCCAATAATGCAGGCGTGTCAGGGCCTGCCAAACGGATTTATAGGCCGCGAGGGAAGTTAGCAACCAGTAGACTGGCGTCGTCAAACCATAAATACAGAGTTCGCGGCGTCCGCGTTTAAGCGGAGCCAGCACCATCATGGCGATGAAGAAGCCATTGCCGAGGGTGAGTGCGGCGAGATTGATGTAAAGCAGCGGATCGGGAAAGAGCTGTCGCGCCAGGCCGGGCCCGCCGATGAGCCAGATTAGCGACAACGCCCACATGATCGGATTGATCAAGGCGCTGAAGAAATTACCGGCTACAAACAGTTGCACCGCCAGGAAACCGCGCCAGCCTGTCGCCGCCAGGAATTGGCCGGGGCGGCGCATATGCACGAGCCATGTCTGAAGGTAACCTTTCATCCAGCGCGAGCGTTGGCGGATCCAGTTGTCAAGTCGGCAATTGGCTTCCTCAAATGTCGTTGAATCCAACAGTTCGACACGAAAGCCGTGTTTGGCTATCCGAAGTCCAAGATCAGCATCTTCAGTGACGTTGAAGGGGTCCCAGCCGCCGAGCTTCTCAAGAATGTCGCAACGAAAGAAATTCGACGTGCCGCCAAGCGGGATTGGCGCGTGAATATGCTGCAATGACGGCAATAGCCAGTCGAACCAGAGCGAATATTCGAGCGTGAACAAGCGCGTCAGCCAGTTGTCGTCATGATTGTAATAGTTCAGCCGCGCTTGAACGCAGGCGAGTGTTTCATCAGCATGCTGAAAGGCGGCCGCTGCTTTGCGCAACTGGTCGCGCTCAGGCTGATCTTCTGCGTCATAGATGACAATCAGCTCTCCGCGAGCAAGGTAAAGGCCGAAATTGCAGGCCTTTGGCTTGGTCTTTGGTGCTATGTCAGGCACGATAATGACGTCATAGCGCTCATGAAGGCCAAGGCGTTTCACTTCGGCGATGGCGTCAAGATCATCGGCTTCAAGCAGAAGTTTGACGTCCTTTTTGCTCTGGGGGTAGTCGAGACGATCGATTGACTGGGCGAGCGAAGGCAATGCATCTGCGTCGCGATAAAGCGGAAGCAAAATCGTAATGACGGGCAAGTCGTGGCCGCAAAGGTCAGGATAGGCGCGATCACCAATTGTTTCATGCCTGGTCAAAGCGAAAAGATAGATACGAAATATAATTGCGCTGAGAAAATAGATCGTTGTGAAGATGTTGAGGCCGATAATGGCGGCGAGGGGCCATAGAAAAAAGGTCAGCGCCGCGACGAGCGCGAATGCAATCGAAAATGCTTTCTGTCCGGATGATAACAGCCGAAACGCCGACTCGTCGGCCCGCGCATCGCGAAGGCCGGTTGTCGATGCGGTTGCGATATCTTCTCGGAACCGGTCGTAAAGGCTTTTCGAAAAAGAAGCGAAATTAACAACCTGGTCGTCATATTGAGGCTCGTCGCGACTGGCGGCTGCCGCGCTATCGACAGGGATTTCGCTGATGTCGCTGACAAGGCGTAAGGTCTTGCGCAGACTAAGTTTGCGCCATGGCAGGCGACCTTCGCGTGCATAAGTTTTGATGCAGTCAAATGATTGAATGTCGCGGTCTGGCGCGCCAATCGCCTTGGCATCCGTTCCAGATCTCAGGGCGATCCATTGTCGCGTCATTAAAAACGGTTCCAAAGGCTGATGAAATAGGTGCGGCCAGGCTGGAGGTTGCGTACGATCGGTTCTTTTGAAAGGCCAGCTTGGAGCGCCCAGCGATTGTTAAGGCGAAAGAGGACGGACGGCTGTATTTTGACCACGTCGAAATCCGAACCGCCGCCGGTTTCGTTGCGTAGCGATGTGGTTGAGAAAGTCTCCAACAGGAGAAGCAACCGCTGATGCGGCTCGACGCCGATCGTCGCCGTTGATTTGATCTGATCGGCCGCATCACCAAACCGTTTTCGATATCCGGCCTCAACCGCCCAATAAATATTTACCGGTTCGAGAACGACGTCTTGTCCGTAAAGGGCGGCGATTTCCGTATCGAAACCGGTATTTTGCAACTCATTGCGGGCGCCGGATTGCAGGCCGCGATTTTTGGAGGCGGATATGCGCAAGGCCGCTGCATGCCGGCGGCTTCGCAATAGCTGGTATTGCGTAAAGGCTTCGATTTCCGAAACGCCGCTGGCGGTGTCGCGCTCGGCGCCGCGTTGGATGGTCGTTGACCCGTAACGCGCTTTGCCGCCGATGGTGAAGCGCCGGGTTGCGCCATATTCAACGTAAGCGTCGGATTCGAACCGGCTGAAGTTGGCGGAAACCAGGCCGCTCGGGGTTTCAACCGGATCAAGCGCCGCGTTAAAGAGCTCGCCGCGTGAAATAAACAGAAATTCCCCTGCGGCGCGCACCCAGGGCGATGCGCGGGCGGCTGTCGTTGAGGCGCAGATCGCGGAAAACACCGCAAACGCAAGCTGGATGCGTTTCTTTGTGCTCAGCGCCCCCGCTCCCCTCAAAACCCTTCTGGTTTATTTGTTGGCGGGAACTATTTCAGAAAAACAAGCAACACGCCAGTCTTTATAAGAAAAACGCCGCCGTTAAAAAGTAACGGCGGCGTTAATTATCGAATATGAAGAAGATAATCAGGCGGCAAGTTTTCGAATGACGTAATGCAGAATGCCGCCATGACGGAAGTAATCAAGCTCATCTGCCGTATCGATCCGCACCAGAACGTCGATCTTTTTCTCTTCGCCATTGGCGAATTTGATTGAGACGGGAATGGATGTGCGCGGCTCGATCTTGTCGACGGCTTCGATGCTGATTTCTTCATCGCCAGTCAGGCCCAGCTCTTCCCAGCCTTCTCCATTCCGGAATTGAAGCGGCAGGACGCCCATGCCGATCAGGTTCGAGCGGTGAATGCGCTCAAAGCTTTTGGCGATGACGGCGCGGACGCCGAGCAGGATCGTGCCTTTCGCCGCCCAGTCGCGTGAAGAGCCCGTGCCATATTGCTCGCCGGCGATGACAACCAGCGGCGTCCCCGCTTCCTTGTATTTCATCGCCGCATCATAGATTGGCATTTCTTCGCCCGTCGGCGTGTATTTGGTAACGCCGCCTTCCGTGCCCGGAAGCATCTGGTTCTTTATGCGAATATTCGCGAAGGTGCCGCGCATCATCACTTCGTGATTGCCGCGTCGTGAGCCATAGGAATTGAATTCCGCCGGCGGTACTTGATGCGCCTTCAGATATTCGCCCGCAGGACTGTCTTCCTTGATCGCGCCGGCGGGAGAGATGTGGTCAGTGGTGATCGACTCGCCGAACAGCGCCAGCACCCGCGCGCTTTTGATCGGCTGAACCGGTTTCGGTTCCTTTGTCATGCCTTCAAAATAGGGCGGGTTCGCTACATATGTTGATGACGGCCAGCGATAGGTCTGCTCATCGCCCGCATCGATGGCGCGCCATTTTTCGTCGCCTTTGAAAACATCCGCATAGCGCGATTCAAACATTTGCCGGGTGACATGCGCGCGCACGACTTCGGCGATTTCCTTGTTGCTCGGCCAGATGTCTTTCAGGAAGACTTCATTGCCGTCCTTGTCCTTGCCGATCGGGTCCGAGGTGAGGTTGATATTCATGGAGCCGGCGATGGCGTAGGCGACGACGAGCGGGGGCGAAGCGAGGTAGTTTGCGCGAACATCCTGGCTGACGCGGCCTTCGAAATTGCGGTTGCCCGAAAGCACAGATGCGACAGCGAGGTCGTTTTCGTTGACGGCCTTGGAAATCGCCGGCGGCAACGGTCCGGAATTGCCGATGCACGTGGTGCAACCATAGCCGACAAGATTGAAGCCGAGCGCGTCTAGATCGTCGGTGAGGTCGGCGGCGTCGAGATAATCGGTGACGACCTGGCTGCCGGGCGCCAGCGAGGTTTTCACCCACGGCTTGACGCTAAGCCCTTTTGCGCGCGCATTGCGGGCGACGAGGCCGGCGGCGATCAGCACTGACGGGTTGGAGGTGTTCGTGCAGGACGTGATCGCTGCAATAGCGACGTCGCCATGGCCAAGGTCGAAATCTTCGCCGTCAACCGGCGCGCGTTTGCCGGCTTCGCCGCCTTTGCCATATTCCTTGTCGAGGGCGGTTGCGAAGCCTTGCGGCGCTTCGGAAAGCAATACGCGGTCTTGCGGGCGTTTCGGGCCGGCAAGCGAGGGGACGACGCTTACAAGGTCAAGCTCCAGCGTGTCGGTGAAGATCGGATCAGGCGTGTCTTTCTCGCGCCACATGCCTTGCGCTTTGGCGTAGGCTTCGACCAGCGCGATGCGGTCTTCCGCACGGCCGGTCGCCTTGAGATAGCGCAAGGTCTCATTGTCGATCGGGAAGAAGCCGCAGGTCGCGCCATATTCCGGCGCCATATTGGCGATGGTGGCCTGGTCTTCCAGCGCAAGGTGGTCAAGGCCGGGGCCGAAAAATTCGACAAACTTGCCGACAACGCCTTTCTTGCGCAGCATTTCAACGATGACCAGCACGAGGTCGGTCGCCGTTGCGCCTTCGGGCAATTGGCCGGTCAGTTTAAAGCCGATCACTTCCGGGATCAGCATGGAAACGGGCTGACCGAGCATCGCCGCTTCGGCTTCGATGCCGCCAACACCCCATCCGAGTACGGACAGACCATTGACCATGGTCGTGTGGCTGTCAGTGCCGACAAGCGTGTCCGGATAGGCGTAGGTTTCTCCGTCGCGTGTCGCCGTCCATACGGTCTGAGCGAGATATTCGAGATTGACTTGGTGGCAAATCCCGGTGCCCGGCGGTACCACGCGGAAATTGTCAAACGCGCCCTGGCCCCATTTGAGAAATTTGTAGCGCTCGCCATTGCGTTCATATTCGCGGTCGACATTTTTCTGGAATGCGTCCGGGCCGCCGAAATAATCGACCATCACCGAATGGTCGATGACAAGGTCAACCGGCGCCAGCGGATTGATTTTCTCCGGGTCTTCGCCAAGCTTTTTCATCGCGTCGCGCATGGCGGCGAGGTCGACAACGGCGGGAACGCCGGTGAAGTCCTGCATCAATACGCGCGCCGGGCGGTAAGCTATCTCTCGCGTCGATTTGCCTTCCTTCAGCCAGTCTGCAAACGCTTTGATGTCGTCGACGGATACCGAGCGATCATCTTCGAAGCGCAGGAGGTTTTCGAGCAGCACCTTGAGCGAGAATGGCAGGCGGGAAATGTCGCCAATATGCTTGGCGGCTTCGGTAAGGCTGTAATAAGCGTATGTCGCGCCGCCGGCGGCGAGCGTTTTTTTCGTATTCAGCGAATCGCGTCCAGGAATCATCCGGTATCTCCGTTGCGACAAAAATCAATGAAATTCCGCGCCGTTATGGCGCATGGGCCGACCGCTTGCAATTCATCTAGATGTCGCGCTCGCGACAAAATTCGAACTATGTTATGTGGCTGGCTTGAATGTGATTTTAGCTGAGCCGACCGGATATTCAGGAGCCGTCTGTCCATGTCTCGTTCGTCCTTACCTGTTGTTTTCGCCGCTGTTTTGGGCGCTTCCTTCGTCGTCGCTGCGCCAGCCGCCCTGGCGCAACAGCCCGAAGCCAAGGCGACCTATCGCGACTGGAGCGTTTTCGTGCGCGAGGTCGACGGCGAGAAGATTTGCTTCGCGGCGACCGAGGCCTCGGACAAATCCCCGAAATCAGCCAATCACGGCGATATTTTCTTCCTGATCGCGACATGGGCGTCGGGTGCGGCGAAAGAGCAGCCGAGCCTGATGACCGGCTATTCCATTAACGCCAAGCCGGAGCCATCGCTTCGTATCGGGTCCGACAAATGGGATATGTATGTCGCGGACAATGAGGCGTTTATCGAGGAGCGCTCGGAAGAAGAGCGGCTGATCCGGGCCATGCGCCGGGGCGCCGACATGCGCATCAACGCGGTCTCTCAGCGCGGCACGGCGACCAGCTATGTAATTTCGCTGCGCGGCGTTTCTGCGGCGCTCGACCGCGCCGCTGCCGAGTGCCGATAGGGCGGCTTCCCGGTTTATTCAGTGACAGAGCGACGCCCGGCCGCATGCCGACTTTTGCGGCGGCGCAGCCGAGGCGGTCTCGCCTCGGCCCGATATGAAATTGCCGTAAGGCCGTTGATCAGGGGTTCGGGATGAATTTCTCGCGCATGGTGACGAGTTCTTCCGCGATTGTCGGGTGCAGCGCCACCGTATCGTCGAAGTCTTTTTTCTTGAGCCCCGCTTTCACGGCGATGGCGACGCACTGGATCATCTCCGCCGCGTCCGCGCCGACAATGTGACAGCCGAGAACGCGGTCCGTATCGCCGTCCACCACCAGCTTCATCATGACGCGCTCTTCAGACCCGGAAAGGATCTGCTTCATCGGCCGGAAGGTCGTTTTATAGATGTCGACATTCTTGAATTCATGGCGCGCTTCATGTTCGGCATAGCCGACCGAGCCCACCGGCGGCTGTGAAAAGACCGCTTTCGGAATGAAGCGGTAATCCATCTGTGTCGGATTGTCGTTGTAAAATGTCTCGGCGAAGGCCGCGCCTTCGCGGATCGCAACCGGCGTCAGGTTGACGCGATCTGTAACGTCACCCACAGCAAAAATACTGCCCACGGATGATTTTGACTGATCGTCCACTTTGATCGCGCCGTTCTTGCCGAGTTCAACGCCGGCATTTTCGAGGCCAAGGCCTTGCGTCGCGGGTTTGCGGCCGACCGCCCAGAACACCATGTCGGTGTCGATATGATCGCCGGTTGAAAGGCTGACGCGTTTTTGCCCGGTTTCTGTTTTTTCGATCTTGTCGAAAAGGGCTTGCGTGATGACGCGAATGCCCTGGCGCTGCAGTTCCGTATGCACCTGCACAGACACATCGGCGTCGAAATGGCGCAAAATGTCCTCGCCGCGATAGACGAGACAGACATCGCAGCCGAGGCCTTTGAAAATGCACGCGAATTCGATGGCGATATAGCCGCCGCCGGCGACGACGACATGCTTGGGCAGTTTTTCCAGGTGGAAAGCTTCGTTGGAGGTCACGCCAAGATCGAAGCCGGGAACGGAATCGTCAACCCATGGCGTTCCGCCGGTGGCGATAAGAATGCGCTCGGCGGTGATGTCCCGGTTCTCGTCAACGAGATGCACCGTATGCGCGTCTTTCACCTCGGCGCGGGTCTGGAAAATATCAGCGCCGGCGTTTTTCAGGTTACGGATATAAATGCCGTTGAGGCGATCGATCTCGTTGTCCTTGTTCTCGATCAGCTTCGTCCAGTCGAATGAGACATTTTCCGCGGTCCAGCCATAGCCCTTGGCGTCATGAAAGCCGTGGCCGTATTCGCTGGCGTAGACGAGGTATTTCTTCGGGATGCATCCGCGAATGACGCAAGTCCCGCCGACGCGATATTCTTCTGCTACGCCGACTTTTGCGCCATATTTCGAGGCCAGCCGCGAGGCGCGCACGCCCCCCGATCCGGCGCCGATGGTGAAAAGGTCGTAATCATAATTGGTCATGGTGAACTCTTATTTTTCGGGAACAAAGCCGATGCCGGTTGCGAAGCGCTTATCATTGAACTCAAGCACTTCGAGTTGAAATGTGTTCAAAAACTCGCGATAAATCGCCTCAAACACCGGTTCAAGGCGGTTTTCGTAGTTGAGCGGCACGAGAATTTTCGGCTGTCGCGCGACGAAGACGTCAAAACTGTCGCCGGTCACTTCGATCGATAAGGCCGTTCTGAGCCACAAGGCTCCGGAATCCTCGAAATTTTTCACGGTCAGCGCGACGCCGAATTGCACCGGCTCGAGTACGATCACCTGGCGGTGGCTATAGCTGAAGGCCTCGTCGCCATAGTCCTTGCGCGGATCAAACGGGCCGATTGGCGGGACGGCGGTGACGCATTGAGCGCCGCATTCAAGATAGGCGGGCAATCCATCGATGATCGCTTCGCCAAGGCCCTTGCAGCGCAACAGGTTTTCAAACGCCGCCGCGCCATAAGTCCTGATCGCTTCTTGCAATTTTTGAAATCGTGTCGGCATGTCCGCCTTCTCGTCATGTGGAAGTCAGGCTAGCGCGCCGGCGGGTATTAAGCAAAACGCACGGCTTTCAGGGCGCCGCGATGCTGATCCCGTCCTCATCGCCATAGATTATCATGTCGGTCATGGCGCAAAAAAGGCCGCACTCCATGACGCCCGGAATGGCGTTGAGCGCTTTTTCGAGGCGTGCCGGGTCGTCGATGCGGGCGAGCGCGCAGTCGATGATGAGATTGCCGCCATCGGTTTTCACAGCGGCGCCGTCGGCGGCGCGCAAGGTCAGTTCAGATTTATCGAAACCTTGGCCGGCAAGCGTCTTGCGGATGGCGGCGACGGTGAGCGCCCAGCCAAAGGGCGAGATTTCAACCGGCAGCGGAAATGCGCCGAGCGCGGCGACGCGTTTCGACTTGTCGGCGATGACGATGAATTTTTTCGCCGCATGGGCGACGACTTTTTCACGCAACAACGCCGCGCCGCCGCCCTTGATGAGATTGAGATTCGGATCGGCTTCGTCGGCGCCGTCGACGGCAAGGTCGATGACGGTGGTCTCGTCCGGTTCTATGATTTCGATGCCAAGGCGTTCCGCTTGCCGGCGCGTTTCCTCGGATGTGGGCACGCCTTTCAGCGACCAGCCCTCGGCGACGCGCACGCCCATGATGTCGACAAAATGCGCGGCGGTGGAGCCGGTGCCGAGGCCCAGCGTCATGCCGCGCTCTACATGTTTCGCCGCTTCCTCGGCGGCGAGGCGCTTGCCGCGATCCTTGTCCATGTCAGTCCTGTTGTTTTTTTCGTGTGTGCGATTTGCGAAAACGCGCCGCCCAGCCCTTGATGGCGCTCTGGCGCCCGCGTGCGACGGCGAGGTCGTCCTTGTCGACATTCTTGGTGATGACGGAGCCGGAGCCGACATAGGCGCCGTCGCCGATGGAAACCGGCGCGACGAGGGAAGAATTCGAACCGATGAAGGCGTTTTCGCCGATAATGGTCTTGTGCTTTGCGTAGCCGTCATAATTGCAGGTGATGGTCCCGGCGCCGATATTGGCGCCCGCGCCGACATCCGCGTCGCCAATATAAGTCAGGTGACTGACTTTCGCGCCATCGCCGATGAGCGCCTTCTTGATTTCGACGAAATTGCCGATTTTCGCACCGTCTTTGACGTCTGCGCCGGGGCGCAACCGCGCATAAGGCCCGATGCTGGCGCCAGCGGCGACCGTCGCGCCCTCTAAATGGGAAAACGGCTTGATTTCGACATTGTCGGCGAGGGCGACGCCCGGTCCGAACACCACATGCTGGCCGATCACCACATCCTGGCCGAGCTTGGTGTCGTAAGAAAAATAGACCGTCGCCGGATCGGCGAGCGTTGCGCCTTCATGCATGGCGCGCTCGCGCATGCGATCTTGAAAAACCACTTCGGCGCCAGCGAGTTCGAAACGGGAATTAACGCCCAAAACCTCGTCGGGCTCGCCTTCGACGACCGCGCAAGACCGGCCGTCGGCGCGGGCCAGCGCGACGATGTCGGTGAGATAAAACTCGCCCTTGGCGTTATCATTGCCTATATCGTTAAGGCGGTTTTTCAATAGCTGCGCGTCGATCGCCATGACGCCGGAATTGCAAAGGCCGATTTCAAGTTCTTCGGGCGATGCATCCTTGGCTTCGACGATGGCGGCGAGGGCGTCATCATCGTCAAGCACCAATCGTCCGTATGCGCCGGGATCGTCCGGCGCGAAGCCGAGCACGGCAACGCCCGCGCCATTGGCGATTTCGGCGGCGAGCGCATGCAGCGTTTTGGTCGTGATCAGCGGTGTGTCGGCGTAAAGCACGAGTACGGCGCCGTCGAACCCTTCAAGATGCGCCATCGCCTGCATCACCGCATGGGCTGTCCCTTGCGGCGGCGATTGCACTGCGACGGCGATCTTGGCGTTGATCGACTGCGCGAATGCGCCAACTTCAGGCGCGTGGTCGCCAATGACGACGCTCATGCGTTCCGGTGCGAGGGCGGCGGCGGCGTCGATCACATGGGCGATCATTGCGCGGCCGCCAATTTCATGCAGCACTTTGGGGCGCGCCGATTTCATGCGCGTGCCGTGCCCTGCGGCCAGGATAATCGCTCCGATCGGTGACTTGCTCATTTTGGCGCCTTTGATTTTTCTCGCAGTTGGCGTGCTTGGGGCGCATCTATCATATTTGAAGCAAAAGGGACTATGCCTTCTGCGAAAAAGATCTGGCGCGATTCGCGTGGGCGCGCGGCGGTTAACACGAAATAAGGGCGAACACATGACGCAAGGCGGTAGAGCCGATCTCAGCGGGGCGGCGATTGTTTTCGATCTGGACGGTACGCTGGTGGATACGGCGGCGGATCTCGCCGCGTCCATGAACCATGCCCTCGTCGCCGCCGGTCACGCGCCGGTGCCGGGCGAGGCGGTGCGCCATCTCGTCGGGCATGGCGCGCGGCGGATGATTATGCGCGGCTATGAGCTCTCTGTCGGGCGGGCGGCGAGCGACGCGGAGCTGGACCGCGAGCTGGCGCTGTTCCTTGAGCATTATCAAGACAACATCGCCGTCCATTCGCGCCCTTTCGATCATGTGGTGACTTTGATCGAGACGTTGGGCGCGCGCGGCGCGGCGTTCGCCGTTTGCACGAACAAACGCGAAGCGCTGGCGCGGCAATTGCTGGATGCGTTAGGGCTTGCGCCGATGTTCGGATCGATCGTCGGCGCAGACACGGCAAGCGCGCCGAAACCGGATGCCGCGCCGGTGCGGCTTTGCCTGGAGCAAACCGGCGCGCGCCGCGCCGCTTTTGTCGGCGACAGCGATACGGATATTCGCGCGGCCGCAGCCGCGGGCCTGCCCTGTTTCGTCGCCGATTTCGGCTATGGCCCGTTGACGCTCGCCAGCGAAGCGGCTGCACTTTTTGATAATTACAAGAAGCTTCCGCCGCTGCTTGAGCGTGCGCTTCTCACAGAGGCTTAGCCGGCCTCTGCGCTGGCGAATTTCGTCGGCATGCCGTTAATCATATTGCTGCGCACATCGGTGCGGGCGGATCGCATCGTGGAAACGAAGCCTTCGTCTTTCATTTCGACGACGACATCAAATCCGCGCTTACGCCAGAACTCCTGGATTTTTGTTGCGAGACGGCCGGCGCCGTCGCGATCGCACAGGTCAGTCATTAATAACCCCGATCTAGCATTTGAACGTTTCCACCGAAATATAGATTATAAGGCAGGCTGATTTTTTCAAGCCCTATTCAAATGTTTTTTATACTGGCCAGTTTACCCCTGATCGCGTTATAAATTCACGATTTCTCTGCTTGGGGGCGCATTTTTCTCGACGTGAGGGAAATTTTATAGCGCAGCTTGGGGTAATAATATAAGTCAAGCTTATAAATGAAGGTTGAATCATGGAAATGACCCACGCCGCCGCCGCCCGGTCCATTGGCGAGCGAATCAGGCAGGCGCGCAAATCACGCGGCCTTAGCCAGTCTGATCTGGCCAGCCGGGTCGGCGTGAGCCAGCCGGCGATCGCTAATTGGGAAAGCGGGGTTCATGA
This sequence comes from uncultured Parvularculaceae bacterium, assembly GCA_947259375.1. GTDB lineage: Bacteria > Pseudomonadota > Alphaproteobacteria > Caulobacterales > Parvularculaceae > Hyphococcus. The sequence goes on along the minus strand of CAMYLZ010000017.1, from coordinate 20,712 downwards.
TCCGCGCCGGCTGACGCTCGCCAAGCTCGCCGATGCGCTTGAGGCGCCGCTGGACTGGCTCGCGGCCGGCGACCGGTCGATCGCGGAAAGCGACAAGCATGCCGGGGCGGCGTATATCCGCCGCCCCGTGCGGCATGTGCCGGTCGTCAGTTTACGGACGGCGGCGCTGTTCGCGCGCGATCCTTCCGCCGATCCGCACACAGTCGCTGAGGACTATATTCCGGTGACGCTGGGCCCTGCAAAGCTGTTGGCGGTTTTTATCAACGATCCGGCTGTCAATCTCGCTTTCTTGCCGGACACGCTGGTGGTTATCGATTACGAAGACTGCAAACCCGATGACGGGGAATATTGTCTCGCCCATGTCAGTGAAACGCCGGTCGTGCGGCGCTGGCGTGCAGATCCGCCAAGGCTCGAGCCGTCGTCTAACGAGGTCGGCCACCCGACGATCATGGTAAGAGGCGATGTCGCGATAATCGGTTGCGTGCGCGTTTCCATTCGCGTGCACTGACTCATCAGGCTGCGGCGGATTTGTATTCTGCGGCAATACCGGGAAGTGCGGCCTGGGCTTCGCGATAGGTGCGGACAACGTCTTTCGACAAGGTCGACAGTTCAGCGACGGGAGCGCCCTCGCGCGCGCGCAATTCAAGCGCCTTGCACGCCTCGCCGAGCTGGCGCGCGCCGACATTGACGCTCATGGATTTAAGGGCATGGGCTGCTTTTGCGATGTTCTCCTGGTCGCCGGTTTTGATCTGTGCGGCGAGTTTGCGCATCGCTTCGCGCGCATGTTCGTTGAAAAGGCTCAGCGCGCGAAACGGCAGGTCCGGTTGCATTTGCCTGATCTGTTCGAGTACGTCCCTGTCGAATGGGGCCGCGCATTGGTCGGCGGGCGCCGGGCCGCTCGTTTCGTTTTCGCAAGCGGATTCGTCCGCCTGCGCCGCTGGTCCGTCCGCAAATTCCAGAAATTCGCCCAGCGCCGCCGCGAGCGAGGCGATGGTGAACGGCTTTGTCAGATAATTGTCCATGCCGACGCTGCGCCATTTATCGCTGCTGCCGGCCACATGCGCGGAAAGGGCGATGATCGGCGTGCGCGGTCGTTTGCACTGGTTCTCAAGCGCGCGGATGGCCTGGGTCGCTTCAAAACCGTCCATCTCGGGCATCGAGCAATCCATGAGGATGAGATCGAAATGCCTTGTTTGCGCCAGATGCGTCGCCTGGCGGCCGTCCGATGCGAGCGTCACCTTGAGATTGAGGCGGCGCAGGGCTTCTCGTACGACTTCACGATTGACGGCGCTGTCATCGGCAGCGAGCACATGCTGGCCGTTGAACGCGACCAGCGATGAGCCGGTATTGTGCGTTTCCTGCAAGGCGGACGGGCCGCGCATCTTGTCGTCAAGAATGCGGTCGACCTGTTGCAATACGTCTTGCCGCGATATTGGCGACATTAATATGTCTTCGACGACGCCGCTTTCGAGAAGCTGTTCCGACTTGGTTTCGCCAAGCTCGCACACGCATATGCGGGCGGGGATCCACTGTGCGGCGCCCTTGTCGATTGATCTTTGATAGGCTTCGAAAAACGCCACCGATGCGAAGATCATATCGGCATAAGCGATATGCGGGCCCATTGGCGCGCCCTGGTCGACAATGTGCGGAATGACGCCCGTTTCGCGAATATAGCGGGCGAGCATCTTTGCTGTTGCGTCGCCGTCAATTGCGATAATGGCGCGTTTTTCGCCCTCAACCTTGCGGACATTGAGCGGCGGGTGAATTTCAACAGTGGGCACGCCGAAGAAAAAGCGCGCGCCGTCGCCGGGCGTGCTTTCAAGACCGATGGCGCCGCCCATGGCTTCCACGAGGCGGCGGCTGATGGCCAGCCCCAGCCCGGTGCCGCCGAATTTGCGCGTTGTGGTTTGGTCAGCCTGCGAAAAGGCTTCGAATATTGCTGACTGCTTTTCCGGGGCAATGCCGACGCCGGTGTCGGCCACGGAAAATTCGATGCTTCGTTCGCGATTGTTTTCTTTGACGCCGGGTTTGCAAGGCTTGCACGCGACCGCGACGATCACATGGCCTTCCTGGGTGAATTTCAATGCATTATTGACGAGATTGGAGACTACTTGGCTGATCCGCACTGGGTCGCCTTCGATCTCTTCAGGGGTGTTGGGCGCGACATATGCGGCAAGGTCGATGCCCTTCGCCGCCGCGCGCTCCCAGAACAGGCTCACCACCTCGTTTACAATATCGGCCGGCCGCACCGCGATCTTTTCGAATTCCAGCCGGCCTGCTTCGATCTTTGAGAAGTCGAGAATGTCATTGATGATGGCCAGGAGGCTCTGCCCGGATTTGGCGATGACCTCGGCATAGCGTTTTTGCTGCGGCGCGAGCCGCGCCTTGTTCAAAAGATCCGCCATGGCGAGCATGCCGTTCATGGGCGTGCGAATTTCATGGCTCATCGTCGCGAGGAAATCGGACTTGGCCATATTGGCGGCTTCGGCGGCCTCTTTGGCCTTGCGCAATTGCAGGGTTTTTCGCTCGACGGTTTTCTTCAAATTGAGCTGGTGGGCGCGCAGCTTGTGATCGCGTTCTTGTATTTGGTCGAGCATGGTGTTGAAAGTTGCCACCAGTTGCGCCGTTTCATCATCGCCTGCGGGTTCGGCGCGTACGCTGAAATCGCCGGATTCGCGCACGCGCTTCATGACCCGGGCGAGCGACAGGATCGGCTCGGTGACGGCGCGCTGGAATTTCAGCGTTATCAGGACGCCGATGCCGCCGGTGAAAATCGCCGCAACAAACGCATCATAAAGCATGACGCCGATCCGGGTTGATAGCGATTGCGTGCTGGCGAAAATGGTCAAGACGCCAATCGTTTCATCGCCGTCGACAATCGGCGCCGCGGCTTTGAAGGATCGTGCCGTGAGCATTTTGAGGGCGGCGTCTTGCGGCAAATATTCGCGGATATATTCCTGCACGGCGCTTTCGGCCTGTGCGCCGGCATCGCCCATCTCCGCGATCAGAACGCCATTGGGCGCCTCGATACGCGCATATTCAATCATCGGCGCGCGGGTGACGGCGGCCAGTGCGCCGAGCGCCGTTACTTCGCCGCGTTTTACCGGTTCGGCGATCGTCGAGGCGAATACGGTGGCGGTCGCGGTAAGCTCGGTTTGCCGGTCATCGGTGAATTGCGAGACCTCGCGCCAGATTGAAGAGGCGGTGGTCAGGCCGACTGCGCCGAAAACGGCTGCGACAACCAGTGTCGTCAGCCTGTTCCGTAACGATTTAGAGCTTTTCGCCATTTGGCCAATTCGGGTTCGACAACAAGAAACTGTTCGCCACCATGCAAGTAATTGCTTGAAAATTGATTTCTATCGACCGACGCCGCGCGTGAAAATTGATTGTTAACATAATTTTGCGTTAATGCAGGCTGGCGTCAGGCATTCCACTGCCGCGCGCCTTGGAGGGAGAAGTAAACGTGGAAGCAGATATTGAGATAATACTTGCCGATGATGATCCGGTGATGCGCGAATTGGCCGGAGCGAAGCTGCGTGAGGCCGGCTATCGGGTGCGCGAGGCGGTGGACGGCGCCGAAGCGCTGAAGGCGTTGCGTGAATTTGGCGCTTCGCTGGTCGTTTCCGATATCGACATGCCGGTGATGGACGGGTTTGCACTGACCCGGGCCATTCGCAAGGATCCGGCGATCAGCGAAACGCCGGTGATGGTCATCACCTCGAGCGATAGCAGCGAGGCGGTGGAGGAGGCGTTTGCCGCCGGCGCGACATCGTTCCTCGTCAAGCCCGTGAACTGGCCGCTTTTCCATCATGCGGTGAAATTCGTATTGCGCGCTCATGACGACCGTAAGGCGTTGAAGCAGGCGCGCGACCAGGCTGAGGCGGGCTCCCGGTTCAAGGATAATCTCATGTCCGTCATGAGTCATGAGCTCCGGACGCCGCTGAATGCGATCATCGGATTCGGTCAGATCATCGCCGAGCAATGCGAAAAGCAAAAGGACAACCTGCACCGGGAATATGCCGACTATATCGTTGATAGCGGCCGTCGCCTGTTGAATTCAGTTTCCGACATGCTGCTTGCCTCCGACGCGCGTTCCGGCCCGGTCGTGTTGAACGAGGTTGATGTCGGCTTGCGCAGCGTCGTTGAAGAGGCGATGGACTGCCTTGAAAAGCCGCTTGCGGCGGCGGAAGCCCAAGCTGTGTTGCGGGTCGCGTCGGATGATGTGGAGCTGACCTGCGATCGCACGCTCGTCTCGCGCGCCATTTGCAAGCTGGTCGAGAATGCGATCAAATTTTCGCCCAAAGGCGTCAAGATTTTTATTGGCGCAGCGGTTACCCGGACAGGCGACCTGGCGGTTATCGTCAAGGATAACGGTCCGGGCATCAACCAGGGGCGGGTGGAGGAGATTTCTGCTCCGTTCGCGCAGCTCGACATGTCAAAACGGCGCTCGCGCGAGGGGCTTGGCCTCGGGCTGCCGCTGGTGCGCGCGATCGCCGATGCGCATGGCGGGACCTTCCGTCTCGATTCGACCGTTGAAGAGGGCACGCGCGCCGTGTTCACCCTGCCGTCAGCGCGGGTGCGCGCAACGCAAGGCGCGGAGGCGATTGCCGAGCCGCGCCGAACCGTCGCTTGACGGCGCGCGCCGGCGCGCTATGTACAGCGTTCGAACGCCTGCAAAGATGCGCGGGCTTCGGGCGCGTAGCTCAGTGGGAGAGCACTACGTTCACACCGTAGGGGTCGCTGGTTCGAACCCAGCCGCGCCCACCATGATTTTTCCGGACCAATCGGGCAATAAGCGCGCGAGCTAGTGGCGGGGCGACAAGTTCCGTCCGGCCTGCGGCATGCGGGTTTTTGAGGGCGCGCGGTTGGCGCGCTGCGCCGAAACTGTTACACCGGCGACAGAAGAAAAAGTACCAAAATAACAGTTTCGGCTAGTCTTCGATTTCTGAATTGCTATACTGAGCAGCGAAGTCAGAATATATTAAAGGCGGTTGCGTTTGGCCTGAGATTTCTGAACCTTTTCTTTTTCCCAACGCAACCGCATTTGCAAATGATTGATCGCGACTTCGCGGCGTCTATTGCGTCCTGTTTTCGGCCGCGCGGCGTTCATCAGGCGCGCGGGCCGGGATCATGCACGCGGCCGAGCGCATCGATACGGATTTTTCGCGCTTTTCGTTTTTTCAGGGCGTTTGCCGACGCATAGATATATTTGAACGGGTCGGCGTCGCTGTTTTGCGCATCGCGGGCCTTCAGGGCGCCGCCTTCGAGATGGCCGGCCATTGTCAGATTTCCGGAAATGCTGAATTTGACCACCCTGACAATGATTTCGCCATCTTCATGCTCAATCGCGAGCATGTCGTTCTGGTGTAGGCGCATGATTTTCCTGGCGGTGGGGTATTCGCGTTTGACCGGTGATTCCGTTTGCCGCTGATGTGCGTCAAACATCGTCACCACGTCGCAAACCCATTTTCCATCAGGTAATTCCCACACATCGTAACGATAGTTGGAATCACCTTTGTACCCTTTATAGGCGGCGCCGGTGCGGTCGCGGACTTTTACCGTTTTTATCGATTCGATAATCCGCACACGGCGCAGACCAGGCCATCTTTCATTGTCCGTTGCAAAGGCGCGCAGTGCTTTTCCAAACTTGCCGCCTGAAAGCCCTTGCGTTTTTTCCCGCAACGCCGCGCGTAATTCGGGATCGCGAATGCGCTCGATATCGGCGGGTCGGGTGAGGCTTTCTATCGGCTTTCGAACCACGACAATTTCATTGCCATTGTCATCGGTCTTGCCGGTAAGGCCGTAGGCGGTGTCGTTATGCAGGCGCCCCGCCGTCCGGTCACGGCCGGTGGCGCGGCGCGCGGCCATGGAAATGCAGCCCTGGTCCGGCCGGTGGCTGACAACGACGCGTTCGAGCGCCGCGCCGAGATCCGCCCGAAAAGTCGTCCAGGGCGGATCAATGTCGCCAAGGTCGTGATCGAGCCGGGCCTCGTCTTCGGCGAGCGCGGTTTCGGCGGCGATGCGGGTCAGCAACGCCCGATCGGTAACGCCGATGACGGAAGCGTCAATCGCGTGGTGGCGGTGATCAAGGCGATCTTTTTTGCGGCCGGCGCCGACAGGCAGGTTGTGATCGGGCAGCAGCGGGTTGAGGCCCCACTTGCGGCGCAGCATTTCGGTCATGCGCCCCGGAATGACGAATACGCCAGCGCGCGCCGCCTGATCGCCAGGGCAGACCGTTTCGAGATATCGCCGGGCAAGCCGCGAGAGATAGTGTCCGTCGATCAATTGCCTGTCGACGAAACTGCGCTTTTCGCTTTCAAAACGCTCCATCGCGTTGGGCTGAAATCGCCATCGCTTGTTCCTTGGCAGGCGCGCGGCGCGGGAAATGACGCCGGCCCAGCGATCCTTGTCCGGGCCAAAGGCTTCGTAAGGCGATTTGCCCCGTTTTTGCCGATTAAACGCTGTCAGGCAGAGTGTTCTGTTGGCGTCGGTTTCATCAAGCGTGCGCGAGCGCGGCAAGATGTAATTGAGTTCGACGGTCCCGTTGAACAGCATGTCGGGCGTAATCGCCTCGCCGGAATAAACACAAAGCCGGTCAGATGGGTCATCCGGGTTCAATTCCTCCCAGAGTTTCAGCAATAACCGGTTGGCCCCGGTGTCGCGCTGCTTGAGTTCGCGCAGTTGCGCCGAACGCCGTTCCGACGCCTGGGCGTTTTTTCGGCCAAGCGCATTTGCGCGCCTTTTTTGTTCGTCGCTGAGCTTGAGGTCGCGCGCCAGTTCCGCGGTGATTTGAACGGGGCGGCCGTGGATGCGGATAATGTCGTTCATGACCCGCCGCAACTGGTTCAGGCCGATGTGAAAGGTCGGGTTGGCGATGCGGCCATAGCGAACGGCATCGTCCTCTTCATCCGGATTGTACGTGCCCGGAACGACATGGCGTTCCAGCACCTTTGCGTAATAAGGCAGGTGCGCCATGGCGCCATCGCCATGCGGCGCCGTCTGGTCCGTCATTTCGGGATAGGCGACGGCGCAGCGCGCAAGCGCTTCATCGCGGGTGATGACCTCGGCTTGCAACATGTCGAGCAGCAAGCGCGTCGCCTTTTCGCCGAGCCTGCCATAGCCTTCAGGCAGGGCGACGCTGGCGATCCTTCTTGCGCGACCGGTTTCGATGCCGAATAGCTGTTCGAGCCAGTCGGTTAAGCGGCCTTCCTCGTCTTCTTCGCGGAGCCGCTTGATCACTTCCGTCTGAGTCTCGAGATCGAGGATGGCCCATTTCGGACCGAACCTGTCCTTGCGCGACAATGCCGCGCGCACCTCATTGCCGGTCAGTTTCGGCAAACGCTCGGACTCGCGATTGAAGCGGGCGGCGTCCGGCAATTTCAATAAGGTCCGCAAGGCCGAAAAGGACGCGGATTTCGCATTTTGCAGTTTTGCAACAACCTTGTCGCGCTCATCGAGGGTCAATTTTCGCGACGCCTCGCCGGGTATTTCGATCTCCAGCGCATTGACCTCTTCATAAACCCGGCGGTCCTGGAGCAGCGGATGCGCCTTTGGCAGGCGTTCGTCGTCAAAGAACATGCATCGGCCGACGGGTCTGCGCTTGAGCGGACGTTGATGAAACATGATCGACGCCAGGCGGCTGCGCATTTCAGGCGTCAAGACCTTGGGGTGATGCCTGGTCTGCGCGGTCCAGATGGCGTCAAATTCCTGCTCCAGCATGGCGCGGTCAGGATAAAATTCGTATCCGTTGCTATCCGGCGCGGCGTGCAGGCGTGCGCGGACCGGCGGCGTGCGCCGCGGGTCGTCGGCGCCTCGGCGGCGGCGATGGAGAAACTCGCCAAATGTGCGCGCACCGCTATCGCGCATCGCCTTGGCAAGGCGCGCGATGCCGGTCGCAATCTTTCCTTTTTCCTCGTCATTGCCGCGATCCGCCTTGCGGTTTGATTTGAAACCGCGGCGCTGATTGAGGTGAAACAAGGCCCTGCCGAGGTGGTAAAGCGGAATGGCGTCATCAAGCGCTGCGGCGCGCAATGCAAAAGGATCGAGCGTTTCGAGCGCGTTCCTGTCGGTAGCATCTGCGGGCATCAGGTCGAATTTAACGAGCGCTTTCATCAACGCTTTTCGCCGACCGACGAAACGGTCGCGCCGCCGCCGCGCTGAACGCGCCAAACGCCGTTCGACAGCAAGAGATGCGCCGGATTTTGGATCGCGGCCCTCCGCAAATATGCGCACGCCCATATCGCGAATGCCGGTAGGATTGCCGGCGTCGTCAAGGTCAATTACGCACCAGCCCAAATAGCTCGGGCCCAACTCGATGCCGATGCGGTAAGGCCGCTTTTCAGCTTTGTTTTGACGCATGAACGAACTTGGAATTTCACATACAAGAGCGGTTGACTGATAAGTGAAAAGCCGCAATCTGTAAATGTTCAGAAATCGCAGGCTAGCCGTTAACAAGTAGCGTAGACTGCACCAAATCGCCCCGCAGGCTCCGGCCTGCGGGGATATTTCTGATCGGCTGACACGGCTTGCATTTCGCAGCGCCAAGCGCACCCAGTCGTTTAAATTTCGGCGTCCAGCGTTGTTTCCCTGAAAAGCAGCGCGGCGGCGGCCTGGTTAATGCGGCTCAGGAGGTTTCAAATTGTCGTGCATATGGTCCTTGAGCGCATCGATGAATAGCCGGATTTTCGACGGCAGATATTGCCGGTTAGGATAAACGGCGTAGATGGCTCGTTCATTTTTCGGCATTTGATCCGTTAGCAGAGGAATTAGCCGCCCGGCAGCGATTTCCGTACAGACAAGGAAATGGGCAAGGCGCGCAATGCCGAGACCTTCCAGCGCCGCCGCCTTGACGGTCAGGCCAATGCCGGAAAAGGCGCTCGGCGCCTGAATGGCCTCTATCTCGTCCTCGATGCAGAACTTCCAGTGGTCTTTGGTCACGCCGCGCGCGTGAATAGTGAGGCAACGGTGTTTCAGCAACGCGGCCGGCGTTTCCGGCGCGCCATGGCGTTTCAAATATGACGGCGCCGCGCAGACAATCCACGGATCGTCGATCAGCTTTCGGGCGATGAACGATGTTTCCGGCGGCCGCCCGAAAGACAAGGCGAGATCGATCCGTTCTTCGAGCAGGTCGACCGGACCGTCGCCATGCACCAGCGTCACCGCTAGATCCGGGTAGCGCTCGGAAAAGTCTTTGAGAAACGGCACGATCACTTCAACGCAAAGCGCATCGGATGCGGCGACGCGCAGCACGCCGGCGGGCCCGGCGGAAAGATCGCGCGCGACATTTTCGGCCGCTTCAATCGACGTGAGAATATCCGTGCAGCGCTCCGACAGGGCCTCGCCCGCTTCGGTCAGCGACAGTGACCGTGTCGTCCGATTGAACAGGCGCACGCCCAGCCGGTCCTCAAAGCGGCTGATCTTCCGGCTGACGCCGGATGAGGTGAGGCCGAGCTGGCGGGCCGCGCCGACAAAGCTGCCGGTCCGCACGACTTCGGCGAAAACGGTCATTTCTCCAATGGAATCCATCGATTAGGCCCCGGCTGATTGATGACGTTTCGTCAGCAATATTATGTCGGCGGGCCGATTTTTCCACCCGCACCGGCGGCCTAAATCGCTCCTGTCAACGAAATCAACATTGTCAGTAAAGGAGAAACCCCATGTCTCTTTCCCATAGTTTCAAGAAAGCGGCGCTTGCCGCCGGCGCGATCGCCGCACTTGCCGCCGGCTTCGGCGCTGTCACGTCGCCGGCGATGTCGGCTGGCTCGGACGAGGTGCGCGTCGCAACCGCAAAACAGCCGCCGGTCAATGACGGCCTGCCGCTTCCGGGGTTTGAAATCGAGCCGGGCAAGACCGCGATCGTTATCACCGATCCGCAAAATGATTTCCTGTCTCCTGACGGCGTGGCATGGGGCGTCGTCGGCAAGAGCGTGACGGAAAACGGTGTGGTCGAAAACCTGGAACATCTGTTCAAGGCCGCCGAAGACACAGGCATGCCGGTTTTCGTTTCGCCGCACTATTATTACGAGCATGATCACGGCTGGAAATTCGAAGGCACGCTGGAAGCGCTGATGCACAAGATCGGCATGTTCGATCGAAAGGGCGCGCTGACGACTGAAGGGTTTGAGGGCTCCGGCGCCGACTGGCTCCAGCGTTACAAGAAATATATCAATAACGGCAAAACGGTCGTGACGAGCCCGCACAAGGTCTTTGGTCCCGAAACGAATGATCTCGTGCTGCAACTTCGCAAGGCGGGTGTTTCAAAGGTCATTCTCGCCGGCATGTCAGCCAATCTTTGCACCGAATCCCATATGCGTGAACTTGGCGAGCAAGGCTTTGACGTCATGGTCGTTACCGACGCCACGGCGGCTGCGATCACGGAGCATTATGACGGTTACGCCGCTGCGCTGACCAACTACCGCTTCATCGCAAGCGATATCGACAACACGAAAAACACGGTGAAGGCGATCAAGGCCGCTTACCGCAAATAGGTTGCGCCGCCGCTCCTGCCCCCTCTCTCCCCCCCCCAAGGGGCGGCGCGTAAAGTTCGGCCGGGCCTTTGCGCCCGGCCGAACAGTTTGCTTAAATGTAACAACGTCGCACGAGGCCCGAAAATGCAAGACAGCTTTGACATCATCATCATCGGATCCGGAAACGCCGGCATGGCCGCAGCCTCCGCCCTGCGGCAGGCTGGCAAGTCGGTCGCCATGATCGAAGCGGGCGCGCCCGGCGGGGTTTGCGCGGTGCGGGGCTGCGTGCCCAAAAAGGTGCTGGTCGCCGCGGCGCAGACGCTGCATCAGATCGATCTTGCCGACAAACACCATATTGCGGTGAATGGCGTTTCCCTCGACTGGAAACGGTTGATCGAGCGCAAACACAGTTTCGTCGACGGCGTGCCGGCCAGCTTCGCCTCCGGCCTCGAAAAAAACGGCGTCGAGCTGATCCGGGGCGCCGCGCGCTTCACCGGTCCGCGCTCGCTCAATGTGGACGGGCGCGAAATTTCAGCCGGCAAGATTCTCATCGCCGCCGGGTCGACGCCGCGCCCGCTGCCCATTCCGGGTGCGGAACATCTGATGACCAGCGATGATTTGCTGGAAATGGAGGCATTGCCGAAGACGCTGATCTTTATCGGCGGCGGGGTTATCGCGCTGGAATTTGCGCATGTGCTGGCGCGCGCCGGCGTGCGCGTGTCCATTCTGGAAGTCGCCGACCGGTTGTTGCCGCAAATCGACGAAGATGTCGTGCGCCATCTGCATGCGGAAACGGAAGGGCTGGGCGTTGATATCCGCACCGGCGTGAAAATTCAGGAAATCCAGAAACACGGGCCGTGTTTGCATGTAACATTCGAGCAAGGCGGCGAGCGTTTGACGATGTCCGCCGACCGGATCGTCAATGGCGCTGGCCGCGTCGCCAATGTGGCGGGGCTCGATCTTGAGGCCGGCGGTATCGCGATGGAACGCGGCGCCATTCTTGTTGATGCGCATTTGCGCAGCGCCACCAATCCGGATGTCTATGTCGCCGGTGACGCGCTCGCCAAGGCGCCGCAGCTTTCGCCCGTCGCCTCCTATGAAGGCCGGATCGTCGCCAGGAACATTCTCGAAGGCGATGTGGCGAAGCCGGATTACGGGTCGATCCCGTCGGCGGTCTATACCACGCCGGCGCTCGCCAGCGTCGGCCTGACCGAAGCGCAAGCGGCTGAGGCCGGCGTCGAGGTCGAGGTCAAGACCAACGATATGACCGGGTGGCGCTCGGCCATGACCTATGCCGAGACCGCGGCATTTGCGAAAGTGCTGGTCGGCAAGGCCGATGGCCTGATCAAGGGCGCGACCATTATCGGTCATGGTGCGGAGGAAATCATCCACATCTTTGCATTCGCCATGCAGCATGGCGTTTCGGCGGATCAGTTGAAGTCGACCGTCTACGCCTATCCGACTTTCTCATCCGACATTAAATTTCTGGTCTGAAGCGCTTCCCTGCGTCAGGCTTCTTGTCGAGCGACGGACTGCGCCGCGGGAAATTCATTCCCGCGGCGCCTTTCTTTGTGCGCCGGCAGCGGCTTCGGCTTTCCGCGCGCAGTAAAAAAAAGGCCGCCGCCATTTGGGAATGGCGGCGGCAAGGCGGACGCTTTTCGAAGGGTATGGGAGGGCCGTGAAAAGCGCCCTGGGCAGACCTTTAAAAGGCGAGGCGCAAGCCCGCCTCAATGATTGACGTGCTGTTTTCGATTTCGAAATCCGCAGCGAACAGGTCGGCTTCAACATCGACATCCGTCGTTGCGCGATAACGATAGCCGGCGGTCAGGCTGAGCTTCGGCGAGACTGCATAGGCGACCCCCGCCAGGGCCTGATAGGCGAATGCGGTTGCTTCATCCTGAATGATGGCGACTGCCGAGGGAGTGTAATTGACATCGACAAAGCCGACGCCCGCGCCGCCGCCAATATAAGGCGTCAGTCGCCCGCCAGTGCGAAAATCGTAAAGAATATTGGCCATGACGAACAGGCTGGAGACGTCTCCCTGGCCATCCGCAACGAGATCGCCGACGGTGACGCCGATATTCGGCGAGCCGGTGATCAGGACGCCGGCGTCTTCGCCGTCAAGCGCGATGCCGGCGGCGGCGACATTCGCATGGCTGCCGATATCATTGTCTTGATAGGCGATCTCCAACTCGCCGCGAAACGGCCCGTAGCGCCGGCCGATGGCGCCGGCGAAAGCGTAGCCTGTGTCAAAGTCAGTGTCCCAACCGACATCCGTACCGTCCGGCAGGACCGTGCCGGCGGGAATGGTCGTTCCGGCGCCGGTCGTAAAGTCACCGTCAAATGCGCCGTCATTTTGAGAATCGCCCAGCAGAGAGACGCCGCCGGAAAACGCCACATAATATCCGCGATCTTCCTGCGCGCTGGCGGCGCCGGCGGCCATGACCGCAAGCGCAAGGCCCGCGATGGTATTGTTCACGATAGACATAAGTGCTCCGTTCAGGTGATCAGCAGGAGCGAGGGGAGCAGGCCCCCTCACGCCATATTCACGCTGTTTCTTGCGAAAGTGCTCCGCTTACGGCATCACGACGGTGTCGATGACGTGAATGACGCCGTTCGATGCTTTAACGTCAGCCTTGATGACGGTCGCATTGTCGACCTTGACGCCGTCAGTGGCGTCGATCGACAGGGTGGAGCCCTGGACGGTTTCGACGTCGAGCGTTTTCCCGGCGATGTCGCCGGACATTACCTTGCCGGAGAGCACGTGATAGGTGAGGATTGAAGCAAGCTGATCCTTGTTTTCCGGCTTCAGCAAATCTTCGAGCGTCCCGGCAGGGAGTTTCGCGAATGCGTCATCGGTTGGCGCGAAGACAGTGAACGGGCCGTCCGAACGCAATGTTTCTTCAAGGCCCGCAGCCTGGACAGCGGCGACGAGCGTTGAGAAAGAGCCGGCAGCGATCGCCGTATCGACGATGTCGGATTTCTGCGAATATTTGCCGGATTTGTGGTGCTCTGCGGCGGCCGGCGCAATCGAAAGCGAGACAAGCGCGGTAGCCGCAAGCGCGGATTTCAGGAAAGACATGGTTGACCCCTTTGCATCGGTTATTGCCTTGATAACCAGTCTACGAAGAGGTCGAAAAAGCGGATTGACCGGCAGCAAATAATTATTTCGCGCCAAGGTGTGATCCAAATGCGCACCGCAAACGTAACCTTAAGATGAGCAAAAACAGCAACATCCTGATTACCGGCGCGTCGAGCGGCATCGGCCGGGCGCTGGCTGAGCATTACCTGAAGCAAGGCGCGCTTGTCGGCATCTGCGGGCGCAAACCGGATGCGCTCGGCGAGATGCGCAAACAGTTTCCGCGCGCGCGACCTCTGGTTTTCGATGTGGCGAATGCGGAAGAAACTGCGATGAACATCCACGCTTTTCGACAGGATGCCGGCGGCGTTGATCTCGCCATCCTCAATGCCGGCAATCACATTCCGACGGATGGGCGTGCGTTCCGGCTGCAAGACTATGCCGGCTTGATGCAAACCAATTATGTGGGCGCGCTCAATTGCCTTGAGCCGGTCATCTCCATCATGAAGGCGCAAGGCGGCGGCCAGATCGCGCTGATGGGGTCGGTTGCCGGCTATGCCGGGCTGCCCCAGGCCGGCGGCTATTGCGCATCGAAAGCGGCGATCATGCGGCTGGCGGAAACATTGCGCACCGAGCTTGCGGAAACCGGCATTGACGTAAGGCTGATCTCGCCGGGCTTTGTCAAAACGCCGCTGACCGCCAAGAACGATTTCGACATGCCGTTCCTGATGGAGCTTGATGAGGCGACGCGGCGCATTGTGCGCGGGCTCGCCGGCAAGGGGTTCGAAATCGCCTTTCCGCGCCGGCTTGCTTTGCTGCTGAAAGCGCTTTCCGCTTTGCCCAAGCCCTTATATTTCCGGGCGGCGAAATCAATGTTGCGCAAGGCGCCGTAAACTGACGCAAGCGGACAATTATGGGCGTGCGCCTTCGGCGTCGATTTTCATCACGGCGAGGCCGGCGAATTTCATGATGCCGCGATTGAGCACGCCGCCGTCCTCTTTCCGTTCGAAAATGTCACGATAGGCGAACCAGAAACCGCCCATTTTTGTCTTATAGGTGATCTCGAAACGCCCATCCGCTATCATCCGTCCCGGCTCGATCAGGAAAGTCTCGCCAGCGTCGATGCCGACGCCGCCCGGCGTGTCAAACAGGCGCCAGGCCCGGCGCTGCGTTTCGCCATCGTCAAAGGTCAGCGTTTCGTCGAACTGCACTTCGTCATGCGTGATCCGGCCGCTTGAACGGATAGAAAAACCGCGCCGGATGATCCCGCCGGCGGCGCGCGCTTCGCCGCGCCACCGCATATCGCCAATCAGGCAATCGGTGATGAAACGCAACGCATCAGATGCATTGTCAGAAAGCCCGCTCGCAGCTGGGAAATCTTGATGACCGTCCATCATGCGGAACCTCCTGCGGCGTTGGCGACGGGCGCGCCGCCCCGTTCGCGCGACACCGTTTCGAAACTGTGATCGAGGCCGCGCGCGTCGCGCATGCGCGCGCCCTTGAAAAGCAGAATGAGAGCCTGCCAGTGAATGGCGGCGACGACGCCGATGGTCATCAAGGGAAAACGCAGCAGCGTCTTCAGGCAGGCGGCGTTTGAAACGCGCCCGCGCGCGCCCGCGAACAAGGCGACCATCGCCGGGTTTGACTGCGGGTCGCGATAGGTGATCGCCAGCCTGACGTCATCGTCCGGCGCGCCGGTCTTGAAGTCGTAATATCCGTCGACGTCGAAAAACGGCGAGACGTAAAAAGCCTTGTCGCATTGATGTTTGTGAACGCGGCGGGGCGCATCGGCGGCGACAAGATAAAAATGCCGGCCGCCGAAAGTATTGTTCACTTCATAGAGAATGTGATGCAGGCGGTCGTCGCCGTCATGGATGAAATAGACGGAGATCGGGTTGAAGACGAAACCGAAAAGTTTCGGCATGGCGAGCAATTCGATCCGTTTGGCGGGCTTGTCGACGCCTTGGCGGCGCAGCGTCGCGCGCACCCAGCCGGCGAGGTCGCCGGATTTGCCGTCGCCATGGTCTTTCGCATCGATGGAGATGAGTCCCGGACGGCCGACGCCGAGCAGCATCGATGCGGCGTTCGCTTCTTCAAAACGGTCGAGATCGACGCAGACATAACTCACCCGGTGGCGCAGCGCGTGCTTCGGGCCGGTCATGCGGCGATGGCGGACGACGCCGTGATAAAAGCGGATGGGCGTCATGCGGCGATGCTCTCCTTTGCCGCGCCGGGTTGCGGCCGGGCAAGGCGCTCTTTTGCGAAGTCAAACGCCCAGGGGCGGCGCCAGTCCGTCAGGCTTTCGGCGACCGCAAGACCGGCCTGCAAGCCGTCTTCGTGAAAGCCATAGCCGAGCCAGGCGCCGGCGAACCAGACGTTGCGCTTGCCCTGAATGTTCCAGATCTCTTTTTGCGCCCGGGTCGCCGGACCATCGAAAATCGGGTGGTCATATTGAAACGACGCGACGGTTTTTTCCGGCGCCGGCGGCTCGGTCGGGTTGAGGGTGACGAAACAATTGGTCGCGGTGTTGAGATTTTGCAGCTCGTTCATCCAATAGGTGACGGCGAGCTCATGCTGGCCAGACCGGTCGGAAATGTAATTCCAACTCGCCCAGGCGCGCTTGCGCCGCGGCATCAATTTGTCATCCGTGTGCAGAATGGCTGTGTTGGCTTGTGTTCGGAAGGCGGAAAGTACCTTGCGCTCGCCCGCATCGGCGTCGCTGAGAAGCGCCAGCGCCTGCGGCGCGTGGCAGGCGAAGACAACCTCGTCAAATTGCTGTTTGACGCCGTTCGCCAGGAGGATTTCCGCTCCATGATCGAGCCGGCGAACCGCATCGACCGGGCTGTTGAGGAAAATCCGGTCCGAGAATCCCTCGGTCAGGCGTGGAATGTAGTAGGCGCTGCCGCCATCGATGGATTTCCATTCGAAGGGCGTGCCGAATTCCGCAAGACCGTGATTGATGAAAAACCGGGCGAGGCTTTTCACCGGAAAATCGAGGATTGCGCCCACCGGACACGACCAGATCGCGGCGGCCATGGGCAGGATGTGGTTTTCGATAAATGTCCGTCCGTAACGCTTCAGCGTCAGGAACTCGCCAAGGGTCAATTCGTCGGACGCGCCTGCAAGGCCCGGCGCGGCGGCGTAAAAGCGCAAGATATCGGCCAGCATGGCGAAAAAGCGCGGCCGCGTAATATTACGAAGATCGGCGAACAGGCCGGCAATACCGTTGCTTGCATATTCGATGTCGCGATCGCGCGCCGACACGGAAAAATGCATTTCGGTCGTATTGGTCCGCACGCCAAGCATTGAAAGCAGCGCGCTGAGATTTGGATAATTCGGCTCATTGAAGACGATAAAGCCGGTATCGACCGGCGCCGGGCCTTCCGGCGCATCGAACAGCACCGTGTTGGTGTGGCCGCCAATATAGTCGTTTTTCTCGAAGACGAAGACATCGCAATCGCGATGCAGTCCGAACGCCGCGCCGAGCCCGGCAATGCCGGAGCCGATAATGGCGACGCGGCGACGGGGCGCGTTTTCTGCCGATGGATGTAAGGCGCGGATTTTATTCATTTAATTTGCAGGCCCTGCGTAAAGTGACGTTCGTTATACGCATGCGGGAACCGGATGGATGCGGGCGGTGATCCAACCGCCTTGCTTATGCGTAGACCAATTTGAGGAGCAGGTCATGCGTGTGCAAATGCAATCTCGGCAATCTAATGACTCAACTTCCGCGCAAATAGCTGCGAAGGTGAGGGCTATGCCGGGCCGTTGCGCAGAAGATGAGAGACTGATTGCGAAGGTGCGCCGGGACCGCGACCGGGACGCGCTGGCGGCGCTTGCGCATCATTACGGGCCGCGGCTCAAATCATGGCTGATCTATCGCGGCGAGAGCGCGCATGGCGCGGAAGATATCGTTCAGGACGTGATGATCGCCATATGGCGCAAGGCCGACAGGTTCGACCCGGCAAAGGCGCGGTTTTCAACCTGGCTTTACGCACTGGCGCGCAATCGCTGGATCGACCGGAACCGCAAGGAAAGGCGGTCGGAGACAAAGCCGCCGGATGAAATGGCGCGCCTTCAGGACGGGCCGGTCGACAGCGCCGAGGCGGAATATAATCGCAGCGAGGCGTCCGAGGCGGTGCGCCGCGAAATGGCGCTGCTGGCGCCGGAGCAAAAGCTGGTTTTGCATTTGGCGTTTTTCGAAGGTCTGACCCACGCGCAGATCGCGGAACGCACGGGGCTGCCGCTTGGCACGGTGAAAAGCCGGATCAGGGCGCCGCTGAAAAAGATGCAGGAAGGATTGAGAAGGTTTTCGGAGCATTTCGATGAGTAAAGCGTTGCAACCCGAATTTCACACGGTCGGCGAGGAATGGCTCGCCCTTTACGCGGCGGGCGGCCTTACGCCGGCAAAGCGGCTGGTTATTGACTGCCAGGCGGCGGTGGAGCCGCGGCTGAATGCGCGGCTCGGCCAGTTCGACGAGATTGGCGGCGCATTTGTCGAAACCGCGAAAGGCGAGCCCTTGTCGGAGGCGTTCTGGTCGGATGCGTTTTGGGCGCGGCTTGATGAAAGCCATGATGATGCGCCGGAAACAGCGCCGGCTGGCGCGAAGAAGGACGCGGATGGCTGGATGCCCGCGCCCTTGCGGGATTATCTCGACGGCGCGCAAATGCCGCTCAACTGGAAAAAAAGCGGGCCGGGCGTCGAGCGCGCGCCGCTGACGGAAGCGGGCGGCGAACGGCTCTATCTCCTGAAGGCGCGGCCGGGCGTGAAGATGCCGGTTCACTCCCATCGCGGCCAGGAATGGACGCTGATCTTGCAGGGCGGCTATCACATTGGTGATGCCGGTTATGCGCGCGGCGACCTTCATGGCGAAGATGAGACGTGTACGCATCAACCGATTATCGATGATGACGGCGAGGATTGCATCACGCTGGTTGTTGATGAGGGCAAGCTGGTGTTTTCCGATCCGCTTATGAAGATCTTGCAGCCCTTTATCGGCGTGTAAAGAATTTTCAAACCGCGTGCAGGGGGGGAGACTGCTGCACGAGCAGAGGGGAAGGCCGGTCATTCGAGGATAATTCGAATGACTTCAGCCTTCCTTTGCGTTTAGGATGGTCCGCATGTGCGGACGGTTCTGGTCATCATTGACATGGGAAGAATATCGCGCGCTGCTGGACCTTCCCGGCGCGCCGCCGGCGACGAATTTTCAGCCGAACTGGAACGCGGCGCCGACCCATGAGGTGCTGATCTGCGCGCAACATGACGGCAAGCGCGCGTTGGAACAGATGCGCTGGGGGCTGATCCCGGTCTGGGCTAAAGAGCCGCCGAAATTTTCAACCTTCAACGCCAAGATGGAAACGCTCGAGGAAAAAGCGACCTGGAAAGGTTCGCTCAACAAGATGCGTTGCGTGCTGCCGGTGAGCGGCTTTTACGAATGGCGCGGGCCGAAGGGGAGCAAGCAACCTTTCGCCATCAAGCGCCGCGACGGCCGGCCGCTGATGCTGGCGGGGCTGTGGGCGTTCAATGACCGCATCGACCCGGCGGGGGTGCGCTCCTTCACGATCATTACCTGTGAAGCGAACAAGGCGATGGGCGCGCTGCATACGCGCATGCCGGTGATGCTGGCGGAAGACGATCTCGATCGGTGGCTGGGCCCCGAGCCCTGGGGCGACGCGCAGCGGGCGCTTTTAAAACCCTGTCCCGACGACTGGCTGACCGCCTTTCCGGTCGCCAAAGAGGTCGGGGCGGTGCGGAACAACCGGTCCGAGCTGATCGCGCCAGCGGGCGATCCAATCTTTTAATCTCTTGATTTTTTGAGGTAAATTTCTTTTCGGCGCGCGTAGTCAGGGATTCCTTGACTCAAATGTTCTTTTTTTGTTCTCTTGCTGTCCCCGGATATTATCGAGGTCATGCGAGGTCGTGGAGATGGCTGTCATCGCCCGCCGCCGCCGGCTCGAAAAGCTGAAGCGGCATATCGAAAAACTGGAGCAAACCGCCCCGTCGCCTGCGGCTGGCGCGGCGCCGGTCTGCGCGCTGGGGCCGGTGACGTTCGGCCTTGGCGCCTGTCATGAAATTCGCGCCGCCGATTATCGCGACGCGCCGGCCGCGCAAGGCTTTTCGCTGGCGCTGGCGGGGCGGATTGTGCGCGAGACGGGAAAGCCGGCGCTGTGGGTCGGGGCGGCGTTCGAGGCTTTTCATGCCGGTCATGCCTATGGCGGCGGGCTGGCGGGATTTGGCCTGCACGCCGATGACGTCATTTTTGTTTATCCGCACACGGTAAAAGAGACGCTATGGGCCGCCGAAGAAGCGGCGCGTTCGCCGCGCATCGGCGTGGTGCTCATTGAGCTGATGAAACCGCACAAGCTGCTTGATCTGACCGCGACCCGGCGCTTGCAGCTTGCGGCGGAAGCGTCGGGCGCGACGCCGATCCTCATGCGATGCGGCGAAGCCTGCGCCAGCGCCGCGCGCACGCGCTGGCGCGTGGCGCCGGCCATGAGCGCGGCGGACGAATATGACGCGAAAGCGTCGGGAAATCCACGCTGGCGGGTGGAGGTGGAACGGCGCCGTGCGGGCGGGCGCGGCCGGTGGGTGTTGGAATGGAATTATGAACGTCGCGAATTGTTCGAAGCCGCGGCGCATCGCGGCCGTCATTTTGCCGCGATGGCCGACGGACCGCCTGAAACAGCGCAAGCGGTGGCCTGAGGGCGAGCGCCGCCCGCTTGTCATCTATGAAACGGTGAAAGGCGCGTTGCGAATTTGCGCCGCTGATGCGCGCGCCGCGCAGGCCGGTCTCGCGCCGGGCATGGCGCTTGCCGATGCGCGCGCCATGTGCCCGCAGCTCGCCGCTTTCGAGGCTGCGCCGGAAAAGGACGCGCAGGATTTTCATGCGCTGGCGGAAAAGCTGATCTGTTTCTCGCCGCTGGTTTATGTCCATGCGGTTGGCGAGGCCTTTATCGATATCACCGGCTGCGAACGCCTGTTTGGCGGCGAGGCGGCGATTTACGCCGGGCTGGAAAACCGCTTGCGTCAGGCGGGCTATGAAACCCGCCTGGCGATTGCCGAGACCGCCGGCGCCGCTTGGGCGATGGCGCATTATGGCGGCGGCGGCATGGCGCCGCCTGGCGATGCGCGCCGCGCGCTGGCGGGCTTGCCGGTGGAGGCGTTGC
>CAMYLZ010000016.1 GCA_947259375.1 uncultured Parvularculaceae bacterium | reverse complement strand
GCGCCGGCCCCGGATGCTGGCGCGGCGGGCGCGCCGCCCACTCCGGAGCCCACTCCGGAGCCCGCCCCGGCGCCGACATCGAATCCGGCGTCTCAGCCCGCTCCGACGCCGGCTAGCGCGCCGCCTTCCAGCGATGCGCCGGCTGAAACCGCTTCAAACAGCGCGGCGCCCGCGCCGCAACCAGACGCATCGCCGCCGCCCGCGTCTCCATCGCCAGCAACGACTCCGGCGCCGGAAGCGCCCGCTTCGGGCGGCAATGATGCGCCTTCCGCACAAGGCACAAACATGAATGCCAGCAACAATAACGCGACTGCAACCAGTGAGGCGCCAGCGCCGTCAGCCGATCCCCAGTCTCAACCAGCGCCTCAACCCGCGCCTGAGCCCGCGTCTGCGCAGACCGCGACGCCGGCCGCCGCCAGCGAAGCCGAAGCGCAAGGCGGTGCTGAAGAAAGCCCGGGCATGGCATTTACCATGACCGAATTGCCTGAACCTGAAGTGCTGCAGGAACTCGGCCCGCAAGGATTGCTGACCGTGCTGAATAACTCGCTCAATAACCAGATGATCACGACCCAGGTGACGGTGAATATCGAGGTGACCAATTTCGGCTACCAGATGAGCCTGAACCGGGCGACGAATATGGCGACACAGGCTTTCCAGCAGCACGTATTTCTTGGCGGACTGCATTAGGCCGGACGCACGGGCCGCCGCCAGGACATGCAGGCGGCGTGATCGCGCCGTCGCTGTCTCCACCATCCCCCACACCGGACTGGCACGCGCCCATTCGCGCCTCTGCGCGCCCCCGTGCGCGCTGCGTTGCGCCTTGGCGCAAAGGCCGTTAGAACCTGCCGGCCTTACACAAACCAGCATGCAGGAAGCGCCCCGTGGCGAACGAAGAAGACAGCGTATTAAGAGAAGTCGACCAGGATCTCGCCGAAGAGCGGCAATGGGCGCAATTTCGCGAACACGGGCCGAAAGTGATCGCCGCCGCGATCGCTATTGTCGCGGGGGTCACCGGCTGGCAGGTCTGGACCCATATGCAGACGGGCGCGGCGGAAAAGGCGGCGCTTGAATACGGCGACGCCATTGAAAGGCTGGCTGAAGATCGCGATGCGGGCCGCACCGCGCTTGACTCCGTTGCCGCTGATAATGGCGGTTACGGCGCGCTTGCCCGGTTGCAGCGCGCAGCCTCTTTTGCGGCGGGCGGCGAGCGGCTGAAAGCGATTGGTATTTATCGCGAACTCGCCAATGGCGACGCGCCGAGCCGCGTTCGCCAATTGGCGCGGCTTCGCGCCGCCTATCTTTCGCTGGCGGACGGCCGCGATGCGGTGATCGCCGAGCTTGGCGGCCTTGCGGAGAGCGAAGGGCCCTTCAGCTATTACGCGAAAGAAGTGCTCGGGCTCGCCGCATTGGGCGTTGAGGATTATGAAACGGCGGTCGCTACATTTCGGATGTTGTCGATCGATATCGCCGCGCCGCAAGGCGTCAGGGACCGCGCCGAGGAATTTGCAGCGCTCGCCGCCGCCGCCAAGGCGGGGGTCAATATTTCAGGCGAAGTCCGCGTTGAGGATTTGCTGGAGAGCATCGGCGCACCCGCTGCAGATGAAAGCGCGATTGCAGATACGCTCGAACCGCTGCTTGAAGAAGCGGGCCCGTCGGGTCAGGATGCGGCCCCGACGGATGAAAACGATGACCATGACGGTCACGATCACGAAGAGTAATTTATGACAGCTGCGACCCTTTCGCCCCGCCAGATCCTGTTGCTGGCATTGGCTGTATTTTCGCTGACGGCTTGCAGCTCCAATCCGGTTTCGGGTCTGTTTGGCGGCGGCGATGACGACGATTCAGAAGGCGCCGCGCCGGAAGACGACGATCGCATCTCGATCCTTGCGCTCGAGACCGAGCTGAAAGCCGACCCGCGTTATGCAGGGGCGAGCGTCGAAGTGCCGCCGCCTTATGTCAATTCGTCCTGGACGCAGCCCGGCGGCGAGGCGGATCACACGCTGCACCATCTGAGCGCGCCATTGAATTTCAAAACGGTCTGGAAATCCGATGTGGGCGACGCGTCCGCGCGCCGCGCCCGGCTGACATCGCCGCCCATCGTGGTCGATAACCGGGTCTTCGTCGTCGATGCGGCCGCGCAAGTGTCATCCTTTGACGCCGACACAGGCGATCTTGTCTGGCGCACCGAGCTGACGCCGGAAATCGATCAGCGTTTTCGTATTCGCGAGCTGTTTCGCGGGCCGAACCCGGCGCAAATCGGTTTTGGCGGCGGCGTCGCCTATGATCAGGGCCGCGTCTTTGTAACGTCGGGATTTGGTTTTGCTGCGGCGCTGGACGCGCTGACCGGTGAGGAAATCTGGCGCACGGAGACGGATGCGCCCGTGCGCACGCCGCCGACCGCCTATCGCGGGCGCGTCTATTTATCGACCAACACGAATGAGTTTCTCGCCCTTGAACAGGCGACCGGCGAAAAGGCGTGGACGTTCCAGTCTTTTGAAGAAAATGCGCGCTTTTTATCCTCCGCCAGCCCGGCGGCGGCGGGCGATCTTGTTGTTGCGCCGTTCTCCTCCGGTGAACTCGTGGCGTTCCTGGCGGATAATGGCCGCTCGGTCTGGGATACGACGCTGGTCCAGCAGACGCGGCTGACCTCGCTCGCCAATCTCAACGACATCGCCGGCAGTCCGGTGATCGATCGCGGCCTTGTATATGTGGTGAGCCATGGCGGACGTTTTTCCGCCATCGATATTCGCTCCGGCCAAGCGGTGTGGGAGAGCGAGATCGCCAGCCTGCAAATGCCATGGGTTGCGGGCGATTACATTTTCCTTGTGTCGATCGAAGGGGAGCTGGTTTGCGTTTCGCGCAATGACGGCGGCGTTGTTTGGGTGTCGCAATTGCGTCGCTATCGCAAGGAAAAGAAAAAGAAGGGGCGCATTTCCTGGGCGGGGCCTGTGCTCGCCGGCGATCATCTGATCCTGGTGTCAACGCTGGGCGAGATCGTCAAGGTCTCTCCACAGACGGGCGAGGTCGTTGCAAAGGAAAAAATTGCAGACGGATCCGTCGTCGCGCCGATTGTCGCCGGCGAGAAGATCTTTGTCCTGACCGAAGAGGGCAAGCTCATCGCCATGCGCTGACATGGACCCTGGCTTGAAGAAAATGAATGTCAGTGAAAATTGCACTGGTCGGCCGGCCCAATGTAGGCAAGTCGACATTATTTAACCGTCTGGTCGGCAAGCGGCTGGCGCTGGTGGATGATACGCCGGGCGTCACGCGCGATCGCCGCGAGGGCGAGGCGAAGCTCGGCGATCTTTCCTTTACGGCGATCGATACGCCGGGTCTCGAAGAAGCGCCCGAAGCCGCGCTGGAAGGCCGCATGCGCCGGCAGACCGATCAGGCCGTGGGGGAAGCAGCGGTCTGCCTTTTGATCATTGATGCGCGCGCCGGCGTAACGCCGCTTGACCAGACCTTCGCCTCGATCCTGCGGGCGAGCGGCAAGCCGGTCATCCTGCTCGCCAACAAGGCGGAAGGCGTGGCCGGCGAGGCGGGGCTTTACGACGCCTTCGGATTGGGTGTTGGCGAGCCCATCGCCATCTCCGCCGAGCATGGCGAGGGCATGGGCGACCTTTACGCCGCCATCGAGCCTTATCTGTCGGACATGCAAAACGACGAGCCGCAGGAAGAAGCGGCGTGGGACGACCCGCTAAAGCCGCTGCGCGTCGCCATTGTCGGGCGCCCGAATGCCGGCAAGTCGACGCTGGTCAACCGCCTGATCGGCGAGGACCGGCTGCTGACCGGGCCGGAAGCGGGAATCACGCGGGATTCGATTTCCGTTGAATGGCGCTGGCGCGGCAAGGATCGCGACTGGCCGGTGAAACTGTTCGACACCGCCGGGATGCGCAAGAAAGCGCGCGTGCAATCAAAGCTCGAAAAGCTCTCGGTTGCCGACGCCTTGCGGGCGATCCGTTTCGCGGAAGTGGTGGTCTTGTTGCTCGATGCGGAAAGACCGTTCGACAAGCAAGACTTGCAGATTGCGGATCTCGCCTTGCGGGAAGGGCGTGCGCTGGTTATCGCGGTCAATAAATGGGACCTTATCGAAGACCGCGACAAGCGCATGCGCGAAATTCGCGAAATGGCGGGACGGCTATTGCCGCAGGCGCCGGATATTCCGATCACGCCATTTTCGGCGCTGACCGGGGCAGGCATCGGCCGGCTGATGCCGTCGGTGACGAAGACATATGTCGACTGGAATGCGCGGGTAAAAACCTCCGAGCTCAATGACTGGCTGCAAGAGGCGCTTTCGCGCCATGCGCCGCCGGCGGTGTCAGGCCAGCGCATCAAGATCCGCTATATCGCGCAGACGAAAACCCGCCCGCCGACCTTTGTCGCGCAGTGCACGCGGGCGGAAGACCTGCCGGCGTCATACAGGCGTTATCTGGTCAACGGCATTCGTGAAGCCTTTGACATCAAGGCGGTGCCGATCCGGCTGATCCTGAAAAAGCCGGACAATCCGTATGCGAAGGACAAGGCGAAACGCTAGCTCTGTTGCGCGCGCCAGTCGCGAAAGACGTAACGGCGAAAGGCGGCATCGTCTTGCGTCAGCGCGTCGAAGACCATCGGCACGAGTTCTTCGGGCGCGGGCAGGCTTGCCGGGTCTTCGCCGGGCATGGCTTGCGCGCGCATATCCGTGCGCATGGCGCCGGGGTCGATCACCGCAACGCGCATGGACGTTTGTTTCATTTCTTCAGCATAGGTCTCAGCGAGCATTTCAAGCGCCGCCTTGGAGATCGCGTATGCGCCCCAGAACGGGCGCGCGACGTCGCCGCCGACTTTCGAGGTCAAGAACAGGGCGCGGCCGTCGGGCGCCTTTCGCAAAATCGGATCGAGCGCGCGCAACAGCCGCCAATTCGCGGTGACATTAAGATCGAGCGTGTGCCGCCAGACTTTCGGATCGATATCCGGCAAGGGGGCGAGCTCGCCGAGACTCGCCGCATTGAGAACCAGAATGTCGAGCGCGTCGAAGCGCTCCATCAGCGCGCCGGCAAGGCGCTCAATGCCGTCGCCCTCGACAATATCCATGGGGATCAGCGACGCCGTGCCGCCCGCCGCCTTGATCTCGTCGTCGAGTTCTTCGAGTGCGCCGCCGGTGCGGGCAAGCGCCAGCACATGGGCGCCGGCTTTTGCCAGCGCGATGGCGATGGCGCGGCCAATGCCGCGCGAAGCGCCGGTCACGAGCGCGGTTTTGCCGGTAAGGTCAGGGGCGGTCATGCGTAAATTCCTTGGTTTTCATAGTCCTTTAGGGCGGAAACGATCTCATCCGCAACCGCCTCCAATGTCGCGTTGCCAAACTCGTCGATCATCAGCGGCGGGCGTGCGTCGCCGGCGTGCCTTTTACGGCTGCGATCATAAAGCGGGTCGTAATGCTCGCGCATCAGCGCCTCGGCGAGCGGGCGATAGGCGCGCTCTTTGGCCCAGACGCGCCATTGCGCGATTGTTTCTTTCGGATGGAAGGGCGTGAGGCGGTCAATCGCGTCGTATATCCGCGCGCCGTCTTCCGTTATTTCCGCATAGGTTTGCAACAGATAATCGGCGCGCGCTGCGACGGGCGCAGAAACGCCAAGGCGCGGCGCGCGGCGCATCGCCGACCACAGCCGCATTGGCACTTCGCATCGGCCGATGCGGTTTGATTCCGCTTCAACCAGGATCGGCCGGGCCGGATCGAGCCGGCGAAGCGTCTCAAACAGGTGCGATTCAAACAGCTTTTGCGATGGTTGCGCGCCGACATGGCCGAACACCGACCCACGATGATTGGCCAGCGCTTCGAGGTCGATGGTCTGTACGCCGCGCCTGGCGAGCAATCGCAAAATGTCGGATTTCGCCGTGCCGGTCTGGCCGTCGAGAAGAACGAGATTGAGCGGCGGGCCGTCCTCCGTGCGCATTGCGCCGGCAACCGCGCGCCGCCATGTCTTGTAACCGCCTTTCAAAACGCCCGTGCGCCAACCCACTTGCGACAGGATCGTCGCCATGGCGTTGGAGCGCATGCCGCCCCGCCAGCACTGTACAAGCGGATGGAAATCCGCCGGCTTGTCCGCCAGCGCTGTTTCCAGATGTCTGGCGACATTGCAGGCCACATAGGCCGCGCCGATGCGGCGGGCGCGAAATTGTGATTGTTGTTTGTAGACCGTCCCGATTTCGGCGCGTTCGGCATCGGTCAGGACCGGCAGGTTGATTGCGCCCGGAATGTGATCTTCGGCGAACTCGTCCGGCGCGCGCACATCGATGATCGCGTCGAACCGCTTGAGCGTCGCCATCTCCGTATCGCCGACTTCCTCGATCATCATGGGACGGTTTTGAACCTGCTTGCTTGCGTCGGGGAAAATCTGTTCTAGATAGTCCCGCACGGACTGCAAGGCTAGGAAATAGACCGTTTTGACTGATATTCACGCCCCCTCCGAACCGCGCCTGACATCGCTTGCCCATGGCGGGGGCTGCGGGTGCAAGATTGCCCCCGATGTGTTGCGCGAGATTCTCGCATCTTCGCCCGCCGGCGCGGCGCATGCCGCCCTCATGGTCGATGCGGCGACCAGCGACGACGCCGCGGTCTATCGCATTTCCGACGATGCGGCGCTGATCGCGACCACCGATTTTTTCATGCCGATTGTTGATGATCCTTACGATTTCGGACGGATCGCCGCGACCAACGCCATTTCCGACGTCTACGCCATGGGCGGGCGGCCGATCTTCAGTCTCGCCATTGTCGGCATGCCGGTCGGCAAAATGTCGACGGCGACCATCGCGCGCATTCTTGATGGCGGGCGCTGCGTTGCCGAAGCCGCGGGCGCGCCGGTCGCCGGCGGTCATACGATCGATTCCGCCGAGCCGATCTATGGCCTCGTCGCGCTGGGGCTCGCCCATCCGGACAGGATCCTGCGCAATGCGGGCGCGCGGCCGGGCGACGCCCTGATCCTCGGCAAGCCGCTCGGCGTCGGGGTGTTTTCCGCGGCGCTGAAACAGGGCCTTCTCAGTGCGGACGGCTATGACGCGATGCTGGCGGCAACGACATTGCTAAATCGTCCGGGTGCGGACTTTGTAAAAATCGAAGGCGTTCACGCGGTGACCGATGTGACCGGTTTCGGCCTGTTGGGGCATTTGTCGGAAATGTGTGTGGCGAGCGGCGCCGGCGCTGTCGTCAATGAAGGCGCCGTGCCGTCATTTGCGCTGGCGCGCGCGCTTCTGGCCGATGGCGTCAAGACCGGCGCCAGCGCCCGCAACTGGCGCTCGCTCGCAGGCCGTGTCGAATCGCCAGCTGACTGGCCGGATGCGTCGCGCGATCTTCTGACCGACCCGCAAACTTCCGGCGGCCTGCTCGTAGCTTGCGCGCCCGATAGCGTCGATGCGGTCCTCGCGGCGTTTCGCAAGCATGGTCATGATGCGGCGGCAGTGATCGGCGAGATGACCGAGAGCGCCCCGGTGATCAAATTGTCCGCCTAGGCCAGGAAGCGCGTCAGACCAGCGTACGCCGCAGCGCATCGGCCCAGCCGTCAAGATATTTGCCGCGCTCGCCCGCAGACATTGCCGGCTGAAAGCGCGCATCGAGCCGCCAGCGTTCGGCGATATCATCCGTACCATGAAAGTATCCCGCGTGAAGTCCCGCGAGATAAGCCGCGCCGAGCGCGGTTGTTTCGAGCACTTGCGGGCGTTCTACGGGCAGGCCGAGAATGTCTGCGAGGAATTGCATGGTCCAGTCATTGGCGACCATGCCGCCATCGACGCGGAGGGTCTTGGCCGCCGCGCCGTCCTTGGCGATTGCGCTCATCAGGTCCGCTGTCTGATAGGCGACGCTTTCCAGCGCGGCGCGGGTGATATGCGCGCGGCCGGCGCCGCGCGTGAGCCCGCAAAGCAGCCCGCGCGCATCCGGCGCCCAATGCGGCGCGCCGAGGCCGGTGAACGCCGGGACTAGATAAACCCCGCCATTATCATCAATGCTTTCGGCCAGTTCGCTGGTTTCCGCGGCGGAATTGATAATCTTGAGTTCATCGCGCAGCCACTGGATCGCCGCGCCGGCGATGAAGATCGAGCCTTCAAGCGCATAGGATGTCTCGCCATTGAGGCGATAGGCGATGGTCGAGAGCATTTTGTTTTCTGAAGCGACGATCTCGCTTCCCGTATGCACGAGAACGAAACAGCCGGTGCCATAGGTGCTCTTGATATCGCCGGGGTTGAAACAGGCCTGGCCGATGGCCGCCGCCTGTTGGTCGCCGGCGACGCCGCAAATGGGAATGGGCCGGCCGAAAATCTCCGGGTCGGTCTCGCCAAAATCAGCCGCGCAATCGAGCACCTCGGGCAGGATTTGGCGCGGCACGCCGAAGCGTTCGAGCAGGGCGTCATCCCAGCAATGCGTGCGAATGTTGAAAAGGCTGGTCCGGCTGGCGTTGGTCGCGTCGGTGAGGTGGCGCTTGCCGCCGGTCAGCCGCCAGATGAGAAACGTATCGACCGTGCCGAGGGCAAGGGCGCCGCTTTGCGCTCGGGCGCGGGCGCCGTCGACTTCATCCAGAATCCACGCAGCCTTGGCGGCGGAAAAATAAGGATCGAGGACAAGGCCGGTGCGCGCGCTGACCTCCGGCTCGAATCCGGCCTCGCGCAATTGCGCACAAGCCTCCGCCGTGCGGCGGTCCTGCCAGACAATCGCGTTATGGACCGGCGCGCCGCTTTCCCGCTCCCAGATGATCGTCGTCTCGCGCTGATTGGTGAGGCCGATCGCGCCGACCTCGCCGCTTTGTTCCGCCTCGGCGAATGCGGCGCGGGCGGTTGCAAGGGTAGTGTTCCAGATGTCTTCCGGGTCGTGTTCAACCCATCCGTCTGCTGGATAATGCTGGGGAAACTCTTCCTGCGCCGAAGCGACGACCCGGCCGGCCTGATCAAAGACCATGGCGCGCGAAGATGTCGTGCCTTGGTCGATGGCGAGAATGAAAGGGGCTTCGAATTCGGTCATGCCTGCGTTCTCCGTCCCCCCGTGGAGCGCGGAGCTTACCCCGATCCGGCGCCGTCGATAACCCCCGGCTTACAGCCGGGATTGCGTCGCGTTTCCGTCATCCTGACGCGTGTTCAGGATGACGGAATGGCGGCTTGGCGTTCCTAATATTTGAAACGCACCCGCGCGCCATAGGTGGCGGGAAGGCCGGGCGCGGCGAGGTCGGCTGCGCCGCCGGTGATGAAGAAATTGCGAGTTTCGTCATAATCCGCATTGAAGATGTTCCGCCCCCAGAACGCCAGCGCCCAACGGCCGTCTTCAGGGCCGAAAGCGATTTGCGCATTGGCAAGCCAGTAGCTGTCAACGCGGAACGCATCGCCGAGAAGCGGCAAGGCGAGATCGTCGCGATAGGAATAGTCAAAACGCGAAGAGACGACCCAGCCGCCGGCGACCGGCGTTTGAGTCGCGACATAGCCCTGATAGGTCCAGTTCGGAAAGCCGAGATCCTGGCCGGACCGGTCGATCAGGGTTTCCCCGCCGGAAGCGACGGTGGCGGCGATGTCGAGATCGTCGAAATCGGTGAATTCTCCGTCCTTATAGGCGAGCGACTGGCCGATGGAGAGCCATGGCGCCGGGGTCGCGACTGCTTCCAGCTCGCCGCCCCAGATTTCGCTGTCGGCATTGACGATGCGCCCGACAACCGCCCCAGTGCCGGGGTCGAAGATCGCCGATTGCACTTGCTGGTCATTATAGTCGTAGAAAAACACCGCGCCGTTCAATTGCAGGTATTCGGTGACATTCGATTTGAAACCCGCTTCAAAGGCGTTCAGTTTTTCCGGCCGGAAAGGCGTCAGCGCATTGGGATTGAGCGTGTTATAGGCGGTAAAGCCGCCCGATTTGATTCCGCGGCTGTAATGGGCGTAGATCAGCAGGTCATCCGCAGGCGTTGCTTCAACGCCGATTTTGCCGCTGACATTGTCGGAGTTGAGATCGCGATCCTCACGCGCGCCGTCGATGGTCCCGTTGGCGAAGTTCAAGGGGCCGGTGGCGAGCGCGAATGTGCCGAGGTCGCGCAATTCGCGTTTCTCGTCTTCATAGCGCAGGCCGGCGATGATCGAGAGCGTGTCCGTCAGCGCATAATCGCCATGGAGATAAGCGGCGAGGGTGCGTGCGTCCTGGTTATAGGGCGTCGAAACGGCGAAGCCGGGTCCGAAGCTCGCGACGAAATCGGACTGGTAAAGCTCGTTGAGATCCTCTTTCGAATAATAAAGCCCGCCGACCCAGAACAGGCGGCCGGTCTCGCCCGAAAGGCGCAGTTCATGGCTCATGACGTCGGCGCTCGATTCGAAATAGACCCCGGCGGCGCCGATATCGAGGGCGTCGAAATCATTGAACTCTTTGCGGTTCAAAACTTCATAAGCGCCGATATAAGCGAGCGTTGCGCCGCCAAGATCGGCATTGAGCGTCAGGCTCGTCCCCCAGCCTTCATTATCGCGGAACGGGTGCTGGCCTTCATCAATGCCGACCAGCCCGGCAAAGGCGGGTGAAGAGCCGAAGCTCGTTTCGCGCCGGCTCGCATGGGCGAGGGGGCCGAAGGCGGAATCGTTGAAAAGCTGCAGGCCGAGCCCATCCGACTGATCGATAAAGCCGTGCAGGTTGAATTCCGCCTCGACATTCGGCGCGATATCGACGGCGACGAGCCCGCGCAGGGCGTATTGCTCCGCATCGCCGATCTCTTCGCCCGTCTCGCGATTGACTTGCCATGCGCCGCCATGGGCGGTCGCGCCGGAAAGCCGCACACGGACCGAATCGGAAACAGCGCCGGAGAGATATCCTTCAGCATCGACGCGGCCGAAGCGCCCGCCCTCGACCGTAAGCCCGGCGGCAAAGTCTTCCGTTGGCCGGGCGCTGACGACCTTGATGGCGCCGCCAGTCGTATTGCGGCCATAGAGCGTGCCTTGCGGTCCGCGCAACACCTCGACGCGTTCCACGTCAAACAGCACGCCTTGCGTCATCACCGGGATCGGATAGGCGACATCGTCCACATAAACGCCGACGGTCGGCGCGTTGTTGGTGGCGTAATCGCGAAAACCGACGCCGCGGATCGAAAAGCTGGGTTGGCCGGAGCCGAACTGGCTTTCGATTTCAAGGCTGGGGCTGATATTTTCGAGCCCGTTAATGCGGGTAATCCCCTGGTCGATCAGTGTTTCGCCGCTAAAGACATTGAGCGCGACCCCCACACCCTGCGGCGCCTCGGCGCGCCTTTCGGCGGTGACGAGGATTTCGTCATCGGTGTTGATATCAGCGACGAGATTGGCGTCTTGCGCGAACGCTGCGCCCGTCATCAGCGCGCCCGTCATTATTGTGCTCGAAAGGGCGGCGCCCATTGCCGGCTTATTCATGAAATTTTCCTACCCGCTTGTCATTGGCGAAGCCGGACGCCGCGCTCAATTTACTTGAGCGGCCGCCGTCTCCAATGCGTCGCGTTGAACGTCCGTATGCCGCGTTTTTCTCGCCGCCAGGACGCTCGCCGGATCACGTCATTCCTTGCCTCAAGAGGCGGGCCGTTTTACTCGGCCGGAAAGGCGCGCCGCGGGTCGCGTGGCAGGTCTTGTAAATTATCTGGAGTGCAAATTCAAACGGCGTTTTCGTATTTTTATTCCGGCGCCGAGGGGGCCCGGTTCTGATGCGCCCGCAGCCGATAATAACGCAGCCCCGCGCCGGGCGCGCCAAGCATCGGGTGGCGGCGTTCCCAATCGGTGACGCCGATGTCGATCCCGGTATGGCGCTTGATTTTCCAGGCGATGTAATCAATCCCGCCATTAAAAGTCTGTGCGCCTTTGAGCAAGCGCAAGACGGAAAGCACAGCGCCGGCGGCGGCGCGCAAGCGCCAAGCTGTTTCGCCGCGCGGCGGCGGCGCAGCGAGCGTAATGGTCCCGCTTTTTTCGGCGGAGGGGGCGAGGCCCGCCGCCGCGAGGGCGTTCGCCGTAACGTCGACCGCCCAATCGCCATAGCTTTCGATCAGCTTGCCTGCACGGGCCGGGTCTTCGGCGCGCAGCTCCGCCTTGTATGAAGCGCCGAGACCGGCAAGCCACAGGTCGCGCGGCGCGAATGCGCGGTCGACCAGCCCGGCGCTCGCTGCAATGAAGCGGATGATCGCTTCGGCCAGCGCCGCTTCCAGCCGGTCAGTCATCGCGCCCGCCCGGTCGTAAATCCGCGTCGGTTGCGCAAAGCGCGCCCAGAAATAAGAGTGAAACGTCCTTGTGCTGACGAGGCGTTCGAAATGGTCGAGGGTGAGAACGGCGTATTTCGCACGCAATACGCCAAAGCGCGAAGGCGTCTCGAAATAAAAGACATTGGGCGGAATGAGCCGGTTCGCCGCACGCATCGCTGGCGATCGATAAATGGCGCTGTAAGCGGGGGCGATGAGGTAGAAATCGAAAATAATATCGGCCGGGTTCTCATGGGCCGACACGCTCGCGCCGGAGCCGTAGAAAAGCGCCGCCGCACCTGCGTGTTTTTCCAGCAAGGCATCGAGAAGAATGTTTGCGGGTTCGGATAAAGGTTGCGCTGAAACCTGCCTGATGCGGGCGATCAATTGCTCGCGCGGCGTCGCCTTCGCAGATTTCGGCGCATTCATCAGACCAGGAAGGCGGCTTTTTCGGAGACCTTGAGGATTAGATCTTCTTCCGGATTGGAATGGAAGATCTCGCCGTCAAAGACCACCGGCCCGTCAAAACGCAGCCGCATTTCATTGGATTTCCAGCTATGATAGCCGGCCTTTGGCAGCCAGTCCGGGTGGTTCCCGCTCAGTACGTTGAGCGCCGCCCAGAGCAGGTGCTTTCTCGGATGGTCGATCGCCATGATGTTCATGGGCGACGGACCGTCGCCCCAGAACGGAAAAATTCCCGCGGAGAGGCTGTTGAGCGTCGTCAGCAGGATCATCGACAGGTCGCGGTCGTGCAATTCGCCATTTGCGTCGCGAATTTGCACCGGCAGCGGCGTTGGTTCATTCTTTGAATCGAAAGCGGTCTTGAGAATGAAGCCGACAGTGCTGAGCGCGACGGCAAGGGAGCGGCGCGCGCCAATGCGCTGAATATTTTCACGGCTGAATTGCACGGCAGTGTGGAACAGCCCGGCGCCGAGGAAAAAGCCGTAAATGGCTTCCTGGCGTTCGGAAAGCTGCATGCCGATCAACGGCCGCTCGACGCGGTTGATTTCACCGCGCCCGCGCCGCCACAGGAAATTGTCAAGCGAGGTCGCCGGTGGGCCCTGCAAGCCGCAATCATTGGCGATAACATTGGTCATGCCGCAAGGCAGGGCGACATAATTCGGCTGATTGTCGAAGCGCCGCCGATTGATGGCGCTGGTGATGGTCGCTTGCATCGTGCCGTCGCCGCCGGCGAGGATGAGGGTGTTGGAATCACCTTTTTCGATGTCGTCGAGCGCAGGGTCGAGGTCTTCGATCTGTTCAAGCACATAAGGACGAATGTCGCTATGACGCTTGGAAACGTAAAGGAGTTCTTCCGCCAGCACTGGACTGCGGCTACTCTTTGAATTGATGATTATCGACGCTGTCGACATCACTTACACTCACAAATGTCCGGCGAAAGGATATGGCCGGAATAGGGTTAATGTTCCATGCCATATTACGGGCGAGCATGCGTTTATTTTACGCGGCGACGCCGAACAGGCGAGAACACTCCCGGCGGGCGCCGGAAGCTCAACGTGTCATAATTCAGCCATATTTATCCACCGAAACCGGCGGATACGCAATCGCCAGATATGCAAAAATCCCCAGCATTAAAGATGTGCGCCGCTATTCGTGAACTGAGGGGAGATTAAGGCCGTTTTCGCGGGCGCATTCGCGGGCGATTCCATAGCCGGCATCGGCGTGGCGCATCACGCCGCTTGCCGGGTCGTTCCACAAAACCCGTTCAAGGCGGCGCGCGGCGTCCTCGGTTCCGTCTGCGCAAATGACCATGCCCGCATGCTGGGAAAAGCCCATGCCGACGCCGCCGCCATGATGCAGCGAGACCCAGGTCGCGCCGGAGGCGGTGTTTAAAAGCGCATTGAGGAGCGGCCAATCGGAAACCGCATCGGAGCCGTCTTTCATCGCTTCGGTCTCGCGATTGGGGGAGGCGACGGAGCCTGAATCGAGATGGTCGCGACCAATCACCACAGGCGCGGAAAGCTCGCCGTTCTTCACCATTTCATTGAAGGCGAGGCCGAGGCGGTGGCGCTGGCCTAGACCGACCCAGCAAATCCGCGCCGGCAGGCCCTGAAAGGCGATGCGCTCGCGCGCCATGTCGAGCCAGTTGTGAAGATGCGGATCATCGGGGATCAGCTCCTTCACCTTCGCATCGGTCTTGTAAATGTCCTCCGGGTCGCCGGAAAGCGCCGCCCAGCGAAACGGGCCGACGCCCCGGCAGAATAATGGGCGCACATAGGCCGGCACGAAACCGGGAAAGTCAAAGGCGTTCTCTACCCCTTCTTCCTTCGCCACCTGGCGAATGTTGTTGCCATAGTCGAGGGTCGGCACGCCGGCGTTCCAGAAATCGAGCATCGCGCGAACGTGGATCTTGATCGAGGCGCGGGCGGCTCGCTCGACTTCCTTCGGCGCGCGCTCGCGCTTTTCGCGCCATTCGGCGACGCTCCAGCCTTGCGGCAGATAGCCGTTGGCGACGTCATGGGCCGAGGTCTGGTCGGTGACGATGTCCGGGCGGGCCTCGCGGTTCGCGGCGCTGCGTTTTGCGAGTTCCGGGAAAATATCGGCCGCATTGCCGAGCAGTCCGACGGATTTGGCCTCGCCCGCAGCGGTCCAGCGGGCGATCATTTCAAGCGCTTCGTCAAGCGACGTCGCTTTTTCGTCCACATAGCCGGTGCGCTTGCGGAAATCGATCCGGGTTTCGTCGCATTCGACCGCGAGGCAGCACGCGCCGGCGAGAACGGCGGCGAGCGGTTGCGCGCCGCCCATGCCGCCAAGCCCGGCGGTCAGGACCCACTTGCCTTTAAGGTCGCCGCCATAATGCTGGCGGCCGGCCTCTTTAAAGGTTTCATAGGTGCCCTGAACGATGCCCTGGCTGCCGATATAAATCCACGAGCCGGCCGTCATCTGGCCGTACATCATCAGGCCTTTTTTATCGAGTTCGTTGAAATGGTCCCATGTGGCCCAGTGCGGCACGAGATTGGAATTGGCGATTAGCACGCGCGGCGCGTCCTTGTGGGTCTTGAAAACGCCCACCGGCTTGCCGGACTGTACACATAAGGTTTCGTCTTCGTTGAGATCCTTCAGCGTCGAAACGATTTTATCGAAATCGTCCCAGTTGCGTGCGGCGCGGCCGATCCCGCCATAGACAACGAGCTCATGCGGGTTTTCCGCCACGTCCGGGTCGAGATTGTTCATCAGCATGCGCATCGGCGCTTCGGTGACCCAGTGCTTTGCGGTGATCTCGCCCCCGCGCGGCGCGCGAACGGTGCGGGCGTTATGGCGTGGGTTGGTCATGCCGGACTGTCCTTATTGTGCGTGCGCGGGATAAAATTTAATCGGGTATAACAATGAAGCCATTATCGTTGTAAGTGATTTTTTCTTCGGAAACTCCAGCGGATTTTAAAATAGTAAGGTCGTTTGGGTTGATGCCGTCGTGATTCATTTCTCGGCAGGGCCGGCTAATATAAACGTCCCATTCAATCACCTTGTGTCCCAACTCTCCACACACGCCGTTACAAAGAATGCAAACCCGGTAACTCATTTTCATTCCCCAGATGACTAGGTTGCTAATGGATACGCAGCATAGCGGGTTTCTTAGCAGCGCAAATTTCGCCGCCCGCCACCATCTCTCCCGCCTGTCTCAAATCATCCGCCATGAAGCGGTCGCCTTTGAGCGCCGGAATGGTCTCGCGCAATTTTGCGATGACGCTTTGCAGGGCGGGGCTGGTTTTTACCGGTGCTCGGAATTCGACGCCCTGGGCGGCCGTCAGCAATTCAATGCCGATGATCTTGCACAAATTCTCATTCATGGGCCCCAGCCGCCGCGCGCCGTGGCACGCCATCGAGACATGATCTTCCTGATTGCACGATGTCGGCGTTGAATCCGTCGAGCAGGGGTTGGCGCGCTGCTTGTTCTCGCTCATCAGCGCGGCGGCGGTCACTTCTGCGATCATGAAGCCCGAATTCAACCCCGGCTCCGGCGTCAGGAAGGCGGGCAGGCCGTAAGACAAGGTCGGGTCGACCATCAGCGCGATGCGCCGCTGGGCGATGGAACCGATTTCTGCGATGGCGAGCGCGATCTGATCGGCGGCGAAGGCGACCGGTTCCGCATGGAAATTGCCGCCAGACACGATCGAGCCGTCGTCAAAGACAAGCGGGTTGTCGGTGGCCGCGTTGGCTTCGATTTCGAGCGTCTTCGCCGCCTGCCGCAACAGGTCGATGCAAGCGCCCATCACCTGCGGCTGGCAACGAATGCAATAGGGATCTTGTACGCGCTCGTCATCGACGCGATGGCTTTCGCGGATCTCGGAGCCGTCCATCACCTCGCGCAGGAACGCGGCTGCATCGATCTGGCCCCGATGGCCGCGCAAATTATGAATTTCCGGCCGGAACGGCGCGGCCGAGCCCATGGCGGCGTCGGTAGAAAGCGCGCCGGTGACAAGCGCCGATAGCATTGCGCGCCAGGCGTTGAAAAATCCGATCAGCGCAAGGGCGGTTGAAACCTGCGTGCCGTTGATCAGGCCGAGCCCTTCCTTGGCGCGCAGCGTCACGGGCTTGAGGCCGGCGGCGGCGAGGGCGTCGCCCGCCGGCATGCGCGCGTCGTCGAACCAGGCCTCGCCTTCGCCCATCATCGCCGCGGCCATATGCGCGAGCGGCGCGAGATCGCCCGACGCGCCGACCGAGCCTTGAGACGGGATCACCGGCGTCACGCCCCGCGCCAGCATCTGTTCGATTTGGCGGATGACATCCATGGAAACGCCGGACGCGCCGCGCCCCAGCGAGATCAGTTTCAGCGCCATGATGAGACGCGCGGTCGGCATGTCGAAAGGCGCGCCGACGCCGGCGCAATGGGAAAGGATGAGATTGCGCTGAAGCGTTTCCACATCCTCCGCCGCGATGCGCGTGTTGGCGAGTTTGCCGAAGCCGGTATTGACCCCATAGACCGGCGCGTCGCCTTTCGCCGCCTTGGCGAGGATCGCCGCCGAGCGTTCAATATTTGTGTGACAGGCCGGGTCGAGCGCGGGCGCGCCGCCGTCTCGATAGATCGCTTCAAGGGTTTCGAGACTTACCGATCCGGGGGTCAGCTTGATACTCATATTATACCGTCAAAAATTCGCTTTTTCAGCGGGTTATAACCGATTGTATAGCTAAGTTCGCAAGGGTGCGCGGCGCGCCAGACGCAAAGATCCGCACGCTTGCCGGGCTCGACGGAGCCAATCTCACCGTCGAGGCCCAGCGCTTTTGCGGCGTTGATCGTCACCCCCGCCAGCGCTTCTTGCGGCGTCAGGCGAAACAGCGTGCAGCCCATATTCATGGCGAGGAGCAGCGACGTCATGGGCGAGCTGCCCGGATTGCTGTCCGTGGCGAGCGCGATGGCGACATTGTTTGCGCGCAACGCATCGACCGGCGGCAGTTTCGTCTCGCGCAAATAATAAAACGCACCGGGCAGCAGGACGGCGGCGGTCCCGGCTGCGGCGAGCGCGGGCGCGTCTTGCGGGTCCAGATATTCCAGATGATCGGCGGAAAGGGCGCCATGGCGCGCCGCCAGCCGCGCGCCGCCAAGGTCGGAAAGCTGTTCCGCATGCAGCTTGACCTTGAGGCCCAGTGAGGCGGCCTTTTCAAACACCCGCTCAATCTGCGCCGGCGAAAAGCCGATGCCTTCGCAAAAGCCGTCCACCGCATCGGCGAGACCTTCTTGATGCGCCGCCGGCATGATCTCGTCGCAGACCAGCGCGATATAATCATCCGCGCGGGATTGATATTCCGGCGGCAGCGCATGGGCGGCGAGCAGCGTTGTCGTGACCCGGATGTTGCGCTCCACTGCGAGCCGGCGCGCGGCGCGCAACATTTTCAGCTCATTTTCGACATCCAGTCCGTAGCCGGACTTTATTTCAATTGTCGCAAGTCCTTCAGCGATCAGCGCATCGAGGCGCGGCAAAGCGGCCTCGACGAGGGCGTCCTCGCTCGCGGCGCGCGTCGCCTGCACGGTGGACAATATCCCGCCGCCTGCGCGGGCGATTTCCTCATAACTTCGCCCCAAAAGCCGCGCTTCGAATTCCTGCGCGCGCATCCCCCCATAAATAAGGTGCGTGTGGCAATCGATGAGACCGGGGGTGACCAGCGCGCCGTCAAGATCGCGGGTTTCTTTCGCCAGCGATTGCGGCGCGCCGGGCAGGTCCGCCTCCGCGCCGGCCCAGGCGATGCGGCCGTCGGCGATGCCGAGCGCGCCTTGCGCAATCAACCCGTATGGCGCGCCGGCGCCGCGCGCCATGGTCGCCAGCGCCGCATTGGTTGCCAGGAGATCCCACATGTCCGACCTATAATAACGCTCGCGCGGTTTGTGAATGCGCAAAGCGGCTGGCCCCGCGCGGCGGGCAATCCGAATTCCGCGCAATGCGCGAAAGTGTTAAAATGGGACGCCAACGGCGCGGTTTTTGCTCAGCACCATGCGCCCGACGGCGATTGGCGGGCGATCAACTGATGACAGGTGACGCAGATGGCGAGCCAGACCACATTCAACCGTTATTTCACCGCCCTTGGGGCGGGCGCGGCGGCGTTTTTCAGCGCGGCGGGGGCGGAGACATTCGCCGCCTCCGAAATCTCATTTCGGGACATTACCGGCACGGTAGAGATCGTCACCACCAGCGGCGACGAGATCGATATCGCCATTCGCCAGGGAACGACTCATCGCCGTGTCGCGCTCGAAGAAAAAGACGGCGTCGTCTTCGTATCGATGGAACCGTGGAAAGAAGCGCAAGACCGCGATTGCTGCGATCAGCGCATCACGCGGACCCTCGACCGGCGCGCGGACCGGCGGGCGACCACGGGCGAGCCGCTCGACGAAGCGCTGTTCGCCGACCATCCGACCATTGAAGTGTCGATGCCTTATGAAGGCGATGTTGAGTTTGTCGATGCGCGGGTGAAGCTTTCCATGGAGCGCCTTGCCGGCGCGCTTCATCTTGATTCATGCTTCGTCTACGGAGAGGTCGGCGATGTCGAGGAAGCAGTTGTCAATCTCATTCACGGCTCACGCCTCGTCATGGGTGAAGTCAAGGCCGGTCTGGAAATCGACGTCTCGGGCGATGCGGATCTGCGCGTTGGCGACGCATCCATGGTTGATGTCGATATGGCGGGGCCGGGCGACGTTATCCTTGGCGATATTGACGGCATGCTCGACGTGTCGATCGCCGGTTCCGGCCTGGTGCGCGCGACGCGCCTTGACGGGCCGATGACGACGCGCATCGCCGGTTCGGGCGCGGTCGCGATCAAGGCCGGCCGTGCCGAGAGCATGCGCGCTTTTATCGACGGGTCCGGCGCGATCTTTTTCTCGGGCGCGGTCACACGGCCGGAGCTGAAGCTCTACGGCTCCTCGGAAGTACATATGGACGCCGTCAATGGCCGTCTGGTTCGCCATGGCGGCGGCGCGGTCTTTGTCAATGGCGTCAAGGTTGAGGACTGAATTCTGAGGCTATTCGTATGCGCCGCCCAGCGCATCGATTATAGGACATTCGGTGTTTTCGCTTCGCGAGCAATTGGCGGCGAGTGTCGCAAGTCTCTGCTCCAGCGCTTGCAAATCATTAATCCGTTTACGGATAGATTGAATGTGAGATGTCGCGAGCGCATACACGTCGGCGCATGTGGGCGCTGTCTCCTCCAGGCCGATCAATGAACGGATTTCAGGCAATGAAAAGCCAAGTTCGCGTGCCCGCTTTACAAAGCTGAGGCGCGTCGATGCGTCTTCGTCATAGAGGCGGTGGCCTCCGGCGGACCGCATCGGCGCGGGCACAAGCCCGATTCTCTCATAATATCTGATGGTCTCGATATTCACGCCTGTCCGCGCGCTCAATCGCCCGATCGTGATTGTTCCGGTCGTCATAATTCGCTTGAACCTGTAGCCGCTACAGATGTTAGCGTTCCTGCTGTTCAAAGTAAAACGACCAATCGGAGACGCAGGGTGACGGAAGAAAACGATGATAGCGACAAACGATCAGCAGGGCGGCGGGCAGACAGGATGACCGGCCTTATCGCCGGCGGCGGCGCATTTTCAGGCCTGGCCGCGGTTATCGGCGCTTCATGTTGCGTATTGCCGATCATCCTCGTCAATCTTGGCGTAAGCGCCGGGCTGGTCGGCAACCTCTCTTTCTTTGCTGAGCACAAGGCCTATTTCGGCGCGGCGACCGGCGTCTTGATTTTTGCGGCGGGCGTCGCCGCTTTCTGGAACGGCCGGCGCCCCGGACCCGTCACGCTTGGTTTTCTCATTTTCGCAATATTGCTGGCGAGCGCGGCTTATATTTTGCCGTCATACGAGCCCGCGCTTATTCGATGGATCAATTCGTAATGCAGGAAATCAATCCGATATCCACGATCGCCTGCCCGCATTGCGGACATTGCTCGCGCGATGAAATGCCGACAGATGCATGCCAGTATTTTTATGATTGCAAAGGATGTGGTGCAGTGTTGAGGCCGGCGCCCGGAGATTGTTGCGTGTACTGTACATATGGAGATGTGAAATGCCCGCCCATTCAGGCGGGCGCGGCATGTTGCGCGCATTAATGCGCGGAGAAGGAGGGAGAGAATGACGGAACAAAGCGAGCGGCGAGACCTGTTGCGCCAGCCGGTATCATTCATGATTGCCTGGGGCGCGCCGATTGCGATTATCATTGCAGCGAAT
This sequence comes from uncultured Parvularculaceae bacterium, assembly GCA_947259375.1. Taxonomy (GTDB): domain Bacteria; phylum Pseudomonadota; class Alphaproteobacteria; order Caulobacterales; family Parvularculaceae; genus Hyphococcus. The sequence continues at coordinate 63,596 of CAMYLZ010000016.1, read as the reverse complement.
TCCATGCATATGTTGCTTCCGTTCAAGGCGGTGGTTGTTGTCATCGCAACGTGTTTCGCTTGGATGGGAACGGCATGCTTGGCTAACGCGAAAAGATGCGGCCGATTGCATTGTTTCTTGTCCGGGCCGGTCCTCCTTGCGAGCGCTGTGGCGGTTTTGCTCGTCGGTTTGCGTATTGTCTCGCTAGGCGAGAGTGGGCTCATTTACGTGGTTTGGGGCGCATTCGGTTTGGTTGTACTGACATTTATTCCTGAAATGCTTCGGGGGCGCTATGTGCGGCGGTGAATAAATTCACTACGCCTCCAATATTGCCCCGCGCCCCCGATTCGCGTTCTAATGCAGTTTGAAAATTCGGCCGTTCCCCGAAAATCACGGGACGGCAGTTTTCGGGCGTTGCGTAAAAGCCGGAAGAACGAGAAAACAATAGGAGACGTTTCAATGGCGGGCTTACTGACGAATTTGCGCAATGCGGTGATCACCGGCTTCGTGCTGGCGGCGTTGCTGGCGGCGGCCTATTTGGCGATGGGCGGCGCGTTCGACGCCAATTACTGGCGGTTCTTTTTCCGCTGGCTGCATGTCCTATCCGGCGTCATGTGGATCGGGCTGCTCTGGTATTTCAATTTCGTGCAAATCCCGACCATGCCGTCGATCCCTGACGAGTTGAAGCCGGCGGTCGGCAAGCATATCGCGCCGGCGGCGCTGTGGTGGTTCCGCTGGGGCGCCATGTCGACGATTGCGACGGGGCTCATCCTCGCCTGGCTTAACGGCTATATCGTCCAGGTGCTGACAATGGGCGCGCTTGACGGGTTTGCCGTGCGCACGCATCTCATGCTCGGCGCCGGCATGTGGTTCGGCATTATCATGTGGTTCAATGTCTGGTTCATCATCTGGCCGAACCAGCAAAAGGCGCTCAATATCGACAATAAATATCCCGACCTTGCAGCGGATGCGAAGGCGACGGCGGCGCGCAAGGCGATGCTGTTCTCGCGCACCAACACGGTTCTTTCGATCCCGATGCTGTTCGCCATGGTCGGCGCGCAAAACCTCTAGCGCCGAAGGCCTATCGGATTTGCGAAGCGGCGGGGCGACCCGCCGCTTTTTTTATTTTTTCAAAAAAATCGCCGCCGCCGCCCTTGAACCCCGGACGGGTCGCGCTACATGCGCCGCATCTTCATATCTTCAAAAGTATGAAGATATGAAGATGCGCAGCGGGCGAAATTGTGTGGTATTATAACCGCTTGGTTTCATTCGCTGCGCAATGGAAGAAATGGAATGCCGGTAAGACAGGTCGTGGCCAAAGAGCTCGCCGAAATCTTCAAGATAATCGCCCATCCGGACCGGATCCGGATGATCGAGGAATTGCGGGACGGCGAGAAGGACGTGAACACGCTTGCTGACAGGCTGCAATTGCCGGGGGCGCGCGCTTCCCAGCATCTCAGCCTGATGCGGGCGCATCGCCTGGTCGAGGAACGCCGGGACGGCAGACGCCATTTCTACCATCTGACCCAGCCGGAGCTCGCCGGCTGGATCGTCGACGGGCTGGATTTCGTCGAGGGCCGGATGACCGGTCCGGCGCGGTCCAGCATCAACCAAGCGCGGCGCCTATGGTCGGCGCCATCGAAATCAGTCAGCTCTTGATGGAGTCTTGCATGCCCCGTTTCGCCGCCGGCGTCGTTCGCTTCCAGAACGAAGTCTATCCGCAAAAGAAGGAACTCTTCGAAAAGCTCTCAAAGGGGCAGGCGCCAGAGGCGCTGTTCATCGCCTGTTCGGATTCGCGGGTTGAAACCGCGATGATCACCCAGACCGAACCAGGCGATTTGTTCATCGTGCGCAATGCCGGCAATATCGTGCCGCCGCATACCAGCCATACGGGCGGCGTCACCGCGTCGATCGAATTCGCGGTCGCGGCGCTGAAAGTGCCGCATATCGTCATTTGCGGGCACACGGAATGCGGCGCCATGAAGGGCGCGCTCAATCCGGAAGGGCTCGACGGGCTGCCGCATGTGCGCGAATGGCTCGGCTATTCGAAGGCGGCGGTGGAAATCGTCAACGCCAGGGGCAAGGAGCTGAGCGACGAGGCGCGCATGCACATGCTGCTGCAGCAGAATGTGGTGTTGCAGCTCCAGCATCTGAAAACCCATCCGAAAGTGGCGATGCGACTCGCGACCGGCGATCTTCAGCTTCACGGCTGGGTCTATGACATCAAGACCGGCGATGTTGAAGCCTGGGACGAGGCGCAACAGGAATTCTCGCCGGTTGACGTGCGTTATGCGAAAGAAATGGCGGCGCTGGCCGCCGGCGGCTGCGCAGCGTAAGCATCAAAGCAACATCCCTTTACATTCTGGAGTAGCATCATGGCGACGAATAACGCTGGCGATCAGCGTACGCCCTTTTTCGACTTGACGAACCTGCGCGGCGACATATTCGGCGGACTGACCGCCGGCGTTGTCGCGCTTCCGCTTGCGCTCGCTTTTGGCGAAGCCTCCGGCGCCGGCCCGATTGCGGGGCTGTGGGGTGCGATTTTTGTCGGCTTTTTCGCCGCCATTTTCGGCGGCACGGGCGCGCAAGTTTCCGGCCCGACGGGGCCGATGGTGGTGGTTTTCGCGGGCGTTTACGCCTCGCTCGGCGGCAATCCGGCGCTGGTTTTCGCGGCCGTTGTGCTGGCCGGGCTGCTGCAAATTGCATTTGGCGTCTTCCGGCTTGGGCAATATATCCGGCTTGTTCCGTATCCGGTCATTTCCGGTTTCATGAGCGGGATTGGCTGCATCATCATCGCGTTGCAGCTCTCGCGCCTGTTCGGCCACGAGCCGGAAGGCGGCGGCACGATCCCGGCGCTCAACGCAATCCCCGGCGCGATCATGGATCCCAACCTCGCCGCGCTTGCAATCGGCGCCGTTACGCTGGGCGTGATTTTCTCCTGGCCGAAAACATGGGCGAAATATGCGCCGGGCGCGCTCGCCGCTTTGGTGATCGGCACGCTGTTGAGCCTAGTCGTCAAGGGCGCGCCGGTGCTCGGCGATATTCCGACCGGCTTTCCGTCTTTCGTGCTGCCGGCGTTCAATCGCGAGACCTCGCTGATCGTGCTTGAAGCGGCGTTTATTCTCGCCGTGCTTGGCGCGCTCGATTCGCTGCTGACCTCGCTGGTGGCGGACAATATGACCCGCACCCGCCACAATTCCGACCGCGAATTGATCGGGCAGGGCATCGGCAATACGGTCGCCGGCCTGTTCGGCGCTATTCCCGGCGCCGGCGCGACCATGCGCACAGTCGTCAATATCCGCACCGGCGGCGAGACGAAACTTTCCGGCATGTTGCATGCGGTATTGTTGCTGGCGGTGGTGATCAGCCTCGCGCCGCTCGCCTCGCAGATTCCGCATGCGGTGCTGGCCGGCATTCTCGTCAAGGTCGGTTACGACATTATCGACTTTTCCTATCTCAAACGCGCGCATAAAGGCCCGCGCTGGGATCTTGCATTGATGGCGCTGGTGCTCGGGCTGACGGTTTTCGTCGACCTCATCACCGCGGTGGCGGCCGGCGTCGTGCTGGCGGCGCTCGCCTTCGTCAAGAAGATGGCGGACGACCAGCTTGCGGCCTTTGTCGAAACCAAACCGCGCGTCACCACCGAAGAAGAACGCACGCTGCTCGAAGACGCAAAAGACCGCGTCATCATGTTCGACTTTGGCGGTCCACTCAGCTTTGGCGCCGCGGCCGATCTTGGCCACCATGTGCGCGAACGGGTCCGCGACAAGGCGAGCGCGATCATCCTCGATTTCTCTCGCGTGCCGTTCCTTGACGTATCGGCGGCCCGCGCGGTCGAGACCATTGCCTGCGATGCGCGCCATTCCGGCAAGACGGTCTATGTCACCGGCATGGGCGCTGAGGTGCGCAATGTGCTTGCGGGGCTCAATGCCGATCATTGCCTGTCGGCGGACACGCAATATGAAAACCGCATCGACGCGCTGCGCGCGGCGGTTGGCGCGATCAAGGAAAGCGAGGCGGAAAAGCAGGCACCGGCAGCGGCCCCGGCGGAATAAGCCGCGCCTCAGGTCGTAAAAGGAAAGGCCGGCGGCGACGCCGGCCTTTTTCATGCGCGGCTTTCTCGCTTCGCGTCCTCAGGACGACACGGACCTGTTTTCATAAGGCGAACAGATGGCGTTGCCGCGCGCCGTATGCACGTCCAGTTTCGCGGTGACGATATCCGCATCCGCTTCGGTATAACCGGCGGCGAAAAAGGCCGCGACTTCCGCCGTGACTTCCGCATCCGAGGCGCCGCCTTCAATGAGCGTGCCGATCGTGCCGAGCCGTGCGGCGATGTCATATTCGCGTTCTGACAACGCGCCGCCCAAAAACCCTGCCGTGCAGGCGCAGCCCGCCGAGGTGGCGGCGGCGCCGGCGGCGGTCAGGCAGGTGTTGTAAAGCGCGATCGATGCTTCGCGCAGCGCCTGGTAATCCTGCGCTGGCGCGGCGGTTGACATCGACATGACGGCGAGCGCGCCAAAAGCGGCGGCGGTTTTCCTGAACATGCGGCTTTGTCCCCTAAAATTTCACCGCCCCTCGCGGCGTTAACGATTTATCTGGCCATATTTGCGCGCTTTCTGCAAACCGGGGGCTGGTGCAATATGCGACGCCGAAAGGGGCTCGCGGGATAAGACGTTGAATGCCGGAAATAATTTCACTGCCGTCGAGGTTTGATGACTGGTTCGCCGCGCGCGGCTGGCGCTTGCGCGCCCATCAACGCGACTGCCTTGAAGCGGACCGGCGCGGCGAGTCCTTATTGCTGATTGCGCCGACCGGCGGCGGCAAAACGCTGGCGGGGTTCCTGCCGAGCCTTGTTGAGCTGAGCGAACGGCCGGCGCCGCGCGAAGGGCGGTTGCACACGCTTTATATTTCGCCGCTGAAAGCGCTGGCGGTAGATATCGCCCGCAATGTGGAAACGCCGGTGTGCGAGATGGGCCTCGACATTTCGATCGAAACTCGCACCGGCGACACGCCGGCGGCGCGCCGCCAGCGGCAGAAATATCAGCCCCCGGATATTTTGATGACGACGCCGGAAAGCCTGTCGCTGATGATCGCCGCGCCGGATGCCAAAGACTATTTCAAGGGGCTGAAACGCGTCGTCCTTGACGAGCTGCATGCGCTGATCCCCAACAAGCGTGGTCATTTATTGTCGCTGGCGCTGGCGCGGTTGCGCGCCCTGGCGCCGGAGCTGCGCTTCGCCGGGCTGTCGGCGACCGTGCCCGATGCGCGTCCGCTGATCGATTATCTGACGCCGCAAAATACCAAAGGCGCGCGCAGTGCAAGACTGATCCGCGGCAAGGCCGGGGCGAAGCCGCAAGTCAGCGTGATGATGTCGGATGAGCGCATACCCTGGTCCGGCCATTCCGGCCGGCACGCCTTCGCCGAGGTCTATGAAAGGATCAAAACGGCGAGCCTGACGCTGGTCTTCGTCAATACGCGCGCGCAGGCGGAGATCACATTCGCGTCCCTTTGGAAGCTGAATGAGGACAATCTGCCGATCGCACTGCATCATGGTTCGCTCGAGGTTGACCGGCGCCGCAAGGTCGAGGCGGCGATGGCGCGCGGCGATTTGCGCGCGGTTGTCTGCACCTCGACGCTCGATCTCGGGATCGACTGGGGCGATGTCGATCTGGTCATTCAGATGGGCGCGCCCAAGGGCGCAAGCCGCCTGACGCAGCGCATCGGCCGCGCCAATCATCGCATGAACGAGCCTTCGGCCGCGCTGCTCGCCCCGGCGAACCGCATGGAGGTGCTTGAATGCATCGCCGCCAAACAGGCCATTGAAGAAGGCGCGCTTGACGGCGAGCCGCCGCGCAAGGGAACGCTCGATGTGCTTGCCCAACATATTCTCGGCATGGCCTGCGCCGGGCCGTTCAGGCCGGATGATCTTTACCGGGAAGTGATCGCCGCTTCGCCTTATGCGGGCCTGCCGCGAAAAGACTTCGACGATGCGCTCGAATTTGTCGCCACCGGCGGCTACGCGCTGAAGCGCTATGACCGCTACCGGCGGATCGTCAAAACGCCGGAGGGGACATATCGCGTGCGCGACAAGCGCGCGGCCCAGCAATATAAAATGAATGTCGGCACAATCACCGCGGCGGCGGAAATCAACATTCGCCTTGCCCCTTCGCGCGGGCCGCGCCGGCCGGGACGCAAACTCGGAACCGCGGAGGAGTGGTTTTTCGAAACCATCAATATCGGCGATGCGTTTTATTTCGCGGGCGAGGTGCTGCGCCTTGACGCAATCAAGGGCAATGACGCCATCGTCACCCGTACCATCGCCGAAAGCCCGCGCTTGCCCACATGGGGCGGCAACAAGTTCCCCTGGTCGACTTATCTTGCGGAGCGGGTGCGGCGGATGCTCGCCGATACGGATAGCTGGAGTGCTTATCCCGAGCAGGTGCGCGACTGGCTGGAAAAGCAGCGCGAGGCAGCGCGCATCCCCGCGCCGGACGAGCTGCTGGTCGAAACCTTTCCGCATAAGGACCGGTGTTTTCTCGTCTGCTATCCGTTTGACGGCTGGCTCGCGCATCAAACGCTCGGCATGCTCATCACCCGCCGGCTGGAGCGGCTCGGCATGCAGCCCATCGGTTTTACGCCAACCGAATATGCGCTGTCGGTCTGGGCGCGGCGCGACATGTCCGGCGTCGATATGGGCGAGCTGTTTGACGAGGACATGCTCGGCGATGATCTGGAGGAATGGACCGCCGACGCCATCGTCATGAAGCGCACCTTCCGTAACTGCGCGGTCATCGCCGGGCTGATCGAGAAAAAATATCCGGGTCAGGAAAAAACCGGCCGGCAAGTCTCGTTCTCCGCCGACCTGATCTATGACGTATTGCGCGCGCATGAGCCGGACCATCTGCTGTTGCGCGCGGCGTGGGATGATGCAGCCGGCGGCTTCATGGATTTGGGCCGCCTGCAGGCGATGCTGACGCGGGCGAGGGGGCGAGTAGTGCATTCGGCGCTGACGCGCGTTTCTCCGCTCGCCGTGCCGATGATGCTGGAGATCGGGCGCGAAACGGTCGCGAAATCCGCATCGGAAGAAATGCTCAAAGCCGCATCGCAAGAGGTGATAAACACGGCGATGGGAATTTAGTGAGAAACCAGCCTTCGTCATCCCGTGTGCTGCGCGGCATGAAATGACGCGCTGCTGACACGGGACCCATAGTGTTTTTACTGCGATGGGATTGACGGCGCGCAGGGGGCGACAATGGGAGGCCTTTCCAGGCTTCCAAAATTTCCGCATCTTGGCGCCCATGAACGCTGTTATCACCATCAATGGCGAAGCCCTGACCTCTGATCCGCTCGGCGCTGCATACTGGCCGCGCGAACGGGCGCTGATCGTGTCCGATTTGCATTTCGAAAAGGGCTCGAGCTTTGCGGCGCGCGGGGTGATGCTGCCGCCTTACGATACGCGCACGACATTGATGCGGCTTGCGGCGCTGATGCGGAAATACCGCCCGGCGCGCGTGATTTCGCTGGGCGATGCGTTCCATGACGCCGAGGCTGAGAGCCGCATGGACGACGAAGACGCGGCGCGCCTCGAAAGGCTGATGGGCGAGGCGGACTGGCTGTGGATCCTCGGCAATCACGACCCTGAACCGCCGGCGCGATTCGCGGCGGCTTGCGAGATTGAAACGCGCATCGGCGCGCTCACCTTTCGCCATGAACCGAAACCGGGCGCCGCGCCGGGCGAAATCGCCGGGCACCTTCACCCTTGCGCGCGCGTCGTCAGCGAAGGGCGGACCTTGCGCCGGCGCTGTTTTGCCGTTGGCGCTGAAAGAATGGTGATGCCCGCCATGGGCGCCTATACGGGCGGGCTCAATGTGCGCGATGCGGCCTTCGCGCCCCTGTTTGACGCGCCGACCGCCTGGGTGATGGGCGCCGACGGCGTTTATCCCATCGCCGCAGCGCGGCTCGCGCCGGATGTGAGCGGCGCGGCGCGGGCAAGGGCGTAGATTTTTGACTCGTGCGGCGCATGCGGATGGTTATGGTGGTGGACGCGACGATTAGATCGTGGCGAGTCGGCGCCCATGGGGAGAGGGGTCAAAACCCGAAAACCGCCCCACACGCATAGGTCGAACACCCCCTTCAAAAATACCTCATACTTGATGAAAATCTTCATGAATCCCGCCTTTGGTGGATAGTTATCCACCACCTCGCCGGCGGCCTTATCATGCATCTCGCGTTGACATGCGGCCTTAACAACCGGCGGGGCGGCGCTCAATGAAGCGCGCCCGCAACCCCCTCATAGGCCCTTATCGGCGCCATGCTTTCGCGGCGGTTCGCCGCCGGCGAAAGCAGGCTGTTTGACATCGTGAAGCTTGGCGCGCGGCCGGTCGGGACCGTCTGGCGCGCGCCCGGAGACAAATCCTTTCGGACCGGCCTCGTGCGGATTGACCCGCGCGGGGCCGGCCGGGGGCGAGACCGGACGGCGCTTGACTTTTCATTAAATGTGTAGATTATTAATGAATAAGTTAATTAGTGAAAAGGGTGTTTTCATGCAGGCGATTTTCGAAGCTCTGGCCTCGCTGCCGCGACGCAAAATTCTTGCGTATTTGTCCGACGCCGATCTGACGGCGGGGGAGATCGCGGCTCGGTTCGACATGAGCAAGCCTGCGATCTCGAAACATCTGCAGATTCTGGAGAACGCGGGCCTCGTGCGCAGCGAGCGCAAAGGCCAGTTCATCATCTATTCGCTCGTGCCCGACAATTTGGTGAACACGCTTAACGGGTTCGCACAGGAAGTCTGTCCGGTGTCGCGCCCATTGAAGCGAGAAATAAAGCCCGGAAAAGCATAAAGCGGGCAAAACAGGGAGGGGATCGCCGTGGCGCTCGAAAAGGGATCGGAACGGATTATTTTTGACGAGCGATCGGACCCGGCTGCGGGACGGGTGAAATGGCGTCCGGTCAAATCTCTCTGGATGACAGCGATGACGCTCATCGGCGTTATCGGCGCACCGCTGACATTCGGTTTCGACGCGCTGGCGGTTTTTTTACTACTGACAGCAGTAACTCTTTGCGCGGGTCATTCGGTCGGCATGCACCGCCGCCTCATACACAACAGTTTCGATTGTCCGTTATTGCTTGAGTACGTGCTTGTGTACCTAGGCGTGCTTGTGGGCATGGCTGGGCCGTTCGGCATGATGCGCCAGCACGATTTGCGTGACTGGGCGCAACGTCAAAGTTCGTGTCATGACTATCTATGTCATCGCCGCGGTTTCTGGCTTGATTATTTCTGGCAATGCCATTGTGATATTGAGTTGGATAATCCACCGCAATTTGTTCCGGAAGCGCGTCTCGGCAATGACAAGCTGTACCGGTTCATGGAGCGCTACTGGATGGTGCAGCAGGCGCCGCTGGCTCTTGTCCTTTTCATGCTCGGCGGCTGGGCTTTTGTCATTTGGGGCGTCGCGTTGCGCGTTGCGGTGAGCGTCACTGGCCACTGGCTGATTGGCCATTTCGCCCATCATGGCGAGCATGGCGGCAATGAACGCATGAGCTGGCGGGTTCTCGGCGCTTGCGTTCAGGGGCAGGACGTCCCCATAGCCGGGCTGATCAGCATGGGCGAGAGCTGGCACAATAATCACCATGCATATCCGGGCTCGGCGCGGATCGGCCTTTTGCCCGGACAGCCGGATCCCGGCTGGTGGTTGATCAAGGTGCTGGAAAAGGCGGGGCTCGCCTGCAACCTGCGCACGCCGCAGATCATGCCGCGTCGCGAGGCCCTGATTCGGCTGGGCGGCGAGGGGACCGGGTGGCGCATATGTCGTTTCCGCAAGCGCCTGTGGGCGCGCGTGTTCGGAACGGCGTAAGTCCCGGATTCAGCGCCTTTCGCGGTTGACAGATCGCCCGCCTTTGACTATTCCCCGCCGCTCAAACGCAATCAAAGCCCAAAAAGGCATCGTGTCATGAAAGTCCGTTCGTCCCTTAAGTCGTTGAAAGCCCGGCACAAAGACTGCCGCGTCGTCCGCCGCAAGGGCCGCGTCTATGTCATCAACAAGACGCAGCGGCGCTTCAAGGCGAAACAGGCTTAACGCCGCCTCACGCGCAATTTCCTTGGATTTTAAGGCTTTGCCTCTTAAGCTCTCGCCCATGCGAGGGCTTTTTTGCGTTGTTGTTTCGGTTGCCTGTCTCGCCGCGCCGCCTTTCATGGCGACGGCGGCGGCGGACCAGACTGACCCGCGCCTTGACCAGCTTTTTGAGGAGCTGCGTGTCGGCGACGCCCTGCGGGCGGAGGAAAATACCGGCCGGATCATCGAAATCTGGTCCGATGCGCCGAGCGACACGGTGGACCTGCTTTACGCCCGCGCCGCGCTCAGCGCCGAGAACGGCGCTTTCGACCTTTCCCTCGCGCTGCTCGACCATATTGTCGGCCTCGCGCCGAGCTTTGCGCAAGGCTATGCGCTGCGCGGCTCGGTGCGCCTCACAAATGAAGACAGGGCCGGCGCGATCGAGGATTTCTCCCGCACGCTGGAGCTCGAGCCCCGGCATTTTGAAGTGCGCGCCACGCTGGCGGAAATCCTGCTCGCCGGCGGTGAAAAACGCGACGCCTATGAGATGTTTCAAAAGGCGCTCGAATGGAACCCGCATGACGAAAACGCCCGCCAGCGCGCGCGGGCCTTGCGCCGGGAACTCGACGGTCAAGAAATTTAGTTTTCCCCAAATGCCATGAATGCGCTTGGCGCGAGCGCCAGCGCTTTCTATTCCTTAAGGCCGATATGGCGGATGCTATGCTCCGCACCCGGATCATGGACCGAATAATTTATGACCGGCGAAATGCTGCATGATTGACATATTAAAGGAGCGCGAAGCGTGGCGGACGGATCAGCGAGTGTCGAAGGCGCATCAACAGTAGCAGCGGACCGGTTGCGCTCGTTTATCGAACGGGTCGAGCGCCTTGAAGAAGACAAGGCCGCGATCATGAACGACATCAAGGAAGTCTACGCCGAGGCGAAAGGCGAGGGCTATGACGTCAAGACGCTGCGCCAGGTGGTGAAGATCCGCAAGATGGACCGCGCCGACCGTCAGGAACAAGAAGCGCTGCTCGACCTTTATCTCGCGGCGATCGGGGACTGACCAAACGCACGCCGGGGTGAAGCCGTATCAAGTGAAGGACTTGCTCGCCAGCAGCGGGGAATCCTCGCGTACAAACAATATGTCGATCTGATTCATGGCCCCGTCGCGCTGACGGCGGTGAATTTCGGCGATCTCGTAAGACATGAATCCGCGCTCCTTCATAAAAGGGAGCACGTCATGCAAAAGCGGCGCGCCGGCGTTAATCTGGATCAGGGATGCTTCCATGAGCACGGCCGATGCCGCCGAGAGCAAGCGGCCGGCGCCTTTGAGGATTTCAAGCTCATAGCCTTGCGTGTCCAGCTTGATGAAATCGACCGAAGGAACGTTCGCAAGGAGCGTGTCGAGTTTGGTTGTCTGGCGCGTGACGGCGCGCCGCTCGTAGGCGCTTTCTTCTTCAAATACGGATGATCCCGATTCCATGACGTGAAAGGTGACTTCCTTGCCGTCTTCCGGTCCGAGCAATGCAAAATGCAGCTGCGCGTCGACATCGCCGGCGGCGGAATTCAGGCAACCGCGTTTTTCCTCGTTTGCCTCGATCATGGTGATTTGCGCATCTGGCCAGATCGCCTTCGCCATCCGCGCCCAGTCGCCTTCAAAGGCGCCGATGTCCAGGATGGTCCGGGGGTGAAGGCCTCGCTCTTTCGCGTCTGCAAGCGCCAGGCGCATATTCGGCGCGAAGGCGTAACGATATGCGAAACGGTCGAATTCCTCTCGCGCGATGTTGAAACCGAAATGCATCAACGCATTACGCGCGCGAAGCGGCAACACGCTCCGGGACGCCGCCATGATTTGCCGCTTCATCTTGCCTCCTTGCCTGGGTCGCGCCGATGCCGAGCCAGAATCGGGCTGGCGGATAGGGAAACCATGAAGTTGCCGTTCTTGCAATCAGAGCAGGATGCCGGAGGAGAGACGAGGCCGGGAAGTTCCCAACGCCAACCCGCCTCAACTCGCGCGCTTCACTTCCAGATCGTGCTCGCGCAGCTTGCGATAAAGGGTTGAACGGCCCATGCCAAGGCGGCGGGCAACCTCTGACATTTTGCCTTCATAAGTGGCGATCGCCACCTCGATGAGGTCTTTTTCGATCTCCTGCAACGAGCGCAAATGTCCCTCGCGGTCAAAAATGGCGACCGGGCTATCGACCGCCTCGGCATTGCCGGCGAGCGGCAAGGCTGCGGGCGGGGCGTCGTCCATGCCGCTATCCTCGAGCAGCAAGGGCGGGCCTTGTTCGATGCCGGCTTCGGCAAAGGCGTCGGCAAGCAGCGGAAAGTCCTCCGCCGCAAGATAAGCGCCTTCGGCCAGCACCACGGCGCGAAACACCGTGTTCTCAAGCTGGCGGACATTGCCCGGCCAGTTGAAGGCGGTCAGCACCTCAAGCACTTCGTGGCGCACGCCGCGCACGTCGCGGCGTTCCTCGGCGTTGTAACGGCCGATGAAATGATCGATCAGTGCAGGGATGTCTTCGCGGCGGTCCCGCAAACACGGCACCTCGATCGGGAATACATTGAGGCGATAGAACAGATCCTCGCGGAAGCCGCCATTTTTGACTTCTTCGGCAAGGTTGCGATTGGTGGCGGAGATGACGCGCACATCGACCTTGACCGGGCGCTTGGCGCCGATCGGGTCGACCTCGCCTTCCTGCAATACGCGCAGCAATTTCACTTGCATGTCGGCGGGCAGCTCGCCCACTTCGTCGAGAAAGATCGTGCCGCCATCGGCTTCCTGGAATTTGCCGATATGTTTTGCGGAAGCGCCGGTGAACGACCCTTTCTCGTGACCGAACAGGATGCTTTCTACGAGATTTTCCGGAATGGCGCCGCAATTGACCGTGATGAAGGCGCGCCCGGCGCGGTCCGAAGAGCCCTGAATTGCGCGGGCGATCATTTCCTTGCCGGTGCCGCTTTCGCCAGTGATCAGTATCGGGATGTTCGATGCGGCCGCACGTTCGCCAAGGCGCATGACGTGCCGCAAGGCGGCGGACTCGCCGACAAGATCCCGAAATCCCATGGCGCCGTCATGCTTGCGCTTGAGGCGGGAGACCTCGCCCTTCAGCGTCGTCATGTTAAAGGCGTTTTTGATCGAAACGATGACGCGCTCGGGCGAGGCGGGTTTGACGAAGAAATCAGCCGCGCCGTTCTGCATGGCCTCGACAACCGTGTCGATGCCGCCTTGCGCGGTCAGCACGATGACCGGGAGGTCTTCGCGGAAAGACTTGGCGCGTTTCAGCGTTTCCATGCCGCCAAGGCCGGGCATGCGCAGATCGAGCATGATGAGCGCGATGTCGGCGCCTTGCTGGCTTTGCAGCAATTGCAGCGCGTTCTCGCCGCTGTCGGCTTGCAGCACCGGGTAGCCCGCCTTTTCGCACACGGCGCGCATGAGGCGGCGTTGTGTCGGATCGTCGTCAACGATCAGGATCGTTTTCACCATGATGAAGGCGGGCCTTTCTGCAATTGATTCTTTGCTGAGGGACTTTCCGCCAATTGGGTAAAGAACATTTTAAATCCGTGTCATTCCGATACGGAATTTTACCCCAAATGATGGTTATCGAAAGAATATTCGCTTACGGATTAACAAAGTGTTTACCATGGCCGCCGGGCGCTGCGATGCGCAAAAATCCATGCGCCAAATAGTCCGCGTTGAGTTGCTTGTTTCCGGCCTTTTCAGGATGCATGGCGAAATCAAATAAGAGGACGCATCATGGTCAATAAAAGAAACGGGAGAATAGATAAGAATATGCGCATCGTTTTATTCCGGCGGTGATGCGCCAAAACATGAAATTGCGTGAATGCAGCATTCGGTTTGCCGCCTTTGTTGAAGGGCCGGCGCCATGAAAAAACCCTGAAGCGCCTATGTCGGCGCCGGTGAAAGCGCTCATGGAGGCGGAGCGCCGGCGGCAAGGATCGCTTTGCGCTGCAGCAAACATCCGCTATCCAAGGGCAGGAAAAAGGCTGCGCCATGACCGAGAACAAAGAAGAGCTGATCCGCCCGCTGGCCGCGCTGAACGGCGAAAAGCCGCCGGCGCCGGAATGGTTCGAAAATGCGATAGCGACCCCGTCCGAGGAACGGGCGGTGATGGTCGATGGCGCGCGCATTCGCTATTCGGCTTGGGGCGAGGAAGGCCGGCGCGGCGTTCTGTTCGTGCATGGCGGGCGCGCGCATCGCAATTGGTGGCGGCCATTTGCGCCGTTTTTCGCCCAGAACCGCCGGGTCGCGGCGCTCGACCTGTCCGGCATGGGGGATTCGGACTGGCGCGATAAATATTCGCTCGACAATCTCGTCAATGAGGTGTTCGCGGTCATCGACGCGGCGGGGCTCGCCAGCCGCGGCCGGCCGATCGTCGTCGGGCACAGTTTCGGCGGCTGGGTGACGCTCGCCGCGGTTGAGCGCGATGGCGAACGCCTGGGCGGCGCGGTGGTGGTCGATTCTCCCCTCGGCGTGCCGGACCCGCATGAAGGCTACACGGTGATCAAGGCGAAGCCCGGCAAGGCTGAGGAAAAAAAGGCCGCGCGGGTCTATGCGGCAAAGGAAGAGCCGATTTCGCGCTTCCGGCTTTTACCCAACCAACCTGGGGAAAACCTCTATTTGCTCGATTATATCGCCCGTGAGGGCCTGCGCCGGGCGCCGCTGCCCGAAGGCGGAGAAGGGTGGATCTGGAAGTTCGACCCCAGCCCTTTGAGCCGTTTCGAAATCCATTTTGAGCGGGATCTGCTGCGCGCCGCGCGCTGTCCGCTGGCGTTCATCTATGGGGAAAAATCCATGTTCGCCCAAGGCGACGGAATCGAGCATTTGAAAGAACAGGCGCTGGGGCGCTCGCCTTTCGTCATGATCCCGGAGGCCCATCACCATTTGATGATGGACCAGCCGGTCGCCTTCATCACCACCTTGCGGACGCTTTTAAGCGCCTGGCCGGTGCGTTTTGGGGTTTAGGCGTTGAATAGTCTTGCTCAAGGGTCTGAAATCCTTAAAACAGCCCGGAAAAGCGATGGGGTAGCCATGTCAGACGAAGTCTCGGAAAAGTTGAGCGACGCGGAAGAGCACAAAAAGGCCTATGACGGCATCATGGGCGCTGCAACGGAAGTCGGCGTCCCGGCTGCGCTCGCGCTCGCGACGTTTTTCACCAGCATTGTCATGGCCAACGGCTTTCTTCTTTCTGTGATTGCCGGGGTTGTTGTTTACGTTTTTGCCCACATTATTGTGAAAGTCTTCTTCTCGCATCACTAGCGCGGGCGGCGCCCCGCCGGAGGCCTGATGAAAATAGCCGTATTGAAGGAAACGCGGTCCGGCGAAACCCGGGTTGCGGCGACGCCGGAAACTGTACGTAAATTCATCGGACTGGGCGCGAGCGTGACGGTCCAGACCGGCGCGGGCGAGGCGGCGCGTTTCGCCGATGCGGATTACAAGGAAGCGGGCGCGGATATCTCCCCCAGCGCGGCGGATGCGGCGCAGGGCGCGGAACTTGTCGTCAAGGTGCTGGCGCCGTCGAGCGAGGAGCTGCGGGTTATCGGGCGCGGCGCGACGCTGGTCGGCATTCTCGCGCCTTATGGCGACCCGGACCAGCTTGGCGCCTATGCGCGGCTCGGCGTTGACGCCATGGCGATGGATTTCATGCCGCGGATTACCCGCGCGCAGTCGATGGACGTGCTTTCCTCACAATCGAATCTCGCCGGCTACAAATCGGTGATCGACGCATCGGCCTATTACGGACGGGCGCTGCCGATGATGATGACGGCCGCCGGCACGATCGCCGCCGCGAAAGTCTTCGTCATGGGCGCAGGCGTCGCCGGCCTTCAGGCGATTGCGACCGCGCGCCGGCTCGGCGCGATCGTTTCCGCCACCGATGTGCGCTTCGCGGCGAAAGAGCAGGTCGAAAGCCTCGGCGCGACATTCGTGACCGTCGATGAAGAGGCGATGAAGGAAGCCGAAACGGCGGGCGGCTACGCCAAGGAAATGTCCGAGGACTTCCAAAAACGCCAGGCCGAATTCGTCAGCGAACATATCAAAAAGCAGGATATCGTCATTACAACGGCGCTGATCCCCGGCCGGTCTGCGCCGAAGCTCGTCAGCGCCGATATGGTTCAGTCCATGCGCGCCGGGTCGGTGATTGTCGACCTTGCGGTCGAGGCCGGCGGCAATGTCGAGCTGTCGCGCGCCGGCGAGGCGATCGAGACCGGCGGCGTCACCATCCTCGGATTCAACAATGTGCCGGGCAGGCTCGCCGCCGACGCGTCGGGTCTTTATGCGCGCAATGTCTTCAATTTCGTCTCTGCGTTCTACGACAAGGACAAGAACGCCTTCGTCGCCGACCCGGAAGACGACATCATCAAGGGCGTCGCGCTGACCCGCGGCGGCGCGATCGTGCATCCGGCGTTCGAGGAAGCAGCGCCGGCGGAAGAGCCCGCGCCCGAGGAATCGCCGGCGGCGGAAGCGCCGACAGACGAGACGTCAAATGACGGGGCGTCCGAAACCCCGGACGCGCCTTCGCCGCTGAAAGAATAAGAACCATCCCCGCAAAGGAGCCGGCTTGCCATGCAGGATAAACGCGAACAGGTCGAGGAAGCCGCCAAGGCCGCCGAAGAGGCCGCCAAGGCCGCCGAGGCGGCGGCCGCGAACGCCAGCGGCAATGCGGAAGCGGCGACCGCCGCAGCCGAGCAGGCGCGCGAGATCGCCGATCAGCTCGCCATCATCGCCGCGTCGAGCCCGATATCCGATTTCGTCTTTCTGGCGACAATCTTCGTTCTTGCGATCTTCGTCGGCTATTACGTCGTCTGGTCGGTGACCCCGGCGCTGCACACGCCGCTGATGTCGGTGACCAACGCGATTTCTTCCGTGGTGATTGTCGGCGCGCTGATCGCACTCGGCGCGGACCTTGCTGAATCGGCCGCAGGGGGCTGGTCGAAATTCCTGGGCTTTGCCGGGGTGGCGCTTGCCAGCGTCAACATATTCGGCGGGTTCCTCGTCACCCAGCGCATGCTGGCGATGTACAAGAAAAAAGAACGGTAGGGGACGCGATCATGGCTGACAATTTACCGGCGCTCCTTTACGTCGCCTCGGGCATTCTCTTCATCCTCGCGCTGCGCGGGCTGTCGAGCCCGGAAACCTCGCGCCAGGGCAATCGCTTCGGCATGATCGGCATGGGCATCGCCGTCGTGACGACGCTGTTCGTGCTGGAAAACAAAGGCTTCGGCACCTGGTTTTTCGTGCTGCTTGCGGTCGCCGCCGGCGCCGTGCCGGGCATTTATATTGCGCGGCGCATTCCGATGACGGCGATGCCGCAGCTTGTCGCCGCGTTTCATTCGCTGGTCGGCATGGCGGCGGTCTTTATCGCCTGGGCGGCGTTCCTCGCGCCGAATGCCTTCGGGATTGGCGAGCCGGGGCATATTCACCTGCAATCGATCATCGAAATGTCGCTGGGCGTCGCCATTGGCGCCATCACCTTTTCCGGCTCGGTGATCGCTTTCGCCAAACTCAACGGCAACATGTCGGGAAAGCCGATCCTGTTGCCCATGCGCCATCCGATCAATCTCGGGCTGGGGCTGGCGATATTGATCTTCATCGGCATGCTGATGACAGGCGAGCAGTCGGCGACGACCTTCATGCTCCTGACGCTGGTGGCGTTCGCGCTCGGCTTCTTGCTGATTGTCCCTATCGGCGGGGCGGACATGCCGGTGGTGATCTCGATGCTCAACTCCTATTCCGGCTGGGCGGCGGCGGGCATCGGCTTCACGCTGGAGAACATGGCGCTGATCATTACCGGCGCGCTGGTCGGCTCGTCAGGCGCGATCCTTTCCTACATCATGTGCAAGGGCATGAACCGGTCCTTCATCTCGGTTATCCTCGGCGGGTTCGGCGGCGATGACGCCGCCGCCGCCGGCGCAGGCGACGAAGACCGCCCGGTCAAGCAGGGCTCGGCCGATGACGCGGCTTTCATCATGAAAAACGCCGGCAAGGTCATCATCGTACCCGGTTACGGCATGGCGGTGGCGCAAGCCCAGCACGCGCTTCGCGAAATGTGCGACATGCTGAAAGAAGAAGGCGTCGAAGTGAAATATGCGATCCACCCGGTTGCGGGCCGCATGCCGGGGCATATGAATGTGCTGCTCGCCGAAGCGCAGGTGCCGTATGACGAGGTGTTCGAGCTTGAAGACATCAATGCCGAGTTTCGCACCGCAGACGTTGCTTTCGTCATCGGCGCCAATGACGTCACTAACCCGGCGGCGAAGACCGACAAGACGTCGCCGATCTACGGCATGCCGGTGCTTGACGTTGAAAACGCCGGCACAGTGCTGTTCGTCAAGCGCTCCATGGCGTCCGGCTATGCGGGCGTGCAGAACGAGCTGTTCTTCCGCGACAACACCATGATGCTGTTCGGCGACGCCAAGAAAATGTGCGAGGAAATCGTCAAGGCGCTTTGACGGCGCGCAGCAATGGGGGCGTTTTGTGAAAACCTTCCTCAAGCTGATTGTTCTGACATTGGCGCTGAACGTCGTGCGCTATTTCGTCGGCGGGCCCATCGAAGCGGCGACCGTCATGACGCCCTTGCATCAGGCCATTCCGCAATTTCCGGCGGTTTTTGACAATGACTTTTCGACCGGTGATTTCATGCGGTCGCTGTTCTATAATTATGCCATGTGGTTCGCCGCCGCGCTCGGCTTTCACCTGATGGCGCCGGCGCTCAAAGGCCCGATGATCGTCAAGAGCTTTCTCGGTTACGGCGTCATGTGCCTGTTCTTCGTCAGTCTCGCCGCTGTTTACATGAACCATTATGTCGATGCGGTGAAAGCGTTTTATATCTGGAGCATGGTCGATGCGCTGATCGTCTTTTCCGTGGTCGCCGCCGCCAACGCGTTACTTTATCCGCTATTGTTCAAATCCGCACGCTGAGCGGATGGTCAATCAGCATTTGGCGCGACGGCGCGACATTGCTACAAGGGCGAGGGTTTAACGAAAGGGGAAACCGATGAGACATTTGATGATGGGCGCGGCCGCTCTTGCGCTTGCCGCCTGCGCGCAGGAAGCGCCGGAAGCCGATGAACATGCAGCGCCCGCTGAAACGGAAATGAGCGAGGGGGAAGCGGCCGGCGCCAGCCAGTCCGCGTCCGAAAAACTTGCGGCGGTGCTCGAAGCCCAGTCCGATGACACCAAGGCGCGTTATCAATATCGCCACCCGAAAGAGACGCTCGAATTTCTCGGCGTCAAGCCGGGCATGACGGTTGTCGACGCCCTGCCGGGCGAGCCCGGCTGGTGGGCGCCGATCCTGGTGGATTATCTTGGTGCTGACGGCAAGCTGATCGGCGCGGATTATTCGATGGAGATGTGGCCGTTATTCGAAGGCTTCGCGACGGCGGAATTCCTCGAAAAACGCCAGAGCTGGACCGACAGCTATCAAGCGGCGGCAAGCGCGCTTGGCGGCGAGGACAGCGCATCCGTCGGCGCCTTCGTGTTTGGCTCGGCCCCGGCGGAGCTGGCGGGCACGGTCGATGTGGTTTTCATGAATCGCGCGGCGCATCATTTCAACCGGCTTGAAGGCGGCCGGTTCTTTACCGAAGCGCTCGCCGATATCGACATGGTGCTCAAGCCAGGCGGGATTGTCGGCGTCGTGCAGCACCGCGCGCCGGAAGATGCGCCGGACGACTGGGCGAATGGCGATAACGGCTATGTCAAGCAATCGCAGATTATCGCCGTGTTCGAGAACGCCGGTTTCGAATTGCTCGATATGAGCGAGGTCAACGCCAATCCGAAAGACCAGCCGACGACGGATGATTTCGTCTGGCGCCTGCCGCCGACTTTGGCGACCTCGCGCGATCATGAGGCGGATGAAGCGCAAGCGGAACTGCGCGAACAAATGCTGGCGATCGGTGAGACCGACCGCATGACGCTGAAATTCCGCAAGCCGGAATAGATTTTTCAGCCATCTGGAACCGAAAACGCGGCGCTGTCGGCGCCGCGTTTTTTCATGTCATGAATGCGGGACTGCGGTCGCGCGTCAGCGGCCGCCGCCAAAAGTAAATTCGCGCATGATGTGAAAGCCGACGGTGAATTGATCGCGGTCGCCGAAATCGGCGATGATCGGCGCATTGGCGTAATCATCAAAAACATAACGGTAGCTGGCGTAAGGGTTCAGCGACCAGCGATCGCGAATATTGATATAGGCGTTAATGCTGCCGCCGACATCGCGGAAGCCGGCATCGACATCATAGACGCCCAACACACCGCCGGAGCGCAAGGACTGGTCGGGCGTCACGGAAAAGTAAGCATCCGCATAGCGGTCGCCGATCCAGCTTGCCTGTCCGCTGGTGGAAACGGAAACCGGCCCGGCGCGGAACAACAGGGCGGTCAGATAACCGTCAACGATGGTGCCGCGATGGCCGGTCTTCAGGCCGTGGCGAACCTTGGCCTTGAAGGCGAAGCGGTCGAGGAAGGTAGTCGCGGCGAAACCGCCAAATTCGAACGTGGTGCCGACATCGCCAAGCCCCTGCAAGGCCGGATTGTCGTCCTGGTCGCGGCGCCCGCGAATGCGCAAGGACGGCCCGAAGCGAAACCGTGAAAAGCCGAACAGCGCGAAATCGGCGCCGTCATCGTCAAGAAACACGAAGTTCTTGAATTTCACATAGACTTGCGGGTCGGCTTTGAATTCATAATCGTTCGAGCCGAAATAATCCGGCTCATAGACCGGGCCGATGCCGATCGACAGGTTCGTCTCTTCCGGCGCGAGAAAGGTAAGAACGCCCCAGAAGCGGCGATTGTCGTCTTCCTCGCCAAGGGTAATCGACCCGCCGGTAGGATCCTCGCCGTCGCCATTGCCAAACAGGAGCGGGCGGGTTTTCGGCTCATCGAGGCGGTTGGCGTCTTGCTCCTGCTCCGAGGTGAGGGTCAGCGCTTCTTCCAGCGCTTCCTGACGCTTTTTTTCTTCCTGGCGGACCTTGTCGCGCTTTTCCTTTTGGGTCGGCCCAAAGATCATCGGGCTCAATTGCGGATCGTCGATCTGGTTTTGCGCCGCCGCCGGCGCGCTCGCCGCCGCCATTGCGAGGCCGGCGGCAATCGTCGCCGCGTAATGCGCGCGCCGCGTCCGGCCGCCGGATGCTTGCCCGCTGTCGCCCTTTGTCGTCATATTACCCCTCACTGCGCCGTCCCTCATCACGCCCCCGACCCGAACTCCTCATTCTAAGCAGGTAATGTTTTTGCACATCTTAACCGGCTGAAAGGTCATTGCCAGAAAAAGCTTTCACGGGCGCGCCGAATAGCGAATGAGAAGGCGCGCGCAAGGGATTGCGGCCAGCCGGACAAGGGCGGTGCGGCGCCCGCGCATATCGCGGAAGGGTTTTTCTGATTCGCAGCGGACTGCGGATGACGGCGCCCGAGAGACGGGAAATCAGTTCGAAACGGCGTCGTCAATCGCTTCGCCGGCGCGCGTAATATCGCGGCCCGCGCCTTTGATCGTCTCGCAAGAAGCGAGGAATGCGGCGAATATCAAAATGATGGAAATGATACGCATCGAGGCAAATCCTTCAGCTCCGGCCTTTGCCGGTTATTATGGCCTGATGCGCATAAAACAAAAGGGGGCGCAAATCGCCCCCTCAAAACGGGAATAGACCCCAGATTACCGTGATTTAAGGCGCGGGCAGGCTTGCGCGCCAGCCGGCGCCCAAGCCGGCTGGCCTTAAAGGGCGCCTTCGCGCTGCAGGCGCTTGCGGATCAGCTTGCGCGCACGGCGAACGGCTTCCGCTTTCTGGCGGGCCTTTTTCTCGGACGGCTTTTCGTAAAACTTCCGGCGTTTCATTTCACGGAAGGTTCCCTCGCGCTGCATTTTTTTCTTCAGCGCCTTGAGGGCCTGTTCGACATTGTTGTCGCGGACAAAGATCTGAACCAAGGCGGCGAGCCTCCCTTTCAAAACAAAAACGCCACGGGGTTTGGCCGCGACGCAAAAAACCAATCCAACTCAACAAACGCCTGTTTCCTGCAAGCGCGTGAGGCGAAGGGGCCTATACCAAAGGCCCTTGCGAATGTCTACAAGGATGGCGGAAGATAGTCACCGATAGGGATGAAGACCGTGGCTGAAGGCGAAAAAACCAGCAAAACCCCCCCTGAAACCTCCGAATCGGACGGGTTTTGCGCCGTTCGCGAGCGGATTTTGGCCGCCCTGATCGACCGCGCCGCATTTGACGGGTGGACCGAGGCCGCATTGCAGGGCGCGGCGGCGGAGGCCGGAGCGAGCCGGGCCGAGGCGGCGGCGGCCTATCCGCGCGGCGCTGGCGATGCGCTCAAGGCCTGGTCGATGGCGCTTGATAAGGCGATGCTGGCCGCCATGGCGACGGACGCGTTCGCCGGGCTCAAGATCCGCGAGAAGGTCGCCTTTGCGGTGCGCGCGCGGCTGGCGGCGATGCGCCCGCACAAGGAAGCGGCGCGGCGCGCGGCGGCGACGCTCGCCCTGCCGCAATACGCCCCCCTCGGCGCACAGCTCGCTTGGGCGAGCGCCGATGCGGTCTGGCGCGGGCTGGGCGACAAATCGACGGATTTCAACTATTATTCGAAACGCAGCATATTGACGGGCCTGTGGACAAGCGTCTTCGCCCGCTGGCTTGCCGACGATAGCGACGGCGAGGTTGCGACAAGCGCTTTTCTCGACGCCCGCATCGAGAACGTCATGCAGATTGAAAAACTGAAGGCAAAAGTCCGCGCGCTGAATATCGATCCGAAAAAGCCGATCGAATGGCTCGCAAGGTTGAGATATCCGGCGCCCGGCGCCAAGGCCCGTACGGGCGAGAATACGGCCGCGCGCGAAGCAAAAATCGACGAAGCGCTTGAAGAAACCTTCCCCGCGAGCGACGCGCCTTACTGGACGCCGTAGGGCGCCCAGCGCGCGGCCTAAATCTGGTAATCGAGGATCGGCGCGCGGCTCTCGCCTTTGAGCGTGACGGAGAACTTGTTCAGCAATGGCGACTTGTAATGATAGGTCATCTGAACATTGATGACCTTGTATTCGACCGGGCCTGAGGTCGATGTCGACACGCTGGTGGTAATCTGTTTGCTGTATTTCGTCAGGCGGGCGGCAAGATCCGCCTTGATCTCAGAGTTTTTCCTGTCGGGATCGACATAAACTTCGCGCGCGGCGGCGTTGACCGCGTGGTTGAAATTATTGCGCACATATAACGCGAAGGCGACATCGAAAAAGCCGAACATGACCCCGAACATCACGCTTCCCATGATCGCGAATTCGACCGCCGTCGCACCGTCCTTGCGGCGTGCGAAATGGCGGAGGATGATGCGGGTTTTTGCGAACATCACCGGGTTTGCACCTGAATGCTGGAGGCGACTTCGAAATCCGGCAGGAGCATCCCTTCCTGGCGGCGTGACGCGCTGATGGTCAGGTAAGCCGAAGGCGGCTCGCCCGTCGCCGCGCATATGCTGGCGCAGGCCGTGGCGACGCCGGCGTCGCATTCGCACTGGAAAGCCGCGGCGACGCATGTGGCGTTCGGCGCGCAAAGCCCGTCATCGTTAAATGCGCCCGGCGCGGCCTCGCCAAGGGCGGCGAGCGTCGCATCCATGACCTCGTCCTCATCGGTTATGTTGATCATCGACACTTGCGCGCCGGCGCGCAGGGCCTGATCGATTTCCATGCGCGATCCGCCGGCGCGGCCAAGGTCCAGCACCGTCAGCGTCGCGAAGATAAATATCGGGATGAAGACGGCGGATTCCACCGTCGCGAGGCCGGATCTCGCGGCGATCAGTCGGCGGATAAAACCGGCCAAGAGATGTGCTGTGCGGGTCATGTCGCTACTCCACGATCAACACGACTTGCGCCGTTTCGGCGGCGCTGATGCCCAACGACGTGCAGTCGCTCGCGAAAAAGCTGGAGCCGGTAAATTCGACCGTGTCGGCCACCAGCAAAGTGCAAGCATTCGGGTTGGCGTCATTGGTGCCGGAGAACTGGACATTCGCCGTCGGGAAATAAAGCGCGCCGGTGAACGAGGTCGAGCTGTTGCCGTTGAGGACATGGTCGAGCCCGGCATCGGCGGGATCGGCGAAAAACAGGAGGCCCTGATAAGGATCGAGCGGATCATCGGAAGCGACAAGTTCGATATCCGCGCCGCCATTGATGTTAATGGTCGTGCCGCCGGTGAAGAAGAACATCACGTCTTCACCGCGCAAAGTGGCGGTCGAATTGATGTTCAAATTGACGCCGTCGAAGACATAGACGCCGGGGTTGAAATCGATATCGCCCTTGATCGAGACATTTGGCCCGCCGCCGCCCGATGAACAAACCGTACCCGGATTGACCGTGCGGTCCGTGCCAGGGCTGACATTGAGGTCTGATTTGAGGCCGCCATCGCATGCGCCGACCGCCGGCGTCGCCAGATGTCCGTAAGGGTCCGGGAATGTTCGCGTTCCTTCAAACACCGCGGCGCAATCCGTCAGCGTCAGCGAGCCGTTTTCGCCATCGACGCCGCCGACGGCGGAAGCGCATTCGGCGGTAACGTCCGTAGCGCCGGTAAAATCAATCGCATCATCGGCGACGGAGTTGGAGGCGATGTCGCAGCCGTCAAGTTCAAGTTCGGAAGATCCGGAAAAGCTAACTGCCCGACCGGCGGTTTTGCTCAAGGCGAGAATGCAGGACGGGCGGCCGCCGGCGACGCTGGCGACCGCGCGCGCGCGGATTTGCACCGTATCGGTATTAAAAAAGATCTTGGTAAACAGGCGCGGCAGATTGTCGGTGAGGTTGACCTCGACCGCCCTTGCATTGCCGGCGAAGGCGCCGGTGCCGGGCGGATAGCTGATCGCCGGCGCGTTGGCGCGCGCCGGGTCGAGGCCCGATGCATAGGCGGCATTGCCGCCTGCGGTGTCGATCGCGGTCGAATCGCGTCCTTGCGCCAATTGCGCCGTGGCGGAAAAGGCGGCGGCGTCAGCCGCGCCCTGAAGCGTGCGTTGTGAGAATTGCCAGAAAATAATCTCGGCGCCGAGGGCGCAAAACCCGACAATGACGGGCATGGAAAGGCCCATCATGATCGCGACCGATCCCTTTTTGGCGTCGCAAAGATAGACCTTTAATTGGCCCGTCAGTGAAATCCGCTGTTCCGAAGCCTGCGTTTTTGATGAACGCTTAAAGCCGCGACGCCCGTTGACTGGCGCTTTGCGCTCGCTTCGGCATGTTGTCTGTCCCGCCATGACTCATACCTCGCACAGAAATTTGATCTGTGCGGTGAATTTATGGACGGACTGTTAATAACGGATTTGGAAAGATGGTAAAAAGAACGGAAATAGTTCGCCTAATTGTCCGATCTTTCAATTTGTTGCGTTGCGATTTTCGATAGGGCCGGCAGCCGGGCATTAACCAAGCTCGGCGGTCTGGAATGCGTCCGCCGCGGCGGTGAGGCGGGCGGCGAATCGTTCCATGAAGGACCATGAATCCTCCAGCGTAACGCCTTGGAAATAGGCCAGCATGATGATCGCGGTGAGCGCGAATCCCAAAAAACGCTCCGTACACCGCCCCGCAGCGAGGAACACGAATATCGCGGCGGCGATTTGCAACGGGCCGGAAAGGCCGCTGGCGACGATCGCCTGAACCGCGCCTTCCGGCGAGGCGAGGCTCGCATAATTGGCGAGGGCGGCGAGGCCGGTTGTCTCGCCGGCGCCCGGGCCGGCGGTCATGGCGCCGGCGCCGGAAAAGACGAGCAGGGCGGAGCCGGCCCCGTGGATGAATTTGCGCAGGCTATCGACGATGGCGGCGGGGTAGGGGGAAGCGGGCGCGGATGGGCGGATGGTGCGGGTGGCTTGCATGATCTCACTGAACCTCTATTGCAAATTGCTCTATCTTGTCGGCGGCGCGCCCGTCCATTCATCCCAAAGCCGCACGACAGGGTTGATTTCCTTCCAAAAAAACTCGCGTGACGCCAGCAGCGTCGAAATGGAGATAGGCCGCATGCGGCGCGCTTTAAGGCACGAGAACGTGAGCTCTCGCGAGCGTCATCGCCTGTGAGCAGCGGGTCTTCTTGAAGAAACTGGCCGAGGCGGCCGGGTTCAGGGCTTCAGCCGGGTGACATGCCCCATCTTGCGGCCGGGGCGCGCTTCGCGCTTGCCGTATAAATGCAAGGCCGCGCCGACCTCTGCGGCGCGTGCGCGCCAGCCATGCGCCTCTTCGCCGATGAGGTTTTCCATCACGGCATTCGAATGCCGGGCGGCCGCGCCCAGCGGCCAGCCGGCGACCGCGCGAATATGCTGCTCGAATTGCGAGACGGCGCAGGCTTCAAGCGTCCAGTGGCCGGAATTATGCACGCGCGGCGCATATTCATTGACGATGACCTCGCCATTGGCGGCGACGAAAAACTCAACGCCGATGACGCCCACATAGTCGAGCTCGTCCAGCAGGCGGCGGGCGACCGCGCGCGCTTTGTCCGCCGTCTCGCCGCGCACCGATGCGGGTACGGATGAAGTTTTCAAAATGCCGTTTGCGTGAATGTTTTCCGCCGGGTCGTAAAGCGCAACGGCGCCGTCCGCGCCGCGCGCGCCGATGATCGAGATTTCCCGTTCGAAGGGCACGAAAGCTTCAAGGATCGACGGCGCCGCGCCGACTTCAGCCCAGGCGAATTCAATCGCCTTTTCATAGGCGGCGGAAAGGTCGGCGTCCTGGCTGGTGATTCGCGTCTGGCCCTTGCCGTCATAACCGAGGCGGCGGGTTTTGAGAATTGCCGGGCGGCCGACTTTTTCAAGACCGGCTTTCAACGAAGCGAGGTCGTCGACTGCGTGGTAATCTGCGGTTTGCGCGCCGATGGCGCGGGCGAAGTCTTTCTCGACCAGCCGGTCCTGCGCTGTTTCAAGCGCCTTGGCGCCGGGCCGCACGACGGCGCCGAGGGAGGTCAGGAATTCAACCGTTTCGGCGGGGACGTTTTCAAACTCGTAAGTGACGACATCGACCGCGCGGGCAAAATCCGCCAGCGCTTTTTCGTCGCGATAGCCAGCGATGGTTTTCGCCGCCGCAACGTCATAGGCCGGCGCGCGATCTTCCGGGCAATAAATATGGGCGCGGAGCCCGAGCCGCGCCGCCGCCATCGCCAGCATGCGGCCAAGTTGGCCGCCGCCGAGAATACCGATAGCGCCGTTTGGCTCGACAATGAGGTTGCGGGCGTCAGCGTTGTTCATGTCGAAGCCTTTGCGGCGGCGGGTTGATGATTTGCGCGCCTTCGCGCGCGGGCGCCAAGGATACCGATGGTTCCGTTTGGTTCGACGATCATCAGGCGGAATTTAATCCTCTACGGTTTCGGCGACCGAGGCGGTTTGCTTCGCGCGCCAGTCGGCGAGGCGCTCGGCGATCTGTTCATCGCTCGTTGCGAGGATCGACGCGGCGAGCAGCCCTGCATTAGCGGCGCCGGCTTCGCCGATCGCCACCGTGGCGACCGGCACGCCGGCCGGCATCTGGACGATGGAAAGCAGGCTGTCGAGCCCTTTGAGCGCGCGCGAGCGAATCGGCACGCCGATCACCGGCAGCGTCGTCAGCGATGCGGCCATGCCAGGCAGATGCGCCGCGCCGCCGGCCCCGGCGATGATGGCTTTCAGCCCGCGGGCGCGGGCGTTTTCAGCATAGTCATAAAGGCGTTTCGGCGTGCGGTGGGCGGAGACGATCATCGTTTCATAAGGCGCGCCGAGGGCGTCGAGCATGTCGGCGGCGCGCTGCATGGTCGGCCAGTCCGAACGCGAGCCCATGATGATGCCGATCGCGGGACGCGCTTTTGATTCGCCCATGCCAATTCCTCCGCCTTGAAAGTTGCGGCTTATAGCAGGGCGGGCAGGGCGTGCAAGCGAAGGGCCGGCGCGGTTGCGAACGCCAAGCGGGGTGATCGAGGAGACGCCAGCCTTAAGACGGGGGCGCGAGGACTAGCGCCTCCTCTCACCGGACGCGGGAGTTGGCCGTGCCATCGAAGGGGACTACGCACGACCGATCCGCAAGGACCAGTTAGCTCTGCGGCGACGTTTGTCACAAGGCTCAAGCGGTGAGGCGTTCGGCGGATGCGCCGAGTTGATCGCGCGCGCTTAACGCTTTGGCGGGCGGAGCATTTTGTTTCACGGCGTAATGATTTTCACGATTAAGGAATGTCGGTTTCCGGTTGCTGGCGCGCAGGTCGCAATCACGCTAAGGAATAAGTGGAACGGCGGCCGCAGAATGCGGGCATTGGGCCGCTGTCGGGAGAGCGTAATGAAGATTGGCGACGCGCCGGGGGCTTTCAGCGGCGTTAAAATAGAACGCAACCGCACGCGCGGAAGTTCGAAAACAGGCAGTTCAAAATCAGCCGGTGCGACTTTCGCCGGCACAAGCGCGCTATCGGAAAGCGTGTCGATCGCCGGCGTGCCGGATGTGGAACTGACGCCGAAAGTGCGCGAAGCATTGGGCGCGCTGATGGAAGAGGTGCAAAGCCTGCGCGATGAGCTGACGCGCACGCGCGAACGGCTCGGCGATCTGGAAAAACTGGCGGACCGCGATCCGCTGCTCGATATTTATAACCGGCGCGCTTTCGTGCGCGAGCTTGATCGCACGCTGGCGATGATCGAGCGCTATGGCATGCGCGCCAGTCTGGTTTTTGTCGACCTGAACGATCTCAAAAAGATCAACGACACGAAAGGGCACGGGGCTGGCGATGCAGCGCTCGGCCATATTGCGGATATGATCGCCGCCAATGTGCGCCAGACCGATGTTCTTGGCCGGCTTGGCGGCGACGAGTTCGGCCTGTTGCTGACCCAGACCGACCAGGCGACAGCGGAGCTGAAAGCCGAGCAGCTAGCGCGTATCATCTCCGAACAGCCGGTGCTGTGGAAGGGTGATCCGTTCACGGCGCAAATTTCCTGCGGCGTTGTTGAAATCGCCAAGGGACAGACCGTGGATGAAGCCATGGAACGCGCCGACAACGCCATGTATGAGGAAAAGGCGCGCAAGAACGGCAATTAGGTTGCGGTCGAAAATTGTCGCGGGCGCAATATTGCATGTGCTCGCGACTGCCCGACGCCTCGCTTTACGCAATGATATCCGGCAGCATCGCGTCCTTGATTTCCTTGATCTCATCCTTGAGCTGAAGTTTTTTCTTTTTCAGCCTTGCGATGGTGAGCCGCTCATAAGGCGCGTTTTCTTCGAGCGCGGAGATGGCCGCGTCAAGATCGCGGTGTTCTTCCTCCAGCGTCGCCAGGCGGATCGCCAACGCTTCGTCATTGGCGCCGTCAAAGCCGACATCGCGGGACGAAAACCGCTCATCAGACAGCAAGGACGCGGTCAGTTTCGCTGGCGCTTCGCTGCGTTCGGCGTTGTGTTTCTCGTCTTCGCCGGCCCCGTTGCCGGTCCCGTCCTTTGGCGGCGTGTCGTCGCTCATGAGTCTTCCCCGGTCGATTGGTGTTGCTGCGCGCGCCCGGCGCGGTTCCCGGGTTGTGCAAAAATCAAATGGGCCAATTCTTGTAGCATATTTTGCTTGATGGCGGGGAGCGCGGCGCCGCCCTCAAGCGAGGCATATTGGATGAGGTTGGCGAAGGCCAGCTTTTCCGCATCGCCGGGCGGGCGCGGCTTCAATGGTTCGGCGCTGCGCGCGAAAAGAATGTCCTGCACGTGGCTTTCCGCCGCCAATTCGGCTTGTTTCACCGTCTCACGCAAGCCGGGCGGCCCTTCGGTTTTGAGCCGCCGCCGCACCGCGCGCAGCGGGCGTACAATATTGTCGGTCCAGTCGGCGATGGCCTGTTCGCCGGCGCGCAAGGCGTCTTGCGACAGGGCCTCGCCGCAGCTTGCCCGCCAGCAGCACCACAGCAGAAGGTTGACGTCGAGACCATAGGAATCCTGCAAGCGCAACAGCGCCGTCTCGACGCCGTCGCCGCCATAATGGTCAAGCGACCAACGCCAGAAGGGATTGGCGGCGGGCCCGGTCAATGATCGCGCCGCCCTTTTTCAAGGTCTTCGCCCCAGCGGCGCACCAGCGGCGTGTCGATATCGAAAAGGTCGAGCGCGCGGCCCACCGACTGATCGACAATCTCGTCCAGCGATTGCGGCTCCGCATAAAAAGCGGGCAGGGGCGGGGCGATTATCGCGCCCATTTCCGCCAGCGCCGTCATGGTTCGCAAATGGCCGAGATGCAGCGGCGTTTCGCGCACCATCAGCACCAGCCGGCGGCGTTCTTTCAGCACCACATCGGCGGCGCGGGTCAGCAGCGAACTTGTCGCACCGACGGCGATCTCCGACATGGTGCGCACCGAACACGGCGCGATCAGCATGCCTTCGGTCCTGAATGAGCCTGAGGAAATCGGCGCGCCGACATCGCCGATGGCGTAGCGCCGGTCGGCGAGCGCGGCGAGTTGCGCGCCCGACATGTCGAGTTCATAGCGCAGGGTCATCTCGCTCGCGCGGCTGAGCACGAGATGCGTTTCAACGCCTGCGTCGCGCGCCGCCTCAAGCGCGCGCCTGGCATATACGGCGCCGGATGCGCCGGTGACGCCGATGATTAAACGCCGCGGCGAATTCATAACGATCTCAATATCTTGCTTGCGAAACTATAGCGCAATCTGAAGCTGCCGGACAAGCGCCATGGTTACCGTCATTAACACAACAGCGCGTGACAAGGCGGGGTTCGCCATGGTTTAATCATCGCCGTTTCCATTATGTCAAAGGAGGCCAGTTATGGCGATAAGAGCTCATTTGGATTCGCTCAGCAAGCGGCACCAGGAGCTGGAGGCGACGATTGCGTCGGAACTCAAAAGTCCAGGGTCGGATGATTTGCGAATTGTGGAGCTGAAACGCCAGAAGCTTAAAATCAAGGACGAGATAGAAGAACTCAGGACACAGACAAAAGATCTGAATTGACAATATAGATTAATAGACAAAAACGCGCTATGCGGCGTCTGAATTGGCGATGCCGAAAGTCCGTGAAGCGAATGCAGCGGCGCACGCGAAAAGTGCGCCGCAATTTTATTTTGGAAAGGCGTTATCGATGATGGGAAAACGCACATGACGAACCGCTCCGTAATCATTACCGGCGCCGCAAAGGGTGTGGGCGCGGCGTGCGTCCGGCGTTTCGCCGCAGCCGGCGACCGCCTATTGCTCGCCGACCCGGACGAGGAAGCGGGCAAGCGTTTCGCGGAAGAAATCCGCGAAACCGGCGTCGAGGCGACATTCGTGCACGCCGATGTGTCGAGCCGCCTTGATGTGCACAACATCATCGCCGAGGCAAAGGACGCTTATGGCCGGATCGATATTCTCGCCCACGCGTCGATCGAATTGTTCGCCGCGCCTTTCCTTGAAACCAGCGAAGATGAATTCGAGCGCGTGGTCGCCGCCAATCTGTGCGGATCGTTCCTCATCAATCAGGCGGTGGCGCGTCAGTTCGTCAAACAGAGTGAAGCGGCCGAAGGCGTCGAAACGCCCGGCGCGATCGTCAATATCGGCTCGGTCGAGGCGGTCACCGCCGCCGCGGATCATGTCGCCTTCGCCGCGTCGCAAGGGGGCTTGCACCAATTGACCAAGGCGGTGGCGATGGCGATGTCGCCGCATGGCATCCGGGCCAATCTGGTGGGCGTCGGCGCCATCAAGGGCGAGCTGCATGAAGATACGGAGCGCGATCGCGAGCGCGAAGCAACGCCGCTGCGCCGGATCGGCGATCCCGACGAGGTGGCCGAGGTGGTGTATTTCCTCGCAAGCAGCGCGGCGTCCTACGTCACCGGCCAGACGGTTTATGTGGATGGCGGCAAGCTGGCGTCGAATGCCGGGGCGGTGAAGAAGAAAAAGAAGAGCTGACCGGGCGCGCGTCGCCTGCATTATCGCTCATGCGTCTTCGGCCGCCGCGCGCAGCCGGGCGCGGGCCGCTGCGCCAAGCGTGCGCCAGTCGCGCTCGTCAAGCGCCGCCTGCATGGCGTAGAGAACGAGGATCGGCGCCTCCCGCCCGAACCGGAATTTCAGCCGCCGATAGGCTTCGAGCGCGCCAATGGCGCGCAACGCCGCTTCGTTCATGACGCCGATTTCCGCCAGCATCTTTTCGCTTTTGGGGCCGAGATTTTTCAGCTCGTGAATGGCGCGGGTCATGGCTTGTCGGATCTATCGGCGTGCCGGGCGAGATAGTCCGCATAAGTTTTCCCGGCCTCATCCTGGAATGAGTCTTCGGTGACCGCCTGCTCGATGCGGTCGATCCGGAACGCGCGGAAATCCTCTCGCCATTCACACCAGGCGGTGAGCGTCCACACATTGCCCCAGAATTCGAGGCTCAGCGGGCGCACGCGTCGCGCTGTGATCGCCTCATCCAGCCGCCGGTAGGAAAGCGAGAGCTTGCAGCGATTGCGGACCGCCTCGCGCAGCAGGGGCAGGAAAGCGTGCGGGCCATGCGGAGCGGGGGCATAAATTGCAACGCCTTCGGAAAAGTCCTTGTCCTGACGATCTCTCGGGAGCACGGCGTTGACTTTCGAAAGCAGGGTTTCGGCCGCATTCGCCAGCGCTTCATCGCCCGTGCGGGCGATCATTCGGGCGCCGAGCTGCAAGGCTTCAAGCTCGCGCTCCGTCAGCGTCAGCGGCGGCAGAAAAATCGGGGCCCGGAGGATATAGCCGACGCCGCGCTCGCCTTCGACTGGCACGCCCGATGCGACCAGCGTATCAATATCGCGATAGGTCGTGCGCAGGGAAACGCCGAGCGCGTCGGCGAGATCCTTGCCGCGCCAGAAGCGACCGCCCCTGAAAAGCTGCACCAGCTCAAAGAGGCGGTCGGTGCGGCGCATTACCCGGCCCGCGCCATCAGCGCGTCATGGCGCATTTTGGCGCTCGACATGTCGATCGCCGCCATGAACGGCGCCAATTGTTGCTGCGCGGGCAGCGTTTCGGCGGCGGCTTTGGCGTCGGCAAGATTGCGCCATTCGACATGGTCGAGCCAGACGCCGTCTGCATTTTTCGAAAGGCGCCGGGCGATAAACCCGTCACAGGTTCCAAGGAAGGCGTTGACGTCATCGCTCGCCTTGATAAAGGCGGCTTCATCCGCGCCCGGCGCGAGTTTGAAGGTGACGGTTTCGATTATTGTTTCGCTCATGGTTTTCTCCTGATCTGGGTTTGATCAGGGCGCTATAGGTTAGCCCAACTGACAAGGGTCTGTCAGTTGCATAACCGATCGCGAAAGAAAAAACGGCGCCGCTTGCCGGGCGGCGCCGCAGAAATGAGGGCCCGTCGCCAGCGCTAGTCCTCGTCGGAGGCGCTGGCCGTGAAATCGGCGAACACTTTCGCCGGATCGAATTTCCTCTTGTCGTCTTCCTCATGCGTTTCCGCCGCGGGCGCGTCCTCGACTCGCTCCAGGCTGGGCCCTTCGATGGCTTCGGGGTTGTCCTGCAACATCTTGGCGCGTTTCGCCGACGCCTTGCGAACCACGGCGTCGAGATCGATCTGCGAGCACAGGCCGAGACCGACCGGGTCGCGCGGCACGAGGTTGGCGGTGTTCCAATGGGTGCGGTCGCGCACGGACTGGATGGTGGTCTTCGTCGTGCCGAGCAGCTTGGCGATCTGCGCGTCGGAAATTTCCGGGTGGTTGCGCACGACCCAGGCGATGGCGTCCGGCCGGTTCTGGCGCTTCGAGACCGGCGTATAGCGCGGGCCCTTGCGCGGCTTGTCGGCGACGATGGTTTTCGGGCGGGACAGTTTCAGGCGATAGTTCGAATCGGCCTGCGCCTTTTCGATCTCATCGCGCGTCAACTGGTGCGTGGTGATCGGGTCAATGCCGCGCACCCCGGCGCCGACATCGCCGTCGGCGATGCCTTTGACCTGCAGCGGATGCAGCGCGCAAAAGTCGGCAATCTGATCAAATGTCAGCGACGTATTGTCGATCAGCCACACGGCGGTGGCGATGGGCATCAGCGGACGATCGGACATGCAAAGTCTCCAGGTGCGTATATTATATTTCTTGCAAGCGGCCCCCCGGTCTGGAGAGCCGCGCTAACCGCCGGATTTTCGGGGGAAAGCCTAGTCGTGGAGGAGGATATAGACGCTTTGGCGGTCCCCGCCAAGGCGCAATCAGACGGCTTTGAGGACGATTTTGCCAATATGGCCGCCCTTTTCCATATGTTCATGGGCTTTTGCTGCATCTGCGAGCGGGAAAAGCTGATCGATTTTCACCGCCATGGCCCCGCTTTCGAGAAGCGGCCAGACTTGGGTGCGAATATCGGCGGCGAGCCGGGCTTTTTCCGCCAGCGAGCGGGCTTTCATGGTCGAGCCGGTGAGTTTCAGCCGCTTTTGCATGATGGCGAAGATGTTGATGGGGGCCTCCGCGCCGCGCAGGAAAGCGATCGAAACATGGCGCCCGCCGGGATTGAGGCAGGCGAGATTACGGGCGAGGAAGTCGCCGCCCGCCATGTCGAGGACGACATCCGCGCCGCCGGATTTGGCGATCTCCTCGTCCCAGGGCTCTTCGTCATAGAGATAGGCCGCATCCGCGCCGAGCGTCAGCGCGGCGTCGCATTTGGCGCGGGCCCCGGCGGTTGCAAGCACCCGCGCGCCGAACGCCTTGGCCATGGCGATGGCGGTGACGCCAATGCCGCTGGTCGCGCCATGGACGAGCAAGGTCTCGCCCGGCTGTAGCCGCGCATCGTCAAACACATTGGCCCAGACGGTGAAAACGGTTTCGGGCAGGGCGGCGGCTTCCTCTGGCGACAGGCCCTTCGGGACCGGCAGGCAGGAACCCGCATCCGCAAGGGCGAATTGCGCATAGCCGCCGCCGGGCAGGAGGGCGCAAACCTTGTCGCCGATGTTCCAGCCGCTAACGGATGGTCCGAGCGCGGCGATCTCGCCGGCGACCTCCAGGCCGGGCAGATCGCTGGCGCCGGGCGGCGGCGGGTAAAGCCCCATGCGTTGCAACACATCCGGCCGATTGACGCCCGCGGCGGCGACGCGAATCAACACCTCATTCGGCCCGGGGCGGGGGACCGGCCGCCGCACCGGCGTCAAAACGTCCGGCCCGCCGGGTTTTGTGATTTCGATGGCGAGCATGTCGTCTGGAATAGTGGCAGGCGTCATAGGGTCTCCGGTTGTCGCGCGCGTTCTTGCCTTCGCGCGCCTGATTTCGCAAAGTCCGGCGCCCGATGCAAATCACAGGAGGCGCGCCATGGATGATGAACCGCTGAACGAAAAGCCAGACATGGCGCTGAAATTCCTCGCCAAACAAGATCTATACGGGCTTTCCGCTGGCGATCTTGACGAGCGCATCGCCGCCCTCAAGGCGGAGATCGCGCGTTGCGAAAAAGCCAAGGCTGATCGCGGCTCGACCCGCGACGCGGCGGAAAAGCTGTTCAAGCTTTGATTGCTCGAAATCGCGCCCGCAAAAACGGCGTACCCGGAAGGGGATAGTGGTATTGACGCCGAAACCGCTATAATGGCGGTCATCGAAAAAGCTGGGGAGTTTACGATGAACGCAAAATTCGGATTGATCACGAGCGCCGGATGCCTCGCCTTGGCGGCGTGCGCGCAGCCGGAATCGCCTGAAGAGGCCGCCAACGCCATCATGGCGCTGGAAAGCCAATGGTCGGCGAAAGCCGGCGAGAAAGATATTGACTGGATCGCCGATCTGCATTGGGCCGATGCGCGGCAAATGCCGTCAGGCGTGCCGGCGATTGTTGGCGCAGACGCGATCAAAGCCGCCTGGCAGGACATGCTGGTCGCGCAGGGGCTGGAATTGTCATGGACCTCCGAATTCGCCAAGGCTTCCGGCGATCTCGCTTATGATTACGGGCGCGGGGTTATTCGGACGCCGGACGGCGCGACCATTCCGGCGAAATATCTGGTGGTCTGGGAGCGCCGCGACGGCGAATGGAAAGTCGCCGTCGACATGTTCAGCCCGGATCAATAGGTCACGCAGCCGCCGCTTATTATTCCGGAAGCGGAATATGTTCGTTTTCATCCGGCGGCAGGGTGAATGCCGTGTTGTCGAAACCGGCTTTGGCGGAAGCGGTCCAGTCCGCTTTCGCCTTTTCCATGCGTTCTTCGCTGGAGGAGACAAAGTTCCACCAGATAAAACGCTGGCCGATCGGCGCGCCGCCTAGCAGCATCAGCGTTGACGCCTCGCGCGCGCGGATCATGGGCGCGGCGCCTTCCTCGAACACCAGCATGCGCCCCTGCGCGTGGGTTTCGCCGTCAATCTCGACGGCGCCCTTGAGCAAATAAAGCGCGCGCTCTTCATGGTCGTCCGGGAGCGGAATATTCGCGCCTTCGCCGGCTTCGACGCCGAGATAGAACATCGGCGAGAAGGTTTTCACCGGCGAGGTCTCGCCAAAGGCGGACCCGGCGATGAGCCGCATGGTTGCGCCGTCGCGATGGATCTCCGGCAGCGACGCTTTTGGGTGATGGTGGAAGGACGGGGCAACCTCTTCCGCATCCTCGGGCAGGGCGATCCAGCTCTGGATGCCGTGCATGTGCTGGCCGCGCGCGCGCGTATTCGCATCGGTGCGCTCGGAATGGACGATGCCGCGCCCGGCGGTCATCCAGTTGACGTCGCCAGGGCGGATCACCTGGTCGTAGCCGAGGCTGTCGCGGTGGCGCATCTCGCCGGCGAAGAGATACGTGACCGTCGCCAGGCCGATATGCGGGTGCGGGCGCACATCGATTCCGCTGCCGGGCGCGAAATCCGCCGGCCCCATCTCGTCAAAAAAGATGAACGGACCGACCGTGCGCCGGCTGGCGAAAGGAAGTACGCGCCCGACGGTAAACCCGCCGAGATCGCGCGTGCGCGGTTCGATAATTGTGCTGATGGCTGTCATGGCGGATATTTTGACCGCCCGGGACGGCTCTATCAACCCGTCGCCGCGCGCCGTTATCGCGTCACGGCGTTTCGACGATGCGCCGCACCAGCGCGCGGGTGTCGGCTTCGGCCCATTTCAGTTCTTCAAGGTCGTCCGGGCCGAGCCCGATAAACAGTTTGAAGCCTTCTTCAATGCTTGAGATTTGCGCGACGGCGCGGCGGATCTGCATATCGTCCAGCGCCGGATTGGCGGCGCGCACGAGGTGGTACACGAATCGCCCGATCGGCCGGTAAAGATTGCGCACGGTCGCGCGGGCTTCTTCGGAAATGCCGGCATAGCCCCAGAGCTGGTAGAAGAATTTGTAATTCTCCCGCGCGTTGCGAACATAAAACTCAACAACGTTCAAAAGGACTTCGATTTCGGGAACATCCGCTGACTGATGATGCGTCAGATGCAAATCTACATAGGATGCAAGCGTGCGTTGCAGCATCGCTTCGATCAGGTCTTGTTTTGACGGAAAATGATAGGTGAGGTTGCCGACGGCGATGCCTGCCTCTTGCGCAACCTTGCGCAAAGAGAGGCTCGCATGGCCCTCATTGACGAAGACGCAATGCGCCGCCTCAAGGATGCGCTCGATTGTTTGCGTGCCGCGCTCCGGCTTGTCGCAGCGGTCGTCCGCACGCAAGGATTTGCGCCGCAGCTCGTCACAATATTCGCGCAGCAACTCGAAGGCGCGGTCCGACTCGCGGTTCAGGGTTACACCAGAATTTTCACCTATGCGTGAAACTTTCTTGATCCCTCGTGTTGACGACGTCATCGCTCCCCCTTAAATCCGATCCCTCGTCTAGGTCACCTGACCTAAACAGGTTTTCCCATGCCCAACAAGGCGTCGCGCAGACCTGTAGACATTCCGGTTTCCCGGCTGTGCGGTGTTCTCCCCCTGCTGCACGTCGGGGGGGCCGCGGCGGGGCAACCCGTCGCGGTCCACTCGCGGGGGCCGCATTCAATCATCGCGCATCGCTACTCCGCCGCTATCGCCGGCGCGTTCAGCCAGCCGCCGAGATCGTCCAGCGCGCGGCTCGTCATTGCTTTCTTGCGCGCCTTGCCGCGTTCCTTGCCTTTGAGGCGGCGCCCGTCGGCATCCTTGCGCGGCGTTTCGATTTCCGGAAACAGCCCGAAATTGACGTTCATCGGCTGGAACGCCTTGCCGCCCGAATCCGCAAGGTGCCCGCCGGTGATATGATGGAGCAGCGCACCAAGCGCGGTTGTCGCCGGCGGCGCCGCTATTTGCGCGTCAATCTGCGCGCCGCTGGCCTCGGCGGCGGCGAATCGTCCGGCGAGAAGCCCGATGGCGGCGCTTTCGAGATAGCCCTCGACGCCGGTGACCTGGCCGGCAAAGCGTAAAGCGGGACGCGCCTTTAGCCGCAAGTGCTGATCGAGCAGGAGCGGCGAGTTCAAAAACGTGTTGCGATGAATGCCGCCAAGTCGTGCGAACTCCGCGTTTTCGAGGCCGGGAATCATCCGGAAAACATCCGTTTGGGCGCCGTATTTCAGTTTCGTCTGGAAGCCGACCATATTGTAAAGCGTGCCGAGCGCGTTGTCCTGGCGAAGCTGCACGACCGCATGCGGGCGCTTGCCGGTGCGCGGATCGGTAAGGCCCACCGGCTTCATCGGGCCAAAGCGCAACGTGTCATGGCCGCGCTCGGCCATCACTTCGATGGGCAGGCAGCCTTCGAAATAGGGCGTCGATTTTTCCCAATCCTTGAACTCGGTCTTGTCGCCGCCGATCAGCGCGCCGATAAACGCCGCATACTGATCTTCATCCATGGGGCAGTTGATGTAATCGGCGCCGTCGCCGCCGGGGCCGGCCTTGTCATAGCGCGACTGGAACCAGGCGATATCGAAATTGATCGAGTCCTTGTAGATGATCGGCGCAATCGCGTCGAAAAAGGCGAGGGACTCCTCGCCTGTAAAGGCGCGAATGGCCTCCGCCAGCGGCGCGGCGGTAAGCGGCCCGGTGGCGATGATGACATTTTCCCAGTCTTCGGGCGGCTGGCCGGCGATCAATTCCCGGCGGGTCTCGATATTCTCATGAGCCTCAATGGCGGCGGTCACGGCGTTCGAAAACGCCTCGCGGTCGACCGCCAGCGCGCCGCCGGCCGGCACTTTGTGGGCGTCGGCCGCGCGCAAGACCAGCGAGCCGGCGCGGCGCATTTCTTCATGCAACAGGCCGACCGCATTATATTCCGCGTCATCCGAGCGAAATGAATTGGAGCAGACCAGCTCGGCAAAGCCGCCGGTTTGATGGGCGTCGGTGCGCTCGACCGGGCGCATTTCATGGAGGATAACCCGCGCGCCGGCATTCGCCGCTTGCCAGGCCGCCTCCGACCCGGCAAGGCCGGCGCCGACGATATGAATGATGTGTTTGTCCGTCATAGCCGTCTTCTAGTGAAGAAATCGCCGAGCGCAATGGGGGTGCAGACGCACGGGTCCGTCAGGCGCGGCGGCGGTCGGGGCTTGGCCAGCGGAAAAATTTGCGGTTAGCTTAAACGCGGATGCGCCGGATTCGGCGCTTTAGGGGCCAGGGCCGGCCGCCGAAGGAATTTGACCGGGCGGGCCGGAACCCAAGGGGATTGGGAATAAGGGGTATGGGGTTGCGTATATTTTCAGTGGTTGGCGACGCCCTCCATTTTGGTGGGCGGCGCATGGAGACGATTGCGCGGGTGGCGTGGCTGCCGATCGTGCTCAGCCTGATCGCCAATATGGTCGCGCTATTCGGCTATCTTTCCGTGATTACCGGCCGGGCGATCACTTTTGCGGATGTGCCGACCTATTTCCAGGCCCAGCGGGAGCTGTCGCGGCTGGCGGCGCGCGGCTTTGAAAACAGTCCCGACGCGATGTGGATGATCACCGGCGGCGCGACGCTGGTGCAGGCCATGCTCGTCGCATCCTTCATGGCGCCGCTGATCCGCTATGCGGGCCTGGGCGAAAAGCCGGCGCCGGGTTTCGTCCGCGCGCCCTTCGGGCCAGACCAGTTGCGCTTCCTGATTTCCAGCGCGGTCAGCTTCCTGCTGGTCGGGCTATTGGTGTTCGGTCCGCTCGCCGGGGCCACTTGGTACGCCATGACCTATATCGCCGAGGCGATGAAAGAAACGCTGGCGGCGTTTCCCGACCCGGACAGTCTGCATACGATCGAACTAACGACCGCCGGCGCGACATTGAGCGAGCAGGGCATGGCCTGGGTGTTCGATCAGGCATTGCCGGCGGCGTTCGTGGCGCCCTTTGCGCTGGCCTTCTGGGCGATCCTGTTCGTGCATTTCCATCCGAAGAACCGGCCGGCCGCCTCAGGGCGCGGCAATGTCTGGCTGCGGGGGCTGGCGAGTTTTCTCATCGCCGCCTTGCTGTTGCTTGGCGGGTATTTCCTGTTTGCGGAATTGATGCTGACCCAGTTCCGCTCCAGCGCGATTGCGCTCAACAACCTGTTCGGACTGGCCAGCTTGTCGCCTTTCGAACTCACCAGCCTGCGCGAAGGGCTGGCCTTCATTCTCAATTCGCCGACGGGACGGGTGATGTTTTTCGGCGTGGTCTCGTTCTTTATCCTGAATTACGCCGGTCTGCGCCTTTACGCTTATCCGGGCGTCGCGGTGTGCCGAAAGTCGCTGGCCCCCGGCAATACGCTCAAAGTGACGCGCGGCTGGGATTTCATCCGGCTGTGGGTGATCGTCTCGATCATCAGCGCGCTTCTCGCTGTCGTGCAGGTTGTCATCATCAATCAGCTCATGTTTCAGGCGGTTTTGCCGAGTATCTGGCGCAGCCTGTTGTCGCTGACCGCCGTGTCGACGCGGCTCGTCAATAGCGGCGTGACCGCTGAATGGGTGACGCCGTTATTCGTTTGGATCTGGAATATTCTGAAAATCGTCGTAAACATCGTCTGGTCCTTTTTCTCGTTCGGCGTCGCCGCTGGTCTTTACGGGCGGCTCTATCGGGAAAGCGAAAAGGGCGCATGATTTTGACGGATGAGGAGAAACAGAAACGATGTCGGAGCGCGTACCGGTCGGCGAAGTATTAAACGAAGCGTTTCAGTTCGGTTTCAGGCGCTGGCTCACCATATTCCGCTTTGCATGGGCGCCGCTATTGCTGACAATGCTGATCGTCGGCGGCGGCTTTTACCTGGTCTTTGACGCCGCAGCGCTCGAGGCGGTCGAAAAGGCGTCCGATATTGAGAAGCTTTCCGACATTCTCAATGTCTCCGCCGCGGCGGCGATGGGAATCGGGCTGTTAGCGATTTTGGCGATCATGGCCTTGTTCGCCGGCCTGTTTGCATCCATTTACCGGCTTGTCGCGCTTGGCGAGGAGCGCCAGGGCATTTTACCGTTGCGTTTCGACGGACCGGCGCAACGGGTCTTTACCGCGCAAATCATCCTGACGCTGATCAATTACGCGATTATGGGCGTTGCTGTGGTGATCGGCCTTGTGCTGGCGGGCTCGTCGCCGGGCGCTGCGATCGCCGCGATTGGCGATTTCACCGCGCTTGTCATGCAAGCGGCCGCTGATCCGACAGCCCAGCCGAACGAGGCGGAGATGGAAAAGATCGCCGGGCCGTTTGGCGGCCTCATGCTGGGGATGGTGATCGCGGCCCCGGCCCTGATCTTCGCCAATGTGAAACTCTCGCCGTTTCTTGCGGGTTCCGCATCCGAAAACCGGCTCTTGCTGTTCGGCGCCTATCGTCTCACTTCCGGTCATTTCTGGTCGCTCTTCGGCGTTTATTTCCTGCTTCTCATCGCATTGTTCGTGATTGGCATGGCTTTCACGCTGGCCATGGGATTTGTCGATCTGATGTCGGGCCTTGGCGGATCG
The DNA here is from genome assembly GCA_947259375.1 of uncultured Parvularculaceae bacterium. Taxonomy (GTDB): domain Bacteria; phylum Pseudomonadota; class Alphaproteobacteria; order Caulobacterales; family Parvularculaceae; genus Hyphococcus. Next base: position 21,935 of record CAMYLZ010000016.1, on the reverse strand, counting down.
CTGGCGTTTTTCGGCTTGCTGTTCAACATCATCGGATTTGCGGCGACCATCGCCTATCAGGTGTTCATTATCGGGGTGCAGCTCGCCGTGCAGGCGGTCATCTATCGCCGGCTGAAAACCGGCGAATAGGCCGTTTCTCACCGATTGGGCCGGCAAAGCCGCGCGAATGCGCGCGGCCTGCTTCGCGCGCCGGTTGCTGGCACGTCGATTGCTCAAATAGCTTCATGCGACGCGCGCCTGGGTCATCTCAAGACCCGAGCGGCGTCGGTGAAATTATCCGGCAGACGCTTGCCAGCATCCCGGCAGAGCGGCATCATCGAAGGAACGGCGAGAATTATGAGTATCATGTTCACCCATGCTGACAGCGAAGGCTCGCAGGCCGCAGCGACATTTGTACAGTCGGAACTGTTTGCGCGCACATTCCGGGAAGGCATGGCGCTAGTCGAGGAAACGGCCGGCTATCTCGATGGGGAAGGGCGGGATGTCTCAAAGCGCCTGCCGCGAGAATCGGCGCTCGCCTATGCCGGCGCTTCCATGCGCCTGACGACGCAGCTCATGCAGATTGCTTCCTGGCTCCTGGTGTTGCGCGCCGTGCGCGAGGGCGAGATGGGGCTTGGCGAGGCGAGCGATAAAAAATACCGGATTACGCCGAGCGAAGCCTCGAAAGTCTCGTTCAGCGATGAAGGTTTGCCGGAGCGGCTGGTCGCGCTGATCGATTCCGCCCAGCAGCTATACGACCGCATCGCCCGGCTTGATGACGAGTTGTTTTCCGCCCGTCCGCAGTCTGATGAAAAGAACGACGCCGCCGCGCAGCAGCGCGCGCTGTTCAGGGCGTTCGGCAACCGGAAATAGCCGGGAAGCGTTTCAGATAAGAGGGCTTGCGGCCTGATCGCCGCCCCTCATCGCCAAAGCCGAAAATTTTCTGAAAACGGACATGCAAAAATGCGCGCGCCTCATGAGCGCGCGCATTGCAACTGGCAAATTCCAGAGATGGGCCGGGCGTTGGCCCGATGCTTATTTTTTAAGGCCGAAGCTGCCGAATTTCTGGTTGAATTTCGACACGCGGCCGCGATCGCCGATGCGCTGCGGGCCGCCGGTCCAGGCCGGGTGGCTGGTGGGGTCGATGTCGAGATTCAGCGTCGCGCCTTCCGAGCCGTAAGTCGACTTGGTTTCAAAGGTCGTGCCGTCGGTCATCACCACCTTGATCGTGTGGTATTCTGGGTGAATGTCTTTTTTCATGGCGGCGGCCCTTTGCGCAGCGTCGTTGCGGTAAAATTCCAATGAGAGCGCGGCATATACGCAAGCTGCGGGGCTCGCGCAACCCCTCAATCGTGATATTCGCGCGTCTGGCGGGGGATCGCCGGCAATGATAAGGCTTGCGTCCGGTAGCAGCCGGTTTTACGCGGGCCGTCCTACCGCTCTCAATTCAGCCGCACCGGTTCGGTCAGAATGCGTTTTCTGTTATTTGTGGTCGCTCTGGGATTGCTGGCCGCCGCCATGGTGGCGCTCAATCTGCGCGCTTTCAATTATTTCGCGACGATAGAGCCTGTGCCGCTCGCGGCCTGTACGCCGGTCACCGGCATTCCCGGTCCCGAGGATATTGATATCGCCCATGAGATGGGGCGGGCCTTTATCTCTTCGCTGGACCGGCGCGCCGACGGCGCGCGCGGCGCCGTTTATGTCTTCGACCCTCAAGACCCGCTCGCCGCGGACGGGTTTCGCGACCGGACGGGCGGCGCGCCGGAGGCGTTTCGTCCGCTGGGGGTCGACTATTTTGAAGACGGCGCGGTGCGGCGGCTCTTCGTGGTCAACGAAGCAGGGCCGTCGGTGGAGCTGTTCGACGTTCTCGAAAATGGCGACCTCGTTCATCTTGAAACATTCGCCGAGCGGCGCCTCACTAGCCCGAATGCGGTCGCCGCTACCGGGCCGCGGCAGTTTTACGTCACCAATGACGTGCGGCCCGGACGCCATTCGCGCATCGCCAATCTGCATTTCCTCCTGAGGCAGGGGCTGGGCGATGTTTACTTTGTCGATGGCGCGATGTGGCGGCATGTCGCCGAAGGGCTGAAATTCGCCAATGGCGCCGCGATCAGCCCGACCGGCGATCGTCTTTATGTCGCCGAAACCGCCGGCAAGAAGGTGCGGCTGTTCGATCGCGACCTTGTATCAGGCGCATTGACGCCCGCCGGCGCCATTCGGCTCGACGGCGCGCCTGACAATTTGCATGTGGATGCGGCTGGCGTCTTGTGGATCGCCGCCCTGCCGAAACCGCTTTCGACGCCGGCCCTCAAGCAAGACGCATCCGCCAGCGCACCTTCCGAAATCCTCCGCGTCGCGAAAGACGGCCTGGCGGAAACAATCTATCGCAATGGCGGCGAAGAGCTCTCGGCGGCCACCGTCGCGGCCCGGCTGCGCGACAAATTGCTAATCGGCGCCCTTTTCGAGCAGAAATTCCTCGTTTGCGATTTGCCTCCGCTCGCCGATTAAGCCAAGAACCGCCCATGCACTATATCTCGACACGCGGGCGCGCGGGCGCCGCAGATTTCGAAGGCGCGCTGCTCGCGGGGCTCGCGAGCGATGGCGGGCTTTACATGCCGGCGTCGTGGCCCGCGCTTTCCGCCGCCGAGGCGCGGCGGATCGGCGAACAGCCTTATGCCGAGGCGGCGGCAAGCGTACTGTCGCTATTCACGGGCGAGGCGTTCGAGCGGCGCGCGCTCGGCGCCATGACGGCGGCCGCCTATGCGGGCTTTGACGATCCGGCCGTCGCGCCTTTGCGCCAGGTCGGCGACGAGGATTATATTCTCGAGCTGTTTCACGGACCGACGCTGGCGTTCAAGGATTTCGCCATGCAGATCCTAGGGCGCATGTTCGACGCCGCGCTCGCCCGCCGCAATGAAACGCTGACGATCATTGTCGCGACATCGGGCGACACCGGTTCGGCGGCGATCGAGGCGCTGAAAGCCTGCGCGCGCGTCAATATCGTCGTCCTGCATCCGGAAGGCCGGGTCAGCGAGGTGCAGCGGCGGATGATGACCAGCGTCATCGCGCCCAATGTGATGAATATCGCTGTCGACGGCTCGTTCGATGACTGCCAGGCCATCGTCAAGCAATTATTCGCAGACGACGCATTCGCCGGCGCGGTGCGGCTGGGCGGGGTCAATTCGATCAACTGGGCGCGGCTGGCCGCGCAGACGGTCTATTATTTCACTGCCTGGGCGCGGATCGCCGAGGGCGCGGAAAACATCAGCTTCGTCGTTCCCACCGGCAATTTCGGCGATGTCTTTGCCGGCTATGCGGCAAAGCGCATGGGGCTGCCGGTCGCCATGCTTGGGGTTGCGGCGAACGCCAATGACATTTTGCATCGGGCCATCAGCACCGGGGACTACTCGCCGCGAGGCGTCCAGCCGACAGCCTCGCCATCCATGGATATTCAGGTGGCGTCAAACTTCGAGCGCTTGCTGTTCGAGGCCAAGACCCGCGACCATGAAGCGTTGCGCGTAACCATGGAAGGCCTCGCCCGCGATCGCGCGATTGAAATCGACAATGCGACGCTTTCGGCGATCCGCGAGGATTTCGTTTCCGCCGCCGTGTCGGACAAGGACGCGCTTGCCGAAATCGCCCGGCATGAAAAAGCGACCGGCGATCTTATTGATCCACATACGGCGGTGGCCCGCGTTGCGGCGATCCGCTTGCGGGCGGCGGGGGCGATGTCGGGCAAGGTCGTGTCCTTGTCGACCGCGCATCCGGCAAAATTCCCGGAGGCGGTGGCGCAGGCAACCGGGCGGGCGCCGGTCTTGCCGGAGCGCTATGCGGATCTTTTCGATCGCCCGGAAGAAATGCGCCGCGCGCCGGCCAGCGCGGAGGCGGTCAAAACAATGGTTTGTGATCTTTATGCGGAGAATGCATCTTGACTAAGGTGATGACGCTGGGCAATGGCGTGCGCGTCATCGCCGACCCGATGCCCGGCCTTGCGACCGTCGCGCTCGGCGTGTGGGCGCGCGCAGGCAGCATGGATGAGCGCGATGAGGAACATGGCGCCGCGCATTTGCTGGAACATATGGCGTTCAAAGGCACCGGGCGGCGAACCGCCCGCGCGCTGGCTGAAGAGATTGAATCGGTCGGCGGTTATCTGAACGCGGCCACGTCGCATCAGCGCACCGGCTATTATGCGCGGGTTTTGAAAGACGATCTGGCGCTTGGCGCGGATATTCTCGGCGACATTTTGCAGAACCCGCTCTTTGACGAAGGCGAATTGACAAAGGAACACGAGGTTGTCGTGCAGGAAATCGGCGAGGCCGCCGATACGCCTGACGATGTGGTGTTCGAATTGTTGTCGGAGATCGCCTGGGCCGGCCATCCGCTGGGGCGCTCCATCCTCGGCACGCCGGCGAGCGTGCGCGCGCAAGACGCAGATGCGCTGCGCGGCTTCATGGGGCGGTGTTATCGCCCGGAAGAAATGATCATCGCCGCCGCCGGCGCGGTCGATGAGCGCATGCTGGAAGATCTCGTTACCGAGCAGTTCGGCGGCTTTGCCGGCGGGCGCCCGCTTGAGCGAACCACGCCGAAATTTTTCGGCGGCATGCGCCATGATGCCCGCGACATTGAACAGACCCATCTGGCGCTCGCTTTTCCGGGCGTCGCAACGGGCGATGAGGATTTTTTTGCAGCGCGGCTGCTAGCCGACATTCTTGGCGGCGGCATGTCTTCGCGGCTGTTCCAGAAAGTGCGCGAAGAGCGGGGGCTCGCTTATTCCGTATACGCCTTTGCGGACGGGTTTGAGCAATCCGGACTCTTTGGCGCTTATGTGAACGCCGAGGAAGGACAAATTTTGGAGGCCGCGAAAATCATTCGCGGCGAAATGGAAGATGCGGCGCGCGCGCTGGGCGACGAAGAAATTGCAAGGGCCAAAGCGCTGCTTCGCTCGTCGCTGATGATGGGGCTTGAAAGCCCCGCGAGCCGGGTCGAGGCGGCGGCTGGGCAGCTCTTCACTTATGGCGCGCTGCTGACGCCGGAAGAAATCCTCAGCCGCATCGACGCGATCAGCCGCGACGACCTTTACCGCTGCGCGGCGCGGGCGGCGGCCGGTCCTTGCGCGCTCGCCATGGTCGGGCCGGGCGACGCGGCTGGCGTCGCCGCGCTGTTCGATCAATCGCAAACGCCGCAATAGAAACTTGTTCTATACTCATTGCTTATGTTTCTGACGAAAACGCCAAGCCATCCTGCCTTTGACCCGATCCTCGTGCGCGACGCGGTCATGCTGCGCGCGGGCAAGCCGTCCGATCATGCGCAATGGGCGGCGCTGCGCGAAGAGAGCCGGGCGCATCTGGTCGCCTGGGAGGAAGACTGGCCGCCGCATCGCGCGACCTTGTCAGCGTTCAAGCACCGGCTGGGGATGCATGCGAAAGACGCCCGGCGCGGGGGCGGGCTGTCCCTGTTTGCCTTTCGCCGTGACGATCGCGCGCTGATCGGCGGCGTGACCTTGTCCAATATCCGGTACGGCGCCGCGCGCTCGGGCCTGTTGGGGTACTGGATTGGCGCCCCGCATGCCGGCAAGGGCTATGGCAAGGCGGCGGTGATGGCGCTGCTGGATCATGCATTCGACGTGATCAATCTGCATCGCATCGTCGCTGCATGCCAGCCGGAGAATGCTGCGTCGCAAAACCTGTTGCGCCGCTGCGGCTTCCGGCGCGAAGGGCTGGCGCGCGATTATCTCAAGATCAATGGCGCTTGGCGCGACCATCAGATCTTCGCATTGACCGCGATTGAGCATCAGGCGGCGTCGCAGGACGACTAGTGCCGCATTTTGCGACGAAATGAGTGCAAAAAAATACCGACGGCAAAGGTCGGCCCCTTGCGATAATGTCACACAAGCGTGATGATGTGTTCAAGAATGAAACGCCAATCATCATTGGCGTTGCAGGGACCGGGCGTGTGATTTGCATGGCGGTGCCGATGTGGGGAGCCGTTCATTGACGTCGCAATTCTGCGGCGGGAAGGGTCAAACCAGGGGTAATGGGGCTGATGACGACTGTCGGTGTTTTGGGATTGTCTGAAGGATTAGCGGGAATTGCACAAGCGGAGTTGATGAGAGGCGCGGTCGCCGGCGCTTTCATTGTCGCGATGGCGTTTCTGGCCGGTTATGCGGCCATCCGCAGAAGCGGACTCGCGGTCTGCGCGCTTCTGATGGTGGCGGGCGCGGCGGCGCTGGAATTTTCCTGGCTCGGGTTCTTTTCGGGATTGCCGGCGGATGGCGAGGTCATGCTGCAAGCGCTGTTTGCGGCGGCGGCGATCGTCTTCCTTTCGGCGACAGTCGGCGCGGCCCGCTATAACGCGGTGCTCGGCGGCGTCATGTTTACCCTGGCGCTGGTGCTTGGCGGTATGGGAGTGATCAATTTCTTCGACCGCATCGATCTCGCGCCGCTGATGCGCTTGGCGCTGTTCGGCGTTGGCGGTTTTGCGATAATCCTCGCCGGCTTGCAGGCGTTTCGCGGCGATGCGGGCGCCCGCCTGGTTCTGCCGGGGATCGCGCTGGCGGCGGCCGCCCCGGTGATCGCTGCGGTCGGCGGCGGATCGGCGGCGACGATTTTCGCCTCGCATGGGTTATTCACGCTCGGTATTCTCGGCGCCAGCATTGTGGCGCTGACCGATGGCGGCGCGGTGCGCGCGGCGATTGCAAAACCGACGGAAAGCTTCGGTTTCGAGGGCGCGGAAAGCGCATCCTGGCCGCGCCGCGAGCATGATGCATCGCAAGAGCAGTCCGAAATCGTGCTCGACAGCCAGATTGCGCGGGTGCTCGATTATTCCGGCGTCGGCATCTGGGACTGGAGCCCGAAAGCGATCGATCAGACCGAATCGCTTGCCGGCCTGCTCGGCGGCGACGCGAATGCGCCGTTCACGCCTGATGCGTTGCGGGCGATCCTGCATGAAGAGGACGCCGCGCGTTTCGATGCGGAAGTGCTCTCGCCGGTGGACGGGCCGTTCGACGTCAATATGCGACTGGCTGACGGGCGCGTTGTCCGCATGCGCGGCGCACGCGCCGCTGATGAAGAATCAGGCGAGGTCGAACGCCTTGTCGTGTTCATCGAAAACGCTCCGGCGGCGCTTGACGCCGGCGTCAACGGCGTTGACGAGGCGAGCCTGCGTTCGGCGACGGAAGCCGCGATCGTGCCGACCGCATCATCGCAGATGACGGCGAAATTCTCGCAAGCGCTTGAAAATGGCGACATCATCGCCGCGTTCCAGCCAATCGTTTCCCTCAATAACGGGCATGTCGCCGGTTACGAAGCCTTGGCGCGCTGGCGCGATCAGGAAGACGGCGCGGATGAGGGGCCGGAAAAATTCGTGCAGGCGGCCGAACGCGCGGGACAGGGCGGCGCGCTCGCGGCGGCGATGCTCGATCAGGCGGCGGCCTTCCTCGCGCATGTGCGCGCAGAGGAAAAGCGCAAGGACTTGTTCGTCGCCATGAATGTGTCCTGGGGGCAGATCAGCGAAGAGGGTTTCCATGAGGCTGTGCGCGACGCGGTGTCGAAATATGACCTGCCGAAAAACGCGCTGGTGCTCGAATTGACGGAGGCCGACGCGATTTCCGACGGCGCGCTTGCGTCCAGCGTGTTCAAGCATCTCAAAGACGCCGGCGTTGCGTTGGCGTTCGATGATTTCGGCGCCGGCTTCACCTGCCTGTCGAACCTGCGCAAATTTGATTTCGACTATCTGAAGATCGACAAGTCGTTCTCCGGCGATGTCGATTCCGATAATGTCAGTAGCAAGATTGTCGCGTCGCTTGCGTCGCTGGGCAAGGATCTGGGCCTTAAAGTCATTCTTGAAGGCGTGGAGTCAAAAGGCGCGGCGCAAAAGGCCAAACAGCTCGGCTGCGCTTATGCGCAAGGCTATCAGTTCGGCAAGCCGGTGACGTTTGAAGCCGCGCCTGCGCCCGAAGAAACGCTTGAAGAAGCGCCTCAAGAAACCGCCGCCGAATTGGCGACCGAGGCGCCGGCCGTGCAAGCCGAAGCGGAAGCGGCGCCGACCGCGCAATCTGAACCGGAAGACGCGGCGGTTGCGGACAAGTTGCGCCAGCTCGCCGGCAAGGCGGCTGCGGACGAAGCCGGAACCGATAGGGCCGCACAGGACGAGATATCTCAGGAAGAGCCGGTGCTGGACGCAGGCGAGGCGGCGGATATTGCTTCGGCTGATGCGGCCGAATTGCAAGACGGCCCTGTTCCAACCGGTGAAGATGCGGGCGCAATAGAGGCGGGTGAAGAAACGGCTGCGGCGCTTGCCGAAACCGGCGCGCCGTCAGAGCAAGCGGCGTTCGATAGCGAGGAAGAGCCCGCGCTTGTCGGCGCCGACAACGACGCCGGCAGCGGCGCCGGCAGCAGCGATGCCGCCAATGATGAGGCGGCATTCGCCGCAGAAGAAGAATCGCTCGGCCGCAAGCATCGCCGCTGGCGGTTCTGGGGCGGCGCGCAGGATCTGCGCTAGCCGGCAATCGGGCGGCTTGGCTTGTCGGGTCGTCCGACTGCCGACTAAATTGATGTCGTATATTTGCAGCGCTTCAAAATTTTGAAGCGCTGCACGCGTTTCAGGCGCGAGCAGCCGCGGGAAAGGCAAACAAATAGCCAAGCCTGGCAAGGGGGCCAGCGGATTGCGTTTGCGGCGGCAAGGTGCGTCTTGCTTTGCTTCGCGAATGTTCAAGGACAAGGCCGAATGATAGCCATTTCAATTCAGCGGCTGGTCTTCATCGCGCGCTGAGGCCCATTCGCGCGACAGCATCGCACTGGTGACGCCGAGTTTTGACAGCGCGCGTTTCCAGACCGCGTCATTGGCGCCGCCAAAGATGATTTCCTCATCCGGCTCGCAATGGGCCCAGGCGTTCATGGCGATTTCCTGTTCCAATTGGCCTGCGCCCCAGCCGGCGTGACCGATCGCCAGCAAGAAGCGTCGCGGCGCCGGGCGCTTCGGCGCTTCGCCGGCGATATCGACAAGAATGTCGCGGCTCGCGGTCAGGCCATATTCGTCGTTTAGCGCCAGCGTGGTTTCCAACTGGTAGTCAAGCGTGTGCAGCACCAGCCCGCGTTCGGTTTGCACCGGCCCGCCGAAAAACACCGGCGTGTCGTCGGCTTCGGCTTGCGGCGCAATCTCGAGTTGCTCAAGCAATTCCGAGAGCTCGACATCGTCTAGGGGTTTGTTCACGATCACGCCCATGGCGTGTTCCTTGTCGTGAGCGCATACGAAAATCACCGACCGGTCGAATCGCGGATCGCCCATATTCGGCATGGCGATAAGCAACTGGCCTTCAAGAAAATCCTGAATGCCCTGCGCTGCCGTCTGTTCAGGCTTGACCATAGAATCAAGAGGGTAGGACCCGGAAAGGGTCGATGCAAGAGCGATGTGGCTCCGTTTTGCATGCTGGACGGGCGCGCATGCCGGGCCTACAACGCGCACGCAACCGGAGACAAAAGGAGAGACCCCTATGAGCATTTCAGTCGGCGACGCCATTCCAAATGTGAAAGTCATGTTGGCCACGGGCGAGGGCCCGCAAGCCGCTGAAACAGGCGCGCTGTTCGGCGGCGGCAAAATTGCGCTTTTCTCCGTGCCCGGCGCTTTTACGCCGACTTGCTCGGCCAAACACCTGCCCGGCTTTGTCGAACAGGCGGATGCGCTTAAAGCCAAAGGCGTCGACAAGATTGTCTGCATGTCGGTCAATGACGCCTTTGTCATGAATGCCTGGGCGAAAGACCAGAACGCCGGCGACAAGGTGGAAATGCTCGCCGACGGTAATGGCGATTTCGCCCGCGCGCTCGGCCTGACCATGGACGGCAAGGGCTTTGGGCTTGGTGAACGCTCGCAGCGCTTTTCCGCCGTGATCGAGAACGGCGTCGTCAAGAATCTCAATATTGAAGAGCCGGGCGCTTATGACGTCTCGAGCGCCGAATACATGCTGGGCCAGCTTTAGGCGTTTCAGCCGGCGGCGCGCTTAATTGACAGCGCGCGCCGCCGCGCTCGCCAGCGCATCGGCGCGTTCATTGCCGGGATGACCGGCATGGCCTTTCACCCAGCGCCATTCGACATTTCGGCCCTCGATTTGCGCGTCGAGCCGTTGCCAGAGATCCTGGTTCTTGACCGGCTTTCTGGCGGCGGTTTTCCAGCCATTGCGCTTCCAGCCGTGTATCCAGCTCGTGATGCCGTTCTTCACATATTGGCTGTCCGTATGCAGAATGACCGGCTGATCGGCAGGAGTTTCTTCAAGCGCCCGGATCGCCGCGAGCATTTCCATCCGGTTATTGGTGGTGTCGCGCTCGCCGCCGCTTAATTCGCGTTCGGTTCCGTTCTCGGCAATGAGAACGCCCCAGCCGCCAGGACCGGGATTGCCGAGACAGGCGCCGTCCGTAAACACTTCGATCATCATCAGACTCAAACAAGATTGGAATGGCCGGTCGGCGCTGTTTAGCTCGCCAAGCGCACCGGCGATTTAAAGACGATATTTTCTTTCGCTGTTTCAACTGATTCGATGGTCAGCAAACGCCGCTCGGCGAGGGCGGCGAGAAAATTTTCGACCAATTCTTCAGGAGCGGAGGCGCCGGCGCTCAGCCCGAGGGTCTGTGCGTGTTCGCAGGCGCGCCAGTCGAAGCTCGCCGCATCATCGGTCAGCACCGCCGCGCGCGCGCCGGCCGCCCGCGCGGTTTCAACGAGGCGCGCGGAATTGGATGAGGTCGCCGAGCCAATGACAACGAAAAGGTCGGTTCCCGGCGCCGCGGCTTTCACCGCCGCCTGACGGTTTGACGTCGCATAACAAATATCTTCGCGCGCCGGGCCTTCGATGTCGGGGAAGCGGCTTTTGAGAATCTCGATAATGCCGCGGGTCTCATCGACGGAAAGGGTGGTCTGCGTCACATAAGCGAGCGGTGCGTCGGTGCGCGGCAGCGCGCGCGCATCCGCCTCTGTCTCGATCAGGGTTACCCGTCCTGCAAGCGCCTGGCCCATGGTGCCGATGACTTCCGGGTGATTGGCATGGCCGATCAGCAGAACCCGGCGGCCGACCGCCACATGGCGGCGCGTTTCGCTATGCACTTTCAGCACGAGCGGACAGGTTGCGTCGATCTTGGTTAACGCCCGGCGGGCGGCGGCGTCATGCGCTGATTGCGGCGCGCCATGGGCGGAAAAGACCACCGGCCTGTCGGCGGGAACCTGGTCGAGGGTTTCCACAAAGACAGCCCCCATGGCGGCGAGCCGCGCGACCACATGCACATTATGGACGATTTCATGGCGGACATAGACCGGCGCGCCATAGCGCGCGAGGCTCTCCTCGACCGTTTTGATCGCTCGTTCGACGCCCGCACAAAAACCGCGCGGCGAGGCGAGGCGCACGGTGATCGGGCGGTTGAGACCGGATCTTGACGGATTAGGCGCATCCATGTCTTGCCGCTCTCCTTTATCGCCTTGAATAAGGCATTGCCTTTGCTGCGGGCGTTGCGCCGCGGCTGGCGAAACGCTACGAGAAACAACCTTGGTAACAAGCAGCACCGCGAGGGCGGCGTTGTGGCGGCGTCAAGGCGTTTTCAAGATTGAATATAGGGCATTGCATCGATGAACAAACTGATCGCCGTAGCGCTAATCGCCGCAGCCGCAACCGCCTGTTCTTCAAATGAAAAACAGCGCGCGGCCAGGGCGGCCAATCCCGCGCCGTGCCCGAACATCATCGTGCTCAACGACGCCGCGCGTTTCATCGAGTTTGACGGCGGTGATGTGGTGGAAGACATCGCCTATACAGGCGAGATCGTCGATGTCGCCAGCACCTGCCGCTATTTCTCCGATGAACCGATCAAGGCGGATGTTTCTATCGACATGGCGTTCGGACGTGGTCCGAAAGCGACGACGGACAAGAAAGTTTTCAATTATTTCGTCGCCGTGACCCGAACCAACCGGGAAGTCATCGCCAAGAAGGAGTTTTCCGTGCCGGTCGATTGGGACGGCGGCCGCGCGGTGGAAGTCGAGCGGGTGAAGATTGACGAGATCTTCATTCCGCGCGCCGGCGACAATGTTTCCGGTGTGAATTTCGAGATCATCGTCGGATTCTCCCTGACGCCCGGCCAAGCGATTTACAACCGGTCCGGCAAGAGCCTGAAATTTCCGAATATCCAATGACCATCAAAGAAGAGTTGTCGAAGATCGTTGGCGACGCGTTCGTCAGCGAAGGACTTGATTTCGCCCTCGGCGCGGTGAAACCCGCCGACCGGCCGGATCTTGCGCAGTTCCAGTGCAATGGCGCGCTGCCGGCCGCCAAAGCCGCGAAGAAAAATCCGCGCGACATCGCCGCCGCGATCGAGGCGCGGCTTGCCGGCGCGCCGCAATTTGCGGAAATCTCGGTCGCCGGGCCGGGCTTCATCAATATCACGCTGTCGGACGCCTACCTTTCCGAACAGGCCGGAGCGCTGACCAGCGATGATCATTGCGGCGGCTGGCGCCGGCCGGCCCCGGAAAAAATTGTCATCGATTATGGCGGCGCCAATGTCGCGAAACCGCTGCATGTGGGGCACTTGCGCGCGGCAATTATCGGCGAATGCCTGAAGCGGATTTGCCGCTTCGCTGGCGACGCAGTCACCGGCGACGTGCATCTTGGCGACTGGGGCCTGCAAATGGGCCAGTTGATTTCCGAACTGGCGCTGCGCCAGCCGACGCTTGAATATTTCGTGGGAGGCGCGACTGGCCCGTTTCCATCCGACCCGCCGATCACGCTGGCCGATCTCGAGGAAATGTATCCGCTCGCCTCGGCGGCCTGCAAAGCCGATCCGGCGCGCGCTGACCTCGCCCGCAAGGCGACCAAGGAGCTACAGGACGGCCGGCCCGGCTACCGCGCCTTGTGGCGGCATTTTGTCGATCTGTCGGTCGCAGCCATGCGCCAGGATTATGACGATCTCGGCGTCGAGTTTGATTTATGGAAAGGCGAGGCCGACGCTGACCCGCTGATCCCTGAACTGACCGGCGATCTTTCCGACCGCGGCATCATCGAGGAATCGGATGGCGCGAAGATCATCCGCGTCGCGCGCGATGACGATAAAAAGGAAATGCCGCCGATCATCTTTGTGAATTCGCAAGGGGCGGTGGGGTATCACGCGACGGATATTGCGACAATTGTCGATCGCAAACGCACGCTCGGCCCTGATCGCATCTTGTATGTGGTCGATGCGCGCCAGCGGCTGCATTTCGAACAGGTGTTCCGCGCGGCCGAGCGCGCCGGCTATTTCAGCGAAGACCGGCTGGAGCATTTGTGGTTCGGCACGATGAACGGCAAGGACGGCAAACCGTTCAAGACCCGTGAGGGCGGCACGCTGAAATTGCGCCACTTTATCGACCTGGTCACGGACAAGGCGCGCGAACGCCTCGCCGAGAGCGGGTTCGCGCAAGGTTATGACGATGCCGAGACGACGCAAGTCGCCCGCAAGGTTGGGGTCGCGGCCCTGAAATTTGCTGATCTGTCGAACCCGCGCACCAGCGATTACATTTTCGATCTCGACCGGTTCATGGCGTTCGAAGGCAAGACGGGACCGTATCTGCTTTATGCGAGCGTCCGTGTCCGGTCTATTCTGGCCAAGGCGAAAGCGGCGGGCGCGGGCGAGGCCGGCGCGATTCGCATTGCGGCGTCCGAAGAACGCGATCTTGCGCTGATGCTGCTCGGCTTTGGCGATGCGCTGCGCGAAGCTTACGAAAAACGCATGCCGCATATTCTTTGCGATCACGCATTTTCGCTCGCGCAGGTGTTTTCAAAATTCTACGCCGCGTGCCGGATCGTCGATGAAGCCGATGCGGGCGTGCGCGCCTCGCGATTGTCGCTGGCGATTCTCGCCGGCCGCCAACTCGACCTGATTTTGTCGTTGCTTGGTCTCGAAGCGCCGGAACGGATGTGACATCGTCACATTCTCTGTTGCACGGCGCACACACTGCACATTCAAAATGGTAACCATGATTCGCCGCGGTGCAGGGCGATAACGCATATTGACTGCATAACATCCTGATTCTTGCTAGTTTTTTGCGCCTCGCGGAAAACGCCTTAAGGACGATGCTGCGTTGCGAAAGATTTTTGAAAATCCGCACTCCATTGTCATTGCTTTGTCATCTCAATTACCTATTGGCTGTCCTTGTACAGCGCCGCGCCTGGGGCTGCGGCAACATCAGATAGCTTGGGGAATCACAAATGAAACTAGCAAAGACGCTTTCCGCCGGCGTTGCGGCGATTGCGCTAAGCTCGGCATTCGTCACGGTGGCGACATCGCCGGCCATGGCGCAGGCTACGACAGGCGCTATTCGCGGCGTTGTCAGCGGACCGGACGGGCAACCGGTATCCGGCGCACGCGTGACCATTACCGACGTGAACACCGGTTCGTCGACGACTGCCGTTACCGGCGGCAGCGGCACCTATTCAGCACGAGGTCTTTCGGTTAGCGGCCGTTATACCGTCAGCGTTGATACGGACGCCTATACCGATCAGACGATTTCCGACGTTTTTCTCACGGTCGGCGACACGACGAATGTTTCTTTTGATTTGAGCGGCGCTGCGACTGGCGATGAGATCGTCGTAACGGCGACGCGCAGTACTGCGGTTGCAGTGGCGGCCGGACCGTCGGCGACATTTAGCGCGCAGGATCTCGCGCTGTTGCCTGCGCTGAACCGTGACATCAAGGACGTCATTCGTCTCGACCCTCGGATCAATATCGACGAATCATTTGAACGCGGCATTCGCTGCGTTGGCTCGAATGAGCGCTTCAACTCACTGACTGTTGACGGCGTTCGCCAGAACGATGATTTCGGTCTGAACAATAACGGCTTCCCGACCCAGCGTCTGCCGTTCCCGTTTGACGCTGTTGAACAGGTCTCCGTCGAGATTGCGCCGGTCGATGTCGAATATGGCGGCTTCACAGGCTGTAACATCAACGCTGTCACCAAGTCTGGCGGCAATGAGTTTCACGGCCGCGCATTTGTCGATTACAACTTTTCCGGTCTGCATGGCGATACGCTGGAAGGCGATCCAGTCAGCAAGCCGGACAACGACGAAAAGTCCTACGGCGCGGTCATCACCGGTCCGATCATTCCCGACCGGCTTTTCTTCACCGCCGCATACGAAAAGTTCAAAGGCTCCGACACAACAAATACTGGCCCGGCGGGTTCGGCCTTCGCGAGCACGGTTGATGAAGTCACCCAAGCTGACGTGGACCGCATCACCGATATCCTGAACAACGTTTATGGTTTCGACCCGCTTGGCATTCCGGCGAGTTCTGACGTTTCGGACGAGCGTTTCTACGTCAAGCTGAACGGCTACATCACCGATCAGCATCGCTTCGAACTGGCTTATCAGGACACCTTCGGTGACAACGTCGTTCCGCAAAACACCAGCACCAGCTTCGGCGAGCTTGGCCTTGCTTCCAACTGGTATCGCCGTTCGGAAGACCTCGAAGCATACTCCGGCCGCCTGTTCTCCGAATGGACGGATAATTTCTCGACCGAAGTTCGTGTCTCCTATCAGGACCGCATTACCGGACAGAACTCGCTGAACGGCACTGATTTCGCGCAATTCGAAATCGACACGCCAGGCGGCGGCGCCGTGTTCCTCGGCCCCGATACGTTCCGTCACGGCAACCGTCTCGAAGTCAACGTCTGGAACTTCAAAGTCAAAGGCGAATACGCATCCGGCGATCATATCTTCAAGCTTGGCTACGAACGGGACATCTTTGATGTGTTCAACCTGTTCGTTCCGTTCTCTGAAGGACAGGTCGGTTTTGATTCCATCGACGATCTCGAGAATCAGTTGCCGTCGTCGATTTTCTATCTGAATGCCGGCTCCAACGAAAAGAATGACGGCGCGGCGACTTTCAAACGGACGATTAATACCGTCTATGCGCAAGACAACTGGTCGCCAAGCGCTGACCTGACGGTCATCGCCGGCCTGCGTTTTGATTGGTACTCCCAGAGTGATGAACCGGAGTTCAATCAGCTTATCGTTGACCGGTTTGGCGTTCCGAATAACGAGACCTTCGACGGCTTGACGCTGATCCAGCCGCGTGTCGGCCTGGAGTATGACGTCAACGACTCGTTATCGGTCAGCGCCGGTATCGGCCGCTTCTCTGGCGGCGACCCGTCGGTGTGGCTGTCGAATAGTTTCTCCAACACCGGTCTTATCACCGGCACGGCGTTCTCGTCGGACCCGGCGGTCATTGGCGGATTTGACGGGTTCAATATTCCGCAAGCGTTGCAGGATAGCGTCACCGCTTCAGCAGCGGCCGGGACCGGTCAGGTTGCTCTGGTCGATCCTGATTACAAGCTGTCTTCGATCTGGCGCTTTAGTCTTGGCGCGGAGTATTACGCGGACCTTTCAAGTATCGGTCTTGGAGACAATTGGAATTTCGGGGCTGATTTCCTCTACACGATCCAGGAAAACCCGAATATCTGGCAAAACCTCGATCTCGCCGTCATCGGCACCGCGCCTGATGGCCGTCCGATCTACAATTCACAGTTCGGCTACGGCAATAGCGGCGCCCTGCTGCTGACCAACTCCGATCTCACACCGAAGACGCTGGTCGTTTCCGGCTACATCCGCAAGGATTGGGAATGGGATCGGTTCGGCGCCAGTATCTATGGCGGCTACGCCTATACTGATGCTGAAGACGTCAGCCCGGCGACGAGCTCGACGCAGCAGTCGAACTTCGAAAACGTTGCGGCGATCGACTATAACAACCCGATCATCGCCCGTTCGAATAATGGCCTGACGCACGCCTTCACAGCGCGTACGGACTTCTCCTACGAATTCTTCAAAGGATTGAAATCGCGTATCTCGCTGGTTGGCCAGCTCAATAGCGGCAAGCCGTTCAGCTACACATTCGACACAAATGGCGGCTCCGACGCTATCGCCGGCGGCGCCAACCTCTTCGGCGACAGCGACGACTCGGAACGTCGTTCGCAACTCTACGTGCCTGCTGGTATGAACGATCCGCTGGTCGATCTTTCAAACCTGTCGCAAACGCAGATCAACCAGCTCTTCAACTTCCTCGAAAGCTCCGGTCTGAACGAATTTGCGGGCCAGATCGCGCCGCGCAACGCGTTCAACTCCGACTGGTGGGGCAAGGTGGACCTGCGCTTCGAACAGGAACTGCCTGGTCTGCGTGAAGGCGATCGTCTTCGCTTCATTATCGATGTCGATAACTTCACCAACCTGATCAATGATGATTGGGGCGTATATCGCGAGCTGACCTTTGGCGGTTCGGGCCACAACGCTGCGATCGTCGAGTCGGAAATTTCTGCGGACGGAACGCAGTTCGTGTTCACCGATATTGACCTAGATTCTGCGGACCAGGACCGTATCTTCGGCGCCTCGGTGTGGGAGATCAATTTCGGTCTGCGCTACGAATTCTGATTCGTAAGCACCAGGACGATTGCGGAAAGGCGGCGCAAATTGCGCCGCCTTTTTCTTTTTGCCCAACACATGATGGCCCAAGGCGCGTGGGCTGCGGGCCAAAGACGCCGAACAGTAAGCCGCATAGGGCGGCGGCGTCTTCGCTCCATTAACGTGTTTGTTGCGCTTTTGCGGGGGGCGCCGCGCCGGTCCGGTTCGGGTTGTGAATGAGCAGCCCGGCGATCGCCAATACCGCAGCGATGAGGCCATAAGCGATGAAGATCGGCGAGAAACTGCCGAACATATCGCCGGTCAGGCCGGTCAGCACCGGCCCCAGCATGGCGACGGTGGCGAAAAGATTCATCGCGCCGAGAATGGCTGGTGAATTTTTCAGCCCGAAATACTCGATCTGCAAAACCGTCGTCGCATAAAGGATCATGCCGAAGGCGTAGCCTTCGAACAGCGCGAAAATGACGGCGACAGGAGGCGTCGAGGCAAAGGACAGCGCCAGCATGCCGACCGCCTCGGCGGCAAGGCCCGTCAGCAACAAATGCCGTGCCCGGAAGAATTTGACGCCAAAGCCGCCAAGCGCGCGGGCGCCGGCGTTCGACGCCGCATGCAGGCTCAGCATGGCGCTGGCGAGACCGGCGCTGAGCCCCGCGCCGGTGAGATGGGTCACCGCCCAGCTCGATACGGAAACGCCGCAAAAATAAGCGGCCATCAGCGCGCCGCCAATGACATAGAATGCCGGCGAGCGCAGCGCCTCGCGCACCGTCCAATCGCGGGCGGCGGTTTGAAGCGGGCTTTGGGGGCGGTCGTCCGGCTCTGCGTCCTTGCCGCCGCTATTTTCGAGCAACCGCTGGTCGGCGAGCAGTATGAACGCAGCGGTCAATATCAGTGTAATGAAGAAGGCGAGCCGCCAGTAAAAGCGCCAATTATGCCCCGCTTCGAGGAGGGCGTTGGAGATTAGCGGCCCGGCAACGCCGCCAAGCCCGCCGGCGGCGAGATAAACGCCGATCATCATATTGCGCGCGCGGGGGCAAACCGTCTGCGCCACAACGAAAACGCTCGGCACATTGGCGACGAGCGCAAAGCCGGCGCCCAACAGGGAAGCGGCGGCGAGATAGGCGGCAAGCCCGCTTGCACTGGCGACCAGCGCAAAGCCGGCGGCGAGCGCCGCGCCGCCAAGGGCGTAATTGCCGCGCAGGCCAAGTCGTCGCAAGGACTGCGCCGCGACCGGGCTGAACAGGCCAGTAAAAAGCGCGAGCGCGGTAAAGCCGAACCCGGCTTCGGTCCAGCTCCACTGGAACTCCGCGATCATCGCCGGCAGGATGACGCCGAGCGAAGCGAATGTCGTCGCCGTCACATGAAAAAAGATCAGGCTGAGAACAGCGAACAGGCCTGCCGCCCGCGATGAGTTAAATAATTGGCTCATTTTACAGCCGCGCTTTCAGTGTGATGGAAAACTCGCGTCCGCGCCCAGGGCGCACGCCGACCTCTTCGAAAACATTCTGCACAGGGATAAAGTGACGTTTGTCGAACAGATTATCGATATTGGCGATCAGCGAGAAATTGCGGAACTCATAGAAAAAGGCCGCTTTCGTGAGCACATAGTCGGGTAGAACAATGGCGCCATCGATCTTGCCGCCGGTCTCGCCCACATAAAATGCGCCGAATGACGCGCCGAGCGCGCCGTAGCGCGTTGTCGGGCCGGTATAGGTCAGGAAACTTGATGCGAGCCAGTCGGGCGCGGTCCGGCGGCGATAGCCGTCCGCCAGTTCCGGCAGGCAGGATGCGTTGAGCGCGGCGAACAGCCCGCCAAAACCGTTCGCCGGCGCGACGCCGACCCGCGCGGGCGGCAGCACCACGAATTCGCCATTGCCGGAACCACATGTTCCGGGCGCGCTGATGCGGGTTTCCTGATAGGTGAGCGCCGAGTTGAGGCTGAAGCGGTCATTGATCAGATAGCGCAGTTCCGCCTCGACTCCTTTGGAGGTCTCCTCGTCGAGATTGCCAAAGGGGTCCTGGCGCTGGCGATCCTGGCGGTAAAAGGCGAGGGAGCCCACCAGGTCGCGGCGTTTTACCTTGAGCCCGGCCTCGATGAGATCGGAATCGGCGACGAAATTGCGTTGGGCGATGCGGTCAACCTCAACCCCGCCGCCATCATTGGTCTCAAGCGCGTTATTTTCCGCATAGGTTCCATAAAGCGACAGCCAGTCCAGCGGATCGTAACGCAAGGAGAATTCGTAACTCGGCGTGAATTCGGCATCCGCGAAGCGGGCGAAACCGAGACTGGGATCGAAGATCGTCTCGCCGGTATTGATGGATGACGCTTTGAAGCGGTCAAGCCGCAGGCTGGCCAGGAAGTGCAGCCGGTCATGCAGCGCGACATCATTGACGGTGAAGATGGCAAGGTCGGTCGTGCGCGAGTCGAGATCCGTATCCCAACCAATGCCGTTCGGTTCTACGGAAAACGGATCGTCGAAAATATCGCCGCCGGTCGCGCCGACGGTGAGGTCGCGGCGGTCTAGTGCGAGATAGCCGGAAAGAAAGGTCTGGCGCGTGGTGTTGTCATAAGACCGCCAGGACGCGCCGATGATAGAATCGATGGTGATCGGTCCAAGATCGACATCAAATGCATAGCTGCCGCGCAACTCATATACATCGGCGATATATTCCGCCGCAAAACCATAGCTGACATAAAGATCGCTATCGAGCGTGTCGAAAAAGGCTTGTAGCCGCAGCTCGTCCTCGCCAATGGTCCAGGCAAGATCGGCGTAAGCGGTAAAGGTTTCCGCATCGGCGACGTCGCGGTCCGAAATGAACACTGTACGCGGATCGAGCTGCGCCGTTCCGACGCCCTCGTCAAGGTCGAAAGCGGCGCCCGGAAACAGGCCGAAGTCAATGAATTGGCGGATATTTGAGGTTCCGAAAAACGAGCCGACCGCCGCATCGACCTCGTCGGGCGTCAGCTTGCCGTCGCCATTAAGATCGGAAAGGTCGGTGTCGCGTCCGGTGATATAGGTTCCGTTATCGATCAGCTCCTGCGTCACCCGGTTCCAGCCAATGGTCTGTTTGTAGCCGTTGGATGAAAAATAGGCGCTGCCAAGTTCAAGCGCGAATTGATCGCCCGCGAGGGTGAAAGCCGATTGCACCAGCGTGCGTTCCGGTTCGATGCCGCGATAATAGCTGTCGGAGTTTTCATATTCCGCATGGACAAAGGCGCCGGCCTCGCGCCCGCCGAGGTCGAACGCCGCGCCGGCGTCGCCGCGAATGATGCGCTTGTCGTAAGAGCCGAGCGTGCCGGAAATTTCCGCAACGCGGCCGGTCTCGCCAATGCGTTTGGCGGTTCGCGCGGTCAGTGGGGTGATGTTTAGAAGACCGCCGACACGCCCCGCGCCATAGATCGCCGGCGTCGGGCCTTTGACGATCTCGATGCGCTCGCTGGCGCCCAGCGGGGTGGGAAAGGTGCCCGGATTTTCGACCCGTTTGAAACCGCGAAAATAGGTGTCGGCGCGATTGCCGCGCAGGGAAACCGAACCCGGCACGCCGAAAAAACTACCCGTAAATGTTCCTGGCGAGAATGCCGCGAGATCGTCGACCGTTTCGATGCTGAACCGCTCAATCGTCGCGTCGCTGACGACATTCACGCTGCGCGGCGTCTCCGCATAGGAAAGATCGAGCCCGAAAACGGCGCGGCTTTCCTGCAATTCAATCAATTCCAGCGGATCAGCGACAACGACGATTTCGTCGGTAATTTCGCCGGTGATTCCATGGATGGGGTCGCCCTGCGCCGCCACGCAAGGCGTGAGCGCCATGACGCCCGAAGAAGCGCCCAGAAAGGCGCCGCAACCAACTAACTTACGCATCAACCAACCTTCTCTTCGCTCGCCTTGCGAACAAGGCGCGTTCAAAAAAAGATCGGAGATGATGAGGAACCGCCGGGCCAAAGGCGCCGGCATGCTACGCAAACAACAGGCCGCGCGAGGACGCGTGGCGCCCGGACGCGATACCGCTGTGAGGCAGGCGCAAACGCCCAAGCCGGGCCCTGACGCCTTCCACTGCGTAAACCTTCTCTCATCCGGACTGTGACCGTCGGCTCTGGGCTCTCACCAGAATCCTGCTTCCGCGGGCGAGCGCCGTTTCCGGCCGCATCAACCGCTTCGGCTCGCGGGCTCGTCAGGTTTTTTCTCGTCTCTAACGGGAGAAAAAATCTGCATTACCGCCGGTGGGGACTTCCACCCCGCCCCGAAGATTTCTATGTCGCGGATTGCTCCGCGGCCGCTTATATAGACAAGGCGCCGCCATCCGGCAATGACCTCTCGCAGAAGGAAGTGCTCATTCATGCTTTCACAACGCCGTCAGCCTGCGGAATGGGCGCGTCATGACGCCGTATGGATCGGCTGGCCGAGCGCCGCCGACCTTTGGGGCGATGATCTCGGCCGGGCGCGGGCGGAGGTCGAGGATTTCATTCGCGCGATCGTGTTTCCGGGCGGCGCGCAATCGCCGGAGCGCGGCGAGCCGGTGCGGCTGCTGGCGCGCGGGCGCGACGCCCTGG